>NZ_CP196370.1:0-171866 GCF_058505085.1 Acetobacter sp. ESL1128 | reverse complement strand
CCGGCGCAAGCGCCGCCCTTAACCTGCGCGCCGGCCGATGAGGTGGCTGAAAGGGTCAGAAAAAAATCCAAAAGGAGAAAACGATGTCTGATCCTATCACTTTCAAGAACCTGCGCGTGGGAACACGTTTCCGGTTTGCAGCTACACCACACGGGAAAACCTACAAGAAGGTTGGGCCGAACCAGTACCGGATGGCAAATCACCCCCACCTCTTCCGGGCAGAGAACGAGACGCTGGTGGTGGCTTTGCCTGACCTTCCCGGAATCACCTCCAGCGAGTTCCTGCCTCTGGCCCGAGCCAGTCGCGGCAAGTGTGTTTCGTCTGCAAAAGACGTTCGGAAAGGAGACGGCGCATGAAGCTCTCTCCACAGACCCGACGGGACATCAAAGATGTTCTTGGACTATTGCTCGGCACATTCAGCCTCTTCGTGGTGATATGCGGAATACTGGTTGGCCCGGACATTCTGGCCGCGATCGTGGCTGATCATCCCATCGCCATGGCGACGCATGCCCTTTTGGCGGCGCGCTGACCTGCTCTACGGAGAAAACAAGATGTTCAGACAGTATTATGCGGGGTGCTGGTTTGCGCCCCGTGACAACCCCCTGCGTGTTGGCCCGATTGCTGCGGGTGCGGTCTATCGCCTCCCGGAATATCTCGACCATGGACGATCCGTGCGCTGGCAGGTGTTGGCGTTCCTCAACGGGGTGTGCGCAGCCACACGCTTCAATCCGGCAACCCGGCGCTGGGAAGACCGGGTGATCTCGGGGCGTTCGGATCGTGCGTTGATCCGTCGCCTTGCCGACGGTGCGGTGCGTGAGGTGGCCGTGCGGCGCCTGATTGCTGTGGATGATGAGACGCCAGACATGGGGCGACCATCTCTGCCCGACGTTGGGCGTTGGCATCGGGGCTTTCATATCCGGCAGGCGGCTTAGGCCTGTCTTTGGCAGCCACGTCCCTGCCACGCGGGCGGGGACTGTGCGGCTTGTCAGTTTTATTGCTTTACGGAGAAAAGATTATGGTGCGTCAGACACTCTCCAATGTGACATTTGTGGAATTTGGCCCGCGCGAAATGCATCGTGCACAACCGCTCTCGCGCATGAAACCCGCGCGGCTTCTGCTGCGTGAGCAGGCGCAGCTGGAGAGCGATGCGGGCGAGGGCGTTCTGCGCGCATCGGAGTGCGCTGCTCTGCGGCGCCGGGCTGCACGGGCCGGGCGCGCGGCGCGCACGCTTTTACAGGATCTGGTCGCATGAGCGCGTGTGCTCTTGTACCCGTGGAAGAGGCGCGGCATGATACCGCCCACAGTCCTCGGCAATGGAGAAAGACCGTGTTCCGTTTCCCCCTGTGCGTGTCAGGTGCTGCCCTGATCACAGGCCTCATGCTTCTGACGGCAGATCCCCTGCGGGCCGCAGAGACCTGCACGCAGTTCGGCCCGGAAAACGCTCTGCCGGTGCTCCTGAATGAAAAACTTCAGCCTCGTACCACATTGCTGTGCAATACGGCCTATGCCGTCCTCAATTCCGGGCAGGTGCGCGAACCGCTCTGGTCGGCTGAGTATCTTGACGCCACAGCGGTGCAGGGTGGTCGTAAAATTGGCCGCACAACAAACACGTTTGTCGCTGATGACCGTTTACCGGCAGGAGAGGGGGCAACGCTGGCGGATTACCGTCGTTCGGGCTTTGACCGGGGGCACATGACGCCATCGGCCGATGCGGGTTCTGTTGAGACGCAGGAACAGACCTACACGCTCTCCAATGTCGTGCCCCAGACCGCCGCCCTCAACGAAGGGATCTGGACGGGTGTGGAAATGGCGGTGCGTGCCATGGCCTTGCGTGAGGGAGGGGTCTATGTGGTGACAGGCCCGGATTTCACCGGCAGCCGCCGTGCAATCGGTCAGAATGTGCTGGTTCCGACGGCGACATGGAAAGCGGTCTATGACCCGGTACGCCGCGAAGCTGGAGCCTATCTGTGCCAGAACACGGACAACCCGTCCTGTCAGACCCTGAGTGTTGCGTCATTGACCGCACGGATCGGGATTGACCCTTTCCCGGGTGTCGGGGAGGCTGTCAAAGCGCAGGCCATGGCACTGCCCGAACCACAGGCCAGCCCGTATGCGCCACGCTCGCAGGAGAACCGGGACTGGGAGCGTTTGCAGAAACGTCTGGAGCGCAAACTTGCGCGGGCTGGCATGAAGGCGCTTAGACATGCGCTCGAACAGGAAGAGGAGTGATCATAATGCCATGTAAAGCTTTCATCCCCTTTGGAGATGATGCACAGGTGCAGACCATTGATCAGATGACCGTGGAAAATGATCCCGCGCGTGTGAGCGTGTATGGGCGTCTGGACATTACGCATGACCGGGACGGGCTGGATAATGCCCGGGCTCTGGCGGCCCTGCTCAATGCGGTTGTCGCCCGGTTGGAGGCTGAATCGGCGCTGCCTGAGCATGCGCAGATAGCGCCCAGGACCCATCCAATGACCAACCCCTTCGCCTGAGGGGTTAAGCGGGTGTCGAGGCCCAATGATAGCCGCGTTTGATCTTGCGACGCAGCAGACGGGCAAGGGCATTCGCAGCGGTGCCTTCATCGGCGTGCAGGTCCAGACGCAGGCGCCCTGCGGTGCCGATCCTGCCCCAGCGTCGGAGAAGAACAGCGCCCCCGAACAGATCATGCTGGATGCTCATTTCGTAAAAGCGCCATGTGTTTCGCGCGGCATCAATGCGCGTCACGCGGGCTTCCAGGGGGAATAGAGGGATCTGTTCCATGCAATGCCCTTCATGTGGCTCACGCCCTGAGTATAGCGTGGTTGCGAAGGGAGTACCAGAACCGGCTCCCTAAGGGGAATGCAGCCCCCCTGAGACCCGTAAGCGGTCGGGGTCTCTGGCGGCCTGCGGGAAAAACGACGAGCAAAGAGCGCCACAACGCGATGCCATAGACTGGACAGAGTGTGAGCCAGTCGGGGTTTTTCCATGTGCGTTGGGTTGTACGGTAGTCTTTCCGCGCGATCAGTCCGTGGGTTCACCAGACGCCTTCGGCGGCCTACGGCTGTGGAACTATCTGATCCGTGAGCGCTGCCTGCCTGAAGCTATCGTGCGTGCGGCAGTGGCCAAGGGCTGCCTGCGTGACGGGTATCATGCCGCATGGTTCGCCCATACGGACGCGCAGGGTGCGGTCTGCGGCGCGGAACTGCGTGGCCCGGACACCCATCTCTGTCTGGGCGGTTCAGTCAAAACCCTGTTCCGTTTCCAGCCGGGCAGTGTTCAGCCGGTGCGTCGTCTGGTGATCTGCGAGGCGGCGATCGATGCGCTGTCTTTTGCCGCGCTGGATCAGGCACGTGTGCCGGGCACACTCTACGCCTCCACTGCCGGGGGTATGGGCCCTGAGACCATTGCCGCCATTCAGGCGCATCTTGCGGACATGAAAGCCCGGCCTGATGCGGTTCTGGTTGTCGCGACCGATGATGATGATGCCGGAAACGCATTCGCGGACACGCTCTACCGTCTGGCCGATGACGCGGGGGTTGCCTTCATGCGTCGCCTCCCACCCGATCGCGCCAAAGACTTCAACCAGACACTCAAAAACCGGGCGCAGGCCGCCTGAAACAGAAATGAATACGCAATCAATGGTGGCGCTGTACCCAGCGAGGCACGTCTGTCCCGCCTCGCGGATCCGGCGACTACTGTAACAAGGACATCTTCATGACAAACCTTACTCCTCGCTCGCACGAGCCCAACCCCCATGACGACAGTGATCCGCTGGATTTCCTTTCGAACCTAGGCGAAGACGTGAGTGCGGCGCAGCAGGCCCTGTTCGTGCATCCTGAACTGGCAGGCTGGCAAGAACGCACGCCCGGACTGGGCCATGAGATCCCGTGGACGATCGCTTCCTTTACGGATGAGACGGGCAGACGCGTGTCGGGATTGGTGGTGGCAGGCGACTTTTCAAACGGGAAGTGGGATCTGACGACAGACTTTGTGCTGTTCACAGGTCGAGCCCGCCATCCTGGCACCTTCCTGACGGTGAACGGTGCGACGGTGAATGCGCGTCAGCAGGGCAGCGTGCCGGGTATCGGGCCGCGCCGTCCGGATTGCATTGCGCTTCTGAAAGAGGTGCAGGCCGCCAGTGCGGCATGGGCGGCCCGGCCTGCTTTGCGGGCGCATTGGGCGGTGTTTGCAGCACGCCACGGTTGCGGGGCGATGCCTGACACGTTGGTCGAATTGCGGTTTCAGGATAAATGCTACCGGGGGTTGATCATCGACGGCACGCTGGATTCCACCGGGTTGTGGGACATGGAGCAGTTTGTGGAGCTGCTGTTGCCCAACGGCCGAACCGTGGGGCTGCTGGCCGATCAGGCTGATTCCGTGACATTCCTCACGGGAGGCAAACAGTATGACCTCAAACGTCGCGGCTGAAGATGCGCTGGCTGGCCTTACGGCCATGCAGCGTGAGGCTGCCTGCCAGGAAGGCCCGGTTGTCGTGCTCGCGGGCGCAGGTACAGGCAAAACCAAAACTCTTGTCGCCGGGGTGGTGGACAGGATCGTGCGACGCGGCATGCCAGCCCAGCGCATACTGGCGGTGACCTTTACCAACAAGGCCGCCGACGAAATGCGTACGCGCATCAATGCCGTGCTGGGTCTGGGTGCTGCCCCTTCGTGGATTGGCACGTTCCACGGGCATGGTCGCCGCCAGTTGCGGGCTGATCCCGAGATTGCGGTGCTGCGTCCGGGCTTCGACATCTGTGATGCCGAGGATAGCCGCCGGATCGTCAAGCGCCTGTTGCAACGGGCAGCCGATGATGGCGCATGGGACCCGGGTGATGCGGACACGTTCCGTGCCCGCGTACGTTCGGTTACCCAACGGATTGCTCTCATGAAGGACAGTCTGGTTCTACCCGATCAGGCTGAGGCCGTGCTGGACACTCAGATCGCGCGCTTTGGTGCAAAAACCGATGAGGACCTGATGGCCTGGCAGATGGCCGCGGCTCTCTACCCAGCGTATCAGGCGGCATTGCGCGAAGTGAACTGCGCTGATTTTGGCGATCTGCTGCTGTGGCCGACCGTGACCATGCTCCGCGATGAGCAATACCGTCTCGATTGGGCACGCCGCTTTGACGCCATACTGGCCGACGAGTTCCAGGACGTGAACCGTTTGCAGTATCTTTGGCTGAAACTGCTGTCGCGTGACCATGGAGAGCTTTTCGCCGTGGGTGACGACGATCAGTCGATCTATTCGTGGCGCGGGGCCAGCGTTGGTTTTATCCGCGACTTTCTTAGGGAATTCCCCAATGGGCGGATGATCCCTCTGGAACAGAATTTCCGCTCCACCGGTCATATCCTCGCCGCTGCCAACAGTGTTGTCGCCCGTGATCGCAGTCGGCTGGACAAGACCCTGTTCACTGAACAGGATGAGGGCGCACCCATCGAGATTGTCGCTTTCTCCGGTGGCCAGCAGGAAGCGCAGGGTCTGGCGCGCGAAATCGGTCGTCGCCAGCTCGCCGGTGTCGCCCTTGAGGATATGGCGATCCTCTACCGGTTTAATTTTCTCTCACGCATGCTCGAAGAGGAACTGCTGCGGGCGCATATTCCCTATGAGCTGGTCAATGATACGGCCTTCTGGCAGCGCGCGGTCGTCAAGGACGTGCTGGCCCTTCTCCGCCTTGTCGATAATCCCGATGCCCTGCAGGGTGATGAAGCGTTCCGGCGGGTCATCAATCAGCCTGCCCGGGGCGTGGGGGCCAAGACACTTGCTCGGATCGAGCAGCTGGCCCGGGAGGAAGTCGTCTCGCTGTTTGTCGCGGCCGAGAAGATTTACGCCACCAGCCAGAGTAAAACGGCCGAGCGGGTACGTGAATTCCTGCGTATGATCCGTGAAGAGACGCAAGGCAGTGAGACCGCACTGGGGACGCGGATGCGCATACTGGCGGAGCGTTCAGGGTATCTCAATATGTTGCGCGCGGCGGGAGAGGACGGTGGGGATGGCCTCGAAAACCTCGACGAACTGTTCTCCCTGGCAATGGACTTCACCCGTGTCGAGGATCTGTTCGATCATGCAGCCCTTGGTGCTGCGGCCTCCACCGAGGCGGGGCAGGGGCGTGTCCGCCTGATGACGATCCACGGTTCCAAAGGCCTTGAATTCGAGCATGTCTTTCTGATGGGGTGGGAGGACACGCTGTTCCCCGGTCTGTCGCCCACCAATCTCGACGAGGAGCGTAGGCTGGCTTATGTCGCTCTGACACGCGGGCGCCAGCGTGTGTCCATCAGCTGGTGCGCGTGGCGCAATGGCCGTTCGGCCGACATGTCGCCCTTTGTCGGGGACATCCCGCCTGAGGCCCGGTATTCGGGCTGGCTGGGCAAGGCGACAAGCCGTGCTGAAGCGTTGGCAATCAGGGCAGCACAGGATGAGGCGCTGGGGATCTAGCCCCTCGAAACAGCGTCACAACGGGTTCAGGCACACTGGCGTGCATGACACCCATATGCCCGTCCGCAACCAAGGTAGAGTTGTCACCTGGTTCGGAACACCGCCAGCTCCGGGCACTGGCACAACAGGCAGGTCTTGACCTCGATGGCCACGGTAACCGTGTGGCCGGCATGGCTCAGGCTCTTGGGCATGCCCATCAGGGCCTGCCCTCTACGGCACTGCTCGCGCTGGGCGCGCAGCTGCACGACATTGGCAAACGTCACATCCCGACAGAAGTTCTCGATGCGCCCCGGCGGCTGACGCCTGCCGAATGGACGATCATGCGTCTGCACACCATTCTGGGGCTGGAGATCCTGTGCCGGGCTTTGGACGAAGTGCCTCAGGATGTCGCTGACTGTGTGCTTCTCCATCACGAAAACTGGGACGGGTCTGGATATCCGATCGGGCTGTCCGGTGCGGCCATCCCTTTGCTGGCCCGGCTTGTCGCCATTGCGGATTTCATCGACGCCCTGGCGTCTCCGCGCGTCTACAAAACGGCCATGCCGCCCGATCTTGTCCGCACCCTCGTGCTCAGGGGGCGGGGTGTGAAGTTTGATCCCATTCTGACCGATCTCGCTCTGCGGATCTGGCCGGAGCTGCTGCAGGCCCGCGCTCAGGCGGGGCTTCCACACGCCGTCACAACGGACCCAGCGATACTCAAGCCCTGATTCACAGACAGGAGGTGCCTCATGGCCCGAAAAAAACAGAACATTACCCCGCGTATGTGGGACAAGCTCAGTGATGTAGAACAGGGGAAGGCGCGCCGCGAGATCATGATCGCGGTGCGTGATGCTCTCCAGAAAAGCCCCCATACGGCGCTTGAGTTGCGTGCCTGCGTGCCCGCCGAAATGAAGGGTGCCTTCCCCGTGGTGCTGCGTAGTCTCCTCGATGCAGGAGAAGTCGCATCCCTTGGCCACAGCGTCTATGCGGCCGTGCCGTGGATGCCACAGGCCAGTGCGGTCCGTGCTGATGTGACGGCAGACCTCATTATTGGCGTCCTGTCCAGCGAACGCCGCGCAGGCGCGGATGCTGCTGAACTGGCGGATGATTTATTGCTTCCCCTGACCCAGATCCGTGCGGCTCTGGCGGAGCTCGAGGAAGCCGGGCTGATTTGCGAAGCGAAGGCATCCGGTCATTACCGCATGATCAGCCGCCGGATGGCGATGGAAGTGCGACATGGCGCATCTGGTCGGATTTTTGCGGATGTGCGTCATGCGTGACTGGGTGACGTTTCCCGACGGGACGCGGGGGCGGCGGTCATGGGACGCCGACCCGCAGAGGGCAGGCGCCTGGCAGCACCGCCTGGCGCAGGCATGGGGCGGAGACGAGCGACCGGTCTGCGACTGTCGTTATCAGGGGCAGCCGATGGGGCTGTCCGTACACCGCTGTCTTCGCCCGCGTGATGGCCGTCAGGTTGAGGTCTATCATCTGGCGCGTCTGCGCAATCAGGGGGCTTTGCACGCTGTTGCCTGTTCCTTTCACGAGGCCGACCCGCGGCGTGATGGTCGGGGAGGATACGCCGATGGTGTGGTCCGCGAGCGCGATGATGGCAGGATTGGCATTGCCCTGCGCCGGGGGCTGCGTTGCATCGACGTGGCGGCCGCCCCGGCGGAGCCTGCGCAGGCCGCGCGACAGGGGGGCGGGCAGGGAGCGGTGCGACAGGCGCGCATGACCGAGCTGGGCCTGTTGCACCTGCTCTGGGAGGAGGCTGGTCTGAATGGCTGGAGCCCTCCTCTGGGACGCGTCAGGCGGCGCTGGTCTTTCGTCCGTGAAGCACTCGACAGAGCCGCTGTGCGGATTGTGCCGGCCCGCAACCAGACCTTGTCAGACAGGCTGGCCATGATTGGTTATGCCGATGAGGATGGTCCTGCGCTGTTGCGCGAGACCGCGCGGAGCTGTGGCGCCACGTGGAGGATTCTGCTGCTGGGCATTGTGGACGACATCGCAGTGGTGGATTGGACCAGGGGCCGGCAGTTCTGCTCACTGCGTTTCGATGGGGTTCAGGACTATCATCTGCGGGTCAGTGCTGCACCTATGTGGCATGAGCGTCTCACGCGCCGCTATCCGATGGCCATGGCGGCCCTGGCGTTACCCCGCGCAGAGCGCGTTATCCGGGTTGTGGGGCTGGTGACAGCAACCGTGCGGGTTGAAGTGAAGCAGGGTGAGGTTCTGGTGCGCTGTCGCGCGGATGACATTGCGCTCATGGAGGTTGAGCCTGATACGCTCACACCCGTGTCGAGTGCCCATGAACTGGCGATTGCCCGTGCGCTGGTACACGAGCGCCGGAGCTTTATCCGACCTCTGCGTTTCGATGCTGCGCGTGATGTGGTCCTGCCGGATTTTGTCCTGACGGATACCGAAGATGCGCGCGGCACACCCATGGAGGTATTCGGGCGGGCGGATGAAGCTTATGCGGCCCGCCGGGCAGAAAAGGCACGCTATTACGACGAGGTCTACGGGCAGGAGCATTGGTGGAGCTGGGATGCTGTCGCGTCTCCAGACCGCTGGCCCGCCTTCCCGACAGCGCTCGCGCGCGTGGGTGGGGAAGAGGATGCGTAATGCACGCCGCCTCACCTCTGCTGGCAGGATGGGACCGGAAGTTATCCCCAGAATCTGTGGACAGAATGGTGCGCAAGTTGTGACCGCTCTGGATAAACCCGGGGAGCGGCCGGTCCGCCATGCCGATGCTGTGCTGATCGGCACGGCTCTGGTGCGGATTGGCTGGCCGCTCCAGCAGCTATCGCGGCGCTCGGGCTATGGGCGGCACGAGATTACGCGGTGGATGCGTCAAGGGGGGATGCCTGAACCGTTCCGGGCATGGCTGATCGCTCTGCAGGCGGTTCATGTCCGTTATCCTTCTCCGCTGGCGATCACTGTCCGCCCGGGTGGTAATCGGCCACCTTTGGGGCGGTGGGGGGTGTTGCGGATTCAGTTGGTGATCGGCTGGTCGGAACGCCAGCTTGCGGGGTATCTGGGTGAGCATCGCACCGCTTTGCGGCGCCGTCTGGATGCAGGTGAGACACTGAACGCGCGGGAATCCCGGTGGCTGGAACTGCTCGAAGACGGCCATCGGCTTTATCCGCGGCCCTGACGGGCCGCGTTAACACGAAAGGACAGATCATGTTGGATGGACATTTCCATGAGGACAATGCTGAGGACAGCACCATGGATGCCAGTGCGGATGCAGCCGTAGGCGGGATTGCCGCAGATCGGCTACGCTCGATCATCGAGCGGGTGGAGCGGCTGGAAGAAGAGCGCAAAGCACTGTCCGGCGACGTCAAGGATATCTTCACCGAGGCGAAATCGGCGGGGTTCGATGTGAAGGTCATCCGCCAGATCATCCGCCAGCGCAAACAGGAACCTTCGGAAGTGGAAGAGCAGGAAACGCTGCTCGATATCTACCGGCGTGCGCTGGGAATGTAGGGCAATCCGGCTCACGACAAGGACATACCAAGGAAAAAGAGGGAATAAAACCAAAGGAAACACTCAGAAGGGACTTGGCGGCCCGAAGGGGCGGCTGACACGCCCTTCTGGGGCCGCCGGCATGCCAATCAACCTACGGTCCTTCGCTGCGCTACGGCGCTGCGCGTGATTGGCCTGCCTGTGGCGACCCCTTCCGGTTGCGTATCAGCCGCCCCTTCGGGCGGCGACGTCAGGAAGGAAAACACACATGGCCAGAAACAGCACATCTACAGACAATGATGCCCTCAGTGACCGTCTCGACCTGTATGCTGAGGTGACGCAGACCATTCTTTCCCAGATGGAAGGCGGCACGCTGCCATGGACACGGCCATGGAATACAACGGGGGCGGTCGGTCTGCCGACAAACGCCCTGACCACGAACCGGTATTCGGGGATTAACGTCGTTTTGCTGTGGCTTTCCGGGGCCATGAAGGGCTATTCGAGTAGCCGCTGGATGACCTATCTGCAGGCCATGCAGGTGGGTGGGCATGTGCGCCGCGGTGAACGCGGAACGATGATCGTGAAAGCGTCCACTTATGTCCCTCAGAGTGAGCGCGAACGTTCCGAAGGGAGCGAGGAAGACCCGCGTGCAGTGCCTTTTCTGAAGCGCTATACTGTCTTCAACCTTGACCAGATCGAGGGGGTTGACGTGCTGGAGCCAGTCGTCAGCACTCCGATTGTCGCCGATGCGGCACTGGACGCATTTGTCGACGCAACCGGGGCTGACATCCGGTTTGGAGGCGATGAAGCCTATTACGTTCCCTCACGCGATTACATCCAGTGTCCACAGCCAGAGGCCTTTGAAAACGCCTTTGACCTGTTCCGGGTTCAGTCTCACGAATTGGCCCATTGGACAGGTGCCGTGCACCGTCTGGACAGGACGTTCGGCCAGCGTTTTGGTGACGCGGCGTACCAGATGGAAGAGCTTGTCGCCGAACTGGCAGCGGCACAGATCTGTGCTGTGAAGGGCGTGCCGCCGACCACGCGTCATGCGGCGTATCTTCAGAGCTGGATCAAAATCATGAAGGCGGACAAGCGGGCCATTTTCACAGCCGCGCGTCACGCATCGACGGCTGTGGAGTTTTTGCTGGCCGCAGCGCAAGCATCGCCGGTGGACATGCGGCTTGCCGCCTGACGGCGGCGACGCCAGAGGCGCAGCGCCACCGCGCCCAGGGCTATGGCGCCGCTGATCCCGCGAAAGAGCTGGTCGATGATCTGGCTCTTGCGGGCAATCGTATCGAGCAGCTGCCCGCTGCTCTGATGCGAAAGCCAGTAAAGGACGGGCATGCTCAGGCGCGGCGTGTTGGCGACAACCATCAGGCTGGCCTGAAGGCCGATACCGAGGATGCCGTAAAGCACGAGCAGGCTCAGCCCGAAAACGGATACCCCATACCAGCAGAGTGAAACGGCGGGGCGGGCACGGGTAACAAAGGTGCGCAGAAAAAGCATCAGAAAAACCATAGCAGAAAAGAACAGGCGATCAGGCTGCCACAAAGTGTTGTGACGCCTCGCATGGGATCGGGGCGGCCGCAACGGTCGCAGGCTCGCGCTGCGCGCGTCCGTTGCCCCCGTCCCGGTCCCATGCAGCGGCAGAGGGATGAAGGAGAAAGATAATAATGCACACACAGATCGCCATTACTCCACTTTGGAAAGGTGTACCCTCGAACATGCCCGCAGATGTGCTGGCGAGAGGGCAACAGGTAGCCCTGATCTCGGTGTCGATTGCTCCGTGCGACAGGGTCTGGAGCGCGCGTGAGCGTCTGGCCGACGAGTTGGTGCGCGTCTGCTATGGAAGCGACATGCCCGAGTGCAATCGCACAGCACTGGCTTGCATGATGCGTGCTTTGGTTGAACAGGCGGTTCCCGGCCTGCCGAGCCAGCATGTGCAGCGCAATGCCCCGCCCCCGCCGCTGGATGATGGGGAATGGTATCGCCACTGGTTTGCCGTTACCCGCAGGGAGGGCAGCGTATGAGCGACATGGAGCTACCTGATGTGCGCGTCCAGGTACGTGGGCCTGCGCGCGATCGTGCGGCATTGCGGGACTGGTTACGTGCGGCATGTCGCGATACGGGGGGCTGGCCACCACCGGTCTTTGGGATACGCACGACCCGAAAGCTGCTGTCTTTCGGGCTGGAGCCCATGCACCAGAGTTTCTACACGCCACTCATGACCCGCCTTACGAGCCGGTATCCCCGGCTGGTGCACACCCTAACATGGGAAAACCCTGATGACACCTCGCGCTATGCCAAAACGGTGCTTGAGATATGGCAGGCTGGTCGTGTGCACAGGAGCGGGTATTTCGCGGCTCTGCTGGGTGTAACACGGCCCCGGCGGGGGCGCAGGACAGCCCGTGTCATGCTGTTTGAATCGGATACCAGCATCGCCGATATACGGCCCTTTGCCCGGGTGGGTGCGGGATTTCGCGGCATCCCGCCCGGTTCGCATGACATTGGCCCGTGGCGTGTTCTGGAGGCGTGGGTGCCGGAGCGACCAAACACTCTGTACGATCCTGCCCGCAATATCGTGCTTCATACCGTCTCTACGCAGGTGACGGTCATGAGCGACATGACCGCGTATGGCCGGATCGGAGCGAAGGAGTGGCTCGATGTGGATCAGCTGTCTCGGCGTTTTCCGGAACTGGCTGGTTGGTGCGCGAAATGGCGGGCCTATGAGGCGGATGCTGAAGCCCAGGCGCGTGAAGCGGCCGCGCGTTACGATCGCTACGCGCGCCGCATGAAAGTGCTTTATGGCCCGGACTGGGACGCAATTCTGTTCTGACGCGCTGGTGCGCTGTGAGATGGCCTCTGCCGGGCTGTGTGAGGCTGGGCAACGCTGTTACGGGCTTTGCCCCGTTCAGCATTGCACGGCTCACAGGCGATGCCTTTGCGGCAGGCCGTAACGCTGGGCATTTCGATCCAGCCGCTTTCCCACTCGCAGCGCGGGCAGGTGAAAAGTGCGACCATGCGCATACCCGGCTGGTAAACACAGCCGTGATCGCCGCAATCGGTCAGGTGCGCGAGGATGCGCGGCGCACTGCGTGGCCGCTTCCATCCGAACAGGTCGCCCTGTCGTGCCATGTCTGGCTCCTGTGTTTGGGAAAGGTCGGGGGCGGGTTGCCGGTTGGTCAGAGGACACCGGCAACTGCTGGGGTCAGTTCGCGGTGTGGGACTGCATTTCTCTGGCGGTTATTGTGGCACATACCCCGGACTCAGTGCCCCCTCTTTTGCACAGCCAATACAAACCAATGAAGGAAAAAACGTTCTGCGCAGTCATATGGGACGCAATGATATTGGCGATGTCGTAGAAACGCTCCGCGTGTGTGCCATGGCAGAAAATGTAGTCGCCCATGAACAGGATGGATAAGGCGCAGAAATTCACGAACAGGAAGATGAAAAACGCCTTGAGACATATTTCGACCAGTTCGAACGAGAAATAGACCAATCCCCGGGCCAGTCCGGAAATGACTTCCTGAACCGGTGAAGAGAAAATGTCCCGGATAAAGACCGGCCGGGGAGGCTGTTCAGGGTTTTCCTGAGATGTGGGAATGGTTTCTGGTGTTGGCGTCATGGTCTCTGCTTTCTGTTTGCGCGAGCGCAGTTCCGCTCGCTCTTTGCAGTATGACGCAACCGGTTGTGACGCCTGTCGGGCGGGCTCTGTCCGGGTATGGAGCACCGTGTCCTCCCGCGTGCTGCCCACAACTCCACAGTTACCTCCCAAGGGCCGCGCGCCACCAGACTCTTGGCGGTCGTGTCGCCCGGCCCTTGGGTCCCTCCTATGGATTTGTGGACAGTCATGACCTTGTGCCTGCCCCAGTACGCAAGGCCGGCGGTTTCACCAGACGCCTTCGGCGGCCTACGGCTGGCGCGTCACACGCGCCCTCTGGTGCAGCCAGTCCCTTGTGCCGGGGAGGTGGCCTTTTTGCTCAGGAGGCAAGGAGTGGGGTGGGGCGGCCATGCCTCTTGCCCACCGTTCTGCGTTGTGGGCGCAAGGGGGCGTGATGTATAGAACGATCAGAAATACAATAACAAAAAGAACCGGCACAATTTGTTCTTGTTGTAAAGACGTTACAATAAATACAGAAATCTAACGCGAAATAATGTTACGTTTATTCGTGCAAAAAAGACTGAAAAAACACGCTTTTATCGCAGTTTTCCGCGCTTTTTCTCTTGCTCTGTTTGTCGGTGTGTACTAATCTTTACTTGTTGAGAGGGAATAGGCCCGAACAACAAAACGCCCCGGTCGGTGTTTCGACCACCAGACCGGGACTAGCCAGAACAGAAAGGGTTGGTTTCATGTCCGACGTAAAGAACACTGTAAGCAAGGCGAACTCCCCCCGCAAGGGCGATGCCGCCGGTTCCGTCTCTCCCGCCCGCGCCCGTCAGTTCCACGAAACGGAACAGCGCATGAAAGCGCAGCGGTCTCCTTCTTTGGATAGTGTGCAGCTGCTGGCTCCCACGGACGACCAGATTGCTCTTATCAGCGCACGTTTCGGTCTGGACGTTGCAGACGTTGACGAAATGATTGGCCTCGGCCTGAGCACCGTTCGAGATCAGTATGAGGTGTTACGGCCCGTTCTGGTCACCTCTTTTAACGGCGAAGATGATTTTAAGGCGATCAAGATACATCTTGACCGTATCGTAGATGCGCTTGTGCGCTCGGCTCATGGTGCAGCGAATTACTACGAAACCCGCCGCCAGCTTGCAAAAGACGCAAAGGATAAATGGGCGAACGAACACCGCGACGACGACCGCATGGGCATCGACGGACAGGATAACTACACAGGCCGCCTGCGCCGGGTCGCAGCCGAACATGCAGTGAAGGCATACGCTCTGTACCATATCGCCAGCGGAGCCTGCACGGCTTATGCCGAAGTCATGGGCGAAGAATGGCAGCCCTACCAGTCCCGTGCGAATAACCGCACAGTGTCACAGGAAGCCGCCGCCGCTCTAGACGAGGCGCTTGGTATCTGAACAACAACCAGCCGGGCCGAAAGGCCCGGCGCACCAACACCAACGGCCGAGATGAAAATGGACGACTTTAAATCTGTGTGGCGTGAAGAAGGCGTGTGGTTTGCTGTATGCCCCGCCGGAATAGTGTATGAATTAATCTCTGAAAAATGGTCTGCCGGATGCGTCACACAACCCGCTGAATGGGTCGTGAGCGGAACCGTAACCTTTCCCCAATTGTCGGAATAGAAGCATTGGACAACACAAAGCCTCATCCCGTTTTGCGAGCTTTATTGCCGCCCGTGCAAACACCAAAACACCGCGAGGACCGGTTGAAGGCCATAGCATCCGCCTTGCAGACAATCGCGCTGGCAGTTGTGGGGGTCGGGCTTATCACCCCTTTGTTTTCTCCGCCCTCTCACCTTGTGCCGGGTACAGCGGCCCTCGCTTTGATTGTCGCGCTCGGTATTGAAACACTGTCTTTGCTTTTCCTGCTTTATATCCCGTATACTCCGAAAGAGGAGGACTAAAATATGGACGATACCACACGCGCCATTCTGGTCTATGCAGTGCCTTTCTGCCTCGGTACGGCAATTATTGGCCTGTCTCTTGGTCCGATTGCGACACGCCTTGCCAAATGGCGGGAGTCATTGGAGCGCAACTAAACCGAGACCGGCGGGCTCTAGCCCGCCGTGATGCGTTTTAGCCTTCATTCCTGATTCGGTTTTTCCCGGCCGGTAAAAAAGCCGTATCGTTGTCCCGGCGGGCTATCCACAATTCCACAGTTACCTCCCAAGGGCCGTGCGCCACCAGACTCTTGGCGGTCGTGTCGCCCGGCCCTTGGGTCCCTCCTATGGATTTGTGGACAGTCATGACCTTGTGCCTGCCCCAGTACGCAAGGCCGGCGGTTTCACCAGACGCCTTCGGCGGCCTACGGCTGGCGCGTCACACGCGCCCTCTGGTGCAGCCAGTCCCTTGTGCCGGGGAGGTGGCCTTTTTGCTCAGGAGGCAAGGAGTGGGGTGGGGCGGCCATGCCTCTTGCCCACCGTTCTGCGTTGTGGGCGCAAGGGGGCGTGATGTATAGAACGATCAGAAATACAATAACAAAAAGAACCGGCACAATTTGTTCTTGTTGTAAAGACGTTACAATAAATACAGAAATCTAACGCGAAATAATGTTACGTTTATTCGTGCAAAAAAGACTGAAAAAACACGCTTTTATCGCAGTTTTCCGCGCTTTTTCTCTTGCTCTGTTTGTCGGTGTGTACTAATCTTTACTTGTTGAGAGGGAATAGGCCCGAACAACAAAACGCCCCGGTCGGTGTTTCGACCACCAGACCGGGACTAGCCAGAACAGAAAGGGTTGGTTTCATGTCCGACGTAAAGAACACTGTAAGCAATTTGCCTGCATCACCGCAAGGTAGCGAGGAGGGGCCGCATTACTCAGATCGGACACTTGCTGCCTTGGTGGAACATCATGGCTGGCACTATCATAACCCGAACCGGCCTGCGAGCGGTGTGGAGCGTCTGTTTGCCGGGCTGGGTCCCGATGGAGATCTGGTGCCCAATGGCGCGCGGTATCTTGGAGCCAATTACTCCAAAGACCCGGAAAGCCGTCGGTATATCGCCCTGCATTATGGGTTTGACCTGCTCAAAGACTGGGACGGCCGGGAAGGAACCCCTGCGGAGATTGCTGCCCAGGTCAATAAATGGGCGGAACAGTACGTCCAGATGGAACGGGCCAAGCTGAAAGCCGCTTAAATCGTCCTTCAGATCTGTGATATTCTTATCAATATTTTTAGTGGAACAAGCAAATGTCAGGCAGCGTCAACAAAGTCATTCTGGTGGGTAATCTGGGCAAAGACCCCGAGGTGCGTCATGGGCAGAGTGGCGCGAAGATCGTCTCTTTCTCGCTTGCCACTGGCGACACATGGAACGACCGTGCAACGGGCGAAAAGCGCGAGCGGACCGAATGGCACCGTGTTGTCATTTTTAATGACCGGCTAGCCGACGTTGCCGAACGCTTCCTGCGCAAAGGCCGCAAGGTGTACCTTGAGGGCGCGTTGCAAACCCGTAAATGGACCGATCAGGGCGGGCAGGAACGCTATACGACCGAGGTGGTTGTGGACCGCTTCCGTGGCGAGCTGGTTCTGCTGGACAGCCGCCCGGACAGCGACGAAGCGGGCGGGCATTATGGTTCAGCCCCCGAACGCAGGCAGGCGGCTCCTGCCTACGGCAACGCCGGTCCGGTAGACGAAATCCCGTTCTGAATTGGTGGACATGGCGCGCGGTTAACGCGCGCCATTTTGGACACAAAAGATTAGTTCTGGTTCTGGGCCGGGATGCGCAAGGGTGTGAGATCACACCAAGCCTGTCCGCTTTCCGTAACGTAGCTATGGCCCTCACAGTAGCGCGCCCGTTCCAGCGTATGCGAAACCACCGCATAATGTGCTAGCAGACCGCCACAGAAAAGCAGCGCCCCGGCTAGTGCCAGACGTGAAATCGCTTTCCACCGTGTCGCAAGATAGAACCCCTGTTCATGGTGCGGCATCTGCTGTTTCAGCCGGTCATACAGCTCCGTTTTCAGTCCTCCCATGATTGAGGCGATCATCTTGTCGATGGTCACCTGTTGATGCTGTTTAAGGCGCTCCTCTTCCATCTTGATTCGGTGTTCGCCTGCCGAGCTGATCGCCCGCACAGCTTCCAGTCCGTTCGCCAGGTCTTTGCGAAGCTGCGCCAGGCTGATCTGTGCAGTTTCTTCGGCGGCGGCTATCCGTGCGGCAGCGGCGTTGACGTTCTGGCATGTTTCGGCTGTCGCATCGCTTAGACGGGCCAGCAGCAACCCAAGCGGGCTATTCAGATCGATGCCCGCATCGTGGAGGCTACCGAGGAAGCGCTGTCGCGCTCCCTCTTCTGGGGTTCTGCTGGCGGGATGGCTTACGGCATCCATTCGTCAGCGCCTTCCTTAGTCAGATTAGTGGTGAAGTCCTTCAGCCATTTCTGGGCCATATGGACCCACAGAGGGTTAAGAGGTCGTCCTGACTGCCCCGTTTTGTTGGCAATTGCCTCGAATACACTCAGCCCTTCCTCTTCTATATATTTCATTGCTGTGAGCGCAGGCATGTCGATGGGGATGACGCCCGCCTCAAACATTGTGACCATTCGGGGATCTTCGCGCAGCCATTCGAAGGGATCCACTGCCCGACTGGCGTTGCGTTGTAGGCCAGCGTTCAGGAAAAGCAGGCTTGTTCCTCCCTGAAACGCGCCGCTGCTCCAGATGCGGTGCATATGCTCGAAATCATCGCGCTCCGGGCCGGTAAAATAGGCGTAGGTCGGGATCAGGTTTGATGCGGCAAGAAAATGGCCCAGATCGGATTCCGCTGCGAGTTCCTCGCTGATTCTGTCGCCACCGCCCATGTCGATGACTACCGAGGCATTTTTCTTTAGTGCCAACGCTAATGTATCGGCCAGCCAGACCTTGCAGGTTTCGAGTGTCGCGTCAGCAGGGCGCTCAACCCCATGTGGCCCATTGGGTGGATAGAGGCGTGACAGCATCGGGTTGTTGATGTCGCCATCGGCGACAAGCACCTTGTGCCCCAGCTCGATGGCATGTCGTGCGATCACGGCGCAGCCCAGACTACCGCCGCTGCGGCCGCGGCCTATGCGCCAGAGGGCGCGGGGGGGGCGTGTGGGAGCTGGGGGGACTTTGCTGGTGTCAGCCATAGAATGAGACCTTCTGATGTAAAGACGGGCACGATGCCTATCTTTCACCATTGTCGCTCATTCGGTTGTGACGCTGCGTGCAGGTCTATGGTTCAGAGATGTCGTCTTCCACGAGCGACCCGGTAGACGAACTTTTCTTCCTCCGTCATGGAGCGGGTCGTTTCGTGCTGAGCGTTTATAAGGCGGCCTACATCTTTCAGCCAGTCATCTTCGAACTCATAGCCTCTCTTGCTAGGGTAGCCCGGTAGATCGTCGCCAAACTTCCATGCGTTCCCACTCAGGGGGTTGATTTCCCCTTTGCGAACTGGCGGTAGGGAGGGGTCGAACGGCTCATAGGCGCGATACGATACCCCTACGATTTTAGGCAGATCAAGGGTGACGAGTGGCGTGTCGCCAGTCAGCGCGGCAGCATTGTGTCCTGCTGTTGACTGCGGATTGGCAACAGTGGCCGCCCGCGCCTTTCGTGCTTCGGCTTCTGCCGCCATGCGCTGGTTGTGTTCCGCCACGTGGGCGGCTTCCTGGCGCCGCCATGCCGCCGCCCTTTCTGTCTTTTCCATCTTGTCGCGCAGGGCGGCCTTTTCGGCGGCTTCCGCCTCGCGGCGCTGGCGGATTTCCGCCTGAATAGCCGCTTTTTCGCTCTCGCGTTCCGCTTCGAGGCGCAGGGTTTCTGCAGCGCGTTCCGCAGCGCGCTCATTCCGTCGCTCAAGCCATTTCCCGACCCGGTACCAAGTCAGCTGGGCGCAGCGGACGCTCGGCGTCTGGCCCTTGCCGTTCAGCAATCCGACCGAGGCGAACCAATCGCACAGCGCCCGCCAGTTGATCCGGCGCCCGTCCTGATGTGCCAGCAACGCCTCGCGATGGCGCTCCATCCATGCCCGTACAGATGCGACGCCAGCAGCGCCGTCAAGCGCCTCCAGTGCCCCTTCTATCCCGATGCCTGTTGCCGACATTTTACTCGTTCCCTGTCCTCTGCGCTCAACTGTGACCGCGCACGCACCCTATAACACGCCATCAGTTCCGCATCAATAAAGCATCAGCTTTGCTCGCGCTCTACCTCATGACTACTTCACTTCAACATCACCAAAAAGATTTCTCCATATACAAATGCAAACGTTCCGTTTGCCGCGCCTGCGGCGCGTCAGCCATCCGGTTAAAGAGCAGTCGCTGATCGGGTTGATGGCGTGTTGCTGGTCCCCGCCGCCTTGCATCCTGGTGGGGCTATTCGGGGCAGTGGGTGTCGTGCTGGCGACAGAACACTTGCGGTTGGCAAGGAAATTCCTTACCTTGGGGACATGATCAGAAGCCGCCTCACAAGTAAGTCCCAGACGACCATTCCGCAGGCTGTCCGTGCGACACTGGGCCTGCAGCCTGGTGACGAGATAGGTTACGTCGTGGAGAACGGGCAGGTCATCCTGACCCGGGTATCCGCAGCGGCAGAGCAGGATGATCCCTTCGCGACATTCAGCGAGTGGAATTCTGTAGCCGATCAACACGCCTATGCCGGGCTTTGAGGTCTGGGACCTGCTCAAGGTTCCGTTCCCCTATACAAATCGTCCCGTCCGGCAGCATCGCCCGGCACTTGTCGTGCGGGTGGTGCAGTCCGCCGGTGCGCCTGATCTGCTCTGGGTGCTGATGGTTACGTCGTCCTCCCACAGGCGGTGGGCGGACGATATCGACATCGACGATTTCAGGGCGGCTGGTCTTCCAGCCCCGTCTATGGTTCGCCCGGCGAAGATCGCGACGATTGAAGCGGCCGATGCTCAGCGGATCGGCACTCTACCCGCAGAGCACCGGGAAGCGGTCATGCAGGTCGTGGCGAAGTTATCGTCGTCATTGCGCGACGGCTGCCCGCCCGGGCAGTAGCGCGGCCAATCAGGTTTCGCGAACAGGCGTCACAACCATCTGTGTGACTCTGTTCTCCGCTTTACAACGGAGAACAGACTGATGTCCGAGATAGCGCAGCTGCGCGACACGCTGCAGACACACACAAAGATTCTGATGCTGCTGCAGACCCAGGTGGAGCAGACGATAAAAGGTAACACTACGATTATAGGGCTGCTGACGCCCCCTGATGACGATGAGGGCAACCGCCTTGCCAAAGCGTTGGAAGCTGTGGCGGAGAATGTCGCGGCCCTGACACAGGCCACTGTTCAGATGCAGTCTGCAGTCCAGACGCTGGTCTCCAAAATGGAGGTCACGTCATGATGACGTTTCGTAAACTCTCGGCCGATGGGGCGGGGAAGCTTATCATGGCCTACTTGCGCGAGCATCAGATGGATGTCGCGCCTGGGGCTGAAGCGTCGCCGGGCAACGGTCAGGAAAAGGGCGGCCGTCTCAACAACTACTATACTGGCCGGGAAGGGCGTGGCGACTGGGGGCCTGACATTGGCCCGCTTGCAGCCCGCGCACTCGGCATTGATCTAACGGCTCCGCCCTCGGACGAAGCACTCTGCAACCTGTTCGAAGCCAAGCGTGCCGATACTGGCGAGGAATGGCACGACATTGAGGGTGACAAGACGACCGAACAGGCGGGCCGTAAAGCGGGTGGCCGCAAACGCACGATCTCTGGGTTTGATTTTACGGCTTCACCCGACAAGTCCGTCACGCTTGCCGCTGAGTTTGCGTCTACGAAAGCCGAGCAGGCGCTGATCTGGCACGCCATCCATACGGCGAATGATCGGGCGCTCAGGCTGATAGCGGCGGAGCTGGGTTGGGCGCGACGGATGGTGAACGGCATGCAGATCGACGAGCAGGGCGAGGTTGGTTGGGTGTCCTTCCGACACTACGCGGCCCGCCCAGCCATGCAGATACAGGATGGTGCGTCTGGCCCCACGGCTTCGGTCGAAATTCCAGTGCCCGGCGATCCGCAGGCCCATATTCATAACATTCTGTTGAATATGGTAGCCACGGCGGACGGACACGTCGGCTCTCTGGATTCCGCCCGGATCACGAAAACGATGCCCCATATCTTCGGGGCCTACTTTCAGGCGCAGCTCGCTCAGCTGCTCCGCGAACTGGGGATCAAGGTCAGCATTGATGCTCGGGGCCGGGCGATCGTTATTGACGACATCCCCAAAGAGGTCTGCGAGGCGTTCTCTAAACGGAGCAAGCAGGCCGAAAAGCAGGCGAAGGCGTTTGTCGCGCGACAGGGTGGTGACTGGAAGACGATGTCGGCCGACCAGAAATTCAAGGTTCTGCATCAGGCCAATCTGGCTTACCGGGCGAAGAAATATACCGGGAGCAACGACCGGGAGATATGGCGGGAGCAGGCGGACGAGCTGGGCTGGAAGCACACAACCTCGCTGACGGATGCCGTGTATGCGACGAAGACCGATGCTGAACGGTTTGAGGAAGCCTACGCGATTGCGGCGCGGCTGGTCGCGGAAGACTTCAAGAGCAGTGCGGTTCTCGATCTGGACGTTCTGAGGATGCACGCAGCTCACGGCCTGATTGCGGCCGGGATCCATGAGGCGGACGACATGGACCATGTCCGCGACATGATTCTGCAGCGGGTCGTCGTTCTGGAAGGAGA
Organism: Acetobacter sp. ESL1128; assembly: GCF_058505085.1. Classification (NCBI taxonomy): domain Bacteria; kingdom Pseudomonadati; phylum Pseudomonadota; class Alphaproteobacteria; order Acetobacterales; family Acetobacteraceae; genus Acetobacter; species Acetobacter sp. ESL1128. The sequence goes on along the minus strand of NZ_CP196370.1, from coordinate 149,748 downwards.
GCCGACCTCGCTTGTCGTGCAAACGCTGCATGGGCGTCAGCGTGTCACGTCCCAGTTCCAGATCAGCGTGGAGAAAGAGTTCTCCGAACTGGTAGCGCTGGCGGCACGCAACACGGACGGGGCGTTGTCGCGCGATGCGCTGCAAAGGGCGATTGAGGCGTCCGGGCTGGATTTTGATCGCGAGCCCGATCATGGCCGCGCCCAGCTGGCAGCCATTTATGGCCTCGGGCTTTCGGGGCGGCTTGGCTTCCTGACCGGGGCAGCTGGTTCAGGGAAGACGGCGCTCCTGTCGCCGCTGGTCACAGCATGGAAGGAGGAAGGGCGGCAGGTTATCGGTACGGCCATGGCCTGGCGGCAGGCGGACGCGCTCAAGGATGCCGGGGTGGATCGGACCGTGGCGTTGTCTCCTCTGTTGCGCGAGATCGAGGCGGGGCGGCTTGCGATCGCTCCCAACTCGGTTCTCATTATTGACGAGGGAAGTCAGATCGCACCGAACCAGATGCTCAAGCTCCTGCGGCTGCAGAAGGAGGTGGGCTTTTCCGTGCGGATCATTGCGGACCGTGAGCAGGCGCAGGCTATTGAAGCGGGTGATAGCGTGGAACTTATGATGCGTTCGGTGCCTGCGGGTGTGCGGTTTGAGCTGCTGAGCACCATCCGTCAGAAAACCGAGCGCGGCCGGATGATAGCGGGTCTGTTTCGTGGCGAGGGGCGTGACCTCACGAAATCCGAGGAAGAACAGAATGATCTGGATGCCCAGCGTGCCCGAAAGGCTATCGATCTCAAGCGGGCGGATGGGACGTTCAGCCTGGTTGGTGGCGATCACGCGCAGGTTGTCGCCCATATTGCGGAGTTCTACCTGAAACGCAGGGACATGCTCCGCGCGTCCGGGAGCCGGCGCGGTATTACGATGTCCGCTCCCACGAATGAGGACGTCATGGCGCTCAGTATGGCGGTGCGTGAGCGCCTGCGTGAACGCGGAGAGGTCGGGAAGGAAGAAATCGTTCGGGCCGCGATTGACCAACGGGGCGAGAGTTATGATCTCCCGATCGCTGTTGGTGACCGCCTGAGGCTTTTCAGCAAGGTGCGCTGTCGTGCTCAACGAGCCTATGGGTCGCGGTGGTTGGAACTGGGTTCAAACGGTGATTTTGTTGATGTTATGGGATGGACGGATCACGGCCTTATTCTCAAGAACCGCGCGGGCACTGAGGGGTTCGTCCCATGGGATTCCTTCGCGGATCGGGAGACCGGGCGCATTTCCCTCGGTTTTGGTCATGCGATGACGATTGATGCGGCACAGGGGGCGACATCGGACGAGCATATTAATGCGCTACCACGGGGTAGTTCGTCGATGACAGGGTTTACGGCCTATGTTGCGGAAACCCGGCATGTCCATGCGTCATGGACAATGGTTGGCGAAGCGTCTGTGAGGGAGGCTGAGGCGTTTTCGAGGCCTCTGGGTGATAAGACCCCGGTAACGTATGAGGATCTGCTGAACCGTGTAGCGGGTGACATGGGCAAGCACCCTTACAAGTCCGTCGCAATTGACCTGACGGGCGAGGAAATGAAGGTCAGGCAGGGACAAATCGAGTGGATCCGTCGTGAGAGGGGGCGGGAAGAAATTGAAGAAACTGAGCAGCAGCCCGGGGAACGCGCACGGAGCCGGGCCGCATCTGTGTCGTTGCGCAAAGTTCCCGCTGAGCGGTGGGACGATCTGGGCCGCAATCTCAGGCGTCAGGCGTTGATCGCGCAGGATGCGGCGGAACGGGCTAACAGACTTGCCGCGCGGGGTACTGAAAAAGATATGTTTCAGGACAGGACACAAACGCCAGCACCGAACAGCTCTAAGGGCCGTGTGGTGCGGCCTTCAACGGATATGGGAGTGGATTCATGAGTAACCCGCTGGTGGAAGAAATCGTAGCGCGCGCGTTGCCCCTTATTCATGTCGAACGGGAGGCGGAGCAGCTTGACACTCAGGAGGATTATGAAGCCTTCCGGGCTAGGCATGCCGAGTTGAACCGGCAGGTCATCAATCAGTTACGCGCCTGCGGATGGATGCGCGATGATGCGACCATAGAGGACATGCGCGAGATCTACTATGCTGTGCTGCGACATCCTGAGCTGGAAGGCTCCTCCTCCGACAGGGCGGTTGCCGGGCGCCTGTTGAACGAGGCGTGGAAAGGGCTACATGATTGGGTTGGGTAAACGATGGTTGGCGCGGCACAAGCCGTATTCGTCCACCAACTTATACCAATTTGTTTTTGCTATGACCCATGAGCCCAGTCGCGCAATCCGAGGGACATAATGCGCCATGGCTGCTCGGTGAGCTGGTTCCACGCATGGCAGGCGATATCGACGATATCGTCATAGGTTCTGAAGATTCTGTTTGAGAGCCATGTATTGCGCATAAACTGCCAGACGTTTTCCACAGGATTGAGTTCGGGAGAGCGTGGCGGGAGCGGCATGATGGTGATGTTGGGGGGAACCGTCAGTTTCAGACTGGTATGCCATGCTGCCTGATCCAGGATGAGGACGGCGTGACTTTGCGGTGCAACGACCTGGGCGATTTCCTTGAGATGGAAATTCATCGCATGAATGTTGCACACGGGGAGAACAAGAGCAGCCCCTTTTCCCTGAGCGGGGCAGATTGCCCCGAAAATCCAGGCGGATCGGGTCCTTAGGTCGGCTGTCGCCCGGGGGCGGGTTCCCCGCTTCGCCCAGCGCCGTGTCAGCTTCGTTTTCTGGCCGATCCTTGCTTCATCCGCCCACCACAGTTCGATATTTTCTCCGGGGTGACAGGCGCTGATTGCGGCAAGGGCATCAGGAAAATCTTTTTAAAAATGTCCTGGGCATCCGGGTTCTGGGCATAATGCCGGGGGCGTGGCGTCAGCAGACGAAAATTCTCACTGCGGACAATCCTGCTCAACCAGGAAACAGACAGGCTGACCCCGTGCTCTTCATGAAGCCAGGCGCACAGATCACGCAATCGCCAGCGCACCACGCCATGAGCCGAAGGAATGGGACCGTCTTCAATCCGCTGCGCCAGAGCCTCCATGACGGAAGGTGTGATGCGGCGGGCAGCACCCCCACCATGACGATCAATCAGCCCCGCAGGCCCTTGCGCGTTAAAGCGCAAAACCCAGTCCCGAACGATCTGTCGATCCGTTCCCGCAAGACGGGCCGCCTCGCCACGCGTTGCCCCGTCATAAATCGCGGCAAGCGCCAGAAGGCGCCGCGACTGGGCCGCATGTCTGCTTCGTCGCGCCAGACCTCGCATGCTCGCTGCATCATAATCTTCTCGGAGTGCGACCGCCTTGCTCATCAGGGATACCTTCCTTCAATGACGGTATCCTGTGAATCACAATTCAACGCCTATGTGTACCCCCCCCCCCTGAGTCACAGCCAAAACAAATTGGTATTAGGGCGTCTAAAAGGCGCGTTTCACGTTGGTCAGTTGCTGGTTCATTCGATGACACCAGGCCGCAAGACTTGATCAGCGACTTGAGGCGGAGCGGCATTCCTGATCCACTGCGGGAGTGTGTCACGAGAGTGTAGGGATGGCGCTGTTCTGGTTGTTGGACGAGGCTTGGGCGGCGATCGAGCCGCACCTGCTGAAGAACCGGCCGGGAGCGCGGCGGGTGTCGCTCTCGCCACGGCTCTGGCTTTCTGGCTCTGAATGAGTCTGAGCCCTAACAGGCAATAGACCACTCTTCGAAACATGCGGCAATTCTGAAATTAATATTAATTATTGCCGTATAAATGAAATAATATAATTAAATTATTATCAATAAAATCTTGCGGCGTAATTTTTTATACAATCGTGAAATATTGTTTTTATTCTATATCTCTAAATTCGTAAAAATATAATCATTTGTCTATTAAATTTAAATAAAAAGTGATATTATTTTTGGAAAAGGATAAAATTTTTATGCACGATGCTGACTCGAAATATGCTCATTTTGGCTGGTTTAAGCGCCGAAAGCATATCAACGTAGATGATATCACCCTTGTCGATAGGGATATGCTTAAACGCGCTGTAGGAGCAGCCGCGTTAGGCAATGCTATGGAATGGTTCGACTTTGGTGTTTACGGTTATATAGCTGTTGTAATCGGTCGAGTGTTTTTTCCATCTGTTGATGCTACAGCACAATTGATTGCAACATTTGCCACTTTCACCGTAGCTTTTCTTGTTCGCCCATTAGGAGGTATGGTTTTTGGCCCCCTAGGTGATAAATATGGACGTCAGAAAATATTGGCCGTCACCATGATTATGATGGCTTCCAGTACATTCTGTATAGGGCTTATACCATCCTACAACAGTATCGGTTTATGGGCTCCGGCACTCTTATTACTGGCGCGTATGATCCAAGGTTTTTCTACCGGCGGCGAGTATGGCGGGGCAGCTACCTTTATAGCTGAGTACTCCACAGACAAAAGCCGTGGTTTTATGGGAAGCTGGATGGAATTTGGTACTTTAGGTGGTTACGTTGCTGGCGCAGGCGCGGTGACAATTCTGCAATTAACACTCGTAGATAGTCAGATGACCTCCTGGGGTTGGCGTATTCCATTTTTAGTTGCTGGGCCATTGGGTTTACTCGGTCTTTATATGCGCAACAAACTGGAAGAAACACCAGCTTTTCAGAGCTACACTGAAGAAGCGCAAAAGCGTGAAAAAGAAAAACCCGGTTGGCGTGATCTGTTCGTCGTCCACTGGAAGCAACTAGCCAAATGTATAGGACTGGTTCTAGTTTTTAATGTTACTTACTATATGGTATTAACATATATGCCGAGCTATCTCAGCGTGACCCTTGGCTACCCAGAAACAAAAGGTCTATTGCTCATTATTCTTGTAATGTTGGTCATGATGCCTTTGAACATTGTGGGCGGGCTATTTAGTGATCGACTGGGGCGACGGCCAATGATTATTGGCGCATGTCTAGCACTTTTTTTTCTGGCGATACCAAGTCTATGGTTAATACAGAGCAACAATGACTGGATGATTTTCTTTGGATTGATGCTTCTAGGAATATCTTTGGTATGTTTTACCAGTTCGATGCCTGCTACATTGCCAGCTTTGTTCTATACTCCTGTAAGATACACAGCATTGTCTTTTGCATTTAATCTATCAGTTTCAATTTTTGGTGGCACTACACCTTTAATAACTGCGTGGCTTATTCGGCGGACTGATAATTTAATGTTTCCAGCCTACTATCTCATGGGTGCTGCAATCATAGGTATCCTGACCATGCTGACCGTGAAAGAAACTGCTCGTTTACCTCTGCGCGGATCGCCACCTGCGGTTGGTACAGAAGAGGAACTTGAAGCGTTTATGAAAGGTAATAAACCTTTAACAGTAGATTTAAAATTGCCACCAATTTCTCAGAATGAAAACTCTTAGGATAATAGAGAGAGATATATGGAGGGTTCTAAAAACTCCATGGTTCTGTGTTCGTATCTGTGTTTCCATGCCGCCTATGGTAATGGGGTGGATGAATAGTGAAGCAGCCGGGTTTCTTTGATGTTGAAGAGCGGCTTGCTCGTTTGAGAGGGCTTGGCGATCAGCTTGAAGCCTCCCGCTCCGATCTGGAGAAGGCTCTGGCTTATTCGGATGGTAGCAAAGGCGGATAGCCCTCAGGCCGCCTAAACGGCGGCCTGATTGAGTGCTGAAGCAACACTTTTTCTGGCGTGTGCTTCTGTTGCACCCGCCCGTATCTCGAAAGCGACCATAGTTTCGAACAGCCTACGGTCGACCTTCGGGTTAACCAACCCATTAGCCCCTTTGGTCGGCCCTGTGTAAGGGGCCGGCATATCCCTGAATAATGCGCGGAACGGCACATAATCGCCTGCGGGAAGAGGCTCTGTGAACAGCAGGTTCATGTCCTGTGTGCAATCCTGGTGCTGCAGAACAACGGCCATCCGGTTGTAAATTTCTCCCAGAGGGCCGGGTAGTGCGGGAAGTTTCTCGGGATTAACCAGATCGGTTCCCTTGATGAGGGCTTCGACTACCGCCTGATCCTCGGGGTTGGGAAGCGCGGATCGGGATGGCAGAGTGTTACTGCCGCTACGGGAGACAGACAGGGGCGCATAGAGACGGTTTGCACCCTGTGGTTTAATCCCCGCATAGAACAGGCGCGTGTAGAGACGCTTGCCGCGGAACATGATGATGGCCTGTCCCTGCCTGAGTGCCTGAATGTCGTTCCACGAGATGCGTTTCACTTCCCGGATATCCGCACGGGCCTGTGTTGTGTAGTCCCCGATAATCTCGGTGTTCTCATATCCGGATAACACACCCACCTGCATGGTTCCGCCCGCCTGCTCGACCCATTCACGTGTGGGGCCAGCATCTTCGATCTGCTCGAAAATCTTCAGTTTGGGGTTGCCGAGCAGGGGAACAGACCGGTCCCGGCCGAGTGTCGCATAAAGCGATCCCACTTCCTGAAAGGACATCCAGATCGACACGTTCAGTTCGCGCCCCTGAGCCATCATCACGTCGATGCCGCGTGTCGCGAAGTAATTGCTTTCGTCATAGAGCATAAGATACGGCGTGCGTGCTGACGATGGCCGGTTTTCAACGAGGTCAACGTAATCACCTTCGATTGATGCGCCAAGGGCCGCTGCGAGGGCGTAGCGCTGGGCGGTGATGAAGGTCTTGCCGATCGCCGCGTTGGTATCGGGGTCGTTTTCCAGCGAAGGGAGGAGCACAACAAGATTGCGCCGGTTGAAAATGACATCGCTCAGTTCAACATCGGGCACGTCGCAGTTGAAGATGTGTCCGTAGGTTGTTTTCATCATCATGAAGGTCTTGGCAAAGCCCCCAATGACGAAGCCATGTTGCTGGCGGACTTTCTCCTGGCCATCCGCATCCCCGGCTTTTTGGGAATAGCCGCCGGTTTCCTGAACATAGGACCTGATGTCGTGCAGTAGTTCTTCCGGGAAATCGTCGGGTAGGGGAATACGTTCGACCTTTTGCGTCCGCGCACTGAAATATCTAAACCGCCGGCTTGCGTTTGTATTGTCCTGAGTGCGGGTTAGATCGATCAGTGCCTGAATGTCGGAGAAATTCGCGCGCATGGTTGAGGCTGTGATGGGAATGCCTTCGTGGTCACGCATCCACACAAAAACTTTTGACATCGCGCCGATCAGGGAACTGGCTCTGTTCGCGAAAAAATCTGAGTTACCACCTCCCTGACTTTTGTCCGGCAGGAAGAGCGTGCGGAGCAGCTCGGCCATGCCTTCGGCATTGACGCTCGAAAAGGGGTTCCATGTGTGGGATTTTCTATCGCCGCTCGCCACCTGAAAGTTAATGACCCGCATGTTTGCGGCCGCGCCCCAGTGTTCCTGCAAAGCCTGCAGCGAAAAGACGAGGTTATTGGACCCTTTCCCATCCACAATTGTGAAGCCGGTTCCCTGTGCCATGGCGGAAGCGAGCAGGCTGTAGATGAACTGGGTTTTTCCGGACCCTGTCGCGCCGGGCAGCACCCCGTGCATGGTCATGTCGCTACCCGAAACCCAGATCTGCTGCCTGCTGACTTCATCCCAGCCAAGTAGCCAGTCGCCTCTGGCCTTGTCAGGCTTGTCCACGCCTACTCGTTTAGGATCTGGCACCGGGTTGCCGGAATCCTTGCGCTTCGAACTGGCGGGCAGGCGCAGGGGCATGATGGTCGGGCGGGTCAGCACGAACGCCGTATAGGCGAGTGCGGGCGGGACCAGCAGGGTTGTCAGAGCCGGACAGGTGACAGCCAGCCCTGCAAATCCGATGAACGGTGCGGAGGATAGCCCTGTCCTGAGCCCACCGAGAATACGGCTACCCAGTGTTCGGGTATCACGATAGGCGATACCGTCTCTTTGCTCATGATGGTCCTGTGGGCCGTCGATCCGGCGTCCGAACTGTGCCATTTCAGTGCAGCCCGAACGCTTGGTTGAGTGGTGAGGGGGTGTGTTGTACGGGGGCCGCGCCGGGCAGTTGGGGGGGTAGTGTCTGCTGTCGCGGGAGAGGCCGGGATGGGAACTCTGGTGGGGTAGAGAGAACTGCATCGGGCTGTAGGGAGTGTGATACTGGAATAGGGGTCTCCCCCATACGTGAGTAAAGTCCAATACAGACCATAGCCAGAAATCCGAGCCCGATTATGGTGGGACGTTTCCAGCGCGTGGGGCTTCTGACGACAGTCTCACGCTCTGCGGTGGCAGGTGCGACAACCGGCAGGGCGCGCGGCGGCGCGCTATGAATGGTAGCGTCTGCGGCGGACAACACACGGAGATGGAGGGTGGTGTCGCCTGGAGTGATGGTCACGGGACTGTCGCCCGGAGAGAGAAAGATGTCCATTGAGATGCTCCTGTGATGGGCGATGATCATACGGCGGCTGGTTGTGACGGTGGTGCGCCACACAGGACGTCGGCGTGACGTTCAAGGGCTTCGACGGTCATGAGACCGTGCGGGTCGGCGACCTTTTGCAGGACCTGATCGGTGCACAGGACAAGCAGGGACAGGGGAGCATGATGGATTGCGTGCAGGCGTTGCCCGCACAGGGCGTGCCCGTCTGGTTCCACGGCCAACCCGAAACTGACCTGTCCTGCCTGTCTCTTCCAGGTTTCCTCGGCCATCCGCATGAGTACAGGCAGCAGGCAGTCGGGTGCCAGCAGGCGTCTGGGTGTCAGTGCTGTGGTGTCATTTGATGAGAGCGTGACGTGATAGCCGCGTGTTTCCAGCAGGCTGGCGAGGGCGTCGATCAGACGTTCAAGGGGAATCACGCGTAGTCCCTTTGCTTCCAGAGTGGTAGGCGTGGTCGATGTGGGCCAACCAGAAGCACCCGTGCCATGCGGCATGCTACGGGCAGGGTAAGGCCCATCCAGGCCAGAAACCCGAACAGGACGGTGATCACGACCGCGGCAATGAAAGTCCATATGCGCATGTGGGCCAGCCAGAACACCATGCCCAGCAGGCAGCGACAGTCGACAACGAAGAAGTAGACGGGCTTTGCGGAGTGACGCCACATCAGTGCAGTTCCTTCATGGCACGGGCCGCAACGTCATCACTGATGCGGCCCTGAGCGTGGACATCCTTGATGGACTGTTCGAAGGTCTGACCGTGTTGTTCCACGAAGCCGCGCACCATATTGGGCCAGCGTGCCTGAGGCGCATCGAGCAGGGTTTCACGGATCTTGCGGTTGAACGGCAGGAACGAGCGGATGGCTGTACGTTTGCCGTCCGTAGAGCGTAGTAGACGCTGGTTAACGATGAGTTTGAGGTTGTCGACCAGAGCGATGGCGAGGCTGTCGCGATCACTGGCTGGACACAGAGAGACGACACGTCGGACTGTCGCTGGCGGATCATTGGTATGCACGGATGTGGTGGTGCGGTGGCCCGAGATGATGGCCTGTATGGTCGCCTCCATGGTTTCGGCGTCACGACACTCGCCGATATTGATGTCGGTGGGTTCCTGACGCATGGCCGCACGGATGAAGTCCGGGAAGGTGGCCAACTGGCGGGGGATCTCTGTCTGCTGAATACTGGCGTTTTTCTGCTCGATCAGATCATAGAAAAGCTCCAGTGGGGCGGCACCTTCGACAATGTCACAGTGGCAGTCCGGATTTTCGAGACGCTGGCGGGTGACGCCCCCCATCAGGGTGGTCTTGCCACTGCCCGTGACGCCACAGATCAGATAGCCGCCCGTCTCTCCTTCCAGAGCTTCGGCCAGACGGGGTTCGACATACTGTTCTTCAAGCGGGGTGGGCTTTTCGGGGAGTGGGCGTAGAATGATCCCGATCCCGTCATTTGAGCCAATGGTCGAGGCGACGGCGTTTACACGGAAACCATAACGGCGTTTGCGCCGGTCAGGCCATATAATGTAGCTGGTGTCGATGGCCGCACCCTGGCTCAGCCGTGCTGCGCCGGTTGAGGATTTATACATTATGGCCAGTGCGTCTTCGACTTCCCGCCCGTTCCAGCGCATGCTTGGCACGGTATAATTGCGTCCATGCACGCGAACCTTGAGGGAGGTGTCTGTTTGCAGGTGAATACGCGATGCTCCCATTTCGACGCAGCTGGTCAGGATGGTATCGAGATTGGTGCTCGGGGGCAGGGACTTCAGGCGGTCAATGATGTCGTTCATGAGGGGTCTCCGTCTGATAGTGTGTGTGGGGGGCGGTCCGGGCCGAGGACAAGGTTTTCGATGCTCCGATGAACCTTGAAGAGATGCCGTGACGGCCGCTCACCGGGCAGGCTGCTGGAGCCTTGTCGCAGAGCGGCGACATAGGCGGTGATGGGCTGGCGCAGTGCCTCGGGGGCGTTGGACACGTCGTAGCCGTAATACAGAGCGAAGCGGTAAACCTGATCGAGTTGGCCGAGGGCTGTTGCCATTGCAACGTCGAGCTGGCTGTCGCGCAGCATGTAGGTTTTTATGACCCAGCTGCGCAGTGTCTGGGTCGTGCTGCGGGCGGCGAGATAGAGGGCGCCAAGTTGCATATCGGGAGTGGTCATGACGGCTTCCGGTCGGTTCTGAGCAGGGCATCAAGTGTCGCGCTGGTGTTGGGTTCGGGTAGCGGCTCACCCTGACGACATTCCGCGCGCCAGTGTTCCAGCGCTCCGGCCGCTTCCGTGCAGGCTGTCGTGATGATTGCGTGCATGGGGCGACCGGGCATGGGATATGGGAGGGCAGAGAGGATGAGCCAGAGATCTCGATCGACAAGCTGGATCATCGAGAAGAGACTGGGATTGAGGACACCGGCCTTCTGGCGGGCCGCCTGGAGAAGTGCCATCAGAACCGTGCGTGACCAGGCGTGACCCTGAGCGATCTGAATGCCGATCTGCCAATCCCCAGACGCCAACGCCTTTTCCAAAGTCGCGACGGTCTTGCGCGGAATGGTGAGGGGGGCGGCTATTTCTCCCTTTTTCCATCGGCCAGAGAGTGCGAGCGACAGGGTTTCAAGTAGTTTCTGGGCTTCTTCGACACGACGGGCGCAGACAAGCGTGAAGACCATGAACAGGCATTGTTCGACGGGGCTGAGGCTCTGTGGACCGGTCCATGGACGCCCGAGTTGTGCTGCCAGTGCGCTCTGGGCCGCGCACGCGTAAGCGTCGGTGCCCGGAGTGTCACCTGCGTAACGGGCCAGCCATTCCTGCGGCCGCAGGAACGGATCCATGGGGCGGAGCGGCTTTTCCGCAGTCGGGGGCTCACGGAGTTTTGCGCTGTAGCCAATCCATGCCCGTCCGATGGGATGGATCTGCGCGAGCGCGTGTTTCATGCCGTCCAGTCCGAACCGGTTACGGTAGATTGTGCCGGGCGCGCGAGTTGCGCAGAGGAGTGCTAAGACACCAAACAGGGCCAGAACCGGAAACAGTGTAAGAAAGCCGGTAATTCCCAGCAGCTGCCAGAGTGTTCCCGCACTGACTTTCGCAGGCTTGGCAAGCGCCATCTTGTCGAGCAGGGGGGCGTAACTGTCGGTGAACAGGGAGGCGATATGCAGGATCAGGCGCTGCTCGAACAGGACGGCCATGACGATCTGCGTGTGCGCCACTTGCCACAGAATGTAGGCCACAACACAGAGCATGAAGAGTGTGCCACCGATCAGGAACAGGATCTGTTCCACTCCGGTCTCACGCCCTGCTGCGTTCATGCGGTTCATGGCGCGTCCTCTCCGACATGCCAGTGGGCGCGGTTCGCATCGAGGCCGGGCTGGGAGCGGATACGGATTTCTGTGTCGCCCTCGCGCAGTACGTCCTTGCCGCCGGTGGTGTCGCGCTGGAAGAAGGCGACTTCGGGAGCTTCGACCTTGCCGGCCTTCAGGAGCACCCGGTAGCGGGCCATTCCGATCAGATCACGTTCAAGGCGCGCGAGGTCATCGAGGAAGATTTCGACTGCCTGGCGCTCTCCGGCCGCCCAACCCCGTGCGACGCCTTCGCGCCAGACGCCGACCTCGTGGCGGGTTCGGGGGCGGACTGCATCTGGTGGTGTTTCGGGCATTGAAATGGAGCGGACGAGCCATGTGCGCCATTGGGGAGGGGTTGATACAAGCTGGGCTTCGCGGGTGACGCGGAATATCCGTCGTGTCTCCCGCGCAGTCTGTCCGGATGGATCAAGGGCCATAGCCATTTGGGCCTCAGAGACGACAGGAGGACGCAAAAGGGTCTGCCCATTGCCTGCGGGCAGGACGAGGGGGCGGAAGTCGAAGGTCTGGTCGAGTGTCGTCTCATATCGGCCGAGCATATCGTTTAGCGCGAAAGAGCGGGCTGCCAGTCCACCTTGTGCGCCGTAGGCCCATGCGGCTTGTCGTACGGCGTCGTCATGATTCGTACCGGCGTCTGCGCGAGGAGAGTAGCCCGGCCGGACAGCCATGAGCGCTTCCATGGAGGGTGGGCGTGTCGTGTCACTGATGTGCGGTGTCTCGGCCGCGCCAGTCAGCGGTGTGTCGATCGGGCTTGCCGCTCCAGGCGATAGGGTGGGTGTGGAGGGCACTGGTAGGGCGACCGGTCCACTGGATGCTGCAAAAGAGGGTGTCGCCATGATCAGCGCGAGCAGGCTGCATCGCAGGTAAATGCCGGGCCTAGCCATGACGCAACACCCTGATTTCGTGGGTGGGGATGTTGATGTCCACGACATAGCTCGGGCCTGCGGCGAGGCTGAGTGCGTCAATAAGGAGTGCCTGTGTCGTATTGGTCTGACTGATGGCGACAACCGGGCCAGGACCGATGTCGTCCATGATGAGGCGATAACCGATCTGGCTGGCTATCTGGCGCAGGCCGTTGCGAAGGGTGCCTGTCCAGTGCCAGCTGACCGGCTTTTCCAGTTCGGCAGGCAACACGGAACCGGGGCGGCGCACGGGGTAACGGGTAACGGCCAGTACGTTGGCCTGCGCATCGAGGGTGGCCATCTGCTGGCCAAGTGTGGGTTGCGGTGGAGGAGGCCGATGACAGGCGGCTAACGCAAGGGGAAGGATGAGCATGACGCCTCTGAGGGATATGTTGTTCATCCCCTCATTGTGCGCTCACCCGTTGTGACGCTGTGCTGGTCTCCAGCCGTTGTCAGACCTTTGCCTGCCCGGGGGATAGTGGCGCGGGGTTTGTCGGGTTGTCGTATGCCGCGGCACCCTCTTTGCTAGCCGTGCGGTTGTTGATGAGAGATGCCGACAACGTGGCTCCAGACCTTGAGCTGGTAGGCCTGATTATGGTCGGGAGTGCGTGAGTTGTAGTTGCCTACGCGCTGCCAGAATTCCTTGGGGTGTCTGGGCGTCTCATTTCCCAGTTCCTTTGCCAGTATCCATGCACCGATGTGGATATTGAGACATCCATCGTTGATGATCTGATCGCGCGTAATGCCTCTGGCCGCGAGCTCGCGCAGGTGGGAAGAATTGATCTGGGCTGGCCCCATGTCATATGTCCCATTGGTGTTCTTCACGATCTGGCCAACATGCCCTCCTTCTGTTGCAAGCAGGCCTAAAAACAGGGGCACTGAAATCCGATACTGGCTTGCCGCGTTCACTGCGCATGTGCGCAGGTCTGCGGGGAGAGCTGATGGAATGGACAATGGCACAGAAGGGGAGGGCGGTTTTTGTACATCCACGGGTTTATTCTGGACGGCATAGGCCAGTATCCATGCGCCGGCCGCAATATTTATGCAGGCGTTGTTTTTGACTGCCTCCGGTGAAAACCCGGCTTTTTCCAGAATTGGCAGCCAGCCGGGCTGTATACCCATAGGACCGATCGCACCGTCATGACTTTTGCGGATGATCTGCAGAATGGATGCGGGCTGGACATGGTAGTATTCAGCAATCTGGTCAACGCAGGGTGGTATGATCATGACGGGTCTCGAAATGTAGGAAGCTTAGGGAGTTCAGGCACTACAGACGGAGTTTCGCATGCTGCAGTGCCTGCCTCAGGTTGAGGTGGACACGTTGTTCGCTGTTACTGGTAAACGTGATAGCAAACGCTGCTGACCCTGTTTTCTGGGCTTATCGACCAGCCCTGACCCGGCGGGACAACGAATGTCATGGTCTGATCGACACGTGAGTTGTCGCCGCTCCATTCGATATGCGCCACCGACTGGCCGTTCACATAGGCGTCTGCGGTAGCGCCCTTATGGCCGGCATAGACAACGGCCTCGACCAGAATGGGAAGGTCTGATGAGTTCAGCGTATAATAACTCCATCCATCACAGGACGCCTGAATGAGGGTAGCAAAGGATGCGCCGAGAACTCTCCAGCTTCCGTTCACACAGTTGAGGGTGTTTCCGTTCTGATCCCGGGCGAGATCTCCGGTCTGGGTTGTGAACGTGTCCTGGGCATTATTGGACTCAACGCTGTCCATAACGCCGGTGTTGATGGCAACCCCATCGCATGGTGCACCATTTTGCGCGATATAGTTGGGGCGGAACACCTGACCACGAATGTCTTTGGTGGCGTTAACCCTGCCGTCTTCGCTGATGTAGGCGTTGGCATTTTTATTATCATCGTCACTCCCAGCACTCAGGGAGCCATAGGCATGCACATCCCCGGCGCTGTTGATGTTGTTCCCTGTCATATTCAGGGGGGCATTCATGGCGTTGAGTTCCTCATGGCCGGATATGGCATCGCGGTAGAGATAGTTCGGGTTGTTGTCAGCATCATCAGCTGATGCCACCAGTCCGACCAGATGGCCTGCACCGGGATTGGGGAAGCCGGAAATTGTCTGGGACCATGTGCCACTAGCCCCGACGGCCATATTGGAATTCAGGCCATTGATCAGTCCGTTTGGCGGGACGTAGCCCCCTTGAGCACCCGCTTTGAGCGCAATGGCAACGGCATCCTTGGGAGACAGGGTAAGGCCGCCGTAAGAAATGATCCGGCCGTCCAGCACGCCACTATCAGATTGCGTGATGTAAGCTGTCCAGGTCTGATTGTAGGGGTTGGTGCTGGTGAACCCGGCCGGGAGGTCGCGTTCCTTGATCAATGTGGCCAGAGAAACAGCTGTGGAGCTGCCAACCGGAATGGTGTTGATCAGTTCGTTGCTGTGGGCGCGGATATATTTTTTGACGCCGGCAAGAAGAATATCAAACTGTCCTCCCGTTACAGCGATGACGGAACGGTTATTCGCATCCTGCGTCATGCTGTAATAGCGGACTGTGGGCCATAGCGATACCAGTATGGCTGCGAGTACGGCAATAAGGGAAGCCATCTAGAACCTCGGACCTGTGAATGTGACAACAGAGATGATGTCCCCTTCCGGGACAGAGACTGGCAGGTTCCCCATGTTGCCAAAAAATGGGGAAGACCAGCTTGTATCGTGTGCGATCCCGATGCTTCGGTCGCCATCGGCCAGCCGGATCGTGTCTGCAATGACGTCTGGTGGGAGAGGCATCCAGGTTACGATGGTCGTCCCATCTTTCCCTTTGGACACGTCATTCCCCACACCAGGCAGAAAGAGCGTTTCATTGGCCATGCCAATATCCGACAGGTTCAGGCTTCCCGAGAAGTCCGGGTGTCGGTCTACGTAAGATTGCACAGCACTTCGGTAAGCCAGCCATTGTTGGGCGGCGTTGCTGGGTTCTTCGTAGATGGTCTGCTGCAGGGCTAGAGTAGCTAGCCCTTTCGTGTCAGCAAACGCACCCAGGATGAGAGCAAACGCGAGGATGATATAGGCCATGGCCCTTAGCTGTCGTGTTCGAACGCGATTGTTGCCGTCGAGGACGATGTTCCAGCGTCGCAGGCCATGGCGATGCCTGCTGCTGCGGCATTGTTGGTCGGGTCGATCGTTGTGCCGTTGACGCTCACCATGTTGGCACTTTGTGACCGGGCAAAGGTTGCACAGTCATCGCTGGAAACCTCACTCCATGTGGCCATGAAGCCCATGCCGTTACTGGTCGGGCTTAGCGAAACATATGAGTTGGGCCATGGACCTTTGATGGTGCTGCCATCCCCTGTAAGCATTCCTTTGGGAACGAGCCCTGCTTTGATTGCAACCGAGTTATTGAGCCCACTGAAGTTTCTGGCAGTCAGGCCACCTTGGAAAAAGCCGTCAATATTGGTGACCAGTTCGCTTTCCCAGCTTGCTGCCGTCTGCGCGTTGGACTTGTGAAAAGCTTCATAAACACTCCCCATGACAAGAACGAGAGCCAGTGCTTGAAGGCCGTATTTGGAGAGAATGGCAACAATAAGGTCCATAGTAGGATTTCCTCTTGGAAAATAAACGAATGTTCAGAAGGAGACGGAGTGCGACAAATCCGCACCGAGATTGTCACAGGCAGCACCAAGGATGACGACGAGGCCGATCATGATAAGGAGGAAGACGTTCTCCGCCTTGTTTGCGAAGGCGATCGTGCGTTGCTCAGTCGCATTGGCCCAGACCGTTGCTGTCTCATGTAGGCGGATGTAGCCTTCCTTGCTCACCCAGTTGGCTTCCACATCGTCAATGATGCGTGGAGATGGGAATTCGAACCCAGTTGCCAGCAATGAGTCTGGAAACGTCAGGCCATTTATCGTGAGGTTGGTCAGGATGGCGTCAAGACGCTCCTTAAGCCATGGAGACGCTCCGACAGCCTGAATCCGCAATGCCTCTTTGTCTGGCACTTTAGCCAGAACGAGGGAGAGGAACGCCGTGATCCAGACATATCCCTGAACGTCCCGGTAGATAGACCATGGCGGGAAGCGTTCGAGGATAACGCGGAAATGTCCTGTTGCGCGCCGCAGGCTGAACCAGACGATCAGCCCTATGGACAACACCAGCCCAAGAGTTATCGCAGCATACCAACCTGACGCGAGGTCGGATGCGACCATAAGTATCTTCTGGCTGGAACTGGGATGTTTGGGTGCCATTGGCCCCGAGATCAGACCGGGGAGAATTTCGGTTCCCATTATCCGCAGGAACGGCATATGTGCGGATGCGGAATCATTGCGCACAGCAGGGGCCTGATAAGCGGCCCCGCCATTTTTTGTCCGTCGCTCGTTGTCAGCGATGGCGGCCAGTCCTTCTGAAATCTTCTTTTGAGTTTCAACGATGTTCAGACAGGCGTTGTTAGCATCGATCTGCTCCTGAGAGAGCCGGCCGTCAGCTCCTGGCTCCTGCAGGTGCTGTGCGCAATCGGGAGGTGCTGCCCGCGATACGGCGGGGAGGCTCACTGTGAGTGCGAGTGAGGCGATCAGGGCTTTTTTCATAGGGTATGGGCCTCAACAGTGACGACGACGTGGGTTTTATCGAGGGTTGCGTCTCCACCGCCGCCAAGGAACCAGTCCATGGCAGAACCGACGCCGTTGTGTTTGCGGGAGGTCGCGTCATCGACATAGCCGCTCAGAACCAACGTGCTGTTGTTTTGCAATGCGACGGTATCATCCAAAGATGTGCTGGATGTTTTGGGAGCCTGGATGGAGGAGCCACCGCTTGAGATGGTGGTGATGGTCTGGAGTGTCTGCAGCAGGAAGTTCAGGTGCAGCAGTATCCGGCTATCAACGATTTTGGGTGTTACTGACCCCATGAACCCGGACATCACGACACCGGGGGACAGGGAGTTGGAACTGCCGGAGTTGGTGGCGAGCACGGACGAGCTGTTGGCCAGATAGGTCGTATTGATGCCGTTCTGGAACGGCGCTGTCTGATTGTTCGTCGTGACAACAGAGCGGTCGTATTGCTCGGTAACATGTCCCAGCTGCTGCAGCGCCTGCACGACCACTTTCGATCCTGAGAAAAGCCCCCCTGTCCCTTTCCCTGTATCCAGAATGGATGCGCCGAACGAAAATGGCGTATCCGAGGTCTGGAGCTGGGGCATGGTGGCAGGCGTGGATGTGATGCCGAGCAGGCCTCCATGGGAGGAGAAAGACAGTGTCGGGCTGAACCCGTAGTTGCTCTCGCGGGTAATCTTGACAGTATAGACATGCACTTCGACAGCGACCTGCTTGAGCATGTCGTCACGCAGTCCCTGAACCCAGTCTTCCACGCGCGCAATCTGGTCTGGTGTCCCAGTGACCGAAACAGTTCCCAGTCCTTCATCTGCGATGACATGAGCATCGCCAGCAATGACCGCTGCGGTTTTCTGGATCGTCTGCCAGCGGTTTGTTTTACTGTGTGCGACGATGGAAGCCATGCCGGACGACTGACCTGAGGATCCGCCGCTACCGTTCATGCCACCACCGGACATTCCCCCGGACATCATGGCGCTGCCGCCACCCATTCCCATGCCCATACCGGACGAGCCGCTACCACCCCCAGTGTAGGCAACGATTGAGGAGTCAGACGTCGAGTCCCCGGAAAATGCAGGGATTGACCACGTCTTTGTCAGCGTGCGGTAAAATTCAACCTGCCCGTTGGTCCAGCGTTGCCACACACCAAAGCGAGTGGCGAGTGTCTGGAAAACACCTTCACGGGTGCCCTGATACTGGAGCCAGTTCCCAACACCTGACCAGTTTTCATTGCTGGATGGTTTGCTTTCAAAGCGCGGGGCCGAGCGGTTTTGCCCGGCATCACTGTCAGACCGGGAAGTTCCTCCCGACGCGGCCGGTGGTGGTGGCAGATCTGCTGCACTGTAACTGGAGCCGCCGCCGGAAGAAGCAAAGTCCATTTCGGCATCGGGCATGACACTGACGGGAATATGCGTCACGCGCCCGGCGATGATGGCGGCGTCACGCAATGACACTGGTCGTGAAAGGGTAATCCCTGCGGGGTGCAGGAGAATTTCCGGGATTTTCTCGGACTCATGGACGTTTTCTCCAAGCAGCCATGGTTTGTCCGACACCGTTACGACGGGGTTTTGGGGAATTTTATAGTTTTTGTCCGCTGTTTCGGCATCCCGTTCGACCTTCTGTACGGCCTTGAAATCTGCACATCCGCTCAGCAGCGTCACGCATGATGCGGTGGTCAGGAGTGTAGGAAGAAGTTTCATTCGCCGCGCCCCCCGGGGCTGGTGACGACCAGAGTGTGATTGGGCGTATGGAAGTCGGCGTGAATGCTTTTGCCTTCGTCCGATATGGTGTGGATGATGTCTGTCATGACCTTCTGATAGTCCCCGCTGTATGTGGTCATTGCTGGCACCATCCAGTTCAGATCGTGGGGCCAGAACACTTTCCAGCCTGCGCGGTCACCCCATGCGACCATCTGCTCGCGGATGGGCTGACCCTCGACGAGTGTCCATTCTTCGGCCGGTGGTTTGACGATGGCGGGAACGGCCGCCCGTGTGGGCTGTGGCGCAACTGGTGTTGTCTTGAGGGGTATCTGACGGGCTTGCTCGATATTGGGGATTTTCAGAACGAGGCTCTGCCCGTTGTGAATTGTGCAACTGCCAGCCCGTTGCAGGGCGCCGTCTTCTGTATGTCCGTACAGGCAGGTTGCCTGCGCATCATCGGTGTCCAGTTCGAGCAGGAGGTTCTGGCCGACGGGGCTGACTGCATAACGGACACTATGCGCACCGGGATACGCCATACCGTCAGGAGAGAGGGCAAAGCCCCGTTCTCGCAAGGTGTCCATCAGCAGCACGGCCGTATGGTTGGGATCAGGCCCTTCATATGGGGCAAGCTGAATGATGCTGTTGGGTGCATCCATGCTGTTGGCGAGGATGTCCGCGATAAAGACAGTCAGTGCCGAGGCATCCCTGAAGGTCGCACCCGAGACATGCGAGGTCGTCGATGGTGCGTTCTGAGCACATCCTGTGAGCCCGACGAGCAGAATACCCGTTGCGGCGTGGCGGGTGAGGCGGGTCACTCCGTTCCTCCATGTGTTATGTGGATTTGAGGAGAACCCGCTTCGTTACCAACCAGCAGTGCGTCATCGACGGCACGGGGGATAACGTAAGAGTCTCCAATGATGGTATAATCCTGAGTGGTCTTGCCACCAGGCGACACGACAACGAGCCGGGGGGCGGCATTGATTCCGCCGGGTGGAAATTGAATGAAGGTTTTCCCACCTTCACGGTAGACACGCATGGGCTTCCACGGAGCGTCGCCCGTCATCTGGTAAGCAAAGTCTGGCGTGCCTGTAATCCCGGAGCGCTGTGCAATATCGGGCTGGCTCAGAGGTTCGCCGGGGGCATGTGTGAACGCGATGGTTCTCATGCTGTCTCCGCGGGTGTCCAGAACCACCTTGTAAGTATGCTGGCTGCCATTGAGGGTCAGGGTCGTCCGTGAAGCCCTTGCGCCGGGATCGATTGCGACGGCCCAACCCTGATGGATACCTTTGCCCCCGCGAACCAGATCGGCATGCCAGTTGGACGCATCTTCTACCGTGAGGTCAGAGCTCAGGGCGGTTTCGCTACGATCCAGTCGCAGGATGCAGATATCTGGATAGTGACAGTTTATTGTGGGCGTGCCGTCCCCAAAGGCGAACCAGGTCACACCTCCCTTGCCGACGATTGGCGTCGCATTGCGCGGTGACGCACTGGTTGGTGGTATGGGCGTCGTGGCAGGCTTTGGCGGCGGCACATGGCTGGCCATGACGCTGCCGCTCTGCACTGCGAGACCGGGCCGGATGTGTAGGGCCGGGTCGTCGCTCAGCCGCTGACGCATATTGGCGATGAAGCCGTGGACGCGGTCGATGCTCTGCTGCAAGGCAAGCTCAGCCGATGGCATCCCGGGGGTATCGACGCGCACCGGAGCGGTGTCCGCGTCATGGTCGTGCGCGCATCCACTCAGGATACATAGCGCTGCGAGGAGGTGTGCCTTCTTCATATCCTCAGTATCGCGCAGACCGTTGTGACGCTGTGCATCCCTCAGGCGGCGGCTCTGAGTGTCGCACCCAGACCGACCGCGTCACAGATTTCGCCCGCCAGGCCGGTGATGACGCCACCGAGTGCGGCCTGTGCGTCAAGGGAGTTTGTTTCGGCCATCTGTTCGTTTTTGCGACGCTCGATTTCATCGGCGGCACTGCCTTTGGGGAACACGTGCGACAGGCGGCGGCGGGCTTCAACTGACCCGAGCGCGTGATAGACGCGCTTGCGCAAAGCGACATCCTCGGGTCGTGTCGAGAGTGCCCAGAGTTCGATTGGTCCGAGTGTGTTGAGGAGGAACATTTCATACCAGTCCTCTCCGACCTTGATCTGGAGTAGCAGGGGTGCGCCGCTACCATCGGGGCGTGGCCCCTGCAGGGCGGTGTGGACAATCTGTCGTCCCGCGGCACTCAGGCCGAGTATCCTCGCGGTGTCATCTGCTTCCGTCGGGTTTGCTGTCCCCAGAATGAAGCGGCCAGTCGAATGGGTGGTGAGAAAGCTGCCAAAATCGGTGATTTTCTGGCTGGTCAGTCCCAGACGCACACCCAGCTTGGCGGCCCTTCGTGCCGCTTCTTCGAAAAGCTTCAGCACGAAGGGCGCAGCGGCCGCGCGCTGGAATTCGTCGCATTCAAGGCGTTTGTAGCTTTCGCGGAATTCGCGGAAGCGCTCACGATGGATCTCCCGGACGTGAGCAGGCACTTTTTCGGCTTCATCGGGGTCGAGGAAAAAGTTCCGTCCGATGATCTGAAAACCGAGGAGATACATCAGCTCCGACTGGCGGGCATTCTCGCCAAGGCCTTCGGGGGCGACACGGCCGATGTCGATGGCGACGACGCGGGCATCGCCCAGATCGAGACGGGTGGGCTGGTTGAGCGTCGGGTATTTGCCAATGAAGGTCTTTACGTAACGCTGGAAGATTGCAAGTCCGGTTTCCCCGCCAGATGTGGGTGTGTTGGAGCCGTAGTTGTCTTTCACCTGAGGCTGGTAAGTTGCAGCGATCAGGTCCTGCACAATGGGTACGGCATGCTGTGTGGCAATCCGTGCCATACGGATGTCGCCGCGCGCTGCAAACCCGTCTGCGACATCCCACCACGTGGTGTAGTCGTCGATCGTCAAACCCTGTCGTGTCACTTCTGTATCAACGAATGGGTTGTCGCCCGTTCGGTATTTTTTGATGTGTGTCGAGTAAGTTTCGTCCGAACACATCTGATAGGCCGTGCTGACGGTCGCATCGATGATCTGGTTCATCCCCTCGAAGGGCTCACCTGTGAGCGGCATGCACACGGTTGAGAGGAAATTGGTCAGAAAGGCGCGGTGATGTTCCAGGGGCTGGCGGCAGCAGGCTTCGGTGTCGAAGATATTGTAGGCATGGTCGGGGCGGAAATCGAACGGGATAAAAAGCGCCTGATGGGCATCCTCGGCTCGCAGCCCGTTACGGATCATGTCGATAAAGCCACTTGCCGCGTCGCCGATGTCCAACTTGCCGATCAACGGAAGTCGCGGTCCGGCATCGGTCAGCGAGGCAGTGCTCAGAACCGTGGCCAGTAGCAGGGAGTTGGCAAGCATGGACTTACCGCGCCGTGACGGAGCGACAAAGAGGTCGAGTGTCGCGACACGTCCGCTGCCGGTCGGGTCGAAGGGGACGATTGTGCCGTCATTGGCGCGCAGCAGAGCCGCGCCGTCCGGCCAGGGGGCTGCCATCCTGAAACAGGGCATGGTCATCAGGGTTTCATCCAGCGGAGCGGCGGTTGCTGGAGCTGTAGAGGCCAGTGCGATCCCGGGGATTGACGACAGGGCACCTGCTAGCGGATCGCCGCACAGGCGACTGGCCGACGCCCCTCCCCAGCCACCAATAGCCTGTTCGAGGGTCGAGGCTCGTCTGGCCAGCTGGATACGCTCGCCGGTGGTTGCGCAGGTGGCAAAGGACGTCCTGGCGGAAATGACGGCCTCGCCTGCCTCGCGCCGGCGCTCCAGATCCATGAACGCTTCATAGACCAGGCGGTTGGGCCCGAAGCGTAAGAGGGTTGCGACCTCCTTTTTCCACCCCATGAAGCGTGGGCCTGTTCCCTGGATGGTCGTGTTCATCCGCCATGGCATGCGGTGAGCGGCTAACCGGGATGACAGTTCAACAAAGGGTGTGGGGGTCTCGGACATTACCTCCAGATCAACAGGGCGCCAGTCACGGGTTCCCAGCGTCACCGTAGAGAAGTCCGGTTTATAGGCGTCATCCATGAAAATCTGTTCCCGCAAGGGCGCCCAGAGGGCATCTGCGGCGTTGGCGGGAGGTTCTTCGTCGGGGATGATGGAGGGAGGGCGTCTGCTGGGTGTGGAGGGGGTCCAGCGTGAGCCGTGGACCTCGGGATATATTTCCTCACGGATAGCCCGTAGTGCATCCACTGGTGTGAGTTCATCCATCAGGATACCCTGATGTTCGAAGGTGTGGCGGACATGGGTCACGAAGGCCGTATGGATTGTCGCGAGTTCCACTGACCCCATAAGCGGGTTTTGTCCATCGCCCAGATCGGGGAGTAATTTTGATGCCTCCGCGCGCGCGGCCTTGGTTGCCGCAATTTCCTGTTTGGACAGGCATCCCTGACGGCTCCATAGGGCCAGCCATGTTCGCTCATGGCG
This sequence comes from Acetobacter sp. ESL1128, assembly GCF_058505085.1. Taxonomy (NCBI): domain Bacteria; kingdom Pseudomonadati; phylum Pseudomonadota; class Alphaproteobacteria; order Acetobacterales; family Acetobacteraceae; genus Acetobacter; species Acetobacter sp. ESL1128. The sequence goes on along the minus strand of NZ_CP196370.1, from coordinate 126,467 downwards.
CATTTTGGGAATGAGAACGCGCTCGCGTTCGGTCAGAATGTCTTCAAACTGGGCATTCAGGGCCGCAGCAATTCTGCGTCGATCAGCGAGGTTGCGGTTGACGAAGGCGGACGCGTCCGGCTCGGCCATATAGAAAAACTGCATGGCATGAGCAGGACCGTCCATCTGTCCACCGATGGCCTGTCGCAAGGTCTCGGCCTTTTCCTTTATCTCTGCGCGGCTTGCCATCTGTCGCAGCCCCTTGACCCGCAACAGCGTGACGTAGTCGCCACTGAAGGTGATGAGGCCATGGTCATCGCATGTCGCGAGATCGCAGAACGACGACAGATCCCGCTTGGACATTTGCGACAGATAGCCGATCCCCCGCAGCAGCAGATCCAGCGGCCGGAAACCTCTTTTGAGTGGAACAGGACTGTCCCGCTCGGTAGTGCGGATGGGTGTCTCTGAGGATGCTGGTGCTGGTGCCTGGGTGATCTTCTTCTGCCACAGACGTTTCATGGGGTAGGGCTCCGGTTGACCAGCAGCGTGCTGAGGGCTTCGCTATTCTGTTCGCGCCATGCGGCGACAGGTAGGATGCGCAGACCTGAAAGCCCGTTCTGGCGTTTGAGCATGTGATGGGGGGAGAGGGTGGACACGGCGAGACGCAGATGCGACGGATGATAGGTGCCGATCTTCTCGACGGCGGTTTCACGACGTCCGGACAGATCATCAAGTATCGTCAGCGCACGGTCTCGTCCGGGGTGTCCGGGGCTCCAGACCAGCAGGGCCGTCCATGCGGCACGTATCAGCCGCGACAGGCTGCCCTGATCGAGTTGAGGGAGCCATATGAGTGCTGCGTGTTGGTCGATCTGCTGGTCGTCCGCGGCATAGGCAGGCGCACAGACAAGGCAGAGTGGGGTCTCGTTGACGGTGAGGGTTGCGCCTGCCAGACCGCAGCAAACGCATGCGGTCTGGCCATCTGTAGGAAGCGAGAGGGTCGTCAAGCTCCCTTTGGGCGCGCGGAAATGGATGACCAGATCGTCCATTACTCGTCGAATTTGATTGTCTGCTGTTCGCCCGTGATCGTCGCTTTGAGGCCAAAGATCGTCGAACTCGCCGTCCCTGCGTAGCGTGGCAGGGCCAGAAGACAGGTGCCGACAACAAGGGCCATCAGGATCTTGCCATAGCCGACGTCGTTGCTACCCATACGGTTGTGTTTCCGATAGGCGAAGATTAGAGAGCCGATCAGAAGGCCACCGCCAACGATATAGCAGAACGAATTTATCAGATAGCCCCACCCGTTGTTCACGCGGTTGCTTGCGCTGCGCGCCAGTTCCTCAAAGTCCTGTGCGTGGCAGACATCTGTCAGGGCGGGCATAACAAGTGCGGCCAGACAAAGAGCGATGACAACGCGGTTGTTGATTCGGATGTTCATGACGGGAACCCTTGGAAAATTAAGAGGACAGTAAGTGCAGTTTCTTTGCGAGTGCTGGCCCTACGGTGTCGGCGTTCATCAGAAGAAACCCGCCAATGACCATGCAGAGATTGGTGGTCGTCGACGTATTGCTTCGGCCCTTCATGGAGCTGAGCTGGCGCATGATCGCGACGTAGACCCAGAAGGCACCGTAACTCATGAAGTAGTATCGGAAGATGTGCAGTATCGCGGTCAGTGTTGCGGTCGGCCCCTGAGAGACCGCTGCTTTGAGGCTGTCAGACGAAAACGTCACCTGCCCGGCCGAATTGACGCCGCCTACGCTAGCCCTTGCCGACAGGCCCAGCGTTGCGTTGCCCATGTTGAGGAATTCGGGAAAGGAGAGCAATGTCGCCCCTGCTGTGATCAGAGCAACGCATACGGGAAGGCTGCTTGCCGCTCCGGTTGCACCCTTGCCTCGGCTGTAGAGACCCAACAGGCTGCCCAGCAGGCAGGCCGAGCCGCTAATATAGAGTACTGTTGGCAGCGCGATCCCAAAGGCATTGCCAATTGAGCCTGCGAAATCCACAAGGTCCTGCAACATGGTTTGTACGCCTTAACGGATGGTGCCATGTTCGGTGTGGACCACCCAGCCGCTACCGGACTGCGTGATCGCTGTGACAGCACCCCATCCATCCAGCATGGAGCCGGGCTGTACGCGCACGGGCTGACCAAGCGGGCTTTCGAGAATGGCGATGTCTGGAGCGCCAGCCTGAACGGTGTAGTGTGGACGTGGAGCCGGGTGTTCGGCGGGCTGCGCATCAGAAGACGCATGATGCATGGCGGCTGTTTCTGTGGCCTTGTGGCTGTTATTCCGTGCCGGTGCTGCTGGCGCAGTGCTGCTGGCAGTTACATTGGCAGCCGTTGGGGGAGGTGATGCGACATGGACGCTCTGAGTGGCCTCCAGCGTGTCCTCACGGTGGCGCAGTTCGTCAAGGCGGCCGCCGACGGTGCCCAGTCCGGAGACGAGCTGATCGTGCAGCGCCTGCTGGCTATTGTTGAATTTCTGTTCGAGCATGTCCAGCCGGTTTGTCATCTCGGTGAGCTTGTGGCTCATTTCCATGAAAAGCTGATCTTCGGCGGTCGTTGTGGGGGTAGGTGCTGTCTGATCTATCTGGCTGCCGGATACCGTCTTTTCAGAAGTTGCCTGCGCGGGTGCATCCAGAGACGGCGATGGCTGTGTGAGCGGGGTTGACGCCGGGACGGGCGGCTTGTCGGTGTTTGTCGGCGCCGCCGTCTGTGCGCTCGCTGCTGGCGCTGTCGCCTGCTTTGCGGGTGACGCTGGAGGCATACCGAGATCGGGCGGGGTGATGCCCGAGCTGTTCACAGGTGCTTCACTTGCAACAGCCACGTGGGCGGCCGACCGAGTATGTGGCGCAGGGCCGTGGGATGATGTGACATAGACGGCTGATGCGCCTATGCCCGCTGCTGCGACAATGACGAGGCCAGCCCGCAGGGTTTTTGATTGAGAAATCCGTCTACCGGGTTCTGGGGCGGGTGTGGTTGTCGGTGTCGCCTGTGTCGTGGCGGGCGGCGGTGTGCTGGCGGGTGGTTCAGCTGCGGATGTGCCAGGCTTGCGTAGCATCGTGACAGATGCTGTTTCGTGTTCGGTGGTCATGGCGAGGCCTCTCATGGTGGCTCCTTGAGGTTGTCTTTTCAGTATCGTCCATTCCGTTGTGACGCCGTTCAGGGGCGGTAGACGGGCTCATCGAATATGACGCCGACACTGTCATTCTGTTTGAGGATGACGGTGGCCTGTTGAGGGGTCTGTTTCTGGATGAGTTGGCCTACTTGCTGCCCCATCGTGCCGGCGGCAGCACCCATCTGCTCGCCTAGATTAAGATGCGTGAAGGACGACATCCCCGATCCATTGCTGTAATTTGTCGTGTTGGAGTTCGACATGGCACTACCCAGCCCTTCGACGAACGCGGCTGCAGCGGGGAGGATGATCCGTGTTGCCAGATGCTCCCTGACTTCGGAGGCGACACCAACTTCTGCGGTTTGGGGCGATACCGCATAGCCAGAGACCGAAATGGGATCAGCATCACCGATCATGAGTCTGTTGAACTTGATGACCAGTCGCTCGCTTTTCATCTCGAATGTTCCGCTGATGCGTGCGTTTCGGAATGGTCCGCTATCGATCTGCATCAGCACGGCATTCCCCAGGTCGCTATTGACGGTGAGGATGGAGTGTCCATAAACGCCCCGCCCGGCAGGGAGCAGGAGTGTACCTTTCCCTGACCGGGTGGCCTGCGATGCGAGTTCCGCATCCGTGCGGGTAGTGGTAGCCGTCGCAACTGAGGGCTGTGTGAATGTTGCGGGTTCGGTGGCATCTGCCTGAAACCCGCTGTCACCTGATCCGCCATGACTGCCTTTTGCACCAGGTATTTCGAGGCCGACCCGAGGTCCGCCAGACCATGCGGCGATCAGTTCCATTTCTGCGCGTTCAGACATCTGCTCTGGCGGTGCCGGTTTTTCAGCGGGAGCCGTGTTGAAATGACCGCTTGAGGGAGGTGGTGTTGATGGCGTGAAGGACGGAGTTGGCGGCGCGGGTGACGGTGTGGTGAAAGTCGCAGGGGGAGCAGGCGGCGGCGAAGGTGCTGGCTTCTGGGTGGTGTCCGGGGTATCGCCTATTTCTGCGGCGACTTCCTGTGGATCAGGCAAATCCTGTCCCGAAAGGGCACTGGTGTAGGACTTTCCCGCCTTGCGGGCAGCCTGGGCCGCCTGTTCGTCACGCTTGCGTGCGAGGTCATCTATGGTTTTTGAATGATTGGAGCCACCTGCGGGGCTCTTCATGTCCGGGTGCGTAATCTGAGCGGATTCAGGGACATGGGCTGTTGTGCCAAAGAATAAATATCCCCCAACCACAACAATAATAACAACGCCTCCCACCCATGGAAGTAGCCGACGGGTACCGTCGAACGAGGACTTGAGGTGTTGTGTGCCGCTCGTCTGCGGTTCGTCGCTCACGGCCCATCCTCCTGCACGGAGACCGGAACCAGGCGTTGTCCGGTTGAGACAAGAAGCCGCGAAGAATAGGGTGCTGCATAGGCCGTCACGTCAAACGCGCTGAGATGCGCGGTGGCAGCCGGTGAAGATAGCTCGAAGGTTGTGCGGATATACATGATGTTTTTCAGCTTCCAGGCGCGCAAACGGTCAGCGCTCACGCCAGAAACGAGCAATGGCACCGCCTCTACGGGGGGAATGCCATCAAGCAGATTGTTCAGGACCGGATCAGAGGTGTCTGGCACTGCACCCAGCGTTGAAGCCTGATCTTTGGCGTTTGGCCCTCTTCGGGTGATCCTGACGGTAAGATCTGCGTCATAGGTGCCCGTGCCAGCGACAATCATGAAACTTATGGGTTTTGGGGCATCCTTGAGCGTCACCAGTATGCCGCCGCGCGGATAGCGCGATACCGGGGTGATCTGCAGAACATTGGAGTCAGGCTGTGGAACACAGGCATTGATGCCAACTGCGCGCACGGTGGATTTATCGCCGTTACCTTTCTCGTCGCAGCTTGCAGCTTTGTTGGTGGCGAGATCCCATGCAATTGGCCAGGGCTGACCAGTCGCATCCAGAAAGGTAATCGCTGCTGGATAGCCTTGTGCGAGGCGCACTATGGGAATTTGCGCGCCCGGCTCGAAAGATATGTTCAGAGATCGCGAGGTGGGACTTGCGAGCATATGCGGATCGTCCTCCGCATCCAGAGACTTCTGGCCTGTGTCGTAGCGGTCATACAGGTTCTGGCGCGCTGCTGGAGGTGGCGGCAATGACCCGGCATAGATTGGATCAAGATGATCCTTCTCCCGATCATCGGGACCGCCGTTCTGGCGAGACTGCGCGAACGCTGTGGAGGATGCGCAGACCATCATGCCCAGAATGAGCACGAGAAAAATCCTGTTTATACGCATCAGGTTGTTGCCTTGGGTGCGTTGAGCTGCGTGATGATCAGGCCATCGGGATGAAGCGGATCATTTGTCCTTTGAATCGTAACCCTTACCGCAAGCACATCAGTTTTTTCACCGGCCGCGTTAGTCCATTTCAGATACATGGGGAATGCGACGTGCCATTCGAACACGCCATGCCGGTTTAGACCTGAACTTTCGACGCTGGCAGCCGTTTTCAGGGCGGCTGTGAGGAGCACCTGTTTCGTGCGAATGAATTCAATATTGCCCGGCCCCTGAAAGGCGGCGGCCCAGCTGTTCCATGCATCACTGGTAAAGTATCCGGCGCAACTGTCGAGATGTTTGCCGTAGTCGAGATAATTGAACGTGTAGAGGTTGGTAATCTTGTCCGCAGTCCAGTTCATGACCTGAGAGTCCGTAAAATACGGTTGGTCGGTCACGATCAGTTCGCGGGGCTTGCCAAATGGGTCATGATAGATGTGCTGAGGCTTTGGCCTGTGGGTGACCTCGTAAAAGAGGGCTGTTGACACTGTGAAGCTTTCACAAAGTGCCGCCAGAAGGACAAGAGACAGATAACGGATGACCTGCCGTGCGAATGCTGGGTCATTGAGCCGTCTGGTTACGGCGTCATAGGTATTACGCATGGCTCAGGCGAGGCGGTCTGTATCAAGCGCGTGTGATACATACTCGCCGATACCCTCGAGAGTGCCACGTCGCCGTGCCAGAAACAGTTTTCCGAGGAAACTGTAATGGATTTTCCGCACGTCACGGGGGCGTACGAAAAATGGCCGTCCTGTAATTTTGCAGATTTTTCGGATTATCTGGCTGGCGATTGTATCGTTAACGGGAACATCCTGAGGGCTACCCTGTGGGATGTTATGTTCCAAGGTGAGGCCTGCACGTTCAGGAAGCCCGGCACGCCGTGCGGCTTCTGAAACTGCTGTGCGTTTGATACCCAGCATCCGGGCAATACAGGTGACGGAAAACAGGCGTTTCCAGAGATCGGCGAGAAGATCAATCGCCGTGCCATCCCATATCAGTCGTCCGGAAGATGTACGACGAATGGCAGAAAAGTAATCAGAAAATGCGTGGGCAAGTGTTGAAGTTATCCCCAGATTGTGCGGGGGGGGGGGGGGGGCGTCAATGCAAAGGCGGCTTTAGCCGCCCGACCGCGTAGCGGTCGCCGTAGCCCAAGGCGCTGAGCCTTGCGGCGTACGGCACCAAGTGTACGCCCGATCAATTTTGAAATGAAAGGGGCTTCCGTTTTCGTAGGGTAGGTCCGCGCGAGATAGAGTTCTTCATCACGGGACCAGCCGGAGCGCGTTGTTGGGGGGCCACGAAAGCCTGTCCCCAGTGCGACTTGCTGTGTAGTGGGAAAGAACCACGCCAGTTGGGTGGTTTGGGTCGTTCTCCGGGACAGGCTCTGCACTGTGTGGGCTCCAGCAATGTCGGAATTGAATATCTCCCTTCGTTATCATAACGGAATCGTATTCCGCATCCTTTTTTATCTGTTTTGAACAGGCGGAAAAACGAAACGGGGTTTTACAATCTGTAGATATATTACCGTTTTCTGCCTCGGTTCACATTTCGTCTAGTCTGGCTTGTACTTGGCGCATAGCTGGTGCGGCCATCCGTGTCCAAAAATTACACGTATCATCACTCTTATTTTTTGCCGCCAGTGGAGTGGTTAATAGAATATATCTTCCAGAATTAAGGTCTCTGAATTTCTTTCAGTAATAAATCCAGTTGCTGTCCTAAGGCGGGAAGAGCTTCTCTTACCGTGTCCCATACCATGCCATAATCAACGGCAAAGTAACCGTGCGCGATACGATTGCGCATGCCGCGCATCGCGCCCCATGGAATGTCTGGGTAGGTATCCTTGATCTCCGGCCATGCATTGATAATTTTCGACGCCGCTTCACCTATAATGATCAGACTCATCACAACAGCCTGTTGGGTTCGCCGATCCTGAAGAAATTCCTCACGCGACATGGTACCTATGAAGCTGGCCGCATCAGCCTGTGCATCGCGCATATGAATCAAATAGTCCTGAAAACGGAAGGCGCCTCTCATACGGGGCGGGCTTCAGCCAGAACTTTGTCACGAAATCCCACGGGCAATTCGGTAGGTGTCAATAAATCAACACGCACTCCAAGGAGTTCTTCGAGATCGTTCTGTAGGCCGCCTAGTGCCAACAACGTTGCACCATTTGGTGCATCGACAAGAATATCCAGATCACTCTGATCATTGTCATGGTGTTTCAGAGCAGAGCCGAACACCCGAGGGTTTGTAAGATTCCAGTGTGCCGTTAGCTTCACAATGGCGTCACGATGCAGTGCAAGCACTTCTGATGGGCGCATGATCCGGTCTCCTCTTGTTCAGTATATCATAAGAATGACGGCATGTTGTAGCCCTTCCTGAGCACACGTCCGCCGTCACAACGGCCGAGCGCATACTGACTTTGTGAAACCTCACAAGGACAGACCATGACCGTTCCTCAATCCATATCCCAAAAGGCTTCCCCTACGCCTGAGTGGCTTACACGTGACTATGCCCAGCGTATTCTCGATGCCATTGCCTTCCCGGGTGACGAGCCTCTCATTGCTATTTCGTCTGCTGCGCAGACACAGCAGAAGGAGACGACATCATGAGATGGGGGCCTGTATCGCGACTGGTCCTTGGTGCTTCGGGGTGGCTGGTTATCTCGGCTGGCGTTGCCTCGGCCACATCTGAAGGCTGCCAGGCGCTGGTTCAGGCGGCGGCGACAGGTGCTGCGGCCCAGATGAAAGCTGATGATTCCCTGATCAAGATGCCGGAGTCAGTGACCAAATTCACCTGCCTCGACAGCTTCTTTAACGGTGTCGGTCTGGACATGCTGACCAATGGTCTCAGCGCACAATCCATAGCCCGCAGTGCAATGGGGAAAATCTGCAGTCAGCTCACTTCGGCATGGGACAGCTTGCAAGGTGCCGTCGAATGCGGGCTGACCCTCACCGGGCCGGATACAAACTTCGACCTTGGTCTTGGTTCGGGAACCGTCTGTCCAACGGTGAGCTTCGGCGGTGGTGGCGACACGCTGATCAGCAGTGGAACCAATGGAACGGGCACGAACCATTGGGATGTGAATGGCACCCTGCAGTTGCCTGACGGCTATAAGCTGGGCGATGCGGCCAAGGCTTTTGGCCTTTCGGGGGGTGACTGACCATGTCACGACCGTCTCCCCGATTGGGGGTGATTTTCATCCTCATGGGTGGTTTGTTTCTGGGCCAGATGGCCGCGCCCCGTCCAGCGCAGGCTTTTGGGTTTGATATTGGCCCTATTGTAGCTGCAATAGCTGCCGCTCAAAGCGCCATCACCACAGTCACCACGACCGCTCAGAAAGTTCTTAATGGGTCGCTGGGTTTGCTTAATGACAAGCTGGGGATGGGGTTCAATCAGATCACCAACTACCTGAAGGGCCAAATTGGCGCACAGCAGCAGATCGCAGACGCCAATAACATGGTGCAGGCGCAGCTCGCCAAGGAAATTCGCCATGCAGAAATTCAGGATCTACATGCGGTAAATCGTCAGGACTGTTTGAATCTCGAAGGCGGACAAGCACAGATTATCGCAGCCCGCCAATCCAGCGATGTCGCGTTAGCACTCGACGTTGTCAAGGGCGCGCGTACGCGTGCTGAAAAAGGCACGCCCTCCTGGGCTGGCGGCGGGCAGGGGGCACAGGCCAACAACAACGCCCATTTTGGCAAATACTGCGACGATGCGGAGGCGGACGCAGGGCTGTGCAAACTTGCCGACACCACGATGAAGGGGGCGGATGAGGCGGCGACCAGCATGTTTACGCCCCCTGTTTATACCGGTCAGGACGCGATTGACCGGGCGAATGCCTATGCCGTCACCCTGATCGAACCGGTTGCCCCAGCTGCGCAACGCGGTAGCGCCATCACCTCCACACAGGGGCAACAGCTTATGCCGTTTCGCCGCTCCTACAATGCGGCGATGCATCTGGCGCACATGATTGTTGACCACGTTCTGAGCCAACGCGCTGAGACCATCACTCTGACAGCGGCCCAGAAGGCGGAAGCACAGCGTGAAGGGCTTACGGTGTCCGATAAGGGGTCATCGTGGCAGGCGACAGAGCTGGAGATTAACCGGAAGTATTCCGGCACGGACTGGCAGGCCGATCTGCAGGCAATGTCATCGGAAAAGTCCGTTCTGATCCAGATCGCCCTTCTGGATGCCCAGCGTAACTGGCTCCTGTGGAACACCTACAAGCTTCGGGAAATGACCGCAGTCGCGGATGCAAAACGTCTTGCGATCGAGGCCGATGAGGCCCTCAGCCGCCATTCTGCCGGCACCCTGCCGGTTCCCTCTCCCTAAACCATAAGGAAACACCATGTCCGATGCACTCTCGGCCGTGCAGCCAACGACGTCCCCCTCCTCAACCATCAGCGGTGTGCTGCAGGCAATGGGGCAGCAGCAGCAATCTGTGCCTGAAGACCAGCGTGGGCTGGCCGACCGGCTGAAAGAGTTGCAGGAGCAGCTCGAAAACGATCCTTCATTGGAGAATGATCCGAAATTTGCCACCCATGTTGCATGGCTTATGCAGGACTGGCCGAAATTCAGTGGCACGGGGCAGGGGGTGCAGGTGTCCCCGCTTCTGCAGGCAGGACTGACCTCAATGGCGGCTCAGTATCCCGGCATGAGCAATCCGCAGATGGCATCCATGCTCCAGCAGACTGCTTCCATGAATGACCGCCAGCTTGTCGCGGATATTCGTAACGCCAGCGTGGAGCTGGGCTCCTTACCGGCGGAACAGCAGACCTCTTTTCTGATTACGGCCGGGGTAAACGCCCTTGAGGCCAGAGCGGCGCAGGCCGGTGTCGCGCCCGTACAGCAGCAGGTCCCTGTTGCGCAACCCGCTCCGGCTCCACAGCCTGCGCCGGTCGTGGCGCCAGAAGCGTCCGTGGTCGCTCCTGAAGTTGTTTCAGAAAATGTTGCACAGACTGGCCCAGCTGTCGCTCAGTCCGAGCCCGGCGTTGTGGAGCCGGTGTCTGCGGTTGCGGCGAGCGTTGTCGCCGAAAGCACCACGCAGGCGGCGTCTCATGAGGCGACAGTTGATCCGCGACAGGAGGTGGGTGAGACCATGCGACCTGCCAGCGATCCGGACGTGGACCAGGATGATCCCTCACACGGCCATGCTTCCATGAATATTCCGTTTGGTGACGAAAACGGTAATCCTGTCTCCCGTGCTGGCGAAGCAGTAGAAGCGCCGGGAGGAGAGCCGAAGGCTCCACAGCCCGCACAGGCGGCCAATCAGACAGCCGGGGAACCGGTTGTGCCAGCCGGCATGTCGGAAGACCAAGAGAACGATATCCGCAACAAAGACATGAACAACCAACAGGAAGCCCAAAATACCCCCCCTGAGCAGCAGCAAGGGACTCAGCAGAAGCAGGCGGAGCAGACCAACGGGCAGACGGGGCAGGGCAACACCCAGAGCCAAACCCTACGCGCAGGTGATAAGCAATTAGACGCTAAAGCGACGCAGGTTGAACAGGCTCAGACCACGGCTCAAGCGCAACCCACGCAAGCCCAACCGGCACAGGCTCCTGTAGGTAGTCTGGCAGGGCATGCTGTGTCCAAGGTGGCCAATATTGCCAAATCGTGGTTAGCAAATCAGGCTGTCGCATCTGACCAGCGCCGGATCGATAGTCTGGTCGCAACGGTAGACAGTGACATCCGTACAGCCGACACGAACTATCAGGATCTCAAACAGACCGCTGCGCCCTTTTTTAAAAAAATGGAAGAAACAGCCAGACAGGAAGGCGTTAAACCTGCTGCTCTGATTGCCAGCATGGGTGAGGGCGGCAAGCATCATGGCCTGTGGCAGGAGTTCGAGAAGCTTCGCCTGTCCGATGAACGGGTAGGCAAGGCTTACAGTGACCTGGGCCACACACTGCAGAATATGCGTCTCAACCTTGGCTCTCTGCAGAGTGAGGCCGCCGAACGCGGTGCGACCAACGCCCAGTCCGTTGTCGAGGTCGAAGAGAGGGCCGGCCAGAAAGCCATGGAGATGGAGGACGTGCCCGGTCGCAATCCCGGCGAGAGTCTGATCAAGAACATCGGGGGCGCACTCGAACGCATCATGGAGAAGGTGAAGGCGCGTTTTTTGGCTCTCACCCAGGGACGTGAGCAGGGGCGCGATAACAGCCCGTCCATGGGAGCCTGAGCCATGCGCGGTGTGTCCAAAATGGCGCGGCTTTCGCCGCCTCTGGTGGCAGCCTTACTTGGAGGGCTGGTTCTGCTTCACGCAGGACCAGCCCACGCCACGAACGGGTTCGAGAATGTAAGCTGGGCCGACCTTGTCGCTGGTGATGACTGGTCTTCGCGAGTTCTCGATAGCCTGTTCCCGATGGACGGCACCGCGGATACGGCCACCGGCACCCTGCTGCAATGGTTTACCACCTTTGTCTCAATTATGGCGTGCTTCTGGATCATGTATTCCATCCTGGCGCAGATTCAGAAAACGGCCGAAACCGGGAAGGTGTTCTCCGCCAGTTTTGGCGGCTGGGTGCCAGTGCGTGCGGTCGGCAGCGTCATTATGATGCTGCCAGTCCTCAACGGATTTTCGCTTGGTCAAAACCTGATTGTGAATTTTGCCAAGGCTTCTATCGGTATGGCCACAATCGAGGAAAAAGTGGTGATGAACGCCGTGGGACCACAGGCACTCCCTCTGGCAACGCCCATGATCCCGGGCTCGCGTCAGGTCGTGCTTGGTGTCATGGAAAGCGAGATATGTAGGGCCCTGATCAACACGGCCTCCAACAATCCCGTTCTTGTTCCGGAGCCCACTATCACTGACGATGGCAATGGCACGGTGTCCCTCTCTTACAATATGGCCAATGGTAACGGCACGGCCATGCCGACCTGCGGGTTGGTTTCCATCAGCACGCCCGTTAAAACCGCGACCACGACCGAATACCAGAGCATTGATTTCAGTAGCGTCAGCAGCCAGCAAATCCAGTCCTTAAAAACGCTGGCGACAAATATCCGTTCCAGTTTGCAGAACACCATAACATCCCTATGGAAAACTCGTGATGTCGCAACACTGGGAACACTCGACACGATATTCGTCGCGCAGTCGAACTACCTCAACGGGCAGTTGACGGGCATCGCCTCCAGCGTGGTCTCGGCTGTTAGAAATGCCGCCGGGTCAACGGCGAGCGACAATTCAGCAACCGCGGAGCTCCGCTCCCTCGGCTGGACGGGACTTGGGGCTTATTATCTCGAAATTTCCCGCCTGAATGCAGAGGTCATTTCAGTGTCCTCGATCACCCCCGCTGTCGTAGCACCATCATGGGCCGGCACAGGCCCGTATCTGGGGCAGGACCTGCTGCCGTTCCTTCAGAGCGTATCCAGTTATCTCGGCAAGATGGATGCGACACTTCAGACTGCCGACGAGCCAGCTCCCAACAGCACATCACCCCGGCTGTATGCCAATGCCCGTGTCTCTTCAGATAGCACGGCGATCTGGACAAAGGTGCTGACTTACCTGAACTTCGGACCAGGCACGCTTGAACTCATCATGAACCATCTGGTGATGGGCAGCTCTGGCACGGATTGGGTTGATCCCCTTGGAGCCATGATCGGCATGGGGCATCTGCTCATCCATCTGGCCCTGACCGCCATTGCGCTGTCTGTGGCCGCAGGCAGCATGTCTCTCGATATTGGTGCGGGCGTTGCGTCCTTCGTCACGGGACAATGGGGCGCCACGGCTACCGCCGCTGCGGCGACCTTTTTAAGCGGAACGATTACCCGCCTGCTCCCGGTAATTTTTACGGCCTGTCTTTTTCTGCTCTCGGCAGGGGTCACATTGGCCTATGTCCTGCCAATGATGCCCTATCTGTACTGGATTGCCGGCGTTACGGGATGGTTTTTGCTGGTTGTCGAGGCTGTCGCTTATGCGCCTCTCTGGTTCCTTGCCCATATGACGTTCGCAGGAGACGGCATACACGGCAAAGGGGTGCGGGGTTACGAGATTCTTTTCACCATTCTCTTCCGGCCGGCGATGATGGTGATCGGTATGGTGTTCAGCTATACAATATTTTCTGCGTTTTCCTGGCTGCTGATGAAAAGCTTTCTGGTCGCCTCGACCTTTACGCTGGATCATGGCTATCTCACCGATAACTGGGTCGGCCTGATCGCCATGATCATCATGTATTCCGCCATGGAGATGACGACTGCGACATTGTCCTTCCGCCTGATCACCACATTGCCCCATCACATGGCCTCCATGGTCGGATTTGGTGCGGCCAGCCGTGTGGATGCGGAAGAATTCGAAAAATCCTCCAGCCGGCCGGTCGAGCAGGGAGCAGATACTGGTCGTCAGATCGGCACACAGTATCTTGAAAATACGAGAAGAAGTGCAGATAAAAGTGGTGGCGATGGCGCGAGCGATGATACAGTACCTGCAATGGATACAACAACGGCCGCTCAGGTGCGACCCATTACACAGACCGATGTTTGAGGGCACGAACGATGTGCAGTGATTTTGTAACAGCAGGTGCACTGGGTGGCATTCAGGGAACTCTCTCCCGGATGGCTCGTGAACAGGGCCGTCAGAATAATATGGCAGGCGCACTCGCCCAGCAGACGCAGGTCGCTAACCACTGGCAGGTGACGGCTTTCAAGCTCCAGAACGAACGATCTGAGTGGAAAGCGTTGAGTAGGAGAACGCTAGAAGCTCTGGAAAAAGAAGAGCAGGTCACTGCCGATCTGCGTCAGCAGCTCGCTCAGGCGCAGGAGGCCCTGCGGGTTGAGAAAGACCGAGGGTGGGAGGAACTGAACGAACTGAACGAGAGATATAATAAGCTGGTGAGAAAATCTAATCGGTTCCTCAAGTGCATAAACACGATTAAAGGCCAGCCAGCAGATGCCATTGCGCTGATCACCGCCCTTGAGGCAGAGATGAGAGCGCAGCAGGCATGAGGCTGCCTCTTCCGCTACTCGGCTGCATGCTGGCGCTTTCCGGGTGTGCGCACGGCAATCTACGCTCGGCGAATGACAGGCCGCTCAAGCCTCCGCCGGTGCGTCAGGCACAATACGACCCTTATGCGTCTTACGGCTCATCGCCGGCGCGCTGGTCGCCCTCTGTCGCGTCCCGCGATGGCACGATAATCCGCCCGACAGACCCGGTCGATCAGGCCGGCCGCCCGGATTATGAACACGCCAAATGGGCAGTATCACAGGCAACAGGTCGCGCCGGGACTTTCTGACCGCGTCACAACTGAAAGCTCCATACTGATCGGGAAACGAGGCAACCGCCTGTCCTGACCAGTATGGAGTTTTTTTATGTGCGCTGAAACCGTGGATCCTGGTGTGTCCAAAACTGCTGAACGACCGGACCAAACGTCCGCAGCTCGACAGCCGCGCTTGCAAACTACGCTAGCCGCTCTGCTGGCAGAGCATCTGAACCGCCGTGCAGCCCAGACTTTGCAGGATCGTGCCCCGGACGAGTAGGCTGATCTGCATACTGGAATCTTCTTTCCCGACAAGCGGTATGCTAATCGACGTGTTCAACCACTTAGAGGGATTTTCCCGTGTCGATTATGCCCAAACTGGCCGTTGTCCTGCTTTCCACCGGCCTGCTCGTGTCGGCCGCGCAGGCCCAGACGATGTCGCCTGCCGAACTGGATCGGCTTTCAGCCCAACGGCAGGCCGAAATCGGCCCACGCGACTGGGGCGCGCCTGTCGCAGCAGCTCCCGAGGCGCCGCCCGTACCCCTGAAGGATCCCGCCACCTGTATGTCGCCCCGGACTGAGTTCGAAACGCTCTATGCCGGGCCGAGCAAACATGCGAAAAAAATCGGTGTCGCGTTGCCCCAGCTGGCCGTAACGACGACCACATCGGGCGAGTGGACGCGGATCATCCGAGGGCAGGGCCGTTACGCCTGGATCCCGACAGCGGACGTTCTGCCATGGCATTCGACAACCGCCACCGCAGGCACACGCTGCACTGTCGCAGGCATCCGCCCGTCAGACGGTGTTGTCGTGTTTTCTTAACCGGGAGCTTGATCTGCGCCAGGAGAACCTGACCTGCTCACCGGCCTGAAGGCCGATGGTTCCAGTGTAGGCGTGCATTAAGCTGCCCTCCTGGTGCTTCCTGCTTCAACGGGCCGCTTGGTGCGGTGTCCCTCCACAGGCTTCAACGGGCAGTCCGCCCGCCGTAGGATGTTCTTCGCGGCGTTGATGTCCGCGTTGCCGGTGTTTCCGCAGGTGGTGCAGACAAAGCGGGCCTGACTGACCCGGCTGGCCTGATCCACCTGCCCGCAGGCAGAACAGGTCTGGCTGGTGTAGGCGGCGGGCACCTCAATGAGCATGGCGCCCCGTTCGGCCAGTTTGTATCCCAGCAGGGTGCGGAACATCCGCCAGCCCTGATCGAGGATACTGCGGTTCAGCCCGGACTTCTGCCGGACATTGCGACCCGGCTCATCAACCGAGCCTTTGGCGGATGCGGACATGTTCCGCACCTGCAATGCCTCCACAACGACCGTGCCGTGGTTCTTGGCGATGGTCGTGCTGAGCTTGTGGAGGAAATCCTTGCGGGCATTGACCACGCGGGCGTGCAGGGCCTGCATACGCCGTATGGCCTTGCGCCGGTTGGCACTCCCCTTTTTCTTGCGAGAGACGGCGCGCTGGGCCTTGCGCAGCGCGCGCAGGGCGTTCCTGCCGAAGTCTCCCGGCGCGACAGTTTCGCCATTGCTCATGGCGGCGAAGACGGCCACACCCATATCGATCCCGACAGCAGGCAGAACCGAGGACGCAGGCTCTTCGGTCTCACGCTCCCACTGCACGGATGCAAACCACTGCCCGGCCCGCCGGGAGAGGGTGACGTTGCGGATCGCGCCGGGCAGGTCATACCAGCCCCGGAAGGCGACCCATCCGAGTTTGGGGAGCTTGATACGCCCGGTTTTCTTCCCTGTCCGTTCGACGCGCAACGAAGCGGGATCAGGAAAACGGAAACTGTCGTGCCGACCCTTGCGGCGCGGGGTTGGATAGCCTGAGCGTCCTGAGAAGAAGTTCTGATACGCCCGGTCGAGATCACGCAACGCCTGCTGAAGTACCTGACTGGGCGCTTCGCGCAGCCAGTCCACCTCACGCTTGAGGGCCGTCAATTCAGCACTCTGCATGTTATAGGAAATGGACTTGCCGGTTACGGCTTTATAGCGCTGCCACCAGTCCCGTCGCTGTTCCAGAGCGAGGTTATAGACCATCCGGCAAGCGCCCGCGATCTGGGCCAGGTTGAGCCGCTGCCCTGCATCTGGATAGAGCCGAAAGGTATTCGCCTTGCGCTGAATCATGCCCAGATTTTAGCAGTTCCACTCAACTGGTACAAGAAAAATACGCCTTATATCCCCGCCCTAAAAGACGGGGTTTTACGGCTGAACATGATAAGCCAGCGGAGCAGATTGATGATGACTCTCAGGTCAGCTGCGTTTATTGTTGTTTTATGAAGACTGACACCCGACAGGCAGTTCTTGAGGCAATCAAGAAACAGACCAATGCCAATATCAAAAGCAAAGCCGCCGCCCGTGCGGCTCTGCAGCGTATGGGTATTGTCGATCGCAAGGGCAATATTACCAAGGAATATACACGCGATCCCCGATCCGATGGCATGATGCGGGCGTGACGCATTGACTGCTCTGCATACGTCTTTTGTTCTCGGGTATCATGGATGTTCCGAAAAGGTGGGCCGTAGTCTCATCTTGCGGCAGCAACAGCCTATCAAGTCGGAAACAGCTTATGACTGGCTGGGGCCGGGGTTTTATCTCTGGGAGTCAGACCCACAACGGGCTTATGAATGGGCGGAACAGAAGAAAAAGCGTGACCCGACCTTCAAGCCTTTCGTTGTTGGTGTCGTGCTCGATCTTGGCAACTGTCTTGATTTAACGAACCGCGAGGATCTCGCTCTCCTTCAAGTAGCCTATGACGGTTTGAAGGCGACTCTTGATGTCCAAGGCACTCCCCTTCCTGAAAATCGTGACGCCAGTTTCGATTCCAACAACGACAAATTGTTCCGCAATCTGGATTGCGCCGTTATCCGCTATCTGCACGCCTCGTTAGACACAGGCTCTCCGCTACCCGCCGCTTACGACACGGTTAGAGGTCTTTTTCAGGAAGGCGCGCCACTATACCCGGGTAGCGGGTTTCGATCCAAAACACACACACAGATAGCAGTTTACAATCTGGATTGTATCAAGGGTTTCTTTATCCCGCCGCTATAGGCCAAAAGTTCTGGTACAGACTGCGCCTGAAGGTTGAAAACTGGCTGGAAGCACGGCCTCGTGCCAGAGCGCGACAAGTCTGAGGCTCCAGCGCGACGCAGTGCTCCCTAACGGGGCCAGAGATTGCTTCCCCGTGCGATGAACGTTCCGAACCGCCCGATGCCTCCGGTTCGGAGCATCCAGTTCGAGAAGCTGAGTCTGATAAACTCGGCCAGTAGCACCAGCAGGATAACCCCGAATTGCAGACTGGTGACACTGGCCAGCCTTGTCCCCTGGTGAACACACGACCAGATCCACACGCACAGAGTGCCCACAAACAGGACCAGGCAGAACCGCCCGTTGCGCCGTGTGGACACCAGCGCCCTGATTGTCGCCGGGTCCATAACGGGAGCAAGAGCCGTGTCGATGGCTGACGCTTCGATGAAGGCTTTCCGGTCGCGCAGATACTGTCGCGACAGGTTAAAGGTGCGCACGCCCCTCACGAATGGCAGGTAAAGCGGGAAAATCAGCCATTTCCCCACTCTTAGAATGGGGCGTGTGGACCGCCTCACCGCCCCAGTTCCCGTATCAGCTGTTCAACATCCCCAGGCAACCCCTCAGTGACATGCGAGGCACCCGCCTTGTCGCGCCAGATGAATGTCGGTGTCCCTGGGACACCGATGGCATTGGCGACGGCCATATTCTGCTGCAGATGAAGAGCCGCCTCGTCTGTGCGAGACATGTCGTCTGCGACGTGATGCAGATCGATGATCTTCTGCCATGTCGCCTGCATCTCGTATGGCACTGCTGACAACAGCGCTGTGGCGGCCGGAGTGCTGGCATTGCCGTTTTCGTGATCATTGATCGCGATCGGCAGCAGCGCCAGCTGGATCTGGCCACGTGCGACAAAAGGTTCCAGCGTATTGAGTGCGCGGATTGACCAGGGGCAGAGCGGGTCGATCACCATAGTCAGGCGCGGTAGCCCGTCCCGTCCTTCCAGCCCGATATTGGCCTGAGCGACGCGCTTGACCTGCTCGGCCGATAGCGTTGTCGCATCGAGTGGTGCACTGGCCTGCCCGGATGCCGCTTTTTTTGCCCCGGTGATGGTCACGGTAGGGATCGCTCCCTTGATCGGGGCAATGGTATCACGCGTGACGTTGTGCCCGTCCTGCTCCCACAGGACACCGCCAATCAGCGCCTGCCCATCCGGGGTCAGGTAGAAGACCCGGAAGATGTCGCCATTGACGGCATATACACCCTGAAGGCCATGATTCATGACGTGGTTACCGATCTCATAGACTTTCGCACCTGTACTGGTGATGCGTCGGAGTGCAGGGCTTGCTGCAATTTCCCCGGCCGGGATGAGCCGTGGTGTGGGCACGGTCGGGGTGGGGCGCAGGACAGGACCAGTGTCAGGGGTGCCTGATGGGACAGCCAACGGGGGTGTCACTTCCACAGGGGGCAGAGTTGGGCATTGCTGGGCGTGCGCCAGTGTTGAAAGGGTCACAAGGGTTGTAGCCGCCAGAAGAGCGTTTCGGGAATGTCGCATTGGGGTCTCCTTCTCTCCCCATGATGCGCCAGAGCGTTGTGACGCTCTGTGGAACAAAAACCGAACGCAGAGCGTCACAACGGTCTGAGACATACTGGGGAGAGACCAACAAGGCAAAGGAGCCGCCCCGTGTCGCTCAGATCCACGCTTACCCTCACCCTGTTGACAGGTGGCCTGCTGGCAGGGCCAGCCTACGCTCAGGATGTGTCGCCTGCCGAACTCGACCGACTGGCTGCTGAACGGCAGGAAGCCATCGGCCCGCGCGACTGGGGACCGCCTGTCGACCCCGCACCTGAGGCGCAGCTGATGCCGCTTGGCGGGCACGTTACGTGCATGTCGCCTCACATGGCGTTTGAACCGGTCTATGCCGGACCTGGGAGCAATACGAGACAGGTTGGTGTCGCCCCACCCCAGCTTGCGGTTACCACGACGACTTCAGGCGGTTGGACCCGCATCCTGCGTGCTTATGGGAAAGCCGCATGGATACCGACCGAGGATCTGCAGCCTTGGACATCCACGACAGCCTCTGCGGGCACACACTGCATCGTGGCCGGAATGAGACCATCTGACGGCATGATCCTCTTCTCATATCCTGGCGCATGACGCGCCCCCTCTCTCTGGCCCGGTGGAGCGGACTGGGCCTGCTGGCTGTGTGTATCGCTGCACGGCCGGGTGTCGCGCAGGTGGCCACCCAGATCGTGCCGAGCATCGAAGAGGCTGGTGCGCCGACCTTCGTCTTTCCAGGTGCGCAGACGTCTTCCTCATCAGGAGCAGGCACATCGGGGAGCGCGTCGCGTTACTCGGGCGCGTGGGGCAGCAGTGATGCGATGTCCAAACTGCTGTCGCAATCCTATGGCGCCGATGCTGTCGCAGCGGCCAAAGCTGCCGGGATCAACCCCGATACGCTCGCAGCTTATGCTCAGATCGAAAGCCATTTCCAGAACACCGGCAACAGTTCTTCATCGGCCACGGGGGTCTGGCAGATCACCAATGGCACATGGAACGACTACGCATCCAAGCTTGGGCTGAGTAGTGCTGACCGGAATGATCCGACGGCGCAGGCGAAAGTCGCCAGTGCCATCATCAGTTCCTATGCCAGCGCTGTTTCCAAATCCACCGGAACACCCGCAACCTCGGCGCAGGTCTACGCCGCCTATATGTTCGGACCGTCGGCCGGTTCAAAGATCGCGGCAGCGACCAGCAGCACACCTCTGAGCAGTCTCGTGTCGCGTTCCTCGCTGGCTGCCAACAACATGAGCGGCTGGACAGTGGGACAATACCTCTCAACCGTCTCGACCCGCATGGGCAGCGGTGCATCCGAAACGGTCACGGGATGAGAACAAAAGCGGAAAAGTTGCGCAATTTTGGACACAAAATCAGTGAAAAAACAGTGTCTTACACGCCATTTTTTCACTTTTTGATCTTGTCTGAAAACATGTACACGGGCAGGTTGAGCGGCAGACCGGACACGCGGCTGATTGCGAGTCCGTGCCACCCCATTCGAGGCCCACCAATGACGTAGCCACAAAAAGGAAAACCCTGCCTCTCCCGGTTTGCAGACCGGAAAAGCCAGGGCACCTGTAACGAACCATAAGCTATAGGGGAAGAAGATTGCCCTTTCCCTATAGCCAGCTTCCGCTCGAAACGCAAGCAAATTGCGAACGGGGAAGGTTTGTCCAGATGCCTGTGCCGAGAGGTCTGTCATGACCCATAGCACTGGAACTTTTGAGCTGTGCCCCAGACACACACTGATGACCTCTGCCCGATCCGCAGACGGGGAAAACGCACCCTCACGCCCGCCATGCTCAAGGCGCGTGATGAACTGCTCGGCCTTCCACCGGACTATCCGGATAAATACGCCGTCCTGAATACGATCAGGGCTTTGCCCCGCACCTTTCCATTGACGCGCAGCGCACGTGGGCTGCTGGAACGGATGATCGAGAAAACCCGGCCGGAGAGCTGGGAAATGCTCTCAACCCCTTTTATCTACGCCCATAACGCGACACTGATGTCCTGGACGGGGTTGTCGCTTACGGCTTTGAGGCGGGCGGTCAGAGAGCTGGCCGAGGCCGGGATGATCGTGCCCTGTGACGGCCGGAACGGACAGCGAGGGCGGCGCTGGCAGGGGCAGGAAGGCATGTCGCAGGTTGGATTCAGTCTGGCGTCCCTGCGCTATCGGTGGCCGGACCTGCAGGCCCAGCTCGAGATCGGCAGACGACAGCGCGCGGAAGTAGCGTTTCTGCGTGAAGCCATTGCCGATCTGAACGAGCAGGTGCGCGTGGCGGCCGAGCTGCGGGGCGATGAGGCAACCGCACTGGAAGCCGCACGGATCATGCGGCTCCGTCGCGGCACGGATCTGATTGATACGCTGGTCAGCTATCACGACATCATGAAAGCGCTCTGGACGCGTGTGAAACCTGTGGAAAAGCCTGCGGAAAACCGTATCGACAGGCTGCCAGATTCTGTCCGGTGTACCCCAGAAATGGCACCCATGGATGCGCAATCTGGCACCCACTATACAGAAAGAAATAACAAAAAACCTAAAGAAGTTGTTGTAGTAGCGCCCGATGGGCGCAATCGCATTGAGGCAATGCGGCGTGCAGGGCAGGTGTCTCAGCGTGAACCATCCGAGGGGCTGGAAGCATCCATTCTGCGGGGCTTCCCGGGCACCAGCACGTTCTTTCTGACGGTGTGTCCTGCCTTGCGGGATCTGTGTGCCTCAGCCGCACCCGACCGTGCCCAGCTCACCGACGCTGCTGAACTGCTTTCCGGCCAGATCGGCATTGGCTACCAGTCGTGGAAAACCGGCTGCATCGCTCTGGGGCGGTTTGAAGCTGCTGTGGCGGTCATCGTCATGGCGACGCGCAAGGATCAGGGCGAACAGATCCGTCACCCCGATGCGTATTTCCGGGCCCTGGTCGAACGCGGAGTGCGTGGAACACTCCACCTCGACCGCAGTCTTTACGCCCTGAAGGACACGCTGGCACAGGATATGTCGCAAATCCCAGAACGTGCGACAGGCCGGGTGAAAACAGCGTCACAACGGGTGCGAATACAATGAGGGAAGGAGCCGGATGGTTCGGCTCAACTGAAAGGATTTACCTCATGGTTCGCAAACCCGCAGGCACATATATGGCACCTGATGGTCGAAATATCCGGGCGTTGAACGTGCGGTTATGGGGGCGCAGGACAATGCCGGCTCTTGGTCTGCTGGCCTGTTTTGCCAGTTCGACGGTTCGCGCGGAAAATATCCACTCTTATCAGCACATCGTTCATGCGACAGACACCAGCAATATCCGGTCTACGGACGGTTATATTTCAGAACAGTCCCTGAACGGCAAAGACGTGATCACCATGACGGCGCAGGGGATGCAGCTTTTGGGTCTAACAAATAAAGAGGTGGATGGAGCATCCATAGTGCTTCCCCGCACTCAGGTTTTAGAGTTTCATGGTTATGTGAAAATAGACGGCGAGAAAGTAGTTTTCCTGCATAAAGGGGAAAACATTACCTACCTTTCCAAAGTGATTCACACGAAAGACAAGAAAACGGGCCTTACCCATATTGACCTCGTGCCTGGCACGATCGAGACAGGTATCCTTGGCACCACCACTGCCACACGCCTTCCCAACGATGGCGTGAAAATTGATGTCATGGTATCGGACGTCAAATTGGTCGATATGCCAGACTGCAATGACGCACAATGTCCAATAACGGTCGGTCGTGAAGTACGCCGTACGGTGATATTGTCTCCCGATCATGCAGAAACTGTTGATCTTCAACTTGGTGACAACACCGACCTGTCGATCAGGCTTATCTTTTCCCGGCAGCGACTCCCAGCGCAGGTAAAGCAGGCAGTGTCTGGTCCGTCCGGTCACCGGGCATGACATAAGTTTGCGGCACTCCCCCTCAATGGGGTCAAGATGACTGAAAAACAACAGCCCACGACCCTTCTGGGTCAGGCAAAGACACCCGAGCAGCGGGCGGTTCTTGATGCCATCGGATATGGCGATGATTTACCTGCAATGGATGCTGCGACAACCGACTATCTTTTGCATGTGGGACTAATTGAGGCCGATGGCAACAGTTGCCGGATGCCCGAAGCCGTCCATAAAGCGTGGTTTGCAGAAATGGCGGCGCTGCCAATAACCGAGGAAGATCATGACTGATAGAAAAACAACCGAAACTCCATGGAAAGGTCTTGCGGTCATTGGGCTGCAGAAGGACGCCACGCCGTTTAGTTTTGAGCAGACAGAGATCCAAGAGCACACGCTAATTATGGGGCCGACCAGAATGGGTATGTCCCGCCTCGTGCGACAGAATGACGCTACAATGGATGTCACTCATGGAAAATAGCCAGAACATACCATGCGGATATACGCTCTACCGGCTAACTGTAGACGGCTCCCTTTCTGATGTGATGGGACACCTGCCGGCGACAGACGACGATACCGCATGGCAAGAAGTCGCCAAACTTAACGGTGCCAAACCGACACCGGGCATTCTGCGGTCGCTGAAAACGGCCTACCAAATTATGCCGGTGTATGAGGACGCGACTGGACAAACTGATCCGCGTGCAGATGCGACAGGAGAAGATTCTCAAAAAGATATCTGATGATCTTAAGACGCTTGTGCAGCTTCAGATCGGGAGACTGCAGCAGGATGCTCAGTCTTCTTCGACGACGGCTCAGAGGCACTGATATGCCGGCAATAAACAACGACATGGGCGGGGCGCGACTACGTGCTGCATTTATTCAAGACTTGAGAAATTTCGTTGACAACACAGACGTAATCCATGCGGCTGTAGACAGCGATCTTTATTGGTTTCCAGAAATGTTGGCTTTGGCCAGACGGGCAGATGATCTGGCTACTCGACTGGAGGAATGGGCGTGTCTTGCGCTTTTCTATGCGGCGCAAGCACCGTCTGGTACACTATTCCTCCAGTAGTGGTGACTGGCGGCAGTATTTTCCAGGGACGACTCTGGCGGGGTGCCTTTCAAAAACCATGGAATCCTGCCACAGACCCTGCCTTCTGCTTATGCGCTTTGCGCCAGATGTTCAGGGAATATTTCGATTTATGTCCAGCACCGACCGACCAACACCTGACGATCTCAAACGGATGACGGCCACGATCGTTAAGGGATTCCTTGCCGGGAACCCGATGGATTTGGAAAAACTCCCTGCTCTGATCAAGCTGGTTTATAGGTCTCTGGAAGAAGCGCACATCCCGGTGGAGGAACCGGAACCGGAAATTCCGGCCGTGCCAATCGAAGAATCCGTTTTCCATAATTATATTATCTGTCTTGAAGATGGCCGGCACATGAAGCTTCTGAAGAGCCATCTCAGGCGCATATACAACATGACACCTGACGAATACCGTGAAAAATGGGGACTGCCACCGGATTATCCTATGGTGCCCAAAGCCTATTCTGAGAAATGCGCGGCTAATGAGTACAAACGGAAGCACGGACGCAAAATGCCTGTCCGACGCAAGAAGGACCCGAATCAGGCTCCTATGCTGAAAGGTGCGCTGCCTAAATCCAACCGAAAACGTAAACGTCCCGACTGAGGTTTTAGCGAAAATCCCGTGAACTGATCGCAATATCTCGCCCGCTTTCGGTGCTAAGGCGGGAGAGCATTGGCTGGAGATCCTCGACAAAGCGCACGACCAGATGGGTCACATCACCTTCGCGCTGGAGGCGCGCGTAAGCCGCGATGAAGCCCGATCCAACAATAATGGCCCGTTGCGCTGTCACGCGATCTTTCCACAAAACCAGATTGGCTGTGCCGGTTTCGTCTTCGATCGTCATGAACATGACCCCGTTCGCGGTAGAGGGCCTCTGGCGCATCAGCACCAGACCGGCTACCCGCACGAACGCGCCATCGCGGACCTGTGGCAGATCCGCAATGGGGGTAATCTCCTGACGGGCAAGCGTGTCGCGCAGGAAGCTGAGCGGATGGGCGCGCAGGCTTAGTCCTGTTGCATGGTAATCTTCCACCACGGCGTTGCCTGCCGAGACTTCGGGTAATTGCGGGTCAGGCTCCCAGAGTTCGGGGGTCGGTGCATTCCGCCCCCGGTCGGCCGCTTCAAAAAGAGGTAGCGGGGCTGCGCCAAAACCCTTGAGCGTCCACAAGGCCTGTCGCCTGTCGGCCCCCAGTGCGCGAAAGGCATCCGCTTCGGCGAGCTTTTCCAGCAAAGACAGCGGTACATCCGAGCGGCGCCAGACATCATCCAGACTGTCATACCCCGCCCCACGGGCGAGGATCAGCCGGGCTATTGCATCACACGATAGGCCCGACACCAGTCGGAAACCCAGACGCACAGCCTGCCGCGCTCCATTGCGTCCTGTCTCCAACGTGCAGTCCCAGCGTGAGGCATTGATGCAGACCGGCCGGACTTCCACCCCATGTTCGCGCGCGTCGCGTACAATCTGGGCCGGGGCATAAAACCCCATGGGCTGGCTGTTGAGCAGAGCGGCACAGAACACATCGGGATAATGGCATTTCAGCCAGGCCGAGGCGTAGGCAATCAGCGCGAAACTCGCCGCATGGCTTTCGGGGAAACCATACGCTCCGAAGCCTTCCAGCTGTGTCCAAATGCGCGCAGCGAAAGCTGGATCATATCCATTGGCAATCATGCCGCCCAGCAAACGGGCCTTCATATGGTGGACACCACCCGTGGAGCGGAAGGTACCCATGGAGCGCCGGAGCTGGTCTGCTTCCCCACCAGTAAAGCCCGCACAATGCACCGCAACCTGCATGGCCTGCTCCTGAAACAGCGGAATGCCGAGTGTCTTGCCCAGAATACGCTGTAGGGCGGGGCTGGGGCAGTCCGGAGCTTCTTCTCCCGCCCGGCGTCGCAGATAGGGATGGACCATGTCGCCAGTAATGGGACCAGGGCGCACGATGGCGACCTGCACAACCAGATCGTAGAAGGTGGCGGGCTTTGTGCGCGGCAGCATGGCCATCTGCGCGCGGCTCTCGATCTGGAACGTCCCCAGCGTGTCCGCCCGGGCAATCATCTGGTAGGTCGCGCGGTCCTCGGGCGGGATTGCCGTCATGTCGAGCGTGCGGTGGTAGCGTGACTGGATGAGGTCAAAACAGCGCCGCAGACAGCCGAGCATGCCAAGGCCCAGCACATCGACCTTCATCATGCGCATCCGGTCGATGTCATCCTTGTCCCAGACCAGGGTCTGGCGTTCCGCCATGGCGGCGGGGCGCACGGGCACCAGTTCGTCGAGCCGGTCAGCGGTCAGCACGAACCCGCCGGGATGGGTGCCATACTGGCGCGGAAAGCCCACCAGTAGACGGGCAAGTTGCAAGACCATGCCAAGTCGCCTGTCGCCAGCAGACAGGCCGATCTGTGCCAGCCGTTCGGCAAGCAGGGCCTCGTCGTGCAGGGCACTGGCCAGATGTTTCGACATCTGGCCCAGAAGATCCTCTGGCAGACCGAATGCCCTGCCGACTTCCCGCAGCGCCCCTTTAGGCTGGAAACGCATAAGAGTGGCGCACAGGGCCGCATGGGAGCGACCATAGCGCCGATAGATCCACTGGATAACTTCCTCGCGCCGGTCGGCTTCGAAATCCACATCGATGTCAGGTGGCTCCTGCCGCTCTTCGGAGACAAAGCGTTCGAACAGAAGGCCTGAGCGGACGGGATCAATGGCCGTGATCCCCAGCACGTAACACACGGCAGAATTGGCGGCTGAACCGCGGCCCTGGCATAAGATGCCGCGTGAGCGGGCATAGGCGACGATGGTATTTACCGTCAGGAAATACGGCGCATAGCCAAGACGTTCGATCAGGCCCAGTTCGTGATCGAGCTGCTGACGGACATCGACAGGGGTGCCTGTTGGATAGCGATAAGGCACGCCGGCCCTGACGAGGCGGGTTAAAACGGCCTGCGGTGTCTCACCGCTTCCGTCAGTCTCATCGGGATACTGGTAGCGCAGATCCTCCAGCGAAAAACGACAAGCGGCGGCAATCTCCTGGCTGCGCACCAGAGCGTCCTCATAACCGGGGAACAGGGCACGGATCTCGCTCGGGCCGCGCAGGTGGCGGGAGAGATGCCGGGTGCGTTCCGCTCCCAGTGTTTCGAGAGTGCGGTGGCAACGAATAGCCGTCATCACGTCATGGAGGATCTGGCGGGACGGGTCATGCCACAGTACATCTCCCGTTACGACGGGGAGCGCGCCGTTTTGGACACAAAGCCGCGCAATCCACGCCAGTCGTTCGCTCTCATGCCCCTCGAAACGGCGTGTGAGCGCGACATAGGTCGGGCCGACGTCTTTCTGGCGGGCCAGTTCTGCCAGCCGTTCCATGTCGCCCTGCAGGCGCTGGTCATCACTGGGGAGCAGAATCAGAATCAGATTACGTGCTTCGCGCGTCAGATCCTGCCAGCGGAGCTGGAACGCATCATGCGGTCCACGGCGCGCACCCAGCGTCAACAGCCGACACAGCGACGCCCAACCCTCCCGATCCCGTGGATAGGCGAGCAGGCTCGCGCCCTCTTCCAGCTCCAGCCGTGCCCCCGGAATGAGGCGGATACCGTGCTCAGTCGCCGCGTCATGGGCACGTACCAGTCCGGCCACCGAATTGTAATCGGTGATACCCAATGTCGTGTAGCCCAGTGCTCTGGCCTGCTGCATCAGTTCACCGGGATGGCTGGCCCCGCGCAGGAACGAGAAACAGGTCGCCACCTGCAACTCGACATAGCCTGCCTCACTCACAGCGGGCCTCGGTCGGGTGCGGATGGGCTGAAGCTGTTTGGCTGCCTGTGTCCTGCGCACGGCACAGGATGAAGCCACAGCGTTCGAGATGGGCGACCAACCGCTCAGCAACCAGTCGGGCCATCAGCTCGTCCGCATCATGCACCCGGCGGCGACCATCATGACATAACGCGTGCATGAGGGCATCGGCGATGTCGTCTGTGCGGGCCGGACGCAGGCCGGGAAGGTCTGGCGGGCGCTGCATCAGAAAAGCCCATGCAGGAACCATACGGCCCGCCCTTTAGCCGGACCCGTGCCATCATGAGCGACGAACAACCAGAAGCGTTCGCCCTCTGCCGTCTCGGCTACCCAGTAATCGCGCGCGCAAGCGCTCTGGGGGTCATGCCACCAGTCGCTCCACACCCGCTCTGGGCCGATCAGCCCGCGAATAGTGTGCGTGGCACGCCTCCAGCGGAAGGCTTTGGGCGCGCCGTCAGGCCAGGACGCCGTAACGGTAATGGAAGCTGGCGCTGGGAGTAACCGGGCAGGTCGTGGCCCATGAGGACCGACTGAGAAGTGTTCCGCCATACCCTGCACGCGCTCACACCCCGTATAAGCCTGTTCGCATTCAGGAAACTGGCTGCCTCCATCGTGCAGGCGCGAGAGGCGTTGAATCCCGACCCGTCCCCCAAGACGCTCAAGGAGGGCAGGCAGGCCTGCGGGATCGGTGGTGGGTGTCAGCCAGTCCCGGGTGGTCGGGGCGTCCAGTGGGGCTGTTTCTGTTGCACTGAGGGTAAAGGCTTCAATCCCGAAGCCCGGTTCTATGGTTTCGATCCGCTCGGCCAGAAGCCGGTTCAGCCGGACAGGATCGGCGCTGGGGTTCGATAGTCCAATCTGAAGGCTCTGGAGTGTGCCATCGACCCGCATGCACTGCACCTGCAGTTGGCGCGCGCCGTGCCCCCGCCGGCTCAGGGTGTCTGCCAGTTCCGCCACGAGGTTTTCCAGAGCGCTGGCAATGGCTGGGGCCGTGCTGATTGGCTCAACCAGTGTACCAGAAGCGCGGAAAGCCTGTGGTGCTGTCCTGAAGGAAAGGGGTTCAGGCAGCCGTCCCATCGCCTGATCAAGCCGGTCGGGCAGGGCCTGCCCGAAGCGGCGTGCCAGAGGCGCGCGGGGCATATCCAGCAGCTGGCCGACACGTACCAGACCCAGACGGCGCAGGGTCGCCAGTGTCTCAGGTTCAAGTCGCAGGCTGGCCAGAGGTAGTTCGCGCAGAACACTCTCCTGCCCCCTCGGGGGAATGAGGGTGATGGACCGGTGGCTGCTGCGGGCGACAGCCGCCGCTATGGCTGCTGTATCTGCGATCGCGATCCGGGCCGAATAACCGGCCTTTGCAAGACGGGTCAGCAGGTGTTCAGCCATCTGGTCCTCACCTCCAAAAAGATGATCACAGCCAGTGGTCTCCACCCACACGCCATCGGCGCCATCGGTGGCCGTGAGGGGCGACAGCCACTGGCACCACAGGGTGAGCGCCTCCAGTGCGGCCTGATCGGCCGCAGGTTCGGCCTGCGCCACGTGCAGCTCCGGTTGCATGGCCCTGGCCTGTGCCAATGGCATCCCGTGGCATATCCCCAGTCGCAGGGCTATGGGATCGGCTGCTGTCACCAGAAGCCGGCCACGCTCAGGCGCGTAGAGCGCCAGTCCGCTGCGTGAAGGGGATGGCTGCTGTTTCTGGTGTCGCTCGATCGGCCAAAGGGGCAGCCACAGGGAGAGAATACGTCGGGTCATGGCGTGTCGGGGTAATGATCCAGGTGCCGCCAGGTCCACCGCGATGACGCAGCAGTTCGACAGCCCAGCGCTCTGCGCCGGCAACCGGAGAAAGAGAGGGGAGATCGGTGCGCAGTGTTGAGGGGCTGCCCCCAATCCGCCAGCGGGTCATGCTGGCGCTGGCTGGCGGGTCATTCTGAGCCCCTGCCGTGCGACAGAGCAGGAAGCCACTGACGTGGCTTCGACTGGCAGCCAGCACGAGGCGGCGGGACTGGGTGAGCGTAAGCGGTATACGGATATCCGCGACCAGGGCACAGACCCCGCGTTCGTTCAGCACGTCCTCGCACAAAGCTTCCAGACCGCCCTTGCGGGTGGTGACGCAGAGCAGGCGACCGGGATTAAGGCCGGACTGACGGATGCCCGGGGCGGACAGGTCAGGGTAGTCCTCACTGGCCCAGATCACTGGCCCGGTGGTGCGGGCCAGCACATGAGCGACGAAGGCTGCTGAGCGGGATGAGAAAACACTATCACGTCCGGCGCTGAATACTTCATGCACGCAGCCTTGTGCAAGGCCGCCGTCCAGATGCGTGTCGATGGCTGTAAACCCGGTTGGTAGCCGGTCGGCCGACGTGTGCTGGGGGGCTTCCATCCGGCGGATTTTCTCGCGCAGAAGATCCAGCGTATCAGTCTTGTTCTGGTGCATGGGGTCGCTCCTTTACCCCTTATGGCTACAACAGAACAAAACAGGAACGCAAGGGAATTCCGGTCCGCGCGAGGCCCGCTGCTGCTATCCGTCTGATCTGGCGGGGAAACTGGAATGGCGAAGCTTTCGTGACTCGCTCAGGGCGGCATCTGGAGGTAAAATGCGATGTCAACGATGAGGTAACGCGTGAAACAGCTCACAGACTCTGACACAGAGCGCCGCCTGCAGGCGGTTCAGGACGCGCTGGCCAGTGCCGCCCGGGAAGGGCAGCGGGTTTCTCCAGAGGCAGCCGCAGATCTGGAAGCGTACGTCCGGGGAGAAATCACGACAGACGAAATTCGCCAGCGTGCCATGGCGCGGCTACATGCGGATCCACGCTACAAGGCCGCCACGCGCTCATGATCTGCATCTTCGATACCTACCGATCGGCCGACTTCCATGCATCGAGAGAAACGATCTTGCGCGCGACCAAATCCTGACGGGCATGTCCCGTGTCGTTGCTGGCAAGAGCGGCCGGGCGCGCGGGATTGGCTTTACGGTAGGCATCGAACACCTTGCCAAAAGCCTCCCATGCCCCTGCTATCCAGTGACCCCCATGCCATGCCTGATAGAAAACCCTGCCTGCCGCTTCCCGTCTGGCACGGAAAGCCGGATCATTCAGTCTCTGTTCCACGGTCGTATTCTGTGTGATCTGCTCAATCTGGAACCGCTCATCCTCTGCCTGTGCCAGCAGGTGCAGAAAAGTATCGACCGCTTCCTGCAGGGAAAGCCGCGCTTGTTCCTGAAGTTCGTCTAAATCTGCGAATATCGAAAAATCGAACCCTTTTGCTTCGGTTCGGACGGTACGGGAAGCTTCCCGCCTGAGGGTCTCGGCTTTGCGGGAAAAACGTAGTCCAGCGCCATGGAGTGTTGCGGCGACAGTCTCGGTGTCCGGTGTGAGCTGAAGGACTGTTTCAACCGTCCGCTCCGCCAGTTTTTCACGACCGAGGCGGCGGACTGGAGTAGACAGACCCGCACCGACCTGAACAGGGTTATCTACGCTCATTTCACAGTTCCGACTGCAATCACCTTCAACTCGCAGTTATACTTCGACAGTGGGAACCAGCCTGATGTCATCAGGCTGGATTTTATATTCCTGAAATCAACTACCGAGGCCGCCGTGCGATTTCACTGCGGAATTCGACAGGGAATGATGCCAGACCTTATTCCCATTAAAGATTATGGAAAGCTGTTTCTCAGTTCCGTGGGAGCCAGAGGAGAACATGCCATAGTAAGGGATGAAATTTGTCCCGTCCTCTTTAGATTTGGTGAAAGCATATTTCCAAACTTCATGACCACTATCGGTGAAGCTGGTATCCATTGGGTCACCAAATTGAGCGCGAACCTGATCTTTGGTTGTGACGCCGTCCTGAATTTTCTGGTCGACTGTCGCGCCAGTTTCGTTCTTGATGGATTCATTCCCGCTTGAAGCACAGGCTGACAGAGCCAGAAGAGCAGTCAGGCATCCAGCCAGGGTAGTATTTTTCATAAACTTACCTTCAATGCATAATTTCTAATTAAAGATTCCGCAGGCAGAACCACCGCAATTTTATAGCACATATATGGATTTTCTGTGAATAATAAGCTTACTTTTGATAATGTTTTTCGGTCATTGCTGCCCGTCAGTAGCGATATCCCGTGATCAAAAAGCGTCCGATTACCGTGACATAGTTTATTTATTCGCGGGCAGCGTGATCGGACGCAAATGATACCCATCGCGTCGCAGTAGAGCCGCTAGTCCATCTGGTCCACCTATATGGGCTGCTCCGATCAAAATAACCGCACCGCCGGATCGTAGATATGGCGCCATATCCCGATACATTAGGCGGGTACGCTTGGTAATTTCGTAATCATACATTTTCTTCTCGCTTGGCGTGACTTTACGCTCTCGGATCCATGCATCCAATTCATCATATTGTCCATTTTGAACGAAGGAAACAAATGGGGGGGATGAAAGGTTTTCATCAGGTCGTTTAAGCATCTCAACGATTGCGTCACGATAGTAGTCATCCGGAATTTCCTTTTGTACCGCCTTCCATTCGTCGAGATGTTCGAGCCACTTGATAAGGACGCCTGATTTTTGCGCTTCAGCATGCACGACAGCATCACGGGATAGAGTTGCTGGTTGCGGGCACGGCATTTCGAGAATAAATTCGGCTAATCTTGCTGTTTGCATGTTCAACAGCACCCGCGTGAACATCTCCGTATTGCCCGTTCGAAGCATTTCCTGACCAGTATAGCACGCGAGATGCGGTTGCAGTCTGGCTTTAAGCTTTTCGATATCTATTCCATGGACCCATGAGGCAAAAACAGTGGAATCAAGTGCGATTTCAGATATGGGGTGTTCGAGCTTGTCAGGTTGGGTATCCGCGTTTCTATCTGCCGTCCCTTCAGAAACAAGCACTGTTTTTCCTACGAAGACGGCTGCACTTGGAGCCTGAATCCCAAAGATGGGACCATGAACGGCCGGTACGATAATACTTGGCTTGGTGTTTGAGTTCTCGATCTGAATAGCATCCACGTCAGCAAATGCCACAGGGCAACGAAGCACCATGATCGCAGCGAGAGCGATCATGGTGCTTATTTTCCTTATGGTCGTCTGGTTGTCACCCATGGTGATTCACTTATTTGCCGATCAGTGCGCGGGCTTTCGCTCGGATTTCCGATAGTTCTTTCTCAGACACACGACCTTTCTTCTTCGCACAACGCGCCCGCCAGTCGAGTGACTTCACTTGATCCGCAAGAGCCGCGCTCTGCCGGTCGTTGTCGATTGCGACTTCGAAGGGATAGCCCTTCCGTTTGGTGGTCAGCGGGCAGCACAGCATCAGGCCAATCCGATTATAAGCCACCGGCGAGAGAACGACGGCAGGTCGATGACCGGCCTGCTCGTGTCCAGTCTGCGGCGAAAAATCGAGCCAGACGATATCGCCGGCATCTGGCACATAGGCGGCCATATCAGAGACGTTCTCCGCCGACCGCTGCTCCGAAATTTACTTCGGAATGAACATTCTCCGGGGTAATCCCTGCCAACAGATCCGCCAGATCGTATTCTGCGACTGTGACTGGCTCGATGATGACGCGACCACTTTCCTCGCGCACATCGACCGGCTGATCCAGCTTCAAACCAGCCGCTGCCAACACTGAGGCGGGGATGCGGACAGACGCACTATTTCCCCACTTTTTTACCACAGCCTTCATCGTTACCACCATAACGTATTAACGAAGTCGATACTACAGGCCACAACGCCACGTGTCAACGGCGTATCGACATCATTTCTTATTCGGATTCCGCCCGGTCATTTGGAAGGTTCGAAGAACCGTTGATTGATTTTCCTTTTGCCTGATTTCAGGTTTTTAGCGAGTTGATTGCTGGTTCGTGGACCTGATTTTCACTCTGCGTATTGAGTAGAGAGAGGGTCTCATGCTCTGGATTGCTACGCGATCGCGTTAATCCGCTCCAGGAGAAGAAAGCGACGCATATTATAGACGATATTGGCCAGTCCGATCCTCATGGTGGCTCGGGTAATGCCCACGGTCCGGACGAATAATCCCGTTTGCGATTTCTGATCGGCAAAGACATGCTCGACACGAGACCGGATAATGGATTTTCCGGCATTGGACCGCTGGATATGCCGGAGCATGGGTTTGAGATGAGGCTTCTTGCGATGGACCTTCGAAACAAAGCCCCGCTTTTCCATGAAGGCTTCATTGGCTTTTGAGCGGTAGGCTGTATCTGCCCAGACATCAGACGCCGTATTGCTGCGATCAAGAAGCCCCTCACGTAGTCTGGCACCATCGCTGGTAGTGGCATCCGTCGTCTTCCATTTGCGGATCAGCCGAAATTTCCGGTCGATGGAAATATGCGATTTATAGCCAAAGAAAGGGATGGCGAGATCCGTAGACGGGATCGTCCCGTCATCCTGACGCTTTGCTTTGGTGAACTTCAGCGTCCATCGCGCATGACGATCTTTATGGGACAGCTTTGACGGCTTGTCCTGCCAATCCTGTGGGATCCGTCCTTCCCGCAGTTCGGCCTTCTCCGCACTGGTATTGCGCTGCTTGGGAGCTGCCACCAGTGTAGCGTCCAGGATCTGGCCTGACATGGGTAGATAACCGGCATTCCGCAGGGTCGCATCAAAGCGGTTGAACAAAACATCAATTGCTCGCGCCTGTGTCAGACGTTCCCGGAACAGCCAGACGGTCTTGGCATCAGGCATGCGGTCAGACAGCCCCAGACCAAGGAAGCGCATGAAGGACAGGCGGTCGTTGATCAGGTATTCCGTCCGTTCGTCGGACAAATTGTTCAGCGTCTGGATGAGCAGAATTTTGAACATCAGCACTGGATCAAACGGAGGACGCCCGCCTTTTCTTCCGTCTGAATAGGCCAGTGCCTTGTTCAACTCCGGACGGAACACCTCAAAATCCACAGTCCGGGAAAATGCTTCAAGTTGGTCACCAAGCCCACTCAACCGAGTAAGCCGCTCTTCAACATCAAAGAAACCAGACTGCGTCATCAGCCACTCCTCCAGTCATCACAGAGACAGAGCTAAAACCATAGGGTTTTTCGGACCCTCTACCGTCGTATTCAAATTAAAATGGCGCTTCAAAGCGGCTGCGAATACGCCATAATTTCAATTATATAATTAATTTATAATTAGTTAACCTATCAATATTAACTAATTATAAATGATATTGGTGTAGAATAAATCAAAATCTCCATAGGGAGGTTTTGTGATGATAAGAGTATTTAGTTACAATCAAAGGCAGGACCACGGTCAAACATATTTACAAATGCTTCGAGCACGTGCCATTGTTTTTTCAGATCGCCTGAATTGGGACGTTAATGTCGTAGATGGAAAAGAAGAAGACGAATATGACCGGGAGTATAACCCACTCTATTTCGTAGCAGAGCGGCCTGATGGTTCACACGCAACATCCATGCGTATCATCCCCACCACGGGGCCGACAATGTTGCGTGACAAATTTCATTCATTTTTTCCAGATTGCCCGGATATCTATAGTCCAACAATATGGGAAAGCACCCGTTACTGTGCAACATTACGACCTGGTGAGATACATTATACAGGTGAGTTAGCACGCACTCTGTGTCAAACGTGCCTCGAAAACGGAATTACTCATCTTACAGGTATCTTTTTTCGGCCAATGTTACGGATTTATGAGCGTGCGGGCTGGCCACCTGAACCTATTATGAGTGCTCAACTCGACGGGAAGATGATTACGCTTGCCACGTTTGATGTGTCGCAGGCGCGTCTTGACGAAATTAATAAAAAATTTGCATTGGCCGCTTAAAATCTTATATGCCAGCCAAGAACATCTTGGCTGGCCTTAATCGTAATGGTTCCTGACACACACAATGCGCTTCTTCCCCTAGGGGATACCCTTCTCGAACGCATTCAGTCATGCGAAAGCATCTCGACAATGCAGGAGTTGGCATTCGAGATCAGGGATAATAGTGGCGCGGCCCATCTTACCTACCACTTTCTATCCAACCCTTGGGTTAGAGAGGGAGGAGAATTGGGGGTCACGACATACCCGCTGTCATGGCAAATCTTATATACTGAAAAAAATCTTGTTCATTCAGATCCGGTAGTCCGTACTGCACTAACCAGCGCACTTCCTTTTTTGTGGTCAGAAATAAAGATACTTTCTCAGAAAGAGAAACGGGTCATGCAGCTTTTTTCTGAACAGAATATGGGCAAGGATGGAATGTCCATTCCGTTAAGAGGGTTACGTGGTGAAGTGGGTCTTCTGACTATAACAAGTCGCAATATCCATGATTTCGGGCAAGATCGGCGAAGGGTTTATGCGGCAACATTCTCTCAGATTGGTGCATACATGCATGAATGGTTTGCTAATTATGGAGGGCGTCGAGAGGCTCTGGCGCCTCCTCGGTTATCCATTCGCGAACGAGAATGTCTTGCTTACCATGGCGAGGGTTTGATGACGCAGGAAGTGTCTTACAGACTGAATATCTCTGAAGCGACTGTAAGACTTTATCTTGCGACGGCTCGGCATAAACTTTGTGCACAAACGACCTGTGGGGCTGTGGCAAAAGCAATTAAATTCGGGTTGATATAAGTTTAGCCCGTTTATAAATTTCATCAAACGCAGAAGATATGCCAGAAAAAACATTGATAGATTTAATACAGTTATAAATAAACAGCTGGTTTATAACGTTTTTGCTTTCGCGCCCACCGAGACGCAGAACGCCAGATACGTCATATTCCGAACTGACAGACAGCATGCACACCCAACTTGTAATACAGTTGGATGCTAGATATTTCCCCACTTGAAAACCAAGTGATGTGTTTTCTGTATTATCATTATACGGGATAGGCTCGAGGTCGAAATTTGTTATTTTACTACGTCCCTCGTGCAATGCACTGGCATAAAGCAATTGTCCTGTACTAATTGTTCCAATCCCGAGGTCCGGACTTAATTGGATAATGTTGGCTGCCACTGCTCCAGCATCCGGTGGTGAAATTTTACTCACTTCGTGCAAAACAAAAGCTGCCAGCTTAAGTGCAAACTCAGTTCTACGATTACTTTCGTGGTATACCATATCTATAAAATGGCGCCGACCGATCATATCTGTATTTTTGAGTACAGATGCCAAAACATCAATCGATTCAATAATAAAAGGATGAATTATTTCTGTATAAACATCTTTTTCGACATCAATATAGGAATGTAGCAAGGCGCTCATCGATATTCTCTCTACAGAAATATCAAATAAACTTATAATTTTTATACTCTTATATCTTCCCCTCTAAAATGACCTATCAATATCGCTAGATCGGCAAAAGGTTGGAACTGATCTAGAAAGACATAATTTGTTTCCATGCTGTTCTCTCAGACTCTTGTTTCAAGCAGACATTGCTAGAACACATGAAGAATGTCTTAACGGGAGATGTCTGAATGTTCTTATCGCTGTGATTTTTTGGAAGAAAATTTTTCGGAGATAGATATTTAAGAATGTCTTCTACCATTAATATTTTCAATATTATAAATTTAGAATTATTTAAGGCGCGATAAAGTGAATAAAAAATTACTGCTTTCTTCTATTATCGTTTTTTCTGAAATTTCTTTTGTTGCACATGCAGATTCTTCTGTATCTAAAGCCCCAACGGTCTCCCCTACCATCCAGAGTAATTTCGGAGCATGGAAAGCAAGCTGCACTTATGCTCCGGCAACCCGGGCCGCGTCATTGTGTATTGCAGCCCAACAGCTGACGATGCAGCAGGATGGCAAGTCAGTCGCACTGGGTATGGTTATTGTCGCTCGAGCTGCATCAACCAAGGAACCAATTACGACACGTCCATATGAATTGAGTCTTATGGTTCCACTCGGGTTTGACCTGACCAAGCTTCCAACGCTCACGATGGATAATGGTAAGCCTTTGAATTTACCTTATCTGGTCTGCAATGCTTCAGGCTGTCTTGCGACCACGCAAACAACTCCGTCCACCATGGCTGGTCTGAAAACTGCCAAAACAGGTCATATTCGTGTCACTCGTGTTCCTTCACAAGGAGGGGGCACTGTAACAATAAATTATAGCATGAATCATTTTTCCGATGCTTTAGGTGCTCTCGAGACATGGGCTACGCAGAAAGCCCCTTCCTGAGTCGTCGCATAGTTCGGGCCGCAGCGTATGCGATGGCAGATTCTCGCTGGTTTAGTCATCATGACTATGCCAGATCTGGCAATGGGGCAGGTCTCGGGGTTGCCCGGTGGGATTATGCCGGCAGGGCCAGGATCCGCACAGGATCAGTATCAGCGCTTTGAACAGCATCAAGAACAACTGGACGCTTTACCGCCGCCATCGGGTGATATTGATCTTCATAAACCCGCATCTCCAGCGCAGGGCATCCAGGGGATGCGTGACAATTCATAGTATTACTGTGGAAGGAATTTCACGGCTTTCTCAAGCAGATATCGGGCATATGACTCAGCCTCATGTGGGTAGTTGCATGACTGTGCGAGATCTTAATAGCCTGATTGACGCACTGAACGCAGCCTATGTTCAGCAAGGATATATTACCTCCCGCGCTTATCTGCCAGAACAGAAGCTTTCCTCCGGACACCTCAGAATAGTCGTCATTGAGGGAAAACTGACAGAACTCAAGCTGGAAGGGCGCCCAACCCGGCTGGCAATTGCCATGGCCTTTCCTGCTCTACATGGGAAAATCCTCAATCTCCGTGACCTGGAGCAGGGGATAGAAGCTATGAACAGGCTGAGCCACTGGGGGGCCCGCATGCGTATTATCCCCGGCGGGAAAGCAGGCACCTCAACTGTTGTGATCAGCGCGCCAAAGCGCGGTGTGCTGCATGGCCAAGTCTGGTTTGACAATTATGGCCAGAAAATCACGGGACAGGAAACAGGGCATGCCATGCTGACGGCAGAGAACCCCTTGGGACTTCTGGATCTGTGGTCAGTTGAATATGATCACTCACTCGTGGGCCAGGCCGGGCAGCGGGGAACATCCTATCTCTCCGTTAATGGCTCAATCCCTTTTGGTTATTGGACTGTTTTCGGTTCATGGTGGCACTCAGAAGATGAATACCCCCTGCGCGGCCTGAGCGATCTCTATCATCTTTCTGGTGGTCGGCGAGACTGGCGTTTGGGAATTTCACGGGTGCTGCTGCGCAACAGCCTTGGCATTACGTCTTTCCAGGTCAGTTACGAACGAAAATCATTCGGTTCTGAAATCAATCATACCGTGATTGATACTGAAACCGCGCGGCAGTCCTTCGTTAACCTGCAAGTCAGTGAATCTCTCAAAGGATGGGGCGGGGTCTGGTACATCACAGGCGGTCTCAAGGTTGCCGTAGCCGGGGCCGGGACGTGGTCCAACATTGCTCATCCTGGCTTGCAGGAGCCCCATTCGTCTTATCTTAAGCCTTCACTGGATATAGATGGGTATAAACCTCTTATGCCCAACGTGTTATGGCATACATCGTTACATGCTGAATACAGCACCCGAGACCAGTTTCCGACCAACGAGTTACAGGTGGGCGGGCCTTATTCAGTTCGGGGTTTCCTGGAACAGGTCCTGCTGGGTAACGATGGCGGCTATATGCGCAATGATTTTTCATGGCAGCTTCCATCGTTGGACCAGAAATGTGGGAAGTTCGCTTTTCTCTGTCACCATGTCATCGAAGGCACGCAGCTTTATGCTGCTCTGGACGTCGGTGTCGTGCGGGCGGGGTTTACTTCTTCGTCCATGCCTCCGGCACTTAAAGGCGGAGAAATGGCAGGGGGAGGCCTCGGCCTCAGGAAGACCACTGGTCCATTTTTCTGGAACGTCTCCCTTACACATTCGATCTATACCGGCCCTCTCCCTTCTGAAGGTTTGGTTACGCTGTTTCAGGTGGGAGCGAAGATGTAATGAATACGGCCTATAGGCATACTGTTCTCGAAATGCTCCCCAACACAACATTGATGCAGCGTTGTCTGCGTGTTCTGGTCGCAACCTGCCTGCTTTTTACGTCAACCATTTCAGTCGCATCAGCTCAGCAGGCAGAACCGCAGATCGTAATTGATCCGCATGCAGCAGGACCTGAGCCGACGTTGGATAAAACCCAGAATGGGATCGATCAGGTCAACATCGCCACTCCGAATACTGCTGGTGTGTCGCATAATGACTTTCTGGAATACGGGGTACCTGAACGTGGTGTCATTCTGAATAATGCTACGTCAGCGACAGAGACGAAGATCGGTGGCGCAGTTTACGGCAATAGTAATCTTAATGGCCATTCGGCGAACCTCATTCTGAATGAGGTGACGGGTTCCCTTCCAACTCTGATGCTGGGTTATACGGAAGTAGCCGGGCATCAAGCCTCGGTCGTTGTTGCTAATCCAAACGGAATTACCTGTTCAGGCTGTGGTTTCATCAATACGGCACGTGTCACCCTTGCGACAGGCAAGCCGGAGATGGATGCGAGTGGTGCACTCAAGGATATAGCTGTTCGGGGAGGTAACATCACTTTTTCAGGGCCGGGTGGGGATTTCACCACGGTGCCAGTGCTGGATGTCCTTTCGCGATCCGTGACGCTGAAGGCACAGGTGAATGCTCAGACAGCCAATATTGTAGCTGGACGTAACCGGGTTGATTATGGCACCAACGTTGCCCACACACTAGCTTCCGATGGGACAGCTACTCCCGAATTTGCCATTGATACGGCCGCCTTGGGTGGACTCTATGCAAACCGTATCTACATGGTGGTTAACGAAGCTGGGGCAGGTGTAAGGGTCGACGGCGCCATGGCCGCCAATGCCGGAGACATGACCCTCACCGATACAGGTGATCTGGTACTGAATGGTAATCTGGCTGCCAGCGGTACTATTCAGGTTCAGGCCAGTGGTCAGATCACTAATGCCGGCAGCCTGCAGTCGGGTACCAGTCTGCAACTTGAGGCGGCCAATGCACTGGCTAATAGTGGCAGCATCAGTGCGGGCACAGCACTAACTGCACAAGCGGAAACAATCGGTAATAGTGGGACGATTTCAGCGGGAGGCGGTATGCTGTCTCTTGCAGCACAGGGCCTCCTGACCAATAGCGGTGGTATTGGCGCATCGAATGGTAGTCTGTCTGCCAGGGCAGCGTCTATCGCAAATACCGGAACAATCGCATCAAAGGCAGACCTGACACTGAACAGTGCCAGTTCTCTCTCAAATGTTGGCGGGAAGATATCGAATACGGCAGGTCTGGCTTCAATTGAAGCGGTTGGCGTGCTGGATAACACTGGGGGGACGGTCCTCAACCAATCTGGCAACATGATATTATCGGCGCAGGATGTCACCAATAATGAGGGTGTCATTCAGGCTGGTGGTAATCTGACGGCAGCATTGGGCAGCTACAGCTCTAATGCTCACTCTTTCTTCACAGCAGAACAGGCACTGGCTGTCACAGTGTCTGGCAATCTGGACAATGAAGGCACCCTTGGCGGAAGCACGGATGTCCTTGTAACAGCCGACAGCCTCACGAATGCGGCGTCTGGTCTTCTGCTTGCGACAGGTGGTTCTCTCAGTCTGAACGTGGGTGATCGTCAAAGACAGGCAGCAAATGACAGTGTTCTGTTTGATGGCGTATCCGGCAATACAGTTACCGGGACAGTAAGCAATACAGGTATGCTTTATAGTGCAGGTGGAATGAGCCTGACGAGTACGGGGGCCTTTTCCAACGATAACGGTACGATCAGGGCCGGAACCGATCTGAGGGTTTCCTCGACAGCGTTGAACAACACATACGGGAAGCTGCTGGCAGGACACGACCTCGGGATCAATAATAGCATTACCTCAGCACCGCTTTCTATTCTCGACAACAATAACGGCCTGATGCAGGCTGGGAATAACCTGGATGTTGAGACAACGAGCTTGACCAACACGGCGGGAACTCTTCTTGGCATTAATGGCGATGTGACTCTTGCTGCTGGAAGCACCGGCGCAATGATGACAGCGCTCGATAATACATCTGGAGGTATCATTCAGGCTGGTGGAACTGTTTCAGTAGCTGCTTCCACTATCAGCAATGACGCTGGCAGCGTTCTGGCGCTGAACGGCGATATTGCGCTGAACGCGGTGAGTGCGCCCTCTTCCGTACTGTCCTTCTCTAATGTGGGAGGAGCAGTAAAAGCGGCAGGAAACCTGATCCTGGTGACGGGGAACTGGCGTGATGATGCCAATGGCGTCATGAGTGCGGGGAAAAATCTTTCTGTACAGGCCTCTGAAGACCTGAGGACCGAGGGCGTTCTGGTAGGAGGGCAGGGCCTGTACCTTGATGCAACAGGTCTGACGAATGCTGCAAGCGGGCTGATCGCGACCGAGAATGGCACGCTGGACCTTGTCCTGAATGGAACAGGCACAGGAGAGGGGCTTTCCAACTCTGGCCGGATCGAAACGACGGGCACCGGAGCTCTCCTTAACGTCACGACACAGGGGAGCATTACTAATAGTGGAACACTTGTTTCCCAGGGTGATGTTGCGCTTACGGCGCAAGATCTCAGCAATAGTGGTCAGGTTGGCTCGTTAACCGGGCAGGCGAACCTGACAGCTGCGTCTCTCCTCAATACAGGCAGATTGGTAGCGGCCGAACAGGTCAATGCAACTCTGACTGGTTCTGCCGTGAACACGGGGCTGATTTACGGCACGCAGGGCATAAACCTGAAGAGTGGGGAGCAGATTGATAATACGAATGGTCGTATCGGGGCCAATGGCACCATCGCGGTATCAGGGGCCAGCCTGACCAACACGAGTGGGGACATTATTACCGGCGTCGGAGCTCTGCTGGTGTCAGCGGCAGGCGGCGTGAGTAATGAAGAAGGGGTTATTCAGGCAGCAGGTGATGTTACGCTGACTGCCGCCTCGCTTGATAATGAGAACGCAGGGAAAATCATCAGTAATGCCGGCACCCTGAATATCCAGAACATAGGTGGTCAGGCAATGACGCTGATCGCCAATAACAAGGGCGCACTGCAGGCAGAGAACAATATTGTTCTTGTGGCCAATAATCTGAATAACGGATCCGGTGCATTAATTAATGCAGTAAACGGGGGCCTGACTATTTCCGCAGGAGGCCCAACTGCAACTGCCAAAATCAATAATGCCAAAGGCACTTTGCAATCATTGAATGATCTGGGCCTGACGGTGGCAAGCCTGGACAATGACGGTGGCAGTATCATCGAACGCTCAGGAACGCGAAAGCTCTTACTGACAAATGGAGGTGGGAGTGCGGTTAATGATTTTAGCGATGCTGGTGGTATTTTGCAGGCTGCAGGTGACCTGAAAATTGATACCACTTCCCTTGATGGGGCATCCAGACTGGTTGCAGGACGCAATCTTGACGTCACTGTCAGCAGCGATCTGAGCAGTGATACTCTGTTCCAGTCTGGCGGTGATGCCCGTCTGACAGTAGCCGGGAATTATACAGCCGCTTCCGGTGGCGGGCTATCCGCTGGAGGTAATGCCAGCATTCTTGCCACGGCAGTGACAAATAATGGCGCATTGATGGCTAATGGTGGCGTTCTCGATGTGGCATCGGACAGTGCGATCTTTAACACAGGCCTGATTGATGGTGGGGCTGGTGTTACGCTGGAACTGCCTGGAACATTGACTAACCAGTTGGGAGCCATTCTTTCCCAGAATGGATCAATCGGGATCGGGGCAAACAATAATGGTCCAGCAACCGCCGTTATCAACCGCTCTGGTGAG
The DNA here is from genome assembly GCF_058505085.1 of Acetobacter sp. ESL1128. Taxonomy (NCBI): domain Bacteria; kingdom Pseudomonadati; phylum Pseudomonadota; class Alphaproteobacteria; order Acetobacterales; family Acetobacteraceae; genus Acetobacter; species Acetobacter sp. ESL1128. The sequence goes on along the minus strand of NZ_CP196370.1, from coordinate 82,861 downwards.
ATTGCTGCCGATAGTGCCGATGGTGATGTTCGGATTAATGCTGGTTCTGTCACCAATGATGTGTTGAGCGGGGTCTCTGTTGCCAACAACAAGGTTTTATGGAGTCAGAACTACGGCGGAAGCAGCAATGTCAATATCATCGTCCCTCAGGGACTGTTGAACACAACGACTGGACTACAGGGAACAGGCCAGCTTGTCGGTCATGCCAACGGCGGTACAGTCTATGTGGAAGAAGATGGGGGGCTCGCCACCCTCAATAATGCTGCTTCCCTGATTTCGGCTGGGCGGGACATTGATATCACGACCACAGGCGGAATTGTTAACGATGCCAGCCATATCTCTGCGGGGCGCGATATTAACCTGAGCGGCGGTAGCCTCAATAATGTTGGCTATGCAGTTCAGCATGTTTTTTATGTTACCTGCAGGAATTTCTGGGGGTGTTCCTGGAGTAGCCAGTCTGACCCAGCATTTACTGGTGGGACAACTGCTGCAAAACGGCACAAAAAGAAACTCGCTGGAATTACGATAGGTCATTATTGGACGGCGGCACCCCAACCAAAGGAACAATGGGGTTCGACAGAAACCTATTATGGCCCGACAGGGACTATTGTTGCCAAAGACAATATCGTTGGTGACTTCACAGGAGCGATCAATAACCAGACAAAAATCGTTAACGCCAGTCCGAGTGAATATACGACCTACACGGGTAAAGCCCCCGGCGGTCTTTCGCCGCTTGCCTCCACGTCAGGCGCAAACAGCGTTGCAACGAATACAACATTGGAAGGAGCGGGTAAGGAAGCTCTTGCAACGGCCACTGGCGTTCTGGCTTATCAGGGAGTAGAGACGGCTCAGGTGAAGGCATCCTCTTCCGTGCAGGAAGCGAGCATGACGCTGCCGGGTTTTGCTGGCAGTAGTGACCCGACCGTTCCCAATGTCATTGCATCAATTCCCGGTGGCAGTGCGCTATTTATTCCTGATCCCAATCCTGCCGCACATTATCTGATTGAGACCAACCCGAATTATGCGGCTCTCTCGGGGCTTTATGGTTCGCAGTATCTGCTGAACCGTCTGGGTAATAATACGGCAGATTATCAGTTTCTGGGTGATGCGAATTTTGATACCGAATTCATCCAGCAACAGATTGTCGCGGCTACGGGCCAAACTTTTCTGGGAAGCAGTTACGAGACAAGCAATCAGCAGATGGCTCTTCTGCTCGATAATGCAGCCTCAGAGTCCAACACGCTTGGTCTGACATTCGGAACGGCGCTGACAACTGCGCAGCAGGCGGCGCTAACGCAGAATATTGTCTGGTATGTGCCCGAGACTGTGAATGGGAAGACCGTTCTCACTCCCAGGCTCTATCTTGCCCCCGGGCAGGCAACACTTTCTGACGGAGCGGAAATTACTGCAGCCAATGTGACCCTAGCCGGTTCAGATGTTAATAATACAGGAACGTTGAGCGCGACTGCAGCACTTGTAGCGACCGCGAGCAGTGGCGATATCGTCAATGCAGGTGGGTCCATTTCCGGCGGGAGTGTGACGCTCGCTGCACTGAACGGCTCCGTGATCAATGAAGACCAGTTGAATACGTTCATGGTGAATGGTGGCGCAGCACAGTCCATTGGTGCGCAGGGCAACATTTCATCAGGTGGAAATGCGCAGATATCTGCGGCGCAGAGCATCACTTTTAATGGGGGTTCACTGAATGCTCTGGGTGATGCCTCTCTGGTGGCGGGGAAGGGAATTACGCTTGGCTCAGTTACGGCACAGGCGTCTGAAGATATCGAAGGGCATGACTACAGCCATCGGGCGAGCCAGACGGAGAACTTTGGCTCTTCCATCAGTACGGGGGGTGACCTGACGGCCGCAGCTCTTGGCGGGAATCTTACGTTGGCAGGCGCAGGTGTAACGGCTGGCAAGTCAGCAACCCTGATGGCAACGGGTAATGTGGACCTCAACACGGTCACTGACAGCCAGTCTTCCTATACTCGTACAGTTGAGCATGGCTTCTTGAATAAAACCACCAAGACACAGAGTGAGAGCTCGACCGATCAGATAGGGAATACCATCGTGGCAAATGATAATGTCACTATGGTTTCAGGCAAGGACATGTCGGTAGCAGGGACTATCGCAGGCGGTGGGAATGTCGCTCTGCAGGCTGGGGGCAAATTTACTGAAAATGCACTGCAAAGCACCGCGCAATCTTTTTACAAAAAAGAAAGTAAAGGATTTTATTTTGATACAGCGGGAGCCAAAGCTCATGTAGGCTATGGGAAATCCAAAGAAACTGTGAATGATAGCAGTATAACTTGGAAACCAAGTATGATTGCTACCACGGACGGGAATCTTTCTATTGCTGCAAATGATCAAGTGGCCATCAACGCCTCTGATGTTGCAGCCGCGAAAAACTTAGATGTAACAGGCTCGTCAGTAGCTTTTAACGCCCTTTCGGATGTTTCCACTTCAAAGCAGACAAGTGACTTCAAGTTTATTGGAGTACAGGTCGGGTTATCTGACACCTCTCTTGTTGGCCGGATTGCTAATCTGGCTCTGTCGGCAGCCCAGACCGCCAGTGATAAGGATATGGCCAGCCAGTCTCTTGGTGCTCTCTCAACTGCTGAGAGCGGGGTCAGCATAGGAAAAACCATTGCAACACTTGTGGATACCAGATTGGCACCGACATCCTCAGCGGTAACGAAAGCCAATATAGAACTGGTGGGTGTGCAGGCGGAAGTTGGCTTTGAACATAATCGCAAGACGTCCCAAACCACATCAATGATAACACAGGGGGCGACTGCAAATGCAGGAAACGGGCTGACTATTACAGCAACAGGCACCAACCCTGCACTTGAAAGTAATGCAGGGGACATTATCGCCACAGCGGCCCGATTGTCTGGTAAGACAGTTACGCTTGTGGCACCAGGCAATATTCAGCTTCAGTCGGGGCAAAACAGCACGCACACTGTCTCCAGTCAAACGACGTTGTCAGCCTTTATTGGTGCGACGGCTTCTCTCAATGCTGACTTGCAGTGGGGTGTTAGTGTTACGGGTCAACTCAATACCTCTCACTCGCATACGAATTCACAAAGCAGGACACAGGTGGATACAACCGTATCGGGCACACAGAATGTGACTATTGAGAACGGAACAGGCACCACCACACTGGATGGTGCGAAAATATCTGGTGGTTCTGTGGATGTTACGGCGGGAAATCTGAATATTACTTCGGCCCAGAATACGGCCAGCTATCTCAGCACGCAGGAGAGTGCGGGGGTCAGTTTCGCCGTTCCGGTTTATGGCACGGGCGGGGAGATGGGCTTTTCGGTGAATGCAGCATCGGGATTTTTGTATGACACTTATGCTTCGACGGAAGCAAGTGGCCTGTCAGGCCTGTATGCCGGCGGGAATGGACTTAATGTGACTGTTGCACACAATACGACGTTGAATGCTGGTGTGATGGAAAGTACGGCTGCATCGGGCAATACGGTAACTACAGGTAGCCTGACGGCTCATGGTAAACAGAACAAATCGGAATATGCCGGAGCATCGGCCAGTATTTCTTATGGAAATCTAAGCAGTGGAGGTAATACGGGTCCTATGGATCCTAATCTGAACACAAGAAGGAAGACTTTTGATGGAAATTTAAACGTAAATGGTGTGGCATCTGCCCTCATAGACCTGCAGACCTCAACAAGCCAATCTGCCATTAGCTCGAATATTACAGTTCATTCCGGGTCAACTTCAGGCACTCTGTTTCGTGATCCAGCGTCAGCAAATCATGCGCTAAATAATAATTTTGAAGAAGACGAGGCGGGGGAAATCCTTTCCCTAACAAATAGTTTTGAAAACTCCGCCAGAAATGCATACCATGAGCCACAAGGGATACAAAAAATGATAACCAATAAGAGTTTAACAGATGAAGAAAGAGCAAAAAATGACGCAAAATAAATGTGTCATAAGACTATTCTTTACCTTATCTCCTTTGTTGCTGCTGACTGGCTGCGTGCATCCAGCGCCCCCTAAAATACCATTCAATAGTGTTGAAGTCGCATGGGCCCAAAGACCGGGTCGTGCTACCATTAAAGGATGCGTCAGTGGTGGCGAATTTACAAAATATTATACTTACCAAGTACCTGATGGAAACTATGACTCTTACCCAATAGAAAGTTCTTTCAGAGAAACACCACAAAAAAATTTCACAATAGATATTCTTCCAGAAAGTGAGTATATGCGTATACTTGCAAATAAAATGGAAGTATATAGCCTTCGGCTCAGCGATTATAAGAACGTAAATGACCCTCGCTGGGTTGACCCAACGGTGTTATCTTTCATCCCTCATTTTACCTGTCCTATGGCTGGTCACAGCTTTTGTCCATCTATTGCTCACTTTGTTTTTTCTAATCTTCCAGCGGGAAACTGGTACATTGTGACTGCATATAATTCCACACCAGAAGCAAGAGGACATGCTGTAACTGTAAAAAAAATCACGACAGTAGAAGGTAAAGCAGTTCCTTATGTGTCATGGGTAGGAGCGCGTAGTATAAAAAAATGTGCGCCATAATATAGAATAAAAGGCAATAAATTAGCACTACAGTTGCATATTGTGTCGTGAGTGAGCACGGATAGCGCTGGCCTGATGTGTTCGTCGAAAGACGGACCATCTGAGGATGTGAGCGACGGGCAGTCTGCGTTGTGAGAGTTTTACGACAAGACGCCTGATTTCCTGAATGGAGCAACGGACGACGATTATCGTGTTCTGCGGTGTGTTTTTTTCGGTTTCAATGAGTTTGCCTGATACCGGACACTTGCCATGACGGCATAGGCTAGCATGACCAGAGAGACATGCCGATGCCAACCATGCCAGGAGCGGGTCTCGTTATGATCAAGACCAAATTCGTTTTTGGCCGTCTCGAAACATTCTTCGATCCTTCAGCGCGTCCCTTCAACGTTCACGAGTTCCTGCGTGGTTGTCCCTTTCGGGCTCCAGGTCGTAAAATAAGCAAGGTCCCCGTCAGCGATGTTTCGGCGGATCAACAGGCCTCGTGTCCATGGTCCGGCTATAGGGCAGTCAAATTCTTCAGCATCCAGATCAGCAAGCGGAAGATACGCCCAGTCATAAAGTCGCTCACCTTTTGTGCCGTGTCCCGCAGACAGACGGCGCCAGTCCTGCTCTGACAGATCCGAGGCAATATCTCTGGCTTCTCCTGCAATCAGCGGGTTTGTTGCCCATGACCCGGTAATCCCCCCATAAAAAGAGTGGCTTTTGGATGAGAATTTTCTCAGCGTAATGATGAGGAGATTCTGATGAAGAATGATCGTTTTACTGATGCCCAGATCATGGGTGTGATCCGCCAGGCTGAGGGCGGCGTCTCTGTTCCTGACCTGTGCCGGGAGCATGGGATCAGCAACGCGACGTTTTACCGGTGGCGCGCGAAATATGGTGGCATGGATGCCTCGATGATCAGTCAGATGGAGGGATCGAAGAACCCTTGATTGAGGTGCCTAGCCGGTAATTTCTGGGTTTTGGCGATTTGATTGACTACTTTTGGGTTCGTTTTCGATCTGCGTTTTGAGCAGATCGAGTGCTGCCTCCCGCTGGATTGCTATGCATTCGCGCTGATCCGCTCCAGGAAGAGGAAGCGGCGCATATTATAGACGATATTGGCCAACCCGATCCTCATGGTGGCCCGGGTGATACCGACGGTTCGGACGAACAGACCCATTTGCGATTTCTGGTCAGCAAAGACATGCTCGACACGCGAGCGGATGACCGACTTTCCTGCATTGGACCGCTGGATATGGAGTGGCATGGGTTTGAGATGCGGCTTCTTCCTGTGAACCTTTGAGACAAAGCCCTGCTTTTCCATGAAGTCTTCATTGGCTTTTGAGCGATACGCTGTATCAGCCCAGACGATTGAGGCCGTATTGGCTTTATCCAGAAGCCCCTCTCTCAATCGCGCGCCATCACTGGCGGCGGCATCTGTTGTCTTCCATTTCCGGATGAACCGATACTTCCGGTCGATGGAGACGTGGGATTTGTAGCCAAAGAATGGGATGGCGAGATCACTCGACGGCATGGTTCCATCGTCCTGCCGCTTCGCTTTGGTGAACTTCAGCGTCCATCGCGCATGACGATCCTTGTGCGACAGCTTTGACGGCTTGTCCTGCCAGTCTTCGGGAATACGTCCTTCCCGAAGATCGGCTTTCTCTGCGTTGGTGTTCCGCTGCTTTGGAGCAGCTACCAGTGTGGCATCCAGGATCTGGCCTGACATCGGTAAATACCCGGCGTTGCGCAGGGTCGCATCAAAGCGGTTGAACAGCCCTGCGATCGCACCCGCCTGGGTCAGACGCTCGCGGAACAGCCAGACCGTTTTGGCATCCGGCACCCGATCCGAAAGTCCCAGACCAAGGAAGCGCATGAACGACAGGCGATCGTTGATCAGATACTCCGTCCGTTCATCGGACAAATTGTTCAGCGTCTGGATCACCAGAATCTTGAACATCAGCACTGGATCAAACGGCGGGCGCCCGCCTTTGCTTCCGTCGGAATACGCCAGTGCCTTCTCCAGTTCCGGGCGGAACACCTCAAAATCCACAGTCCGGGAAAATGCTTCGAGCTGATCACCAAGCCCGCTCAACCGGGCAAGCCGTTCTTCAACATCAAAGAAGCCAGACTGCTTCATATCGCCACTCTCTCAATCAAAACCGAAGAAAGGGAATCACAGAGCAAACCTCAAAACCAGAGGTTTTTCGAACCCTCCATTTGGTCTTGATCATAACGAGACCCGCTCCTGGCATGGTTGGCATCGGCATGTCTCTCTGGTCATGCTAGCCTATGCCGTCATGGCAAGTGTCCGGTATCAGGCAAACTCATTGAAACCGAAAAAAACACACCGCAGAACACGATAATCGTCGTCCGTTGCTCCATTCAGGAAATCAGGCGTCTTGTCGTAAAACTCTCACAACGCAGACTGCCCGTCGCTCACATCCTCAGATGGTCCGTCTTTCGACGAACACATCAGGCCAGCGCTATCCGTGCTCACTCACGACACAATATGCAACTGTAGTGCTAGGACTCCCCGGATTTTGTAACAATTGTAGAAATGACTTGATCGAATGCTGCTCGAGCCGATACATCGCCATCAAAATAAGCTTCCCAGAACCCTTCTGCCGCTAAAGCCGTAGGCATAATCACCCATTCTGAATCGCTAAATTGCCGAAACACCCAGTTGTCAGGAATGGCCTCATCTAAAATCTCAAATTGGCTCGCCGACTGCAATGCAGGTGTAAATCCATCATCCCCCACAATTCTATAATCGAGGCGGTTTCCTCTCCCGTACACACTCACTACGACATATTCTTTTCCGATGGTTAGCCATCCGTTACTTTCGGCGGAACCCCACGAAAGAGGAGGAACAAGGCTAGTACATAGAACTTTCATCGACCACCCCCCCCCCCCGCTGTTAAATACGGACTTGAAATCGAGCTGGTAATACGGCTCTCCAGTGTGCGAATTCATATAGAAATGGACCTGATAGTTTCCCGACGGACTCTGAAAGGTTTGGGTCGAAAACTTGCTGAAGCCAGATGGAACATTCGGATTCCCAATTGCGGAACTTGGTATAATCTCACGCGAGCCCGCCAATGCCTCAGCGGTCAATGTCCCTTCGGATGTAAATGCCGAACTGGCGGCTTCGACACTCAACTGTCCTGCTAACGCCGGGCCCGCCAATGCGCTCTGCGCACCGCCGACAAACGCCTCCCCTTCTTCTGCCGCATCGGCATCGGCATCGTCAAGAGAGGGCTCCAAACCCAGAGCGTCCGCCAGAGGGTCATCTGGCGCATTGCGCACTGGGTTATGATGACACAGTTTATGGCTGCTGTGCCTGGACGTGATCTGAAGAAAGTCGTGACTTGGAGGGATCGAAGAACCCTTGATTGATGTGCTTGGCCGGTAATTTCTAGGTTTTGGCGATTTGATTGACGGTTTTTGCGATGGCGTCCAGTCTGCGTTTTGAGCAGATTGGGAGTTGTCTCTCGCTGGATGGCTATGCGCTCGCGTTCAATCTTTTGAGGAAGAGGAGGCGGCGCATATTGTAGACGATATTGGCGAGCCCGATCCTCATGGTGGCTCGACTGATACCGACAGTCCGGACAAACAGCCCCGTCTGTGACTTCTGATCGGCAAAGACATGCTCGACACGCGAGCGGATGACCGACTTTCCAGCATTTGATTTCTGGATATGCCGGGGCATAGGCTTGAGATGCGGCTTTTTGCGATGAACCTTGCAGACAAAGCCCTGCTTTTCCATGAAGTCTTCGTTGGCTTTTGAGCGATAGGCCGTGTCGGCCCAGACACTTGAGGCCGTATTGGTTTTATCCAGAAGCCCCTCTCTCAATCGCGCGCCATCACTGGCGGCGGCATGCATTGTTTTCCATTTCCGGATGAACCGGTATTTCCGATTGATGGAAACATGCGATTTATAGCCAGAGAACGGGATGGCGAGATCGCTGGATGGCATGGTTCCATCATCCTGCCGCTTCGCCTTCGTAAACTTCAGTGTCCAGCGCGCATGACGATCCTTGTGCGACAGCTTTGCGGGTTTGTCCTGCCAGTCTTCAGGAATACGTCCTTCCCGAAGATCGGCTTTCTCTGCATTGGTGTTCCGCTGCTTCGGAGCCGCTACCAGCGTGGCATCCAGGATCTGGCCTGACATCGGCAAATACCCGGCGTTACGCAGGGTCGCATCAAAGCGGTTGAACAGCCCATCGATCGCACCCGCCTGGGTCAGACGCTCGCGAAACAGCCAGACCGTTTTGGCATCCGGCACCCGATCTGAGAGTCCCAGCCCAAGGAAACGCATAAAGGAGAGGCGATCGTTGATCAGATATTCCGTCCGCTCATCAGACAGATTGTTGAGCGTCTGGATCACCAGGATCTTGAACATCAGCACAGGATCAAATGGCGGTCGTCCGCCCTTGCTTCCATCGGAATACGCCAGGGCCTTGTCCAGATCAGGACGGAACGCTTCAAAATCCACAGTCCGGGAAAACGCTTCGAGCTGATCGCCAAGCCCACTCAGCCGGGCAAGCCGCTCTTCAACGTCAAAGAAACCAGACTGCTTCATATCGCCATTCCCTCAATCAACGCAGAAGAAATAGAATCATACAGAAGACCTCAAAACCAGGGGGTTTTTCGAACCCTCCAGCTGGTCTTCGTCGAAAATAATGAATGTTGTATCTGATATTGCTAGCAATCCTTCCATTCCTGAAAGGGTTCAAGCAAATGGAAGAATTGTCAAAAATAAAATTGTTGATGGTATCGACGTGAAAGTGGTTCTCGAACCCAAAAAGAGTGGAGGAAGTATCGTGACCGCATTTCCAACAAATGTTGCTAGGAATCAAAAATGAAAAATAAAAATTATAACGAAATTGAGTATTTATTAAACGAGTCCATTTCAATTATTGAATCAAAAATATCCAAAAATGACATGGATGATGTAAAAGATTACGTTGAACATGGTGAATATGGCGTTGCATATGATCTTCTTTTATTCTTATTTAAAAAAATAATCTTTCTATCCCTGCATCCCTAAGTCATGCAGCAATTTTGCTGAGAATTATTTAATGTAATTAAGTGTAATCTAAAAAATTTAGCGTTGGAATTCCCAAAAAATCTGGAGGTTTTACCTTGAAAAATTCTCTTCTAAGCAAATTATTATTTTCCACCTTAGTATTTACTTTTATTACCAAATATGTTTTTGCTGCAACATCAGCTAAAACAACTGCACCGATAGCAGCAAGCTCTCCCATTACATTATCTGGTGCGATTGGAGAATGGACTTATCGGTGTATATTTCCCTCAGATACCCCCAATGTAGCACCCAATATATGTATTACTGAACAGCAATTAATAACACAAGACGTCCATAAACAGACTATTCCTCTTGGTTCTGTTTTTTTGGCGCGCTCAAGTGACGATCCTATCAACAATCCCCTTTCATCTCGTCCATGGCACTTAACTTTGATGACCCCTCTAGGACTTTCCCTTAAAAGCAACCCACGACTCATCGTGGATAAAACTGCCCCATTTACACTAGCGTGGCAGAGTTGTGTTACCTCTGGCTGTTTGTCCTCACTAGACCTGAACAAAGATCAAGTTGACGCATTACGCCATTCTCATACTGGTCATATTGAAATTGATAAGTTGGCAGGAGGAGTATTTACGATTAATTTCACGCTCGAGGGAGTTGATGTTGCTTTGAAAACTCTAGAAAATTGGATATCCCGCAATAATAATAAGTAAAAATACTACCGTATTCTGGTAAAATTCTGAAGAGTTCGGAGATAGATTCTATTGTCATTTAAGGAATGATAAACACCAAAAATTCAGAAGCAGGATGTAAAATGCCAGAGATCTATTCCCTATCATTTATTTCTCATTGAGAGTTTTATAATATGAATTACTTAAATAAAAATATTACTTTATTTAAAATATTTTTTTTAATTGTCATTTTGTTAATGTCAAAAAATACATTAGCGCAAGAGACATTAGATGAAAAAGGCACGGCGACTATCACGGGAACGGCATTTATGCATGCCTTCTTTCAACAAAGTATTCCTAATGGTCATGGTGGGCTTACCCACTTTTCAAATAAAAAAGACAAAGAACTAAATTGTGCAGGAAACGATGTACAACTAATTCCTAAAAATAAGACATCTGATCATGTTGTGGATATGATGTTCCGTTATAGTACAATCAATGATACAAAAATTGTTCCTTCCAGCATATCGAGCACTACAAGGCATACAATATGCAGTGCGGATGGTCGCTTTAATTTCTTTAATATACCTATCGGCATCTGGTATGTTGTTACATTGATTGGGAATGACAAGGTTGTCATTAAAGAGATTGAAACTTACGCGAAAAAAACAACAGCTGTTACCCTTCAATACCGATGGAGTTATCCTCCATCATGGCGACATCCGCCGTATCTATGGTGAAGGGTAATCGGGTAATCCCCCCTGAAAGTAAGGGTGTTCAAAAGTAGAATTTTCTCGTCAAGATGAACGAGGAGATTCCGAATGAAGACAAGTCGATATACTGAGACGCAGATCTTTGGGATTCTGCGTGAGGCCGAAGGCGGGATGCCTGTGGCCGAGTTGTGCCGGGCGCACGGTATGAGCAGCGCGTCGTTTTACAAATGGCGTGCGAAATATGGTGGGATGGATGCCTCGCTGATCAGCCAGATGAAGGCCATGGAAGATGAGAACCGTCGGCTGAAGCGGATGTATGCAGACCTCAGCATGCAGGCTGACCTGCTCAAGGAGGCTCTTGGAAAAAAATGACGTGGCCATCTCAACGCCGCGAGATGGCCGGGAACGCGGTGGCGCGACACGAGGTCAGCATTGCGCTGGCCTGCCGGACCTTTGGGGTCAGCGAGACCTGTTATCGCTACAGCCCGAAGCTGAAGGACGAGAATGAGGAGATTTCCGATCTGCTCGTTGGGCTGACCGAGGCCCGAAAGACCTGGGGTTTTGGCCTATGTTTTCTGCATTTGCGCAACGTGAAGGGCTATCCATGGAACCACAAGCGCGTCTATCGCATCTATTGCGCGCTGGAACTGAACCTGCGGATCAAGCCTCGCAAACGATTGAAACGGGACAAACCGGATGCACTGGCGGTGCCCGATGCACCCAACATGACCTGGTCGATGGATTTCATGGCTGATCGTCTTGGTGATGGTCGAGCATTCCGGCTGCTGAATGTCCTGGATGACTTCAACCGCGAGGGGCTTGGTATCGAGGTCGATTTTTCCCTGCCCGCCGAACGCGTGATCCGGAGCCTCGACCGGATCATCGAATGGCGTGGGAAGCCAGGCGCAATAAGGGTCGACAACGGCCCCGAGTATATCAGCGGGAAACTCCTGGAATGGGCTGCGAAACAAGGGGTTATCCTAAAGCATATCCAACCGGGACAGCCGCAGCAGAACGCCTATATCGAGCGCTACAATCGTACAGTCAGGCACGAATGGCTGGACCAATATATCATTGAAACCATTGAGGAGGCGCAGGACTTCGCCACGCAATGGCTCTGGACTTACAACAACGACCGTCCAAATATGGGCATCGGCCGCATCACTCCCGCCATGAAACTGAAAATGATCGAGTAAATTCTCCGGATGCACCCCGTTAAAAATGGGGGGATTACCAGCGAAATGGTCGGTCGTGTTCTGCCGCGTGTAACTCGCACTCCCGCTTGCATCTCTCCCAGCACCCCACACCGGAATCGAGACAGACAGGCCACTCTGGGTGGCGCTGCTTTTATACTCATAGGTGTACTGATTTTTCTCTACGCACAATATAATTTAAAAATAACTATAGAAATGTTGACTTATTCAGAAAAATGGTCAGTGCATTTACTGTACTATCTTTCCCTTCTTCAAAATCGTTGGAAAAATAAGAAATACCTAAAGGTAAAACATAAAACCCATAATCATATTTTTTAATTTCCATTCCATTTTCAGTAAAAAATATCATCATTTCCATAATATTTTCCCCAAAAATATTAATATTCTTATATGTTAACTTATTTTCTTCAAAGGTATTATATGGAAACCGAAATTCTAGAGAGTCAATAATATATTTTTCATTATAGGAAAACTGTAATTTTCCGTTGAAAGAATATGTTATAATCCCTCTATATTTAGAAATATTGACACCTCGAATACGATCCATCACAAACAAATTTGCAATATCTATAAGATCCATTCCTTCCGTAATATCAACAAACTTCTGCGGAATACCTAATCCTTCAGGATATAGAGGAATTTGAGAAATTTTATTAAACGGATATAATTCCACGTTTACAATCCTATTTTTTCAAAAATGATTGAGGGTTGAGACTTTTAGCGTAGTCAAGCATATCCTTTATAGCCTTATCTTATTTTCCTACCTGGAGGGATCGAAGAACCCTTGATTGATGTGCTTGGCCGGTAATTTCTGGGTTTTGGCGATTTGATTGACGGTTTTTGCGATGGCGTCCAGTCTGCGTTTTGAGCAGATTGGGAGTTGTCTCTCGCTGGATGGCTATGCGCTCGCGTTCAATCTTTTGAGGAAGAGGAGGCGGCGCATATTGTAGACGATATTGGCGAGCCCGATCCTCATGGTGGCTCGACTGATACCGACAGTCCGGACAAACAGCCCCGTCTGTGACTTCTGATCGGCAAAGACATGCTCGACACGCGAGCGGATGACCGACTTTCCAGCATTTGATTTCTGGATATGCCGGGGCATAGGCTTGAGATGCGGCTTTTTGCGATGAACCTTGCAGACAAAGCCCTGCTTTTCCATGAAGTCTTCGTTGGCTTTTGAGCGATAGGCCGTGTCGGCCCAGACACTTGAGGCCGTATTGGTTTTATCCAGAAGCCCCTCTCTCAATCGCGCGCCATCACTGGCGGCGGCATGCATTGTTTTCCATTTCCGGATGAACCGGTATTTCCGATTGATGGAAACATGCGATTTATAGCCAGAGAACGGGATGGCGAGATCGCTGGATGGCATGGTTCCATCATCCTGCCGCTTCGCCTTCGTAAACTTCAGTGTCCAGCGCGCATGACGATCCTTGTGCGACAGCTTTGCGGGTTTGTCCTGCCAGTCTTCAGGAATACGTCCTTCCCGAAGATCGGCTTTCTCTGCATTGGTGTTCCGCTGCTTCGGAGCCGCTACCAGCGTGGCATCCAGGATCTGGCCTGACATCGGCAAATACCCGGCGTTACGCAGGGTCGCATCAAAGCGGTTGAACAGCCCATCGATCGCACCCGCCTGGGTCAGACGCTCGCGAAACAGCCAGACCGTTTTGGCATCCGGCACCCGATCTGAGAGTCCCAGCCCAAGGAAACGCATAAAGGAGAGGCGATCGTTGATCAGATATTCCGTCCGCTCATCAGACAGATTGTTGAGCGTCTGGATCACCTGAGAACGGCGGTGGAAAAGTCGACCACGGCAGCGGCGGGATAGTCCTGCTGCGGGCGGCGTAAAAGTCGTCCACTTTTTCCCTTTTCTGCGCGGCGCAGGGAGGGACGAGGGATCTACACCGTGGAATTATATCTGAAGGTTCGCATGGCTTGCGATGGGGGCATGAGCCAGCGCGAGGCATCCAGGCATTTTGGCATCTCGCGCGATACGGTTCGCAAGATGATGGCGTATTCGGCCCCACTGGGCTATCGGCGGCAGGCGCCTGTGCGACGCCCGAAACTGGACGCGTTCATCGCTGTCATTGATCGGTGGCTTGATGAGGACCGGACGGTCCCGCGCAAGCAGCGCCATACGGCCAAACGGGTGTTCGATCGGCTACGGGACGAGCAAGGATTTACCGGCGGCTACACGATCATCAAGGATTACATGCGCGATCGGTTACGGCGCGGCCAGGAGATGTTCGTGCCGCTGGCGCACCCGGCCGGGCACGCACAGGCGGACTTCGGGGAGGCTGTGGTTGTCATCGGTGGCGTTGAGCAGAAGGCGTACTTCTTCGTGCTTGATCTGCCGCACAGCGACGCCTGCTATGTTCGCGCCTATCCTGCGGCGGTGGCCGAAGCATGGGTGGACGGTCATATCCATGCGTTTTCCTTCTTTGAGGCCGTGCCGCAGTCGATCGTCTACGACAATGACCGCTGCCTGGTGGCGAAGATTCTGCCCGACGGCACACGCAAGCGGGCAGCGCTGTTCAGCGGCTTTCTGTCCCACTACCTGGTCCAGGACCGCTATGGCCGACCTGGCAAGGGCAATGACAAGGGCAGCGTCGAAGGACTGGTCGGCTATGCCCGGCGCAACTTCATGGTGCCGATCCCGCACTTTACGACGTGGGATGCGTTCAACCTGTGGCTCGAGGCTCAGTGTCGTAAGCGCCAGGGGGACCGGCTGCGCGGCGAGACTGAGACGATCTGCGACCGGCTGCAACGCGATCTGGCGGCGATGCGGCCGCTGCCAGCCTCTCCCTTCGATGCCTGCGACCATGCCAGCGGTCGGGTCTCCTCGCAGGCGCTAGTGCGCTTCAAGACCAACGACTACTCCGTTCCGGTCGCCTTCGGCCACCAGGACGTCTGGATCCGTGGCTATGTCGATGCGGTGGTGATCGGCTGCGGCGGGGGGATCATTGCCCGTCATTCGCGCAGTTATGAGCGCGAAGAGGTGATCTTCGATCCACTGCATTACCTGCCGCTGATCGAACACAAGATCAACGCGCTCGACCAGGCGGCACCCTTGCAAGGCTGGGAACTACCAGAGGCGTTCCCGACAATGCGCCGCCTCATGGAAGCACGGATGGGCAAACAGGGCAGACGCGCCTACGTGCAGTTGCTGCGCCTGCTGGAAAACTTCGATCTGGCCGATCTGCATGTGGCCGTGAAGCAGGCTCTGCATCTGGGCGCTATCAGCTTCGACGCCGTGAAGCACCTCGTCCTGTGCCGGGCCGAGCGCAGGCCGCCCAGACTGGACCTCGACATTTATCCCTATTTGCCCAGAGCCACCGTGGAGACGACCTCGGCCAAAGCCTATATGCGCCTGCTGGATCGTGAGGAGGAGCCAGCATGAGCAGCGATGTTCCCGAGATCCTGCTGGCTCATCACCTGAAGACCCTGAAGCTGCCGACCTTCCTGCGCGAGCATCAGAAGCTTGCCCGGCAATGCGCGGTCGAGGGCGTGGATCATGTTCGCTACCTTGCCCGGTTGGTCGAACTGGAACTGATCGACCGGGAGCGCAGGACAGTCGAGCGCCGCATCAGGGCTGCGAAGTTCCCGGCCGCCAAGAGCCTCGACAGCTTCAACTTCACCGCCATCCCGAAGCTCAACAAGATGTTGGTGCTGGAACTGGCGCGCTGCGAGTGGATCGAAAGGCGCGAGAACGTCATCGCGCTCGGCCCCAGCGGCACGGGCAAGACCCATGTCGCGATCGGTCTCGGCCTGGCAGCCTGCCAGAAGGGATTGTCCGTCGGCTTCACCACGGCGGCTGCGCTCGTCAGCGAGATGATGGAGGCCCGCGATGAACGTCGTCTGCTACGTTTCCAGAAACAGATGGCCGGCTACAAGCTGCTCATCATCGACGAGTTAGGCTTCGTGCCGCTGTCAAAGACCGGGGCAGAGTTGCTGTTTGAGCTGATCTCGCAGCGTTACGAGCGAGGCTCCACCCTGATCACCAGCAATCTGCCCTTCGATGAATGGACCGAAACCTTCGGGTCCGAGCGCCTCACAGGCGCACTCCTCGACCGTCTGACCCACCACGTCAGCATCCTCGAGGTAAATGGCGACAGCTATCGCCTCGCCCAAAGCCGGGCACGAAAAGCCGCCGACGCCACCCCATAAGAACGCCGACGCCGCATTCGGGGAACTCTGGTCGGGCTACGCCCTCCCGACGCTCCCCGAATGCGGCACCAGACGGCCTACTTTTGCGCCGCCTAATGGCCTACTTTTACTCCGCCGTTGACAACCATGAGGATCGGGCTCGCCAATATCGTCTATAATATGCGCCGCTTCCTCTTCCTGAAGCGGATCAGCGCGAATGCATAGCAATCCAGCGGGGGGCAGCACTCGATCTGCTCAAAACGCAGATCGAAAACGAACCCAAAAGTAGTCAATCAAATCGCCAAAAACCTGAAATCACCAGCCACGCGTATCAATCAAGGGTTCTTCGATCCCTCCAGGCATGAGTCAATTTTCAGTGGAAATTTATACCCTTCCCGGGTCAGTTCTCGGTGAAAATCAACACGGATTCTTATCTATTTAAAAATGCGTCTCATAAACTCCAAAATAATTGACGCCTTTAGTCGCAAAGATATCCATTCTTTGGAAGAAAATGCTGAAAATGGTTCCTGAGTATCAGGAAGTTCTTCTACGTTTTTAATAAATATTTTTATATACTTACATAATAATGGATGAATTGATTCGTTTTTATTTACCCATGTTATCAAATTTATGTCATCAATATTATTACATAGCTCGTCTGGAGAAGACGCTGAATGATTAAAACCAAACCAGCTATTTTTCTGAAATTCAATATCAGAAAATAATTCAAACAACTTCAATACTTTGTGATCTTCATGGTCCATCATTTAAATCCAAACTGTGAAAGTGGAATATGAGCATCTGGGTCACTGCCTAAGACAGCATCTCCATTCGCGTTAACAATCTGTCCGTTGCTTGATCGTATAACATATGGCCCTCTTTGTGCAGGGAAAGGACTTTCCGAATTCCCTGGCATCACTCTTACGAAATCATTGGGGTTCTCTGGGTTCGTGTAACGACCCCCCCCTCCTTTTCTTGTGGGCTTTTCTATCCAATTATTCGGAATGCCATTAGGTTTTTGTATTTTAGGTGCATTTTTATTCTCCTCAGGTAGAAGTCTTGATGAATTATCAATTCCTTTAAGTTGTTCTTGTTCAACAACTTTTTTTGCGGCTTCGGTCAGGTTTTCTGCGCCCGTTGGCGTTTTTGCCAGAAGCTCTTTTCTTCCCTCTGGTGTCGTCAACAGTAGGTTGACTTCACGAGCCTCTAAAAGCGCATTCTCCATCCTTGAAACGTCATTGTCACTAATAACCCGCGGCTGATTGGGATCTGTTAATGTTTGTAGTTCGGGGTTAGATGGATCCAGTCTTGCCAGTTCATGTGCATCAGTATCGTAAGTCTGTTCTCTGAATTCTTCCGTGATTTCTCTTGGACTGGGGCCTAACACCCAGTCCAGAGCCTCTCTCGTATTGCGAGGCCCCTTATTCGCTTCTTTTTCATCATTTTCGTTTGCCTGGTTGAACTGCTGTATGGCTGACGCATAGCCAGCACCGGTCAATGCATTGAGCATGGTGTGCCCAGAACCACCCGCAGCGGCTCCCCCCGCAGTTCCAGCGCTGGCCCCTATCGCATTACTCAGCATGTTCTCAATCACACGCTGGGCATTTCCATCAGTCGTGATGGCTTGTGCGACTGAGCCTGCCCACTCACGCGTTGCTATTGCAGCCGCATCTCCCGCCGCCATACCGGCAGCCGTTGCTCCGATATTCCCACCAGACAACCCAGCGACCAGAGCGCTCCCTGCGGTTTCCAGCCCAATGCGCCCCCAGGCATTGCCGGCATCTGTTGTACCAAAACCGGAAATCCCGGCATGATTCAGCGCATCGGAAATAACCCCACCGACTTCACCTACGACCTGTGATCCGACCTGCTGGATCTGCAGGTCGTTCTGCATCTTCTGCGCATCAAAGCTGTTCGTCAGCGGATGATTGGCGCTCGAAGGATCACGCGAGAGTGTGCCGCTTACACTCCCCGCCGTGATTATCACGCGTGGAGGAGACAAAGCTGCCGCCTGTCACCACCGTACCACCGGGCCCGACCACAATCCCATTGGGGTTGATGAGAAAGACCGTGCCGGTAGCGCCCAGATGTCCCTGCAGGGAAGAAAGTTGCTCACCTGTGACCCGGTTAAGGGTAGCGCCACTGCCGTTGTTGAACTGGACCGAACCGCCCGCACCGATGGAGAAGCCCTGCCAGTTGATTACCCCGCGCGCGGAGGACTGGTCGATTGTGGTGGTGGCTCCTGTCGTATTGATACTGCCCGAACCGGCTACATAGGTACCGCCTGTGGGCAGGGCCTGCCCCCAGGCAAAGCCGGGGATAAGGGCGGTTACGCCAAGAAGAAGCATGCGTGTTGTCAGGGTCATCAGTCAGTCTTCAGTTCTGTGGAGCTGGATGTGGAAGAGGGCCTCTTCAGAGTGAAGTGGGTGAGTTCTGAGCAATAAAAACCATAAATAAAAATATACAATTGGATATTACATGTTAAAAATAATGATTTTTATTTTACAGTCTGTATATATTCAAAAATATTTTCTTTTATTATAGCCCATGGCATGAAATTTCCCACATTATTAATTGGTTTTTATATCGTATCAAGGTTGATTTTGTGATATCCTCAAAAATGCGACAAACACGATGTTCGGGGCGGCAGACAACTGTTTGTGTCATAGTATGGGAAGGTAAATGCAGAGGTAGGTATGACAGGCAATATACCAGTTTATGAGGCTAAGGCGCTCGCTACGTTGCCGCAGTTCATGAAATGTCTAGCGTTCTGTAATCAGGCATTACTGAGTATTCACAAGCAGATGCCGCGTGAAGTGCGTTACGTGGCCGATGTAAGGCGATGGTTTTTAACACATGCAGCCCTTTTGTTACATTTTCAGCGGCGGGTTGATCCTTCTGCTCCCGCGCTGACCGCAACCAACCTGTATGATTTGGTGGAAGATAGCAGTATGGTCAGCCGGAATACGGTGACAAGTTACCTCAAAGAAATTCAGAATTTTGGCTATATCGAAGCCATTCCCAGTCAGGATGGCCGGGTGCGCGCCTATCAGATGAGCGCTTTTTCTGAGCAGATGTTTCATGTTTATCTCAGCGTTAACCTGCAGGCGCTTGACCAGATTGACGGAGCGGGAAGGAGTGAGGTTACACGCACCACGCCGGAAATCCTTAATCACATGCACCCGATTTTTGCCAATCTAATGCTGCGGGATACTTTTTTGAGCGCGCCACCGCAGTCCATTGCGCAACTTGTCAGCACGACGGTGGGCATTTCTGTCTTAAATGAAATGACCCAGTCTGTAACAGCATCGCCCGCAGGCAGCATGGAACGGATAGAGATTGCCCTCGACAGTGCCAGCGCCATGGCGCAGCGTTATGGCGTTTCGCGTGGGAATGTCGCGCGGCTTCTGAAAAAAGTCGAGGCAGAAAATGATTTCGGTAAAACAGGCAAGAAAAGTTGGATATCAGCCCGACTTGTGCGCGATTATCATCAGTGGCAGGCTCGAAAGTTCGCCCATGTCTCTGCCTCCTATGTTGAAGCTTGCCGCCAGTATGACATGGCGTGTGCCGTAGCCTGACGCGGTAGGCCGGAAAGCCCTGCATGCAGGGCTTTCCGGGAGTGGGCTTCAGAAACTGGAGGGTTCGAAAAACCATTGATTGACTTCTCTTACGCCTGATTTCAGGTTTTTAGGCTCAGGACTCATAGCCAGAAGATGGAGGGATCGAAGAACCCTTGATTGATACGCGTGGCTGGTGATTTCAGGTTTTTGGCGATTTGATTGACTACTTTTGGGTTCGTTTTCGATCTGCGTTTTGAGCAGATCGAGTGTTATCCCCTGCTGAATGACTACGCGCTCGCGTTCAATCTTTCGAGGAAGAGGAAGCGGCGCATGTTGTGGACGATATTGGCCAGACCGATCCTCATGGTGGCCCGGGTGATACCGACAGTTCGGACGAACAGACCCATTTGCGATTTCTGGTCAGCAAAGACATGCTCGACGCGGGATCGGATCACGGACTTTCCTGCATTGGACCGCTGGATATGGAGTGGCATGGGTTTGAGATGCGGCTTCTTCCTGTGAACCTTTGAGACAAAGCCCTGCTTTTCCATGAAGTCTTCATTGGCTTTTGAGCGATACGCTGTATCAGCCCAGACGCTTGAGGCCGTATTGGCTTTATCCAGAAGCCCCTCTCTCAATCGCGCGCCATCACTGGGCGGCGGCATCTGTTGTCTTCCATTTCCGGATGACCGCCGCGTCTCTTCTCAATACAGGCAGATTGGTAGCGGCCGAACAGGCCAATGCAACTCTGACTGGTTCTGCCGTGAACACGGGGCTGATTTACGGCACGCAGGGCATAAACCTGAAGAGTGGGGAGCAGATTGATAATACGAATGGTCGTATCGGGGCCAATGGCACCATCGCGGTATCAGGGGCCAGCCTGCCGTCCGTAATCTCTTCGTTCCACCCGCCACTGACGCCAACGCCCTCACACGACACATTCATCGTCTCCAAGCTTTCGCTCAGTGGAAGCCCGCGACCATTCTCGCAGCCTGAAATCCACTCAAAACCAACCACACTCAAACTAAAAAACTTAACGTGACATCACCACTACTAGCAGTGATTGTGAGCTGGCAGACCTAACTGACAAACCTGAATCACCTAACTGACAGGACAAAAAACCAACTGGAAATTTTCTTCATTTAGTAGCTTTTTTGGGCATAATTTTCATTAGTTGGTTTTTTATTTGCAATCCACGATTGTAGTTAATATATAAAATTCGTTGAAACTAGAGGAGGTTCGAAATGTTTTACCAGTACATAATGATTTTGTTTAACTAAAAGTCGGGCAATCTTCCTTTTATAGGAAGATTGCCAACTTATTACTCACGCCTTATGAAAAAGAATTAATTAGTTTATTCCACTTTTATTTCCATGATTCCTTTTTAATAGGGTCGATTTGAGCTTCTGCCATAGAAGTGGAGGGTTCGAAAAACCCCCTGATTTTGGGGTCTTCTATATGATTCTATTTCTTCTGTGTTGATTGAGGGAATGGCGATATGAAGCAGGCGGGATTTTTTGACGTTGAAGAGCGGCTTGCCCGGCTGAGCGGGCTCAGTGATCAGCTCGAAGCGTTTCCCCGGACTGTGAATTTTGAAGTGTTCCGCAAGGCACTGGCGTATTCCGACGGAAGCAAAGGCGGGTGCCGTCACAGATTACGGCATCAGTTACCGTCATCGACTTGTGCCGTGCCATTCACAGACAGGTTTTCTCCATCAGACGGTCAATCATAGCCATTGCGGCCTCAAGTTCGGAGTAATCGGGTACCCACCGTTCAAGGGGACTGAAATCCTGCACCGACTCTGTATCCGCGACATTCATATCGTCTTCAGCAGCACTCGCAGGAGGCCTGCCACGCTTTCGTCCTGGCACCACTTGTGCTCGTGGCTGCACAGTTTCCCGTAGAGGCGCCATATCCTGCAGCGCAAACAACCGCCGTGCGGACCGATGGGTGACTTCCACAATCAACCCCTTCTTCAAAAAGCGTTCAAGTAACTGGCAGGCCGCCTTGATCGACATCGAAAGCCGTGTAGCAAGCGTTGTCGCCGAAATCACAGGGTGGGCCGCAATAACATCGATCGCGGCGCGTGCGCGGGAGGTGCGTCTCTGACCTCCCGCCTGAAGACGGGCAGCGCGCCACGAGGCCTCAAGCGTTCGGGTCATGATACGAATGGCGTCAGCTTCGTCTTCTAAGGCCTGCAACCAGCACGGAACCCAGGTCCGGACATCCCAGGATGTTCCTGACCGAAAGGCTGCAGCTCCCGTGAGCGGAAGGGGTGTGCGTAACACGCCATCTTCACGCCAGACCTCCATCAGGGCGCCCCGAAACGGTGCGCGGCTCTCTCCGGCTTCTATCCATTGTCGGAACGCCAATGCACTTCCCAGAAATGGCCCCAGGCTTTGCGTTAGAGGTTTGGCCACTGCCCGTGCCTGCGTAATAGCCTTTTTTTGCAGTCCTGTGGGTCTTGCCAGCCACTGATACTGCGTGAATGCCACACGGGCGGCATCAATTTCGGTACCCCGTTCAAACACATCCTGTCCCCGGATCCGGGGACGCAACCCTTCAAGAACGGCAGCCAGATGCCACGGATCGACCAGATAACCATCGACGGCCGCACAATTACGGGCAGCCTCCAGACATGATCGGAACAAGATCACGTCACGCAGAGGATGCCTGTATATCTGCTGGTCGAGCTGACCACATCGTAGGACTGTCCGCGTCAGTACAGCGGCTATATCGCCCAGAGCCGGAGCGGCTTCTTTCCGAGCACCTGAAGACGGATATCCAGTCGCTCGCCTTGTGGCAAAACCGCCCCTTTGCTCGTCTGCCATGACCGTAGAACGCTGCCGCTCGTTACGAGCCACGGAAATTCCGCACATCCAATCCCCTGACGGCTGTAAAAGCCTGATCACTGGTAATCAGTGTCAGGCTACAGGTCAGGGCGTGAGCTGCGATCATCATATCAAGTGCGCCCAGAGACAGGCCCTGCCGTTCCTGACTGGCGCGTAACCGGCCATAACGGTGTGCAGTTTCTGAGTCCCAAGGTAACACTTCCAGACGGTCCATAACGATCTGGGTCAAACGGTGCAGGCGCGTAGCGTCAGGGCGCCGGGCCAGCCCGTAAGCAACTTCCCCAGCGGTCACAGATGACACACAACACTGGCGGGGATCAAGGCGCTCAACATGCTGCAGAACGATCTCGTCTCCCCGCACTATGTCGCTGACCGTGTTGGTATCGAACATCCACAGAGTCACGATTCAAATCCGGAAAAAGGATCACGTTTCTGTTCATCCTGCTCCCGGCCTGCCGGAAACAACTCTGCGCCCCGGCTATGCCGGATAGCCGAGAATGCCTCGTTCCAATCTGTGGGTCGGGCTGAGAGGATGACATCTCCCGTTTGTGGATCACGCCGGATGCTGACTTCGGCCGTATTGAACCGATAGGCAGCGGGAAGGCGAACCGCCTGGCTGCGACCGGTCATGAAAATTTTGGCAGTCTCTGACATGGCGTACCTCCCAAGATAGTATATATCGCGATAGATACCATTTTACTGCAAATAGATGCAAGGGCAGCTGGGAAAAGTCATTACGATTTACCTTAAATGGCCAATAACTTCAAAAATGACTGTTTTTCCGTTTCTGCCCCCTCCCCCGTTTTTATGTCCGATAAGTTCTCTTAGCGTTTCTCCCCCCTTGTAGACCAGTGGGCCACCGCGAATATCGGCTATTGAGCTTTCACTTAAGCCCGTTAACGGCCGGTTTACGCGCTGAGAGGACAGGGTCTACAGATCTGAAGTCGATAGTTGGCATCTCCTACTCTAATTTGTCGAGGGTAGGGGCACCTAGCTCCTCTCTCCGCAATTTACAATGCTTCCGCGGCGGTCTTCCGGCTTCGCTTCGCTCCGCCTTTCAGACCGCCGCGGAAGCATTGTATTGAATGAGAAGTATGAAATTAAAACGGGTATTTCACATGAGTCCATCTGGGGGCGCGGCGACTATTCAGGCACAGGAACAGACGTTTACATTGGCAAATGTCGTGCCGCAGACGGCCGCCCTCAGCGAAGGGATATGGACAGGTGTGGAGATGGCGCACACAGGTCCCGCATTCCATGACAGTACACGCGGGATTGGACATGATGTTCTGGTGCCCAGTTCAACATGGAAAGCTGTCTATGATCCGGTCAGTGCTGGGGCAGGGGTTTATGTCTGCAAAAATAATGATACGCTAACCTGTACCATAGTCAGTGTCGCGGCGTTAATTCATGCGGTTGGTATTGATCCGTTCTCTTCCTTACCCGCAGATATGAAGGCGCGCGCCATGGGCCTGCCCGAACCTGAAAGTAGTCCTTACCGAGCGCGGGAGAGTCAGTCTTATCAGAACAGGCTCGAGAGACAGGGAATACGTCTTGGCCTACATGCGCTGAAGCAGATAATGGAGGATTAAACCATGTCGTTTATCCCTTTCCACGATCAGGGGAAAAGTATCACTTTTGGTGGACTCACACTGGAGAATGAGAGTGCGAGGATTGCATTATATGGTCAACTGGACATCCGGCAGGATCAGGAAAGTCTTAACAACCTTCTTGCTCTTAAAGAACAGATAGATAGCATTATTACCACCCTGTCTGGAAAACACTTGCCATCTCATGTTGCTTCTGATGAGGTAACTCATGCGATGAAAAATCCATTTTGATTATTCACCAGGAATAGAAATTATAATGAGCAAAGCATTTATCGCAGCCGTTCTTCAGGATAGCATTGGATGTACCGGTGTGAAGGCCAATATAGCCGCGAATGAGCTGATCGAAGCCATCGTGTCGCAGATCAAAGAAGAAGGGTTTTTCACACTTCCCAGTTTTGGGACGTTTAAAAAAGCTACAGCCAAAGGTGGTCAGCGCCTGAATCCGCGAACCGGAGCAAAGGTGATGGTGGAGGATTATGCCACTGTGCGCTTCAAGGCGTCACCTGTTCTGCGCAAACTGGTTGAAGCTCCCGCCAGTAGCCGCCAGCCAGTAGCCAGAAAAACAGTGAAAGTCGCCGCGCCAATTGAAAAACTGGCACGTCAGCCGAAGGTGAGTAAAACGCTTGTGGCGACTGCTCAGGAGCCCCAGCAGAAATCCGCAAAAAAAATCAAACCTGCTGTTGTTGAAGCTGAACTTCAGCCAGCAGCTCCGCCACGCAAAAAACCGGGGCCAAAACCCGGTTCAAAACGCGTTACGAAAACAAAAGCGCATCCTGCGCAATAACCCTGTAACCGCGTTTTAGTTTTTTCTGGGCCAGATGTGCCAGGGCGTTAGTCGCAGCACCTTCTCTCCATACTGGTCCAGGCGTAAATGAGCGCCTGTTCCGTTCCTGCCCCAGTGGCGCATTAAGAATGCGCTTCCAATAAAGTCAGGCTGAATGCTCATGGCATAATATCGCCATTCATTCTTTTCTGCGCAGAAGCGTTGCAAGTACAGGCTTACAGGGAAAAGTGCGAACTGCATCCCAGTCGGGCGTACCCACTTTGTTGTTCTATAGAGATGTGTCTCATTGATTTCTGTTTCAATGCAAGACTAAGAGTGTCTGGCACAAACCATGTCATTGCGGCGAAGATCTCCGCTGCCTGTTGGGGGCGTCACATAAAAGGGGCACAGATATACGCTAAGGCTTGAAGGCGTCGGAAAACACCTGTTTGCCGCGCAAGACCGCAAATGACCTGCTCTGCGATAAAGCCGTTGGTCGCGACCGTGACCCTAAGTGTCAGGTTTCGTTTTAACCACGTTTTCAGACCGTTCCGCCAATTGAGCCGTCCGATCCAGGCTGAACTGCAGGCCTGGCTCCTGCCGATCGCCCTCACCATGACCGGCGGAATCGATCTGGCGCGGATCTTGATGGAGGAATTCCGGAGACGGCGGATAATCGTGCCCGGCATCACATCCCTGGAACCTATGGTGAGCAAGGCCCTGCTCGATGCCGAGCGGAAAGTGGGCGACTTGCTGACGGGCCATCTGACCTCGGCACAATGCGGCCTGCTGGATTCGCTGTTGCTGCAGTACGATGAAGGCCGGATCAGCACTCTTGCGTGGATTCGCCAACCGCCCGGCAGGCCTGGGCGCCGTTCCTTCGCGGCGATTCTTGAGCGGTTGTCCGTAATCCGCGCAATTGGCCTGGCCCCTGAAGTCGTGGCCCCGGTCCATCCCGAGCGGCTGCGCCTTCTCAACCAGCAGGGCGTCCGGCTTACCGCGCAACATCTTTCCGTCCTGAACCCGATCCGTCGTCGGGCTGTTCTGGTCGCCACCGTCATCGAAATGCAGGTGGCCCTGACCGACGATGCCGTGGTAATGTTCGAACGACTGATCGGACAGATGTTCCGGCGCGCCGAACGCCGGGAAGAGGCGGCGTTGAAACGCGACAAGCGCACCATCAACGGCAAAATCCGCCTGCTGGCCCGCCTCGGAACCGCGATCATCGACGCAAGGGCAAACGGCTCGGATCCTTTCGGCGCCATTGCAGAGATAATCGGGTGGGATGACCTCGGCTCCGAAATCGCGGAGGCTAGGCAACTTGTGCGTCCCGATCCGCTCGATCCTGTCGAGCTTGCGCGATCCAACCTTCCGATCCTCCGTCAGATCGGTCCGGCCTTTGTCGCCAGCTTCACCTTCGGCGCAGTTCCTGCCTGCTCGGGCCTTGCTCGTGACATCGCTACGATGCGCGATCTGGGCAGTGGGCGGCTGCGCAAATTGCCCGTGGGTGTCCCGCTCGGCTTCGTGCGCCCCGCCTGGCGTCGGCGGATCGACCGAGCCGGTCTTGACCGTCGCATCTTCGAATTCTGTGTTCTTACCGAATTGCGAGACCGGCTGCGCGCCGGCGACATGTGGGTCGAGGGCAGCCGGCGATATAGAGCGGTTGAGCAGCAGCTTATTTCCGCGCCTGTGTTCGCTGCCATGCGGGCGGCGGGGCCACTGCCCATCCCGGTCGCCGAAACCGCCGCGACTTGGCTAGCGGAACGCAAGGCCCTGCTCACCCAGAGACTGGCCGAGGTCGATGCAAAGGCAGCGGCCGATGCACTCGAAGATGTACGTCTCTCGGGCGGCAAGCTGCGGATATCGCCGCTTCGGGCCGTCACGCCAGACGAAGCTGAAATGGCCCTTGCGCCCTTGTATAGCCATCTGCCGACTATCCGCATTACTGACCTGTTGGCGGAGGTTGACCGCTGGACCGGTTTTTCGAAATGCTTCACCCATCTCACAACCGGCCGAATGCACGATGATCCCCGTGCCGTCCTGACCGCAGTGCTTGCCGATGCCACCAATCTTGGGCACGCCCGCATGGCCGAGGCCTGCGATCTGGTGAGCCAGCGCCAACTCGGTTGGCTTGCAGCCTGGCATTTGCGCGAAGATAGCTACGGCGCTGCCTTGGCGATGTTGGTCGATGCCCAGCATCGCCTGCCACTTTCAAACGCGTTCGGCGCCGGCAATGCGTCGAGTTCCGATGGCCAAAATTTTCCGCTCGATCGCCGCGCCCAGGCGACCGGTGCCGTCAATCCGCACAAGGGCAGCGAACCATCAGTTTCCTTCTACACCCATGTTTCGGATCGCTATGCGCCATTTCACGCCAAGGTGATTTCCGCCGGCGCGAGTGAGGCTGCGCACGTCCTTGACGGCCTGTTGCATCACGGTGCCGAACTGGCGATCGAACGTCATCACACCGACGGCGGCGGCGTGTCCGATCACGTTTTCGCGCTGTGCCATCTGCTGGGCTTTCAGTTCGCACCGCGGATTCCGAACATCGCCGCGCGGCGGCTCCATCTCTTTCGTGATGCGCGGCCCGGTCCGGCCATCGCCCCGCTGGCCGCGCAAGCCATCGATGAGCAGCTTATTGCCAGTCACTGGGAAGATATTGTCCGCCTTGCGACGTCGATCCGGACCGGCGTCACGAGTGCGTCCACGATGCTCGAGCGCCTCGGCTCCTATCCGCGCGCCAACGGTCTGGCCCTGGCGCTGCGCGAGGTCGGTCGGGTCGAACGGACGCTTTTCACCCTCGATTGGATCGAAAAGCCGGAAGAACGGCGCCGCGCCACACGTGAGCTGAACAAGGGCGAGGCGCAGAACGCCCTCAAGCGGGCGATCTTCTTTCACCGCACCGGCCGGATTCGCGACCATGGGATTCAGGCCCAGGGACACCGGGCAAGCGCCCTCAATCTGGTCGCCGGAGCCATTGTCCTGTGGAACACGACCTACATGGAGGCGGTACTGCGCCATCTGGAGCGACATGGGAAACAAATCCCGCCCGACTTGCTCCAGCACTTGTCGCCGCTGGGTTGGCAGCACATCAATCTTACGGGCGACTACCTCTGGACGGACGCCAGCACAACGGGCGGAACGCTGCGGCCGCTGCGCCAAAAGATCGGCGTTTCCGATGCCCAAAATGCTTAGCGTATATCTGTGCCCGTTTTATGTGACGTCCCCCTGTTGAGGCTCTTCGCATGCTGGGCTTCCCCTTTGCGCAAGCAGAGGGGAAGCGACAGAGTGCCTCGATGCTCTCAGGTATCAGGTTGAGTGTTCAGCTGTATCCTGCGCACGATGGTTTTTCTGGGGTTTAGGTCTTCCGCCGCTTTTGGTTGGACCTCTATCACGGCTTTGAGCATGCGTTTGAAAGCAGCGAGGACCGAGATGTCGCTTTGCCGGTTAATATGGTGTGCCATCTCCTCAAGGAACCGGGTGCCTTTTTCCCATCGCGTCCCCAGAATGATGAGATGACCGCACATGGCTAACTCCAGACAGGAGACAAATTCTTTTTCATCACGCAGACGGATCAGGACATAAATATCCGCGTTCATTTTCTGAGCAAGAGAAAGAATGAAATTCTAGCGCATGATGAGAGTGCCAGCCTCTCTTGTCAGAGAGTCTGTTTCTATCTGCTGCTGCCAGATATCCTTAATTGTCGATAGAGTGTTTTTCCTGGTTTGTGATGGTATAGACGGCGATTTTCGGTAAAATATATCACCGTCTAATAATATAATTGTTCTACATTCTGAATTTTATTTAATTCTTATCATGATTGTGTTTGTTTTTGTGTTTTTTATGTGACATGTGATCAAATTTATTAAAAACGTCTGGTATTATTTTTAATACTGAAGCAAGATTTACGACAGGATATGCTTTGCTGAAAAGCCAACCTTGTAGAGAATCACATTGCATACTAAGAAGAGTTTTGGCTTGTTGAATAGTCTCTACGCCTTCAGCAGTAACAGTCTTACCTAATCCATGAGCAATATCAATGATACCGTGAACGATGACCTGATCATCAGTTGAGGTTTCAATATTAGAAACAAAACGTTGGTCAATTTTTAATCGATCAATCGGGAACTCACGCAGGTGAGTTAAAGACGCGTATCCTGTGCCAAAATCATCCAATGCTATTTCTACACCCATGGTATGTAATTGTCGTAATCTCTGTTCAATTCGTTTTTGCTCCTGGCCCAACAGTATACTTTCTGTCACTTCGACGCAAAAACGCTCAGGACCAATTCCTGTTTCGACACAACTACGGGAAAAGAGATCAATAAAAGCATCAGAACGAAAATCTGCATCAGTCAGATTAATGCCAACTCTACTAAATTGAATACCATGATCAAGCATAATCGACATGTCCTCGAATATGCTTTCCAGCATGTAAATTCCAAAGACAGCACATGTGGCCGGATCAGTAAAAACAGTATGAAAAGAACCGGGATTTAAAAGGCCGAGTGTTGGATGATCCCATCTTACGAGAGCTTCGAACGACACGTTATGGAGGGAGGAAGGATATAATATTGGCTGGTAGAAAAATTTCACTTCTTTATTTTTTAAAGCAAGATTGAAGTCTGATAAAATTTGAGATTTGTTCTTGATTACATCCATCGTTTGATTGTTGAATACTTTAAATCTATTGCGTCCCAACTCTTTGGCACGGTAAAGTGCTATATCTGCTGCCTGAAGTAACGTAGGCCGATTCTGACCATGTTGAGGAAAAATTGCACACCCCATACTTGCTGAACAATAACGAATTATTGAATCAATTTTGATAGGTTCTCTAACTGTTTCAAGAATTTTTTCACAAAATTCTAGATTTTTGATGCTTGTTTTTTTATTTAATATTATACCAAATTCATCACCACCTAATCTGGCAATAAAAACACGATCACTTACAATGCTCTTTAGGCGAGATGCAATTATTTTCAGAAGATAGTCACCTATTTCATGGCCAAAAGAATCATTTATTTCTTTAAACATATCTATATCTAATATGGCAATATGAAATGTTTCTGACTTTTTTCTGCTCTGCTTTATCAACTCTTCAATGTGCTTGCAAAACAATCGCCGGTTAGGCAGGTCTGTAAGGAAATCCGTATTTGCTGTTAACTCAAGATTGCTAATATTTATCTGAAGTTCTTTTTCAAGATCTTTTCTTGTAGAAATATCGAAACGTATTGCTACATAACCATCAACCATGCCAGTTCCTGATTCAGCGAAGTGAGGAACAATTGTGGTATCAACCCAATAGAGGGAGCCATCTTTCTTTCGGTTACATATTTCTCCGTGCCAGATGTGGCCAGCTGAGATTGTACGATACATCTGCAGGAAAAATTCTTTATGATGAATTCCAGAGCGTAATATTCTATGATTAAACCCAATTAATTCCTTTTCACCATAACCACTAATTTCACAAAATTTTTGATTTACAAAGGTTATGGTGCCTTTGCAATCTGTCATTGCTACAATTGCAGAGTTATCCAAAGCATAACGAATAAATTTGTCGTTCATTTCTGAGCTCAATAATCAACATTGTTGACATTAAGAAGTGGATTAGAGGCTATATTTCTTGCATTAGAATCCATTTTGAATATTGAAACGTCACGAGATAGTTCATTTGACATCATGACTAATTTTTGTGCTGTAGCGGCACTTTCTTCAGCTATGGCAGCATTTTTTAATGTTGTTTGTTCCAAGCTTCTAATCGCGACTTTCACTTCGTTCAACCCGGCAGATTGTGATTGGGATTCAGTTGCAATTTTGGTAATAACTTCGTTGATTTCGATGACCTGGCTTGTGATACGTTCCAAAGCTTCTCTGGCGTTATGTACCTGTGTGGCACCAGAGATGACATCAGCAGCAGCTTTTGTGATTAACGCGGCTATTTCCTTGCTGGCGTTTGCAGAACGCTCAGCTAGTGCGCGAATCTCACTTGCGACGACTGCAAAACCACGCCCGAACTCACCGGCTCTTGCCGCTTCAACACCAGCATTGAGTGACAAAATATTTGTCTGCATGGAAATTTTATTGATTAAACCAATAATATTTGAGATTTCTTGTGAGGATTGTTCCATCCTACTAATCGCTTCTATTGCATCAGTCGCGACCTGACTAGCTTGCTCTGCTTCTGATTGTGCTAATCCAGCCATATGTCGGGCTTTCGTAGTCTCTTTAGCTGTCTCAGAAGCGCTTAGTGCAATTTGCGTCACTGCTGCTGACATTTCCTCTTGCGCAGCGGCCTGTTGTTCTGTTGCTAAAGAGAGATTATCTGCCCCGTGATGAATGCTTTCAGCATTTGTCATAACATCTTTTGTGGACAGTGATATTCTACCCATACTCTGTGCAAGCTGTTCTGCTGAAGCATTGAAATGTTGTTTTAATACCTCAGAGCGTTCTGGCAGGATTTCTGTTACGCGATAGTTGAGGTCTCCATCTGCCAAAGAAGTCAAAGCCTCATTAATTGCTGTGATAACTTTGTGATCTTCTTGCGTTCGTCGTTCCTGTTCTGCACGCAACTCGGATCTCTCCGTTTCCATTGCATCCAGGTAATATGAGACTGTTAGATCGATTTCTGTTAGAACAGCCTTGCATAGGCTTGTTACTTTCTCGGCCAAACGCTTCCGCCCGGATGCCTGTGAAAATAACCCGATACGATCTTTACCGTCTTCTATAATGGAGTGAATGAGGCGTTCAAGAATGATTGTGTATCCGCCGATGTACCAACGGGGGGTTAAGCCAATATGTGCATGAACTTCTCCTATCCGACGCACTTGCTTTACGTAAGAGCTATCAAAGCGGGCGTCCAGAAGTGCTTGCCAATGAGAAGATTGCGCCTTTTTTGCTTGATTAATTTTCGATTCAGAAGAAAAAAAACGATTAACCTCAGGAGTTTTCCGAATTCTCCCATATAGAGCATCGAGGGCTTCAGGCAATGCGTTGATGAGAATTTCACGAAGGCCCTGTATAGTCTGAAAATCACCTTCATCCATTCCGATGAAATCGTGACGATTCTGGATGCTCTCTGCACTGTGATTATCTCTTCCCATTTTTCACTTCTCTTTTATTTTCAGGAGTTGTTTTCATCTTAGGTGGGAAATGTTAATTTTTACCTAACTATACATTTTCCATCTTTAGATGGTTGGAGTAAGTCCCTGTTCCCCCTTATTCCTAATTCATATTATGGGATCTTGTTTATGGTCGATAATTAGACGTTGTCGGAAAACATTTAGATTTTACGGTAAAATTAAGTCTCTCGTAGTTTTGTGGCCAGCGTCTCTACAAGAGACTGGGCGTCTTGTCTGAAGCTGATAAGAAACTCAAGATTGACTTCTAGTTTGGTTACGAGTTGTTCGGGAATGGTGCATGCGCGTTCACGCAACTCGATACCCATGACAGTGAGAGTGATCATTACTTTGCGCTCGTCACTACGGCTTCTTTTTCTAACGATGAAACCCAGTTTTTCCATGCGTTTGAGCAGTGGGGACATTGTGGCTACATCAAGATAAAGACAAGTCTGCAGATCTCCCACGGTCACTTCGGTGCTTTGTCTTTCGGCTTCCCAGAGCACCATCATGACTAGGTATTTAGTATAAGTGAGACCTAAGGGTTGCAGCAGTGGCTGATAGAGTTTCTGCAGCATGTTGGTAGCTGCGTATAATGGAAAACAAACCTGTTGATCGAGCGCAAGCCATGTGTCTTTGCTCTGCGTCATGATCTAATAAGCGTCATTGGCGCTTGTTTGATATTGGCACTGCAATTTATGACTCCCAGTTTGTCGGCCTTGTCGTGCCTGCTGGGCGGATCAAATGGCTTGGCGCAAACGGGCTTCATTAGTCTTTCTTTATCTAAATCAATGCCTAATCGGATATATATCAATTAGCAATTATATTGCAAGCAATGTGCTATCTTGCTCACGTTAAGTTTCTTGACGCCAGTTTCATGCCCTCGAGTGCCGGGAAATTGCTATTCATAGAATTAAGCTGTTTGATGGGATCCGGCTCTTCGAATGGCGGGGTAGGGGAACTCGGCGTTTCCTCACCCCCCCTGTTGAACTGCCCCAGTTTTGCCGGAGAGTGATTTGTTCCGCGCTCAGGCTGCGATATCAAGTCTGCCCTAATCTGCGTAGAAGGTCTGTTCGATTTCGGCGGATAAGTGCCAGAACTCGTGCTCGAATACTTTTCCGGCTGCGGTGATTGAACGGTTGGCCGTGTGCTCCATGTGCTAGACTGTCAGCTTCCTGATGATGCGGCGTGAGACCGAAACATTTGAAGCCGGGATAGTCGTCCTTGTTCCGCACAACAGCTCGGGCAACACGCCAATCCGGTGCAATTCCTCAGCAATAATCCCATATCCGGCGTCCTATAAACCGCACTACTGTGGTGCTGGACAATTAGCGTCTAAGTCGGCAGGGAAGACATTTCTATTCTGGTTAATACGGATAATTTAGTCGGTCTCTCAGAGATGGATTGCATAATATATCTTATGCCAACAAAAATGGAGAGTTTCTTACGCTCAGCAGTCTTGACTTGCGGATCAATATCGGCTTCTTAACAAGCAGTCATTTACAATTAGATATACCAATGAAAATCCTATACGTTGCGCGCCTATGCCGACCACATCAATATATAAAAAACTTTTTTGTTTTTGCTGGTCCCTTATTCTACAATATCCGGGAATACGATCTTCTTCAAAAAGATTTTCTGGCGTTCATCGCTTTTTCGGCGATGGCGAGTTCAATATATATTTTTAATGACATAATTGATGTAAATTCTGATAGGAAACACCCAGTAAAGTGTAGTAGGCCAATAGCATGCGGGAAAGTATCCGTAAGGGAAGCTATTGCTCTGAATATTATCCTTACCGCATTTGCATTGTTTTTAGGCTTTGTTATCAGTCTTTGGGCTTTGGCATTTTTAGTTCTCTATATGATTATTAATATTGGATACTCGCTGCGTTGGAAACATGTTCCCGTCATTGATGTGTTCTTGATTTCTTCAGGATTCATGCTGCGCATCTTGATCGGTACGGTAGGGCTAGGTATTCATGCCACATCGTGGATACTGCTCTGTGGCCTCATGCTGACTCTTTTCCTTGGGTTTGCGAAGCGGCGAGCTGAACTGTTGGCACTTGAAAACAGCGACGATCTCAACCCCGCTTCCATCCGTCGCGTGCTGGATGACTATTCTCCTGAAATGATTGAGCAGTTTACGGCTATCAGTGCCGCCTGCACCATCATTTGCTATAGCTTGTATACTGTCTCACCTGAAACCGTGGCACGGCATCACACGACAAATCTGATCTATACGGTTCCCTTCGTGGTTTATGGCATTTTCCGCTATCTTTTTCTCCTGCATCGGGGGACTGGCGGCAATGATACCGCGCGTGACATGCTGCGCGATCCGCACCTACTGATAACTGGGTTGCTCTGGCTTATGGTCACGATAGGTGTCATTGCATGGCCAGTATAAAAATTCCATCTCGGCAGGCGCTCAGTCGCGGCATTGTCCTATCCGGTGTGCTGGCAGCGGTCGGGTATCTGGGGTTTTCCCTCTGGGCAGGCTGGAGTGAGGTCCTTCATGCCCTCGGTATGGTCGGTGCGGGGGGTGTTGTTCTGGCCGTTGCCCTGTCGCTGATCAATTACGGACTACGCTTCGTACGCTGGCAGATCTACCTATCTAGGTTGGGCCACAGGATGGGGAATGTCGATAGCGCTCTGATTTATTTTTCCGGCTTCGCCCTCACCACCACACCCGGCAAGGCGGGGGAATTGCTGCGTGGCGTCTTCCTTGAAAGACGCGGTATGCCGTTTTCAAGCAGTATTGCAGCTTTACTGAGCGAGCGCCTCTCTGACATGATAGCCATCATAGTGATCGGGCTGCCTGGTCTGTCGCTATATCCCCCCGCCCGCCCCGTAGCAGTTCTCTGTCTTGTCATGATCTTCATTTTCGGGTTTGTCGTGCTGTACGGGCGCATACTGGAAACTATCACGACATGGATTTCTGCCAGCCGGTCCAAAACCGTCAGGGCGCTACGGCATCTGCTTGATATGTTAATTGCGACTAGGAAGTGCTATACGACCGATGTTATCTTGATGATGCTGCCCCTTTCGCTCGCGGCATGGTCAGCCGAGGCTTTTGCCTTTCATCTCGTACTCGAGCGCATGGGGGCGGATGTCGGGTTGTGGACGTCAATGTCCATATATGCGTTGGGCATGCTGGTCGGCGGCATAAGCTTCATGCCCGGGGGGCTCGGTAGCACGGAAGCGGTCATGACGGCGCTGCTGGTGATAACAGGCGTCTCTAGTGCAGATTCCGTCGCGGCAACCATCATCATCCGTCTTACAACACTGTGGTTTGCCGTGTTTCTTGGCCTTGTCGTTCTGCTCGTCGGGCGCAGACAACTGATGCTACCAACGCAGCAGCTTGCGTCATGAGAGACGACATCAAATCCTGGAACCGCCTGCCTGCTGTAGGGCATCAGCATGTTCTTGATATACCGGCACGCACTGCTCACCTGCCTTTACCGCCGGGTGCGGAAACCTGCATTCCGTTTGGTAACGGCCGCAGTTATGGTGATGTCTGCCTGAACCCGGATGCGGCCGTAATCCGCACCCGCGCGCTGGACCATATGATTGCCTTCGATCGGGAGCATGGCCGCATTACCTGCGAAGGCGGGGTAATCCTTGCGGATATACTTGAACTGGTTACCCCTCAGGGCTGGTTCCCCCCCGTAACCCCTGGCACGCGTTTTGTAACGGTGGGCGGCTGCGTTGCAAACGATGTGCATGGCAAGAACCACCATGATACCGGGAGTTTCGGCAATCATGTTCGCTCGTTTGAACTCCTGCGTTCCGATGGGCAGCGCCTGACCTGCTCGGCGGAGCAGAATGCGGATTGGTTCGCCGCTACAATTGGTGGGCTGGGTCTGACTGGTCTGATCACCCAGGTTACTTTTGACCTGCTACCTGTTGCCAACCCATTTATGGTGACGCAGGCCTACCGATTTTCGACACTGGATGAGTTCTGGCACCTCAATGCGCGCGCCGAGCGCGAATGGCCCTACACCGTCGCCTGGATAGACTGCACCCGCCAGAGCGGGCGGGGTATCCTGTTTGCGGGACAGCATGCGCCGCCGCAGGCTGAATTGCCCGTATGGAAAAGCCGCCACCGCACTGTGCCGGTGGACCTGCCGTTCTCATGCATCAACAGCCTTTCGCTCAAAGCGTTTAATGAGGTCTATTACCGGCAGAAACTGCCCCGTGACCGGTACGTGGCACACTACGCGCCTTATTTTTACCCTCTGGACGCAATAGAAAACTGGAACCGTATCTACGGCACCAAGGGGTTTTACCAGTATCAGTGTGTTCTGCCACCACACGTCTCGGCCGATGGGGTCGCGGAGCTCATGCGCCAGATTGCACGTTCTGGCATGGGGTCGTTTCTGGCCGTGCTCAAAACTTTCGGTACCCGCCCCGCCATGGGCACCCTTTCCTTCCCGCGCCCCGGAGCCACGCTGGCGCTGGACTTCCCCAATATGGGTGAGAAGACCTTGCAACTGCTGAACCGCCTGGACAGCATTGTTGCATCAGCCGGGGGGGCCTTGTATCCAGCCAAAGACGCCCGCATGTCGGGAGCCATGTTCCGCCGTGGCTTCCCTCAATGGGAAAAAATGCTGCCTTTTATTGACCCTCGATTTTCCTCGGGGTTCTGGCGCCGTGTAAATGAACCTGAGGGATAACCCTGAATGAGCAATATCGTTATATTCGGCGCCACATCGGCTATTGCAACTGCATGCGCGCGGGAGTGGATTGCGGCAGGCCATAATCTTTTTCTGGTTGGTCGCAGTGCGGACAAACTGGAGATCATGCGCACCGACCTGCTGGCCCGGAGCACACAGAGGCAGACAGTCGCCACGGCCACGGCCGACCTTAATGATTTTTCTACGCATGAGGCACTATACGCTCAGGCAGCTCAGGCCCTTGGCGCGCCGGATATTGTGCTGGTCGCACACGGATCCCTCCCTGACCAGAAAGCCTGCGAAGCTTCGGTTGAGCTGACAATGCAGGAAATCCGGACAAATGCGCTCAGCGTTATCTCGCTCACCACGCTGGCAGCCAACCTGTTTGAACCCCGGCGTGAAGGAACAATCGCTGTCATTGGCTCCGTGGCGGGTGATCGCGGGCGGCAGAGCAATTATGTCTATGGGGCAGCCAAAGGCATGGTGGATATTTTTCTGCAAGGGCTGCGCAATCGTATGGCCAAGGCTTCCGTTACGGTGCTGACCATCAAACCCGGCTTTGTTGATACCCCGATGACAGCACATATCCCCACAAAAGGCGCGTTGTGGGCAACACCGGGCCAGATTGGTCAGGGAATTATCCAGGCCGTTAAACGGAAACGGAATGTTGTTTATCTGCCTTGGTTCTGGCGGATTATCATGCTGATAATTAGGTCCATTCCCGAAGCAATCTTCAAAAAGCTTTCCCTGTGACACGTAAGCTGGCTCTGTTTGATTTTGACAGCACACTCACGCGGCATGACTCTCTTATTCCTTTCCTTCGCGCCGTCAGAGGCTATTGGGGTTTAGGCTGGGGCATGACGAAAAGCCTGCCGTGGTTGGCTGGCTACGCCTTGAAATGCATCCCGAATGATACAGCCAAACAACGCCTGCTACGTTATACGCTGGGCGGCCTTCCCCTTGACAGCTTGCGGGCCGCAGGGCGCGCGTTTGCACAGGACAACATTCCCACCATGCTTCGGGCAGATATGATGGCACGCCTGCATGCGCATCAGGCACGGGGGGAAGACTGTATCCTGCTCAGTGCGTCCCTCGACCTCTATCTTGTGCCCTGGGCCCGCGCGGAAGGATTTCATGATGTGCTTTGCTCTTCTTTAGAAGAAGATCAAAAGCACCGGGCAACCGGGCAGTTAAAGGGAAATAACTGTTATGGCACTGAAAAAGTACGGCGCATAAAGGAATATATTGCAAATTCAGGACGCCATTACCAATCCATTACAGCTTATGGCGACTCATCTGGCGATCTTCCACTACTCAAATTCGCAGATCATGGGTATATGGTGAAGAGAACCATCGATCTGCTTTAACCTAGAGGGATCGAAGAACTGTTGGTTGATACGCTTGACTCGTAATTTCAGGCTTTTGGCGATTTGATTGACGGTTCCTAGGGTAGCATTTGATCTGCGTTTTGAGCAGATCGTGGGTTGTCTGTCGCTGGATGGCTACGCGCTCGCGCTGATCCGTTCCGGGAAGAGAAAGCGGCACATGTTATAGACGATATTGGCCAGACCGATCCTTATTGTGGCCCGGGTGATACCGACTGTTCGGACGAACAGCCCGATCTGTGATTTCTGGATATGCCGGGACATAGGCTTGAGATGCGACTTTTTCCTGTGAACCTTTGAGACAAAGCCCTGCTTCTCCATGAAGTCCTCATTGGCTTTTAAGCGATAGGCCGTATCAGCCTAAACGCTTGAGGCCGTATTGGTTTTATCCAGTAGTCCCTCTCTCAATCGCGCGCCATCACTGGCGGTGGCATCCATCGTCTTCCATTTCCGGATGAACCGGAACTTCCGGTCGATGGAGAGGTGGGACTTGTAGCCAAAGAACGCGATGGTGAGAGCGCTGGATGGCATGGCTCCATCACCCTGCCGCTTTGCTTTCATGAACTTCAGCGTCCAGCGTGCATGACGATCTTTGTGCGACAGCTTTGCGGGCCTAGCCTACCAGTCTTCGGGAATACGTCCTGCCCGGAGATCCGCTTTCTCAGCGTTCGTATTGCGCTGCTTTGGAGCAGCCACCAGCGTCGCGTCCAGGATCTGAGCCGACATCGGCAAATACCCGGTGTGGTGCAGGATCACGTCAAATCGGTCAAACAGTCTTTCAATCGCACCCACCTGTGCCAGACGCTCGTTGATCAGGTATGCCGTCCGCTCGTCTGACAAATTGTTCAGAGGCAGAGGGGTTTCCGAACCATCCAGCTGCAAGTTCTTCAATCCGTCCAGATAATGGATGAAGGATTCTGACTGAAATCTTAACCTCTAAATCCATAATGGCTGAGCGCTCAATGAACTTATCATCAAGAGAGTTTCAAAAGACACATATTGCGAGTGGGAACAAGCTCTTGTCCACATCACGCGTTAACTGACAGTACGACCTAAAATCTTATTTTTAAAAATTTTCAGCGTGCCATTCGCAGATCTTTCCCATTGCCGCAGTATCGATGTGCCTAAAACTTGCGGACGGACAATAGGGGGAAGTCCAAAGCTGGCAATCATTTTTGCAGATTTTGCGGAGGCAAAACTGTCAAAATCGAATGTAA
Organism: Acetobacter sp. ESL1128; assembly: GCF_058505085.1. Classification (NCBI taxonomy): domain Bacteria; kingdom Pseudomonadati; phylum Pseudomonadota; class Alphaproteobacteria; order Acetobacterales; family Acetobacteraceae; genus Acetobacter; species Acetobacter sp. ESL1128. The sequence goes on along the minus strand of NZ_CP196370.1, from coordinate 43,350 downwards.
GACCTTTGTTATGGGCATATTCCATACTTTGCCAGATCAGGAGCATGTTAGAGCCGGCAATAGTGGCTCCACGATCTCTGGCTGATTGCCAGAAGTACAGGTTGTTCTGGTCCCAGATTAACACGACAGCCGCAATCAACTGATTATGCTCATCCCACGCGCTCATGACACAGGCTTGTTCTCTCTGACAGCATGCGTCAAAAATTTTTTTCATGCGCGCAAAATCGTGGCTATTTTGGGCGCGAGGCTTATCAATGAGAGAGATACGAATAAAATCGTCCAAATTAGTATTACAGACGACAGAGAGTTTTTTATCTGCTGTTCTAATCAGATTGCGTGTTTTTTGATCGCAATTATCCCATACGTCTTTAAGAGGGATATCCAATGGAACACGAAATGTGAAAGCCTGACCAATTGTGAACTTGCATAAAGAAAAAGCAAATGCAGTTTCATCTTCCGGATCAAGACTTATAAGCAGGCTATCGTAAGGTGGTATTTTTTTTACTAATTCGGCAATGGTATTGCGAATATTCTGCGCGCGGCGAAATGGCTTGGATGGGGGCAAAAATAAGCGTGGTCCAAGGGTTCGTGTGTATGGCGGGCGTGTTATTATTTTCATACCAAAATGATTTTTCATAAAGATAGCTAGGCTACCAATAACAAAACCATCTTTTTTGACTTCAATCAGATCGTAATTCCCATCTGTTGCAGCATTAAGCCACCAATCTTGATGAAAAATTGAAAAAATATTTTGTTCATTTAATTGTTTATTATTACTCATTGCATTCAATCACTCCTCCAAAATTGAGCGTTTCCAGTTTAATTCCATGAACGTACTGCATTTTCCTAGAATATAGTGATCTTCCTCCACCGGCTGGGCGGTTTCGTTTATTAGCGGATTAAGCGCATCGCCGCCAGATCCAGATTGAGATGAAGGGGCGCGCAACCAGAATCCGAATCGCTGTTTATGAAACCAGTAGGTAATATCGTGACGAACTGGAGACCAGCAAAAACCGGTAGTGTTTGGACGGCTATGGTGATTCATTGAAGTTACGCGATCACGGAGGCCTGCTATGGAATCCCCAGTCCCTGTTCAATTTGAGCGATCACCTTGATGCATTGGGTAAAGAGGGGTATCCGCTCGTGGTTTTGCAGGAGATGGTGGATTTCGAGTATTTCCGGACGTGGCTGGTCGAAGGGCTGGGCTATGGCTATAGTAGTAAAGGCGACCGCCCACCATTCGATCCGGTGATAATGTTCAAAGCCCTGATCCTGCAGGCGCAGCATAATCTGTCAGACGCCCGGATGGAGTTCATGATCCGCGATCGGCTGAGTTGGCTGCGATTTCTGGGGTTGTCGCTCGGGGATCGAACGCCGGACGAGAACACGATCCGGCATTTTCGCAATCGCCTGACCGAGACGGGAACGCTCAGGCGGGTGATGAAGACCTTTGACTGGCAACTCCAGAAGAAAGGCTACATTCCAATGTCCGGGCAGATCGTGGACGCCTCGCGGGTGCCTACTCCAAGACAGCAGAACACCGAGGGCGAACGCGAAGCGGTCAAATCAGGGAAGAGCGCCAGCGACATTTGGCCGGACGATCCGAACAACGCAGCACAGAAGGATACCGACGCTCACTGGAAACTCAAGGTCGGCGGAAAATCCGGTATCGGGCAGATGGGACGCCGCTCCCCATGATCGCCCTGCCGGCCTTCAGCTACAAATCCCACATCCGCATCGACCGACGCTTCGGCTTCAGCGGCGGACGGGCGTCTTCTCCGGCAGGTCGTCAGCACGAACAATACCAGTTCCGAGGTCTGGGCAGACAGTGCCTATCGATCCAGGAGCAACGAGAAGTGGCTGTCGGACCAGATGCTCACGTTCTGTATTCATCGGCGCAAACCCATGGGCAAGCCCGCGCAGGCCAATGCCGCCAAATCCTTGATCCGTGCGCGTGCTGAGCAGGTCTTCACGCAGCAGAAAAACCGGGTCAACTGTTCATCCGCACCATCGGCTTCGCCCGCGCTGAGGCGAAACTGACCCTTTGCAACTTGGCCTACAACTTCAATCGGCTGATCTTCCACGAGCGTCTAGAAACTGCAGGCTGACACTGTCTGCAAGTCGACAAACCCGGCGGAATCAACGCCGGGTATCGTGGAAATCGGTCCGAGTGATACCCCCGGTGCGCCCCGTAACCTCGACGTCATCAAGCCAGACCGCTTCGCCAGAAATTACCCGGTTTTTGCGGGTCTCCAGCTGTATCTCCGTGTTGTCATTGACCGGACAAACAAATTCGCTGTCACACAACCGGTCGGGAAAGCCGACCGAAGAGCGGCTTGGGAATCCCCTCGAACATCTTCTGACCGACAATGGGATCCAGTTCTCCGACCAGTCTGGCAATCGTAATACGGACCTAGTCGCGTCTCATGCGCTTCGACATAATCTGTGAAGCGCACGAGATCGAACATCTCCTGATAAAACCCACTTACCCCATGGACGAACGGCCTTGTTGAGCGGATGAACCGGACGATCAAGGAAGCAACCGTCAAACGCTTCCATTACGACGGTCTTGAGCAACTGAGGACACATCTTAACGACTTTATGGCAGCCAACAACTGCGGGCGAAGGCTCAAGACGCTGAGTGACCCCACACCTTACGAATATGTCTGCAAAATATGGACTTCAGAGCAAAAACGATTCATTTTCAATCCAACCCGTTAAACTTGGGCTACCTCCATGTGTTTTTAAGACGAAATATTTTTATCGCTTCATTAGCGGTAGACGGGGTAAATTCAGTGGTGCCCTGAATAGAGGGAACCGACAGCCGATCAGAGCGATTATTGTTAGAATGGCTGAATATAACTCAGCATATAATATAGTGTGTTTATGGATTATCGGATGCCAATAATTAACGCTAACCACACATGTATTTGATATAAATACAATAAAGCAAATAGTGTAATTAACAAACCCACCTTTATTTAATATGACAAGAATAGCCGGAAAAACAATAATATAATAATGTGACCATGCAATAGGACTAAATACAGTTATAGAAATTAAAGATGCCAGTTCAGTGGTCCCGTCTTTCCAGATTCGTCCCATGTATCCAAAAAACGATAAAAATACAACCATTAGGAGAGTGGAAAGCATTTTTATATCACTGTTTATTTCGAATATTTTCCAATTTAACAGCTCTTTGTTGTATTCAGTAGAGTAGGATGCCCATGCGGAAAATGACTGGTTATTAATGGCATGTAAAAGAACATGCGACACACGGGACATGGAATTAATAAAATCGAAAAATATATTCATTCCAACGCATAAAATTGTCAAAATGATTATAAAAATTGACCATACAAAGAACCAAAAGACAGACTTTAACTTACCTCTAAAAATCCAGTAAATAATAATAAAAGCAGGTGTTATTTTAACAGATGCCGCGTACGATAGTAATCCGCCCGCACAAAAATCCCGTCTTTTTTGATTGTAAGAAAAAGCTAATAGGGATAATGCCATAAAGATACTGTGTGTCTGAACTAATTTAAGGGCATATATCAAAGGTTCCGTAAAAAGCATGCACCCGAGTGCACAAAGCATTAACCTAGGGGACAAAAATTGCGGGGCCCACAATAAAGCTGTTATTTCCATCATGATAGAAATCGAAAAAAGCGACAGAAAAAGAAAAATAATCTTGAACCAGAAAAAATTAATACTGGCACAAATAGGTTGTAAACTGTAACCCCACAGAGGAGTTTGAACATAAGGATGCATTGTGCCGAGGAAATGAGCAGTCCTAGCTGTCTTTTCCCATATATCACTTTTTATTATATGAAATAATACTGGATCATAATCATAAAGATGGGAAATCTCCTTATATTCAAACAATTTACATGCTATATATGAAGAAGAAAGATCATCACCAGAAGCGTGGCGGTAGAAAATCGTACCAAAAATTATAAAAATCCCATAAACAATATATCTTTTGTATCTTTGTTCCATAACATAAACCTTAACCATTAAATTTTAATACTTTGTTGTTTCTCATTCCGTATATGATATCAAAAATCTATAATATGGATTAAATAGATTTTTGATAATTACACATTACTCCGAAATTATTCGTAAAATCATATCATATGTTGAGTCGTCAATCTGACCAGTCTCCTTGAGACCATATTTCTTTTGAATTTTGAAAATAGTCTCTTTCATATGATTGTTGACCTCTCCGTTCGTAGGAACATTGTAACCAAGCTGATGTAAGCGCACTTGTATTAATGTCATCTCGGATTTATCGATAATATCCTGAGCCGAAAAAATACAATGATTCTTCGTATAAATTATAGTTTGCGCTAATCCAGAAAGAGAAAAGCGCCATGCTCTACCCGTTTGCGGCAGAAAAACAGTGAGTATGTTGGAATTCCGTATCGACTGCACAGTCATAGACGCTCGCATTCCGAATATTCCAATTGCATCACGCCCGGTCATTGGCATAGCTATCTCTCGTTGCGGCGCACCATTATCGGATGTGATGAAAACAGACATCGGTTCATTAAACTGCTGCCTGGTGCCATCGAAAATTACCGAGATTGAGGGAGTCTTATTGATACAATTCACACCAAGAAGAGCATGCTTTTTTGCATCACTATCGGGCAAGGATGGGGTTGCTGCTATAGCGTAAGAATTTTTTCGAGAGCCAGCAACATCTACGGTCCATGCATCAAACTGTGTCTTGCCAAAAAGCCGCTTGACGATGCGTTGGGCAAGCGGATTATTGATCTGAAAGTCGGATATGCCCTGCGCCCGGATCGTATGACCAATGTTGAACGCACCGATAGTAACAACACATGCTAGCACTCTGAAGAAAGGCTTCATGTTATGACTCATTAGTCTTAAGAGGCTGCGTTGAAGTCGGCCGACAATGCGCGATTAGCGCAATTAGTACAACGGCCAAGACATCTTTCCAGCCAAAATGTATCAGATCTGGAGAAACCTTGCCGGGCTTGAGCAGGAAAAATGCGGCAATTAAGGTAACCGTAATGGTAAAACGTAATGATTCACTCTGCTCTGACCACTTTGCTCCAGGCAGTAATGAGAGCGTATCCTCGCCTATCAGCCTTATACGCATAATTACCGCAAGTGTAATTAGCATGTTCATAATGACGAAGAAGCGCGTCCAATCAATGATGAACGTCATGAGCAAAGCCAGAAGCAGGCAGGACAGAAAAATTAATCCCGCACAGATCTTACCTTTGGGGTCAGAGAAGAATTTCCCAACATGCAACATTTTTGCTGCAATGATGAGCTGCCCGAAGCTGAGCATTAAAGCTCCCGGCAATTGAGGCATGCTTATTGCATTTCGAGGCGTCACGAAAGCCAGAGTATCTGATATACTTTGGCCCAGATACCAGAAAGCAACATATTGATCAAACGGCCGGATCGAATATTGATAGGGCATGACGTTGAAAAACGCATCGATTATGGCATCTCGCTGAGCGAACGTTCCGCTAAACTTAATACTGATAAGTGCTGCCCCCGCGAGGCCGATCATGATCAGTAATGACGCCCCGATTACAGGACGCGTCAGTTTTAACGAGGAAAGAGATACGAATAGGATAGGAAGGAAGATCATGTATCCCTCGTGCGAAAGCACGAGAGGAATGGTCAATGCCAGACAAGACAGCACCCACACCGTGCGAACCATGCCTACAAATCTGACTGTCCCGAAAAAAAGCACTCCAGCAAGAGCGAGTAGCAGGACGTCCTTATGACCGTACATGTTTTTCGTACTCATACCTACTGCAAAACTGCCTGGCCCATAAATAAGGAGCCAAGCCCAATGGTTGTTTCGTAACGGGTAAACCAATGCGGCAACAGTCGCGGTAAATATGAGATTACAGATAACAGCGATTATCGCTGTTATGGACGCAAAGGAATAGCCTGTCTGTTCACAAATCCACAGAATCACTTCTCCAGAAAGTCCGCGACGGACAAAACCGTCAGCATAGGATATGGCCCAATCCGTAAGACAATACCCAAAGATGTCCGTAAGATTAAACCAGTAGTTCTTGGAACTCATTATCGCGAGCAGAACGAAAAAAAAACAGAAAACCAAGGTTGGCATCTGGCTTGCAAGACAGCGAATAGCGGAGGAAAGTTTTTTGGGGGGCCATATATCCAAAGGAATTTGTTCCACAAAGCGCTCGATGGCAACGCGTAGGTTTTGGTCGTCATAGATAAAGTCCATCATAAGCGATGGCGATATCCCCAGATCGTTCCGATTAATGTGAGGTGCCGCCGCATTACGGGAAAGTCAAGAGAGATGGCTCCATTCATTCATACAAATTTATAATTGGAACAAAATTTGAAGTCGGTAGGTTGCTATAGGTCAACGCTGAATTTTTTTTCCTTCTTTTGCGCTAAAAATAACATTGTCTGTCAACATCATCGCCGCGTCTAACGCTTTGTAGTCAGGCTTTCATCGCAACAACGGTTGATACAACTCGTTAACAATTCCAACAACCTGATCGTCATTACCAGATGCACTGTCCAAACTAGGCTCAGGACTCATAGCCAGAACAAGACGGTTGCAGCGAGGCAGATTGCCGAGAAGAAGACGGTTGGGCATCTGTCATAGCGTGTTGCGACCCGTCTCCAGTCTTTGAGCCTGCCGAACATGATTCCGATACGGTTGCGTCTTTTGTATTCCCGTTTGTCGTATTTGACCGGTTTTCCAAGAGATTTTCCGTCAGGAATACAGAGTTTGAGCCCTTTCTCCTCCAAGGCAACCGCCCCGGTGTAATCACTGACCTGTCCAGCAGTCAGATGAAAGGGGACAGGTCGGCCCTGATCATCGCACACGGCATGAAGTTTTGAGTTCAGCCCGCCTTTTGTCCGTCCGATATGGCGGGGAAAAGCCCCCTTTTTGAGCAGGGACACCGATGTGCGGTGTGCCTTGAGGTGTATTGCATCAATCATCAGACGCTTCGAATGGCCAGTCTGTTCTGTCGGAGCGACAAAGATCCTGTCAAAGACACCCAGGCGGCTCCACCGGAAAAAGCGATTATACAAAGTCTTGTGTGGACCATCCGCTTGCGGAGCGTCTTTCCACTGAAGACCGTTACGGATGACATAAACAATCCCGCACAGAAACACGTCGGTCATCCACGCGTGGCAATCTAGGCGGCAGAGGAAAAAACGGCTAAATCCGCTCCATCTGGCTCTCAGACAGCAAAAACACGTTACTCATAGCCGTACCTCTATTGGTAAGCCTGTGAATCACAACGTCTCGCTCAATTCAATAAATTAATAGGTCCTGAGCCTAGAATATCAACAGCCTTCATAGCCGCTTCCAGCTCCGAGAAATCCGGCTGCCAGCGCGGCAGCGGTTGTAATATAACGTCCTCTATCACATCATCTTCTTGCGGATCCATGATCTCGTTGGCCCGCGGTCGCCCACGCTTACGGCCCGGCAGGGGCTTGCGCGGTTTCCGGACACTCTCGCGCAACGGCGCGAAATCTTTCAGCGCAAAAAGCCGTCGCGCCGAACGTCGGGTAACATCAACAACCAGCCCCCGTTCGACGAACCGCTCCAGCAACACGTATGCGGCCTGAACCGACACTGACAGCTTGGCAGCCAGTGTCGTAGCTGAAATCACCGGATAGGCGGCAATGACGTCGATCGCCAGAGCGGCTTTGGAATGACGCCGCTGATTGCCGGCCTGCGCCCGCGCGTCTCGCCAGGACCGCTCCAGCGTGTGCACCATATCCCTGATCCTGGCCGCTTCGCGCTCCAGTGCGTCCAGCCATGTGGGTATCCAGCGCCGCTCCTCCCAGGACGTCCTGCCCCGAAAGGCTGCCGCTCCGGTTACAGGATACAGGCCGCTAAAAACCCCTTCCTTCTGCCACAGACGCACCAGCGCTCCCCGAAAGGGCGCGCGCGCGTCACCTCTCTCAATCCACTCCCGAAAGGCCAGAGCGCTGCCCCACAATACACCCAGGCGCCCAACCGGCAGGGTCATACTACTAAGCGCTTCGGCAATACGCTCTTCCTGTAACGTAGAAGCCCTGACGAGCCACTGATACTGCTCAAAGGCATAACGTAAAGCATCAACCTCGCTGCCCCGCTCATACACATCCTGACCGCGGATGCGCGGGCGCAGGCCCTCAAGGTTTGCTGCCAACTGCCAGGGATCGATCAGAAAGCCATCCACGGCCGCGCACTGCCGGGCGGCTTCCAGTCGTACCCGGAACAGCACAGCCTCACGCAAAGGGTGACGACGCAGCAGCTGGTCGAGTGCGCCGAATGTCAGGGCCGTACGGGTTAGCGCTGGCATTACATCGTCTGGACGCGCTGCAAGACGTTCGATCCGCATGCTCAGAGCCGTTTCCCGGCCTGTTCATAGGCTTGGGACTTGTCACGTTCTCCGATAGCCAGAACCAGCACGACGATCTGGCTATCAATCACCCGGTAGACCAGCCTGTAGCCACTGGTCCTGAGCTTGATTTTGTAGCAATCACTCAGTGGTCCAGACAGGCGGGAAGCTTCGATACGGGGCATTTCCAGCCGTTTGGCCAGAACCTTCTTGAATTGCATCTGAATCGTATGATCAAGACCGCGCCATTCCTGCAGGGCGCGGGGGTCAAACTGGAGTGTGTAGCCGCTCACAGATCTTCCAGCGTCACCGTCACGGGGACTTGCGGTACGGCGAGACGCTCACGCACAACCTGCAACAGATCAGCGTCCTCATGGGAAAGGACATGCCGCGCAACCGGCAGTTTCCCGGTTTCCACGACATATTCGAAGGTCTGACGGATCAGATCGGACGGTGTCACGCCCAGCTCCGCCAGACGGGCGTAAGCCTGGTCCTTCAGTGCACTATCGATCCGCAAATTGATGGAGGCCATACTCATTTCTCCTCGCCCGAGACACGTAAAATACGTCTTTACAAACGTAAAGGCAAGCATCTCGTATTCAATCTAATTTACTCATAACTTGAAACTACGATATTTTCCAGTTTCTGCCCCCTCCCCCGTTTTTATGTCCGATAACTTCTAATTCTGTTGAAAAAGTCGCTTGCTGTGTCGGGCGGATCTGGGCTTGTGAGAAGTTTGATGCGGCTGTCTCCTTCAGGTGGCCCTCTGGAGGGAGATGACTGGCATCAGCTTTGCCATTTTACGCAGGTTCTGGGCGGTTGCTGCGAGAAGGAACTCATCTCTGGCGCCATTTGGGCCTCGTAATCGCAGTCGATCCAGTTTGAGTATGCGTTTGAGATGCGCGAACAGCATCTCAACCTTTTTCCTCTGTCTTCGTGATGTCACGTAAGCATCGGTCTGGGCGATGTCCCGCGCCATATCGCGAGCGCCTTCATGCACGGACCGCATGATCTTGCGAGCGGGTGTATTGGGTGTGCAGCGCTGCCGGAATTCACATCCACTGCAATCCTTCACACGGGCTCGATAACGAATGAAGCCATCCTTATCGACACGGGAACGGGGTGTTGTGAAATTCCGATTGGATGCCCGGAGTTGATGACCGCCCGGGCAGGTATAAAAGTCATTCTCATGATCGAATGTGAAATCAGACCGTGCAAACGTCCCATCGTTGCGGGCTGATTTATCAAACACAGGAATATGCGGTTCGACCCCTTTCTCCTCTACCAGCCATGCGAGGTTGGCGGCATCTCCATAAGCACCATCTGCAGCCAGACGTTCAGGCCATAAGCCAAAGGTCTGCTGGACCCGTTCAATCATGCGACGCTGTGCTGTGACTTCCGCCTGACGCACCGATGTCGTGGCCTCCACATCGACAATAACAGCATGCCTGAGATCGATCAGATAATTGGTGCTGTATGAAAAGAACGCCTGATTGGGCGTGGCTGCAGAATACCGTGCTGCAGGATCTGTAGGAGATAATCTTTTAGGGACAACAGGTGTCGATGCACCGAATGCAGCATCGTCAAGAACGGCAAGATATTCTTTTACGGCACGCCCTGCCGCATCAGGAGGAAGGCCTTCATCTCCCGGAACAGCCAGTCGTCGATTGGCATCGGCCTGGATCAGGCTGGCATCGACGGCAAAACCTTCCCCACCGACCAGACCCGTCTCGATACAGCGCCGGACGGTCAACTCGAACACTTCACGCAGAAGGTTGCTCTCACGGAAACGACCATGTCGGTTCTTTGAAAATGTGGAGTGATCAGGAACAGTCCCATCCAGACCCAACTGGCAGAACCATCGATAGGCGAGGTTCAGATGTACTTCTTCGCACAGGCGCCGTTCGGAACGGATGCCCATGCAGTAGCCAATCAACAGCATCCGAATGAGGAGTTCCGGATCAATCGAGGGGCGTCCCATTGTGCTGTAAAATGGACGAAGATGTTCTCGAATTCCGGAGAGATCAATCAGCCGGTCAATAGATCGAAGCAGGTGATTGTCTGGTACATGCTGCTCCAGGCTGAACCCATAAAACAGGGTTTCCTGAACCCCGGTTCGCTTACCCATCATCTGCCGACACTCCTTGACTGATGACGACTGAATCAGGAAGCCATGATTATTTCAAGAGCGACTTTTTCAACAGAATTAAGGCGATTGCCGCCCGTCTGCTCCTGCATCACTGAGCAGACGGGCAGTTCAGGAGGGGAAAGCGGAATGTCCGCAATGGAATTGAACGAGGTGAACAGCGGACATAATGGCAGCCCTAGAGGAAAGACCAACCCCTTCCCTGGTCGTATGTCATCACTTTTCCAGCGGATGTCATCGAAAAATGCGATGTGAATACTGCTGCGCCGTGTTCGACAGCGTAATTCAAAGCCCATTTTCGCGATATGGTGGCTGTCTGAGGATCTGCATCAAAAACGGCACTCCACTCCGGAACACACACCTGAATAGGATGATGCATAACATCGCCCGTGAAGAGGGCGTGCTCGACGCCTAACCTCAGCACAATAGATGCGTGATGTGGCGTATGACCCGGTGTGGGATGAAAGGAAATTCCTTCGAGAACATCCGATCCGTCCACGTCAATCTGATCTGCAAGACCCGCCGAGATAATCGGATCAACGCTATCAATGCGTGTCATGAAACTGGTTTTATTGCGGACGCTATCATGAGCCGGATTGCTGAAAAAATCATATTCAGCTCTAGAAAAGACATATCGGGCATTCGGGAAGGTCGGAACACAGATCCCATTTTGCAGGCGTGTATTCCACCCGACATGATCGACATGCAGATGGGTAAGAAGAACAAAATCGATGTCTTCTGGACTGACACCAGCGCGCATCAGATTTTCAAGCCACACGGTCTGCAAGTGATCGAAAAACAGAGCAGCAGGTCGAGCCTTGCTATTCCCCGCCCCCGTATCCACAAGAATGTTCCGACCGCGATCCTTGATGAGCCAGCTATGAACGCTCAAAAGGACTTTCGTTTCTGAACTATCCAGCGTTTCAGGCAGTCGGGGATAAATCTGAAGAGCCGTTGCTTCGTCCCAATCTGGAAGCAACTGTTCTGGAGAGAGTGCAGCCAGCATCAGATCCTGTATTTTTAGAATACGGGCATCCCCCACAGTATACCACTGAAGATCGTTCAGAAGCATAAGGCTCTCTCTCGTTTTTATTTCTTAAAAAATACAGAACTGTCGCCATCAAGGGAAAATAGACTTCAATTGTTGTGGGAGAGCCCCTGTCGCATGATCTGAAAGGCAACCGAACAGAGGATCCCATTCTTCAATCCGCAGATCACAAATCAAACCTTCGGATGCAAAGGGATCACCGGCAAGCATCGCGTCGATCTCTTGCCGATTGGCGCCTTTCATAATCAGAAAGCCGGAGCGCAATGGGGTCCCTTTCAACGGACCGGAGGCCAGCAGTCTGCCTTCCTGAATAAGGCGCCTGAGATACAACACGTGTGCTGCGACATGCTGTTCCCATCCCTCGCCGTCAGGGTGATCCATGCGAACAAGATAAACAGGCATTTCGAAAGTCTCCACCAGAACTGGGCTTGCCAATCACTCGAAGCCTTCAGCATATTCCTCTTTTTCGCTGGATAAATTGTCGATACGAGACATCAGTCACAACTAAGGATGATGAATGCTTGACCGGTTAACCAGCATGAAGATTTTTATCAAGGTCGTGGAATTGGGGTCCTTTGCAGCGGTCTCCCAGCATCTGACTTTGTCGCCGCAGATGGTAGCCAAGCATATAGAGGCTCTGGAACGCCACCTTGGTGCACGTCTGTTGCATCGGACTACCCGCCGACAAAGTCTGACCGAAACAGGCCGGCTCTATTGCGAGCAGTGTCGCCTTGTCCTGAAAGCAGTTGAACGAGCGGACAGTCTGGCAGCCAATACGCTTGGCACACCGCGTGGCACATTATCTGTCAGTGTTCCCGTCACCTTTGGGCGAACAGTATTGCTGCCATTTGTTCACAACTTTCAGAAAAAATATCCAGAAATTCAAGTTCATTTGTCCCTGACAGACCAACTGGTTCACCCCACAATGGATGGTCATGAGGCTGTGATCCGAATTGGTGAACTGGGGACGGACCTTACAGCGGTCAGTCGTCCTTTGACGGCCTATCGTCGGGTCATCTGCGCGGCTCAAACCTATCTGGAAAAACACGGTTTTCCAGGGCAGCCCGAAGATCTGATGCGCCACGAGTGTCTCCTATATGAAAACTCCGGCGGCCCTGTAACCACGTGGCACCTTTCTCAGGGGAGCGTTACGCGACCTGTCACCGTGTCCGGGAAGATAATCAGTAATGATTCAAGTGTTCTGCATTCTGCAGCTCTTGGTGGCGATGGCATTCTGCTGGGATATGAGCAGGCTCTGCTTCCAGATATTAAAAGCAAACGGCTTGTCCGGCTTATGCCCAGGTGGAAAGTTCCGGACAGGCCCATGCACCTGCTTTATAACGCAGGTCCAGTTATGACGCCAAAGTTGCGGGTCTTTGTGACCGAGCTTCAAGAGGCTTTCCAGCCTTAAGCCTCTTTTCGACGGTAGGATGTCTGTCTCTTAAGCTCGGTTAGCAATCAGTTTCTGTTCACCATCCCTGTTCAGTCGGAAGCACAAACAGTTCTGCAACATCCATGCGTGCAGGTGATTTCAGAGCAAAAAGGATGCTGTCTGCTATGTCCTCGCCTTCGAGAAAGGTCATGGATGCTGCAAGATCATCCATCTGTTTGCGGTAATCAGCATCTGTAATGTGGTCGTAAAGCTCCGATTTTACGGCTCCCGGCTGAATGCAGGTAACGCGGATATTATGCTTTGGTCCGATCTCCATTCTGAGGCCGTCTGAAAACGCTGTCACCGCAGCTTTGGTGGCACAATAAACGGCGAGACCCGTAAAGACCTTCCGGCCTGCAATCGAGGACATGTTAAAAATATGGCCCGAATGCTGTGCGATCATCTGCGGAAGAACGGCTGCCGTTGCATTAAGAACACCCGATATATTTACATCCACCATCTGCTGCCATTCGTCCACTTTCAGGCTGTCAACGCAAGATAGGGGCATCAGGCCCGCATTGTTGACCAGAACATCAATCCTTCCAAATTGGGCAATCAAGCTCTTTGCGGCTTCTTGACACGAGACAAGGTCAGTAACGTCCGTCACCAGAGGAATAGCTCGACCGCCAGCCTTGGTAATCTCACTGACAAGTGCATTCAGGCGATCATGACGACGTGCCGCCAGGCCGACTGTCATTCCTTCTGCTGCAAGTTTGCGCGCTGTTGCCGCACCAATGCCACTGGATGCTCCGGTCACCAGAGCAATTTTTCCTGCAATGTTCATAACCTTCTCCACACAACGAGCCTTCAATCGCCCTTGTTTGTCGAAGGAGGTGTAATTTATGCCAGAAGATATCTCTCTTGGCTTCTTGCTGAAACTATTGCGATTTTGCGCTATGGATAGTCGTGCATGGAAATTAGGGAGTGTAACAGATGGGGGTGCCCTGCCTTCCTTCTCAGCGTGCTGCCAGTTTGGCACTGGAGCAACTTCTCCCCGGGAAGAAAATTGCACAAAGTGAAGGGGATGTCTGGAACGACGTTGACGTCCAGATCTTCTCTCGCCCGTTACAAGAAGACGAAATTCTTGTGCCTGCCGTCGCAGAACCCTTGCTTGTCTGGGTTATCAGCGGAGAAGCAAATATTGAAGAGCGTGAACTGACAGGACCTTGGGAACAGAGCAAGGCAAGAGCTGGAACGTTTTACCTCACGCAGACGGACACACCCTATCTGATGCGTTGGCAGGGCAAGGACGACACTTGTTTTGAAGTGTTGCATCTCTATCTTGGACTTGAGCTTGTTAACCGAGCCGCCATGTCATTAAATCTGACTTCATCCCGTATTCGAATGCGGGATGTTTCGGGCGGGGAGGATGCTTTCATATCAGGCATTTTGAGTGGTCTGATAGCTGAAATGCAATCTTCCGTTATTACAAATTCCTTATTTGTAAATGGCCTTCTGGAAAGTCTGACAGTTCATCTTTTAAGACAGTATGCTGATGCCAGAGCTAAGATAAAGCTACGATCCACTCTCTTGCCCACATGGAAACTGCGTAGAGTTCTTGATCATATGGAAGCACATCTGGCTGAGCCATTTGATTTGGATTGTCTTGCTGCTTTGTGTGGCATGAGCCGTTTTCACTTCAGTCGCTCATTCCGTACAACCACGGGACAAACCCCCTCTGGTTGGTTCATGCAGCACCGCGTCCAGAAAGCATCAGAAATGCTTCGTAAGACCAATCTTTCCATTATCGAGATTGCCTTGGGGATCGGATACGACAGTCCAAGTCACTTTGCTCAGGTCTTCCGCAGAGTGACAGGTGTCAGTCCTCGTCACTATAGAAAACTGTAATCACTCTCTGAATAAGGTTTCAGAAAAAACCTTGGTAAAAAAGTTCACCTAAATACAGTCCCATTCCAAAGACAGCATGAGCGCTTATACTGAGAAATAGTCCTTTTCCAGGATTGGGAGCCCTAAGCCCGAAAAAACCGCCGCCCAGAACAGGTTTCATAAACAGAAAAGGGGCTAAAAGGGTAACAAGTCCGAAGAGTAGACCATTTAGCAGTGTGGGGACTGTCTTTGCTATAACCACCACAAAACTGAGGTACAGTGCGGCATAAACAGCACCAATCAGATAATGAAATGCCCAGCCAACAGTGGCCTCTCCTTTCAGGGAGGGTCTTTTTCCAATCATTGGGTCATAGATCCTGCCGTCACGCCACCCTATGACCCAGCGGCCGGTGACAGACCAGTTGGCTGCAGGAATTCCAGTCAATGGTTTCTGGGCTTGTTGCCAGATATCGGATGCAGCAGTCGCCACGACGCCGACTGTCAGAATTTCGAGCAAATTCATACAGCATGTCCTCGAAGTAAGAGTGTTCGCGCACACTTTCATGTCACTTTTCGAGTTTCATGATATACTGACGAAATCGCACTCTAGCAATACATGAAGTTACATGAGACAAGATAACAGATTATCCTGTGTGCTCCACGTACTCCTGCATATGGCAGAAGCAGGTGGTCCCATGACGTCAGAAGCCCTGGCTCGCGCCCTTAACACCAACCCCGTGGTTGTGCGACGTCTTATGGGCGGTCTGCGTGAGCATGGATATGTGCACTCCGAGAAAGGACATGGCGGGGGGTGGACGCTTTCATGCCAGTTGGATCGGGTAACGCTGCGAGATATTTACGAGGCTCTTGATGCCCCAAGATTATTCGCCATAGGGAACCGGAGTGAAAAGACTGAATGCCTTGTTGAGGAAGCCGTTAACGATGCAATGAGTGGCGTCCTTGCGGATGTTACGGCCCAACTTCTCGCGCGTTTTGGCCAGATTACACTTGCAGCGCTTCATGCCGACTTCCATCAGAGGCTAGCAGCGCGCCATGCTCCGGCCACGCTCTGCAAGTAGACCAAGGGCTGATGGCCAGGATTGATGCTGACCTTGTGCCTCCCGGAATTCAGATGTCGCAAACAGTGAGTGGTTTAAGCTACATGACGTTGCTGGTGTTTTAGCCAGGTCATGGCGTCGGTTACTTCAATGCCCTGTAAGGCGTTGAAAGTCTGTTTCTTGTCCCATGCCACGCCAGTATCGCGTGCAAACGCAAGACGATATTTCCGTATTCCGTCATCAGGGTGTGCGGCGACTTCTGCGCGTAGCCTATCCATATCCCACAGTTCCCGAATGACAGGACGGCCAAGGTAGTGCTCCATCTTTTCGGCGAGTTGAGCGTAGGAGAACATATCCCCGGCAACATAAACCACCTCGTTCTGGATCGGCGGTTTATGGGCGAGGATGCTCGCTGTAAGTCGTCCTATATCTTCGGAAGTGGTCACCGTCAGACGGTTATCCCAACTGCCGAGTGCGCGAACCTTGGCGCCTTGAAGATCCACCAAACCGAAAGCTGGCTCAAACAGAAAGCTGGTGAAGATTCCTGTCGAAATGATTATCCATTGGGTCGTAGATTGACCGCGGAGCATGTCCCTTACGTCTGATTGCTCATCAAATACTGGCTGCCCGCTACCACGTCCAACAACATCGTAATCGACACCAAACTGCCACGGCACATAACGGTCCACCCCAGCCTTCAGGACAGCACTGGTAATTTTACGCTGTGTACCGGGGCCACCAACAAACCCGGTACAACATATAATTGTATTGAACTTGGCGAAGAGGGCGGAGAGGTCCTCTACCGTTTCCGTCGAAAGATCAGCATAAACGATCTGCAGGCCTTTTTGCTTTAATTGTCGCGCAATATCCGTTCTGGTGCTTCCGCTTGATGGTCTGAGAAGAACGCTGATTGACCGAGTGCATTCCGGGTTCTGTTCAAGCAGGCCGGTGATGACGGTCTGACCAAGCTCTCCGGCGCCGATGACAAGGGTTTCAATGACAGGGGTCTTCATCGCTGGCATCAGGAATTCCTTATGGTTATAAAGTTAAAATAAGACGCGATGCGGGAAAGCGAAGAAGGCACACGAGTGATACCGTTCGATAATCTGGACTTTGATGCCGTGATGGCTCAGTCGCAGGCAGCCTGTGCTGCTCTCAGTGACAACGATGGCGGGTTGAAGCGAGAAGTGCTTGCGCATGCCGGCAACAGATGGTCACTCGGTATTGTCCATATTCTTGGTGTTGCTGGTACTCTGCGGCACGCAGAGCTGGCGCGGCGGCTTGATGGGGTTACGCAGCGTATGTTGACGCGTTCTCTTCGTCAGTTAGAACGCGACGGTCTTATTATTCGCCATGATTACGGTGAGGTCCCGCCACGGGTGGATTATACTCTCACTCCGTTGGGAAAGGGGCTGCTCGTAGGAATGATGCCTCTTTGGCGGTGGATTATTGACAACGCTGCGGCATTCAGAACGGCACGCGATCGGTTCGACAGTGATAGGAATAGCACTTTCGTTGAGCCTCGTGACGGTCTGAATTAGCAACAGTGTTTAAGCGGCGGAGTTAATGCGCCATGGCACTCCGCTTTTGAGGATAGCGTTGGTGATTGTGACGAGAGGCCGCTCAAACACAGTTGCTAGCCGCCCCGGACGCCATCGCCCTGGAAAGCCATCTGGTCGAGTGCCCTGGCAACGCCGACATCCAGTTGGACCTGACCTCCTGCTGAACTACGCCTCCAACGTGGTCATGTACCCACAATTCCAAGCCTACTTGCACCGGTGGCGCGGACCTCCGTCGAATGGCGCAGCAAAGCACCCAGCAAGTGCGGTGCTACGACTGCCCCAGTCCTCCGGCGATACTCGCCAGAATTTCGGCCAGGGAACACGGCGTGCCTCCGGTCAAACGCACGATGTCACCGCTGACGATGTCGTAGGCGCCACGCGCCTGCCGCGCCTTCATCGATACCACGGCATCGGCAACCACGTCAGGCAGACCCGTTTTGAGCAACCCGGCTCGCAACACCTCGGCGGGCATAACGTTCAAGGCAAAGGGCCGCTGGATCTGCTGCGCGACCAGTCTGCAGACCGCTTCACCACGCAGGGCTTCAGAGCCTGTCAGCTGATATATGGCGCCCTCGTGGCCCTCGCTGATCAATGCGGCGGCGGCAGCTTTGGCCACGTCGCCGCGCGAAACGAAACTGACGCGGCTGTCCTCAAGCATCGCAAGCCCGCCTGCCGTCAAAGACATCCGCACCTCTTCGACCAGCGTCTCGGAAAAATAGCTCATACGCAGTATCGTCCATGCGGGGATCGCGCTCTTGATCAACGCCTGCTCACTGTGCCAATACGCCGCCCCAACGGCGGACTCCCCCTCACGCTGCGTCCCGGTTGCCGACAACAGGAAGACGTGACCGACCTCGGCCTGTGCAGCGGCATCCACGGCCGCCAACATCTGGCGCGAACGAATCCCCGGCCGCAGATCAGCCCCCGGAATCAACAACAGGCGATCCAGGCCCTGATAGGCCGCCACCAATGTCTCGGATTGGTCGTAGTCGCCTAAGCGACCTGCGTAGGTTCGATCGGTCTTGGGGGTGCGCGAAATCGCCACCAAGTTTTCGGCCGCAACCGTTTCCGCCAACGCCTGAACAACTGCGCTACCGAGCTGGCCGCTGGCACCGCTCACACCTATTTTCATCATCAGATTCCATGGTTATTTATGGTTCTTTAGGATAAATTTGTTCCTATAAGCCAACAAGTACGCATGAATTCATGCGTCAAGAACACCCAGGTTCCTGTCACCCCAAGGAGTAGCAATGGAAAATGTAGAAGCTGAATGTCGCGGCCTAGCAGAGGTGATTGCACGCATTGGCGACAAGTGGACGGTCATGGTCTGTGGCCATCTCTCAGAAGGCACCCATCGTTTCAATGCGTTGAAGCACCGCATTCCCGGCATCTCGCACCGGATGCTGACCATCACTCTGCGCGGGCTCGAACGCGATGGACTGGTGGCTCGCAAAGCCTATGCTACCGTCCCGCCGAAGGTTGAGTACTGTCTGACCCCATTGGGGCAAAGCCTGACAGGACCTCTGGCAGCCCTGGCAAGTTGGGCACGCGAGAACCGTCCCGCCCTTGAACAGGCCCGCGCCGCATTTGATCGTCGTGCCGCGCAGGACTGAACTGGCGTTGAGGTGTGATGAAGCGCGCCGTCAATCAGCGGCGCATGCGGGGCATCATTCCATCAAGTTGAACCACTTAACCATGCGCTCGCTCAGGTGTTTGTCCAGAGATGTCGGTTCATTTTGCTACAGTATAATTACCAATATGCGCAGCATCGTGAGGCACATGAGCGGAAATTACTGGCAGACGGGAACAACGGTGACGGCATACGCGAGTATGTCGGACTTGCCACGGGCACATGTCCGGTTTTGGAAATCTTTATCGCGCCTTGTATGTCGAGGATGAGGCGGAAACAGACCCGTGCGTTGATAAAAACGCGACCGCGGTTTGTAGCCTAGGCTCAGGACCTATTAATTTATTGAACTGGACGAACTGTTGTGATTCACAGGCTTACCGATGGAGGATAGGCCTGTGAGTGATGTGTTTATGCTGTCTGAGCGCCAGATGGAGCGGATTGAGCCGTTTTTTCCTCTGGCGCACGGAGTGCCACGCGTGAATGACCGGCGTGTTCTGAGCGGTATCGTTTATGTCATCCGCAACGGCCTTCAGTGGAAGGATGCTCCGCAAGCGTATGGTCCACACAAGACTTTATACAACCGCTTTATCCGGTGGAGCCGTCTGGGTGTTTTTGACAGGATCTTTGTCGCCCTGACAGAACAGGCTGGCCGTTCGAAGCGTCTGATGATCGATGCAACACATCTCAAGGCACACCGGACATCGGCGTCCCTGCTCAAAAAGGGGCTTTTCCCCGCCATATCGGACGGACAAAAGGCAGCCTGAACTCAAAACTTCATGCCGTGTGCGATGATCAGGGCCGACCTGTCCGCCTTCATCTGACTGCTGGACAGGTCAGTGACTTCAGAGGCGCAGACGTGCTTCTGGCAGACCTCCCCGATGAGACAGAGGAAGACAAGCCAAAACGACAGCGCTTCAAACGCTATCTCAGAGGCTTTTTCATATCGATATTGCCGAAGTCCAGACTGCTGAGGGTAAGCTGCACCTCTTAGTTGCCATCGACCGGACAAGCAAATTCGCTGTCACACAACTGGTCGAAAAAGCCGATCGGAAGACGGCCTGGGAATTTCTCGAACATCTCCTGAGCATCCTTCCTTACCGGATCCACACCATTCTGACCGACAATGGGATCCAGTTTGCTGAACAGCCCCGCAACCGCAATACACCTTGGTCGCGTCCAATGCGCTTCGACATGATCTGCGAAGCCCAGGGGATTGAACACCGTCTGACAAAACCCAACCATCCCAGGACCAATGGTCAGGTTGAACGGATGAACCGGACTATCAAGGAAGCAACCGTCAAGCGCTTCCATTTCGACAGCCATGAGCAGTTAAGGACACAACCTCAGCGATTTCATAGCGGCCTATAACTTCGGCCGAGCTTGGGCGGCGCCATTCATCGCTGCGATGGTGTCAGGGATCAGCACGGCAATAATAGCACTTTTCAGCATGGTCGGAGATATTCCCAAGACAGGAACGACCCGAAACTTGTCGGCGTAAAACGTGTAATATAAATTCAGTTTCCTTCTACAGCATTCATAGGAAACATGTTTTAGACATGATTTTTTCTTTCGACCTAAAACGCCCTTACACTACAAATATGCATCATGGCCATGGACCGCCGTAGCTTGCCGTTGCCAGAGCAGTATTCAGTTCGTCGAAGTTCATCATGGGATCAAGCTTAGACATCACACTCAAATATGTTGATTCCACTATACTTTGTATTAGATCTGCATCGTGCCTAGTTACAGAGCGTTCCCCCGCATGCACCAGGCTAGAACGTGCTCCATATAATTTTTTAATCTTATTCGCGATTTCAATCCGTGTTTCGGGTGTTTTAGCCAATATGACGCTGGCATGGCGGGCTATAGTTTGTATGACTGGCGCTGCCTTATCACCGCTCGTGAGTAAAGATTCCATGGCAGTAAAAAAATATAGTAGACGTTGGGAACGATCAGATGCCTGCCGTCCACGGGTCATCCAACCAAGTCCTTGTGCAATACGCGCCCCTACACTGCCTTTCTTAGCGTTAAATATGGCCATATATTTCATGCAGGGATCGGTCATTAGAGTCGCATGAATACCTGCATCGATCCAAATAGTATTAACATTATCTGAAAGAAAATGCCGGCAGCCCTCTTCGAGTAAGACACCGTATGCATTATGAGAGCGATTCCAAAATGGATTAGCCTCTGGGAAACTGGAAAGGTATGGATGATAATGAGGCTGTTGAATCTCTGCTATGCGTATGAGGCCTAGTGCTACATCGATCATCCAGACAGCCTGCTCCCTAATATTTTTAATTGATGCTATGATACTTATTTCCCATAAAAGTTCAGGTTTAATACGTTCATCTGAAGTTCTTCCATCATTATAAAGTGGTGTGTAGATAATACTTAAGTATTCACTTTCCTTTTTTTTTGCAGATAACTCAGTTTCTAAAATGGTTCTTTTAACAGCACGAACGGGTCCAATGCGGAGATCGTTGATACTATCCCTAAATGCGACAGCACAGTTCTGATTGATGAATGTTCTCGGTTCGACAACGTTCTTTAGGAGTTCATCAAACACTTTTCCAATCACATCATTGACGCTCATTGTTATTGATGACTTACTACGCTCAGCAGCTAATTTCCAAATAAGCGCGTAGTTTTCTTCCTCATCACTGAACACCGGTCCCATAATGTGAGTTAAACGATTGATTACGTCGGAGCCTGCTCTTTTGGTAGCTTCAGACTCAATAAACCACACTCCACGTACAAAGCGACCACCTGGCTCGAATATAATATGTTCGCCGGCTGTTTCTTTAGGCTGCACCTCAGCCTCGATGAGTGAGAAAAAGGTCTCGAGTGCCGCTCGTAGAATTTTGTCCGATCTAAGCTTCGCGATCATGATTTATTCCTCCCGGTAGCATTTGCTACCATGCGTCCCGAGATTAACGGAACCGTCCGATAAAAACTTTGACGTATAAAACCAGACATTCTGTTCTCTCTCCATGCCGGTCTTCAATAAAGGCATGATGAGATAAAAAATACGGTTCTCGCTTAGCGCCGTGAGCTACTACACTGGGTGTAAGACATTTAGGGCAGTAGAAAGCGCGAGGCACCACTCATGCAGGTTGAAGTTGTTGTCCACGGCCGAAAAGATCGAGTTTTCGCAGCTCTGTTCGAGCGGTGTGACCGGACCACCCGACACCGTCTGGCCGAGGCCGGTTCAGAAACTGAAACTCTACCTGGAATTCTTGCAGCGGCCCGTCTTTCCCCGGGATTGGAACTGCGCTTGTCTGGTATCTCCCTTTCAGGGAATAAGACTGACGATCTACTGATTGCTCATGATGTGCCGTTCGTCTCCCGTGCCCGTGCACTGGCCGCAGAGCGGATCGGTGTGCCTCCAGATGACCCTTCACTGACTCTCGTCCTGCATCTCAGTTCAGTTCCGTATTTTCTGGCGCGCTACAGGCAAGCACACAGGGACACTATCGCACAGTCTGACGCGTCTCCTCCCCTGCCCTCTCCTGCGGGCCAGACGCCCGGCGTCATTATCCGATGGTTTGACGCCTCTCTTGGAAGGGCCGTTCCTCAACGCGATGGCTCTCTTGAAACCGCGCGTGATAGTGCCTCAGCCTACGCTTTGCAGGCCAAGGCAGGTAACACACGCAAAGCCTATCGTGCTGGTGTCCGGGCATGGTGTGCCTGGGCTGATCGTCATGCCCTTCCCTGCCTCCCTGCTCGTTCGGCCGACATTGCCGCATTTCTGGCAGACGAAAGAGGTCGGGGCCTTGCGCCCGCGACATTGGAGTTGCGACGAGCTGCAATCACCTATCTTCACCGTCTGGCGGGTTGCGCCGTACCCACCGCTGACGCCGCTATTGGGGAGACCATGACCGGAATCAGGCGCACCGCTGCGAAGGATGGCTTTACACCGCGCCGCAAAGCTGCCGCAACGCAGGACGTTCTGGCAACAATCATCAATGCGATAGACTTGAGCAAGTTATCCGGGATGCGGGACCGGGCTTTGCTCCTCATGGGGTTCTACGGTGCATTCAGGCGTTCTGAACTGGCCAGCATCGATGTTCGCCACGTAACCTTGGTCAGTAAAGGCCTGCTTGTCACCCTTCCCCATTCAAAGGGTGATAGACAAGGCAAGGGGGTGGAGATCGCCCTCCCCTACACCCAGAATCAGTATTGCCCGGTAAAGGCATACGGGGCCTGGCTGGCCGTGTCTGGCATACAGGCTGGCCCTATCTTCCGCCGTGTCCGCAAGGAAAGCACAGCTGCCTCTGACGGGGATGGCCGTGAAATTGGACAGCAGCCCCTGACAGATCGCTCGATCGCTCGCATCATCCAGAGCCGTGCCAGTGCTGCCGGGTTGGATGGAAAAACCTTTGGGGGCCACAGCCTGAAACGGGGGGCGCTTACAACCGGGATGGATGCGGGAGCGCACCCAGTCAAACTCAAGCGCCTTGCACGACACGCAACGTATGCAGCGCTGGGCGATTATTTGGAGCTAGGTGATCCTTTTGAAGAACATGCGTTAAACCGTTAATTCAAAAATAAATCTGTCTAATGATTCATCACGATAGAGATCACTGCCCCGCCAGAGTTCCCAGAACAAAGTTATTTAGATTTCATGGCTTTAAACAGCAAAGCGGCTGAGACACAGTAGCAGTCACAGAGACTCGGATGTGTGACGTCCACTTTAAAAATAAGGTGGGAACTTTAGAGGGAAAAATGTTTAGATTATCCCGAGGACTCTGGCGGAACCCCGGGAACTTTAGCGGGGCAAAATGGGAACTGTAGCGGGATTGTCTGGGAACTCTAGCGGATAAAAATGCTGGATATTCCTGATTTTTTGGAGTTACCCCGAGGACTCTGGCGTGACAAACTAATATTTTAAATAATACTTCAAATATTAGCGCGCCTCGTACGGTGCCTTCCCGCTAAAGTTCCCACTTCTCAAGCGCAAAATTACTGCTAGTGTTCATCGATCCTGCTCAAAGGAGTTCTCTAGTGGGAACCATTCACAAGCTCATAGAAGAACACGGTAAACAAGGGGCTCTGTCCTTTGACGAAGATCGAAAGATCATAGAAATTGCCGCTGACTATATGGCTTATGAAGATACAGGTATCGGCTTTCTATATAGTGGGTTCGCTCATGTAGGACTGCCACATAAACGCTTAGCTGACGATCTTGTCTGGCAAATTGAGACAGACAGAGCAGTGATGATTGTTGAACCCGGTCGTCGGGCAGTGCGTGGTGCAAATCCAGTATCTGTAGGAGTACCCTACGGAAGTAAAGCGCGATTAATCATGCTTTACCTACAAACAGAAGCCATAAAAACCCAGAATAGAGAAATTGAACTAGGAAAATCTCTGAGAGATTGGCTCAAGAGAATGGGCATTCCGCAAGGTGGAAAATCTATTAAAGACGTTAAAGAGCAAGCCGAGCGCATTTTCAGATGCCGAATCTCATTTCATTTCCAATCCGGGAACTCTAGCGGGTTGATAAATCAAAATATTGTGGATGCCGCCATATTTACGGATGATCATAAAGATAACGGCAAACAACAGTTCCTAGAGAGAGCTAAGCTTTCCGAACTATTTTACGATCAACTGCAAAAACATCCGATTCCGATCGAAGAAGCTGCAATCCGCGCATTAAACGGACATAGCCAAGCGCTCGACATCTATTGTTGGCTTGCTTATCGGCTTCACGCATTGAAAGGACCAACAGCAATCACATGGTCTGCTTTGAAAGCCCAGTTTGGAGCAGGTGTCGTGCGGTTAGACCATTTCAGACCGAAGTTCATAGACAACTTGAAAATAGCGCTAGCTGTATATCCTGCGGCTAAAACTGAAGTTACAAAAACTGGTGTTATCTTACATCCATCTAGGGCGCCTATTGCCCCTAAGATTCATGGAATACCCCGCTAGAGTCCCCATGGTGCGAACTCTAGCGGGGTATCTTTGTTGTCAACCAGTTACTCTACTAAATCCCCCAAGAGTCCCCTGATATCCTGTATTTTGGAATCAACGGCAGCCATTTCAGATTCCAGCTTTTCTCGATGACGTAGGAGTTTTCTATACTCCTCCTTCAATACATTGACGTCCACTCGGCCTGAAATTTCTGGTTTAATAACCGTCTCTTTACGAAGGCTGGCAATCTCCCGCCGAGTTACATCTGGACGAATTAAGCCGCGCTCTTTGGCTACCCGAAGCTGATGTTCATTCAATAGAGTAATTTGATACGCGGTTCCGTAACTCCCAGGACATGCATCCAAAGGGATTACCCCATCCGAAACGGCTTTCGCGATCCTCCTTAATTGAGTTGCCGTGGCGTCAGAAAAGGGGAACAGACGATCAGAGCCCTGTCTTAATTTAATATATTCTGCTTTTGACAGGACATTTTCCAAATCCAGAAGAGCCCGCCCAATGGCGAGGAATGAATCACGGGCTTGACTCCAGTTCTGATTGACCTCGGCACGAACTGCCAAAATACGTGAGACTTTTTCAGTATCGGAAATTACAGAAGTACCTGCAAACACGTCTTCTATTGTCGTCATGACGTTATCATCAATGACAACTCGTTCTATTAACATTTCGGCACGGTTATCACTAACACTCAGGCTATCATCTTCTTCCATTACGGACATGATTGAGGTGCGTGATACCCGGTGTGTTTTAGACATTGGTGATTTTCCTGTTTATGAATGCCCAAAGTTCTTCAAATGGCTCCTGACCTCGACTTTTTGTGAAATCGAGAAGGGTCAGTCCTTTGCCACTGGGCACATGCACATCCTCTAATTGAGGAAGCTCTACTGGAATAACATCGGCCACTTTGATGAGCCGCCCGCGAACTCTAGCAAATGAATTGGTGCGGCGATTAGCTCTATTCAACACGACAACGGTATTGTTGGTAACCTGGTTTAAAACATCGATCCAAGGGGCGATGCTATCGACATCGTCCTGAGTGCAGGCGCAAGGAACAACTACGATGTCAGCAGCTTGCGCCAAGCCAGTGATTGCTGACATGTGATCTTCAACACTGGGAGGCGTATCAATAACGGCTAAGTCATAACCTTTTGCTTGACTGAGACCGCCTCGCCAATCCTGAAGTTGCGCGCCAACAATCGGAACGTCGATAAACTCAGGCATTTTAGACCGGAGCGCCTGCCGTCGCTTTCCCCACTTGTCGATGGTACCCTGACGATCAAAGTCTATTCCAATGACCTTCTGGCCTTCTTGTGCCGCTGCGACAAGAAGGTGCCTCGTGACCACTGACTTCCCGCTTCCACCTTTGGGCGACGACACTAAAACGATTTTTGTCATGTAGCTACCGCCTTATATAAATTAGACATGTCTAATTACGTTTACCGCGCAATGATTACATCCTCCAGACTGCCCGATCAACCTGTTAATTTTTATTAGACATGTCTAATTTCCAGAAAATGCTCAGCTACGCGTAAAATAAAAACAAAACTCCGACCAGCCCTGAGCGTCGCGCGCAAAGGGTGGGTCGGTCTGTCTGACGCCAGCCCGATCCCGGCGCAGACGCCGCCTTTGCCCGCGCCACCCAGGCCCGGTTCCGGAGACAGCATGCAGAAGAAAATCTGACGCAACACAGCGATCAGTCCCCTTCCCTGCTGTTGTCCATCCTTACCGAACGCCGCCTCGTCCCAGACGCAGGCGGCGTTCGGCGTTTGCCCGGAGCCTTCCATGTCCCTGTTCGATGATCAGCTCAGCCTGTTTTCTTCCTCCTCCCTCAGCGGTGCCGCAGACCTGTTCTGGGGTGAGCTTGAAGGCGAAGACAGCCCCCTCCCCTCCCCCGTCGCAGAAACCCCACTGGTCATCCCCCAGACCGATTTCCGCCTGATGGGCACCCGTGGCCTTGCCACCAGCTGGAAGGACCGTGCGCGGGACAATATTGCGGCAATCAAGCTGCTGGGAACGCTTGAAACCGAAGACCGTAATGCAACCCCCGACGAGCAGGCTGTGCTGAGCCGTTTCATTGGCTTTGGGGCGGGTGAACTGGCCAACGCCCTTTTCCCCCGTGCGGGAGAACCTTACCGCGCAGGATGGGAAAGTCTCGGCAAGGCTCTGGAGGCTGCCTGCAGCGAGACGGATCATGCCGCCCTTGCCCGCTCCACCCAGTATGCCCATTACACGCCGGAATATATCGTCACCGCCCTCTGGGACATGCTCATGAAGCGTGGCTTTCAGGGTGGGTCAGTCCTGGAACCCGGCTGTGGTGTTGGCCAGTTCATTGCCCTCAGGCCCGAGCGTCTCGAAGGTCAGATCGCCTTCACGGGCATTGAGATGGACAGCATTGCCGCACGGATTGCCCGCAAGCTCTTCCCTAAACAGTGGATCAGGCACGAAGACTTCACAAAGGCAGTTCTGGCGACCACCTATGATCTGGCGATCGGCAATCCCCCCTTCTCCAACCGCCAGGTCAATGCAGCGGATCACCGTGAGCTGCGGGGGTTCAGTCTCCACGACTGGTTTATCGCCCGCTCAATCGCTGCCCTGCGCCCGGGCGGCTTCGCTGCATTTGTCACGTCCCGCCATACACTGGACAAGGCTGACCAGAAGGCCCGTCAGCATATCGCCGAAGACGCTGACCTTCTGGGGGCCGTGCGTCTGCCCGCAGGGGCAATGAGTGCGGATGCCGGTACCGAGGTTGTGCTTGATCTGCTGGTGTTCCGCAAACGCATGATCGGCGATCTGCCCGGTGATCAGGGCTGGCTGGAAACCGGGACCGTGCCAGACAGCGATGAAGGTCGTGGTCCGCTGAGCATTAACCGCTATTTCCTCGACAATCCCGCTCAGGTTCTGGGGCGGCATGGCTGGGCTAGCAGCCAGTTCGGACTGGATTACTGCTGCCTGCCGGTATCGGGCGTGGACCTTCACGCTGCTCTGCCGGAAGCTTTGGCCCGTATTGCCCCCGAGAGCCGGTTTCTTCCACCTGTTGAGCAGCGCATTACGCGTCCAGAACTGGATGGCCTGCGCGTGGGCACCGCGGCATCAGGCGCTGACCTGAAGGAAGGCAGCTACTATCTGCACAACCGCATCCTGCATCAGATCATTGGTGGCGCAGGCCAGGAAGTGCCCATCCGCAAGGGTGACCAAAAAGAAGGTCTGTTCCAGAAACATGCGCGCATTATTGAAGCGCTGATCCCGGTGCGGGACGCGGCAAAGGCTGTGCTGCGCGCGCAGATGGACAATCAGCCCTTTGGGCGGCACCAGCATCGGCTGCGGCAGGCGTGGCAGAGTTTTACCCGCCAGTTCGGGCCGATCAATCTCACCAACACCACGGTCCGGGTTAACGCCACCACCGGTGAGGAAACCGAAACCCGCCGCAGGCCCAACCTCCAGCCGTTCTATGATGATCCCGATGTCTGGCTGGTCTCTTCCATTGAAGAGTATGACGAGGCCACCCAGACCGCCCGGCCGGGGCCGCTGTTTACCGAGCGCGTCATCCATGCACCGGTCGAGCCCGAAATCCACTCCGCTCATGACGCGCTGGCGGTCTGCCTGCATGACGTGGGTCGTGTTGATCTGCCCCTGATCGCCGAGCTGACGGGGTGCACCGTAGAGGCAGCCCTGAACGAACTGGGCGAGGCCGTCTATCTCGATCCCGAGGCTTCGTGCCCGGGGCGCGATGTGTGGGTGGCGACGGACGAGCTGCTCTCAGGGGCCGTGCGCACCAAACTTGCGGCGGCCCGTGAGGCAGCGCAGAGCGACCCGCGTTTTGCCCGCACGGCGGCAGCTCTGGAACGGGCCCAGCCCGAGGATCTGAGGCCATCCGACATTACGGCCCGTCTGGGTGCGCCCTGGCTGCCAGTGAGCGACATCATGGCCTTCACCCGCGAGGTGTTGGGCGTTGAGGCTGTCATCCACCATACCGCCGAAGTGGCCTGCTGGAGCGTCGAGAAACGTGCTTTTCTGGGGCGGGCCGAAGCGACGTCAGTCTGGGGCACCGAGCGTCGTCATGCCGGGGAGTTGCTGGAGGACGCGCTCACACAGGCCTCTCCAAAAATCTGGGACACGATCAGGGATTCAAACGGCAACGACAGCCGGGTGCTGAATACCCAGGAAACCGAAGCGGCGAAGGAGAAGCTCGCAGCCATTCGACAGGCGTTCCAGAACTGGGTCTGGCAGGATGCCGAGCGCGCTGACCGGCTGGTGCGGCTGTATAACGACACCTACAACAATCTCGTGCCGCGCACATTCAACGGTGATCATCTCCGGCTGCCCGGTGCAAGCACGGTCATCACCCTGCGCGAACACCAGAAGCGGGTGATCTGGCGGATCATTGCCGCGGGCAGCACCTACATCGCCCATGCCGTGGGGGCGGGTAAAACCTTCTCCATGTGCGCCGCCGTCATGGAGCAGAAGCGGCTGGGGCTGATCAGCAAGGCGATGATCGTGGTACCTGGGCATTGTCTGGCCCAGATGGCCCGTGAATTCCTGATGCTCTACCCGACAGCCAAAATCCTTGTCGCGGATGAGACGAATTTTGCAAAAGCCAAACGTCAGCGGTTTCTGGCCCGCGCAGCCACCGGGAACTGGGATGCGATCATCATCACCCATGACGCCTTCAAATTCATCGCGGTGGAGGCCGCCTTTGAGCGCGGGATGATCGACGAGCAGATCGAGGCCTATGACACGCTGCTCTGCGAAATGGATAAAGACGACCGGCTGTCGCGCAAGCGCATCGAGCACATGAAGGAAACCATGGAGGCGAAGCTCGAAGGGCTGGCGACCCACAAGGATGACATGCTGCATCTGGGGGAACTGGGGATTGATCAGATCCTCGTGGACGAGGCACAGCAGTTCCGCAAACTGAGCTTTGCCACCAATCAGGGCGATCTCAAGGGGGTGGCCCCAGAAGGCTCGCAACGCGCGTGGGATCTGTTCGTCAAGGCCCGGTATCTGGAGCAGATCAATCCCGGTCGCGCGCTGGTGCTGGCATCAGGCAGCCCGATCACCAACACACTGGGCGAGCTGTATTCGGTCCAGCGCTACATGGCTCTTGATGCCCTGCGTAGTCGTGGGCTGCATGAGTTTGACGCATGGGCCGCCAATTTCGGAGAGACCCGGACCGAACTCGAATTGCAACCCAGTGGCCTCTACAAGCCCGTCACGCGCTTTACCGAGTTCGTCAATGTCGCCGACCTCATGGCGCTCTATCGTGACTTCGCCGATGTGGTCCAGCAGGACGATCTGCGCCGCTATGTCAATTTGCCAGCCGTGCGCGGTGGGCACCGCCAGATTGTGGTGGCACCAGTTCATGCCCGCTTCCGCGCCTATCAGAAGACGCTGGCCGAGCGGATTACCGCGATCGAACGTCGCAAGGGCAAACCCCAGAAAGGCGATGACATCCTGCTCTCCGTCATGGGGGACGCCCGTCATGCGGCTCTTGATCTGCGCTTTGTCGGCTGGGGCCGGGCAGGGGAGGGGGAGGACAGCAAGCTCGATCTGATGATCCGCAACGTCTTCGCCATCTGGGAGGAGAGTGCGCAGAACCGGTACACCAACCCAGAGACTGGCCAACCCTATGCCCTGCCCGGTGCGGTGCAGATGATTTTCTCGGATCTGGGCACCGTGGGAGCACATGGCAAGCGGGGCTTCTCCGCCTATCTGTGGATGCGTGACGAGCTGGTGCGCATGGGGGTGCCGCGCGAGCAGATCGCCTTCATGCAGGACTACAAGAAGGCGGAAGCCAAGCAGCGTCTGTTCGGCGACCTCAATGCCGGCCGCAAGCGTATCCTGATTGGCAGCACCCAGACCATGGGCACGGGGGTCAATGCCCAGCAGCGGCTTCTGGCCCTGCACCATCTGGATGTGCCGTGGCTGGTCTCCGACATCATCCAGCGCGAAGGACGCATCGAGCGCCAGGGCAACCAGAACCCCGAAATACGGATTTACGCCTACGCGCAGGAAGGGTCTGTGGATGCTACCAACTGGCAGCTGCTTGAACGCAAGCTGCGCTTCATCGCCATGGCCATGTCTGGTGATCGGTCCATCCGGCGTGTGGAAGATCTGGATAGCGATGGCAACCAGTTCGCCATGGCCAAGGCGCTGGCCTCTGGTGATATGCGGCTCATGCAGAAAGCCGGTCTGGAGGCGGAACTCGCGCGGCTCGAACGCCTCTATGCGGCCCATTACGATGATCAGTTCGCCGTGCGTCGTGCCGTCCAGCAGGCCGAGCGCGAGATTGCATGGGCGCAGGCACGGATCCCGCTGATCGAGGCTGATCTGGCGGCCCGTGTGGCCACGCGCGGTGAGGCCTTCAGCTTCGAGACCGAACGCGGTGTGATCACCGAGCGCGAGAAGGCGGGGGCGTTCCTGCTGGCCCAGCTCCGTCTGGCGGTCAGGAACGCGCAGGAAGGTCGGTGGACGCTGGGGCGGATTGGCGGGTTTGCCGTGACGCTGGATGCCATCAACCGACAGCGCTTCATAGAGGACAGGGTGGTGACCGAGGCGGGGCTGTCCGTGGCGTTCGCGCATGGAACGGTGGACATTCCCGTGGATCAGGACACGAAACCTCTGGGACTTATCGCGCGGATCGAAAACCTCGTGCTGCGTCTTGATGGGGAACTGGCCGATACCCAGAAAACCCGTGATGAGGCCACACGACGGCTGCCCGCCTATCAGGCCCGGCTGGGAGCACCCTTCCGCGATCAGGCGCTGCTCGATGAGAAACGCAACGCGCTGGCCGAGCTGGAAGCCGATCTTGCTGCAACCAGCAGGGAAGGGGAGGAAGAGGCCCCGGCCAACGATGACATCCCGCCCACAACAGAAGAGGACGATGCCGCCAACGCGCTCAGGGACGCAGCCTGAGCCACGCGGGCCGTCCGGCGTCACAACGTCGGGCGGCACACTGGAAACAGATGTGGATCATAAGCCCTCAAAGGAGCCGGAGAATGGAGCGGATCGACTTCACCAGCTATGACCGGATTATTATTGCCTGTAGCGGTGGTAAGGATAGTATCGCTGCCTTGCTGCATCTTCTGGAGTGCGGTGCGCCGGTAAACCGTATGGAGCTATGGCACCACGATGTGGACGGGCAGGGACCATCCTTCATGGACTGGCCGTCCACCACGTCCTATGTCCACGCCTTGGCGAACCACTTTGAAATTCCCTGTTACCTGTCATGGCGCGAAGGTGGCCTGAAAGGCGAGATCCTGCGCAATGGTGTGCCCACCGCTGCAGTGCAGTGTGAAACCCCCGCAGGGCTGGTGCGCCGGGGCGGTGCAGGTCCTGTTGGTACCCGCCTGCGGTTCCCGCAGGTGAGTGCCAGCCTCAGCACGCGCTATTGCAGTGCGACCGCCAAGATCGATGTGGCCGACATGGCCTTGCGTGCGCAGGATCGGTTTCTCGGGAACCGCACGCTGTTCGTGACAGGGGAGCGGGCCGAGGAAAGTCCGAACCGTGCCCGTTACGCAGTGTTTGGCGCGCATCGCACGGACACGCGCGACAGTCGGCGCAGGTGCAGGCATGTCGATCATTACAGGCCCGTACATGCATGGAGAGAGGCACAAATCTGGGCCATCCTGCAAAGGTATGGCGTGATCCCGGCCCTTCCTTACCAGCTTGGTTTTGGGAGGCTCTCCTGTGCGCTCTGCGTGTTTATGAGTGTGGATCAGGCTGCAACCTTGCGGCACATCATGCCCAAGCGTTTTGACGCACTGGCTGTGCTGGAGCAGACGTTTGGATGCACAATGAAACGCGAGTGTGGGCTTCATCAGTTTGCAGACAGGGGACGGGTTTACGCGGCGACACTGGCGAGGCCGGATCTGGTCGCCTGTGCACTGGAAAATCAGTGGCACGGGCCGGTTGTTACGTCACGCTGGGCGTTGCCCGCTGGAGCGTTTGGGGAAAGCGTGGGGCCGGGATAAGCGGCTTTGGGGGGCAAACGGAATGTCTGCTTCCGGACAAAAGATGCAGAAAGCCGCCAGTTAATTCCACAGTTTCAAAGACGCCCCTAACAGATTTCGTCTCCACCCGAAGCCAGAAAAGCGCGGATCCAAAAAATCTGACAATCTGTTCATCGTAGTTTACTCACGAAATATCTAAGATGATCTGCAATAAAACTGGCTACAAAATAATAGCTGTGATCGTAATCAGGACGAAGATTCAGGATGAGTTCCTGCCCTGCATTCTGTGCGGCTTCCTGGAACAGTTCTGGTCTGAGCTGTTCTTTCAGAAACTGGTCCGCCAGACCCTGATCTATCAGAACAGGCAGTCTTTCCTTCGCTGTCCGCACAAGTTCAAGCGGGTCATAGGCTGCCCAACTGGCACGATCCGGACCCAGATAAGCACTGAATGCTTTTTCACCCCATGGTACCTGCGTTGGCGCCACAATGGGTGAAAAGGCTGACACAGAACGATAGCGGCCAGGATTACGCAGCGCGATCATGATGGCGCCAAATCCACCCATCGAATGTCCCGCAATGCCTCGCTGCTGCGTAACCGGAAAGCTCGCCTCAATCAGCGCAGGAAGTTCCGTGACGACGTAATCATACATCCGATAATGCGCAGCCCACGGCTCCTGCGTCGCATTGAGGTAAAATCCGGCACCCTGTCCAAGATCGTACGCATCGTCATCAGCCACACCCACGCCCCGTGGACTGGTATCCGACGCGACAATGGCGATGCCCAGTTCTGCGGCCACGCGTTGCGCGCCAGCCTTGCCAATGAAATTCTGCTCCGTACATGTCAGACCGGAGAGCCAGTAAAGAACGGGAACCTTTTCAGTTTTTGCCTGCGGCGGCAGGTAGATCGCGAAGTTTGCTTCCACACCCAACGACACGGACTTGTGTCGCCAGACTTCCTGCACACCCCCAAAAGAGGCGTGTGTTTCCTTGCGTTCCATGGCTCTCACTGCCTTTTGCGCATGTCAGTTACCGTCCGTGAAGGTATAACTGCAGATCTTGTTCCCTGCCGGATCCCGGAGATAGGCAGCGTAAGCGCCCGGTAAGTGGCT
Source organism: Acetobacter sp. ESL1128 (assembly GCF_058505085.1). Taxonomy (NCBI): domain Bacteria; kingdom Pseudomonadati; phylum Pseudomonadota; class Alphaproteobacteria; order Acetobacterales; family Acetobacteraceae; genus Acetobacter; species Acetobacter sp. ESL1128. The sequence goes on along the minus strand of NZ_CP196370.1, from coordinate 9,283 downwards.
TCGCGGGCCGGGTGCGCCTTCATCGGTTCCCCCATTGGCAAGACCTGCGGCATGAAAAGCCTCCACTTCGGCGGGTGTCGCTGCTGCAAAACCGATGGTGACACCGTTGCTTGAGGGCGCTTCACCGTTGCCTGGACGTGCAATGATGAAGGCTGGCTTTTCGCGGCCATACAGAATCCACCCATGCCCGAACGGCCCCAGGTTTTTTATGCCCAGAGCCGCAAGCGCGGCGTCATAGAATTTCGCGGATACCGCAGTATCCACTGCCCCAAGAAAAACGTGAGAGAAAACACCGTCACCGGAAATAACTGCCATGATCGTTCTCCTGTAATTTCCAACCATTGGAAATGATGTTGCGCGGTGAGACGCAGACCTTAGAAATGAATGACGGAACGGATGGATTTTCCTTCATGCATCAGATCGAAGGCCGTATTGATGTCTTCGAGCGGCATGGTGTGGGTTACGAAAGGCGCAAGTTCGATATCGCCACGCATGGCATCTTCGACCATGCCGGGAAGCTGGCTGCGTCCCTTGACCCCACCGAAAGCCGAGCCGCGCCACGAACGCCCCGTCACAAGCTGGAAGGGACGGGTCGAAATTTCCTGACCGGCCCCTGCCACCCCGATGACGATCGACTGCCCCCACCCACGATGCGCGGCTTCTAACGCCGCGCGCATGACGTTGACGTTTCCGATACATTCAAATGTATGATCAATACCCCAGCCGGTCATTTCCACAAGAACCTGCTGAATCGGTTTGTCATAATCCTTGGGGTTGAGGAATTCCGTGGCGCCGAATGCTTTGGCAAGTTCAAACTTTTCCGGGTTGGTATCAATAGCGAAAATCCGGCCAGCCTTTGCCTGTCGCGCTCCCTGAATGACCGCCAGACCGATCCCGCCCAGACCGAAGACGGCAACCGTATCTCCCGGCTGCACCTTGGCCGTGTTGTGTACCGCACCAATCCCTGTGGTGACGCCACATCCCAACAGACAGACATGCCCTGGATTGGATGCGGGATTGATTTTTGCCAGAGAAACCTCGGCGACAACCGTGTATTCGCTGAACGTCGAACACCCCATGTAATGATGGATCGGCTGACCTTTGTAGGAGAAGCGTGTCGTGCCATCCGGCATCACACCTTTACCCTGTGTGGCGCGCACTGAAATGCAGAGATTGGTTTTTCCCGACTTACAGAACAGACATTCACCGCATTCCGCCGTGTAAAGCGGAATGACATGGTCGCCGGGGGCAACGCTGGTTACGCCTTCTCCGACCTCGATGACAATTCCCGCGCCTTCGTGACCCAAAACGGCTGGGAACAGTCCCTCGGGATCATCCCCTGACAGGGTAAACGCATCAGTGTGGCACACACCCGTATGCGTGATCTGCACGAGCACCTCACCAGCACGAGGAGGCGCTACATCGATCTCGACAATCTCAAGGGGCTTACCCGCCTCGAAAGCAACTGCGGCCCGTGATTTCATGATTTTTTCTCCAAATAACCTATCAGCCAGCATCGAGGGCATTACCGGAGATAGGATCGAACGAGTGACACCACATTCTCGATCGAACCACTGGCAGCATCACGATCACCGGCACACTCAACAAATTCTTCCCGCAGATGGCTTTCGAGGACACCGGCCATTAATCCGTTGATCGCTCCCCGGATAGCCGCCACCTGTTGCAGCACCGGACCGCAATCAGTTCCCTTCTCCAAAGCCTGTTCCAGCGCATCAAGTTGCCCGCGAATACGGCGCACGCGGGTCAGAACGCGCTTTTTCTCAGCTGGTGTGTGCGGCACGAACGCTTACTCCCGAATATACTACCCTTGAGTATCCTTGTCATACTATAGGGCAGTATGACAAGGATATAAGGGCGTGCTTGTCATATGATCCGATCACAATTCCGTATCGCTGAAATTTTCATCGCAACGTCCATGGGTTGCCCGTCTGTGTCTTGGGATCATTCAAGAGGTACAATTAGTGAGATCCAGACAATCTCTGCAACGAGGCTTTAAAGCGCTGATGTCCGCTATTTGGCAAACAACCTTGTGGTCCAAACGACCGACATGAGGCAATTCTGTTGAAAAAGTCGCTTGCTGTGTCGGGCGGATCTGGGCTTGTGAGAAGTTTGATGCGGCTGTCTCCTTCAGGTGGCCCTCTGGAGGGAGATGACTGGCATCAGCTTTGCCATTTTACGCAGGTTCTGGGCGGTTGCTGCGAGAAGGAACTCATCTCTGGCGCCATTTGGGCCTCGTAATCGCAGTCGATCCAGTTTGAGTATGCGTTTGAGATGCGCGAACAGCATCTCAACCTTTTTCCTCTGTCTTCGTGATGTCACGTAAGCATCGGTCTGGGCGATGTCCCGCGCCATATCGCGAGCGCCTTCATGCACGGACCGCATGATCTTGCGAGCGGGTGTATTGGGTGTGCAGCGCTGCCGGAATTCACATCCACTGCAATCCTTCACACGGGCTCGATAACGAATGAAGCCATCCTTATCGACACGGGAACGGGGTGTTGTGAAATTCCGATTGGATGCCCGGAGTTGATGACCGCCCGGGCAGGTATAAAAGTCATTCTCATGATCGAATGTGAAATCAGACCGTGCAAACGTCCCATCGTTGCGGGCTGATTTATCAAACACAGGAATATGCGGTTCGACCCCTTTCTCCTCTACCAGCCATGCGAGGTTGGCGGCATCTCCATAAGCACCATCTGCAGCCAGACGTTCAGGCCATAAGCCAAAGGTCTGCTGGACCCGTTCAATCATGCGACGCTGTGCTGTGACTTCCGCCTGACGCACCGATGTCGTGGCCTCCACATCGACAATAACAGCATGCCTGAGATCGATCAGATAATTGGTGCTGTATGAAAAGAACGCCTGATTGGGCGTGGCTGCAGAATACCGTGCTGCAGGATCTGTAGGAGATAATCTTTTAGGGACAACAGGTGTCGATGCACCGAATGCAGCATCGTCAAGAACGGCAAGATATTCTTTTACGGCACGCCCTGCCGCATCAGGAGGAAGGCCTTCATCTCCCGGAACAGCCAGTCGTCGATTGGCATCGGCCTGGATCAGGCTGGCATCGACGGCAAAACCTTCCCCACCGACCAGACCCGTCTCGATACAGCGCCGGACGGTCAACTCGAACACTTCACGCAGAAGGTTGCTCTCACGGAAACGACCATGTCGGTTCTTTGAAAATGTGGAGTGATCAGGAACAGTCCCATCCAGACCCAACTGGCAGAACCATCGATAGGCGAGGTTCAGATGTACTTCTTCGCACAGGCGCCGTTCGGAACGGATGCCCATGCAGTAGCCAATCAACAGCATCCGAATGAGGAGTTCCGGATCAATCGAGGGGCGTCCCATTGTGCTGTAAAATGGACGAAGATGTTCTCGAATTCCGGAGAGATCAATCAGCCGGTCAATAGATCGAAGCAGGTGATTGTCTGGTACATGCTGCTCCAGGCTGAACCCATAAAACAGGGTTTCCTGAACCCCGGTTCGCTTATCCTCAAACATTTCGGCCCATGCTGCGCGCTGTTCGTCCAGCGGAGCGGCAGCGATCACCTTCAAATCATTGAAGTCTGGGCCACGGCCCATGTCGATCGCGTGCAGGACCGGTTCGTGCAGACCCGCCAGAAGCGACAGCCGTTTCAGATAGGCAGGTGTAACCATCAGCGCGCGGGCAATCTGTGCGTCTGTATGCGATTTATCGCGGCGGGCCTTATCGACAAAACGCCATTGTTCACTCTGCGTCATCGCCTCGCGGATGATGTTTTCGGAACCAGCCGCCAGACCATCCAGTTTTTCGTCGGCAGACGTAACAATAACGTGCATTTCACGCATTTTCGCGAGGACACAAGCGCGACGGCGGCGATGGCCTGCCACGATCATCAACTGGCCGTCGGGCAGTTCGCGCACCAACGGGGCATGCAGAAGCCCCACCACCTTGATATTATGGGCAAGGCGTCGGTCGGCCTCGACATTGGGGGCTGAGGTGCGGGGGTTTTGGGGATTGTCGAGAAGGGTTTTCGGATCGACGACGCGCAGTTCCATGGAGAGGCTCCTGATCATGGGGAAAACTGGCAGGCGATTGCGTCTGAGCTGATCTGCTCTTTTTTCAATCTCCTGATATTTTCCGCGCGGTCGCAGCTTGGGCGGGCGGGCAAGGCCGCGCCGTCAGGCGCGCAACGCCTGGCGCTTGCGCGCCCGCCCAAGCTGTGGCAGCCGTTCCTGTCTTTTTATCTTTCGGTTATGTCTGCTTACGCCTAATTCTGTTGAAAAAGTCGCTCTTGAAATAATCATGGCTTCCTGATTCAGTCGTCATCAGTCAAGGAGTGTCGGCAGATGATGGGTAACCGCAATACGGCCTGGTCGTGTCCCATGCGCTTTGACATGATCTGCGAAGCCCACGGGATTGAACACCGTCTGACAAAACCCAACCATCCCTGGACGAACGGTCAGGTTGAACGGATGAACCGGACGATCAAGGAAGCAACCGTCAAGCGCTTCCATTACGACAGCCACGAGCAGTTAAGGACACACCTCAACGATTTCATGGCAGCCTATAATTTCGGGCGAAGGCTCAAGACCCTGAACGGCCTCACACCTTACGAATACGTCTGCAAAATATGGACTTCAGAGCCAGAAAGATTCATCATCAATCCAACCCATTAAATCCCGGGACTAAACACCTAGAGACTGAATCAGCAAACGGTCTGATCGACTTCCGCAGAACTTCAGCAGATATCCTCGCTCATATTGCAGCCGCTTTGTTCCACGCGCTCATCCGCCGGGATAGAGTCTTCGGCACGATGGCTCCCATTCAGGCGATACGGTCAAACATAGATGAATAAATTCAAATAATTTTATCTGGACGCTGTCCACATGGTGAATGAACTATTTCAATAGTTCCTCTTCACGAGGCTCTTTTGAAATACTTTTCATAATGAGCCTCGTAAGGCGCTGCGCGAATTCAGCATCAAGTTTGCCTCCCAGAAGAAGGTGATACCAAAATGCACCATGAAACGCGGCGACCGCCATTTCCACATCGGCATCTTCCAGGATTTCTCCGTTTGCAATGCCGTCACGAAAAATGGTGGCGACGATTTCCGCTCTTGGCTCAACAAAACCGGCCCGGAAACTCTTTAGAAATTCGGGATCGTCCTGCGCGGACGCAATCAGGTTCCTGATCGCAGGTCCATCCTGCTGCAAGTTCCTGAACACGTTGACCAGAAAATGCAGCAACCGCTTCTCGGCGCGGCCGTCCGATAGAACGTCCGCATCACCAGCGCTTTCCAGGAACGCGGCCAGAACGAGTTCAGCCTTACTCGGCCATCGGCGATAGAGCGTCTGCCTGCCAACACCAGCCTCTGTCGCAATCATCTGGATGCTGACACCGCAATATCCGTGTTGCAGGACGAGCTGCCGGGCTGCCGCCAACAGGCTTGGCCCAACTTTATTATCGCGCGGGCGCCCCGGAGAGCGAGTAGAGGTTGTCATTTTCGTCATTGCGGTACGCCGGTCTCGTATATATTATGATACCTTAGTCTCGTATTTAGATTGCCCAAACAGGAAATGTCCATGTTAAAGCGAAGGGGCGTCTTTGCTCTGCTCTGTGTCGCATGTCTGACGATCATGGTCGGCTGCGTTATCGTACCTGGCCTGCCCGGCATCGCGACGGCTCTCGGTCTCTCCCAGGAAGCAAGCTGGCTGGTCACCTTGCCCTCACTCGGCGTAGTGATCTTTGGCCCCTTTGCCGGCCACCTGATTACACGCCTTGGCTCTCGCCAGGCCTTGCGTATTGGCCTCGCTCTGTACGGAGCGCTCGGGCTGGCATGTATATGGCTGAGCAACGCAGTATTGATCTTTTCTGACCGGCTTTTGCTCGGGGGAGCAACAGCGATCGTGATGGCTTCGGGCACAGGGCTTTTATCCGATTTTTTTGAGGGACACGCGCGGCTCAAGATGATCGCACTCCAGGGCATGGCCATTGAACTGGGAGGCGTCATCTTCCTGTCTCTGGGAGGACTCCTCGCCAGTATGGGATGGCAATGGCCGTTTTCGCTCTATCTGATGAGTTGGGTCTTTCTCGTCCTCGTCGAACTGTTCGTACCGTATCCGCCAGTCAAACCCGTTGCGTCACCCCAAACAGAAGCAGATCGAGGTTCTGTTCTGGGAAAACTGGCGCGAATATATATAGCCGCTCTCCTCTCCATGACCGTGTTCTTCACAGCGATCATCTCCTTGCCCAGACGGCTGGAAGGCATGCACTTCTCCGAGGCGCAAACAGGGTATTTTCTGTCATTCGTCTCTCTTGTCGCTGTAGGAGCAGCGTGGTTTCTCCCAAAAATCTGTCGGCGTATCGGGGAGCAAAACACTTTGCGGGCGGGCTTTCTGGCCTATGCAGCCGCCCATGCACTTTTTGCTTCCATGATGACGGCAGTCCCGATGATTGGCGCTGCAATCATGCTCGGGACCGGTTTCGGACTGACAGTTCCCCTCGTCAATCACCTGACGATCGAACGCACCCACTCTGTCGAACGCGGCTCAGCACTTGCCTACCTGTCTGTTGCCATTTTTATGGGGCAATTCCTGTCATCGTTTTTGGAATATCTCCCTGGCAATATAAGTTCTGCCTTCATAGCCGCCATTATTCTGGCTTTGGGCGGCGTTGCTGTCTCTGGTCGGCCATCGTTGTAAGAAACTGACCAACCTGCGGCGTTTTGCGACACCATCAACTATCCGTCGATCGGGTCTTCGTTCTCTTCAGATCCCAATGATCTGCGATACACCCCATTCAAACCCCTGCGCAGCAGCTCCTGCTGCTCAGCCGACCCGTCGACGGGCAGAAGGGTGCGCCTGGCAATCATCCAGCGACCTTTGTGCCGTTCAAGCTCCCAACGGTTCACGACCACGCGGTGAATGCGGTATCCCGTCGAGGCCCCATGATTTGGCAGTTCGCGTCGATGACCTTCATGGTCAAGATGAATAATCATGAGGTAGGATGTGACAATCGCGACGTCACCCCGCAGATCGATAAGCGGCAGACCAGTAAAATGAGCAAGGCCGCCTAGGTGTTTATACCAATTTGTTTTGGCTGTGACTCAGGGGGGGGGGGTACACATAGGCGTTGAATTGTGATTCACAGGATACCGTCATTGAAGGAAGGTATCCCTGATGAGCAAGGCGGTCGCACTCCGAGAAGATTATGATGCAGCGAGCATGCGAGGTCTGGCGCGACGAAGCAGACATGCGGCCCAGTCGCGGCGCCTTCTGGCGCTTGCCGCGATTTATGACGGGGCAACGCGTGGCGAGGCGGCCCGTCTTGCGGGAACGGATCGACAGATCGTTCGGGACTGGGTTTTGCGCTTTAACGCGCAAGGGCCTGCGGGGCTGATTGATCGTCATGGTGGGGGTGCTGCCCGCCGCATCACACCTTCCGTCATGGAGGCTCTGGCGCAGCGGATTGAAGACGGTCCCATTCCTTCGGCTCATGGCGTGGTGCGCTGGCGATTGCGTGATCTGTGCGCCTGGCTTCATGAAGAGCACGGGGTCAGCCTGTCTGTTTCCTGGTTGAGCAGGATTGTCCGCAGTGAGAATTTTCGTCTGCTGACGCCACGCCCCCGGCATTATGCCCAGAACCCGGATGCCCAGGACATTTTTAAAAAGATTTTCCTGATGCCCTTGCCGCAATCAGCGCCTGTCACCCCGGAGAAAATATCGAACTGTGGTGGGCGGATGAAGCAAGGATCGGCCAGAAAACGAAGCTGACACGGCGCTGGGCGAAGCGGGGAACCCGCCCCCGGGCGACAGCCGACCTAAGGACCCGATCCGCCTGGATTTTCGGGGCAATCTGCCCCGCTCAGGGAAAAGGGGCTGCTCTTGTTCTCCCCGTGTGCAACATTCATGCGATGAATTTCCATCTCAAGGAAATCGCCCAGGTCGTTGCACCGCAAAGTCACGCCGTCCTCATCCTGGATCAGGCAGCATGGCATACCAGTCTGAAACTGACGGTTCCCCCCAACATCACCATCATGCCGCTCCCGCCACGCTCTCCCGAACTCAATCCTGTGGAAAACGTCTGGCAGTTTATGCGCAATACATGGCTCTCAAACAGAATCTTCAGAACCTATGACGATATCGTCGATATCGCCTGCCATGCGTGGAACCAGCTCACCGAGCAGCCATGGCGCATTATGTCCCTCGGATTGCGCGACTGGGCTCATGGGTCATAGCAAAAACAAATTGGTATAAGCGGGTGGCCCTGCAGCCTGCCCCGCTGACGCGGGGCTTTGTCCTTTTGCTTTGAGGACTACCAGTCATGCCGATACCCGACCTGCCAGTTGAGCGCCTTGCCGATGTGAGTGCCGCCCATCTCTCGCCCGAGGACCGAGCACTTCTCGATCTCTATATCGAGACAGAGGGGGCGAATGGTCTGTCCTGTCTCGTTGGTCCTTATGGGTGGCTTGTTTACGCCTCGTCCGAACTCCGGGCGGCGGTGCACGCCTCGCCTGGCCTTGCGGCCATTCTCGCGGCGGCGCGCGCACAGGGCTGTGCCTACGTCCTGTTCGACCGCGACGGCCTGCCCATTGATGGCGTTCAGACCTACGATTTCTAAGCCTGTGCTTATTCAATTCCAAAAGGCGGGACACTCCGGTGTCCCGCCTTTTTTTATGCCGTTCACGCAGCAGAAAAGAAAAACCCAATGAAACTTCACTTCGACCGCGCTCTAGTCGAGCGCCTGCTTGCCCATGCTGAAGCCGCTCAGACTCATAGTCCGACACTCGATCAGCTTTTCTCGCCCGCTTACCAGAAAGAGCGTGTCATTGGGCGGATGCCAACAGCAGACGACATTGATGACACACGTATTCCGGCAGGCCTGATGCTGGTTGGTGATCAGGGCGTGTACCTGATGTCCAACGGCAAGCCCTGCCTTCCTGACCCTGCAGGTTCGCCCAATCTTGTCGTTTACGCGCAGGAGGCCGACCCCCGAGGGCCTTCCGATGACTGGTACGACGTTAAACTGGCGTCGTTTGGCGGGGACGATGGTGCGGAGTTTCTGAGCGCCGATACGATCCGTCAGGCACTGGAAGCTACTGGTGATGGGCCTGTGTGGATTGATGTAAGTCCAACCGACATCAGGGCACCCTGTCTGTCAGTCGCCAAATAAGAGGCAGAAAAAAACAAAGAAATAAAAACAGAAAAACAAAAACACAAAATAAAAATCGCCTCTCATAGTCCGTCACGCAGGCTAAGGGTTCGTCGCAGGCTC
>NZ_CP196369.1:2165000-2792114 GCF_058505085.1 Acetobacter sp. ESL1128 | reverse complement strand
CCTGCCCAAAGTTGAGCATGCGCACCTTTTCACATGCATTTGTGGAACAGTATCTGGCACTGGAGGGAGAGGCCTGCCTTGGCTGTGTTGGTTCTTACCGGCTGGAAGGTCCGGGCATACAGTTGTTTGCTGCAATAGAAGGAGATGCTTTTGCCATTCAGGGTTTGCCGCTCCTCCCCCTTGTTGCGGCACTGCGTGAGATGAAAGTGCTCCCAGATTAAAAATTAGGGCTTGTCAGCATTTTAAGTAGGTTGTAAGAGGCTCAACACACACCGCAGGACTGTTGCAAAACAGGACAGGGCAGTGTGTGACAGAACAGTGGGGCCATAGCTCAGTTGGGAGAGCGCTTGAATGGCATTCAAGAGGTCGGCGGTTCGATTCCGCTTGGCTCCACCAGTTCTTTAAAATCCTCAAAATAGCATAGTCCTCCGGTAGCCGTGTTCAAGCGGTTCTGCTGCTTTGTATGCGTTTTGGGTGCAATGCCTTTTTTCAGACATATCCGGGTGCCACTGTTCCGCACAGGCAGGGTGTATCGCCTTGTAGCTTGGTATTCATGAAGACGAAGGCTGAATGATGAAAAGAGCATTGCTGGCAACAACACTGGTTATGGGCCTTGCAGCTTTTTCCGGGTCTGCGGTGCGGGCGGAAGAAGCCGCTCCTCCAGTCGGGGCTCCTCCTCCGCCGCCGGAATGTGGTGGCATGCACCACGGGCCGGGTGGGCACATTCTGAGGCTGGACGGGATCAAACTGACCGCCGAGCAGAAAAAGAAGATCAAGGCTGTGCTCGATGCCAACCGGCCGGAAGACCCCAAGGCAGGTATGGAGCAGGCGCATGCCCTGCAGGAACGGATCCGTACCGTGCTGACAACACCAGGCCCGGTTGATCAGGCCAAATTGCAGGATCTGGAACAGCAGATCAGCGCGTTGCATACGCAGCATGCCCTGCATAAGCTCCAGGTTGAAGCCCAGATTCATGATATTCTGACCAGCCAGCAGCTCAAGCAGATTGCCGAGCAGCCTGACCATCCGCCCGGTCATCACCCCGAATGTGGTGGCAAAATGCCGCCGCCGCCTCCCAAGCCTGCCCAGAGTGGCAAGGCAGAGTAAGCCAGATTCAGGGGCTGCCGGTTCGTCCGGCAGCCTTTTTGGTAAGATACGCTGCCCGAGCAGGAGATGCCCGGTTTTAGGTGGTGGACAAAAGCGGAGTGACGGGAGAAAAAAAGACCCATTCTTTCTCCGGTAATTCACGAGATGACATCTTCTCCCACGGCCCCGTTATCCTCTTTTCCATTCAGGCTTATTTTCCTTCTGGGGCTGGTCACGGCTATTGGGCCATTAGCGACAGATATGTATCTGCCCGCTTTTCCATCGGTTGAGCACGATCTGGGAGGTGGGGCCGGGTCTGCACAGTTTACGCTGGGGGCATGGTTTTTGGGGCTGGCGCTGGGCCAGTTCTCTCAGGGCCCTCTGTCTGATCGGTTCGGGCGCAAGGGGCCACTGGTTGTGGGGCTGGGGGTGTATGCACTTGCTTCCGCCGGGTGTGCGCTGGTCAGTAATTACCACCTGTTCTGTGTGTTGCGTTTTATTGGTGCGTTTGGTGGGTCTGCCTGCGCGGTTATTCCGCGTGCAATTGTGCGGGATGTGGCAACAGGCAAAAAAGGCGCACATATTATGGCGCAACTGACACTGGTTTTTGGTGTCATGCCTGTTCTTGCTCCGGGGCTGGGGAGCCTTGTTTTAAAAATTGGTGACTGGCGTTGGATGTTCTGGATTGGAACACTCTACGCGGTTGCGGCCATTATGGGTGTGCTGCTTATGCTGCCCGATACGCTGGCGGTCGAGAGGCGTATCCGTTTCCGTCCAGTGGAAATTTTATGGCGCTATCAGGGTATTTTGCGTGAGCCTGTCTTTTTTTCCAATGCCCTGATCACAACGTTTTCCACTTTTGTCATGTTCGCCTATCTGGGGAGTGCCCCTGTTCTGTTTGAGCAGAGGTTGCATTTTTCGCCCGGGGCGTTCGGGCTTTTCTTTGGTGCCAATGCGGCAGCTTTTATTCTGGGCACCCAGATCAACGGGCGTTTGATACATCGTGTATCCATGCCTGCCCTGTTGGATGGGGCTATTCTGTGGGCTTTTGTGCTGGGGTGCGCCTTTGTGGCTCTGGCCTTGGCGGGTGTGGTCGGGGTTGGTCACCCATGGCTGACCTGTGTCTTTATTGTGGGACTAACCGGAGCTTTGGGGTTTATTGGCCCCAATGGCACGGTCATGTCCTTTTCCCGCCATGGGCATCATGCGGGGAGTGCGTCTGCCCTGCTGGGGACCATGCAGTACAGCTTTGGCTCGCTGAGCAGTGTGCTGGTTGGCCTGTTGCCCGGAGGGGGCGCCATACCAACCGCCATAGGCATGATGACCGGCGTCATGGGTATGGTCATAGGGGATCTTCTGCGGCGCAGAACATCCCACCTGTATGATGCAGAGCATTAACGCCCCGCGTTATTTGGATTTTTGCACCTGCCCGTTGTCCGGCCTGCCGTAAACAGCCTGCGCCTGAGGCGTAATGGTATGGCCATCTTCCGTAAGCATTGGGCCAGCAGAGCCACCTCCATCATACATGGGAGGCAGAACTTCGTAGTGGTCTTCGGGTTTGGGGGGCGTATCCGGTTTTTTTATGCCTGCGGCCCGCTGGGCTGCATCCAGCTTTTCCTGCCGTTCGACATCTCTTTGTGCGGCCCGTGCTTCTGCCGGTGCGGCCTCGGGTAAAAAACGGCCGGGGCGTTCGGGGGGGAGATCAATATCATCCCCCTCGATCAGATGGTGGCAGCCTGCCAGCAATGGCGCGAGCAGGAGCAGCCTCCTAAAACAAGCACTGTTTTTTTTTCCCAGAAGCATGGGCAAATCCGAGGCAAAGGGAAAAAAACGTCAGTCAGCCTTCAATACGGCGGGCTTCATCGGGCAGCATAACGGGAATGCCATCAAGGATAGGAAAGGCCAGTCCGGCTTTTTCGCTGATCAGTTCATTGGTCTGCGCGTTAAAAACCAGTGGGCCTTTGGTCACGGGGCAGACCAGAATGGACAGAAGGCGCGGATCAAGCGGTGCTGTATCGGACATAAAACGGTTCCCACATATATTGTCAGGAAGGAGGGCCTTCCTGTTCCGGACCGGACAGGTCTAGCAGCGTTTGCAGAACCCGCACACGGTCTGTCAGATTTTCTGCATCCAGCAATGCCTGTTTTTCCGCCGGAGGGAAAGGACAGATCATGGGTAAAGTCACCAGAAGCAGGCTGTCGTCCATCTGTTCTATCAGGGACCAGCGGGCATTCAGCCCTTTTTTTTGAAAATAACTCTTCAGCGAGCTCAAAAGCTGGGGCCGGTCAAACGGTTCGGACGGAATTTCGTTCAGGTCTCCTGCAAAGGAGGATACGTCAATACGCGCCACCCGGTACCCACGGCGCAGCCCAGTTTCACGCAGCAGGCGGAAGCGGAGCAGGCCGGTCAGGGTCATGGCATAGGTGCCATCGGCCCGTTCGGTCATGGATGTCAGGCGACCAAGGCAGCCAGTGGTATAAAGGGGCGGTGCTTCGTTCCCTTCGTCCTCATCTTCCTGCCAGCGGGGCTGGATCAGGCCGATCAGCCTGTGTGATGCCAGAGCATCTTCCACCAGTGCAATGTAGCGGGGTTCAAACACATTGAGCGGCAGCTTGCCCCGGGGCAGGAGCAGCACGCCACTAAGCGGGAAAAGCCCCACTTCTGGCGGAATATCCGCCAGTGTCATGTCCCCCAGCCGTGGAATACGGCGGGGAACATCATCATCTACAAACAGGGGTGTTGTGCGGGGCAAGGTGCTGGTCAGGAGAACAGGAGGGAGGACAGGCGGCGGCGGGACAGAACCGTGGCTGGGTCATCGTTCCCCCATGCTTCAAAAAAGCGCAGGAGCTGCTGACGGGCTGCGCCATCCTTCCAGCTCCGGTCGGCCCTGATGATGTGGAGCAGTTCGTTTGCGGCATCCTCCCGCTTGCCTGCGGCGTTCAGGGCCGTGGCCAGTTCACAGCGGGCTTCGTAGTCTTCAGGGTTGGCGTCCAGCCGTGCCCGAATACCTTCCATGGCTTCGGCTGCCTGACGGCCTTCCTTTTTCAGCTCAAGGGCTGCACGGGCCCCGGCAACTTCCGGTGCATCCGTAATTTTTGCAGGCACATCGGCCAGAGCTGCGGCTGCGGCCTCTTCATCATCAAGGGCCAGCATGGCGCGGATCAGCCCGCCCCAGGCTTTGGCGTTTTCAGGCTCTTCGCCAATAACAGCGGAATACATGGCTGCGGCTTCGGCATGCTGGCCTGTTTCCATGGCCACATCGGCTTCGTGTAACTGCTCGGTTGCGGGCAGAGTGCCGCCCCCGCTGGCTTTGAGCAGGTTTTCTACAAACTTTTTTACTTCGCTTTCAGGCAGGGCACCCTGGAACACGTCCAGAATCTGCCCTTTCCAGAAGGCTGCCACAAGCGGGATGGACTGGAGCGGCAAACCAGCCTGGGCAAGCTGGCCTGCAAGGGCGCGGTTGGCTTCAATATCAATTTTAACCAGCCGGACCTTGCCTTTGGCAGCGGTAACAACTTTTTCCAAAATGGGGGTCAACTGCTTGCACGGGCCACACCATTCCGCCCAGAAGTCCACCAGAACGGGCACGTTCCGGCTGGCGTCCATAACGTCGTGCATAAAGCTGGCCTGTGTACCGTCGGTAATGACAGCAGCAGCACCCGAGCCACCTAAACTGTTATCCGAGCTCGGGGCTGGCTGACCGATCAGATGCTCCATCTGGTTTTGTTCCTCAAATTTCTGTCACGCAGGCAAAATGGTACCTGTCATGCTTTTGACCACAGTACATCACTTGTGTCTGTAAATGGTCAATCATGTCCGCAAGCGCAATGGTCAGAATGGCCGGTCAGGGCATTTTGCATGGCGGCTCCCTCTGGTGTGTTTCATGGATTGCATAGGGACGGATTAAAGCGCCATAATAGAGGACAAAACAGGAACGACGGTAAAGAGCTCTTCATGACAAAATCAGGTCTTCGAGGTCAGCACAGCATTCGGGTGCGTGGGGCGCGTGTCCATAACCTGAAGAATGTTGATATTGATATTCCCCGTGACCGGCTGACCGTCGTGACCGGGCTTTCGGGGTCGGGCAAATCTTCTTTGGCGTTCGATACCATTTACGCGGAGGGCCAGCGCCGGTACGTGGAGAGCCTGTCCGCCTATGCGCGCCAGTTCCTGGAGCTTATGGGCAAACCCGATGTGGACTCCATAGAGGGCCTGTCCCCCGCGATTTCCATCGAGCAGAAAACAACATCCAAAAATCCGCGCTCTACCGTGGGGACGGTCACGGAAATATATGACTATATGCGTCTGCTCTGGGCGCGGGCAGGTGTGCCGTATTCCCCGGCCACCGGCCTGCCTATTGAGGCACAGACCGTAACCCAGATGGTGGACCGTATTCTGGCCATGCCTGAGGGCACGCGGCTTATGCTGCTGTCCCCCGTTATTCGGGACCGCAAGGGCGAATACCGTAAGGAACTGGCTGAACTCCAGCGCAAGGGTTTTACCCGTGTGCGGGTGGATGGCACGTTGTACGAAATTGCAGAAGCCCCGAGCATGAACCGCAAACTCCGCCACACGGTGGAAGTGGTTGTGGACCGCGTGGTGGTAAAACCCGGCGTGCAAACCCGTCTGGCGGATAGTCTGGAAACCGCGCTGACCCTGAGTGATGGCATTGTCTATGCCGAGGAAGTGCTCAAGGATGAAGAACGCGAACCGGAAAAACTGGTTTTTTCATCGCATTTTTCCTGCCCTGTCAGCGGGTTTACTCTGGAAGAGATAGAACCGCGCCTGTTCTCCTTCAATGCGCCGCAGGGTGCCTGCCCGGCTTGTGATGGTCTGGGGGTAGAAACATACTTCAACCCGGTTCTGGTTGTGCCCGATATTGCACTCTCCCTTAAAAAAGGTGCTATTGCACCGTGGAAAGATGCAAAATCTCCTCTTCTGGAGCAGACACTGCAAAGTCTGGCACAGCATTTTGGCGTCAGCATGGATACCCCATGGCGCGACCTGCCTGAGCAGGCCCAGAATGGTATTCTGTACGGTGTGGAAGACGATATAAGCTTTACCTATCAGGACGGTAAAAAAAGCTATGTTGTCGAACGACCGTTTGAAGGGGTTCTGACAAGCCTGCAAAAAAGACTGGCCAATACGGAGAGTGCGTGGGTTAAGGAAGAACTTTCCCGTTATCAGTCAGAAAAAGCCTGCCATGTCTGCCATGGTGCACGCCTGCGGCCGGAGGCCCTGTCTGTTCGCGTGGCGGACAAAACCATTGCGCAGGCCTGCGACCTGTCCATTGGTCATGCGCTGGGCTGGTTTGACACTGTTTTGCCAACCCTTACCCCTCAGCGGGCAGAAATTGCCCGGCGTATCCTGCGTGAGATTCTGGAACGTCTGAAATTCCTTGATGATGTGGGGCTGGATTACCTGACCCTCTCACGCGGGTCAGCCACCCTTTCTGGGGGGGAGAGCCAGCGTATCCGTCTGGCAAGCCAGATTGGATCGGGGCTTACGGGGGTGCTTTATGTGTTGGATGAGCCGTCCATCGGGCTGCATCAGCGCGATAACGCACGCCTGCTGGGTACTCTCGACCGGTTAAAAAACCTTGGGAATACACTCATTGTTGTCGAACATGATGAGGACGCCATAAGAAGTGCTGACTGGCTGGTAGATATGGGACCCGCAGCCGGGGTTAATGGCGGTCAGGTTGTTGCACAGGGTACGCCGGAGCAGGTTGCCAAAAACCCCGATAGCCTGACAGGCGCTTACCTGTCTGGTCGCAAAAGAATTGAGGTGCCGCAACAGCGCAGGCCCGTGAACAAAAAACGGATGCTTACGGTGGAAGGGGCAACTGGGCATAACCTTAAAGATGTCACCGCGCATTTTCCGCTTGGTACGTTTACATGTGTAACCGGTGTTTCGGGGAGCGGTAAATCAACCCTGGTGATTGATACGCTTTACAAGGCGCTCTCGCGCCAGCTTATGGGGGCTGCCACCTCGCCCGAGCCGTATAAAAAAATCAAGGGCATGGAACTGCTGGACAAAATTATTGATATTGACCAGTCCCCCATTGGCCGCACCCCCCGCTCCAACCCCGCAACCTATACCGACCTGTTCACCCCTATTCGGGACTGGTTTGCCGAACTGCCAGAAAGCAAGGCCCGAGGGTACAAGGCGGGGCGTTTTTCCTTTAATGTCAAAGGAGGACGGTGCGAGGCCTGCCAGGGTGATGGCGTGCTTAAAATAGAAATGCACTTCCTCCCCGATGTGTTTGTTACCTGCGATGCCTGTAAAGGTGCGCGCTATAATCGCGAAACACTGGATATTCGCTTCAGGGGTAAAACCATAGCGGATGTGCTGGCCATGAGTGTGGATGAAGCCTACCCGCTCTTTTCCGCCCAGAACCGGATTCGCGACCGACTGGCCATTTTGCAAAAGGTTGGTCTGGGCTACGTGGCACTTGGCCAGCAGGCAACGACCCTATCAGGGGGGGAAGCACAGCGCATCAAACTTTCCAAGGAACTGGCGCGCAGGGCTACGGGCAGAACCGTCTATATTCTGGATGAACCCACAACCGGGTTACATACAGAGGATGTTAGAAAACTTCTGGAAGTTTTGCATGCACTGGTCGATCAGGGGAACACGGTTATCGTGATCGAGCATAATCTGGAAGTTATCAAGACTGCGGACTGGCTTATAGATGTAGGGCCGGAAGGGGGCGATGGTGGTGGCACCATTGTTGCCGAAGGCACGCCCGAAACCATTGCTGCATGCAAAAAAAGCTATACGGGTCAGTTTCTTGCCCCTCTTCTGGTGCAGTCATAATGAAAAAAGCATGGTTATGCGGTCTGTTTTTAGGGGCGATGGCTGTATCACCCTTGCCAGCGCAGGCCCAGTGCCTGAACCTTGCCAGAAGTGTTCTGTTTGAAAAACTGACATGGACCGAAATTGCACAGGATATATCCTGTGGTTTTACAACCATTATTGTGCCTGTGGGGGGTACGGAGCAGAGTGGACCGTACATAGCTGTTGGCAAACACAACAGCCGTGTGCAGTTTCAGGCTGAAAAAATAGCCCGTCAGTCGGGCAGAACACTGGTGGCTCCTGTGGTGGCTTATGTGCCAGAAGGGGGTACGGCTCCGCGTACATCCCATATGCGCTTCCCCGGCACCATTACGTTACCGCCCGATGTGTTTGACAGAATGCTGGCTTCCATTGCCGAAAGTTTTCGGGTGCAGGGGTTTAAGCTGGTTGTTCTGATCGGTGATCACGGTGGCTACCAGAAAGATATGGAAAAACTGGCCGCACAGCTGAATGTGCGGTGGCAGGCCACGGGTGCGCGGGTGCTGTATGTGCGGGATTATTACAATGTGATCCCCCACCAGTATAGCGAATGGCTCCGGCAGAATGGCTACAGGCTGGATGTGGGCCAGCATGCGGATGTAAGCGATACATCGCTCATGCTCGCGGTTGATCCATCCATGGTCCGGGAGGAGGCCTTGCGGCACGCACCCAACCCGTCTGCGGCGCAGGGGATTTATGGTGGAGACCCACGGCGGGCCACGTCCACACTGGGGCAGCCCGGCTTGTCCATGCAGGTGGACGCGGCCGTTAAAGCCATTGATGATGCGCGCAGCAAATAAATATATAAAATAATTTTTCTATAATAATAAATGAAAGATTTTAACCACACCCGAATAGACGTTATTTACGCCGCATGATAAATGCGGAGCCGTATCAGGAGTTAAAGTGATAACAGGCACAGAAGGGTCTGGGTTATGGGTTTTAAACAGTATCTGGTTGCGGCGGTTGCCATTGTTGGCATAAATGCTGGCAGTGCGCCCGGTTGGGCGCAGGATGTTGGCACTCCGTCCGAGAGCGGGAGCCGCACGGCGGCTCCTCTGGTGCAGACCATTCCTGGCATGCCCCCAGTCCCCAACCCTGCCAACCTGTATAGCGAGACCGGGGTAGGCCACATTGCGCCGGAAGTGGCGCAGGACCCCGAGCGGGTTTACGTGCCCAACCTGCGCTCGAATGATGTGTCTGTCATCGACCCGACCACCAACAAGGTGGTGGACCATTTTCCTGTGGGTAAAAGCCCCCAGCATGTTGTGCCGTCATGGGACCTGCGCACCCTGTGGGTGACCAATAATGCGGAAGGCACCGTGCATGGCAGCCTGACCCCCATTGACCCGCGCACGGCCCGCCCCGGCCCGTCCATTGCGGTGGATGACCCCTACAACATGTATTTTACGCCCGATGGCAAATCCGCCATTGTGGTGGCCGAAGCCCGCAAACGTCTGGACTTCCGCGACCCGCATAGCATGCAGTTGCAGCAGTCCATTGATGTGCCCGAGTGCAAGGGCGTCAACCACGCTGATTTTTCCATAGATGGGCGCTACGCCATTTTCACCTGCGAATTTGGTGGCCATCTGGTCAAGGTGGATATGGTTGAGAAAAAGGTTCTGGGTTACCTCAAACTGTCCAGTGGTGGCATGCCGCAGGATGTTCTGGTCTCCCCCGATGGCAAAACCTTTTATGTTGCCGACATGATGGCCGATGGCGTGTTTCTGGTGGATGGGGATACATTCCGCGAGACAGGCTTTATCCGCACGGGGCTGGGTGCGCATGGGTTGTACCCCAGCCGTGATGGCACAAAAATGTATGTTGCCAATCGTGGTTCCCACCTGATTCATGGCCACCCCCACAGCAAGGGGGGCGGGGTTTCGGTTATTGATTTTGCTACAAACAAGGTTGTGGCAACATGGCTTATTCCCGGTGGTGGTAGCCCGGATATGGGCAATGTCAGCGCGGATGGTAAAGCCCTGTGGCTGTCTGGCCGCTTTGATGATGTCGTTTACCGGATTAACACCGATGATGGTACCATGATCAGTATTCCGGTTGGGCAGGAGCCACATGGCCTTACCGTATGGCCGCAGCCGGGCCGTTACTCCATTGGTCACACGGGTATCCTGCGCTAAGAACCAACGGGTTTTCTGGACGGATCAAAAGCCTTTCCTCATAATGGAGGAAAGGCTTTTTTGTTTTATGGGGGTAAACGTGGTGGATAGGCAGAACAATCAGGCTTTGCAAAAACTTTCACCCGATCGTTCTCTTTCCGTAGAGCAGGAGCAGTTGTGCCAGCAGGTTGTCAGGTTCTGTCAGGACCACGTTGGGCAGGGGAATGCTGTTTTTGTTATTGAAGGCGATGCAGGAACAGGAAAAAGTATTGTTATCAATAAAATTTTTAACGAAATACAAAAACTGTCCCGACAAAAATCAGCTGTAAACCCGTTAATGGGGACAAAAAATTATCTTTTGGTCAATCATCCAGAGATGATGAAACTTTACAGGAATATATCGGAACATTCGCTTTATGTGAAAAAGAAAGACTATGAGCGCCCGACAACTTTCATCAACACCATGCACAAAACCGGGCAGATGGCGGATGTGGTTCTGGTGGACGAGGCGCACCTTCTTTTAACAAAATCCGATAAATACAACAGGTTTGCACAGGACAATCATCTTGAAGAGATTCTGAAATGTGCAAGGGTTGTTGTGCTGGTTTTTGATGACAAGCAGGTTCTCAAGTTCAAAAGCCATTGGACAAGGAATATGCTGGAAACAGTTCTGGTCCAAAAGCAGGTGCAGACCTGTCGGCTTAAAAACCAGTTCCGTATGCACGCTGGTGCACAGACATGTGCATGGATAGACGCATTCTGCAAAAAGACCATTCTGCCGGTTCCCCATGATCCGTCTTTTGACCTCAGGGTTTTTGAGGATGCACAGGATATGTACGATCTGGTGCGCCAGAAAAATACCGAGTTCGGCCTCTCCCGCATGGTGGCAACGTATGACTACCCCTACCGGCTGGATGGTCAGGAGCATTTTGTAACCGAAGGGCGTTTTCGGCTTAAATGGGATATTGCCAAACCCGAAGCCCGCCTGCCATGGGCCGAACGTGTTGATACAATAGATGAAGTCGGCTCCGTTTACACCGTTCAGGGGTTCGACCTGAATTACGTTGGTCTGCTGCTTGGCCCATCCGTAAGGTACGATAGCGCGGCTGATACCCTGATACTTGACCCGACCCGGTATGAGGATGGCGCAGCTTTTGCCGGGCGCAATGGTATTGCCCAGCCCGGGCAGACCATGGAGCGGATCATGCTCAATGCGATCAATGTGTTGATGACGCGCGCGGTCAGGGGGCTTTATATTTATGCACACGACCCCGCGTTAAGGGCACGTCTTGTTCAGCTCCGGGCCGGGTAAGGGGGTAAAGGGCAAGGGCTGAATGTCGTGCACGGCATGGCTGCCTTGTGCGGATGTCGGGCGGAAACGGCCCAAAACAGCCCTTTCTGGCCCTGTTCCGGGGGCTGGTGGCACTAAAATTTTCATACAGAACTTGTTCTGTCCTCATTCTGGTGCCAACTGAAAGGTAATCATACAGGTTTACCCTACAGATCGGACATTTCCGCCATGTTTATCGAAACCGAAGGCACCCCCAACCCCGCAACGCTCAAGTTCCTGCCCGGTCAGGCCGTGGTAGGGGATGCGGGCACCATAGACTTTATTGATGCCGACGCCGTGGTTGGCCGCTCGGTTCTGGCCGATGCGCTGTTTGCCCTGCCCGGTGTTGCCCGCGTGTTTTTGGGGAATGACTTTGTCTCCGTCACCAAGTCCGACAGCGCGGACTGGGAGGAACTGCGCCCACTGGTGCTGTCCACCCTGATGGATCATTTTGTGGCGGGCCTGCCGGTTGTTGCCGAAGGCGTTGCTGTTCTTGAAGACGACATTGCTCCAGAAGATGCGGAGATTGTTGTCCAGATCAAGGAACTGCTGGATACGCGCGTACGCCCTGCCGTTGCGGGCGATGGTGGGGATATTGTTTTTCGCGGGTATCGCAACGGGGTTGTGCGCCTGACCATGCAGGGTGCGTGCTCCGGCTGCCCCTCCTCCCGCGCAACGCTCAAGCATGGGGTGGAAAACATGCTCAAGCATTACGTGCCAGAGGTTGTCTCGGTCGAACAGGTGGACTGAGCAGCTCCTGCAACGGTGGCTCTTTTCGGCGCGGGATGCTTGCCTTAAAAGAGGGAAGTCACGCGCCGGAGCAAGCTGGCGCAGCAGGAGGCAGGACAGAACATGTTGGACGCAAGTGGGTTAGAACTGCTGTTTACAAAGGCGCGAACCCCCCTGCGCTGGACGACCCGCCCTGTGGAGGAGGCTTTGTTGCGCCAGATCTATGATCTGGTGCGCATGGGGCCGACCTCGGGCAATTGCTGCCCTGCCCGCATTGTTTTTATTACAGGCTCCAGTGGGCGCGAAAAACTGCGCCCTGCCCTGTCCGCAGGGAACGTCAACCGGGTTATGGGGGCACCGGTTATTGCTGTGCTTGCCCATGACCCGCTGTTTTTTGAACAGCTCCCCAAGCTGAGCCCGGGGGAAGAACTGCGCTCCTGGTTTGCCGCTGATGTCGGCCTGTCTGAGGAAACCGCTTTTCGTAATGGCACCTTGCAGGGCGGGTATATGATCATGGCGGCCCGCGCCCTTGGGCTGGATGTTCTGCCGGTTTCAGGGTTTGACCAGTCCGTGGTGGAAGACGCTTTTCTGGCCGAATGGGGCTGGCGCGCCAACTTCCTGCTCTGTCTGGGGTATGGGGACTTTGCTGGCCAGCCCGAGCGGGCCCCCCGGCTTGAGTTCGATCAGGCCTGCCGGATTGTAGAGTAGTGGTGCAGCGTATTCTGGTGCTCGATGGGAGCCCTGCAGGCGACCATGCCTGTGGCACGGCGGCCTGTGTTACCAATACAGATGGCGTGTTGCAGGTGCTTGCCTTCAGGCAGGAGGCCGGCAAGCAGGCGGCGGAAGGGCTTAGCCTGCTGGCAGCACAGGTTTTGCAGCAGGCTGGCTGGTCACGCGCACAGGGGAGTGCGCCGGATCTGGTTGCGGTTGTGGTGGGGCCGGGGTCTTTTACCGGCCTGCGGGCGTCCTGTGCGGCGGCGGCAGGGTATGCCGTAGGCGTGGGGTGCCCGGTTGTGGGGGTCACGCGGGCAGAGGCTCTGGCCCCGGAACTGGATGCCGCCCTTGCCGCTCAGCCAGACCCCATGGCTGGCTGGCTGGTGGTGACCGCCGCCCGGCGTGGCCGCGTTTTTGTGGAAGACAGGCAGGGTGCGCGGGCCGTAACCATAGCAGACTGGTCCGCCTCGCAAGGGCGGTGGCTGGTTGCAGGTGAATCCCGCGCTGATCTGGCTTTCCCCTCCGCGATCCTATGCCCGATTACCCACCCTGATGTAGAGCAGGTTGCGGCTACGGCCCTGCGCCGGATGCGTGGGGACTTGCCACCGCGTGGCGCACTGCCGGTTTATGTGGACCCGCCGGAGGCCAAACTGCCAGCCAATGGGTTGCGGGCTGCTCCGGTCTAATGGGTCTGCCGCAAATGCAGTCTGTGGGGGTGGGGCACGCGGCTGTGCTGGCCTGCCTGCATACGCAGTGTTTTACCCCGCAGGAGCAGTGGGACACAGCCGCCATGCTCAGCCTGCTCGGCTCAGCCGGTGTTTGCGCCGGGTTGGTGCTGGTGGGGGAGCAGCCCGCAGGGTTTGTTATGCTGCGTTGCGTGGCGGGGGAGGCAGAAATTCTGACCCTGTGCGTGCTGCCTGCATACAGGCGGCAGGGGCTGGCCGCGCAGTTGGTGGCATGGAGCCTTGCCCACGCCAGAGCGCAAAAGGCCGAAATGGTTTTTCTGGAAGTTTCGGTCGGGAACCCTGCGGCACAAAAGCTGTATGCACAGGCCGGGTTTGAACAAAAAGGCCTGCGCCGGGCCTATTACCCTGATGGGTCCGATGCCCTTGTGCTTGGGCATGTTCTGGAGTGTGGCGGGTAAGGCCCATGCCGCCGAGGGTGCCGTGCGGCATGGGGTATGCTGGTTTACGGGGCCAGATTGACCCCGTTTTTACCCGGTTGCTTACAGGGCGCGGTTGCCAATATCCGTCCGCCATACCGCACCATCCCACGTAATGGCCTTAACACCGGCATAAGCGCGCTTCTGGGCTTCTTGCACCGTGTCCGCCAGAGCGCAGACAGCCAGCACACGCCCGCCTGAAACCACCAGTTCTCCGGCCATGTTCTGTGTGGTGCCTGCCTGAAAAACCCGCACCCCTTCCAGAGCATTGGCTGTGTCCACCCCATGGATCACGGCCCCTTTTTCCGGGCTGCCGGGGTAACCCCGTGCCGCCATGATCACGCAGACCGATGCCTGGTTGGAAAATGTAATGGGGGCCACGTCCAGCCGGTCCTCGGCCAGTGCCTGCAAGGCTGGCAGCAGGTCCGATGTCAGGCGTGGGAGCAGGGCTTCGGCCTCGGGGTCACCAAAGCGCACATTGTATTCAATCAGCGATGGCCCGTTTTCGGTCAGCATCAGCCCGGCAAAAATGACGCCCCGGAATGGCGTGCCCCGGCGTACCATTTCGCGCAGCATGGGGCGCACCAGCAGGTCCAGTGCGGCTTCCTGCTCTGCCCGGCCAAAGCCTTTTGGGGGGGATACGGCACCCATGCCTCCGGTATTGGGGCCTGTATCCCCATCTCCAATGCGTTTGTGGTCCTGTGCCGCACCAATCAGGCAGGCGGTTTCCCCCGCACAGAAGGCAAAGAGAGAGACCTCCTCCCCTACAAGGCAATCTTCGATCACCACGCTGCGCCCGGCATCGCCCAGTGCGCCACCTGTCATCATGTCCGTAATGGCGGCTTCGGCTTCGGCTACGGTTGTGGCAACAACAACGCCCTTGCCCGCAGCCAGCCCGTCGGCCTTGACCACGATGGGCGCTCCTTTGCGGCGCACATAGGCAATGGCGGAGGGCGCATCCGTAAAGCGTTCCCATGCCGCGGTGGGAATACCCGCCGCATCGCAGACTTCCTTGGTAAAGCTCTTGCTGCCTTCAAGCTGGGCGGCGGCCTGCGTGGGGCCGGCACACGGCAGGCCCGCCAGTGCGCAGGCATCGGCCAGCCCTGCGACCAGTGGCGCTTCGGGGCCGGGCACTACCAGATCAATCTTCTGCTCGCGGGCAAAGGTTACAAGGGCTGCCACATCATGCGCGCCAATGGGCACGTTGGTTCCGCAACGGGCCGTGCCGGGGTTGCCGGGGGCAATGAACAGCGCGGAAAGTGCTGGGGATTTGGCCAGTGTTTCGGCCATGGCATGTTCGCGGCCGCCTGAGCCTACCAGAAGTACGCGCAATTCTTTTCTCCTGCTGTTCATGTCTGCTCTTTCAGGGCGAGCGTCTGTAGCATAGGTTGTGCGGATGCACGAAGAGTTTGGAGCCGCCTCCCCATCTGGCGGCAATGTCCCTGAATATACGGTTTCGGAAATTTCCGGCGCAATCCGGCGTACGCTGGAGGGGTCGTTCAGCCGCGTGCGCGTGCGAGGCGAAATTACGGAATTCAAACGCTACCCCTCCGGGCACATCTATTTTTCGCTCAAGGATGAGCAGGGCAAGATTTCCGGCGTGGTCTGGCGTGGCAGTGTCAGCCGCCTTGGGCTGGTGCCTGAAAACGGGCTGGAAATTATTGCAACCGGCAAGGTCTCCGCCTACGGCGAGCGCTCAAGCTACCAGCTTATTGTGGAACGCATGGAATATGCGGGCGAGGGCGCATTGCTCGCCCGTATTGAGCGCCTGCGGATAAGGCTGGGGGAAGAGGGGCTGTTTGACCCCGCCCGCAAACGGCCCATTCCCCTTCTGCCACGCGTGATCGGGCTTGTTACATCCCCGCAGGGGGCTGTGTTGCATGATATTTGCACAACGCTCCGGCGGCGCTTCCCCCGGCCTGTGGTGGTGTGGCCCGTGCCCGTGCAGGGTGAGGGGGCTGCCGCCCAGATTGTGGCTGCCATTAACGGTTTTTCCGCGCTGGATGGCACAGGGGCCGTGCCTCGGCCCGATGTGCTGATAGTCGCACGCGGTGGCGGCTCGCTCGAAGACCTGATGGCCTTTAACGATGAAGGCGTGGTGAGGGCAGCCGCAGCCTGTTCCATCCCCCTGATCTCGGCCGTAGGGCATGAGACCGATACAACCCTGATCGACTTTGCATCCGACCGCAGAGCGCCCACCCCCACAGCGGCGGCAGAAATGGCCGTACCTGTGCGGAGCGAACTGCTGGCTGAAATTGAACACCGCGCCGCCCGTGCCACAGGCGCACTGGCCCGGCAGATGCAAACCGCCCGCCTGCGGCTGGACAGGGCAGCCGCCGCGCTACCGGACCTGCCCGGTCTGGTGCAGACCGCGCGCATGCAACTGGATGACCGTGCCCGCAGGCTGGACGTGGCCCTGCCCGCCCTTGTCCGCCGCCGTAAGGCGGACCTTGTGGCGGTGGAGCGGCACATGCCTGCGGTGGAAACACTTCTGTCCGGCCGCAGAACACGGCTTGCCGTACTGGGTGGCGCGTTTGTGGGGGGCATGCAGCACACCCTGCAACGGCAGGAAGTGCGGCTGGGCCGCTGCCGCGTGTCCCCCGCCCCCCTGATGGCGCTTTTGCGTGAGCGGCGGATTGCGCTGGCAGGGGCCGCCGGGCAACTGGAGGCAGTATCTCCCCAAGCCGTGCTGGCACGTGGTTATGCGCTGGTCACAGCAGATGGCCACCCCGTGACAAAAGCCGCAGGGCTAAGGAGCGGGCAGCAGGTTGACCTGACTTTTGGCGATGGCTCCTGCCGTGCCATTATTGGTGGCCAACCGGCGCAGGGCCTGCTGGACCTGTAAGCCTGATGTTGGGTTCAGGCGGGTAACCGGGTTATGCTGGCCTCCCTGCAACTGTGTGGGCAACAAGCCACCGCGTGCTGAAAGACTGAAGAGCGCATGTTCATTCCTGTTCGTATTCCGGCTTTGGGGTCTGTCCTTGTGCTTGGGCTGCTGGCCGGGTGCGCCAGCCAGCCCACCCGTATTCCCCCGCAGAGCTTTGCACCGGGGCTGAGCGCACCAACACCGCCCCCCGCAAACGAAAGCCAGTTGGTGAATGACCCCTCCGCCCCCACCAATACGCCGCTGTGCGGGGCAGCCGCGCGGGAGGCCATAGCCATGGCGGTGCAAAACTACCCCCAGCCACTTGCCGTAGGGGGCAGTTGCGTGCGCAATGCGTGCTACAATACACAGACCGGCACCTACATTGCTGCAGACGGCACCCAGCGGGTCTGCCGTTAGGCTGGGGTGAAGCGCTTTGTGCGACAAATGCCGCCAACAAACCCTTTTCCGGGCGGCAATTTGCTGGTAGGGGAAAAAGCAGTTCGCGAGAGTGACGGAACTGGTAGACGTAGTCGACTCAAAATCGACCGCCCTTACGGGCTTAGGGGTTCGAGTCCCCTCTCTCGCACCAGACTTGTCCCTCCCTCTTCTCGGCCAAGGTTATGAACGCCCTTTCCCCTTCCGCTTCGTCCCGTCCGGCCATTCGCCCGCTCAATCCCTGTTTTTCATCCGGACCGTGCGCCAAGCGCCCGGGGTGGAGCCTTGCCGCGCTGGATAAGGCGCTGGTTGGCCGCTCCCACCGTTCGCCAGAAGGGCGTGCGCGGCTGAACGAGGTTATTGTACGCTCCCGCAAAATTCTGGGTGTGCCCGAAGGCTGGCGCGTAGGCATTGTGCCTGCGTCCGACACGGGTGCGGTGGAAATGGCCCTGTGGTCCCTGCTGGGCGAACGCCCGGTGGACGTGCTGGCGTTTGAGAGTTTTTCCGCCCTGTGGGCGCAGGATATTGTAACCCAGCTCAAGCTGGACAATACCCGCGTGCTCAAGGCCGATTACGGCCAGTTGCCAGACCTGAACGAAGTTAACTGGGCGCATGACGTGGTGCTGGCATGGAATGGCACCACCTCGGGCGTGCGCCTGCCATCGGCTAATGCCATTCCCGCCGAGCATGAAGGGCTGGTGATCTGCGATGCCACCTCCGCCGCCTTTGCCATGGATCTGCCATGGGACCGGCTGGATGTGGTAACATGGTCCTGGCAGAAAGCTCTTGGGGGCGAGGCCGCACATGGCATGATCGCGCTTTCGCCGCGCGCTGTGGAACGGCTGCAAACCTTTAAGGCCCCCCGCCCGCTCCCCAAGATTTTCCGCATGACCGCCAAGGATGCGCTGATCGAAGGTATTTTTAAGGGCGATACCATCAACACCCCTTCCATGCTGTGTGTGGAAGACGCGCTGGACAGCCTGCAATGGGCAGAATCCGTCGGAGGGCTGGAAGGGCTCAAGGCCCGGTCTCAGGCCAATCTGGCGGCGGTTGCTGCGTGGGTTAAAACCACGGACTGGGTCTCCTTTCTGGCAGAAAAGGAGGAAGAGCGTTCCTCTACCGCCATTTGCCTACGGATTGTCGCACCATGGTTTCTGGCTCTGGAGCGGGACCGGCAGATGGCAACAGTCAAAACAATGCTGGCTGTGCTGGATAAGGAAGGCATTGGCTTTGACCTTGCCAGCTACCGGGATGCGCCCGTGGGCCTGCGCATATGGGGCGGTGCTACGGTGGAAACAGCCGATATTGCGGCCTTGCTGCCTTGGCTGGACTGGGCGTTTGCACTGGTTGTGCCTGCATAATTCTGCCTGAAGAGGGCAACCCTGACCAGTATTATGAAAAGACCGTGTGCCTGGCACACGGTCTTTTTTTATGCGGGATTTGTGCGGAAAATATAGGCCACACGAAAAAAGCATGATCTACTCGGGGTGTTTGAAAACCTTTAGTCTGACACACAGATAAAGAAAGGGCGGAAGGAGTGATCCTTCCGCCCTTTCTGGTTAACGCTGTTCAGAAAGCATCAGAACGGTGCGTCAATGTCCACAATATCAATCAGCTTGGCATTGACGAACTCTTTCAGGCCCAGACCCAGCAATTCGCGGCCAAAGCCCGAGCGCTTGACGCCACCAAACGGCAGATCGGCCTTAACCATGGTCGGGTGGTTGATGTAGACCATGCCGGTATCAATCCGGCGGGCCAGTTCTGCACCACGCTCTTCGTTTTTGGTAAAGATGGAACCACCAAGCCCGTAGGGGGAGTCATTGGCAATTTCAATGGCGTGGTCAGCATCTTTCGCACGGAACAGCATGGTCACCGGGCCAAAGAATTCCGTGTGGCGGGCCGGGTTGCCTTCTTCCAGATGACTCAGGATAACCGGGCGGAAGAAGCAGCCTTTGTTGGGCATTTCCAGCGGGATTTCTTCCGCTTTGGCACCCTGTGCCACGGCATCGGCAACCTGCTGCTTCAGCCCATCTACCGCCCCGCGAGAGGACAGGGGCGGCAGCGTGGTGGCGGGGTCCATCGGGTCGCCCATACGCAGTTCGGAAATACCTTTGCGGTACAGCTCAACAAATTTGTCGTAAACGCCGTCTTCCACAATCATGCGCTTGGCGTTAACGCAAACCTGCCCACCGTTCCAGTGGCGGCCATAAACGGCCCACTTGGCGGCTTTTTCAATATCAGCATCGTTCAGCACGATCAGGGCATCGGACCCGCCGAGTTCCATGGTGCATTTTTTAAGTGCAAGCCCCGCTTCGGAAGCAACCTTGGCGCCAGCACCTTCGGAGCCGGTCAGGGCCACACCACGCACGCGGATATCGGCAATAATCTTGGCAAGCTGGTCACGCGTTGGGTAGAGGTTCTGGAACCCACCTTCAAGCAGACCTGCGTCGTGCATCAGTTTTTCCATGGCGGCGGCACACTGCGGCACGTTGGATGCGTGCTTGAGAATAACCACGTTACCAGCAGAAAGCTGCGGCGCAATAATGCGGGCGACCTGATAGTAGGGGAAGTTCCAAGGTTCGATAGCCAGCAGAATGCCCTGCGCTTCGAACACGATCTTGGCGCGACCTTCCTTGACGGAGGCAAGGGGGAGCACTTCGGGTGCCAGAAGGCGCTCGGCATTAACGGCATAATATTCAAAAATTGCAGCAGAAAGCTCGGTTTCTGCCTTTGCTTCGGCGTAGAGCTTGCCCATTTCCAGCGTCAGCAGCTTGGAGTATTCGTCCACATTGGCGCGCAGCAGATCAGCCGCTTTTTGCAAAACGCGTGCACGTTCAGCAAAAGTTGTGTTTTTCCATTTTTTGAAGGCCGCATGGCCCTTGTCCAGTGCGGCATCGACCTGAGCATCGGTCGGGCTGGGAAAAACCTTGACCTGTTCTTCGGTAAAAGGGTTTGTCGTTGCGTAAGCCATGGAAAAAATCCTTCTGGTTCGTCAATATTGAAGGGGGTTAGTTTCTGAAATCCAGAACAACACGCCCTTCAACACGACCATGCTCGAGATCATCAAATATCTGATTGATGTTTTCAAGCCGATCAGTCTTGGTAACCGAGGTCACTTTTCCTTCAGCAAAGAAGGAGAGAGCTTCGATCATGTCCAGCCGGGTACCCACAATGGAACCGCGGACGGTAATGGCGTTCATGACCATATCAAAAATGGAAATGGGGAAGTCCCCCGGCGGCAGCCCGTTCAGGACCAGTGTGCCACCAGCGCGCACATACCCCATGGCCTGAGAGAACGCCTTGGTGGAAACAGCCGTGATCAATCCCCCATGAGCGCCCCCGACTTCCTTCTGGATAAAGGCTGCCGGGTCGGTTGTCTTGGCGTTAACGGTGTGTGCGGCGCCAAGTTTCCGTGCGGTTTCAAGTTTGGCGTCGTCAATATCAACCGCGATCATGTTCAGGCCCATGGCCACACCGTACTGGATGGCCATTTGCCCCAGCCCGCCAGCACCGGACACCGCAACCCAGTCACCTGCGCGCGTGTCGGTCATTTTCAGACCTTTATAAACAGTCAGCCCTGCGCACAGGACCGGCGCAATTTTAATGGGGTCCACGCCGGGGGGAATATGAGCCACATAGCCCGGGTCCGCCACAACGTATTCCGCAAAGCAGCCATTAACGGAGTAGCCGGTTTCTTCCTGTTTCTGGCAAAGGGTTTCCCAGCCTGCATAACAATGCTCACAATGACCACAGGCGGAATACAGGAAGGGCACACCAACGATGTCCCCCTTTTTAATCCAGTCAACATTGCTGCCAACTTCCACAACCGTGCCCACGCCCTCATGCCCGGGAATAAAGGGCAGGGTCGGCTTTTTGGGCCAGTCCCCGCTGGCTGCGTGCAGGTCCGTATGGCAGACGCCGCAGGCGATCATCTTGACCAGGATCTGGTTGGAGTTGATGGAGGGAATGTCCAGTTCCTCAAGCGTGAGCGGCTTGCCAAATTCATGGACAACAGCGGCTTTCATCTTGCCTGACATAATCTACGCCTTTTGTTGCAAACAAAAAAAACGGGAGGGACCGTCTGGTTCCCTCCCGTTTGCCGTTAGGCGGTGCCGAGCGCCTTGACGGCTTCGACCATTTTGGAGAGCACGGCCTGTGCATCCCCAAAGACCATGGTGCAGTTCTTCTGGAAGAAGAGCGGGTTCTGCACCCCGGAATACCCCGTGCCGGACCCACGTTTGATGACAAAGACCTGACGCGATTTGTAAGCGTTCAGGATAGGCATGCCATAAATGGGGGAGGATTTGTCGGTCAGGGCTTCGGGGTTGACCACGTCGTTCGCACCAATAATCAGGGCAACGTCGGTGGTGGCAAAGCTGTCGTTAATATCGTCCATATCGTAAATCATGTCGTATGGAACGCCAGCTTCGGCCAGCAGCACGTTCATGTGCCCCGGCATGCGGCCTGCCACGGGGTGAATGGCAAATTTGACATCCACACCATCAGCCACAAGCATTTTAACAAACTCGTACAGCTTCTGCTGTGCCTGTGCCACGGCCAGACCATAGCCGGGCACAATAATCACGCTGGATGCATAGCGCATGGAGGTGGCTGCATCCGACGGGTCGGCGGATTTCATTTCCCCTTCGGGGCCTTTGGCGGAGCTTGCCGTATCCCCAAAGTTGCTGAACAGCACGTTGGTGAGCGAGCGGTTCATGGCTTTTGCCATCAGGGCGGTCAGCAGCGTGCCAGCCGAGCCAACAACCATGCCGGCAATCATCAGGGCGGGGTTGCCCATCACGTAGCCTTCAAGGCCCACGGCCAGACCGGTAAAGGCGTTGTAGAGCGAGATCACAACCGGCATGTCTGCCCCACCAATGGGCAGGGTCATGCAGACACCAAACAGCAGGGCCGCACCAAAGAACAGAATACCGGGCAGCACACCTTCTGGTGTGCCATACTGCATGACTGTCAGCGCACCGAGGACGAGCGAGATCAGGAACAGGGCGGCGTTGAAAATCCGCTGTCCGCCAAAGCGCACGGGTTTCCTCATACGCCCGTCAAGCTTGGCCCATGCAATGATCGAGCCGGTAAAGGAGATACAGCCAATAAGCGCACCCACGATGGTAACGCTCAGGTGCAGGCCGGACGTGGCATGGTCGGACAGAAGGCTGACCGCAGCAAGGGATGCCGCAGAGCCACCCCCCATGCCGTTAAAGATGGCGACCATCTGCGGCATGGCGGTCATCTGCACCGTGCGGCCACGCCAGCCGGTCCACAGGCAGCCCAGCAGCAGGGCCACAACAGCCAGCGCAACATTGACCAGCAGGTGCGGGCGCGCATCGGGGCTGACATTGAACAGGTTGAGGAATGTGGCCCCAACCACAAACACCATACCGTAACCTGCGGTCACAATGCCCGATACGGCGGTTACGGGGGAGGACATGGCCTTCAGCCCGTAAATGAACAGGCCTGCGGCAATCAGTCCGCTCAGGCCAACAATGTATTCGATAAACATGTTACTGCTGGCCTTTTTTCTCTGTGGTCTGCTTCTGGCTCGGGCGGAACATGGCCAGCATGCGGTCGGTCACGACGTAGCCGCCCATAACGTTCCCTGCGCCCAGAAAAACGCCAACAAACCCGATGATCTGCCCGGTGAGCGTGGTGGCATTGAACAGCGCATCAAGCGCACCAACCACCACAATACCGTGAATGAAGTTGGAGCCGGACATAAGGGGCGTATGCAGGATGGAGGGCACCCGGCTAATCACCACGTAGCCGGTAAATGCGGCCAGCATGAAGATGTAGAGGGCGATAATGAAGGTCATGGATGTTACGGAATCCATCATGCTTTCTCCGCTGGTGTGCCTTCGATGACCTTCTGGATGGCGACATTGGTAATCTTGCCATCATGGGTCAGGGTGGTGCCGGTTATGACTTCGTCTGTAAAATCGGGCTTGAGCACACCATCATGCAGAACCTGCTCGAGCAGGTTGTAAATGTTCTTGGCGTAGAGCTCGCTCGCCTGTGCTGCCAGGCTGGAGGGCAGGTTGGTTGGCCCAACCATGACCACGGGACCAACCTTGATGGTTTCGCCCGCTTTGGTGCCTTCACAGTTGCCACCGTTAGGTGCGCCCATGTCCACCACAACGGAGCCTTCCTTCATGCCGGCAAGCTGTTCGGCATCAATCAGGCGGGGGGCCTTGCGGCCGGGGACGGCTGCTGTGGTAATGATCAGGTCGGCCTGTGCGATATGCTGCGAAAGGGTCGCCCGGACCTTGGCTTTTTCATCTGCTGTCAGCTCACGGGCGTAACCGCCTGCGCCGCGTGCATCAATGCCCGTATCCACAAACTTGGCGCCAACGGATTCCGCTTCTTCCTTGGTTTCGGGGCGTACGTCGTAGCCTTCGCACACAGCGCCAAGGCGGTGTGCGGTGGCCAGTGCCTGCAGGCCCGCAACCCCCAGCCCCATGACCAGCACGCGAGCCGCACGCAGCGAGCCAACGGCGGTGGTCATCATGGGCAGGATTTTCTGCATATGCACGCTGCCCAGCAGGGGCGCATAGTACCCTGCAAGAGCTGCCTGGCTGGACAGCGCATCCATGGCCTGCGCACGGCTGATGCGCGGAATAAGCTCCATGGCAAACGTGGTGATCTTGCCATCGCGCAGCGCCTTGACCAGATCAGGCTGTGTCTGGGCGTAAATGAAGGAAACCAGCAGGGCGCCGGGCTTCATCTGTTTGACGGTCTCGACCGATGGGGGCTGGACGGAGAGCACAATATCCGCATCGGCAACCAGTTTCCCGGTATCGGGCTCCTGCGTTACTTCTGCCTTTGTATAGGCATCGTCCGTGTAGGTTGCAGCACTGCCCGCTCCCTGCTCCAGAACAAGATTTGCCCCAAGCTTGGCTATGCGCTGTGCTACCGCGGGAATCATGGCAACCCGGCGTTCGTCGGGCTGCGTTTCCTTCAGGATGGCAATTTTAACGGTCACGTTCTTTTCCCAATGCATTCTGTATGGGGTGAGGAGGGACCGGGATGGCAGGGTAGAAAAACGGTCGTCCTCCACAACTTCTTCTGTTTGATATGACAACCATATCTGAAAAAGGTTGCATTGATATGCGTCAAAGAAACCTTTCCCGCAGGATATAAAAATATTTTTTTCATTATTGCACTTTATAAATAAGTCTCAGGTGTCATTTCTCGTAATGTCCTGAGCGGCTTGTCATCCGCGCGGGCCGTATTCCGCCCTGCCCGCCATTTGCCGGAGTGGTGGGTGGGAAAGCTTTGGGGCGAGCAATTCCATTTGCTGCCGGAATGGTCTAGGGTTCGCGCGATTGAACGGCCCCCGTGCGGGGGTGCGTTTTTCTGGTTTCTAACGTGCTCTGAATCAAAGGTGGATTATGGGTTATCGGGTTGCTGTTGTAGGCGCGACAGGTGCGGTGGGGCGGGAAATCCTCAAGACACTGGCCGAACGGGAATTCCCGGTGGATGAGATTGTCGCACTGGCCTCCCCGCGTTCTGCTGGGCGTGAAGTCTCGTTCGGGGATCGCGTTCTGAAAGTCCAGAACCTTGAAACCTTTGATTTCAAGGGCTGGGATGTCGGGCTGTTCTCCCCCGGTGGGTCTGTGTCCGCCAAATATGCGCCCATTGCCGCCAAGGCTGGCTGCGTTGTGATTGACAACACATCCCACTTCCGCATGGAGCCGGATGTGCCGCTGGTGGTGCCCGAGGTTAACCCGCTGGCGCTCAAGGACATGAAGCGCAACATTATTGCCAACCCCAACTGCTCGACCATTCAGATGGTGGTGGCTCTCAAGCCCCTGCATGACCTGTTTACCCTCAAGCGGGTGGTGGTCTCCACGTATCAGGCCGTATCCGGCGCGGGGAAGGATGGCATGGACGAGCTGTTCTCCCAGACCCGTGGCAGCTTTGTGAACGACCCGCCCAAGATCGAGCAGTTCCAGAAGCAGATCGCCTTCAACTGCATTCCTCAGATCGACCGTTTTATGGATGACGGTGCGACCAAGGAAGAATGGAAGATGCGAGTCGAGACCAAAAAAATTCTCGATCCGGACGTGGAAGTGCTGGCAACCTGCGTGCGTGTTCCGGTGTTTGTCGGTCATTCCGAAGCCGTTATTGCCGAGTTTGCCGAGCCTGTGGACCTTGAGCGCGCCCGTGCGGCCCTGCGGGAGTCCGAAGGGGTTGTCCTGCTCGACCAGCGCGAAGATGGCGGGTACGTGACCCCGCTCGAGTGCGTGGGGGAAGATGCAACCTATGTGTCACGCCTTCGTGTCGACCCGACCGTGCCGCATGGTCTGGCGTTCTGGTGCGTGTCCGATAATCTGCGGAAAGGTGCGGCTTTGAACGCGGTTCAGATCGCGGAAACCATGATCGCGCTTGATCTGCTGCCCAGACACGCCTGAGTGAGAATCCTGCCCCTCTCGGTCTCGTGTTGATCCGTTGAATTGACCGGGCCGAGGCACGGGGCGTAGGACAAAAACGATGCAAAACGCTGGATGCAACCAGCGCTCAGGGATAGACACGGGGTACGAGGCTGACAATGCAGGATATCCGTAAGGCCCTCTATGTAGGGAGCCGAAGTGACGGCACACTGATCCAGCGGCCCATGTCGCCGCACTTGCAGGTGTACCGTTACCGGCTTTCCATGGTTCTTTCCATTTCAAATCGAATCACGGGAGTGGTCGCCACGGCCGGTGCCGCGCTTGGCGTTTTTTGGCTTGGCGCTGCGGCCAAGGGGCCAAAAGCCTATGCTACGGCGCGTAAGGTAACGGGCAACCCGCTAGGCCAGCTTGTGCTGGTAGGGTGGCTGGCTTCGGTCGTTTACCACACGGTCGGTGGCATCCGGCATCTCATCTGGGATGCAGGATACCGCTACGACAAGGAAGAGCTGAACAAGGATGGCCCAGTGGCGGTGGGTGTTACAGCCGGTGTAAGCACCGTGCTGGCCGTCGCCCTGCTTGCTGTGGCGGGTTGCCGCAGAAGCAAACGCGCCAAAGCCGGGAAGGTATCCTGACATGAACGCTTCTGTTCCACATATTGAAGTCATGCGCTCCCAGCTTGGCCGCGCGCGCGGTCTGGGTGCGGGGCATTCGGGTGTAAGCCACTGGTGGGCCGAGCGCGTTTCCGCCGCCAGCCTGCTGCCGCTTTCCACATGGTTTGTTGTGCAGATGTTCCGCCTTGGCGGGGCAGACCACGCCGAGGTGGTTAAGTGGGGCGGCAAGCCCGTTAACGCCACCATGCTGGCAGCACTGATCATTACCACCTTCTACCATGCGCAGGTTGGCCTGCAGGTTATTGTGGATGACTACGTGCACGGCAAGGCGCATCTGCCTACCCGCCTGCTGGTCAAGATTGGCACGTCCCTTATGGGGCTGCTTGGCGTATTTGCCGTGATCAAGCTGGTGGTGCGGAGCGGTTCCGGCAAGTAAGCCGGGCACCTGCCCACATAGATAAAGAGCCTTGTGCCGCCGACGGAACAGGTCGGATACGCGGCGGCATGAACCTGAACGACTGACAGGCCGAACGCATATGGGAGCGCCGTCACGATGAATGCCAATTCCTCTCCTTCTCGGGGAGCTTACCGGATTGTTGATCACGCATACGATGTTGTGGTCGTGGGTGCAGGTGGTTCGGGCCTGCGTGCAACGCTGGGTATGGGGGCCGCGGGCCTGAGTACTGCGTGCATTACCAAGGTTTTCCCCACCCGCAGCCACACGGTGGCCGCACAGGGTGGTATTGGTGCCTCCCTTGGCAACATGGCCGAGGATAACTGGCGCTGGCATATGTATGACACCGTAAAGGGGTCTGACTGGCTGGGCGACCAGGACGCCATCGAGTTCATGGTGCGTGAGGCCGTGCCCGCTGTGCAGGAACTGGAACATTTTGGTGTTCCCTTCTCCCGCACGGAAGAAGGCAAGATCTACCAGCGCCCCTTTGGCGGCCATATGAGCGACTTTGGCAAGGCACCGGTGCCCCGCGCATGTGCTGCCGCCGACCGCACGGGCCATGCCATTCTGCACACGCTGTACCAGCAGTGCCTTAAACATAATGTTGAGTTCTTTGTCGAATACTTCGCCAT
The DNA here is from genome assembly GCF_058505085.1 of Acetobacter sp. ESL1128. Classification (NCBI taxonomy): domain Bacteria; kingdom Pseudomonadati; phylum Pseudomonadota; class Alphaproteobacteria; order Acetobacterales; family Acetobacteraceae; genus Acetobacter; species Acetobacter sp. ESL1128. The sequence continues at coordinate 2,764,735 of NZ_CP196369.1, read as the reverse complement.
CGACCTGATTATGGATGATGAAGGCGCCTGCCGTGGCGTTATGGCCTGGTGCCAGGACGATGGCACGATCCATCGCTTCAATGCCAAAATGGTGGTGCTGGCTACGGGCGGTTATGGCCGTGCCTACCAGTCCTGCACATCCGCCCATACCTGTACGGGTGATGGTAACGGCATGGTCATGCGTGCCGGCCTGCCGACGCAGGATATGGAGTTTGTGCAGTTCCACCCCACGGGTATCTACCCCGCAGGCTGCCTGCTGACCGAAGGGTGCCGTGGTGAAGGTGGCTACCTGACCAACTCCGAAGGTGAGCGCTTTATGGAGCGTTATGCTCCTACCGCCAAGGATCTGGCCTCGCGCGATGTGGTGTCCCGCGCCATGACGATCGAGATCAAGGAAGGGCGTGGCTGTGGTCCCAAAAAAGACCACATCATGATGCATCTGGAGCATCTGGGTTCCGACCTGCTGCATGAACGCCTGCCGGGTATTCTGGAAACATCGCGTATTTTTGCCGGTGTGGACGTAACCAAGGAACCCGTGCCTGTTCTGCCGACCGTGCATTACAATATGGGTGGTATTCCCACCAATATTCACGGCGAAGTGGTGCGCCCCACAGCGGACAACCCCGATGCGGTGGTGCCGGGCCTTATGGCTGTGGGCGAAGCCGCGTGTGTGTCCGTGCATGGTGCAAACCGCCTTGGCACCAACTCCCTGCTTGACCTGATCGTGTTTGGTCGTGCGGCGGCCCGCCGTGCGGCAGAGGTCGTCAAGCCGAGCGACTTTGTGCGCCCGCTCCCCGCCGGGGCTGGCGAGTTTGCTCTCGATCGTCTGGACAAGCTGCGTTACGCCAAGGGCGGGACCAAGGTTTCCGCCATGCGTGACCGCCTCCAGCGGGATATGCAGGCCCATGCCGCCGTGTTCCGTACGCAGGAAAGCCTGCAGGAAGGCGTGGACAAGATCCGTGATATCTGGAGTGGTCTGGGTGACATCTCCGTTTCCGACAGCTCACTGATCTGGAACAGTGACCTGATGGAAGCGCTGGAGTTTGAAAACCTGCTGGCCAATGCAACAGCCACGCTGGAAAGTGGTCTGGCCCGGCACGAAAGCCGTGGCGCGCATGCCCGCGATGACTTCCCCGATCGTGATGACAAGGAATGGCTCAAACATTCCGTTTCGTGGCTGGATGACAAGGGCGGCGTCAAGCTGACCTACCGTCCGGTACATATGAAAACCCTGACCGACGATGTCGAGGTTTTCCCACCCAAAAAGCGCGTTTACTGATCCGCAGGGCAAAGGGAGGCGAACATGGTCGAACTCAGACTGCCGCGTAACAGCACCGTAGGGAAAGGCAAAACCTTTCCCGCTCCGGCCGGCGCAAAAAATGTCAAAACCTTCAAGGTGTACCGCTGGTCCCCTGATGACGGTAAAAACCCGGTCATAGACTCTTACGAGCTTGATCTGGATACCTTTGGGCCAATGGTGCTTGATGCCATTATCCACATCAAGAATGAAGTGGACCCCACACTGACATTCCGGCGCTCCTGCCGCGAAGGGATCTGTGGGTCCTGCGCCATGAACATTGATGGTGAAAACACACTGGCATGCCTTAAGCCGATCAAAAGCATTGAGGGCGACGTGCGGATTTACCCGCTGCCCCATATGCCCATTGTCAAGGATCTGGTGTCCAACCTGGATGGGGCTTATGCGCAGTTGCGCTCCATCCAGCCCTGGATGCAGGCAGACAGCGCTCCTCCGCCGGATGGTGAACGCCGCCAGAGCATTGAGGAACGCGGCAAGCTGGACGGTATGTGGGAATGCATTCTGTGCTTCTGCTGCACCACGTCCTGCCCGTCCTACTGGTGGAATGGCGACAAGTATCTTGGCCCGGCCGTGCTGCTTGCCGCATATCGCTGGATTGCAGACAGCCGTGACGAACATACCGGTGAACGCCTTGATTCACTGGAAGATACGTTCAAGCTCTACGCCTGCCGTACGATCATGAACTGCACCCAGACCTGCCCCAAGGGGCTGAACCCGGCCAAGGCCATTGGCCGGATCAAGGAATTGCAGATCGAACGCAAGATCTGATCCTACAGGTTCGGCCTGCCTGGTTTGGTCTGGCAGGAATAAATGAAGCCCCGGCAGGAGTAACCCCTGCCGGGGTTTTTCTGTTCAGGGCGCATGCGCGGGGTGGTGGGGGATTATTGACGTGTGGGGCCGGAGGTGGAACATGGAAAGCCAGCATGCTGCTGCATGAGACATGAGGGGGTTTTGTGTTTAACGGCCATCTTTCTTCCCAGACCGGCCGTGCCAGAGCATGGACGGATAGCCTGTTTGTTGACCATGCTATCCTCCGTCTGGTCTGGACCAATTTTCATGCGGTTATTCCGGGCAAGGTGTACCGGTGTAACCACCCCACCCCTGCCCGTTTGCGGCGGGCTGTCAGCAGGCTGGGCCTGCGCACGCTGGTCAACCTGCGCGGGCACAGGCAGTGTGGCTCGGATGCCCTCTCCCGCAATGCGGCTGCACAGATCGGCCTGACCCACCTGGATATGGCGTTTGAGAGCAGGGGGGCTCCGCACAAGGACCGTATTCTGCGCTTTGCACAGATGTACAGCACATTGCAATTCCCTATGCTGATGCACTGCAAGTCCGGTGCAGACCGAGCCGGGCTCGCCTCTGCTCTGGTGGTGATGTTTGAAGGCGGGAGTGCGGCACAGGCCCTGCGCGAGCTTTCGTGGCGGTTCGGGCATTTCCGTGGTTCTCGCACGGGAATTCTGGATGCGTTTTTCCTGCGTTATCAGGCACAGGCGGAGGGGCGCATTCCGTTCATGGAGTGGCTGAACACCGAGTATGATGAAGCCGCCCTTAAACAGGATTTTGTTGCAGGGCGGATTGCCGCGTTCCTGACCGATCAGGTTTTGCGCAGGGAGTAGCCCTGCATCAATAAAAAAGAGCCGTGCATGACACATGGAGGATACGCAACGCGCAAGGTGCCGTTTCTGGCGGTGTGTGCGGCTATTTTGTCTTGGGCAAGCGCATATCCGCTTGTGCGAATGGCGCTTGTTTACGTGCCCCCCATACCACTTGCCGCATTACGGTACGCTGTAGCAGCCGTTATTGTGGCCGGGTGGTTGTGTGTGCAGCGGCCGGTGCGGCCCAAGCTGCGTGATGTCCCGCGTTTTTTACTGTGCGGGGCTGTGGGTATTGCCCTGTATAATATCTTGTTCAATACGGGCGAGCAGAGTGTTTCTGCCGGGGCAACAAGCCTTTTGGTTAATTTTGCGCCGTTTATGTCTGCCTTTGTGGCTGTGGTGTTTCTGGGGGAATCCCTGCCGTTATGGGGGTGGGTTGGTTCCGTTATAAGTTTTAGCGGGATTGTGCTGATTGGCAGTGGCCTGCCGGGCGGTTTTACCTTTGGTTCGGGGGCGACCGATGTGCTGGCGGCTGCGTTTTGTTCGGCCCTGTACCTTCTGCTGCAAAGGCCGCTTGTGGCACGCTATGGCGCATTGGCATCCACGGCATGGATATTGCTGATTGGTGCTGTTGTGCTGGCCCCCTGGTTGCCCGCAGGCCTTACGGCCTTGCAGGGGCAAGGGAGCTGGCCGTGGTTTCTGGTCATTCTGCTTGGTGTTTTCCCCGCTGTTCTGGGGTATGCGGCATGGGCGCATGTTGTGGGTGCGGTCGGTGTCGCGCGTTCTTCCGGCTTTTTGTTTCTGCTGGCGCCAACAACGCTGATTCTGGCTTATGTCATGACGCATGAAGTGCCCGCCCTGACAACACTGGTGGGTGGGGCGGTGGTTATGGCTGGCGTGTTGCTCATGCAAACATATGGCCGCCCCCGATCTGTTCCGCTTACCCTGCCAGATGGCTCGGATTAGGGCCGCTGGGCACCAGGGTTATGCCGACACCGAATAAAACCGGATTTTTGTTGTAAGGAGAAGGAGGGTGCAGGAAGCGAGCATAAAAACCCTCCTTTTTACGCATGGCTGAGGAATATGAACGTCGTATGATGCGTTACAGAAGTGATATTGACGGCTTGCGCGCGCTTGCAATTCTTCCTGTTGTTTTCTTCCATTATGGACTTAAGCATCCCTTTAACGGCGGATTTGCCGGGGTTGATGTTTTTTTTGTTATTTCCGGTTTTTTGATTACCCGGCACATCAACGATGCGGTGGAGCAGGGCCAGTTTGATATTCTTGATTTCTATAACCGTAGAATTCGCAGAATATTGCCTGCGCTGTTTTCAGTTCTGGTGGTCTGCTTTGGTGTGTCCACACTCACGCAAACGCCACCGGAGGTTTATAATACAAGCCGTGGAATCCTGTGGTCCATACTTTTTGCATCGAACATTTTTTTTTATAGCCAGAGCAGCTATTTTGATTCCTCTTTGCAGGCTAACCCCCTTTTGCATACGTGGTCACTCTCTGTTGAGGAGCAGTTTTATATAGTTATTCCTTTTTTGATCTATTTTTCAAAAAAAGTTCTAAAAATACCTTTAAAATTCATAATTTTCTTTTTTCTGGCATTAAGCTTTTCTGCCTGTCTGGTCGAGGTTTTTCACGATAAATCAGCAGCATTCTACCTGCCGCAATACAGGGCGTGGGAGTTTCTTCTGGGGTCTATTGTCATGCTTGCCACGCAGCCAGCCGTTCTGGCCAGAAGCCGGGTGGCAAAGCCTGTGTTGGAAAGTTCTGGGGCTGTTGGTCTTGTTTTTATTCTGGCCAGTCTGTTCGCGCTTAACAACAAATCGCTCTTTCCCGGACCGGGCGCTTTGGGGCCATGTCTGGGGGCAGCTTTAGTCCTGTATTCTGGCAGCCAGCAGCGCACGGTTGTTGCTTCGGCCCTTTCCTACAGGCCGTTGCGGTTTATTGGCCTTGTTTCCTACTCGTTATACCTGTGGCACTGGCCGATATGGGTCTTTTTTTCCATGTATGACAGGCCCAGTTTCTGGACAATTCCGTTGCTGCTGGGGGCGGCTTTTGGGGTCTCTGTTCTGTCATGGCGGTTTATTGAGCAGCCGTTCCGCACAAGGCCATTCCGCTTATCCGCCAAAAGCACAATAGGCGTCATGGGTGGGCTTATGGTGCTCATGGTGCTTCTGGCTTTTGCAAGCAGCAGGCTTAATGCAACACTATGGCATTACAGCCCTGCTGAGCAGAAGATCATGTCCTATATGGCATACAAGCCGACTACAATGCGGACTGGCACATGCTTTATTGACCGGAAGACCGAAGATATTGAGGCATATAAGGCCGCACATTGCCTGGATGTACAGGCAGGTCAGCCGAACTATCTGGTTCTGGGTGATAGCCATGCGGCAGACCGCTGGTACGGGTTGCAGCAGAGTTACCCCAACATCCATTTCCTGCAGGCAACAGCGCCAAGCTGTGAGCCTGTTCTGGGCAAAAATGGCGGCCAGTGCGGTGCACTCCTGCGCTATATTTTTGAAGATTTTGTGCCGTCTCATCATCTGGATGGCATTATTCTTTCAGCAAACTGGCTGGAACACGATTTTAACAACATTGTTAAAACAGCACAGATGCTCAGGAATTATACAGACCGCGTTATTGTGCTTGGCCCAAGCCCGGAATACGACCAACCTCTGCCGTTGCTGCTTGTGCGGGCGATGGTAAAAAACAATATGGATCTGGTTTTCAATCACATTCTGCGGGACCGGAAAAAACGGGACCAGATGCTTGCCGCCCGGCTGAAGGGAACAGGCATTGAATATGTATCTGTTTACAATATTCTTTGCCCCGGCACTGTGTGCCTGACAACGGTCAACAACAACGTGCCGGTTTTATTCGATGCGGACCATTTTACAGCCGAGGGTTCGGTTTCTCTGGCCAAAAACATGCCGCTGTTTGGCCAGACGCACGACAATGCTGGCGAGGCTTCGCCGCATTAGGGTTATCTGTGGGTTTTAAAATGAGATCAGGCGCTTGCAGGTTACAAAGTAAGCCACAAGCGCCTGATATGGTCTGGTCCTGCGCGTTAGATCGGCAGGGTTTTTTCCAGCGTGGTGCTGATTGCAGTCAGGCCCGGCAGAATCTTGCCTTCAAGCCATTCCAGAAAAGCGCCACCAGCGGTCGAGACATAGGTCATGTCATGCAGCACACCCGCATGGCGCAGGGCGGATACGGTATCCCCACCCCCGGCAACGGTTTTTAGCTGGCCAGCCTTGGTCAGTCGGCCTGCTTCCTGCGCTACCGCGTTTGTGCCTTCATCAAACGGAGGCAGTTCAAACACGCCCAGCGGGCCGTTCCAGACCAGCGTTTTAAGCCCTGCCAGCTTGCTGTTGAGCAGCTTGACCGTTTCCGGCCCCACATCAAGCGCCATCCAGCCATCGGGAATGGCGTTGGATGGCACGGTGCTGGTGGGGGCACCTGCCATGAAGTCTTCGGAGATGACCATGTCAACCGGCAGGATCAGGTCGCAGTTCTTGGCTTTGGCCTGCGCCATAATCAGGCGGGCCGTGTCCAGCATGTCCTCTTCCTTGAGCGATTTGCCAACGCTCAGGCCCTGAGCCGCCAGAAACGTGTTGGCCATGGCGCCGCCAATAGCCAGCATGTCCACCTTGTCCAGCAGGTTTTCAAGCAGTTGGAGCTTGGTGGAAATCTTGGCCCCGCCCACAATGGCCCCCACGGGGCGTTCGGGGTTTTCCAGTGCTGCGTACAGGGCCTGCAGCTCCGCTTCCATCAGTCGGCCACCAAAGGATGGCAGATGGGTGGCAATCCCGGCCGTGGAGGCATGGGCGCGGTGTGCGGCGGAGAACGCATCGTTCACATACACATCGCCCAGATTGGCAAGTGCTGCGGAAAGTTCTGCGTCATTACGTTCTTCACCGGGCTGGAAGCGGGTGTTTTCCAGCAGCAGAACGTCCCCGTCATTCATGGTGCGGGTTGCGGCTTCTGTTTCAGGCCCAATGCAGTCATGGGCAAAACTGACCGGGCGACCCAGTGCCGTGGCCAGTGCCGTGGCAATGGGTTTGAGCGACATGGCCGGTACAACCTGGCCCTTGGGCCGGTCAAAATGGCTGAGCAGAATAACCCGCCCGCCTTTTTCCGCCAGTTCCCGAATGGTGGGAACGACCCGCTCAATGCGGGTCTGATCGGTAACCTGTCCGTCCTTCATGGGGACGTTCAGATCCACGCGGAGCAGGATGCGCTTGCCCTTGGGGTCCAGCGTATCCAGCGTGGCAAAGGGGAGATTGGTAGCCATTAGAGCGATCCAAACAGGGCTGCCGTATCGGACATACGGTTGGAGAAGCCCCACTCGTTGTCATACCAGGAGCACACGCGCACCAGCTTGCCGCCATCGACCAGAGCGGTCTGTGTGGCATCAAAGGTGGAGGAGGCAATGGCGTGGTTGAAGTCGGAGCTGACCAGAGGGGCTTCGTTATAGGCCAGTGCGTTCTTCATTTTGCCGGAGTCCACAACGGCCTTGATCGCGTTGTTGACCTCTTCCACGCTGCCGGGAGCCGTTTTGGGCACGAAGTCGAGCGAGACAACGGACACATTGGCCGTAGGCACACGGATGGCCGTGCCATCCAGCTTGCCTTTGAGCTGCGGCAGAACCAGACCCACGGCGCGGGCTGCCCCTGTGGAGGTGGGGATCATGTTCATGCCTGCGGCACGGGCGCGGCGCAGGTCCTTGTGCAGCGTGTCCACCGTGCGCTGGTCGCCGGTGTAGGAGTGGATGGTCACCATGTAGCCACGTTCGATGCCAAAGGCGTCTTCCATCACCTTGGCAATGGGGGCCAGGCAGTTGGTGGTGCACGAGGCATTGGAGATGACGGTCATATCCGATGTCAGCACATCTTCATTCACGCCGAAGACGATGGTTGCATCCACATCCGTTGCCGGGGCGGAAACAATAACCTTGCGTGCGCCAGCAGCCAGCAGCAGGCCTGCTTTTTCCTTGGTGGTGAACAGCCCGGTACATTCCATGGCCACGTCCACGCCTGCAAACGGTACCTTGGAGGGGTCACGCTCGGCGGAAACGGTAATCGGGTCCCATGTGCGGCCATTGGCGGAAATGACCAGCTTGCCGTTTTCCACCCGAACGTCCGCAGGCAGGCGGCCGTGCACGCTGTCATAGCTCAGGAGGTGGGCGTTATCTTCAACGCTGCCCAGATCGTTAATGGCTACGGGCACAACGTCGGTGCGTCCGCTTTCAATAATGCCGCGCAGCACAAGGCGACCGATACGACCAAAGCCATTGATGGCGATTTTGACTGCCATGGGATGTGTCTCCGTACTTTTTATGATCTTGTTATCGTTAGTGACATGTCCAGGGCTTCCAGCCGGGACGGGGGTGGGGCGGTAGGGGACGAGTCCTTTTGCGCTCCAGATGCAAGAAAACGCGCAAGCACTTTCTCGCAGATCGCTCCAGCTGTAATGCCAAAGCGTTCATACACCGCGTTGGCAGGGGCGGATATGCCAAAATCATCCATGCCAACGAAAATTCCATCTGCTCCCAGCCAGCGTTCCCAGCCAAAGCTGCTTGCGGCTTCTATTCCCACGCGCAAACCCTCCAGCCCCAGCACGGCCGTGCGGTAGGCGGCTGGCTGCTGTGCAAAAACCTCCCAGCAGGGGATGGAAACAACAGCCACGTTCAGCCCCTGCTCGGCCAGATGCTGCCCTGCCTGCGTGGCAATGGCAACCTCGGGGCCGGATGCCATGAGCGTGACGTGCCGCTCCCCCGCACTGCAGCTTATAAGGTAGCCGCCATGGGATGGGCCGCCGTAATGCCCGGCCCGCCGGGCTGCGCGTGGCGGTGGGGGGTGTGGGCACAGGATCAGCAGGGCCGGGCCTTGCGGCCAGTTCAGGGCGGCCTGCCAGCAGGCAAAGGTTTCATCGGCACAGGCAGGGCGGAAAACGGCCAGATGCGGCATGGCGCGCAGGCTGGCCAGCTGTTCCACAGGTTGCCAGCCGCCGCCGTTATCGCTCAGGGCCAGCCCGTCATCGGTTAGCAGGTAAAGCACCTTGCTGCGCATGAGTGCCGTCATGCGCAAGGCCGAGCGCATGCGGTCAATGGTCATCATCCCGGCTACGCCGCAGGGCAGAATGCCCCCGTGGCGGGCCATGCCGTTGAGCATGCCCGCCATGCCATGCTCCTGTATGCCACAAGGTTGGGCGGTATTGCTGAAGGGTATGGGCAGGTTGGCCCGGCGCGAACTTCTGGTGCTGGAGGTGGCGGCCAGAATGGCCACATCCTGCCGGAGCATTGCCAGTGAGCGCAGCCCGGCAAAGGCTGCCTGCTGGGATGAGCCATCGGGGGCTGCGCGCATGGTCTGGCGCCAGAGCCGCCCCCAGTCCTCCCGCATGGTCTGGCGGGCCTTGCCGGACTGTTCGCGCTCAAAATCCGCACGGGCGCGGTGCTGGGCCAGCCTGCGCAGCCATGAGCGGCGGATGGAGCCACCACGCCGAGCGGTGGGGCTCCATGGGCCGGTTAGCTCCTCCTCCGCGGGCAGGTCGGGCAGGGTGGCGCAGCATTCGGGCATACAGGCAACAAGGGTCGGTTTTCTGGCCCGCAGCGTGGCCTGCAGGGCCGCCATAATGCCACCAAGGTCATGGGCACGCACTTTGCGCACGCTCCACCCCGATGCCCCAAACCGGGCCAGTGAGTCCGAAAAATCAGCCGGGTCGGTCAGGGGGGAGGGGCAGACAAGTACGGCCATGCGGTTCAGACCAAAGCGGCTGGCCAGTTGTGCGGCTTCCAGCGCAACACCTGTGGCCAGATCACTGTCACGTGCCAGCACCCATGTGCGGTGGTTTACAAGGGAACGGCCATAGCGTTTGGCCAGATGCTGTTCGGCCAGCGCCATACCGGCCGCCGCAGCCATGCCCTGCCCCGCTGGGCCTGTGGCAATTTCCACGGCCGGGTGCTGGCCATATTCCAGCGTTGGGCTTAATTCCTGCGCGCCGGCCGGGGCAGTCAGGCGTAACATGGCGGCCAGCAGGGGCAGCATGGCGGAAGAGGGTACTACGCAGCGGTCCCTGTCCGGCCATGTGGGCATTGCGGGGTCAAAGCGGAGAATGCGGCACCATAGCGCTGTCATGGGCAGGCACATGGTCTGGAGTTCGGTCCGGGTGTCCTCTTCCGTGGTGGCGGAGGCCAGAAGCGCGCGGGCTGCCTTGTCCATACGCAGCACAAGGGCGTCCTGCGTGTGGGAGGCGTGTGGTATGGTGTGGTCTGTGGAAGATGTGCCGGCCATCAGCCCTGTGTTTTGCCCAAGGGAGTGCAGTACAGAAGTGCCCCGCGCAACCCGCCCGGTGCCGCTGGGTAGTTAACCAGAGAGCAAACGGTACCCGCAAGAGGCAGTTTGGCGGTCGAATACGTGTTTTGCAGCCGGGTTACAGGCGTAAGGGCTTGCGCCGGGCGCGTGGGAGCGCGAAAGAAGGGGCGGATACCTTGTAAAATACGTGCGTCTGGTGCGCTGCCTTGTTTCAAGTGGAGAGTGGTCCGGTCATGCTGTCTGTTTTTCATGCCGCAAAAGGGGGGCGCGCTGTTGGGGCGGCGCTCTCGGTCTGCCTGCTGGCGGGCATGGTCGGGTGCAAGCCGCTGGACCAGAGAACGTTTGACCCTTCCGCCAGCGTTGAGCCCAAACCGTATATTCCCCCTCCCCCTCCCGGTCCGCCACCCGTGCCGCCCTTGATTGAGCTGGTGGCAGGCACGCCACAGGCGGAATGGAAGGCGCCGGTGGACCAGATTGCGCACAAGGCTCTTGCGCGTAAAAAGGAAGTGCTCTTTGTTGTAAGCTGTCTGGTGCCACCACAGGCCGGGCAGGAGGCGGAACAGACCGCCTTGCAGGAGCTTGTCCAGCATGACGGACACGCCATTATGCAGGAACTGGTGGACGCAGGCGCGCCCGAAGCACAGGTGGAAATGTCCGCTATGCCGGATTCGTCGGTGACGAAGCCCACCATACGGGTGTATGTGCGATAGGTTACCGAACCGAAACGCAAAAGTACGAAGACAAAAGGCCAGACGGCCGATGGGTAAGCCCATGCCCCGACCGTTTCTGACGAGAAGCGAGGAGAAAACAAGCGTGGGAGCGATCAAGAACGCCCGGCATCCATTTTACGAACACTGTGAGGAAGCGCTGGGGCGGATCAAGCAGCAGGGGCGTTACAGAACCTTTACGCCACTTGCGCGTCAGGCAGAACGCTTTCCCCTGTATGAGGAATACGTGGCCAACATGCCCGAAGGGCGTGAGGTTATCGTCTGGTCCACAAACGATTATCTGGGCATGGGCGTAGTGCCCGAAGTGCAGGATGCCGCCATTGCCGCCATTCGCGAGCATGGCGCAGGAGCGGGGGGCACGCGCAATATTGCTGGCACCAGCCCGCTGCATAACCAGCTGGAAGCCGAACTGGCCGCCCTGCATGGCAAGGAAGCCGGGCTGCTCTTTATTTCGGGTTATGTGTCCAATCAGGCCAGCCTACAGACAATCCTGACGTCGATGCCCGGCTGGATCTGTTTTTCCGACCGCCTGAACCATGCCTCCATGATTGCGGGCATCAAGGGTGCGCGTGGCTCCCAGACCGTTATTTTTGAACATAACGACCTGCAGGACCTTGAAGCCAAGCTGGCCGCAGCTCCGGCCGATGCCCCCAAGCTGATTGCGTTTGAGAGCGTGTACTCCATGGATGGAGACATGTCCGACATTGGCGCGATCTGTGCTCTGGCCAGAAAATACAATGCCCTGACCTATCTGGACGAAGTGCATGCCGTAGGGCTGTACGGGCAGGAAGGGGGTGGCGTATCGCAGCGCGATGGTGTGGCCGATCAGGTGGACATTATTGAGGGCACGCTGGCCAAGGGTTTTGGCGTGCACGGGGGCTACATTACCGCTTCGGCCGAAATTGTGGACTTCCTGCGCTCAACGGCATCGGGGTTTATTTTCACCACAGCCCTGCCGCCATCCGTGGTGGGGGCGGCGCTGGCCAGCGTGCGCAAGGTGCGGGCAGAGAACTGGCGGCGCGAGTCCCTGTTTGAGCGTGTGCATACCATGCGCCAGCGCCTGCGGGCTGCCGGTGTGCCCTTTACCATGACGCCAAGCCACATTGTGCCTATTCCCATTGGGGATGCCGAGCGCTGCAAGCGGATCTGCCGTCGTCTTCTGGTGGAGTTTGGCCATTATGCAACGCCGATCAACTACCCGACCGTGCCCGAAGGCACCGAGCGCCTGCGCTTGACGCCCGGACCCTTCCATACGGATGAGATGATGGACGATATGGTGCGCGCACTTGCGCATCTGCTGCGCGGGGAAGGGGTTATTCCCCAGCCGGTTGCGCAAAAGGTCGAAAACGTAGCCTGAGGCAGAACCGGCCCTGTTCTGGTCTTTTTAAAAACCCTCCATGAAAATGGAGGGTTTTTTATTGCAGGTTATAATGTGCTGGCAGGCTGTGCATGTTACTTGTCATTTGCGCCAGTTCTGAAACATTGATGAACAGATTGTCGCAGATCGCGTTGGTATTGTGCACCGTTTCGTTATTCTGGGCGGTGGAGACATTAAGTTTCTGCATGATCTGGTGTAGTTGGTTAATCTCTTCTTTTTGTACCAATGCTGTTTCTTCAAACTCTTTAAAGGAACGCTTTATTTTTTCAACGTGGTGAATAATGCCGGCCAGTGTCTGGGAGTTGTCGCACATGGAGCCGGAGCAGGTATGTATGGAATCCTGCAAATAGGAGATAAGTGTTCTGGTGCGGAGCAGGGATTCTGATGTCATGTGTGACAGGCTACGGATTTCCTGCGCAACTACACCAAAGCCAGCACCATAGCTTCCGGCCTTGGAGGCTTCTATGGTTGCATTGATCCCCAGAATATTGATCTGGGAAGAAATGCTTTTCATGATATTAAGAATTTTACCAATATCTTCTGATGCTTCCGATATTTTTTTGAATTTTTCTATGGTGTCGTTAATTTTTACGCACGATTCCCGTATGCTGGTGGATGCATGCTGAATATAATTTCTGGATTCTTCCATTTTTATATTCTGGTCTTGGGTTTTTTCTATGGTTGATTTTATGCGTTTGTCAGATTCCTGCAAATGCTGGTTTTGCGTGCGGTTCCGCTCCGAAAGGTTTTCGGACTCATCCCTCAGGCTGCGGGATTCCGCACTGATCGAATGGGTTGCGGTCTGGATTTTATGCAGTGTTTCATGCAGCGTTATGGTTCTGGTCTGGAGTGTATCTGAAATACGATTGCTGTGGAGGTAGGACATCCGCATAAGGTCAAACGGAGTGGCTGTGCCAACGTAGCACTGGTTATGTGTAATTATAAAAGATTTGTTAATATCAGATATTTTGTTGTTCAGAATCTTTTTTGTAAAATCCAGAATGGGCGTTCTGGCCTCCACCATAAGTGGGCTATCATCCATCAGCAGTGTAACAGGGCGTTTGTGATACAGGGCGTATGAAAACGGACTGGACATAAGGGAAAGGAACTTTTGCCTTTCCACCACGCCAACGGGAATATTCCTGGCGTTGATAATGCAAATATGATGGGTGTCTGGATGATTTTTAAAAATCTCCATGACGGCACTTCCGGATTCTGTCGGGCTGAGTCTGAATCCGTCTTGCGCGAGGGAACCCATGCTGTGCTGGTCGAATGTTTGCGGCAGGGTCATTTGTCTATTTTTTGGTTAAAATAAAAGGGTTTTTGAGCGTAGTGCCAGTTTTTGCGAAGGGTAAAGTGACAGTTTTGTGTCGCTCCGCTGGCCGCCGTGTTGACGGATTGCGGGAGAGAACTGCAAATCCGTCCATTTCAAACAGGTTTTAAAAAAGTGAAGTCTATAAAATTAATATGAAAGTTTGGTAAAAAGTCTGTGTCATAAAAAGGTGGTATCACCATCCGGGCACAGGTATGCCCGGATGGTGTGCCTATGGCGGTTAGTGCGCCTGCTTCAGCTTTTCAACCGCAGCCTTCAGGTCGTCCAGAGAGACCGCGCCGGGAATAATCTGCTGTTCGCCAATAATAAAGGTAGGCGTGCCATCCAGATCAATCGAGCGGGCAAGGGCTACGTTCTGTGCCAGTGCTGTGGCTACGGCGGGGCTTTTCATGTCCTTTACCAGCCGGTCCGCATCCAGCCCGGCCAGTGCCGCTGCATGGCGGATACGTTCCATGCCGGGGGCGGAGGTGTCGGCCATAAGAGCCTGCTGGAACGGCTTGTAGGCATTCTGCAAACCGGCGGCCACAATAGCCTGGGAATCCAGCACACTGTTCGGCCCCAGTACGGGAATGACCTTTTCCACCAGCTTCAGGTCCGGTTCAGCGGCAACCAGTGCATCAAGGTCTGGCAGCACCTTGCGGCAGTAAGGGCAGCGCGGGTCATAAAACTCGACAATGCTCAGCTTGCCGTGGGGGTTGCCCAGAACAATGTCGCTTGTGCTGTTGCCAAACTGCGCCTTGTTGTGGCGGACAACATCCAGTGCGGATGTCGCCTTCTGCTCTGATGCCTTGCTCTGCATGGCTGCCACGGCATCGGTCAGGATTGTGGGGTCGGTTTTAAGCGCATTGCGTACGATCGAGACAATCTCGGCCCGCTGGGCGGGGGTAAAGCTGCCATCGGTTGCAGCATGTGCGGCTGTCTGGCCGCCCAGTGCAAGCAGGGTTGCCAGAGCGCCTGAGGCTGTCAGACGATAGAAAGATGAGATCAGTTTTTGCATGGTGTCCTTATCCGTAAAACAGGACGCTACGGTGCCCGCCCGCTTGGGGCAAGGGAATACACAGAGTGTTCTGCAACAAAGGTGCCACGCAAGTTGTGTTGCTGATAGCCCCAAAGCAGGGTAATCCAGCTATGAGATTAAAGTACAAAAACGTCTGCCCGCCGGACGGGCCCAGAAGTGGAGAGCGCTAGGCGTGGCTGCCCGATTCAACAAACACCGTTCTGTCCTGCCCCGCACCGGCTTGCCCGGTCGTGCCCGCGCGGCAGCGCTTGCTCTTGCCCTGACCAGCACACTGGCGGCCTGTGGGGGGGCGGATGACCACGTGAACCAGCCGGTTGTCAGCGGGTTTGTCGGGGCTGTGGCGGCGGATGAACCGCGCGCGGCTCTGGTCGCGCGGGACATTCTGGCCAAGGGTGGCAATGCGGCGGACGCGGCTGCGGCACTGGGGCTTGCGCTTTCGGTTTCCCTGCCATCGCGCGCCTCCCTTGGTGGGGGCGGGGCCTGCCTTGCATGGCGCCCGGGTGAGCCTGCGGGACAGGCGTTTGTTTTTGTGCCTCAGGGTGCTGCCCAGACCAACGCACAGGCAGACCGGCCTGCATCCGTGCCCCTGCTCGCGCGTGGGCTGTTCCTGATGCAGATGCGTTATGGCAGCGTGGATTTTGCAGACCTTATTGTGCCTGCGCGGAACCTGGCCTCCCGCGGGGTGCCCGTCGGGGGGCTGCTGGCAGCGGATCTGGCGGCTGTTCAGTCCTCCCTTTTGGCGGATGACAAGGCGCGTGCCGTTTTTGGTAACGACAGCGGGCATGTGCTGGCAGCAGATGACATACTGGTGCAGACCCGTCTGGCGGGAGCACTTGAGCGCATGCGCATTGCCGGGGTGGGTGATCTGTACACAGGCGCTCTGGCCCAGACCTTTATTGAAGGGGCGCAGGCTGCGGGTGGTGGCCTGTCCTCAGCCGACCTGCGAGGGGATGTTCCCGTGGCCGAGCCCCCGCTTACGGTGCATGCCCGTGGGCTGGACATCAGTTTTCTTCCTCCCCCAGCCGATGGCGGGGTTGGCATGGCTGCGGCCTATATGGCCGGTGGCCGTGGTGGGGAGCGTGTTGTAGCGGCATGGCGGGCGCGCCAGAGCGGCAAGGGCAGTGCGACCATGGTGGCCGATGCACAGGCACTGCTTAATTCTGGCAGCCTCTCCTCCGGCGGGGCGCTGCCTGCGCTGCCAGCCTCTACCTCTTTTGTTGTGACCGACCGGCAGGGCCAGACCGTGGCCTGCGCACTGAGCATGAACAATCTGTTCGGCACAGGGCGTATTGCAGGTTCGACCGGCATTGTGCTGGGGGCTTCTCCTGCACAAAGGCCGCTCCCCCTGCTGGCAGCGGGTATTGTGCATCAGGGCACGGATTTCCGCGCGGCTGCTACGGCCTCGGGGCAGAATGTGGCGGCTGATACGGCGGCCATTGCCTTGCAGGCAGCGGTTGCAGGCGTGCGTCCGCAGGTGACCAATGGCAACGGGCGGGCCAACTTTGTGTCCTGCCCCGGTGGGCTTTCTGGTGGGGCAGGCCGGTGCTTTGGCTGGACGGACCCCAGAGGAGCCGGCCTTGCGGTGGGGAGCACCCCTGTCGCCCACTAGGTCTGGCGTTATAAAAATCAGGGGTGGCGTGCTGGAGCAGCATGCCGCCCTTGCTATGTTTTTCTTTTGTTCTATAATGGAACAAAACGGGTCCAAATTCTTAACGGGGTTTGTGCCGGGGCCTGAGCCTTCGTGGCGGCGCGTTGCGGAGCAAAAATGTTTGTGGCAGGGGTTTTAAACCTGAACCAACAGGTTTCAGGCTCGGGGTCACGCGGGGGCCCGGTCTGGTTGTTCGGCTCATAAGCTGAGGGAATGGTAGAGAATGGATAAGGCAAAGGCGCTGGAAGGCGCTCTTGGGCAGATTGAACGGGCTTTTGGCAAAGGGTCCGTCATGCGGCTGGGCCAGCGGCCCAAGGAACAGTCGGATGTCATCTCCACCGGCTCGCTCGGGCTGGATATTGCTCTGGGCATTGGTGGTCTGCCCCGTGGCCGTGTGGTGGAAATTTACGGGCCGGAAAGCTCGGGTAAAACCACACTGGCGCTGCACGCCATTGCAGAGGCGCAAAAACGGGGCGGCACCTGCGCATTTATTGATGCCGAACACGCGCTGGACCCTGGCTACGCCAAAAAACTGGGCGTGGATGTTGATAACCTGCTGATCAGCCAGCCCGATGCGGGTGAACAGGCGCTCGAAATTGCTGACACTCTGGTGCGGTCAGGGGCGATTGACGTGCTGGTGGTGGACAGTGTGGCTGCCCTTGTGCCCCGTGCCGAACTTGAAGGCGATATGGGCGACAGCCATGTGGGCCTGCATGCCCGCCTGATGAGCCAGGCCCTGCGTAAGCTGACCGGCACAGTCGCACGCTCCAATACGCTGATGATCTTTTTGAACCAGATCCGCCTTAAAATCGGTGTGATGTTCGGCAACCCCGAAACCACAACGGGCGGGAATGCGCTCAAGTTCTATTCCTCTGTCCGTCTGGATATCCGCCGCATCGGCTCGATCAAGGACAAGGACGAGGTCACGGGCAACCAGACGCGCGTCAAGGTCGTCAAGAACAAGATGGCTCCGCCCTTCCGTCAGGTCGAGTTTGACATCATGTACGGTGAAGGCATCAGCAAGGTGGGGGAACTCATCGACCTTGGCGTGAAGGCCGGCGTGGTGGAAAAATCTGGCGCATGGTTCTCCTACGACAGCCAGCGTATTGGTCAGGGGCGCGAGAACGCCAAGCAGTTCCTGCGCGATCACCCGGAAATGGCGGCGGATATTGAGCGCAAGGTGCGTGAACACGCAGGCGTTGTGGCTGAAGCCATGATGGTCGCCCCCGAGCATGATGCCGAGGGCGAAGACTAACTACCCGATACGGCGGGAGAGCAGGCAGGCCTGTGGGTCGTATGATGCCAGAATGGCCTGTTCTTCCGCACTGATCACATCTGGCACAAACCCCTGTCGCGCCCAGAACTGAAGGGCATGGCGGGTGGATGTCAGGGTCAGTGTGTTCAGGCCCGCTGCGCGCGCGGCCTCTTCGGCCCGGGCAATGGCCATTTGTGCATAGCCCCTGCCGCGCCCGGCCGGGGCTATGGCCACATCATGAATATACCAGCGGTCCGCCGGAGCGGGCAGGGCACCGAGCAGGGTGTTCAATGGGGGGGAAAGCAGCCCCCGCCACGGGTGGCTGATCAGGTAGCCCGCTAACATTCCGTCCAGCATCAGGCTCAGGCAGCCTGTGGGGGCAAGGCGCAGGCGTTCGGCAAAAATATCTGTATCTTCGGGGTAGTCAGGGTGCACACTGCCAGCCAGTGCTGTAACGTGGGCAAGATCATCTGGCGTCATCAAACGCCAGATGGTATCTGCGCGCGAAGTGTTCATACCAAGGTTCCGCTCTTTATGCGTGGTGTTGCACGGAGCTACTTATGACTGAAAAGCAGAGATCATGACAGGGCGACTGAGACTGACATTGCGGGTTGATGCCGATGGACGTGCCGCTCTGGGGCATGGCAAGGTTCGCCTGCTGGAGCAGTTGGCCGAAACCGGCTCTATTTCTGCGGCAGGGCGTGCCATGGGCATGTCTTACCGGCGTACGTGGCTTTTGGTGGATAACCTGAACCAGCTTTTTGTGGAGCCGCTGGTCATGACCCGGCCTGGCGGGGGTGGTGGCGCATTCCTGACCGAGACAGGCAAAACCGTTCTGGCACTTTATCGCCAGATCGAGCGTGACGCGGCACAGGCGGCCCGTTCTGGTATCAGCCAGATGGAAGCCCTGCTGGCACCTGCGGACGAATGCCTCCAAAAAACCTTATCTGAGTGACAAAATGCATGGCGTAGGTACAATCGCGCCAGAGAGTTATTGGTCATAGCGGGAGATTAAAGTGTCATCAAACGTACAGCGACGCGGGGTCATTCGGGCCGGGGCGGGCGTGACTTTGGCATCGCTCGTTGGCGGAGTCGCCCGTAAGGCACGGGCGGAGGGGCTGAGTGGCGCCACCGGCAAGTTTGATGATAGCACCGTAATCCAGATTGCCCGCAGGCTGGCCAATGCGGAGTACCATCCGCCGGGGCAGAGCCTGCCCAAAGCGTTGGATAATCTGACGTTTGACCAGTACCGGGGCATTGCCTACCGGCCCGACCGCGCCTTGTGGGCAGGGGACAATCTTGCGTTTGACGTGGAGTTTTTCCCCCGCGGTTTTCTCTACCGCCCCCGCATAGAAATTTATGAGGTCCGGGACGGGCAGGCTGGCACTGTGCCCTACTCCCCTGACCTGTTCACTTATTCCGACCCCGCCTTGCGGGTTACGGATGATCTGGGTTTTGCCGGTGTCCGCCTGCGTACCGCCATTAACACCCCCGGTGTTATGGAGGAGTTCTGCGTATTTCTGGGGGCGTCCTACTTCCGGGCTGTGGCCAAGGGGCAGGATTATGGGCTTTCCGCCCGTGGATTCGCCAATGGTACGGGGGATCCAAAAGGGGAAGAATTCGCGCTGTTCCGCGCATTCTGGCTGGAAAAGCCGCAGCCGGGCGTACAGTCCATTGTTGTGCATGCCCTGCTGGACAGCCCGACGGTAACAGGGGCCTTCCGCTTTACTATCCGCCCAGGCGACAACACTGTGTTTGACGTGCAGACAACCCTGTTCCCGCGCGCCAAGATCGAGCAGTCCGGTATCGCTCCCCTGACCGGCATGTTCTATTTTGATGTTAACGACCATAACCACGTCGATGACTGGCGCCCCGCAGCGCATGACAGCGAAGCCCTGCAAATGTGGACCGGTGCGGACCAGCAGCTTTACCGCCCGCTGCGCAATCCGCTGGATCTCCAGTTTTCCACGTTCTCGGATGTGTCCCCCCGTGGGTTCGGGCTGATGCAGCGCCGGCGCGCCTTCCATGATTACGAAGACCTTGCCCTGCATTACGAAAAACGCCCTTCCCTGTGGATCGAACCGATCGGGGACTGGGGTGCTGGCTGGGTTGATCTGGTGGAAATCCCCACCCCCAACGAAGTGAACGATAACATCGTCTCCTTCTGGCGGCCCAAGGAACCCTTGCGCGCGGGGCAGGAATACCACTTTACCTACCGCATGTACTGGGGGTGGGATGCGCCCTTCCCCACACCGCTGGCCCGTATAGGTGCGACCCGCGTGGGTTCGGTGGTGGATAATAATGATGCCCGTTTCTTTGCCATAGACTTTATGGGCACTCCCTTTGAGCATCTGCCAAAGGATACGCATTTCCATGTCACGCCCAAAACATCGGCGGGCACAATCCAGAATGTGGTTGTCGAGCCTAATCCGGCTATTAACGGAATCCGCACCACGTTTGAGTTTATTCCAGGGGATGCCAAGGTCGCTGACCTGAGTGCGGTGCTGGAAACGGATTCTGGCCCCATTTCCGAACAGTGGCTGTACCGGTGGACGCCCTGATTATGCCGGATATGAATACGGGCGCCTCTGAACGACGTTTTGAAGCCCTGCCCCCCGAAGCACGGCTGGATATGCCGGTCCAGAACCTGCAAAAACCCGCCAGTATGGAAGGGCGCGGGCGCACGCCTGCCACATCGCCTTCCAGCATTGTGCTGCGCCGTCTATCGGTTATCGGGTCCGCGCTTGCACTCACGGCGTATGGGGCATGGCGCACGCACATGGTTATGGACGAGGCGGGTGTGTCTGCCCTCGGCGTTATCATGCTGGTGCTGTTCATTGCCTTGTTTATGTGGATTGCCCTTGCGTTCACCTCTTCGGTGGCCGGGTTCTGCTCGCTGGTAACGCATGGCGGCCTTGGGCTTGGTATCCGCCGCACAGGCCCCCTGCCCCTGCTGACCCGCAGAACCGCCCTGCTGCTGCCCACCTATAACGAACCTC
The DNA here is from genome assembly GCF_058505085.1 of Acetobacter sp. ESL1128. Taxonomy (NCBI): domain Bacteria; kingdom Pseudomonadati; phylum Pseudomonadota; class Alphaproteobacteria; order Acetobacterales; family Acetobacteraceae; genus Acetobacter; species Acetobacter sp. ESL1128. The sequence goes on along the minus strand of NZ_CP196369.1, from coordinate 2,744,135 downwards.
CCCACCGCGTTATGGCCGGGCTCCGGGCCATTTACAGCAGTCTGGAGGAAACGGGGCAGCTTGGCAGTTTTGACCTGTTTATCCTCTCCGATACGACCAACCCGGATGTATGGGTCAAGGAAGAAGCCGCTTTTCTGGCCCTGCGGGAGCAGGTTGGCGGGCATGAGCGTATTTTTTACCGCCGCAGGCACAACAATGTAGAGCGCAAGGCGGGCAATGTGGGGGAATGGGTGCGCCGCTTTGGGGCCGCATACGACCACATGGTTACGCTGGATGCGGATTCCGTCATGTCCGGCCAAACGCTGGTGCGTATGGCGGATGCCATGGAACGCAACCCCGGTGTGGGGCTGATCCAGACACTCCCGGTTATTGTGGGGGGCACGACCCTGTTCGCCCGCTTGCAGCAGTTTGCCGGGCGTGTGTATGGCCCCATTATTGCGTATGGCATTGCCTGGTGGCATGGCTCGGAAGGCAATTACTGGGGGCATAACGCCATTATTCGCACCCGCGCCTTTGCCAGTCAGGCGGGGTTGCCCCATGTGCCCGGCAAGCCGCCTTTTGGCGGGCATATTCTTAGCCATGACTTTGTGGAAGCCGCGTTGATGCGCCGTGGTGGCTGGGCCATTCACATGATCCCCGCACTGGACGGATCGTATGAGGAAAGCCCGCCCTCGCTGACCGATGTGGCCATCCGTGACCGGCGCTGGTGTCAGGGTAACCTGCAACACGTCAAGGTGCTGCCCACCAAGGGGCTGCACTGGGTCAGTCGCATGCACATGGTTGTGGGCATTGGTGCGTATGTGACCTCCCCCCTGTGGCTGGTGTTCCTGCTGACCGGGATTTTAATTTCGCTTCAGGCGCATTTTCAGCGTCCTGAATATTTTGGGGATACCAAGCTCCTGTACCCGCATTGGCCCCATGTGGACCCGGTGCAGGCCAAATACGTGTTTATTGGCACAATGGTTGTGCTGCTTGCCCCCAAGCTGCTGGCCTATATTGCCCTGCTGCTGGACCCCGAGGCACGGCGCGGCAGTGGTGGGCCGGTCCGTGCGGCTGTGTCCGTGCTGGTGGAAACGCTGATCGGCGGCCTGATCGCTCCCATTGCCATGCTTATCCAGACATCGGGCGTTATCTCGATCCTGAGTGGGCATGATTCCGGCTGGAATACCCAGCGGCGTGATGATGGTGGTATTCCCTTCATGGAAGTGGTGCGCCAGTACGCGCGCTTTACCCTGTTTGGGCTGGTGCTGGGGGCTGGAGCATGGGTTGTTTCTCCCTCCCTGTTTTTCTGGATGACGCCGGTTCTGCTTGGGCTGGTGTTTTCCATTCCTCTGGTTGCCTTTACCAGCAGCCGGAATGTGGGGCTTGGGTTCAGGCGGGCAGGGCTTTTGCTGGTGCCCGAAGAAACACAGACTCCCGATGTCCTGCAAAAGCTTGAGCATGAGGAGGCGCAGGACCAAACCCCAACCCTGCCCGACGACGCCCTGCGCGCCCTGCGGGCTGATCCCGCATTGTGTCAGGCGCATATTGCCATGTTGCCAGCCGAGCGCCGTGTGGGGGACCCTATTAACGCTGATCAGCTTGTCGGTCTGGTCAAGCTGGCGGAAGCGCCCTCCCTGCCGGATGCGGAACGCCGCCTGACGGTTAAGGAAAAAGCCGCCGTTCTGGGCAGCCGCAAAGGTGTGGACCTGATTTTGCACCTCCCCGAGTCGTAACAAAACGGCGCGGGGTGGTGGCCCTGTTATGGGGCCGATGGGTGTGCGGTCTGCTCAGGCAATGCGCTGGCCAGCCACCCAGACTTCCTGCACGGTGAGTGCCTTATCCATCACAACAAAATCGGCGCGTTTGCCTGCGTGCAGGGTGCCTCGGTCATGCAGGCCCAGATACCGGGCCGGGTTGCGTGTGAGCAGCACGGCGGCCTGATGCAATGGCAGGCCCGCCTGCACCGCGTTGCGCAATGCGGTATCCAGTGTCAGCACACTCCCGGCCAGATTGCCGCCGGGCAGGCGGACCGCGCCGTGCTCCACCATAACCTGCTGCCCCCCCAAAAGGCTTGGACCATCGGGTAGCCCGGCGGCCCGCATGGCGTCTGTTACAAACAGCAGGCGTTCGGGCATAACGCGCTGGGCCAGCCGGAAGGTGGCGGGGTGGACGTGGTGCGTATCAAAAATCAGTTCGGCGTAGGCATCGCTGCACATTAGGGCTGTGGCGGGGCCGGGCTTGCGGCTTTCTATCCCAGCCATGGCGTTAAACAGGTGGGTGGCGCCTGTTACGCCCCCTGCGGAGCAGATGCGGCATATGGCCTGCTCGGTTTCTTCATACCCAGCAAGGGTGTGCCCAAGGCTGACCCGCACACCAGCCTGCGCAAAAAGCTGCATGGCTTCCTGCGCATGGGGGAGTTCAGGGGCGAGCGTTACAACGCGCACGCAGCCAAACGCCAGAACTTCTGCCACGCGTTCGGGGGTTGGCGCCAAGGCGTGGGGAGGCTGCGCACCCAGCTTGTGCGGGCTTACAAACGGGCCTTCCAAGTGTGCACCATGTATGTTTGGGCCGTCTGGCATGGTGGTACCGCAAACTTCGGCAATGGCGGCAAGTGCGCCAAGCACGTCTGCCCAAGGGCTGGTAATGGTGGTGGGCAGTATGGTGGTGGTGCCATGGCGGGCATGGAAACGGGCAAGTGTGTGAATGGCCTGTACGCCGTCCATGGTATCCGCCCCATTGCCGCCATGCACATGGCCATCAATAAAGCCGGGTAAAATATAACGGTCGGGAATAGCGGCGTTATCTGGCGTTACGGCCTGTATCTGCTCCGCAAAGGTTACATGGCCTGGAACAATGCGTTCGGGCAGAACAAGATGCCCCCTGAGTTCGGTCATGCTTCAGATTTCCTTCACCATAGGCGGGGTTTTGCGTAAATCCCTGTTCATGAAGTGGAGCGCGTACAGGGTGATGAGAGCGTAGGATAAAAGGGCAAGGCATGTGAATGCTGCCTGAAAACCCATGACGGGTTTTAAAAGAACAAAAAGCTGGGGCACAACCCCACCCCCGCAATATGCCATGACCAGAAAAGCCGAAACCTGCGCCGTATGTTGGCCGGAACCTTTAAGAACCAATGGAAACAGGGATGGAAATATCATGGAGTTTGCAAAACCCAGAAGGGTAACACAGGCAACGGACATGTAGCCGTGCGTAACCCATGCTCCCACGCTGAGCAGTCCCCCACACAGGCAGGAGAGGGGGAGATAGCGTTCCTGTGTGATCAGGCGGGGGGACAGGACAAGCCCCGCCACATACCCGCAGAGCATGAAAAAAAGAGTAAGGGATGTAAAAAACTTTGTCTGGTCAAGGGATATGCCAAAACCCTGTGCATAGGTTCCCACAGCATCACCCGAAAGTACTTCTACCCCTACATAAAAAAACATCGCCCCGGCACCCAGCAGGGTTCTGGCATTGAGGGAAGAGAGAAGTATTTTTATAAAACTTGTTTTTGAAGAACTGTTTTTGCAAATATCTGTACGAATTTCCGGTAGGGAGGACCGCAAAACCCACAGGGCTGTCAGGGCCAGAAAAAACGCCATGCCCATATAGGGCCAGTAAACACTGTTCAGAAAATCCTGTTGTACAGACAGGCGTTGAGCTGGGTCGGTCAGGGCGGGTAGGGTTGCGGATATGTCGGCCATGTGACGCATGGCCAGTGTGGCCAGCGCAACGGGGGCCACAATACCCCCCAGTTTGTTGCAGATACCCATAATGGCAATGCGCTGTGCACTGCGGTTTTCAGGGCCGAGAAAGCTGACATATGGGTTAATGGCCACCTGCAGCAGGGCCAGCCCCATGCCCAGTACCAAAAAGCCCCCCAGCGCACCGGGGTAGGAGCGCGCATGCAGGCACTGGCCAGTCAGCCCCATGCCGCCCGCCATGACCAGCAGGGCATAAACCAGCCCGTTTTTAAAACCGGTGCGTGTGACACTCAGGCTCGCGGGGATGGAAAAGACAAAATAGGAAAAGTAAAAAACAAGCGGCACCATAAATGCCGCCAGATCATTCAGGGTAAAGGCGACCCGCACAAAAGAGATCAGCGGGCCATTCAGCCATGTGACAAACCCGATGATGAAAAACAGAGCCGCGCTAAGCACCAGTGGCCGCCACCCATAAGGCCCAGCCGGGCAGGGTATGCGTGCGGCGGCTGTGGGCTGGGTGGGCGGCTGTGGCATGTCCGGCTATGGCCCGCTGTAAGGTTTTCAGGGTTTGGGGTATGGGGCCTAGTCGGCTGCCTGTGCATCCTTGGACGGCAGGCTGTCTATTTTTTCGCAGGCCTGACGCAGCTCGGTGGAGGGGTTGTGCGTCTCGCACAGTTTTTCCACATCGGCGGCGCAGGCCTCTATCGAATTTTCAAAGTCGGATTCAAGCACGTCCTCGGCAACCGTCAGGTCCTGGTTGCGGGTGTTTTCTTCATCCTTTTGCAAAAGATCCTGCGTTTTGTGCAGTTCCTTGAGCGATTCAATACAGGCAGGCCCCGCCGCGTCGGGCTTGAGGTGCAGAACCGCAAGTTCCTTTTGCAACTGGACGTTGTTGACGTTGTTGCGCGGGGCTGTCTCATCATCGGCCATGGCAAGGGAGCCTGCGCACAGGCCACCGGCCAGAAGAACGGATGCCATAGCGGCATGATACAAACGAAAACCGGACACGAGCACAATTCTCCTGAGTCTGCGACACTGCGCACCAATTACCCTGTTTTCTAGCCTGTCTGTGTCGGATAGGTAAAGAAACAACCCGGAAAAGCTGCCAGCAGGCTTGGCATGGACTTGGATTTGGTGCTAGGTGTGACCTCGGAAAGTCGGCGGTGGACGGACACCTTGCTAAACCGGTCAGGTCCGGAAGGAAGCAGCCATGGTGAGTTTCGTCCGGGTCATTGTTCGGCTTTCCACCCTAATTTTCCGCCCTTGTGGATCAGACCATTCTGCGCCGGTCAAACCGCGCATGCAGGGCGTGACCTTACACAGTCTGCGGGCATGGCATGAGTGATACGACTGACGAGCAGTTCCCTCACGATGAGGGGCTTCCCAGTCCGGAACCGGAAGGCCCCGGCCTGTTTGGTGATGCCGATCCGGCTCCCGCCCCCTCCGCGCCTCCCCCGCCAGTGCCCGATGCCGCAGCCCCTCCCTACAGGGTGCTTGCCCGCAAATACCGCCCCACAACATTTGATGACCTGATCGGCCAGGAGGCCATGGTCCGCACCCTGCGCAATGCGTTTGCGCTGGGGCGTGTGGCCCATGCCTTTATGCTGACCGGGGTGCGCGGGGTGGGCAAAACCACGACCGCACGCATTATTGCCCGTGCCCTTAACTGCACCGGGCCGGATGGCAACGGCGGCCCCACGGCTGACCCATGTGGTGTATGCCCCAACTGCGTGGCCATTCTGGCTGACCGCCACCCCGATGTGCTGGAAATGGACGCCGCCTCCCGCACAGGGGTGGATGATGTGCGCGAGATTATAGAGGCCACGCGCTTCCGCCCCATGCAGGGGCGTATGAAGGTCTTTATCATCGACGAAGTGCATATGCTCTCGCGCAATGCCTTTAACGCCCTGCTCAAAACGCTGGAAGAGCCGCCTGCGCAGGTGACGTTCATTTTTGCCACGACCGAACTGCGCAAGGTGCCGGTCACGGTTCTGTCGCGCTGCCAGCGGTTTGACCTGCGGCGCGTGCCACAGGCCGAACTGGCCGGCCTGTTCGCCCGGATTGCACAAAAGGAACACGTTGCCCTCTCCGACGATGCACTGGCCCTGATCGCCCGCGCGGCAGACGGCTCGGTGCGGGATGGCCTCTCCCTGCTGGATCAGGCCATTGCCCAGGGCAGTGGTGTGACGGATGAAGGCGGGGTTATTGGCGCAGGCATTGTGAGCGACATGCTGGGGCTGGCGGACCGCGAGGTGGTTTTCGACCTGCTCGACGCGGTGCTGACCGGCAAGCCCGACAAGGCCCTTGCCCTGCTGGATGCAGCCTATGCCCGTGGGGCTGACCCCGGCCTTGTGCTGGGGGATATGCTGGAGCTCGTGCATATTGTCTCCCGCCTGCGGGCTGTGCCCGGTCTGGGGGACTCGGCAGATATGCCAGAGGCCGAGCGGGTGCGGGGCACACATATGGCCAGCGCCTTTACCGTGCCCGTGCTCATGCGGGCATGGCAGATGCTGGTCAAGGGCGTGCGGGAGGTGGAGAGTGCACCAGACCGCCGCGCTGCAGCAGATATGGTGCTGATCCGCCTGTGTTACGTGGCCGATCTGCCCTCGCCCGAGGACCTGGTCAAACGCCTGAGTGCTACGCAGGACGATACCGGGCGTGGCGGAGCATCTGCCCCCCTTTCCGCGCCACAGGCCAGTGGCCCGTCCGGGCTGGCTGGTGCACCTGTGGGGAGTGCTGGCCCGAACGGGACCGGCGCTTTTGTGGCTCCACAGGGTGATGCAGCAGGTGGGCATGAGCCGCCGCGCCTGCGTATGGTCAGCTCCGGCGGTATGGCCGTGGCCGCGCCCGTACAGGCAGCAGCCCCTGTTGTGCAGCCCGTGGCCCCGGTTGAGCCGGCCCCTCCGCCGGTCCCGCGGACATGGCGGGAGGCCGTGGCGTTGGTCAGGGAGCAGCGCGAGGCAATTCTGCACGGGCAGTTACGGCATGCCGCGCATCTGATTTCTTTTGCCCCCGGGCGGATTGTTCTGCGGTTTGAGCGCGGGGTGCCGAGCGATATTGTGCCGCAGCTCCGCCGCGTGCTGGACCGCGCAACGGGCATAAGCTGGCAGATTGAAGCCGGGCAGGAGGACGGTGAGCCCACGCTGGACGCGCAGGGCGCGGAGGTTATCCAGTTCCGCCGGCGCGAGGCAGAGGCGCACCCGCTGGTCCGGGCTATTCTGAACGCTTTTCCCGATGCGCAGCTGGGTGAGGTGAATGACCACGGGCTGGATGATTACGGCCTCCCCCCGGAGGAGCCGCCCGAACTGCTGTTTGCTCCTCTGGATGCGCAGCCGCTGGATGAAGACGACCGACCATACGACCCCGGTGCCTCGCAGGACTGAAGTGAGCGGGCCGGGCTGGCAAAACAGCACGTTCTGGGCCAGATAGGGAACAGGTGATGCGCCGCAGGGGTGCGCCATAGCCGCACCATGCGGCAGACAGACAAGCTAAGGGGATGACCATGAAGAACCTTGCCTCACTGATGAAGCAGGCTACGCAGATGCAGTCCAAGATGGAAGCCATGCAGAGCACACTGGAAGCCATGAACATTGATGGTTCGGCCGGTGCAGGCATGGTCAGCGTTGTGCTGAGCGGCAAAGGGGACATGCGCTCCATTAAAATCGACCCCAAGCTGGCCGACCCGACCGAAATGGAAATGTTGCAGGACCTGATTGTTGCGGCCTGTGCGGATGCCCGCAAGAAGCTGGACGAAAAAGCAGCCGAGGAAATGCAGAAGGTCACCGGTGGGCTTAACCTGCCCGCAGGCATGAAACTGCCGTTCTGAACCGCAGATACAACCGACCTTGAGCGCGGGGGAAAGCAGGCGGGTATGGGTGGTCAGGAAATAGAGCAGCTTATTCGCCTGTTGGGGCGCCTGCCGGGTTTTGGCCCGCGCTCGGCCCGGCGTGTGGCGCTGTACCTGCTCCGCGAGCCCCATACACGGCTGGCCCCGCTGGCCCGCGCCATGGAACGGGCGGGGGAGGCCATTCGCACCTGCTCCTCCTGCGGAAATCTGGATACATCGGACCCGTGCCACATCTGCACCGACCCGCTGCGTGACAGGGGGCTGGTGTGTGTGGTGGAAACAGTGGGGGACCTGTGGGCGCTTGAACGTGCGGGGGTCCATAGGGGTGTTTATCAGGTTTTGGGGGGTACCCTGTCCCCTCTGGCTGGGGTTGGGCCGGAAGACCTTAACGTATCTGCCCTGATGACCCGCCTGCATGAAGGCACCGTACGCGAGGTTATTCTGGCTCTGGGCGCCACGGTGGAAGGAGCCACCACCATGCACTGGCTGATGGATCAGCTGGAAGCATATGAGGGGCTGACCATCAGCCGTGTGGCGCAGGGCGTGCCCATGGGGGGCGCTCTGGATGTGCTGGACGATGGCACTCTGGCCGCCGCTCTGGGTGCTCGTCGCCCTGCCTGACAGAGTGGCGCCAACCATTAAGGGAAGAATCATACCCGTGGACATGCAGCCGATCAGCCCGGCCATACCACGCCGCGCTCTGGTAACCGGGGGTAGCGAGCGGTTTGGTCAGGCCATTGTGCTTGGTCTTGCGCAGGCCGGGTTTGATGTGGCCATCCATGACCGCACCAACAGGGCCGGGGCGGAGGGCATATTGCATGCCGTGCGCGCGCTAGGCCGCACCGGCTGTGTGCTACAGGCCGACTTCATGCGGGAGGAGCAGGTGCAGGCCCTGTATGGGCAGGCCGCGCAGGCTCTTGGCGGCCCTTTGGGGGTGCTGGTCAACAATACCTCCACCTGTGAGCAGGATGAATGGGACAGTGCCTCGCTGGAAAGCTGGATGCTGCACATGAAGCCCAACCTGCGTGCGCCCTTTGTGCTGATTCAGGCCTTTGCCAAAGGGTTGCCCCAAGGGGCACAGGGCATGGTGCTGAATATGCTGGATGAGCATGTGTGGCCGCTATCGCCGCACTTTGTCAGCCATACCGTATCCAAAACTGCGCTGTGGACACTCACACAGACCATGGCGCAGGCCCTTGCTCCCAAAGGGATCAGGGTTAACGCCTTGGGTTCTGCTCCCGGTCCTGCCCTGCCCGGTTCCGGGCCGATGCAGGAACAGCCAGCACGGCAATGCGCGTCTGTGCCCCCCGCCCAGGACGCTTTGCCTGATCAGGCTGCGCGGGCAACCCTTGCCCTTTTGGCCCAGCCCTTTGTGACCGGGCAGATGCTGACCCTGAACAGTGGGCAACACCTGCAATGGTCCCCGGCCCTGTTGGCCGGACATGCCGTGGAAGAATAAAAGAATGGCCGTTTTTGCTCCGTGGGCCGACCAGCCGCCGCTGCGTTGCCTGTTTTTGAAGAACATGGTGCTCGATGCCCATATTGGCGTGTTCCCGCATGAGCAGGGTGTAACCCAGCGTATTCGGGTGTCGGTCCATTATGGGGTGGATGACCGCACGGATCTGGAGGTCGGGCCGGATGACCTGAGCCGTACGGTCTCGTACGAGCGGGTGGTCCAGCTTGTGCACCGTATTGTGCGTGAAGGGCATGTGCGGCTGGTGGAAACACTGGCCGAACGCATAGCCTCCGGCGTGCTGAGCGATGACCGCGTGCGTGTTGTGCGTGTGCGCATAGAAAAACTGGATGTGTTTGCAGAAATAGAAGGTGTGGGCGTGGAAATAGAGCGCCGCCCTGCAAGCTGATTTCTGGCCCCGGCCTGCCAGCCGGGGCTGGCGGCATAAAAAAAGCCCGCTGTATGCCAGCGGGCTTTTTTTGGTCTGAAACACAGATGTTCAGAACCCCCTGAGGGGTCAGGATTCGTGGTCTTCCGAATCCGTGTTGACATCGATGTCTGAGCTGATGTCGTCGTCATCATCATCCAGATCAGCGGTGTCTTCCATCACATCATCGTCGTCCGTATCGTCATCGGTGTCGATATCGATATCTTCATCGGCCTTCTTGATGGGGGCAGCACTCGCTGGAACGGGGGACAGGCTGTCAGAGTTGCGGCGCAGGCGCGGCACCAGAGCAGGCTGTTCCGTTCCGCATTTGGGGCAAATGGCGGGTGCGCGGTTCAGGTCATAAAAACGGGCACCACAGGACACGCAGACGCGTTTGGTGCCGAGATCGGGCTGGGACATCTTGCTACCTGTCAATCCTGAGCAGATATTGGGGCCAACGCCCCGGAACACGAACGAACCCCGAACAGCACCGGAGTGCTGGGACAGGACTCGAACCAGACTGTTAAGGCGATGCCCAATGCCACTGTGTTTCGGGTCGTGTCAAACCCGGAGTTTGCAAAAGGTGGTATTTTCTGCATCCCCACCCCTCTTTTTCTGCCCCTGCCCGGATTGACTTGCAGGCCGTCCCGCCGGAATGAAAAGAGCATGACACACGCATCCTCCCCCTCCGTCCGTCCGCTGCGGGTTACGCGCGCGCAGGCCCCTCTTTCCGGTTCCATCCGTGTGCCGGGTGATAAATCCATCAGCCATCGTGCCCTTATGTTTGCCTCCCTCGCACGGGGGGAAACTCATATTACCGGGCTTTTGGAAGGGGAGGACGTTCTGCGCACTGCGGCGGCCATGCGCGCGTTGGGCGCACAGGTAGCGCAGCACGCACCGGGGGACTGGCGCGTGAGTGGTCTGGGCATTGGCAAGCTGCGTGAGCCTGAGGATGTGCTGGATATGGGCAATTCCGGTACGGCGGCCCGTCTTTTGTCCGGTATTCTGGCCAGCCACGGCATGGTGTCGGTCATGACGGGGGACGCCAGCCTGCGCCGTAGGCCCATGAAGCGCGTCATGGACCCGCTGGCAGGTACCGGGGCCACCTTTATGGCGCGTGAGGGCGGACGTCTGCCCATGGCCATTCATGGTCTGGCGGACCCCAAGCCGCTGGATTACCGCCTGCCCGTGGCCTCTGCGCAGGTCAAATCCGCCGTGCTGCTGGCCGGGCTGAACGCACAGGGGCAGACACGGGTGGAAGAACCCGTAGCCACCCGTGACCATACCGAAAACATGCTCCGCCACTTTGGCGCACACGTTAAGGTGGAGGAAACCCCACAGGGTGGCCGGGTTATTCTGCTGCAGGGCCGCCCGGACCTTGTTGCGCGTGATGTGGTGGTGCCGGGGGACCCGTCCTCCGCCGCCTTCCCTATTGTTGCGGCACTGCTGGTGCCGGGGGCAGATATTACAATTTCCACCGTGGGGCTGAACCCCCTGCGCACCGGCCTGTTCATTACCTTGCAGGAAATGGGCGCACAGCTTGAGGTCACCAATATCCGCACCGAAGGGGGCGAGCTGGTGGGGGATTTGCATGTGCGTGCATCCAGCCTCAAAGGCGTGACCGTACCTGCCGACCGTGCTCCGTCCATGATTGATGAATACCCCATTCTGGCTGTGGCGGCGGCGCATGCTTCTGGCGTATCGCGCTTTTGCGGGGTGGAAGAACTGCGCGTGAAGGAGAGCGACCGTCTGGCCGCAACCGTGGCGCTGCTGGAAAACAATGGCGTTAAAACCGCAGTGGAGGGGGATGATCTGGTTGTGTACGGCACCGGCAACGCCATTCCCGGCGGTGGCATGGTGCAGACCCATATGGACCACCGTCTGGCCATGAGCGCATCCGTGCTGGGGCTGGTGGCCCAGAACCCGGTGGAAATAGATGATACCGCGTTCATAGACACCAGCTTCCCCGGCTATTTGCAGCTCATGAACAGCCTTGGCGCGGGGTTTGCACTATGACGCGCGGCGGACCCGTTATTGCCGTGGATGGTCCCGCGGCTGCCGGCAAGGGCACTCTGGCCCGCAAACTGGCCGAAGCACTGGGCCTGCCGTATCTGGATACTGGGTTGCTCTACCGTGCAGTCGGGCGGCTGGCCCTTGATGCCGGGCAGGACCCCGCACAACCCGCCGAACGGTTTGCCCAGGCCCTGACGCCAGAGGACATGCAGCGCAAGGACCTGCGCCTGCCAGATGCGGCTCTGGCAGCCAGCAAGGTGGCGGCCCAGCCTGCGGTACGTGCCGCTCTGGTGGAAACCCAGCGCCGGTTTGCCGCCCGGCAGGGGGCCGTGCTGGACGGGCGGGATATTGGCACGGCCATTTTCCCCGATGCGGATGTCAAACTGTTCATTACCGCATCCCCCGCCACCCGCACGCTCAGGCGCTTTTTGCAAAGCGGAGGGGACCCGGCCGCCCCCGATGCGCAAGCGCAGCTTCAGGCCATGGAAGACGCCCTGCGCGCGCGTGATGAAGCTGATGCAAGCCGGGATTCCGCCCCCATGCGGGTTGCGGATGACGCATACGTGATTGAGACGGACACGCTGGATGCACAGGCCGTTCTGGCCGAAGCCTTGCGGTTTGCGCGGGAACGACTCGTGGCTGCACGGGGCTGAATGCAGGCCCCCGTACAGGGGGCGCAAGCCGTGGTTACGCATTTTTTGCCCCCCATTTGCGTGATGGATGGCGCTTTAAGTTGACAAACCGGGGTCAGGTGTTCTCTGTGCAAACAGAAATCCGCCCCGATGGCGGGTTTTTCTGGATAACAGTCTGGCCTGACCCAAAAAGCGGGGGGTATTGCTACCCATCCGTTCCGTCGGGCAAGTCGTGCCGCAGTTTGCGGTGCGCAGGAACAGCCTGCACGCATGTTGCTGGCGGGCTCAGGATTTACGGTACCACATGGCTTCAGCCACCACCCAGACCACGGATCACTTCCGTGGCGAAGATTTTGCCGCCCTTCTTGATGAGACCCTTGGCCGCGATTCCGGCTTTGACGGGTCCGTTGTTCGCGGTCGCGTTGTTCGTCTGACCGACGACTACGCCATTGTTGACGTCGGCCTGAAGAGCGAAGGCCGCGTTTCCCTGCGTGAATTCGCACCTCCGGGCGTCAAGCCTGAAGTGCAGCCGGGCGATGTGATCGAACTGTACGTCGAGCGTTACGAAGATCGCGACGGCAGCATCGTTCTCTCCCGCGAAAAAGCACGCCGTGAAGAAGCCTGGACCAGCCTCGAAAAAGCTTTCGAAGCCAACCAGCGCGTTAACGGCACCATCTATGGCCGCGTTAAAGGTGGCTTTACGGTTGATCTGGGCGGCGCCATGGCGTTCCTTCCCGGCAGCCAGGTGGACATCCGCCCCGTGCGTGACGTCGGCCCGCTGATGGGTGTGCCCCAGCCGTTCCAGATTCTGAAGATGGACCGTGCACGTGGCAACATCGTTGTCTCCCGTCGTGCCGTTCTGGAAGAAACGCGTGCTGAACAGCGCAGCGAACTGATCCAGGGCCTGACCGAAGGCATGATCCTTGATGGCGTGGTCAAGAACATCACCGATTACGGTGCGTTCGTTGATCTGGGCGGCGTTGACGGCCTGCTGCATGTGACCGACATCGCATGGAAGCGCATCAACCACCCCTCCGAAGCACTGCAGATCGGCCAGCCGGTACGCGTGCAGGTGATCCGCTTCAACCCCGAAACGCAGCGCATCTCCCTTGGCATGAAGCAGCTTGAAGCTGATCCGTGGGAAAATGTGGCACTTAAGTACCCGCCGGGCGCTCGCTTTACGGGCCGCGTGACCAACATTACCGATTACGGCGCATTCGTTGAGCTGGAACCCGGTGTTGAAGGTCTGGTGCACGTTTCCGAAATGTCCTGGACGAAAAAGAACGTCCACCCCGGCAAAATCGTTGCGACCTCTCAGGAAGTGGACGTGATGGTTCTGGATGTGGATAGCTCCAAGCGCCGCATCTCTCTGGGTCTGAAGCAGGTTCAGCGCAATCCTTGGGAACAGTTCGCCGAAGAACACAAGGTTGGCTCCACCGTGGAAGGCGAAATCCGCAACATTACGGAATTCGGCCTGTTCATCGGCCTGTCCGCAGACATCGACGGCATGGTTCACATGTCCGACCTGTCCTGGGACGAAGCTGGCGAAGAAGCCATGAAGAACTACGAAAAGGGCCAGGTTGTAAAAGCCAAGGTTCTGGACGTGGACGTGGAAAAAGAACGTATCTCTCTGGGCATCAAGCAGCTTCAGGAAGATCCGGCAGCCGATGCGCTGGCCAGCATCCAGAAGGGCACGATCGTTACCTGCATCGTGACCGCTGTGCAGACCAACGGCATTGAAGTGAAGGTTGACGACGTTCTGAGCGGCTTCATCCGTCGTGCAGAACTGGCTCGTGACAAAGCCGAACAGCGCCCCGAACGCTTCGCCGTTGGCGAACGTGTGGACGCCAAGGTTGTGTCCGTTGACCGTGCATCCCGCAAAGTTGCCCTGACCATCAAGGGCCGCGAAGTGGAAGAAGACAAGCAGGCTATCAACGAATACGGCTCCGCAGATAGCGGTGCATCGCTCGGTGATATTCTGGGTGCAGCGATCCGTCGCCGTAACACCGAAGACTGAGCATAAAAAAACCGGGGTGGTTTGCGCCATCCCGGTTTGGCAAAATCATTTGCCATGCAAAAAAATAGCGCCCCACAAGGGCGCTATTTTTTTATGGGCTATGCTTTAGTCCAGACAGGCCTTGCGGAAGGCCGCAAACGCGCGGGCACGGTGGCTGATGGCGTTTTTCTGCTCATCCGTCATTTCCGCAAAGCTGCGGGTCTGGTTTTCGGGTTCAAAAATCGGGTCATATCCGTGGCCGTTGGCACCACGTGGAGGCCAGACAATCTGCCCGTCAATCCGCCCTTCAAAGCTGAATGTGCGCCCATCGGGGAAGGCAAGGCAGAGCACGCAGATAAACCACGCATTGCGTTCGTCCTGCCCGATGCCTTCCTCAATCCGGGCCATGGCGGCGTTAAAGTCCTTGTCCGGGCCAGCCCAGCGGGCGGAGTAAATACCCGGCGCACCCCCCAGAGCACTCACGCACAGGCCCGAATCATCGGCCAGTGCTGGCAGGTTGGCGGCACGGGCCGCTGCCAGCGCCTTGATGGCGGCATTGCCTGCAAAGGTTGTGGCGGTTTCCTCCGGTTCGGGCAGGTTTAATTCCCCGGCGGAGAGTACGGTAATGCCAAACTCCGCCATAAGGGCGGAAAATTCGGCCAGCTTGCCTGCGTTATGCGTGGCAAGTACCAGCCTGTCGCCGGATTTAAGGGTGGGGTTGGTCATGTTCAGGGCTGCTCTGCTGTGTTGACGGCAGTCAACTGGGCTTCAAACAGTTCGCCTGCACCTTTGCGGGCAAGGGCGAACAGGGAGTTAAAGGCATCCTCGCTAAAGGGGGCATGTTCGGCCGAGGCCTGAATTTCCACAATACGGTTATCAGCGCTGAGCACAAAGTTGGTGTCGGCCAGTGCGGCGCTGTCTTCCGTATAGTCAAGGTCCAGCACGGCGCCGGCACTGGTCAGCCCGCAGGATACGGCAGCGACCTGCCCGGTTAGTGGCATGCGTTGCAGCACGCGGTTGGCAACCAGTTTGCCAAGGGCCAGACGGAGGGCCACCCACGCGCCGGTAATGGAGGCACAGCGCGTGCCGCCATCGGCGTTCAGCACATCGCAATCCAGTGTAATGCAGAGTTCACCAAGGGCCTTAAGGTCCGTAACCGCGCGCAGGGAGCGGCCGATCAGGCGCTGGATTTCCTGCGTGCGGCCGGACTGCTTGCCCCGTGCGGCCTCACGGTTGCCGCGGGCGTGGGTGGCGCGGGGCAGCATGCCGTATTCCGCCGTAACCCACCCGCTGCCCTTGCCACGCAGGAAGGGGGGAACACGGTTTTCCACACTGGCGGTGCACAGGACCTCTGTGCCACCAATGCGGATAAGGGCAGAGCCTTCCGCATGGCGGGAAAAGCCGGTTTCTATAATAATCGGGCGCATCTGCCCGGCCTGTCGGCCTGATGGACGCATGCTGCTGCTCCTGCAAAACAATAACAAAGGGTTGCGCCTGCACATAAAATGCTTTTGGCAGGAGTAAAACCGGCAATAAGCCGTTATAATCGCTTATCAGACCGCCCAAAGGAGCCTGAGAGCCATGAAGCGTGGCCTGTTGCCCGCCCAAGCAATGCTACCTCCCGAACTGGATGGACGCTCCGCCAACATCCTGCGCGAGATTGTGGAAGAATACATGGCCAGTGGCGAACCCGTGGGGTCGCGCACTCTTTCACGCCGGTTGGGGCAGCCGCTTTCCCCCGCAACAATCCGCAATGTCATGGTCTCCCTGACCGAGGCGGGTCTGCTGTTTTCCCCGCATACATCGGCAGGCCGCCTGCCAACGGAAAAAGGGCTGCGCCTGTTTGTGGATGGGCTGCTCCAGTTTGGTGCGCTCTCCGAAGATGAGCAGAAGGTCATCGGTCATTCGCTGGAAGCGCGTGGACGCTCCTTGCAGGATACGTTGACCGAAGCATCCTCCCTGCTCGCAGGCATGTCCGATGCGGCGGGGCTGGTGGTGGCCCCCAAGGGTGAGGGCGGGATCAAGCACATAGAGTTCGTGGCGCTGGGTGGTAACCGTGCCCTTGTGGTGCTGGTGGGGGCGGATGGACATGTGGAAAACCGGGTGATCGAAATCCCGGCCGGGACTCCTCCCTCTGCGCTGGTGGAGGCTGCCAATTACCTGAACGCGCGCGCCATGGGGGCATCCCTGCCCGACCTGCGCCACCGCGTAGGGGCGGAAATGAGCGAAAACCGCACGGTGCTGAACAGCCTGACCGCCGAGGTGGTGGAGAGTGGTCTGGCGATCTGGAACACCGAGCGGGGGGAAAGTGGCGGCACGCTGATCGTGCGTGGCCAGTCCCGCCTGCTGGCTGATGTGGACGGGCAGGAGCGCCTTGTTGCCATCCAGACCCTGTTTGACCGGCTGGAAGCGCAGGAGACAATGCTGCGTCTGCTGGAACTGGTTGAAAGTTCGGAAGGGGTGCGCATCTTTATTGGCGCGGAAAGTGGTCTGTTTGGTACCACCGGCATGTCCGTTGTCATGGCTCCGGCCAGAAACGAGGCCAACAGGATTGTCGGGGCCATAGGCGTTATTGGCCCGACGCGCATAAATTACGGGCGTGTTGTGCCCGTGGTGGACTATACAGCGCGCATATTGGGCGAACTGCTGGGTCAGGCGTAAAAGCCGGGTCTGTCAGGGTTTGGAGCACAGGTCGGAATTCCGCCACGATTGTAAAGAGAATGGCAATGGCGAGGAGACGACAGAATATGGGAATGATAAAGGACCGGTATGATACGCACTCCACCTTCTGGTGATCCGGATTCTTCCCCCCCCCATGACCGGGATACAACACGGTCCTTTTTGTTAGGCAGGCCGCGCTTTCGCCAATGGCGTATGCTGCTGGGCACGGCTGCGGCCGTGTTGCTGGTGGGCAGTGCTGGCGGGGCCGTGGTGGTGTGGTCGCAATACCAGAGTATTGTGGCCGACCTGCCAACAGTGGATGGCCTGCGCTCCTATCAGCCGCCGGTCATGAGCCGCCTGTACGCATCGGATGACCAGCTTGTCGCCGAACTGGCGGACGAGCGGCGGGTGTTTGTGCCCTCCAACGCCATTCCCGACCGGGTGAAAAGTGCGTTTATCGCGGCGGAAGACCAGAAGTTCTGGACCCATAAGGGTGTGGACCCCGCCGCGATTATCCGCGCGGGCCTGACCGACCTGACACGTGGGCGCGGGCGCAGGCCCATTGGTGCGTCCACCATTACGCAGCAGGTTGCCCGCGTCATGCTGCTGGGGAGCAATGCTGTCTCGTTCAAGCGTAAGGCCAAGGAAGCATTCCTGGCCATGCGCATCGAGCAGGTTCTGCCCAAGGAAAAAATCCTCGAGATTTACCTGAACGAAATTTATCTGGGTAACGGTGCCTATGGCATTGGTGCTGCTGCCCAGACGTATTTTAACAAACCTCTGGACCAACTGGATAACGCGGAGGTCGCGTTTCTGGCGGCGCTGCCCAAGTCGCCCACCAATTACAACCCTGCCCGCTTCCCCGATGCAGCGCGGGGCCGCCGCAACTGGGTGCTGGAGCGCATGGCCGATATTGGCGCCATTACGCAGGCCGAGGCCCGTATGGCCGAGGCGGAGCCGCTTGTCAGCATCAGCTATTCCCGCCCCGGCCCTGCTCCCGGCTCCGAATGGTTTGCCGAGGAAGTCCGGCGTGAACTGCTGGAAAAATATGGTCAGGATGTCACCATGCAGGGGGGGCTGGATGTGCATACCAGTCTGGACCTGCCCCTCCAGCGTGCGGCCCAGACCATTTTGCAGCAGGGGCTTATGGCGTATGACCGCCAGCACCGTGGCTGGCACGGCCCTGTTACGCACCTGAATACCCCTGTGCCGCTCACGCAGGACGAGTGGGTGCGCGCCCTGCGCACGGTCAGTGCTCCGGCCGGCATGCTGGACCAGTGGCGTCTGGCCATTGTGCTGGATGGCAACAAGGGGCAGGTCGGCTGGCTGGAAGGCAGCGTGGTCCGCCGCAATGTTGCGCAGGGGGGTGAACCCCATACAGGGCAGATCCAGCCCAAGGATATGGCATGGGTCCGCCGTGCCCGCCCCCTCCGCACGGGTGACATTGTGATGGTCGAACCCCAGAGCGGGCAGTCCGGTGTTGCGCTAATGCAGATACCGGTTGTGGAAGGCGCTATTGTCACCATGAACGCCCGCACGGGGCGTGTTCTTGCCCTGGTGGGGGGGTGGTCTTTTCAGGCTTCACAGTTTGACCGGGCCACACAGGCGTTGCGCCAGCCGGGCTCCTCCTTCAAGCCATTTGTCTATCTACAGGCCATGGAGCAGGGTATATCGCCCTCTCAGGAGTTTGATGACTCCCCCGTGTCCTACGGCACATGGCACCCCAATAACTACGAAAAAGACTTCTGGGGCCCCACGTCCCTGCATGATGCGCTGCGTGAATCGCGCAACCTTGTGACCATTCGCCTTGCCGCCCATCTGGGCATGAACACGGTTGCGGATACGGCCATCAAGCTCGGGTTGGTGGATAGCATGCCCCACGTGCTGCCTGCAGCGCTGGGTGCTGTGGAAACCACGGTGCTCAAGGAGGCCGGAGCCTACGCCGCCCTTGCCGCCGGAGGGCGCAGGATTACCCCGACCCTGATTGATGATGTGCAGGACCGTGATGGGCATGTCATCTGGCGGCCTGCAAGCGGGTTGTCTCTGGTTGCGGCGTCTTCCCTGCCTGCCGGGGGGGCTGGCGCAGCCAATGGGGGGGACGCCATACACCCGGATGCACCGCAGGCAAATGCCGGTGGTGCGGGCTCTGGCCAGCCTTCCCCCCAGCCGTCGGTTGTGGTGCTTACACCGCAGGACCTCCCCGCTTTGCGTGATGACAGGCCCGTGGCGGCATCCGAGCAGAGTGCCTTCCAGATCACGACCATGCTGCAGGACGTTATCCGGCGCGGTACGGGTGTGCGTGCGGGTGAGGGCATAGATACGCCCATCGCAGGCAAAACCGGCACCAGCCAAAACTTTAACGATGCCTGGTTCGCAGGTTACACGCCTGAGCTGGTGACAGTCGTGTGGGTCGGATTTGATACACCTCAGTCCCTTGGACGGAACGAGACGGGGGGCGCCATTGCCGGCCCGTTGTGGAACAAGGTGATGAAGACGGCCCTCAAGGACCAGCCCAAGCTCGACTTTGCTGCCCCCGATGGCGTGACACTGGTCAGCTACGATACGGGCCGTGGTGTTGCGATAGATGCGTTCAAGGACGGTCAGCTCCCCGGTGTGAGTGCCAACCTGCTGAGCAACGTGGATGCCCAGGAGCTGAGTGCCGCCGATACAGGGGCCGAGAACATGCCGGATTCGGAAAGCGATATGGCGGCCAGCGTCAATGGTTCCGGCCCGTCTGGTGCGGCTGCGGCCAGCCCGGCCGAAGGCAACAGCGCACCCCCTCCCGCACCTTCTGGGGGTGACATTGGCATGGGTGGCCTTTATTGAAGGCCGCAGAGAACGGAATGGGACGATAATTCCCCCAAAGCAGATGGAGAACAGGCCCGATGTCCGCCGAGACAGAAGCCCTTAACGAACAGATCAAGCAGTCGGTCGCACTGCTGAGGAGGCATCTTTAACTGGGATGTCGCTGAAGCCCGCCTTGCGGAACTGAACAACCAGGCCGAAGACCCCGACCTGTGGAATAACCCCGAAGCCGCGCAGAAAATGATGCGCGAGCGTACGCTTCTGGCCAACCAGATCGAGGGTGTGCAGGCGTTGGAAACCAACGTGAACGACACCTCCGAACTGATTGAAATGGCCGAAGCCGAAGGGGATGCCGATCTGGTGGCCGAGGGGCTGGCCAGCCTGCGCGCCTTGGCGGAAGAAGCCAAACGGCGTGAGATTGAAAGCCTGCTTTCTGGCGAGGCGGATAGCAATGACTGCTATCTGGAAGTCAACGCAGGGGCCGGTGGTACGGAGGCGCAGGACTGGGCCGAAATGATGCTGCGCATGTACACCCGCTGGGCAGAAGCGCATGATTACAAGGTCACGCTGATTGAAAGCTCGGAGGGCGAACAGGCCGGGCTTAAATCCGCAACCATTCTGGTTTCCGGCCCCAATGCCTATGGCTGGCTGAAGACCGAAGCAGGTGTACACCGGCTTGTGCGCATTTCTCCTTTTGATGCAGCAGCCCGCCGCCAGACGTCCTTTGCATCGGTCTGGGTTTATCCGGTTATTGATGATTCAATTGAAATTGAAATCAATGACGCGGACCTGAAGGTGGACACTTTCCGTGCTTCCGGCGCGGGTGGTCAGCACGTGAACAAGACGGATTCCGCTATCCGTATCACCCATATCCCTACCGGGATTGTGGTCGCGTGCCAGACAGACCGCTCCCAGCACAGGAACCGCGCTACGGCCATGCAGATGCTGCGTGCACGGATGTACGAAGCCGAACTGCAACGGCGTGAGGCGGCAGCGGCTGAAGCGGAAGCCGCCAAGACCGATATTGGCTGGGGGCACCAGATACGTTCGTATGTTCTGGCCCCTTACCAGATGGTCAAGGACCTGCGCACAAGTGTTGAAACCGGCAACCCCGATGCCGTTCTGGATGGGGAACTGGACGCATTTATGGCGGCAGCACTGGCCATGCGCGTAGGGGCAACCCGCTCGGAGGCAAGTGCCAGCGCGCAGTAGGCCGGGGCTGTTTGGTCCGGCCCGTTACGCGGGATGGTAAAAAAGGCGGGCTCCTTGCAGGGACCCGCCTTTTTTTGTGTTTATAAAGTACTTAACTTCATAAAGTTCATATGCAAACTTTTCTCATATAACCTGCTTGACATCTGCCGTGCCAGATTGCCCAATCAACCCAATGGATAAAGGTATGTCAGCAGGCGTGCCGGTTCTGAGCCATATGGCCAGATTAAAATTCCTGAGTGTTTTTCGTGGCTGAAAGCGAAACAGAGATGTTTTGTTTGGCGGCTTGAAGAGGGAGGGCCAGAATGAGTAACCCTGAGCAGCAGCCAGGTTCGGCAAAGTATGCCTTTCGGGCAAGTGCTGCTGTTGGTGTGATTGCGTTCCTGCTTGTGCTGATCATGCATGTGCTGGGCATATGGGGACTGATCTACGGGATGGGGAATGGTGACAGCCCGCCCCCGCCGGCCAGACCGCCCATTCAGACGCGCGTTCTGCCGCCGCCACCCCCTCCGCCGCCGCCTCCGCCGCCTCCACCACCCCCGCCGGTTATGACGGTGCCTCCGCCGCCGTTCATTCCGCCGCCAAAGATCGAGGTGCCGCCGCCCCCCAAGCCACCCATGAAGCACGTGGCCCGCACACCGCCCAAGCAGCCTGTGGCTCCGCCAACCCAGACCGCAAAGGCCCCGCCCGCGGACACACCGCCCAATGATTCGCCCGATACAACGGCCGGAACATCGCCGCTGAACAATGTGCGCCCCGTCTATCCGCCAGAAATGGAGGAAGACAACATTGAAGGCCGCGTAACCATTGTGTGTGATGTGGAAATCACGGGCATGACCAGCAACTGCCGTGTGCAGTCCGTAACCGGCGGTCAGGCATTTGCCCAGTCCGCGCTGGATTACGTGAGCAAGGCCCGCTACCGGCCTGCAAGCCGCAATGGTGTGCCCGTGCGGGAAGTGAACAAGACATATGTCATCCGCTTCCGGCTGGATGACTGACACAGACTAACGGTTCGGCCTTGTGCCGGACTTCTGGATAACACAGCAACACGGACCCGCCCGGTCCGCTCCGGCAGGGGAACAGGACCGGGCCTTTGGATGAGGATCTTGAGTAAAATGAGCAGACTGCCCCGTTCTTTTGTGTCAGGTCTTGCCGCTCCGGCTCTTGCGCTGCTGATGAGCACGGCAGCCCCCATTGCCGCCTTTGCGCAGGATGCCGCAGCCCCCGCACCGGCAGCCCCGGCGGCTACCGCTCCTGCGGCCCCGGCAGCCACAGCTCCGGCAGATGGCGCTGCTGCCCCTGCCCCCGGCCCGGCCACACCCGCCGCCCCGGATGCCGCAACAACCCCCACACCCACCGATGGCACAACAGCCCCGACCCCGGCCGCCGCTGCAGCAGCAGAAGCTCCTGCGCCGGACGCCAAGGATGACGCCAACCCCTACGGCCTGTCCGCCCTGTGGTCGAACGGTGATATTATTGCCCGTGGCGTGCTGCTGATCATGCTCGTCATGTCGCTTGGCACATGGTTCATCATGATCACCAAGTTCATCGAACAGGGGCGTCTGTTTGCCGCTGGCAAGGATGCCACCAAAAACTTCTGGACCAAGCACAGCATTCAGGAAGGGGCTTCCGCACTCTCCACCTCCTCCCCGTTCCGCTACATTGCCGATACCGGCATTACGGCAGCCGAACACCATGAAGGCACGATGCAGGAAGCCATTGACCTGCATAGCTGGACCTCCATGTCCATCCAGCGTGCGGTCAACAACATCCAGAACAGCCTGCAGAAGGGGCTGGCCTTCCTGGGCACCGTGGGGTCCACATCCCCGTTCATCGGGCTGTTCGGCACGGTCTGGGGTATTTACCATGCACTCACCGCCATTGGCATTGCCGGTCAGGCATCCATCGACAAGGTTGCCGGTCCTGTGGGTGAATCCCTGATCATGACCGCCATTGGTCTGGCAACGGCTGTGCCTGCGGTGCTGGGTTACAACCTGCTGGTGCGCCGCAACAAGGGGGCCATGGACCAGGTGCGCGACTTTGCCGATGACCTGCAGTCCATCCTGATCGGTGGCGTGCGCCACGGTGCAGCTGCGGAGAGCGTGCGGGTCAACGCCGATAACTCCCCGACCACGGTCACAACCTCCAACCGGGTGGGCTGAACCATGGGAATGCAGGTTGGCAACGGAGGAGGGGACGACGAAGTCGTCTCCGCCATCAACACGACCCCTCTGGTGGATGTGATGCTGGTTCTGCTGATCATCTTCCTGATCACCATTCCGGTGGCCACCCATACGGTCAAGGTCAACCTGCCGCGCGACATGAACCAGCCCACCCAGACCAAGATGAGCAACGTGGTGCTGGCGGTTACGGCGGATGGCAAGGCCTTCTGGGATGAAACCCCGCTGAAGGACCAGGCTGACCTGCTGGAGCATCTGGAAAAGGTGGCGGTGGTCAAACCGCAACCGCAGATCCAGATCCGTGGGGACATGAAGGCGCGGTATGAGACGGTCGGCAGGATGGTGGCGGCATGCCAGCAGGCTGGCATCTATCATATCGACTTCATTACCGAGAAGCCGAAGACCAACTGACAACGGCGGGCTGCGGCCCCCGTCCCCCGCGCGGCACGCGTGGGGGCAGGAGTGAAGAGAGTAACTGATCATGGGCATGAATGTCGGGTCGGATAGCACAACGGAAGACGAAGGCATTGTCGACATCAACACCACGCCATTGATTGACGTGATGCTGGTTCTGCTGATCATGCTGATCATCACCATCCCGTTGCAGACCCAATCTGTTGCGATTGATCTGCCGCAGGGCAACCCGCCGCCTTCGACGGAGGAGGTTCCGGTTGTGACCCTTGTGGTGGATTTTGATAATACGATTACCTGGAACGGACAGCCGGTTAACAGCGAGGAGGAACTGCAGGCCCACCTGCGCGAGATTGCCTCCGCCCAGCCCAAGCCCGAGTTCCACATCCAGCCCAACCGGCTGGCTGATTACAAGACTGTCGTCCATGTCATGGCCGATGCCCAGAGGCTCGGGGTCACCCAGATGGGCATCGTCGGGCAGGAACAGTTCGTCGATCAGTAAGGGAGTGAAGAAGATCATGACCATGCGTTTTGTGCGGAGCCTTTTGTGTTCCGCGGCTGTTGTCTCTTTTGCCATTCCGGCCGTGCAGGCGGCGGATACACTAAGCCAGCCCGTTGGCGTGGCATTGCAGCAGGCCCAGAGCGCTCTTGCTGCGCATAACTACGCCAAGGCCATGGATGCTGTGAACGAGGCAGATGCGGTCGCGGGTAAAAGCGCATATGAGGACTACACTATTGCGCAAATGCGGGCTGCTGTGGCTTCGCAGGCGGGTAATGTGGCTCAGGCAACCGCCGCGTATGAAAAATTGATCGCCTCCCCCCGTACACCGCGTAACCTGAAAAACCAGATGCTGATGTCCGAAGGGAGCATGGCGTATAACGCCAAGGATTACCCCAGGGCTGCTGCGGCTATCCAGCGTTACCTCAAGGAAGCGGGCCCCAACCCGGCAATGGAAACATTGCTGGCACAGTCTTATTATCTGCAAAAAGACTATGCCAATACACTTAGTGTTCTAACGCCAATTGTGTCCAGAACGGTCAAGGCCGGGCAGAAGCCCGTGGAATCGCAGTTGCAGATGCTTGCAGCAAGTGCCACGGCGCTTAAGGATTCCACGACAGCGACACACGCCTACGTTCTGCTGGCAACCTATTACCCCAAAAAGGAATACTGGGCGCTGCTGCTGCACGAACTGGTCGTGAATACAAAAATCCCGGCCTCCCTGCAGCTGGATGTGTACCGTATTCGTCTGGCGGTAGGGGATATTTCCACCGCACGTGATTTTATGGAAATGACCGAAATTGCCATGCAGGGCCATATGCCCCAGCTTGCGTTGGACCTGATGAATCAGGGATACCAGCAGGGTGTTCTGGGCCAAGGTGCAGAAGCGCCCCGGCAGGCACGCCTGAAGGCAATGGTGGAAAAAACTGTTGCTGCCAAAAAGGAATCCATCGAAGCGGATGAAAAAGCCGCCCTTGCCCAGACATCGGGCAATGAACTGCTGAATGTGGGGTATAATTACGTCACGTTCGGGCAGGCCGCCAAAGGGCTGGCACTGATGCAGCAGGCCATAACCAAAGGGGTAACAGACCCCAATATTGCCCGCTTGCACCTTGGCCTTGCCCAGATGCAGGCAGGCAACAAGGCTGAAGCCATACAGACCCTCAAGAGCGTTGCCGGGGATAATGGTGCCTATGACATTGCCCAGCTCTGGGTGCTCCGGCTGGGGCAGGCACCTGCCAAGCACTAAATGCGGGCAAGGTAGAGTTTGTAAAAAAGGCCGCTCTTGAGCGGCCTTTTTTATTGGATCGGGTCTGGTCTGGTCTGGTCTGGCTTACCCTGCTTTTGGGGTGCCAGACTGCGCAGCAGGCTGTTGTGCTGTGCTGGGGGGAGTGGAGGTTGCCTGCCAGCCGCCGCCCATTGCGCGGTAAATGGTGACAAGGTTCTGGTATTTTGCAACCGCAACCGTAATCTGGGACTGTTGGGCCTGTAGGTAGTAGCGCTGTGAATCCAGTGTGGTCAGGTAGGAATCTGTCCCGGTTTCATAACGCAGTTTTGCCAGACGGTAGGCATCGCCCGAGGCCGAAACCAGACTATCCATCTGCTTTTTTTCGTCCAGGTAGGCTTTGCGGGCGGCAAGGGCATCGGCCACTTCGCGGAATGCGCTTTGCACCGTTTTTTCGTAAGCGGCAATTTTGCCGTTACGGGTTGCCTTGGCCACCTTGAGGTTGCCGCTGTTCATGCCCCATGTCCAAAGTGGAATCTGGAGGCTGGGGTTCAGGCCCCATGTGGTGGCTGCCGCCGTAAACAGCTTGTGGAACTGCAAGCTGGAAACACCATCCGTTGCTGTGAGCGTCAGACGGGGGAAGAACGCGGCGCGTGCTGCCCCAATGCTGGCCTGAGAGGCCAGAAGGTCATGTTCTGCCGCTGTAATATCGGGTCTGCGGGTCAGCAGGTCCGATGGCAGGCCAGCGGGCAGGTCCGCCAGAATGGACTGTTTGCCCAAAGGCAGGGGGGCTGGCAGGTTTTGCGGGATGGGCGCGCCAATCAGCAGGGTTATCAGGTTTTCGTCCTGTTCCACTTTGCGGCGTGCATCGGTGAGCAGGGTCGCACTTTGCTGTACCTGTGTTTCCAACTGCCGCACGGTCAGCAGGTTTTCTTCACCGTGGGCGTATTTGTCCTGTGTCAGCTTCAGGCTGTTCTGCTGGCTGGCCAGCGTGCTTGCCGCCAGTGCTTGCGTGTCCCGGTCGCCCAGCCATGTAATATAGGCCATGGCCACCTGCGAGACGACGCTGATAGCCATGCCGCGCATGTTTTCCTGCTGGGACAGGGCACGTTCGGCGGCTTCCTTGGTCAGGGAGCGGATACGCCCGAACAGGTCAATCTCGTAGGAGGAAAAACCAATCCCGCCGGAATAGTAGCGGAACGGGTTGCGGGCCATGCCGCCGCCTGTTTTGTCGGTATCCAGCCCTGGTGCAAAGCTAAGCCCTGCCGCATCGGATGGTGCCTGATACATAGGCCCGCCCGTGGCGGAAATGGTGGGGAACAGGCCCGCATGCTGCACGTCATATTCGCCCTGTGCCGTGGCGATATTGGAGGCAGATGTGCGCAGGTCCCGGTTTTCACGCAGGGCAATGGTGATCAGGGCTTGCAGGCGCGGGTCTACAAAGAACTCGCGCCAGCCAATATCGGCTGCCACTTTGGGTAACAGCTTATCCCCGGTCTGGGCATAGTCTGGCCATGTTGTGGCCAGCGGAGGCGTGGGCCGCGTGTATTTGGGGATCATGGTACACGCGGAGAGTGCCTGTGTTGTTGCAACGGCCATGACAACCGCACGGAGCCGCAGGGAGCGACGGAAAAAGGACTGAGGAGCCATATCTTATTCGTTCCCTGTTGCGGTCTGGACGGGGGTGGTGGCCTGTTTACGTTCGCTGATGCGTTTGACCTTAAACACACGCAACACCAGAACAAAAAAGACCGGCACAAAGTAAACGGCCAGAAGTGTTGCAGTGGCCATGCCCCCAACCACTGCGGTACCAATGGCCTCGCGGGATGCGGAGCCAGCCCCGGCAGCAAGGGCAAGTGGGAACACACCCACAACAAAGGCGATTGAGGTCATGAGAATGGGGCGCAGGCGTTCGCGCGATGCGGTAATAACCGCGTCCTCCAGAGATTCCCCACGCTCAAAGGCCGCTTTGGCAAACTCCACAATAAGAATGGCGTTTTTAACAGCCAGACCAACGGTGGTCAGCAGCCCGACCTGAAAATACACGTCGTTGTTCATGTCCCGCCACAAGGTGGCGGCAATGGAGCCAAGAATACCCAGAGGAATAACCAGCATGACCGCAAACGGAATGGCCCAGCTTTCGTAAAGTGCGGCAAGGCACAACAGAATAACCAGACTGGCGAGTGCATAGAGCGGGCCGGTGGAGGAGCCGGAGGAAATTTCCTCAAACGAGAGGCCGGTCCATTCGTAGCCTATGCCTTCCGGCAGTTTTTTCAGAATATCCTTGATAGCATCAAGGGAATCACCCGAACTGTAACCGGCTGCGGGCTGGCCCAGAATTTCAAAGGCGTTAAAGCCGTTGTAATCCTCAACCTTTTGCGGGCCGGTCAGCCAGTATCCGCGAATAAAGGTATCCAGCGGGGCCAGCGTGTTGGTGTTGGTGCGGATGTACCATTTGTTCAGGTCCTGCGGCAGCATGCGAGAATCCATGTCGCCTTGAATATAAACCTGTTTTACGCGGTCATTGCGGGTGAACTGGTTAACGTAGATCGACCCCAGCGCCCCTTCGATTGTTGTGTTGATGTCATCAATCGTAATGCCCAGCGCGTTGGCCTTTTCGCGGTCAATGTCCAGATGATACTGTGATGCGTCTTCCATACCGTTGGGGCGCACCGCAAGCAGGCGGTGGTCCTTGCTGGCAAGGCCGAGCACCATGTTACGCGCCGCCAGTAGCTTTTGGTGGCCAAGGTGCCCACGGTCTTCCAGTTCAAGGTCAAACCCTGTGGCGTTGCCCAGTTCGAGCACGGCAGGCGGGTTGATGGCAAAGATCTGGGCGCGCGGGTCAAACCAGTAATGCATCATGATCCGCTTTGCGATGGCGGCTGATGTCTGGCTTGCAAGGGGACGGTTTTTCCAGTCTGTCAGGCGGATAAAGAATGCACCCGAGTTCTGGCCCTGCCCGGCAAAGTTAAACCCGCTGATGGCGTAAACGGATTCCACAAGCCCGCTCTCCGACTTCAGGATATAATCCGTAATCTCGCGGTTGAGCTGTGTGGTCTGCTCCATGGGTGTATTGGGGGGCAGTGTAACCTGCCCGAAAATAAGCCCCTGATCCTCGTCCGGCAAAAAGCCGCTGGGCAGGCGGGTAAACAGATAGCCCGCCAGCGCGCTGATCAGCAGGAAGCAGGTAATGGACAGCGCGGTGGAGGAAATAAGCTTGCGCACCCCCTTGAGGTAACCATTGGTCAGGCGCTCAAAGTTGCGGTTGAACCAGCCGGCAGGGCCGGTTGTTTTAACATGCGTGCCGGGTTTGAGCATGGTGGCGCACAAAGCGGGCGTAAGCACCATGGCCACCAGCACGGATAACCACATGGCAGAGACAATGGTAATGGAAAACTGCCGGTAAATAACCCCGACCGAGCCGGAAAAGGCCGCCATGGGCAAGAACACGGCGGTCAGCACCAGCACAATGCCGATCAGCGCGCCTGAAATTTCGTCCATGGAAACGCGGGCCGCTTCGATGGGGGAGAGTTTTTTCTCCGACATCACGCGTTCCACGTTTTCCACCACCACAATGGCGTCATCCACCAGCAGGCCTACGGCCAGCACCATGGCCAACATGGTGAGCGTGTTGATGGAAAAACCAAAGATGTTGAGCAGGCCAAAAGTGCCCAGCAGCACAACCGGCACGGCAATGGTGGGGATAAGCGTTGCGCGGAAGTTCTGCAAAAACACCAGCATGACCAGAAAGACCAGTCCGATGGCTTCAAGCAGGGTGATGATCACTTCCTCGATGGAGAGGGTGATGAAGGGTTCCGTATCCAGCGGGTAAACGGTTTTCAGGCCCGGCGGGAAGAACTTTTCCAGTTCGTCAATCTTGGCGCGGACTGCCGCTTCGGTCGAAATCTGGTTGGCGCCGGGGGCGAGCTTGAGCGCCATGCCCGATGCCGGGTGATTGTTGTAGTAAGAGGATGTGTTGTAGGTCTGCGGACCCAGTTCCACCCGCGCCACATCCTTGATGCGGACCTGCGAGCCATCGGGCTGGACCCGGAGCAGGATTTTCTCAAACTCGCCAGCCGATGTCAGGCGGGTCGGGCCAATGATCGTGGCATCCAGACGGATGTCCTTGCGGGCAGGCAGGCCACCGAGCTCACCCGATGAAACCTGAATGTTCTGGGTCTGGATAGCGGTTTCAACATCCCGCACGGTCAGGCCGTAGTTGAACAGCTTGTTGGGGTCCAGCCAGATGCGCATGGCATATTCGGACCCGAAGAGCGTGTGGTCACCAACGCCGGTTACGCGGCTGAGCGGGTCAGAAATGTTGGAGGCCACATAATCGGCAATGTCCGAGCCGGTCATGGAATTGTTGGTGGAAATAAAGGCCAGCACCAGCATGAAGTTCTTGACGGCCTTGGTAATGCTCAGCCCCTGGGCGGTCACTTCCTGTGGCAGTTTGGGCTGGGCAAGCTGGAGCTTGTTCTGCACCTGCACCTGAGCAATGTCGGGGTTGGTGCCCTGCTCAAAGGTGAGGTCAATTTCCATCTGCCCCGAAGCGTAGGACTGGGCAGAGATGTATTCCAGATGATCCAGCCCGAACATCTGCTGGAGGATGGGGCGCACGACCGTATCGTTCACCGTATCGGCGGAGGCGCCGGGGTAGGTTACGGTAATGGCGATCTGGGGCGGGGCAATGCTGGGGTACTGGGCAACAGGCAGCCGCAGGATGGACAGGCCGCCAAACAGCATGATGATCAGGCTGATCACCCACGCAAAAATGGGTCGGTTGATAAAGAACCGCGAAAGCGACATGGATTTACTGCCCTTTTTGTGCAGGCTGTGCCGCAGCACCGGGTGCGGTGTCGGTCTTGGGCTTGCTTTCCTGCACCGAGACCTTGGCTCCGGGGGTTATTTTTTGCGTGCCGCTGACCACCACGCGCTCACCGGCCTTGAGCCCGTCTGTCACCAGCCAGTTGGTGCCTATGGCCATGCCGATCTGGATCTGGCGCAGGGCCACGGTGTTGTCGGGCTGCACAATCCATACCTGTGGGTCGCCGTGGGTGTTGCGGCTGACGGCTTCCTGGGGGACCAGCAGGGCGTTGGGGTCAATCCCCTCGTCAAGCTGGGCGTGGACATACATGCCCGGCAGCAGCAGCTTTTGCGGGTTGGGCATGATCGCACGCACGATAACGGTGGAGGTTGTTGTATCCACGTTCACTTCGGCCAGCGCCATGTGGCCCTTGAACTCGTAGGGTGAGCCGTCTTCGAGTGTCAGAACCACGGGGACCTCGCCATTGGCCTGACGTTTGATACGGCCTTCCGCCAGTTCACGCTTGAGGCGCAAAAGGGTAATGGCGGGCAGGTTAACGTCCACATAAATGGGGTCCAGCCGGGTGATAATGGCTGTGTTGGAGGTCTGCTCGGCAGTAACAAGCGCGCCCACCGTAATCAGTGTGCGGCCGATCCGCCCGGAGATCGGGGCATACATCTTGGTGTAACCAAGGTTGACCTGAGCACTTTCCACCTGCCCCTGAGCGCTCTGTATCTGGCCCTGCGCCTGTTTTTCGGCGGCTACGGCGTCATCATAATCCTGCTGGCTTACGGCGTGCTCACGTACCAGCTTCTTGTAGCGGCGGACCTTGGCCTTGGCTGTGCCATCCAGCGCCATGGCCTGAGCCAGCTGGCCACGGGCGGTGTCGTACACGGCTTTGTAGCGGGCGGGGTCAATCTGGTAGAGCTGCTGGCCAGCGACAACGTCCGAGCCTTCAATAAACAGGCGTTTGAGCACAACGCCCGTGACCTGAGGGCGGACCTGGGCAATTTCAAACGCATCCGTACGGCCGGGCAGGCTGGTATGCACACTTACGGGCTGGGGTTGCATGGTTACAACGCCCACCGCCTGCGGTGGCACCTGCGGTGCGCTCTGCTGGCGTTTACAGCCTTCCAGCGCAAGCAGGGCAACCGTGCAGAGCAGGACCGGACGAAGAGAAAAAGTGTGTGTTGTCACTTTGGTGTGGCCCTGTGTGTTGAAAGGTTTTCCGCACATTTCAGGCTTGGTCAGGCAGTGCAGGAGCCGGGAAATAAGCCATTTCCTGCCCTGATGGGAGCTTGAGCCGCAGGCCGCTTTGTGGAGAAAACAGAGTGGACAAATGAAGGTGAAAAAACAGTACTAAGTGTTACCTTTAACGTGCAAGCTAAAAGTGCAACCCTACCAAGTCAAGAGCAGATCAAACCAAAAACACAAGCTTTATTGCGGGTGTCAGGCTGTGCGGCCGTTGCTTTCGTCCAGCCGTGTGTCCCGATGGACCCATGTTGAAAGCAGAAGCCCAAACCCCAGCATAACATTCAGCATGGCCGATCCACCGTAGGAAACCAGCGGCAGAGGCACCCCCCCAACCGGAATTGCCCCCATGACCATGGAGAGGTTGACCAGACAGTAAAAGAAAAAGTTCATGCTGATGCCAAGCGCAATCAGCCGGCCAAAACGGTTGCGGCAGCGTATGGCCATGATCATGCCGCCCATAATCAGCAGCACCAGCAGGGCAATGACGGTGGCCGCACCGATAAAGCCCCATTCTTCGGCAATCATGGTGAAAATGAAGTCTGTCTGCTTTTCGGGCAGAAAGTTCAGTTGCCCCTGCGAGCCGTGCAGGTAACCCTGCCCCCACATGCCCCCTGACCCAAGGGCAATCTTGGACTGGATAATGTTGTAGCCTGCTCCAAGCGGGTCATTTTCGGGGTGGAGGAAGGTGGTAATGCGCGCCTTCTGGTAATCATGCAGGTGCCCATAGGCAAACTGCACAAGGGAGGGCAGTGGCAGAACAAGCAGAATAATCTGCCAGAGCCGCATGCCAGCCGTAAAAAACAGGGATGCGCCAATACCCCCGATAATGACCGCCGTGCCCAGATTGGGTTCCTTGAGCACCAGCCCAACTGGTACCAGCACCATAAAGGCAGGCGGAATAAGCCAGAGCGGGTTGCCCATGCGGGCATAATCCATGCGCGAAAACCATGTGGCCAGCACCGCCACAAGGGCGATCTTGGCAAATTCGGACGGCTGAACCTGAAGCCCCCCGATCATGAGCCAGCGTTCGGCCCCTTTGCCAACATGGCCCATGTGCAGGACCGCCGCCAGCAGCACGAGCGAGAGCGCATACATCCCCCATGATGCCCGCATGAGCAGGCGGGGGGGCAGCATGGCAATGGTCACCATCAGCACAAGGCCCACGGCAAAACGTGCGGCCTGCGGGGCTGCAAACGGGTAAGGCACACCGCCTGCGGCAGAGTAGAGGGTAACGTAGCCAACACCGGCCAGTGCACAGATCAGCAGAACATAAAGCCAGCTTATCCGCCACAGCTTGGCCATCAGGCGGAAGCTGGGCTCGGCCCGCAACAGGCGTTTGTGGAATCGGATGGGGTTATTCAAAGCTGTCATCCACAGCGGCCACGCTTTCTGGCGGGGGTGTGGTGTGGTTGGAAGGGTCACGCAGGAGCGTGTCGCGCATGATGTTGCGCGCCAGTGGTGCGGCGGCGTCTGCCCCTGCGTTGCCGTGCTCAATCACGACCGATACGGCGTAGCGGGGTGCATCATACGGGGCAAAGCAGATGAACAGCGCGTGGGGCCGGTATTCCCACGGCAGGTTGGCGGAGTTGAAATGCCCGCTCTCACGCAATGCGCGGGAGACGTGGCGCACCTGGGCCGAACCCGTTTTACCCGCCATGGTAATACCCGGCAGGTCAAGCTGGGCCTTGGGGGCCGTGCCGTGGGGCTCGTTTACCACGGCAAACATGCCTGCCCGCAGGGCTTCCAGATATTTTTCGGGCATGTTCAGGCTGGGCCAGTGCTCGGGGCTGGCCATCGGGCTGATCTCGCCATTAATGGCGCGCATCAGGTGGGGCTGCACGGCCCGGCCGGTGGCCATGCGGGCGGTGTAGGTGGCCAGTTGCAGGGGAGTAACCTGTATGAACCCCTGCCCGATCCCGCTGACAATGGTATCCCCCCCATTCCAGTGGTGGTGGTGGGCCTGACGCCATGCGGGGGTGGGGATGAGGCCCGTGCGGGTATGGGGGAGTTCAATATCCAGCGGTACGCCAAGGCCCATGCGGTGTGCGGTTTCGGCAATACGGTCCATGCCAATCCGGCGGGCAATTTCGTAAAAATAGACGTCGCAGGAGTATTTGAGCGCCAGATGCAGGTCAACCGACCCATGCCCCCAGCGTGACCAGCAGTGGAAGCGCGTGCCCCCTACGTCCAGATGACCGGGGCAGAAAACCCGATCGGTGGGGGAGATCAGCCCCGATTCCAGTGCGGCCATGGCTACAGCGGGTTTGAAGGTGGAACCCGGTGGGTAAACGCCCGCCACAGCCTTGTTAATAAGTGGAGTGTGCTGGTTGTTGGTCCATTCAATCCACTGCGCGTGGCTGACACCGCTATCAAACAGGGATGGATCGAACGAGGGCGTGCTGACCATGGCCAACACCTCGCCATTATGGCAGTCCAGCACCACGGCGGAGGCGGTCTGGTCCCCTATGTGGTTGAGTACCCTTTGTTGCAGTCCGCGGTCTATGGTCAGGGAAATTTCTTCCCCCGGCACGCCTTCTTCGCGGTTCAGCTCGGAAATTACGCGGCCAATGGCGTTAACCTCCATTTCCACCGAACCTGCGGTGCCGCGCAGTTTCTCGTCCTGATTCTGTTCTATGCCCGCGCGGCCAACCCGCATGCCCGGTAGGGCCAGCAGGGTGGAATGTGCCACGTCGTTCTCGTTAGGGGGGGCAACATAGCCGATAATATGGGCCAGCAGTTCCCCTTCGGGGTACACGCGGCGTGTGCCCACATCTATCAGCACACCCGGCAGAGAGGGCGCGTTGAGCTCGATCCGCGCCATTTCATCCCAGGAGAGGAAGTCCCGCAGCATCACGGGCACAAACCGGCGCTGGTGGCGCATCTCGCGCGCAATGCGGTTGCGGTCACGCTCATCAAGCGGGATCAGGGTGGAAAAGCGCTCTATGGTGCCGGCAACGTCAGTTGTTTCCTCCGGCATCAGGAGTGCGCGCCAGTTTTCCTTGTTGTTGGCAAGGGCAATGCCGTAGCGGTCCACAATGCGTCCGCGCGGTGGGGCCAGCAGGCGCTTGCTTACGCGGTTGTTGGCCGCCATGCGGGCATAGTGGTCACCATCATTGATCTGGATATGGTACAGGCGGCGCGCCAGCTCGCCCATGGCCCCGGCCTGTACCGCCATACACAGCAGGGCGCGGCGGGTAAATACGCCGCGTGCCGGGTCCTTCTGATCCCGGATCGGCATCAAGCGGCGGTTCTCGCGTTTACGCCGCTTTAGCCACATGGGAGCACCTCCCATGCGGTCATGGCGTGTCCTTCTCGTCCAGAATATGCAGGAACCACGAGAAAGTGGCGGAAAGCAACGGATAGACCCCTATGCAGAGCAAGGCTTCAAAAAAGGCGGGTGCGGGATCAAGCAGATGGAGCCGGAACAGGCAGGCCAGCGCCCACTGCAATGCCGCTGCAGCCGCTCCTACCAGTCCAAACAGGCACCACACCACTAAAAAATTCATCCGCATGAGACCAAAACGGGCATAACTGCCAATGCCATGCACCAGTAATAGAATAAAGGCGCTCACCCCCAGCGGTGTAAACCCCACAAGGTCCATAAAAAGCCCAAGCAGGAACACGGCCAGCGAGGGCATGCCGGAGGGCCGCCACACGGACCAGAAAAAAATCGTGTTGATAACAATGGCCGGGAGCAACTCAGCCGCTCCGGGAACAGTCAGGGGGGCCGAGAAAAAAATAATGACCAGCGCCGTAAAAACGGACGGCAGAAGATGCCGCGCCGTACGGTCGAGTCGCTGGCGGGATGTCAGCTGGGTTTCGGTATCATGTTCCCAGCGGGGCTGGTGGGGGTCAGACATGCCGTTATCCCTCCTGCCCCGGACCAAGCAGGGTTTTAAATGGCAGCGTAAGGGCGCGGTGCGGGCGGGTTAGTGGCACATGGCCGGGGGCTTCGGGCGGTTCTATCTCGGATTGCCCGAAGTCAAACACGCGCAGCATGGTCAGCCTGTCCAGCCGGGCAAAAGGCTGCACCACGGGCTGGCCGGGGTGCAGGTAATGCACGCTGCCAATGGGAATGCCAGAGGGAAAAGCCCCAGCCTGATCGGAGGTTACAACCCGCTCACCCTCTATGGGGCGGGTATCCTGCGAATAATAGAGCAGGCGGGGCAGGGGGGAGTTGTCTCCCACCATAATGGCTGCGGCATGGCTGGATTCCAGCTCCACCGGCAGGCGGCTGGCAATGTCGGTAATCAGCAGGATGCGTGCGGCATGCGCGCCAACTTCTGTAACCCGCCCGGCCAGTCCGCTGGAGGCCAGTGCTATGTTGCCAACCTGTACGCCACTGGTTGTCCCTGCCACCAGCAGTACGGCGCGGGCGTAAATCCCTCCGCTGTCGGCCACTACCCGGCCGGTTACAAATGCGGGTGTGGGTTCGGGCACCCAGTGCAGTTCGGTTTTGAGGGTATCATTCTCCCGTGCGAGGGAGACGGCAACTTCGTACCAGCGCCGCAGGTTGGTGTTTTCAGCGCTCAGGCGGTGGTTTTCTTCCGCCAGATTACGGGCTTCCTGTATCCCGTGCACAAAGCGTTCGCTGTCGGTCTGGGTGCGTGAGAGCAGGCTCCACAGGGGGGCCAGCACGTCGGCCACACGCATGCGTGCCTTGTCTGCCAAAGGGCGGTCGGCCTGCCCGGCAATAATGATCCCGACAGACATGAGCAGCAGAACTGGCAGAACCAGTTTGCTCAATGCCTGCCTTACCTGAATGGAAACCGGGACCATGGAAAACCGGATGCCCTTATATCTGACGGCATAAAGAACCAGATTCAGCCACGCACCGCAAAGTGGCCGGGGTGGCTGAACCGGGGCGTTAGTACATGGTGGTCAGCACATTGCGCAGACGCTTCATTTCTTCCAGTGCACGGCCCGTACCCAGCGCCACGCAGGAAAGGGCGTCTTCTGCCACGGTGACCGGCAGCCCGGTTGCCAGACGCAGCACATCGGCCATGCGGTACAGCAATGCGCCGCCACCGGTCAGGACAATGCCCTTGTCCACAATATCTGCCGCCAGTTCGGGCGGGGTGTTTTCCAGCGCGGTCTTGACCGCATCCACAATCTGGCTGATCGGCTCCATCAGGCTTTCGGCAATCTGGGCCTGAGAGACCTGAACCTCGCGCGGGACACCGTTGATCAGGTCCCGGCCCTTTACGTCCAGCCAAGGGCCGCTGTCGTCCGGGTCATCGGGGGGGAGGGCCGCACCAAGGTTGATTTTAATCCGCTCTGCCGAGCTTTCACCGATCAGCAGGTTATAGGCCCGGCGGATGTAGGAGATAATGGCTTCATCCATTTTATCCCCGCCAACGCGGACCGAGCGGGCATAGACAATGCCGCCAAGGGATATAACGGCCACTTCCGTAGTGCCACCGCCAATATCCACAATCATGCTGCCAGAAGGCTCGGTTACGGGCAGGCCCGCACCAATGGCGGCGGCCATGGGTTCCTCAATCAGGAAGACCCGGCGTGCGCCGGCGCTTTCGGCACTTTCCTGAATGGCGCGGCGCTCAACGGCTGTGGAGCCGGAGGGCACGCATACAATAATCTGCGGGCTGGCAAAGGCCCGGCGGTTATGCACCTTGCGAATGAAATGTTTGATCATTTCTTCCGCAACATCAAAGTCGGCAATCACCCCGTCGCGCATGGGGCGGATGGCGGCAATGTTGCCCGGCGTGCGCCCGACCATCTGCTTGGCTTCTTCCCCCACAGCCAGAAGCTGCTTTTTGCCACGTATGTCTGCAATCGCCACGACCGAGGGTTCGTTCAGTACAATGCCACGCCCTTTGACATACACAAGGGTATTGGCAGTACCGAGATCAATGGCCATGTCCGCAGACATAAGACCGAGCAGACGAGAGAACATCCAGGACTCCTGGTTGAGGCGGCACTACGCGACTGTGCGGAAGGGGCAGGCAAACAAAAGGGACCCCAACGGTCGCTTTGGTCAATATATTTGCACGGATTAACGGGGCATAGCGAGGCAGACAAGCCCTCAGTTCATAAACTTCCGCATAATTTTCTTATGCGGCGGGGTATCTGCCTCGTTATATGGGGGCGCAGGCCCCCAATGGGCGCTGCTCAGGCGGTCAGGGCTTCGGGCGCGGTGCGCGCACGTTTGACCAGCAGCTTGTTCAGGGCGTGCACGTAGGCGCGCACGGCGGACACAACGGTATCTGCATCCGCGCCCTGGCCATCAACCAGCTTGCCGTCTTCTTCCAGCCGGACTGTGGTGCGGGCCTGTGCATCCGTGCCTTCCGTTACCGCACCAACGCTGAACAGCGCCAGACGGGCCTCATGCGGGAAGGCCAGACGCAGCGCGTTAAAGGCGGCGTCCACCGGCCCGTTGCCCGTGGCATTGGTCTGCACGTCCTTGCCATCGACCTGAATGGTCAGGTCCACTTCGGAAGGTTTGCCCGAGGTGGATGTCAGGCTCAGGGCTGCAAAGCGGATATGGTCGTGGTCACGGGCTTCATCATCAACCAGTGCGACAATGTCATCGTCGTAAACGACCTTCTTGCGGTCAGCCAGATCCTTGAAGCGGGAGAACGCTTCGTTCAGGCGGGTATCATCCATGTCCGCATAGCCCAGCGCCTTGAGCTTGTCGCGGAAGGCGGCACGGCCCGAATGCTTGCCCATAACCAGAGAAGAGCGGCTCCAGCCCACGCTTTCGGGGGTCATGATTTCATAGGTCGCGGCGTTTTTCAGCACCCCGTCCTGATGAATGCCACTTTCATGCGCAAAGGCGTTGCGGCCCACAATGGCCTTGTTGGGCTGCACGTCAAAGCTGGTAATGGTGGCCAGCATGCGGGAGACCTTGAGCAGGTCGGTGGTCTGGATGTTGGTGGTGTAGGGGTACTGGTCGTGGCGTGTGCGCAGCGCCATCACAATTTCTTCCAGTGCGGCGTTCCCTGCGCGTTCCCCAATGCCGTTAATGGTGCATTCCACCTGCCGTGCGCCACCGCGCAGGGAGGCCAGCGTATTGGCAACGCCCAAGCCCAGGTCGTTATGGTTATGGGCAGAAAAAATGACCTGATCCGCACCCGGCACACGTTCGCGCAGCATGGAAAAGATTTTTTCCATGTCTTCGGGGGTCGCGTATCCGACCGTATCGGGCACGTTGATGGTGGTGGCCCCGGCCTTGATCGCGGCTTCCACACAGCGGCACAGAAAATCCGGGTCGGTGCGGGAGCCATCCTCGGCGGACCATTCCACGTCATCTGTCAGGTTACGTGCGGCGGTGTTGCCGGTGGTAATCAGGTCCAGAACGGTTTCCGGCTCCATGCGCAGCTTGTACTTCATGTGCAGCGGGGAGGTGGAAATAAAGTTGTGGATACGCTTGCGCTCTGCCGGTGCCAGTGCCTCGCCTGCCGCAGCAATATCCTTTGCTCCCCCACTGCGTGCGAGCGCGCAGATAACGGCCCCCTTGGTGTGGCGGGCAATTTCGTTCACGGATTCAAAGTCACCCTTGGAGGCAACGGGAAAACCCGCCTCGATCACATCCACACCCAATGTTGCCAGAGCTTCGGCCATGCGCAGCTTTTCGGCCAGGTTCATGGAAAAACCGGGGGACTGTTCGCCGTCACGCAAGGTGGTGTCAAAAATAATGACACGCTCAGCCGTCATGCGGCCAAAGGATGGGTGATTGAAGCTGGACTGATCAGCAGACATGAAAAATATTCCTGAATTGACTTTGGTCTGGCGCTGCCAAAGGCTTGTCACGCCTTATGTTTGCCTGTGCTGCACACAGGCGCTCTCACTTGCAAAATCCCCTGGGCGCGGCAGCACATGGCCACCCGGATCGCTCAGGGGCTGATAAGTCGAAGGAGAAGGTCCAGACGAAAAGCCACGCCGCCCTGAGCCGCTGTTACGCGGGTCTTGAGGGAATCGGACATGAACCGGTCGGAGATCATGCCCGGTAGAATACCGTCCTGTTTTGTCAGCGCAACAGGAAAATGACCGGCGTGGGAAATCATTGGGCTCTGCTTCAGCCCTGCGGCCTGCCACGGCGCAGGGTGTGCAGCACATACAGCATGACCCCCAGCAGCACGGCGGCAAAGGTCTGGTGTACGGCCCCGGCCCATACCGGCACAACCAGCAGCAGGGTGGTAACCCCCAGCGCATACTGCACCAGCACGGCCCAGCCGAGCAGAATAATGCCGTTTTGCGCCTGTGGGCCAAGCCCCGCACCCCGCCGCAGCCCGGCCAGCAGCACTGCGCCAATGCTCAGCGCGGTCAGGGTGGCCAGCAGGCGGTGGTCAAACTGGATGGCGGCCTTGTTGACGATCCAGTTCATCCACAGGGGGGAAAGCTGGGCGTAGTCAGCCGGAACAAGGTGCCCGTCCATGAGCGGGAAGGTGTTGAACAAAAAGCCCGCATGGGTGCCCGCCGTAAAGCCGCCCGCAATAATGGTGATGCACAGCAGCCCGATGCTCAGGCACGCCAGACGCCGGGTGAGTTTGACACCGGGCGTAAAGGGCGTGGGTTCAGGCTGGGGCCAGCGGATGGAAAACGCAGTCCACAGAATGGCCCCATACAGCAGTAGAGCGGCACTCAGATGCAGCACGAGTCGTACCGGCTCAACCGCCGTGCTGTTGGCCCGGAAGCCCGAGGCCACCATAAACCAGCCAATGGCGCCCTGAAGCGCTCCGAGAATGAAAAACACGAACAGGCGCACGGCAAGGCGGCGGGTGATCATGCCCCGGATAACAAACCAGACCAGTGGTGCCAGCAGCACCAGCCCCATAAGGCGCCCCCAGAAGCGGTGGATCCATTCGGCCCAGAATATTTTCTGGAATCCTTCCAGACCGAACCCTTCATGCTGGAGGTGGTACTGGGGAATGGTCTGGTACAGTGCAAACAGCCGTTCCCACTCTGCGTGGGACAGGGGCGGGATCATGCCGCTCACGGGCTGCCAGTCCATAATGGACAGGCCAGAGCCGGTCAGGCGGGTCACGCCGCCAATGGCGATCATGCCCAGCAACATGAAACACAGAAGGAACAGCCAGCCCGAAATCAGGCGGCGGTGGGCAGGCGTCATGTCTTGCTGGCGCTGGGGCGTGGTGGGCATGGCACTCTTTTGCGCTTGGGTTAAACTTTATGGCTAGGGTTTACAGCCAGCTTGCGGGCCGCGGCAAGAAGATGCTAGCGCCCAAGGGATGGAACCAGCCACTCCTGCACCGGAGCAGCCCGCCAGGGTCGTGTTCAAACCTTTGCTAATGCTGCTTATTCTGGTGGTGGGGGCAATCGGGTTGCGGCATGTGCCTGCCCTGGAGCAGGTGCTGGGCAGTACGGATATGCTGCGCGCGGGCGTGGGCGGCCGGCTGGTGTTTGTGGCGGGGGCAACGGTCTGGTGTGCTTTTGGGCTGCCCCGGCAGGTTGCCGGCTTTGCCGCAGGGCTGACCTATGGTGTGGCCGAAGGGCTTGCCATGATCACCATAGCTTCTACATTAGGGTGTGTGGCCGGTTTTTTATGGGCCCGCTGGGGTGGTCGTTCATGGGCGCAGGCTCGCCTTGGACCACGGTTTGAAAAGCTGGACGCGTTTTTAACCCATAAGCCCTTCCTGAGTATTCTGACATTGCGCCTGCTGCCTGTTGGGTCGGCCCTGCTGCTCAACCTGCTCGGAGGTGTGTCCGGTATGGCTGTATGGCCATTCTTTGCGGCAACCCTGCTGGGTGCGCTGCCCCAGAACGCCGTTGCGGTGCTGCTTGGGGCTGGTGTGCAGGTGGGGGCGGCCTGGCAGTATGGTGCGGGGGCCGGTCTGTTTGCCTTTTCTGCCGTGCTGGGCTGGTGGCTGTGGCGGCACGCCCGTATTGCCCGGGCCAGTGCGCAGGGCTAGGCCCGGAGCGTTGTGTGCAGGCAGGCCACCAGCATCTGCCTGTTATGAACACGGCCCTGTTCCTCAATAGTTTTTCCATTATGGGATGAATTTTTTGCGGCACTTATCTCATTCGGCACACCCGGAGGGCCGGGTATGACGTCTTCTTCCTCATCCCCCACGGCGCAGGGTACGCCGGGGCCGGCTTTTGCACAGGGTGTGCCGGGCTGGCTGTCCCTTCTGCTTGGGTTCCTGACCGCTGTTGGGCCTATTTCTACCGATATTTATCTGCCCGCCTTCCCGGCCATGGAGCAGAGTTTTCATACCAGTGCGGGCAATGTGCAGTTTACGCTGGCCATCTGGTTTGTGGGGCTTGCCATAGGGCAGTTGAGCGTAGGGCCGCTGGCAGACCGGTATGGCCGGCGCATGCCCCTGCTGGTGGGGAACGTGCTGTATGCGGTGGCGTCTGCCGTTTGTGCATTTGCACCGGATATTACGCTGTTTTCCGCTGCCCGGTTTGTGGCGTCTATTGGGGCGTCGGCCAGTCTGGTTGTGCCCACCGCATGTGTGCGTGATGTGGTGTCCGACCGGGCGGCGGGGGCACGCATGATGTCCCGCCTGATCATGGTCATGGGGGTGGTGCCTATTCTGGCGCCCATGCTGGGTGGTCTGGTGGTGGAGTTTGTGTCGTGGCGGATTATTTTCTGGGCTTCGGCGGTGTACGGGTTGGTCTGTGTGGGGCTTGTGCTGTGGGTTCTGCCTGAAACACTGCCTTACCAGAAGCGCCAGAGCCTTTCCCCCATGACCCTGCTGACCCGCTACGTGGGCCTGCTGGGGGATAGGGGCTACAGCATTTACGCCCTGATCACGGCGTTCTCGACGTTTATGACCTTCAGTTACCTGACCGCAGCACCGTTTGTTTTTGTGCAGCTTTTCCACTTTTCGCCATTGCATTTTTCCATGCTGTTCGGGGTCATGTCCGTGTTCATGATCGGGGCATCACAGGTGAATGGCCTGCTGGTCGGGCGGGTGGACCCGGCCCGTCTTTTGCATGGTGCTGTGGCCCTGTCGGTTCTGGGTACGGTGCTGATGGTGGGCGTTAGCGTGTGGGGTTGTTGGTACGCGCCAGTGGCGTACAGGCCGTATGAGGTGTGGCTGGTTATTGGGACCATGGTCATAGCCCTTGCACCAACGGGTATTATTTTCCCCAATGCGATGATGATGGCTCTGGCCGACCATCCGGCTCAGGCGGGGGCGGCATCCGCCCTTGCAGGCACGTTGCAGTACGTGCTTGGCGCACTGGCCGGGGTGCTGGTGGGTCAGTTTGCCGCCACATCTTCGTTACCAATGGCTGGCTGTATGGGCTTTGGTGCGCTTATGATGCTGTGTATGCATACATTCCGCCCCGCTTTGCATGATGTTGCCTGATCCTGCATGGGCAGCCATGCCTTGCCCGGTTAAGATCAAGCTGTCATGCCCACGGGGATGGCAGGACACAAATAATGGGGGGCATGCCTGACATGCTACGGCATCCAGCAAGACGGGCTCATATTCTGGCTCTTATCGGGGCTGGTGTGCTGATTGTGACCTTTGGTGGCATTGGCATAGAACTCGGGAACGACATGGCCCGCCATGGCAACCTGGACCGCCAGAGCACGGCCGCAGGTAGTTATTTGCGCGGCGTGCACCACGCCACCAGCAATGCCCGTATCTGCCATTATGCCTTTGAGGCCGAACATAACCCGGCTGATGGCGAATGTTACCTACAGGCCATTACCCAGCTTTCCGATGCCCGTGCAGGGTTTGACGGCTTCCGCTCCGTGCAGCTGCGTGAAGGAAGCGGGCGCAAGGAAGTGCTGGGGGTGGTGGAAAAACAGCTCCAGACCATTAGCGCATGGCCCCGATCGGCCGAGGCCATGCCGCAGGGCGGGGCTGCCCTGCTGGCCACACTGGACCAGAACCTGTCTGTGCTCAGCCGCGCCAGTACGCTTGATCAGGCGGACCGGGTTGCCAATATGCTGCGCAATACAAGCTGGCAGCGCAGGCTGGCTGTTCTGGGTATTCTGACTGGTGTGCTGAGCATGATCTCGGCAGGCTGGGTGCTGGACCGTTCTTCCCTTGCTGCCGCACGGGCCGAGGCATCCTCGCGTGATCTGGCGTTGCGGCTGCGCGCCACGCTGGACAGTCTGAGCCTTGGTGTTGCGGTGTTTGGTGCGGATGGGCGGCTATGGCACTGGAACGAGCAACTGGCCACGGTGCTTGGTCTGGGCAAGGATTTTTTGCGCACGGGCCTGTCCTACAATGCCCTGAGCGGCATGCTGGTTGTGGATGGCGTGCCCCTGCTGGAACCGTTTGAACATATTGAGAGCAGCCTGTCCAAAGGGGAGCTGGCACCGCCGGTTGTGGTGGAATGCAAGGGCGGCAATGGCGCGGATCTGGAACTGTGCCGCACGCTGTTCTTTGCCCCCGATGGTGCAGCCGAGCGGCGCGGGTTTGTGCTGACTGCGGCAGATATTACCATGCGCCTGCGCAGTGAGCGCGCTCTGGGCGAGGCACAGAAGCTGCGTGCCCTTGGTCAGTTGACCGCAGGCATTGCCCACGACTTTAAAAACCTGCTCACGGTTATTCTGGGTAATCTGGAACTCGCGGCGGAATATGATCAGCCGGATCAGGTGGAGCAGCGGCAGGAATACCTGT
The DNA here is from genome assembly GCF_058505085.1 of Acetobacter sp. ESL1128. Taxonomy (NCBI): domain Bacteria; kingdom Pseudomonadati; phylum Pseudomonadota; class Alphaproteobacteria; order Acetobacterales; family Acetobacteraceae; genus Acetobacter; species Acetobacter sp. ESL1128. The sequence continues at coordinate 2,700,473 of NZ_CP196369.1, read as the reverse complement.
CCGCGGCCACACATGCCGGGCATCGTTCCGAAGCGCTGACCGGGCAGCTCCTCTCCTTCATGCGTAGGCAGCGTGGGGCACCGGATTCGTTGCGGCTATCGGACCTGTTCTCCTTTCTGGGTGGGTTGCTTGGGCGTGTCATCGGCCCGCGCATTGTGGTGGAGTGCGGTGTTGTGGCCGATGTGTGGCCTGTCCGCGCAGACCCCGCGCAGTTGGAAAGTGCCGTGCTTAATCTGGCCATCAATGCGCGGGATGCCATGCCTTCTGGCGGGCGGCTGCGCATTACGGCGCGGAATGTCACGTTCTCGGTCAATGCTGACCTGATGGGCCTGCCGGTGGAGGAAGGGCGCAGTATCCGTGTTGTTTCTGATGCCTCCCCCCTGCCTGCAGGGGACTGGGTCCGGCTGGATGTGGTGGATAGCGGTTTTGGCATGACGCGGGAGGTCATGGACCGCCTGTTCGAACCGTTCTTTACCACCAAGCGCGAGGGAGCGGGTACCGGCCTTGGCATGGCCATGGTTCTGGCTTTTTCCCAGCAGGTGAATGGCCGGGTTGTGGTGGCAACGGGGCGTGGCAGCGGGACCGAGGTTTCGCTGTGGCTGCCACGCGCCATAACGGCCAGCGCCGGGGCGGAGGCCACGTCAGCCGAGGCCGTGCCCGCTTTGGCCAGACCCGCCAGCCCGGCCCCGCAGGCGCAGGCACGCAGCCTGCAGGTGCTTGTGGTGGAGGATGATGCCGCCATACGCGATATTGTCGTGACCATTCTGAGCATGGCAGGCCACAAGGTGCTGGAGGCGGGGGATGGCGAACAGGCGTTTGATACAGCCGCCGGGGTGGAAGGTACGCTTGACCTGCTGGTGACCGATATTCAGCTCCCCGGCCCGCTTGACGGGGTTACCCTCTCGCGCGTGCTGGTGGAGCGCTACCCTGCTCTGGCCGTGGTGTATATGTCGGGCGACCTGACAGCCGATTCCCCCCCGCCGGAGGGGAGCGTGCCCAATGTGCGCCTGCTGGCCAAACCTTTCCGCCGCGATGGGCTGATGGAAGCCGTAACCGCGGCACTGGGTGCGCGCGCGGGGGTCTGACCAGCCGGATATTTCCTTGCGGAACGCTCCCGTGCGGGATAGAGCGGGGCCGGTTGCCTCAGAACTGTTCGCCGGCGGTGCTTGACCTATGGGAATAAGGCAGGATGGAAAACGCGCTTCCACAACGCTGGGCGCATGGATGAAGGATTGTCAAATACCATGACGGGACGTCAGGATATCGACCTTAAGGATTACATCCGTCACATTCCCGATTTTCCCAAGCCGGGTATTTTATTCTACGATATTTCAACCCTGATGCGGAACCCCGATGCATGGCAGATTGCCATGGGCCGCCTGACGCGCCAGATCGCTCCCTTGCAGCCCGACCTGCTGGCCGCAGTGGAATCCCGCGGGTTCCTGACCGCCGCCCCGATTGCCGATCGCATGGGCTGCGGCATGCTCATGCTGCGTAAAAGCGGCAAACTGCCGGGCAAGACAATCTCGCACACCTATGAGCTGGAATATGGCTCCGACACGCTTGAAATTCAGGCTGATGCCGTCAAGCCCGGTCAGCGCGTTGTGGTCATGGATGACCTGCTGGCAACCGGTGGCACGCTCGCTGCCTCCATCGACCTGCTGCGTAAAGCCGGGGCCGAGGTTGTTGGCGCATCCGTGCTGGTTGAACTGACAGGCCTTGGCGGCCGCGACAAGCTGGACACGACTGTAACAAGCCTGCTGTCCTACGAAGACTAAAAGCGGACGACGTTTTTTTGTATGCCATGTCCTGTGCGTAACGCTGGGTGCAGGACAGGGCATACGAGGTGTGAATACGCTTTTGGGCTTCTTTGGGGTAAGAAGAAGCAGATGGCAGTCTCTCTGATCAGTCCTGACCGGCAGAACGCGGCATGAAGGCTGCGGCGTTTTCATTTGGCCAGTTCTGTCAGGCCTTCAAAACCATTGTCCGGCAGGCGCTCGAGGGGGGAGGCCCCCCGCGTGACCTGAGCAGGCTGCGCTGGCTGTTTGCCCCTAACCTGCTGTCTTTCGGGTATGCACTCCGGACCACCATATCGTCCCTTATAGCCCTTGGCATTGCCCTGTGGTGGGAGTTGGGGAGCCCGCAATGGGCCGCCCTGACCGTGTGGATGGTGGCACAGGGCACGCGCGGCAAGTCCATTGCCAAGGCGCGGTGGCATATGTTTGGCATGGTGGTGGGCACATTGTGTGCGCTTATCCTTGTCGGGAGCATGCCGCAGTCCCCGCTGCTCTATATTTTCTGGCTTGCGGTGGGTATTGGCGGGTTCTGCTTTGTGGGCACCCTGCTGCCCGGCCCTGCCAGCATGACCAATTACCGTATTCATGGCATGCGGGCCTCGGGTTTTACCTACGCCATTATCGCGCTTGATGGGGCTGCCGCCCCGGACCAGATTTTCCATATCGCCATGGCGCGCGCCACGTATATTACGCTGGGCATTGTGGTGGAAACCACCATATCCTCCCTGTTCCAGTACCGGCTTGGCCTGCGGGCCAGAAACAGGCTTGCCACCAATTTTGTGCAGGCACTTGATGGTGCCGTGCCAGCACTTGTGCGCCTGCTTGGGGGGGACCGCCGCGCGGTTGCCAATTCCCCCGACGTGTTCACCACCATTGTTGGCCTGAGCGATCAGGTCGAGTTTGCGGAAGTGGAAATGGGCGAGCACCAGCACGAGGGCGACCATGCCCGTGCCGCCCTTGCCGCCATAGCCGTGCTTATGTCCCGTGGGTTGGACCTTGGTGCCCTGCTCTCCATGCCTGAAAGTCAGGGTAAGGAGTATTTGCAGGTTGCACAGCAGGTGGCCGGGTTTTTAAAGACCATTCCCCAGCGCCTGACGGATGAGTCGCCTGTGGCCCCGGTCCTGCGGGATCTGACCGCCCTGCGCGCCACCTGCACCCAGCTTGCGGCGACCTGCCTTGAGCAGGAGATGATAGCGGCCACCAACCCGCCTATTGATGTGGCACAGGAGAGTAGCCTCTCGCGTGAGGGGCAGTTGCTCCACAAGCTGGGTGCCATTCTGGATGAGTTGCAACAGGCCATTGAACAGTTCGAGATGAGCCGCAACCCGACGCCGCATGACCACTTCAGGTACCCCATGCGCAGTTACCGGGACTGGCGCATGGCCTTTACCAACAGCCTGCGGGCATCAGTCACTATTTTTGCTTCGGGGCTGATCTGGATTACAACGGGCTGGACCGATGGGCTGACATTCATGATGTTTGTCTCCATTGTCTGTGCCCTGTTCTCCACGCTGGAGCAGCCTGCACTGGCCACGCAGGCGTTTTTGCACGGCACGATTTTTGTTGTGGGCATGAGCGGGCTGCTTGATCTGTGGGTCATAGCCCAGCCAACAATATACGAAACACTGGCCCTGTGTCTGGCCGTGCCCATGCTGGTGGGGGGGCTGGCCTTTGCGTGGCCCCCGCTCATACTGGCGGCAGTTGCGTATAACCTGTTCCTGCCCATTCTTATCGGCCCGATGAATCAGGGCCGGATGGACGAAATCCTGTTTTTCAACACCGCGCTGCCGCTGTTTCTGGCCATGGTTTTTTCCATGTGGATGTACCGGCTCTTCCTGCCGTTTGACCCGGATGGCCTGCGGTGGGACCTGCGCGTGAGTATTCTGCGCCGCCTGCGCAGGCTGGCCCAGCACCGTGCCGCCCCCCCCATGACCGAAGTGATCGGCCGCGGGGTGGATGGCTTTGTCCGGCTGGCATCCATGACAACAGATGATGGCAACACCTACGTGCGTGACCGGTATGTAAGCGGTGTGCTCTCGGGCATGACCATAGAGCTTAACCTTTTGCGTCTGCGCGTTATTCTGGGGCGCAATATTCTGCCAGCTGATGCCCGGCACGCCACACAGGCCATGATGAACCGCATGCAGCAGTTTTCTGGCCGGTATGGTGGGCAGTATGGCCGCACAGCACGGGCGGCCGCTTTGGCGGTGGAATACCTCTCGCGCATGGAGCAGGCCGAAACCAACCTGTCCGTGCGCGAGGAAATGCTGCGTGTGCTTGCCAGCCTGCATGTGATTGCAACGGAACTTAAAGAAAATCAGGCGTTCTTTGACGCATCCTCCCCTTATCTGGACAAGGCGTTTACCTGAACGCAAGGTAGGCCAGTTACGGCAGAGTCGGTCATAAGGGAGAAACATCATGCCAGATGCAGGAGTTGCATGGGATAACGCGCGGGCCAGAACCCTGTTGCGCTCCATGTTTGATGCCGCCGTAGCCAGCGCAGACCCGTTTGTGGTGCTGGCCAAACACCTGCCCCCCAAACCCAAAGGGCGCTGCATTGTGGTGGGGGCTGGCAAGGCCTCGGCGGCAATGGCCGCAGCCCTGGAAGCTGCTTGGCCCGATGTGCCGCTTGAGGGTGTGGTGGTCACGCGTGACGGGCATGCCGCCCCGACCCGGCATGTGCGTATTCTGGAAGCCTCCCACCCTGTCCCCGATGCCCGGAGCGAGGCAGCCGCCCGCGCCATTATGCATGCCGTAACGGGGCTTGGGCCGGATGATCTGGTGATTGCCCTTGTATCAGGCGGGGGGTCGTCCCTTCTGGCGTTGCCCGCGCCGGGGCTGACGCTGGAAGATAAGCGCCTTGTCGGGCGGCAACTGCTGCATTCTGGCGCGACCATTACGGAAATGAACACCGTGCGGCGCTACCTGTCCGCCATCAAAGGGGGGCGGCTGGCGCAGGCTGCCAGTCCTGCACAGGTGCTGACACTGGTGATCAGTGACGTGCCGGGGGATGATCCATCGGTGATTGCCAGCGGGCCAACCGTGCCGCCATCAGGCACGGCAGCGGATGCGCTGCAGATTGTGGAACGGTATGGGCTGGACCTTTCCCCCACTGTGCGGGGGGTGCTGGAGCAGGCTGTGGCAAACCAGCAGGACCATAAACCCGTAGCGGACCCGCGCAACCGTGTGGTGCTGATTGCCACCCCGCTTATGGCGCTTATGGCCGCAGCAGATGTTGCGCGGCAGCAGGGCGTGACACCGCTTATGCTGGGTGATGCACTGGAGGGGGAAAGTCAGGTTGCCGGTATTCTGCTGGGTGGCATGGCGCGTTCCGTGCATGCGCATGGTCTGCCCGTTCCCTCGCCTGCGGTGTTGTTAAGCGGGGGGGAAACAACCGTGACCATCCGTGCGGGGGAAGGGGCTGGTAAAGGCGGGCGGAATACGGAGTTCCTGCTCTCCTGCGCGCATTTTCTGGGTGGGGAGAGTGGTATCTGGGGGCTGGCAGGCGATAGTGATGGCATAGACGGCACGGAAGATGCCGCCGGTGCCATTTTTGCCCCCGATACACTGGCCCGTGCAGCGCAGGCGGGCTGCATGCCTGAGCCATTCCTGCGGAACCATGACAGCTACAGTTTTTTCAAGGCGGTGGATGATCTGCTCATGACCGGGCCAACGCTGACCAATGTCAATGACATCCGCCTGCTCCTGATTACCTGAAAAAGCCGGGCTTAGTCCTGCAATGCGCGGGCGACCTCGCGGCGCAGGGCGGGAAGAACGGTTGCCCCGAATGCGGGTGTGCGCCGTTCCCACGCCCCTGTGCGCCATGATGGATGGGGGAGGGGGAAGTAGGTAGGCAAAAACTCTTCAAACCGCATAACCCGGTCGAACACCCCGCCTTTGCCCAGCACATAATTCTGCGCATAGGAGCCTACCAGCAGGGTCAGCCGGATATTGGGCAGATGTTCCAGAATGCGTTTGCGCCATAAAGGCGCACATTCCGGCCTTGGGGGGCGGTCTCCCCCTTTTGGCAGCACGCCGGGGTAGCATAGCCCCATGGGTACAATGGCGATTTTTTCCGTATCGTAAAAAAGGCTGCGGTCCATGCCCAGCCACGCCCGCAGGCGATCGCCCGAGGCATCGTTAAAGGGGATCCCCGTTTCATGGACCTTGGTGCCGGGAGCCTGCCCCGCAATCAGCAACCGTGCGCGGGGGGAGATATGGAGTACCGGGCGTGGCCCAAGTGGCAGGGCATGGGCACAGGCCGAGCAGGCGCGGACCTGCTGGAGCAGTGCGTGTAACTGGTGGTCCGTTTCTGTGTGCGCCAGAATCTGGGCTCCTGCTGGTTCCGGGGTGGGGTATCCCTTTGTCCCGGAATGGGTGGGTGCTTTTTATGTGTGGTTGGAAAGTCTGGAAAAAAGGGCTGGAATGTCTTCTTCCGATATTTCTCCATAACCATGGGACACAAGGTTAGGCAGGTCCGGCAGGCCCGGGTGGGAGCGGCTGCTGGCTGCGGCATAATTACCGGGGAAGCGGATTCCTGCTTTTTCCGCCTCGGTCAGGAAAGGCTGCACCTTGCCGAACCCACCGGGCAGGAACCAGCTCAGGCGGGGGGCATGCTCTGTGCCGCAGAATTCCATACGGCCAAAAAACCGTTCCAATGCGGCCATAAAAACCTCTCTGCGGCGCATCATAACCACCCGTGTACGGCGCAGGGCATTGTCCAGCTCGCCCGAGTCCAGCATGCGGGCCAGAGCTTCCTGCTCCAGCCAGGGCAGACCGTTCCCCGTAAGCAGCTTGGCCTCCAGCACGGCTGGCAGGAAGGACCAGGGGACGACCAGATACCCAAGCATCAGCCCGCCACCAAGGCAGGGAGCAAACAGGCCCGCATGGAGCAGGTTGCGCCCCCCTGTAAGGGAGAGAAGGGAGGGGATCGGTTTTTTTTCAAACGAGAGCAGGTCATACATCGCTTCTTCAAACACAAGGCAGCGGTCCTGCATGGCCAGTGCTGCAATATGTTTGCGACGGGGCAGCGAAAGCGTGACATTGGTCGGGATGTGGCACCCCGGATTAACGCATAAAAGGCGTGCCTGCTCGGGGGCCAGATCAGCCAGCTTGATCCCCTTGCGGTCAATTGCGCCGTTAATCACGTGCATGCCCAGTTTTTCGTATAACTGGCGTTTTCCCGGGTAGCATGGGTCTTCAAGAATCACATGGTCGCCGGTTTTAAGCAGGGCATGTGCAATAATGGAATGCGCTTGCTGTAGCCCCGTAACAATAATGATCTGCTGCGGGTCAATGGTGACGCCGTGGCGTAAATGCAGCCACCGGGCCAGTGTTGAACGCAGGAAGGGGAGCCCGGCATTGGGTTGGAACTCGCCCCCCCGTTTCCAGTTATCGCGCAGCAGCAGGCGTTCGATGGTTTTTTGCCATGCGGGAAAACGATAAAGCGGCATGTTGCTGCCAAAACCGAGGTTAAAGACTCCATCGGGTGTTTGGCGTTCCTGTGCCGGGTCTCCAATAAAAGCCTGACCGGGCCATGATGGCTCCCCAAGGGATGCGGCCGCGGCACCGCGTTCGTTCCCCAACTGCGCAACGGAGCTGGTGCTGCATGGTGGTGTGGGGTGGATGAATGTCCCGCGTGAGGGGCGCGTCTGCAAATACCCTTCCGTTTCCAGATGTTCAAAAACAAGCACGACCGTATTGCGCGATACGCCCCAGCGTACGGATGCCTCCCTTATGCCCGGCAGAGGGGTGTTGGGGCGCAGCATGCCAGAGGCAATAGCGGCAATAATCTGCCGCATAATCTGTTTTTGCAGCCCTTCGCGGGCATTGCGGTCAAGCTGGGGCACAAACATGCGGGCCTACTTTCATGCACATATTGCACTATTTAATATCGTTTAAACCGTACCCATAAAAATTATAAAAGCCGTCACTGTCGTAAAATGCAACGAATTAATACTAATCAAAATAGTAAATGGTTAAAAACAACGCGGCGTGGAACATGATTTACCCTTCCTCACTCTCGGCTCCCCGGTCCTTCCTCTCCCTTTCGGGGCGGGCTATGGCCTGCCTGTCCAGGCGGAACCGGCTTGCTTGCGCCGCTTTGCCATCCCTGATCCTTGCATCGGGTCTTGTGGCGTCCGCCACATCTTCCGCCAAAGCCGAAACACAGGGCAAACCTTCAGGTGCCAAAACCGCCCCTGCTCCTGCCAAGGGCGGCAAGGCCAGCAAAGTGGGCAAGGTGGCTTCTCCTGCGGCATCAGGCGGGCTGGAGACCGTTATGGTCACAGCCAACCGGCGCACGCAGGATATTCAAAAGGTTGCGGCCACCGTTACGGCAATCAGTGCAACCACCATTGCCCGGCAGCATCTGGATAGTGCAGCCGATGTGGCCGCTTTTGCCCCTAACGTGCTGGGGTATAATTTTGATGGTCGCTTGCGCCCCCGGTATTACATCCGTGGTGTTGGCAACGGGAATGTGGCCAATAACGCCATTGGTGCGGTGGCGGTTTATGCGGATGATGTGTATCTGAACAGCCTGAGCTTTCAGGGCTTCCCGCTGTTTGATCAGGCGCAGGTTGCTATTCTTAACGGTCCGCAGGGCACCCTGTGGGGCAAGAATGCAACGGCAGGGGCCATACAGTTTACCTCCCGCCGTCCCGAATTTAAAAAAGAGGGTCACGCACAGGTCGATTTTGGCGATTATGGTCAAAAACGGGGTGAGTTTGTTATCAACACCCCCATTACCGCCAATACGTTGACCACCCGCCTGTCTGTTCGGCAGGAAAATTCGGATGGCTGGGCAAAAAATGCCAGCACAGGCAAGGATGTCGGTAATTTTGGTGACTTTGCCGCCCGCTTTCAAACGCTCTGGCGGCCATCGGATGATCTGGAGTTTCTGCTGAATACGCATGTGCGTGACATGCAGAGTTCCAACGTGCCTTATTATAGCGCTTCGGGCACGTCGGTATATTCACCGCTTAAAACATCAAGCAGGGACTGGACCAATTCCAACGTCAACGGGCGTCAGGCTCTTGTGTCGGAGGGGGTATCCCTGCACACAACGTGGCATCCGGGGCATGGGCTGACCTTTACCTCCATTACCGCGTTTGAAAACGCACAGCGCCGCCAGACTGGGGATGGAGATTACACGCCCCTTGAATACAGCAGGTCTTATGACAAACTGCACCCTGTGCAGGTCAGTCAGGAGTTTCGTCTTGCATCAGACCCACACCAGCGGATCGCGTGGATTGCAGGCGCTTATTATTTTCATGAAACCCTGAACGACCACTACGCGACTGCAACGCTCCCCCCCGGTGCGCCTACAACGCCCGCCATTATTGGCCAGCCTGCCTTTACATCCACACAATACCGGCAAACCACAGATAGTTTTGCTATTTTTGGTAATACAACCATCCATGTTGTGCCGTGGTTTCAGGTTGCTGGTGGGGTAAGGTGGACGCACGACCACCTGCGCCTTGATCTGGACAGTGTTCAGGCAAGGTCTCCGGTTTCGTTCGCGGGGAATGCGACAAACTGGTGGAATGCCCAGAACGTTCTTTCACCCATAACGGGGATTGATAGTTACCATGGAGGCAAAAGCTGGTCGAATGTCAGCTTTGATGTGGAGCCACAGTTCCTGATTGGAAAAAATCAGATGCTCTACGTGCGTATTGCCGATGGTTATCGTTCAGGCGTGTTCAATACCCAGATTACTCCCAACCCGGTTAACAGGGGGGGCACGCCGTTGCAGACAGCACGGCCGGTTAACCCCGAAACCCTGACATCCTACGAAGCCGGTTACAAAGGAAGCTGGTTTAACCACCGCCTGACCCTGAGTGCCGATGGTTTTTACTCAAAATACGACAATATCCAGACCTCCTGGACCGCAACGGATGCCGCAACAAAATCAACCATTATTTCTCTTACCAATGCCGCATCCGGGCGCACTTTGGGGGGGGAGTTCTCCTTTCAGGCCCGCCCGATTGATGACCTGACAATATCTGGGAATGTGGGTGTTCTCAGAACAAAGTTTACGGACTTTACCGCCCCCACCGGTGCAACCAGCCTGAAGGGTAACGAGTTCGCCCGTGCGCCGCACCAGACAGCCAATATTTCGGTGGACTGGAACTTCCGTACCGGTATTGGCAACGGCAGCGTTGGCACGCACTGGAACTATACCGGGCATTATTATTACCTCGTTTCCAACGAAAAAGCATCTGCCCTTCAGCAATCATCTGTCTGGCTGGGGGATGTTCATGCCTCCTTCCGTCCGGGGAACAGCCGGTGGGAAATCAGCGGGATTGTCAACAATATTACCGGTAACCGTTATCTGGTGCAGGTGCTGCCGTATTCCGCAACAAGCCAGACATTTACTTACCAGTACAGCAATCCCCGCATGTTCCTGCTTTCGGCCCGCGTGGACTTTTTCTGAGGAGAGCGCGTCATGACAATCCATAAGACTGTAATCGACCTGCACTCCCACTGGTTTGCACCTTCCACACTGGATATTCTTGGGCGCCGTGCGGAGGCACCGCGTATTGGCCGTCAGGGAGATGAACTTGCCATCTGGCGCACGGGGGCGGGGGTAGGCAAGGGGGGAGCATTCCCCCTTGGTGCGCAATGGTACGATTTGCAAACCCGACTGACTCATCTGGATCATGTAGGGATTGCGCACCAGCTTTTATCCTGGCCAACAACACTGGGGGTAGATGCCGCACTCCCCTTTGCGGATACGCAGGACCTGTGGACGCAGTGGAATAACGATACCGCCGCTCTTGTGGCCCAGCACCCGGACCGCTTTAGCGCCGTGGCGGCGCTCAGCACGGATAATCTGGCCTGGTCTGCCAAAGAGCTGGAACGCGGGCATGAAAAACTGGGCCTGATCGGGGGTGTATTACCTGTTAACGGGTTTTTCTCCCGTCGCTCGGCAGAGGCTTTTCGGGGAATATTCGAAGTGGCTCAGGCACATCGCAGCCATATTTACCTGCATACGGGGTTTGCCAGCCCCAAGGTTCATGGCCAGCCCCCCGATATTCTACATGATGACAACGAAGCCCTGCGCTGGGTCATAGACAACGGGTTCTGCTTTGCATCTGCCGTTGCAACGCTGGCGTTTACGGATTTTCTGGCCCCATTCCCCGATGTGACAATCCAGATAGCCATGCTGGGCGGTACGGCACTGGGGGCGCTGGCGGCCGAACAGGCCGTAGTCTCCCCCCGCGTGCAGGCTGGCCCGCTGCGTGAGCACTTTAAGCAGATATGGCTGGATACGGGGGCAGCAGGCAGTGGAACGGCTGCTGTTGCTGCAGCCGTGCGGGTTCTGGGGTCTGAACGCGTTGTCTTTGGCTCGGACTATGCCCCGGTGCCCGATATTAGGCCTACGCTTGAGCGTGTGCGCGCGGCAACGGCAACCGACCCCGATGGACAGAAATCAGTTCTTTTTTGGAATGCACAGCAGCTTTTGGCACGCCATGGCGTGCAGGTTGCCCCACAGGAGTAAAAAGCCATGACCCGTCCGGTTATTCATTACACCCGTTGCCCGTCTGTGCCGACCATTAGCGCACTGGCAGAAGCTTGGGGCACGCTGCGGGCTGAGTTTGCAGAAGAGCACGATGTTGACATTGTTTTTCAGTCCGTAGGGTTTTCACCCAAAACGGAATACGATCACAAAGATCGGTTCTGGCTTCGTAATGCCGGGCATGCACCAGCCATATGGAAAAAAAGCCATGGCGTGGACTGCAAGGTTGTGGGTCTTGCTTTTCTGGATGGTCGCTACCCGGTGTTGAGCCTCCATTCTTCCGGGCTTGCACAGCCCGCGGCCCTTAAAGGCAAGCGGCTTGCGGTGTTTTACAACCCCGATAGCCCGTTTGACCTGATGATTGCACAACAGCTCAAGATTTATCAGACCACTCTGGCCACTGTCGGGCTGGGTCTTGATGATGTGGAACTGGTGCGTATTCCACGCACTTTTCCACCACGCGGGGAGCGGCAGAGCTTTCTGCTCGCGGGTTTTCAGTCAGCTCTGGCAGCATTGGAGGAGGGTATTGTGGATGCGGTGGCCGCATCCATCCCCCCCGATGGTGGCCTCTACCCACGCCTGAATGTGGTGTACGACACCCGGCTTGCCCCGGACCTTATCTCGCGCGTGCATCCTTCCGTGCTGCGTGGTCTGGTGGTCAGCACGGCGTTGATTGAAGAGCAGCGAGACCTGCTGGTGCGCATTGTGGCAACGCTTGTGCGCACGGCAGAGCGGGCGGCAACCCAGCCGCTGGATGCCCTGCGGGCTCTGGCGACCGATCTGGGGCAGGCACCAGAAAACCTTGCCGCAGTGTATGAGAACATCGCACAGGGTATCCGGCTGGACCTGAATGATGATTATGTCGCGACGCTGGATGCACAAAAAACCTTTTTGCTGCGTCAGGGGCTGATCAAAAAAGATTTTGATCTGGAAAGCTGGATTGACCGCTCAATTCTGGCAGATGCCACGGCCCTTGCGCTGCGAGCCCCCCAAAATGCTGCAGTTTTCGAACAGACGCACCCTCAACCGGTATGAGGATACAGCCATGTCTTCCACTGCAACCACACTCTCTTCAGTTACCCCGCACGTGACAAATCAGCCCGCTGTGACCGGCACGGCATTGTCACGCCATCCAGCGCTGGTGCTGCTGCTGGCAACGGGTACGGTTTGCGCCATGGATAATATGGTTCTTTCCGGATTGCTGACACCAATCAAGGCGGATCTCCATCTTTCGGATGCTGCTTTTGGGAGTGTATCCTCCGCCTCCACACTGGCGGGTATTCTGGGTGCACCACTTTTTGCAGTGCTGGCAGCACGGTTCAGTCGCCGTTCCGTGCTGGTCGGGTCTATTGTGCTGTGGAGTCTGGCATCGGCGGGTAGTGCGCTTTCTACTGGTCTGGCAACACTGGTTTTGTGGCGCACACTTACCAGTTTTGGCATGGCGGCCTATCAGGGCATTGTGCCGGGCTGGCTGGCCGACCTTTATAACAGGAAAGAGCGGAACTTCGTTTTTTCTCTTTTCATGTTGCGTAACAAGCTCGGGTCTGCGCTGGCTTTTGGTGTTGGGGGGTGGATTGCAGCCCACTCCAACTGGCATCAGGCATTTTTTCTCACCGGTCTGCCGGGTCTTGTTCTGGGTTTTCTGTTACTGTTTGTGCCTGAGCCGGTTCCGGGCCAGTCTGATGGTCATGTACCCGCGGTGGAGAACAAGGTCAGCTGGAAACAACAGTTTTCTGTTTTTCGTATTGTTCCCTACACCACACATCTGATCGCTCTAAGCCTGTTTTTTTCCGGCACAATTACCGCGCAGATGTGGCTTCCCGCGTTTTTGCACCGGGTGCATGGTCTGGATAACCTGCATGCCACGGGCTTTGCGTTCTCAGCCCTTATGCTCACCCTTCCGGCGGGGCCGGTGGGTGGGTGGTTGACGGGGCGTTATCTGGCCGGGCGCACGGGGGCCATTGCCGCATCTCTTGCTGTAAGCGCGCTCTTGGCTTCGGTTTTGTTCACCATTGGTTTTACGGCATCTTCCCTACGCGTCTGCGAGGTTTTTTCCCTGCTGGCCATTGCATCTTTTGGTGCCACGGCAGGGAGCCTGACCACGCTGCTGGTTGAAACTGTGCCTCCGGCTTTGCGCACTATTTCCGGTTCGTTTGGCGCGATGGTTGCTGGTGGAGCATCAGGGCTTTTTGCCCCATGGCTTCTGGGTCTGATTTCCGATCATGCGGGTCTGGCACAGGCCATTCTTATTGGACCGGCTTTTTATGCAGCATCATCCATCTTCTGGATCTGGCTGGCAGTTCACGCCAAAAACGACTCAAAGAAAGATTGATCTCATGACTTTCATCGAAAAAAACACAAGCTTTCCTGCTCCTCGTAATGATCTTGTGCGTGCCACGCGCCCGCAGGCAGTGGCGCCTTACCCACAGGACTGGGTCGATGCTGCGCAAAAACTTGCGCATGAATTTGCCGAAGGTGCTGTTCAGCGTGATCTGGATGGCGCAAGGCCCGTTGAGCAGATCCGCCGCCTGCGCGAAAGCGGGCTTGTCAGCCTGCTATACCCCAAAAATCTTGGGGGCGGTGGAGGTTCGCTCCGCGATGCTGCGCAAAGTGTGCTGGAAATTGCCAAGGTGGATGGCTCCACCGCAGCGCTGCTTGGGTTTAATTACTATAACTCCCTTGTGCCGCTGCTAACGGACTACACCGGTGCGAATGATGATGTTGTGCGCCATGCCGCGAATAACCGGTTTTTCTGGGGTAATGTCACACAGTATGTGAACAAGGAGTTTGTGGCCGAACACCACCCGGATGGCGGATTTACAATTACCGGGACCAAAAAGTGGAACACGGGTGCGCCACTGGCAGAAATTACAACAGTGCTGGCCATTCACCCCGACCGAGATCACTACATTTACGCTGTAATTCCCACAGCGCGTGAGGGGCTGGAGTTCCATAATGACTGGGACCCGATTGGTTTGCGCGGCACGGATTCAGGCACCATTACCTTCCATAATGTGCGGATTTTGCCAGAAGATGTCCTGCATTGGGGCCACAGCCCGGCCCAGACCGGCCCCTTGCCCTTGTGGGCCAGCTTTGGTGCCATTTTTTATACGGCTGTGTTCATCGGCCGCACGCTGGGGGCTTTGGAGCATGCGCGCAAGTGGGTGCTGCAGGGGCGCAGGCAGGGCAGCTTTGGGGGTGTCAGTATTTCGGCGGATGACCCGTTCATTCAGGCTGAATTTGCTGAATACTGGGTGCAGGTTCAGGCGGCTCAGGCGTATTTTGAGAGAACCATTGCTTTTGTGCAGGAACAATGGGACCGGCGCTCCTCCCTGACGGAAGAAGATTATGGCGCTATTGCGCTGGAAACGCTCTCGCTCCGCACTTTTGCTGCACGCACGGCTTTGCATATTACACCGCGTGTTTTTGAGTTGCTGGGGGGACGTTCAACCGCACGGGAAGCAGATTTTGACCAGTACTGGCGGGATGTCAGAACCCTGTCTTCCCATGACCCGGAAGTGTTGGCCCGCCGCGTAATTGGCAAGCATGTCCTGCATCAGGACCCTCTGGTTTTCCCGTCGCATTTCAAGCAGGATAAAGCTGGTTAAAAGAATACTTGGAGTTTTTTCTGGCCCACTCCAGGTGTGTAACACTCCTGGAGTGGGCGGAAAAACCCTTTGATAAAATAATGGTTTTTAGGAATATTTTTTTATTCACTCCATGCGTGGAGTATCTATGGTCTTCCTGATGTGGGGAAGCCATAAGAATAGTTGCGCGAAGGAGGATGTCTGGATCCTTCGGGCTGGGGTAATGATCTTCATATAAGGTGATCATCCCTGTGTTTTTATATTTCAGATCTTTATGGCATTGTCGCGCCTCATGCAGGGTGGGTGACGAGATTCCTTATCCAGATACATGCTGTACAGTACAGCATGTATCTGATGCAGGATGGTCTTGAACCTCCTTCTCCCATTCTCTTTTCCTTTGCTCCAGCGTGTTTGTGCTGGCTTTAACCCGCCCGTTTGGATGTCTGGTAAACAGAGGTGTGTGTAGTTCTGCTGGATATAGGCGATGCCATAAGGGGTAGAACGGAAGTCTGTTGCTTTATGGTTGTTTGTATAAATGCTGGGCAGAACCACGAGATAGGTCTGAACAGTGCCAGTGCCAGTGTGGCTGTAGCAATCCTGCTTGGGGCTGGTGCTGTACTCCGTACATCTGACGGCAGACCTGCAAGGGCATAGGAGAAAGAGGCAAGCCGTTCTGCCGTATGTTGTGGCAGGTGGCTTACGGGCAGTTTGGTAATGTTGGCTTCACGCCATAAAAAAACACCGCAGCGTTGCCACTGCGGTGTTTTTTGTAATCCAGCCCATCTGGTGAGGGGCAGAGATAAGGTTGGTTAGACCTTACTGTTCTGCGTCCACCCCGTTATGGGTTTGCGGAGCAAAGGTCCAGCCAGCGCCGTAGGGCTGCGGCATGAACAGGCCCCAGGTTGCCGTAGCGGACGTGGGGTCAGCCCAGCCGGTGGTCGGGATCGGAGCGTGGTCCAGACGGAGTTTCTGAACATCAGCAGCCGTCACGTTAGCCGGAGCCTTGTTGCCCCAGGCGGAGCGGACAAAGTTGACCACATCAGCCATCTGCTGGTCGGACAGAACGCTCTTGTAGTCCGGCATGGCAACGGCGGAAGGTGCCCAGTTGGTGGGCGGCAGAACACCACCAGCCATAACAATATGGGCAATGGAGGTCGGGTCATCCCCAACAACAACCGGGTTGCCAGCCAGCGGCGGGAACATCCGGGCTACACCACCACCATCGTTACGATGGCAGGCTGCGCACTGCTCAACATAAACCCGTGCACCCGGGTTGTTGGCCGTGTTGCCAGAATCCAGAGCCTGAGCCGTGGACGGATCGTACGTGTAATCCCCCCGTGACGGCGGAACCGGAGGCAGGGCCTTCAGGTATTTTGCAATGGCGTGCAGGTCGGAGTCCGTGAAGTACTGGGTGCTCCAGCCAACCACGTCGGCCATGCCGCCAAAGACTGCGGAGTGGTCGGTACGGCCGGATTTGAGGAACTGGAAGATGTCCTCTTCAGACCAGCGGCCCAGACCCACAACCGGGTCGTTGCGCAGTGTAGGCGCAATCCAGTTGTCGATCGGAGCGCCACCGCCAAGGAAGTCCGGACCACCGGAGGCATCCAGAGCCTTTTCCTGCATGGCAAAGCCACGCGGCGTATGGCACATGCCGCAATGCCCGGCACCCGTTACCAGGTATTCACCACGGGCGATGTCTGCATCCGTGCCCGGAGCAGGCGTAAAGTCCTTGGGTGTGGGGGCAAACATGGAGCGCCAGATGGCCAGCGGCCAGCGCATGGACAGAGGCCAGCTAATGCCTGCCTCACGGTTCTTCTGGGCAACAGGCTGCACGCCGTGCATGAAGTAGGCGTAGAGCGACTTCACATCGTCCTGCGTCATGCGGGAGAAGGCCGGGTAAGGCATGGCCGGATAAAGCGTGCTGCCATCCTTGCGGATGCCATGGCGCACGGCTTCATCGAACTCCTGCAACGTGTAGGTGCCAATCCCGTAGGTGGGGTCTGGCGTGATGTTGGTCGAGTAGATCATGCCGATGGGGGTTTTGATTGCCAGCCCACCTGCAAATTTCTGACCATTCAGTGCTGTGTGGCAAGCCACACAGTCACCAAGACGGGCGACATATTCGCCCTTTTTGATCAGGTCTTCATCCGCTCCCTGCGCGTGTGCCAGGGAGGTTCCTGCCAGAAGCCCGACAGTGACCGCTCCAAGAGCGGCTTTTAGTCTGTTCATCATCATTTTTACCACTGTATCGCTTGTGTACCGAATGACGTTATGACTGCCGCTTTATTGGGGCGTAATGCCCACGACAGGGGTCTGAGGAACTCCCTGAGCGTTCTTTCGGGCATCCACTTCGCGCTGATAGGTCTCGTTCGCCCTCTTGATGAGGTACTGACGAATGGATTCGATTTCTTCAGGCTTCATGCTCGTGTCAAAACGGTCCATGCCGTAAGCGGTCAGCGCACCACGGCCCACAACGTTGTAGAACGCATCGTCATGGCGGATGGCACCGGACCAACGCAGGTCAGGGAGCACGCCCGAACCTTCGCCGTTGTCGCCGTGGCAGGTCTGGCAGTAGGTCTGGTACTGGAAGTAGCCCTTGGCAGCTTCCTTGGTGTCATATTCCGCAGGCGGCTTGACGGGCAGGAAGCCCAGTTCGTTCATGGCAGGCAGCTGGGCTTTGCCATCGAGCGAGAACACGGCCACGTAGGAGTGGTTGACGGTCCAGCCCGATGTACGGCCCATGGCACCCATGGAGATCGGGTAGATGCCACCCCAGCCCACTTCAACTGCAACATACTGCTTGCCGTTTACGCTGTAGGTCACGGGCGGAGCAATAATGCCGCTCTGTGCGTCAAACTTGTAAAGGTCGGCACCGTTGGTTGCGTCGTAGGCGTGGAATTCACCGTTGGCCAGGCCCTGGAACAGCAGATCACCGCCCGTTGCCAGAACACCACCGTTCCATGGGCCTTTGTGGTCGATCTTCCACACGGTTTCCATTTTCACGGGATCCCATGCCAGCAGCTCGCCCTTGAGGTCCTTCAGGTAAGCGGAGCGGGCATCGGCCGAGTCAGGCAGACCGGTTTTGGTCATGTCCAGGCCAAGGTTCCAGGCATCGGGGTGGGGTTTGAAGCCGCCAGCCTGGTTCTGGTAACCAAATGGAATCTGGTGTGCAGGCAGATAGACCAGGTGGGTCTTGGGGCTGTACGCCATGGCCATGAAGTTATGGGCACCCAGCGGGCCGGGAATACCGTACCAGAAGTTGCCGTTCAGGGTCCACAGGCCTTCAGGCTTGTAGATCGGGCGGCCCGTCAGCGGGTCCAGACCACTGGCCCAGTTTTCGTACACGTAGTTCTTGCCAGCCAGGAATTCACCCGTCTTGGCATCGAGCATGTAGAAGAAGCCGTTTTTGGGAGCCTGCACCACAACGTGGCGCATTTCACCATTGATCGGCACATCAAGGGTCATGACCTGCTGGACAGAGGTGTAGTCCCACTGGTCCATGGTGGTGGCCTGGAAGTGCCAGACATATTCACCCGTTTCTGGCTTGACGGCGACAATGCTGCCAAGGAACAGGTTGTTGCCAACGCCTTCGGAGCGGTATTTGTAGTTCCAGGGGGAACCGTTACCGACAGCCAGATAGACCAGATCGGACACGGGGTCATACACAATGGAGTCCCACACAGTGCCACCACCGCCCTGACGGACCCATGCCCCGTTGGGGCCCCATGTCCGGTAGGCTTTGGTCATCAGAACATTATCCGACGCAGCGTGGTCGGGTTCGTTCTTGTTGTTCGGAACCGTGTAGAAGCGCCATTTCAGCTTGCCGGTTTCCGCATCAAAAGCGGAGACAAAGCCGCGGGCACCAAATTCTGCGCCACCGTTGCCGATAAGGACAAGGCCCTTGGCAATGCGCACAGCGCCGTCAACCGTATAGGAGCGCTGCTTGCCCAGAGAGGCATCGGCAGGAATGGTGTTGATTTCCCAGGCTTTTTTGCCGGTTTTGGCATCCAGCGCGATCAGGCGGCCATCGAACGTGCCAAAATAGACCTTGCCGTTCCAGTAGCCAGCGCCACGGTTAACCGTGTCACAGCAGCCCTTGTCGGCAATGTTGCCGGGCACCTTGGGGTCGTATTCCCACAGCAGCTTGCCGGTTGCCGCATCAAGGGCTTTCATTTTGGACCAGTTGGTCGTGGCATACATAATGCCGTCCACAATCAGAGGCGTGCCTTCCTGACCGCGGTTGCTGTCCAGATTGTAGTACCAGGCCAGCTTCAGGTTACCAACGTTGGAGCGGTTGATCTGATCCAGCGGGCTGTAGCGCTGTTCAGAGTAGGTGCGTCCATAGGACAGCCAGTTTTCGGGGTGCTCATCGGCATGGATGATGGCTTGTCCCGTGTCACCCTGACTATCGGCGCGGGCAGGGGCTGCTGCGTAAGGTAGGGCAGCGGCACAGATTGTTCCAGCCGCGAGAATTCCTAGCAGCGAACGTCTCTTGGCGGAGGCGGGGCGGGTCATGCGTTCATGTCCTCGACTGTGTATCAAGATGAGGAAAAATAGAGCCGGAAATCCGGTTTCTCACACATCAGCCAAGGCGGGCGCTGTATGTCAATCACGCCAAGAGAATAGCTGCATCCCCACGTATTCGTTCCTTGTAGAGATCAGGGGTGCAAAAGGTCGGTTCCGGCGCATGCAGGAGCGGGAACGGAACTGCGGAAAGATCATGTTATAACAAATTGGAGGTGTGTGGGAAGCCATCAGCAAACTGGTATTCCGCCATCACCTCCCAAAAAGGGTTTTCACGGTTTTTTCCAGTCTTGAACACGGTGAATTCGCAAACTTCTTCTGTCTGGGCAAAGAGATGGCGGTGGGTTGCAAGCCATAAATTGCACACATTCGGGTCCACATCGGTAATGTCTGCCAGGGCAACGCCCGAGGGGAGGAGGGAGTGTGTCGAGGAGACGCCAGCCAGCCGCGCCTGGTTCCTGATTTTCACGGAAAGGTGATCTATAACAGAGGCTTCTACTGTGGCCTCCAGCATGATTCGGTTCCGTTTCAGACTCACGTCAAAACCCGTATGCCGGAGCGTTGCCGGGGCAGGCAGGTGGAGCGTGTACAGGGTCTGGTCCAGTTCCTCCCAGACCTGCGGTTGCATGCGCCCGAAGGACACAAGGGGCAGGTAAAGCAGTGGCATGGCCTTCCATTCCCGTGAGGGAAAGAAGTCCTGAAAACCATGGAGGAAAAGGCGCATCTCCACCGGGAGCGGAAGACCGGCAATAAGGTGCATATCCGGGCCTTGTGACAGGGTGCGGGAGGAAGCAGGCCGTGACCCGAACAGATTGTCGGCCGGCCTTATATTATATGACGTGTGATACCCTTGACGGAAAGGCAGGGCAGCCACAAGTATAAAGCAAAGCCAGCTTGTCTGGGTAAGGAGTGTAGAAAACCATGTCGTTTAGTAACGACTACCGTTCCCCCGCATCAGCGTCAGGCTGGAACGATCAGGCCAGTCTGGACGCTGGTCTGCGTAGCTATATGCTGCGTGTTTATAACTGGATGGCATCTGGCCTTCTGCTGACCGGGATTGTGGCGTACGTCATTGCCAATACCGGTCTGAGCGACCTGTTTTTTCAGATCTACCTGACTGCTGCGGGTCCATTGCCGCGCCCTACTCTGCTGGGTGATCTGGCCATGCTCTCCCCGCTGGCGTTTGTGCTGGTCATGTCGTTCGGGATCAACCGGCTGTCTCTTCAGGGGGCGCAGGCGCTGTTCTGGGCGTTCTGTACGGCTATGGGGGCCAGTCTGGCCAGTGTGTTCGTTATCTATACCGGGACCTCCATTGTCCGCGTGTTTCTGGTAACGGCGTGCATGTTTGGCGCGACCTCCCTCTGGGGTTACGTGACCAAGGCTAACCTTATGCAGTTCGGGTCGTTCCTGATGATGGGGCTGTTCGGGCTGGTCATTGCCGCTCTGGTCAACCTCTTCCTCAAAAGCCCGACTGTGTATTACCTCTACAGCATTGCGGGTGTGCTCGTTTTCACGGCGTTCAGCGCGTTTGATGCCCAGCGGATTCGGGTTACCTACCCGCAGTTTGCCGCATACGAAGGCCCGGAAATGACCGCCAAGCGCAGTGTTTATGATGCGCTGAGCCTGTACCTGAACTTCATCAACCTCTTTCAGTTCCTGCTGCAGTTCATGGGTGTCCGCAATTCCAGCGACTGAGAGCTCCAGAGCAGCACTTCTGGTCCTGCCAGAGGAAAGCCCGGCCAGTTATGGCCGGGTTTTTTTGTATGGGCAGTTATGCTTGGTCCGAATGATGGCATGAAAATCAAGAATGGGTGCAAAAATGGTCCTGATTTCAATTCTTTAAGTTGTAACAGGGATGTGAGATTTTGTGTGCTCTCTAACAATATGAAATTTCAGACTAAATTTTGCCATTATTGAATTTTTTGAAATATTATGAAACATTCCGTGATATGCTGTTTGGGTCATCCAGCCGCCTCAAAAGTAGGCAAAAGCCATGCTCACAGCGGCTAACTGATTGTGACGAAAGGCAGATGGAACTTTTCTGACGTTTGAGAATCCCCGCGTAAGGAATAAAGTAGGCGCAATGCGTTTCCGCCGTGCATGGGGGGCTGCGCCGTAAGCAACATATTCGGGGTATTCATCTTGGATGGCCAGAATGTGTTGCTGGTGCGGAACAGAAAGGGCTCCCCATGCCGGGACGCGGTTTTTCTTGCTGTTGTCAGGCTTCTGTGGCAGCAGGGCAAAAGTCTTTGTGAGGCTAAGTTGATGTCAGAACCAAGAGGCGTGCGATGAAAAACAAGTTACTGGCGAGAACGGCGCGATTGGGCGGCCTATCGTCAGCGTTGCTGCTTGCCGGGTGCGAACTAGACGTTCTGGACCCGAAAGGCCCGGTGGGAGAGGGGGTTAAAACTCTTATTACCACCTCTGTGATCGCAATGCTGATCGTAGTGGTTCCGACCATTATTCTGACACTCTGGTTTGCCTGGCAGTATCGCCAGTCCAACACGAGTGCCGAATATCTGCCGAAATGGAGCCATTCCAACAAGATTGAAGTGGTGATCTGGGGCGTTCCGTCTCTGATTATTCTGTTTCTGGCAGTGATCACCTACCAGACCTGTCATTCTCTGGACCCCTACAAGCCGCTTGAGGCAGAAGCCAATACCAAGCCGCTGCATGTTCAGGTTGTGGCGCAGGATTGGAAATGGCTGTTCATTTACCCCGAACAGGGAATTGCAACAGTTAATCAGCTGGCTATGCCGGTCAATACGCCTGTTGATTTCGACATCACCTCTGATTCCGTGATGAACTCGTTCTTCATCCCGCGTCTTGGTTCCATGATTTATGCAATGGCAGGCATGCAGACCCAGCTTCATCTGCTGGCAAGCGAGCCGGGCGATTACATGGGTGAATCCGCCAACTACAGTGGGCGTGGTTTCTCGGACATGCACTTCCATGCCCTGGCCATGAGCAATGACGAGTTCAATGCTTGGGTCGAAAAGGTGCGTGCATCTTCCGAACAGCTGGATAGCCAGACCTATCCTAAACTGGCTGCACCGAGCGAAGCGAACCCCGTCGAATATTTCGCGCATGTTGAACCCGGCATGTTCAACACGATCGTTGCCAAATACAACAACGGCATGGTCATGGACAAAAGCACTGGCAAAATGATTCAGGTGCAGCAGTCCGCGATGTCCGACATGAATATGAAGGAATAGGATCTATGCTAGGGAGACTATCGCTTTCGGCCATCCCGTTGGATGTGCCGATCCTAGTAGGTACGTTCATCGGCGTTCTCATTGTCGGTGTCGCGGTACTGGGACTGATTACCTATTACGGCAAGTGGGGCTACCTCTGGAAAGAGTGGTTTACCTCTGTCGATCACAAGCGTCTGGCTGTCATGTACATTGTACTGGCGCTGGTTGCTCTGGCCCGCGGTTTTGCGGACGCCATCATGATGCGTACCCAGCTTGCGCTGGCTTATGCGGGTAACCCCGGTTATCTGCCCCCGCATCAC
Organism: Acetobacter sp. ESL1128; assembly: GCF_058505085.1. NCBI lineage: Bacteria > Pseudomonadati > Pseudomonadota > Alphaproteobacteria > Acetobacterales > Acetobacteraceae > Acetobacter > Acetobacter sp. ESL1128. Next base: position 2,677,532 of record NZ_CP196369.1, on the reverse strand, counting down.
TATGACCAGATCTTCTCCGCTCACGGGACGATCATGATCTTCTTCCTGGCCATGGCGTTCATGACCGGTCTGTTCAACTTCATTGTGCCGCTGCAGATTGGCGCACGTGACGTGGCTTACCCGTTCCTGAACAACCTGAGCTTCTGGATGACGGCTGTTGCGTTCATGCTGGTGAACATATCCCTGTTCATTGGTGAGTTCTCGCAGTGCGGCTGGCTGGCTTATCCCCCGCTGTCCGAAATGCAGTTCAGCCCTGGCGTGGGTGTTGACTACTATATCTGGGCAATCCAGATCTCTGGTGTTGGCACGCTGCTGACCGGTGTGAACTTCTTTGTCACCATTGTTAAGATGCGCGCTCCAGGCATGACCTGGCTGAAGATGCCCGTGTTCACGTGGACGGCTTTCTGCTCTTCCATCCTGATCATGGCAACCTTCCCCGTGCTGACGGTTGCTGTCGCCCTGCTGGGTCTGGACCGTTACTTCGGTATGCACTTCTTCACCAATGATGGTGGCGGCAACCAGATGCTGTACCTGAACCTGATCTGGGCTTGGGGCCATCCGGAAGTTTACATTCTTGTTCTGCCTGCCTTTGGTGTGTTCTCCGAAGTTGTGCCTGCCTTCTCCGGCAAGCCGCTCTTCGGTTACAAGACCATGGTCTATGCAACCTGCTCCATCATGGTGCTGTCCTTCCTTGTGTGGGTGCATCACTTCTTCACCATGGGCGCTGGTCCGGACGTGAATGCCTTCTTCGGCATCGCAACCATGATCATCTCCATCCCGACCGGTGTTAAGCTCTTCAACTGGCTGTTCACCATGTATAAAGGTCGCATCCAGTACCATGCTTGCATGTATTGGGCTGTTGGCTTCATGGTGGTGTTCACCATCGGTGGTATGACCGGTGTTATGATGGCCATCCCCGGTTCCGACTTTGTGCTGCACAACAGTCTGTTCCTGATTGCTCACTTCCATAACGTGATTATCGGTGGTGTGTACTTCGGTTACGTCTGCGGCATGAACTTCTGGGCTCCGAAGGTTCTTGGCTTCAAAATGAACGAAGCTTGGGGCATCCGCGCCTTCTGGTTCTGGCTCGTTGGCTTCTTCTTTGCCTTTATGCCGCTGTATGTTCTCGGCTTCGAAGGCATGACCCGCCGTATGAACCACTATGACAACCCGGCCTGGCATCCCTGGATGCTGATCGCTGAAGTTGGCGCAGTGCTCATCCTGTTCGGTGTTGTTTGCCAGCTGATGCAGATTTTTGTCTCCATCCGCGACTGCAACAAGCCTGAAAACCGTGACTTCACGGGCGATCCCTGGAACGGCCGTACGCTGGAATGGTCCACTTCCTCTCCTCCGCCGGTGTATAACTACGCCATTGTCCCGCATGTCAGCTCGCTTGACGCTTATATGCACGACAAGGAAAACGGCATTGATACCCGTCAGGCTGGCGGTCAGTACGAAGCAATCCATATGCCGAAAAACACGGCAGCTGGTATTTCGGCTGGTGCTTTTGCCCTGATCTTCGGTTTCGCCGCCGTGTGGTACATCTGGTGGCTGGCAGCCATTGGCCTTGTGGGTGTGATCGCTACGATCATTGCACGCAGCGCTAACAAGGATATTGACTACTATATCCCTGCCGAAGAGGTTGCCCGGATCGAAAACGAGCACACCCGTAAACTGATGGCACAGGCAGCAGAATAATGGCACAGAACACAACTGTTCCGACCGCAGGCCACGACGAACATCACCACGAAAATACGGTGGTGTTCGGGTTCTGGGTCTATCTGATGACGGACTGCATTATCTTTGGCTCCCTGTTTGCCACGTTTGCAGTCCTGCGTAACCAGTTCAACGGTGGGCCAACCCCGCACGAACTGTTCGAGTTTGGTGGGCTTGGGCTGGAAACAGCCCTCCTGCTTCTCTCTTCCATTACTTATGGGTTTGGCATGATTGCCGCCCATAAGACCCAGATCAGCTCGGTTATCATGTGGCTTGGCGTCACATTCCTGCTGGGTCTTGGGTTCGTTGGTCTGGAAGTGCGTGAATTCGCGCACATGATCGCGGATGGTGCCGGCCCCGATCGCAGTGCATTCCTGTCTGCGTTCTTCACGCTGGTTTCCACCCACGGTCTGCACGTGACGTGTGGTCTGATCTGGATTGTTACCCTGATGGTTCAGCTGATGGGGACAACTGAAATTCCGGAACGCATGATGAACAAGCTCACCTGCCTGAGCCTGTTCTGGCACTTCCTGGATATCGTCTGGATCTGTGTTTTCACCTATGTCTATCTGGCGAGCATGATCTGATGAGCAATCCGAACACATCCTCCTCGGGCGAGAGCCACGGTAGCGTATCTTCGTACCTTATCGGCTTTGTTCTTGCTGTTATCCTGACGGTTCTGTCGTTTGGTGTGGTCATGAGCCACAGCCTTGCGCCAACCGGCACGCTGGCGGTGCTTTCTGTTCTGGCACTTGTTCAGGTTCTGGTGCACCTGCACTACTTCCTGCACATGGGTGGTGGTTCTGAAGCACGTTGGAACAACATTGCGTTTGTTTTCACCGTTGCTTTCGTGTCCATCCTTATTGTCGGCACGGTCTTTGTCATGGCGAACACGTCCATGAACATGATGTCTCGCTGATATCATGTCGCTTCGCTGCTCTGGCTTAGGTCAGGGCGGCGGTCAGCAATAAAAAACCCCGGGGCTCAGGCTCCGGGGTTTTTTTATTGGGCCTGCTGCCGGGCAATGCTGGGGCGCTGCGCGTTGCACCGCCTGTTACCCTTTGCGAAGGTTGTACTGCGCCCAACAAAAAAGGCACCGGAAAACCGGTGCCTTTTTGTTGGTAAAACCCCTTAAGTCAGGTGGGGTTTCAGTCCTTGTGCGGTTCGGGGGAAAGAAGGTCAGCCTTGTTGGGCTTGTCTTTCCATTCCTGCGCATCAGCCGGTGGGGTGCCCTTGCGTGTAATGTTGGGCCACTGGCTGGCATATTTTGTGTTGATTTCCGCCCACGCTGCTGACCGGTCGTCGCTGTCGGGGAAAATGGCTTCGGCCGGGCATTCAGGTTCGCATACGCCGCAGTCAATGCATTCATCCGGGTTGATAACCAGAAAGTTTTCACCGGCGTAGAAGCAGTCAACGGGGCAGACTTCCACACAGTCCATGAATTTGCAGCGGATGCAGTTTTCAGTGACCACGTAGGTCATTGCCATCTCCGAAATTATCTGGCGGTCGAGTGGGGCTCGCCGCGTGGGGTCAGATGGCCAACCAGCCGGTCGTGCCACCAAGGATGGCGCAGATATGATGGGCTTTTTGCACTATGGCAACCCGCTTGGACGAAAGGGGGCACTTCAATGCCCGCAGGGCTGCTCCTACATTTGGCTCCGTAACGTGCGCAGAATGGCAAAAGGACTGTTATTTTGGGCACTTTGTAGATGTGCCCCGTGTTTTGGACGGCTGGAGCGCTGTTTTCTTTTTTCTGCGTGGCGTGTTGGTAAAACCATAAAAGGTGCCGCTGGCCCCGCATAACGTGGCGGTAAAGGGGCGGGAGGTTGCAAACGGATTCCTAACCCTTTGAGCACATGGGGCAGCTCTTTTTTGCTGATCCCCAGGCGGGATGCCAGAGAGAGCGGCAAAGGTTTGGGGGTGCGGGCACACAAAACCCGCATATCCTGCATGATGCTGGCTGCAATATCGAGTCGAACCAGCGTGTTGTGGCTGAGCAGCCAGCCAAGGCTGGTCAGCAGTGCCTGTGCAGGGGGTGCTAGTGGTGCGTTCAGGTGCACGGAAACCGCACCACCGGGTAAAGGCTGCGTTATGGACTGGCCCGTGTGGATGCGGAGCAGCAGGCTGCGGAGCGCCATGGCATGGGGTTTGAGCAATGGCGAGCAGAAAGCCAGCGGGCCATGGAGCCGAATGGCCTGCCGGCGGAGCAGTAGCGCTTCCGCCGGGGGAAGAACAGGCGGGGCGGGCAGGGTGGCAACGCCGCCATTTTCGGTAACAGCATGCACAATGCCGCGGAGCAGGGGGTGGTCTGCCACAGCCTGCTCCGCACGGAAGAGTGGGCCAAGGGTGTGGGCAAGGATCGAGGCCATAAATTGTGTCAGCCGCTCGCGTATTCTGGCTTTATGGGTAGATTCCAGAAACTCCGCATCATCAATATGGATCACCGGGTGCAGGACCGAAGGGCCTTTGCGTAAATGGGCGATTGGCTCCTCACGCCACAGGATGTGGCCTGTCTGGTTGTCCAGCGTGATCTCGCTCTCAGGGGCTTGCAGAAAACGGGCAACAAGCCGGGGGATCTCACTCCGGGCTGCGCGCCGTGCGGCTTTGAGAATAAGGGCCTGATCAGAGCGTGCGGCTTCGGGGTCGGGTACAAAGGCAAAGCCGCGCATATGCCCTACGTCATGCCCTTCCACGCGCACTTCCCCGGCTTTGTTAATGGCGCACAGCAGGGGGGCTCCATCTGCCTCTTCCAGCCTGCGGGCCAGACTGGCGGCGCGTTTGTCCACAAACCGGCTGGCCAGCCGCTCATGCAGGGCATCGGAGAGTGTGTCTTCGAGCATGCGGGTATGGCGCTGCCAGTGCTGGGCGTTTTCCACCCAGTCTGGGTGGGCTGCAACATAGGACCATGTGCGAATACCCATCAGGCGGTGCATCAGGTCTTCTATCTCGCCACCGGTATGCTCCAGACTGGCGAGCCGCCCTTTGAGCCAGCTGGAAGGCAACTGCCCGTCTTTGGCCAGAATACTAAACAACTGGCCACATAGGCGGATATGGCTGTCCAGTCCCAGTTTGCGAAAATCCGGTATCTGGCAGATTTCCCACAGCAGGCGGGTGTGTGCGGTGGTTGTGGCCAGTGTGCGCACGGCAGGGGTCTGCATAAGCGCGCTAAGCGTCTGCATGTCGGCTGCGGGTTCGGCAGGGCGCAGGTTGGGGTGTGGGGTCTTCTGGCACAGGCTGGCATACAGGGCTTGCGGGGAGGCAAAATCGAGCTTGCTGCTGCGCCACCACAAAAAGGGAAGAGGCTCAAACTTGTGGGTTTCCACCGCCTCGGCCATGGCCTCTGGCAGCGGGGGGCACTCCCCGGTGGTGCCAAATGTGCCATCGCGCGTGCCGCGGCCTGCGCGCCCGGCAATCTGGGCGATTTCCGCCGGAGCCAGCATGCGGTGGCGCTGCCCGTCAAATTTGGACAGGCCCGCAAAGGCAACATGGTCGATTGTCATGTTCAGCCCCATGCCAATGGCATCGGTGGCGACCAGATAATCCACCTCGCGGTTCTGGTACAGTGCGACCTGCGCGTTGCGGGTGCGGGGGGAGAGCTGGCCCATGACCACCGCACACCCACCTCTTTTGCGCCGGATCAGTTCAGCAATGGCGTACACTTCGGCCATGGAAAAAGCGACAATGGCCGTGCGGGGCGGCAGGCGCGACAGGCGGGTGTGGCCAGTATGGCTCAGGCTGGACAGGCGCGGGCGGGTTTCAATGCTGATGTCGCGGATCAGGCTGCGCATGAGCGGGGCAATGGTGTCCGCCCCAAGGAACAGGGTTTCGGACCGACCGCGGGCGTTGAGCAGGCGGTCGGTAAAAATATGGCCACGCTCGGGGTCGGCACAAAGCTGGATTTCGTCCACCGCCACAAAGTCCACCGGGCGGTGCATGGGCATGGCCTCAACCGTGCAGGAGAACCAGCGCGCCTGTGGAGGAATGATTTTTTCCTCCCCCGTAATCAGCGCAACCGAGCGAACCCCTTTAAGCCGCACCATGCGGTCATAGTTCTCGCGCGCTAGCAGCCTGAGCGGAAAACCGATGACACCGGACGCGTGTGCCAGCATCCGCTCTAGCGCCAGATGTGTTTTGCCGGTGTTGGTCGGGCCCAGAATGGCACGGACCGGAGCCTGATCTACGCACTGGGCTGCGTGCAGGGCAGGAGCCATCTGGCGGGGGGGAACCTTCATGCCGTGTATGGTCCGCTGCCCGCGCCTGAAAAGCAAGTCGGCAATGCGTGTAGCCTCCCCCGTTGCATCATGCAAAAGGGAAGCGCAGGGTGCGGGCAGAAGGAGGAATGCCATGCCTATTCATGATCTGGACTGTCTGAGCGTTGCGCGCAGGCGGAAGACTCTGTGCACCGTTTATGCCGTGCGGGCCTGTGAGCGAGAGACATGGGTGGCATTGGCAGGGGAGGCGGCGGTCAGCTTTGCCCAAAACTGCGGCTTTGTCGCGCGGGCAGGCCAGCTTGTGCTGGTGCCCGGTCCCGGGGGCAAGGTGCAGGCGCTTTTTGGCCTGCCTGAAAAAAAGACCACGCCGCGCGACCCGTTTATATTCGGCAAGCTGGCACAGGACCTGCCCGCAGGGGACTGGACCGTGCAGGCACCAGATGATGTGGCGCGGGATGATGTTATTCTTGGCTTTTGTCTGGGCGCATACCGCTACAGCCTGAAAACCGAAGAGCAGGGTGAGCAGCCCCGGCTTGTGGTGACGGCGACCGAGCGCAAGGGGCTGGCAGCGCAGATGGCACGGGCTATCTGCTTTGCGCGTGACCTGATCAATACCCCTGCCAACCTGCTGGGGCCATCCGAGCTCGCACGGGAGGCCAAAACGGCACTCCGCCCGCTTGGGGCTGAGGTCGAGGTCATCAAAGGCACAGCGCTGGACGAGGCTTATCCGCTACTGGCGCATGTGGGTAATGGTTCGCAGCGTGGGCCCAGAGTGGTCGTGGCCCGCTGGCACGGCACACACGCCGGCAAGGATGCACCGCTGATCTCCCTCGTTGGTAAAGGTGTGTGCTTTGATAGCGGGGGGTATGACATCAAACCCTCCAGCGGCATGCTGCGCATGAAAAAGGATATGGGCGGGGCAGCGACCGTGTTGGCGCTGGCTTATCTGGTTATGGCGCAGGACCTGCCCGTGCGGCTGGAACTGCGGCTGGGATGTGTGGAAAACAGCGTATCCGGCCATGCCATGCGCCCGCTGGACGTTATTCGGAGCCGCTCGGGCTTAACGGTGGAAATTGGCAATACCGATGCCGAAGGGCGGCTGGTGCTGAGTGACCTGCTGCACGAGGCAGGTGAGAGCGCGCCAGACCTGCTGGTGGATGTGGCAACCCTTACAGGCGCTGCCCGCGTGGCGCTGGGGCCAGACCTGCCTGCCCTGTTCTGCAATAACGACTCCACGGCCATGCTGTTCGCGGAGGCGGCGGAGCACGAGGCCGACCCCCTGTGGCGTCTGCCACTCTGGCAGGGTTATGCAGGCTGGCTTAAAAGCACGGTGGCGGACCTGAACAATATTGCCTCCCGGCCCATGGCAGGAGCTGTTACAGCCGCGCTGTTTTTGGAACATTTTGTAAAACCAGACCAGCGCTGGGTGCATATCGATAGTTATGCCTGGAATGATTCCAGCAGACCCGGACGGCCAGAAGGCGGGGATACTCCCGGAATTCGTGCACTTTTTCGTGTAATCCGTTCTCTTTGTGGAACGAATCGGACGCAAAAGAGTTAGGGTTTTTACAGACCACTCTGGCGTAATATTTTTTTGTGACAGCGCTTTAAAAAATCGTTTCGGTGTCTATATAAAGCGCATCAGATTCATTCCGGTTTGCATATGGGCCGGAAAAACACAGCCGGGCGGGCCAAAGCTCTGGTCCCCGGCACAAAAGGAAGTTGAACGTCATGGCACAGGCCGCAGAAAAGGCAGAGGATCTGGTCAAGACCCTGCGGGATACCATTGTTGCACTGGTGCGCGGAGAAGGGCCGGACCTGTCCGCCCGTCAGCTCGCTGTGTTCCTGACCTGCTATCTGGATGAAAGCGGGCATACAGTGCGCGGTCTGGCGGCAAGCCTGAACGTGTCCAAGCCTGCCATTACCCGGGCACTCGACCGTTTGACCGAACTGGATCTGGCACGCCGCAAGGTGGACCCGCTGGACCGCCGCTCCGTGCTGGTGCAGCGTACCCCTAAGGGCGCTTCCTACCTGAAGGAAATTCGCTCCATCATGGGCACGACCGCACATGATGTGGCCCAGAACACCCAGCAGGAAGAAAAAGTGGCAACAGTGCGCCGCCTGCGCCGCGTTGCGGCTGCCTGATCAGCCAGCCTGCACGTTTTATACACGCACGTATAAAGGTTGCCGTGTTGCGGGCCTCGTACCCTTCCAGAAAGGGGGCGGGGCTGTAACCGGCAACCTTTTTGCATGGAGGGCGTTGTTGTTCCTGACCTGTGTCAGATGTTTTCAACCTTCAGGTTGCTAACAGTCTTCTGGACACGCCTGTAAAGGGAGCTGTTCCATGCGTTTTTCTTCTTTTGTTGCCGCGGCCACTCTGGCTGTCTCTGTTGCGGGCGTACCTGCCGCATACGCCGCCGATGCCATGGGCGCACCCACCGCCAAAATTACCCTGACCGCCAAATCGGCCGATATTGGGCTGGGCTATACGTGGGGCGAGGGTAAGCTGACCTATGGCGGCAAAACGCATGCCTTTTCCATTACCGGCGGGACTATTGCCGCTGTCGGTTTTTCCAAGATCGAGGGAACAGGCACGGTTTATAACCTGCACCGCCTGAAGGATTTTAGCGGCACCTATGCTGCAGCCCATGGCGAGGCCACGCTGGGGCAGGGCCTGGGCGGGGCTGTGCTGGAAAACAAGAATGGTGTCCGGATCAAGATCGAGACCATCTCGCAGGGGGCGCGGCTTGCCGGCTCTGCTCAGGGGCTGACGTTAACACTCAAATAACTGCGTGCCGGGGTGTGCGGCTTACCACGGGCCAATTGCGTGCTGGCGTGTGCGGAGCACACCCCAAAGAGTCCATGCCAGTTGGGGTAATATAAGCAGGGCTGCGCCAGCCATGCCGCTCCAGAACCCTGTTGTGGGGGCTACAAGGCAGGCAACGCCACCACCCCACAGGGTTAGCCCCCATTCCAGCAGGGAGACAACGGGCACCGCTACGGCGCTACGGTAGATAATCTGGTAAAGGTGCCCCCGGTGCGCCTGCACAAGCGTCTGCCGCATGTACAGGCGGCGGATAAGCGTGAACAGCACATCATAAACCAGTGGGAACAGCAGGGCGGGGCCCAGTATTCCTCCGCGTGGCAGGGTGGTATGGCTGGCAATATACAGGCTGGCTATTCCCGTCAGCAGGCCGCAACCCTGGCTGCCAACATCACCCAGAAAAATCCGGGCATGGGGGAAGTTAAAGGGCAGAAAGCCCACCAGGCAGGCGCTGAGCAGCAAGGCAGGCCAGTGTAGCTCCGGCACGCCAAAAAACGGGGCAGCAAGACCCACGCACAGGGCGGCACAGGCCAGACACCCCGCAATAAGCCCGTTTAACCCGTCCATGAAGTTGACGGCATTGGTGATAAAAACCAGCCACAGAACAGACAGGGCCGCACCCGCCAGCGGCGTTGGCCCGGTCAGATGCACACCGCCCGCTACAACCAGGCTGGCGGCTATGGTCTGTGCTGCAAACTTAAGGCCGGGGTGCCACTGGTACAGGTCATCCAGCCACGAGACACCGCACAAAAGCACCAGAGCCACTGCCGCCATAAAGCATGGGAAAGAGAAAATAGGCTGGCCTGCCACCCCTTGCAGAGCAGGAAAAAACAGCCCGAATGCCACCATAACCCCGATTCCTCCCCCCTTGGGTGTGGGGGTGGCATGGGCGCTACGGTGGTCGGGGTGGTCCATAACCGCCAGCCTGATCATGCACCGCACAAGGGCTGCACACAGCAGGGCAGCGCAAGGCAGGCATGAAAAAGCCAGAACGGCGGGAAAAAAAGACATGAAAGAGAGGGTTGTCCGGTTAGGCTGCTTCTAGGATGTCGGGCGCTGGGCTATAAGCGCACGATCATGGTATCGCAACGTTCCCAGCTTCAGCATCATTATGCAAGATTTTGGCCGCTGAACAGGATTGCCCTGAATATCCTGCTCGACGGCGGGCTGGCAGCGTTGGCGGCAGTGCTGGCCTGCTGGCTGGCGGCCCCTTATGGGGTGCAGCTTCATCCAGTGTGGTTTGCCCTTGCCGGGGGTGCCTCACTGGTGGTGGGGGGGCTACCCTTTAGGCTGCCGCAGCAATACTGGCGCTTTGCAGGCATGTCGGACCTGCTGGGGCTTGCCGGTGCATCATTCAGCAGCGCTCTGCTGCTTTTTGCCGGTGTGGTGTGGGCCGGGTTGCCCCTGCCCAGTGTTGCGTTCCCCTTTATTTACGCTCTGGTGCTGCTTGTTCTGCTCGGCGGGGTGCGGGTGTTCCACCGTCTGGCGCACAGAGCAGGCGGGCCACGGGCCGATGGACAAAGCGTGCTGCTGATTGGGTCGGATACCGCAGCGGATCTGTTTATTCAGGTGGCAGAACGCGGTAAGCACATGAATGTCCGTATTGCCGGGCTGGTGGGGGGGAACCGGTCACAAACGGGCCACCGGATTCGTAACGTGCCTATTCTGGGGCACCGGGAAGAGTTGGCCCGTGTGCTGGCGCAGATGAACACGGCGGGGCATCTGCCAGAAGCTCTGGTGGTGCTGGACCCCGATTGCAGGGGCCGTGCATTAAGCCAGATGCTGGATGTGGCGGCAGAATACGGTCTGGCTGTGCTGCGACCGCCAGCCATGCTGGACATGACTCCGGCAGAACAGGTGCGTTTGCAGCCAATGCAGCCGCAGGACTTGCTGAACCGCCCGCAGGTACCGCTGGATCAGGCCGGGCTGGACCGCCTGATCAACCAGCGCTCGGTTCTGGTAACGGGGGTTGGGGGGACCATTGGTTCCGAACTGGTGCGCCAGATTGCCCGCCATGCGCCTGCCTGCCTTGTTCTGCTGGACCATGGCGAGTTCGCACTGTGGCAGATTGATGTGGAACTGGCGGAGTGTGCTCCGAGCATTACGCGCAAGGTGGTTGTGGCCGATGTGCGGGATGCGGAGCGGATTAACGCCATTATGGCCCAGTACAAGCCTGATCTGGTGTTTCATGCGGCAGCGCTCAAGCATGTTCCGATTGTGGAGGCCAATCCGGAAGAAGGTGTTCTGACCAACCTGCACGGCACGCGTGTGGTGGCCGATGCCGCAGCCCGGCATGGGGCGGCAGCCATGATCGTGATTTCCACCGACAAGGCAGTTAATCCTTTCAATCTGATGGGGGCGACCAAGCGTGCGGCAGAAATGTACTGTCAGGCGCTGGATGTGCAGGCCCGCTCTTCGGGGCGGCCTAAGGCCATGCGCTGCATTACGGTGCGGTTTGGCAATGTGCTGGGGTCCACCGGTTCTGTCGTTCCTCTGTTCCAGCGGCAGTTGGAGCGGGGCGGTCCGTTAACCGTAACCCACCCGGAAATGCGGCGTTACTTCATGACTGTGCCTGAGGCCGTGGGGCTTGTGCTGCAGGCATGTGTGCGTGGCATGTCCTGTGCAACAGGGACGGATATGGAGGTTCTGCTCCGTCAGGGCGGTATTTTTGTGCTGGATATGGGGGAGCCGGTTAAGATTGTGGATCTGGCCCGGCAGATGGTCCGTCTGGCGGGGCTTAAGCCGGATGAAGATATTGCCATTCATTTTACCGGCCTGCGTGCAGGGGAAAAACTGTACGAGGAACTGTTCCATGGGCGTGAGACCTCGGTGCCGACGGATGCTCCCGGCCTGCTCATGGCAACGCCGCGTGTGGTGGAAATGGATGAGGTGCGCGCAGCCGTGGACCAGATTACCGCCCATGCCCGGCGTGGTGATGTCGCCGCAACCTTGCAGGTCCTGCGCCTGCTGGTGCCCGAGTTTGACCATAACCCTAACGGGGATGTGCGCGAACTGGCTCCGACTGGTGCAAAATCCCATGGTGCGGTAAAAGACGAGCAGATAAAGGCCGACGGCACGGAGCAGATGGCACCATGAGCAGTTCAGACAGCAGGCCCATTGCATTTCTTGACCTTGCAGCCCAGCAGAAGCGGCTGGGGCCTGTGCTGCGCCAGCGTCTGGATGCCGTGCTGGCCCATTGCCGTTTTGTTATGGGGCCGGAGGTGGCGGAACTGGAAGGCCGTCTGGCGGAATGGGCTGGTGCGCGGGAGTGCGTAGGGGTGTCTTCCGGTACGGATGCACTCCAGATTGTCATGATGGCTGAAGGTATTGGCCGGGGGGATGCGGTTTTTCTACCCGCCTTCACCTATACCGCCACGGCGGAGGTGCCTCTGCTGCTGGGGGCAACGCCCGTTTTTGTGGATGTGGACCCCAAGACATTCCAGATTGATCCTGCGCACTTGCAAAGCCGGATTCAGGCCGTGCGGGCGGCGGGCAAGCTGCGGCCGCGCGCTATTGTGGGGGTGGACCTGTTTGGCCAGCCCGCTCCGTGGCCGGAACTGCGTGCCATTGCTGCGGCGGAAGAGCTGTTCCTTATGGCGGATTGCGCCCAGTCTTTTGGGGCAGAACTGGCGGGCAAACCATTGGGGTGCGAGGCCACGGCAACCACTTTGTCCTTTTTCCCGTCCAAACCACTGGGTGGGTATGGGGATGGTGGAGCCATTCTGACAGACGACCCCGAGCGGGCCGCCCTGTACCGCTCCCTACGCACCCATGGCGAAGGAGCAAGCCGGTACGAGGTCCTGCGCACAGGCATGAATGGTCGGCTTGATACCCTGCAGGCAGCAGTTCTGCTGGCCAAGCTGGAAAGCTTTAAAGATGAACTGGCCCGGCGCGATGCCATAGCTGCACAATATGATGCAGGGCTTGGCGGGTGTGTTCAGGTGCCGGTACGTGTGGCCGACAGCCGCAGCGCGTGGGCTATTTACGCCATATTGCTGGCAGATACAGCGGAGCGGGACGGCCTACAGGCCCGCTTGGCAGGCAAAGGGGTGCCTTCGGCCATTTATTACCCCCTGCCACTGCATAAACAGCCTGCCTATCGTGACCACCATGATGGTACGGCCCTTCCTGTTTCCGAAGACCTGGCGCAGCGTATTCTGGCACTGCCCATTCACCCGGAACTGACAAACCAAGACGTAGCGCGCGTGATTGCCGCAGTCAGAGGGTAAGAAAGATATATCATGCGGAAAGAAACGGCGTTTATTATTGGCTTTCTGGTTTTGACCATAAGCACCACGATTGTGATCTGGACCTTTGCCCTGCCCAATTTCAAACCTGTTTCTTTTCCGCAGGTTGCCAGTGGCGTTATTGATGTGGGGCCAATGCACCGCCAGCGCCCGCTGGAAGCGGATGAAGTGGCAGATGTTAACAAGTGGCTTTCAACCCACAAGTCCGGCTGGGGGCCACTTAGCCGCACGCCACCATCCTCGGGGGACTCGCATGTGCAGCTCAAGGATGCTCAGGGCAAGGATGTTCTGACCCTAACGCTGTGGACCGGGATTAGTGCGGCCGATTGGAATGCTACGGTTTTTGTGGAATCGCCCGACGGGTCATGGGTGCGCACGGAAACATTTTCCAACAAGGACTTTGCTCCGCTGCGCATGATGGTTGACCGCTATCCGTTCAAGCATTCCAGCTTTCCATAAGGCGGTCATGAGGTGGCAGTGTTAGGGCGCTAACCTGCCTTGAAAAAGTGCCTCAGTTTGATTTTTCTTCGTGGTATTCATCATCAATATTAATTTCCCAGATTTTGCTCTTATCCTGCTGGCCAGAGATAATCTGGTCAGCCGCTTCCTTGGCCGTTAGCATGGAATGGTCCTGATTATTGTAACAGTGCATCCCATTCCGCCCGATAAGATAGAGGTTTTCCACAGTGTCCAAGGCATTGCGGACTGTGGAAAAACTTTTGTAGGACTCACCAAAATAACCGGGATACGCTTTGGGCACATGCACCACAATACTGTCTAATGTGTTAAGCGTTGAAACAAGGCCGATTTTCTGCATTTCAAAACAGGCGAGCTTGATCATATCCTGCTCGCTCAGAGTCCAGAGCTCATTTCCTTCGGAACAGAAAAACTCAAGTCCAAGCCATGTGGTTTCCGGGTCGGAAACCAGATAGGGGCTCCAGTTATTAAAGATCTGCACCCGTCCGACATTGACGCCGGGTTCCTGAATATAAATCCAGTTGTCTTCTAACTGGCGTGTTATGTCCGAAGATTTATAGAGCAGGCCAACTGTAATAAAGTCCCTGTATTGCAGGTCTTGTGCAATCTGCCTTACCGTGGGGGAAAAGTAACTTCCGCTGGCAGAGACAAGCTCTTTAATCGGCATGGTTGACACCAGAATATCGCACTTCTGGCGCTCTTGTCCGCCATCCTTATCGGTAACAGTTATGGATACGGCGTGATTATTCTCAAAAGTAATCTCATTGACATGATGATTGAGGAGAATTGTTCCCCCCATATCTGTAATATGCCGCGCAACAGTTTCCCACATCTGGCCCGGACCATATTTGGGGTAGATGAATTGCTCTATAAGGGAGGTCTGAACACTCGCGTCTTTCTGCAGACCAAGAGCTTTTTTACAGGCATGCAGAATTGCGCTGGAAATAGACAGGCTTTTAACCCGCTGAGCGCCCCAGTCCGCACTAATGCTAGAGCACGGAACGCCCCAGACTTTTTCTGTATAATCTTTAAAAAACTGTTGGTACAGTTTGCGACCAAACCGATTTATGAAAAAATCTTCCAGTGTCAGTTCAGGTGTAATTTTATGGAACCGGGCCCAGAGGTAACTCAGGCCGAAAACAATGGTTTTACGCCACCCAAGCTTGGCCAGATTTGTTGGTGTGAGTTTGAGTGGGTAGTCAAAAAACGTTTTATTGTAATAGATACGAGAGAGACGGGAGCGGACCAGCATGACGTCATCAGTCGCAGAAGACTGAGGTCCAACAGCGAGCTCTCGCTCTTTACCCTGATATTGTAAGGTAACGTTTTGTTCGCTTGTTGCCGCAATTGGCAGAAAGCTCTCCCACCAGGACATAACCCAGTCGGATTTGGAGAAAAAGCGATGCCCACCAATATCTATACGGTTGCCATGATGCTTGATGGTTTTTGATATTCCGCCAACCTGTTTGTCGCATTCGTAAACAGTTACATTTTTCCGACCGGCTTTCAGGAGTTCATAGGCAAGTGTCAAACCTGCTGGCCCAGCACCAATAACAACGATTTTTTCATCTTGTGCCATGACGTTCCCTATATTTACCCAACTTCTTATTTCTGATCGGAAAGCTCGGTAGTAAATACAGGGTATATGAAGAATACAAAAGGTCAAATCGGTATATTTTTTTAATTATGATAATGTGACGAAGAAATTTCAATAATCCAAATAATAAATTGAAATTTTCAAAAATTACCCCATTATTTTAATTCCACGGCAAATAATTTTTGGGTGTGAGGTGTGATAATTGAATAATGCGCGTAACAGGTAATCGTATCAGTAAACAAAGGGCAAAATCTTCCAGCGAACCTGCTTTGACCAAAGACACCATTGTGGATCTGTGGAAAGCATTTTTTCTTCTGCTCGGATACGCAGGATCTGTAACGACCATGTACTAAAAATAGCGCAGATATTCCAAAGACTGAAATTATACAGGAGAAAACCGAGGCTGGTTAACATGTAGCCAGCATACATTGGATGCCGGATGATACGGTATGGACCATAAGTTTTTACAACTCGTACAGCTGCAACAATTGCAAAGCTTCTCCCTAGGCAGAGTTTGGCTGAAAGGCTGATAAGAATGCCTATAAACGACAAGATAAAGCACAATGTAACAGGGGCAAGATGTGTATTGCTGGTATGAGTAGAAACGATCTGCGCCGAATACGTTCCCAGAATGGCTAATATCCAGTCTGTTGTGTTATGGCTCATTCTTCCTGGAGATCGAAATAACGTAAAGAGAAGCTCCAATATCATTTCCACCATATACAATATAGTTATAATATTATAATCAATAAATATCAATTTGAAATTATGATTTATGAAATAAATATATGGGATGATTATAATTATTTTTTCTAGTTTATCGTTAATATATTTATTTTCACTTAACATTGAACTGCGTTCTTTTCAAGGTACGAGTGGCGCCGGGAGGCTACGTAAAGGAAGATCAGGGCAATAATTGGTTCAATTGGCATATGATAATGCAAGGTTAGGGACAAAATATAAAAAGGTGAAAAATATAAAACAATCAGTAGAAGTTTTTCCCAAGGAAGAAATTTCGTTTCAATAGCTGTATTAATCATCCATATTGCGGGTATCATCATATAAGTGAGGTCGTAGTGTAGAAGATAAGGTGTGCATAAAGGAGATGCGGCCAAGCATAGAATGAGATTATTTTTAATATTTCTCCCTTTTTTTATTTTATAAAAAACAAACATTATGATGGTAGAGCAAAATATAATTTGCAGCCATAAAGCTGTAGAGAATGGCACATGGTGCACGGACAGAAAACCGAATAACGTGATAAAAATCTGACATAAAGCTACGTTATGCAAAATGCTATCTTGCATCATGTGTGAGTATTCAAAAAAACGTATCCAAGCATCAAGACCAAACACACACAAGGAAAGGCCTACCATACAAGTGGCAGATGTCATCATTCCAATTATTGTGCGCCAGCGGCCCATAAAAATAAGACCAAGAGGAACAAGAAATGCAACATGTGGTTTAATAATAAGGAGACCGAAAAATAAACCAGAAACAAATGGATTTTTTTCAATATAGTAAAAACCTAATGTTAAAATCAGAGCGATCAAAAGCCCTGTTTGTCCTGTAACTAGAGAAATGCAGAATTGAGGAGATACAAATGCAAATGCAGTAATGGACCAGTTGCGGCACAAAATACTCAATGTTTTTGCGGTGATGAAGGGGGCCGTCAAACCCCATAGAGTGTAAGATAATGTATAAGTAAAAAATGCCCACGGCCAGATGAAAAAAAGCATGGAAGGTGGATATAGAAATGGTAGTTTGTAAGGGTGGCTCAGGGCATGAGCACTTTGCATGACTGCATCATGAGCAGCTGTATTGTAGATATCATAAATGTGGCCGTGAATTAACTGCTTGGAGGCTGCCCAAAACAGTATAAAATCTCCACCAAATGCATAGTCTTCAGGTTTATTTTCGTCCTTAATAATATATAAAAAAGAGAAAATAATCGTAAAAACTATAATATATATTATCAAATATGCATTACATCTTTCTTTATTCATGAAATTCATATTTTTTAATTCAGAATATAGAAATTGTACTATATCTCTTGGCTTCTTCGAACTGAGCATTTGTGTAATGCGCTTTGCATGATGTGATTTGATATGGTTCGACATTAAGGAATTTGATGGAAATTTACAACTCTACGTCGCGAGCAAGTGGTGAGAGGATTTTTTTTGAAATTTTGATTTAAAGCAATTAATATGTAACCCGATGTGTATTAATAGTACACACTAGCGTAAACCAGTGGGGGTAACCTCCATTGATTTTTTAGATTTAGGAGAATGATACATGTTGCGAGTAAATGAATATGCAGCAGTGGTTGCCCGTTTTTTTTCCATTAAGGATAAGCGCGGGGTGACGGCTATTGAATATGGTCTGATTGCTTCCTTGATTGCTTTGGCAATTATCGGTGGCGTGACGACTCTTGGTTCCAGGCTCAGCGCAGTGTTCCAGTCGATTGCGCAAAGTATCTCGTCGTAATTGCGAAGGATATTGCTGCGGCCTTGCGTCGGTTTACGAGGTGTAACCTTGGGAGTGCTTCTGCGCTCCTGAGGGGCAATGGTCAGAGGGTCTAGTGGTGTCATGGTTTGTTCTCATGGCAGCCTATGCCCTCCTTTGCTATGCAATGTGGGTTGACGTGCGAGTGCGGGAGATCCCTGACTGGGTCAGTCTGGGTCTTCTGGCTCTTGCGATTTTAAATGGTGCGGCAGTCCATTGGATTTCCCTTGCCTTTGGTGCTCTGATTTACCTCCTGCTTTTTTTCTTGTGGAGTCTCGGAGTCATCGGGGGTGGGGATGTTAAGCTGATTGCCGCAACCTCATTGTTTTTTATGCCGTATGAGCAGCTTATTTTTCTTTTGAATATTGGTTTGGCTGGCGGTGTTCTGGCCATGCTGTATCTCTTTGGTCGGAACAGATTGCCAATCATATCAAAGAGGACAACAAAAAATCGCGTTCTGCGCGTCGAGGCCTGGCGGATTAGGCGGGGTATGTCCCTACCCTATGCTGTGGCTATTGCGATTGGCTTCATTATGACGACCCTGCGGGGTGAGTGGTAGGCGGTAAGAATGGTCACGCGTATTGCGATGTTGTTCATTGGTGTGATCGGCTTGATTGGTCTTTTTGTGCTCGGGAAAGTTATTATGTCCCCCGCGCCTGCACCGCAGAAGGCCGCCCAGCAGGAAGTTGTTGTTCATACAAAAAAACTGCTCACGGTCCGGCATGCCATGCATGCGGGTGATTTTCTCCGCGAGGCAGACTTGGTTACATCGGCTATCCCCGATGATTATGTCCCCCCAGGGAGTCTGGAGGATACTCCAGCGAACCGGCAGGCTCTGGAAGGGGCGCTGCTGCGGATGGATCTTCCTGCGGGCGGCGGAATTGTTGAACAGGCTTTTCTTCGAGTCGGGGACCACGGCTTTCTTTCCGCGGTTCTGAAGCCCGGGATGCGCGCACTGAGCATTGGCGTCAATCTGGCCTCAGGCGTGTCAGGCCTTATCGAACCTGGTGATAGAGTCGATGTGGTGATGACCGAACGGGTCGGAGATGGTGCTGGCGGAAGCAATGTTTCGCGCCTCGTCTCTAAAATTGTTCTTTCAGGTATCCGGGTTGTTGCCGTGGGTGGTGCTCTATCCCCGCGTGGAAGCCGGAATGTTACTGAGCAGGCCGGTATAGACGTGCGAACAGTAACTCTGGAAGTCACGCCTGAGCAGTCAGGTGTTCTGGGTACGGCCCAGCAACTCGGTCAAATAGTGCTGACAGTTCAATCGCTTGGTGGCTCACATGATGATCTTGCCACACCCCCGGTCTGGGAATACTCTGTCTCTGCGTCTGATAGTCAGCAGGTGAAGGGCGGCGTAAAGGTTATGCATGTCTATAATGGGATTTCAGGCGCTCAAGATGTCCACTTTTAAAAGAGCCATGCGGATTGCGCTAAGTGGCATCGTATTGTTTGGCATGTGTCCTCCTATGGAGGCATCCGCGCGCAAAGCAAAAGCGCATCCCAGAAGGCACCATGCGCCAGTTGCTGCAAAGCGCCATGCGGCGCAGCCCCGCTCCCTTTCGGTTCTGACCCTTGAGGTCGGGAACGGTAAGCTGGTCGAACTGTCCGGCTCAGCCGAAAACGTGTTTTCAGCGGATCCAAAGGTTGCGGAAATACGTCCGGCAAGCCCACACAGCGTGTTTGTCTTCGGGCTGTCTGCTGGTCGCACAAGTATTGTGGCGGCAGATACCAATGGGCAGGCGATTGACCATTACGCGGTGCGTGTTGAGCCCTCCACTTATCCTGCCAACACACTGGATCATTCTGCTGGCAAAATTGTGCCGATGCTACGGGCCACGGCCACGCCAGACGGGCTGAACATTGATGGGGATTCCGATAATCCCGAAAAAGCTTGGCGTTTTAGCGACCGTGCTCGTGGGTTGGTCGGTAAAGACGGTTTTGTGTCCGATTATTCCAAAATGCACGGCTCCATTCAGGTGAACCTCAAGATCCGTATTGTTGAAATGGATCGCTCGTTGGTGCGTGAGCTTGGGGTGGAATGGCAAAACGTTAACGCCTTGGGCACATCGGCAGTTATTGGTCTTGCGACTTCTAGCCCCTTGGAAACACTGGCGACGACCAAAAGCAGCATTGGCTTTCTTTCTCGCTTTAAAGCCGGTAGCCAGTCGGTCACGCTGGAAACGGTTGTGGATATGCTGGCCAGAGATGGTCTGGTTCATAGCCTTGCCGAACCAAACTTGACCACGATTAGCGGGCAGCCCGCCAATTTTGTGGTTGGTGGTGAATACCCTGTTCCGGTTTCCAGTTACAATAATACGACCAACGTCAGCTTTAAGCAGTATGGTATTTCTTTGGCGTTTGTTCCCACGGTTTTAGGGGATGGCCGTATCAGCCTGCATGTAAGGCCCGAGGTGAGCGCGCTTTCTTCTAATGGGGCAGTAACACTCTCGGCTGGGAACTCTTCTGTTCAGATTCCAGCGATTACTGTCCGGCGTGCAGATACAACCGTGGAAATGGCAAGCGGGCAAAGCTTTGTTCTTGCTGGCCTTATGTCGGATAGCACAAAAATTACGGGTCAAGGCCTGCCATGGCTGGGGGATATTCCTGTGCTGGGGGCGTTGTTCAAATCCTCAAGCTTCCAGAAAGACGAGAGCGAACTGGTCATTATTGCCACGCCGTATCTGGTCAAGCCGGTGAGCAACGAAAAAGAGCTGCACACACCGGATGAAGGCTGGACGCCGCCAAATGACATGGAACGTATTTTTATGATGCGTCAGAGTGGCACCGATGTTTCTCGTAGACGCCCCTGGCAGCGTCTGGAAACCGGCGATGCTGGTTTTATGGTGGAGTAGCACCTTATGTCGTATAAAATAGTGTCGGGCACTGCGGTTATCCTGTTGATGGGTTTGGCGGACTGTTCGGTTATGGAACCGCTTGACCAGTCTTATCACTGGCGGAGTCTGGGGGTTTACGATGCCAACACGGCCGCACAGGTAGAGAATAAACGAGATTTGCAAAGAGGTCGTCCGCTGCCGCCGTCTGACGGGCAGACAGCCGTGGCTGCGGTGGAACGTTGGCGCGAAGACCGTGTCAAAAGCCTTGGCCGGAGTGGTCTGGCTGAGTTGAATATGAACGGTGAGGATCAGGGAAACTCCGGGGGTGGAGTCGCTACCAGTAGCAGTGGTGGGGGGCAATAACACGTGGCACTTCCCCCAGAGCAGTCCCAGCCCCAGCAGCAGCCTGGTGATACTGACAACATAAAGCAGGGCAGCGTCCTTGCTTTTGTGCAGGATGCGGATACAGAGGCGCAGCTTACCGAATGCCTTAAAGAGCTCCGGTCCGGCACAGTGCAGGTTTTGCGCGGGTCAGGGGCGTTTGCGATCTCCTACCTGGGTAAGCATGAGTTTCCATCTTATCTGATTATCGACGTTGGTGGAGAAAGTGACGCATTAGGCGTTCTGCGTACAGTTACGGAGTTATTGCCACCCGACGTAACCATTATGGTGTTGGGTGATCGCACCGATGCGGATTTCTACCGAAGCGTAACCCACGTGTTCGGGGCGGCGGAGTATTTGTATCGTCCCTTCAGCCGTAACCTGATTTTACGTATTTTTGGTCCGATTATTCTTCACGGGCGTGACACGCATCGCCTGATGGAAGGGGCCAGCCTGATTGCCTGCATCGGGGTGCGTGATGGTGTGGGGGCGACAACTCTTACCACAAATCTGGCTTATTTTCTGGCAGAAGAAGCCCGCCGATATTCGCTGCTGATCGATTTTGACCTGCGCGCAGGCAAAATGGCAACACTGCTGGATATTAATACCAACGGTGGTTTCCGGTCTGCTCTGGAAACGCCCGATCGCATGGACGAACTGCTGCTTGAGCGTAGCATGCAGGCCGTTGGGGAGCGTTTGCAGGTCCTGTCGAGCATGGGGGATCTGAACACGTTGCCCAAAATCGGGAGTAACGCTGTTACCCGGTTGATGGAACTTGTGCGCCCTCGTTTTCGTTTTGTCCTGACCGAAGTAAAATGGTCGGATGATGACGTGTATATGCGTGTTCTGGGGCAAGCACAGCAGTATATCTTAATAATGGATCCGACCATTGTCTCCGTGCGTGATGCACTGCGGGTCATGGCCAGCCTTCCGCGTGTTTCTCCTGTCAGCAAGCCGTTTATTGTTGTTAACAATGTGGGGCGGCCTGGGTCCTTGTCACTGGACGAGATTACGCAGAGTCTGGGCACGGAGCCTGATATACTCATGCCGTATCTGCCCGCAGATTGTGGAAACGCTGAAATCGACGGCAAGCTGGTTGTTACCAAAAACAAAGTGTACCGTCAGACTATTGAACAGCTGGCACATGGTGCACTGGCCGTTACGTTGAGCTCCTCCCTTTCCAAGGGAGGATTTTTTGCACAACTCAAAGAAAAAATAAAAGCCTTGGGAGCACGGTTTAAGAAATGAGCTCTAGCAAGCAAAATGAGATTGTTGATCGTCTGCGCCGCATGCAAAATGTGCAAGACGAGTTTAGCGTGCCTGATGCAGCAGCAGTTGCTCCGCAGGAAACGGCACCTGCCGCAGAGGTTGAAAGCCCTGCGCTGTCCGATCAGTCGCTTATTTTGCGTCCGCTGTGCTTAAACCGGCTTGATCCTACAATAGTTTTATCCTTGTCGGCCGAGGACCTGCTTGAACAGGTCGAGCAGGTGGTTGATCAGGTTGCCACGGAGCAGCGGATTCAGCTCAATCTGCGTGAGCAGCGCCGTATTGCGACGGAACTTGTTCATGACATGAAGGGGCTGGGCCCCATTCAGCCGTTGCTTGATGACGATAGTATTGCAGATATTATGGTCAACGGGCCCAACAGCATTTTTGTGGAACGGAGCGGGAAAACGCAGCCGTCCAATATCCGCTTCCGGGATGCGCGCCACCTTGCGTCTGTTTGCCAGCGCATTGCGTCAGATGTAGGCCGACGTGTGGATGAATCAAGCCCGATGGTCGATGCGCGCCTTAAAGACGGCTCGCGTGTTAATATTGTTTTCCCGCCTCTGGCGCTGGATGGTCCTTATCTGTCCATTCGTAAATTCTCGCGTCACAAAATCAGTTTTCAGCAGTTGGTTAATAATGGCAGCTGCACGCCTGCTGTTGCCAAAATTCTCGAAATTGCAGCACGGATTCGTTTGAATGTTGTAATTTCTGGCGGCACGGGTTCTGGTAAAACGACGCTGCTGAATGCACTTTCGCATTTTATTGATTTTGGTGAGCGTGTGATTACCGTTGAAGATGCTGCGGAACTCCAGCTTCAGCAGCCGCATGTTGTGCGTATGGAAACACGCCCCGTGTCGTTGGAAGGCAAGGGGGAAGTGACGCAGCGTGATCTTGTCCGTAATGCTCTGCGTATGCGCCCTGACCGCATTATTATCGGGGAGGTCCGTGGTGCTGAAGCGTTTGACATGCTTCAGGCCATGAACACCGGCCATGATGGCAGTATGTCCACGGTCCATGCGAACACAACGCGTGATGGCGTGACACGTATTGAAAGCATGGTGCAGATGGGCAACTTCGGTCTGCCTATTTCTGCGATCCGTAACCAGATTGTTGGTGCGGTTGACATGATTATTCAGGTTGGGCGTCACAGGGATGGCGGTCGCCGGATTACTCAGGTGACAGACGTTTCGGGTGTTGAAGGGGATGTTGTCGTTCTGAACGATATTTTCCGGATGCAGTTTGATGGTGAGGATGCAGAAGGCAAGCTGCTGACAAGCTACGAAGTCTCGCGCATTCGCCCCAGCTTTTATGAAAAACTGGTTTATAACCAGATGGATGGCGTATGGAATGCCGCGTTTGAAAGCGTGTCCTTATGACCAGTTTCCTTCTGGTTATTGGTTTTTTATTTTTTGCGGGTATTAATGTTCTTGCGTACCTTCTTTATCAGTCCAGTATAGCTAAAGATCGCCGCAATAAGCGTAT
Organism: Acetobacter sp. ESL1128; assembly: GCF_058505085.1. NCBI lineage: Bacteria > Pseudomonadati > Pseudomonadota > Alphaproteobacteria > Acetobacterales > Acetobacteraceae > Acetobacter > Acetobacter sp. ESL1128. The sequence continues at coordinate 2,653,986 of NZ_CP196369.1, read as the reverse complement.
CTATAAAGAAATAAGCTCTTACCTTCTGCATAATATTGAGCCACGCAAACGTACACCGGTGGAGTGGGCTGTATATATTGTTGAATCTGGTTTTATCAGAAAATTTTTGATCTGGGCTTCAAAGTATAATCCACAACATTATGCACATAGTGATGTGGGTTTGCTGAAGATATATTTATTGTCCTCCATATTCCCGACCATAACGCTTTACTATCTGTTTAGTGTTATCGGTATATGGAGCGTTATTATAAACTTTTTCATATGGGTTGCTACTATCCGCTTTATTTGTAATTTTCTGCGGAATCGATACAAAAAAAAATTATATACACAATTTCCCGATGCAATTGGTATGATGGTGCGCTCCTTGCGTGTTGGTGTCCCCCTTTCGCGCTGCATGATTGTTGTCAGTGAGGAAAGCGACGAACCAACGTGCAGGGAGTTTAAGGTCATTGCGGGCGAGGTTGCCGTGGGCCGGAGTTTGGGGGAAGTTCTGCAGGCTGTGGCGGACCGGGTTGATCTTCAGGAATACCGTTTTCTGGCAACGGTTATCAGTATTCAGTCTTCTACTGGGGGGGCGCTGGCTGATGTGCTGTCATCGCTGGCAGATACGATCAAGCAGCAGATTGCCATTTACAAGCGGGGCCTTGCACTTTCCAGCGAAGCTAAAATGAGTTCTTACGTCCTGGCTGCACTGCCCTTTTTTATTGCCATTCTGTTGGAGTTCGTTAATCCGGACTATATCAACCAGCTTTTTTGGACGCAATCTGGTCATTACCTCTTGGCGTCTGCCATCTTTTTGTTTGTTTTGGGGATGGCGGTTATGAAGATAATTATCAGCAGAACTCTTGACCTCTAATGGCATCTTATCTGAACATCATCATATTCCTTTGCTTGCTGGCGGTGTTCTGCGCTTCTGTGCTCATTCTGGTGGCCAAAACACGCAGTGACGACAGACGTGCCAAACGTTTACGGGTTATTCTGGCGACTGTAGGCGAGCTCGACCCTAATTCTGTTGAAGAACGAAAAGGGGGTAGATTTTCAGTAGTATTTCAAAAAATAGGCCAAGTTGTTCTAAAAAGTGGAATTATAGATGAAAAGAGCATTCAGGCGTTTACAGAAGGCTTGCGTGCAAGTTCTTATATAGGAAGTCATTATCTGGAAATCTTTGTTGGATGTAAGCTGATCCTGCTACCGGTTGGTGGCTTTGTTGCTTGGTTTTTTTCCTATGACTTCTTTTCCAAACCTGCATTGCATATTATTGCTCCTGTTGCCGGGGCCATTTTTGGCTTGCTGTTACCTGATATCCTTATTCGGCAATGGAGGAAGAGCTACCTTAAGGCGGTAGAAAAAGGACTCCCTGATGCGCTGGATATGCTGGTAATCTGTGCGGATGCAGGCTTGGCAATTGAAGCGGCCATTAATCGCGTGGCGCTGGAAATGAAGAGTGTCAATCCGAGTACGGCTTTTGAGTTTCAGTTGACGGCTCAGGAGATGAACATGATTACTGATCGACGGGAAGTTTTTCAGTTGATGGCAAGCCGTACGGGATTGCTGGATATGCGCCGTATTGCCAACTCCTTAAGCCAGACTATTCAGGTCGGGTCGTCGGTAACGCTGGCGTTGCGCGCTCTTTCTGTTGAAATTCGTAAGAACCGCATGATTGAATATGAAGCCCGTGCTGCTCAGCTACCGGTATTGCTGACGTTGCCTATGATTCTATTTTTTCTACCAATCGTGTTCATTATTGCTGGTGGACCAGCCTTCCTTCAGGTTGTGAAGACGTTTTATAACTAATCTAAGGGAAGAGAAGAGTACAATAGAGATGTACCGTATCAGATACATGAATGTCCTGCTGTTCCTGCTGCTCCCGTTGCTTGCCGGTTGCGGAACGCAGTCGGCGATGACGGATGAAGTTGTCAAAGCCGATGCAGAACTGCGGGATGGCGCCCCTCAGGCGGCTCTGGAGGTGCTGAAACATTATCTGAATGAACATCCGGATGACCCTAAAGCCCTGACTGAACTGGGTAAGGTCAATGCCAGCATGGGCCGTAATCAGGCAGCCGCCATTTTTTTTGAAAAAGCCCTCCAGCACAAGCCGCATTCCCTGGAAGCAACCAAAGGTCTGGCCAAGATCAAGCTGAAGATCGATCCACCGCAGGCAACGGTGCTGCTACAGGATATGGTCAAGCGTTATCCGCGCGATGTGCAGGCATGGGTTGATCTGGGCGTTTCGTATGACCTGCAGGGCCAATATGTGCCTGCGCAGGCGGCCTATAGGAAAGCCATGGGGCTTGATCCGATGAAAGTGTCTGCTCAGAGCAATCTGGGGCTGTCGTATGTGTTGAGTGGGCAGTACGCTCAGGCGCTGGATATTCTGGAACCTATTGCTGCTGCACCGGATACGACTTCAAGCAGGGTGCGGGCCAATTTTGCACTGGCACAATACTTGGCTGGATACCGGAACAATGCGCGGAATACGCTCATGCAGGATATGCCAAAGGCGCAGGCAAACATTGTCATGGCGTCTTTTTCCAAATTCAGGACCCGCCCTTATGTTGCGCAATGATCGTCGTGGTGCGGCCGCAGTCGAGTTTGCGTTAACGGCCCTGCTGCTGATTATGGTTGTGGTGGGCACGATAGAGGTTGGCTGGCAGCTGGAAACCGAGGCTGCCCTGCGGAACGGGGTGGACGAAGCGATACGCTTTGCATCAACCGGGCAGTCGATTGTGCCAAACGTAAAGGCCTCTCCAACGTGTCGTGCTCAGGCTATTGTTTTTCTTGTGACGCTACGAGCTCCGACAATTTTAAAACCCGAAAACCTGACAATAACGTCGGCAGCAAATAATGCTACGGCTGTTTCTTCCAGTGGCAGTGGATTTGGGGGTGCTGGGGGGGATACAATGATTTATACATTTGTTTATACTCAGCCATACCTTACTTTTTTTGGAAAGTGGATTATGAACTCTAGGAGTATGGTCCATAAAGTATCCTCGTTGGTTAAAAATGAACCGTTTTCAGGCACGATTAGCTGCTAACCGTAAGGGCTCTGTAGCGCTGGAACTGGCGCTTGTTGCCCCTGTGGCTCTTTTGCTGCTGCTGGGGGCAGCAGACATGATTTTTGAATTCAGGAACTGGATGCGCCTTCACTCTGTGACGACGCAGGTGGGGCAGATTATTGCCCAGTGCCAGCATATTTCAGACCCGTATGACCTGAATGTTTTTTTTGCTGATGCGCAGCAGATCGCAGCACCTCTGGACATTGTCGGTACAACCAATGGTGCCGTTATCATTACAGCGATAGGACCGGATAGTAATAATAAGCTCGCCATTTACTGGCAGAAGCAGGTTGGCTCCACTACCTTTAAAAGCGGGATTACATCAGCGAGTCTTTCGCAATATGCAATATCCGGTGTCTCCATGAATCCTGCTCAGACATTTATTGCAGTGGAGGCATTTGCCCGGCCCGGGTTATGGCAGTTTGCTTCGGGGCTTATGACCAACCGGGATAGTCCGGTGCTCAGCAGCCAGTCTGTTTTGCCAGCCCGTTTTTTTGGTACCAATATTGGCGTAGGCAAACTTGATACCACAGCAACAGCGAAAGAATGCACATGATGGATCGAAAGGGAGCTGTGGGGCTGGTTGTTGGTATAGTCATGTTTGCCATGGTTGCCTCTGTTGCCATGGGTATCGACTTTTCCCGCACCTATCTGACGCGTGTAAGACTGCAAACCGCTATTGATGCGGCAGCCCTTACGGCTGGGAGGGAGGTCAAGGCTTCCACCCGTGATGCAGATGCTACACTGGTGTTCTGGCAGAATTTTGCAGTCAATCACGTTGCCAATGGGATTGGTCCGCTTGGATCACAAACGCCTGGGCCTAAAATCACGTTTGTGGATGCTTCTACGCTGAACATCTCGGCCACAGCATATGTGCCGATGGTGTTTGCTAAAATCTTTGGCTGGAATCAGATCCCGGTTGTGGCACAGGCTCAGGTTGTTGCCGCAGGGGGCGGGCTTGAGGTCGCTCTTGTGCTGGATAATACGAACTCACTGGGTTCGGACGGTATTTTGGCTCTTAGAACGGGCGCAACCAATCTGGTCGAAACGGTGTATGGGGACAGTACAACAACGACAACCACATGGGTTTCTGTTGTGCCGTTTGGTGGCGAGGTAAATATTGGCAACTCGCATACAGACTGGCTGGATAGTTCCTCTAATATTTCCACCCTGAAATATGGCAAAAATGGCTGGGGTGGATGTGTGTTCGCACGTTATGCGAGTGATGGAACGGCAGATATGAGTGAGAATCCGCCCGTATCCAGTTATCTGTTCAAGCCGTTTTTCTGGCCCACCACTTACCAGAAAACACCTTATTATTGTTCGTGGTTTGGCGGCTGTAGCTACCTGCAGGGGGATAATGACTGGAGTGTTTCCGGTCGGCCCGGCATTACGGAAACAGCCCCAATTACATTATCCGCGTCTGCTCCCCCAAGGGTTTCCAGCGGTGAAGTCGGCCCCAATTTGGGGTGTCCGCCGCTTGCACTGTTGCCCGAGACTGCGGCAAAGGCGACCGTTGAAAAAGAAATCAGCCTTATGCCCATGCTGCAGCGTGGTGGAACCCTGATCCAGAATGCGTTGCAGATGGGCTGGTTTACAATCAGCCCCAAGTGGAAGGGCCTGTGGTCCAGTTCATTACCAGACATGCCCTATGATTATGGGCAATCCAGCACAAAGAAAATTCTGGTGCTGATGACCGATGGCACGAACCAGATGTGCCCCTGTTACTATGGCTACCCTGATTATTATGACAATATGGGGGGATGGTGGAACAGTGACGAAACAGCATTCGGGCGTTTGCTGGATAATAACCTGGCTACGGTAAACGGGTATTATTATGGGTTTCAGGATACTGTGCGACCCATACTGGATAATCTTGTGGTGCAGGTCTGTTCTAACATGAAGGCGATGGGCATAGACCTGTTTGTTATTCTCTATACGCATCAGGGGTCATCGGTGGATACGGCTGCAATCAACACCATGAAGGCGTGTGCAACCGATAGTAACCATTACTTCGAATCACCCAATGCTTCAGATATGCAAACGGCCTTTTCCAACATCGCTGGCCAGATTTCCGCTTTGCGGTTGTCTCAGTAAATGTGTGGGTAAGGTTTTCTGCCGGTAGTTTTCGCAGGGGCAATATTAGAGCCGATAAGCGGCGTTTGAACCGCTTATCGGCTGTGTTTCCCTGATATAACCGGCGCGGGGCCTGCCGCTTTGGAAGCTGACGATGTGGCGCTTTACTTGTCGGTTGCGTCAAAGCGGAAGGGTTGACCTGTTGCTTTGTCCGCCAGTGTTCCTTCCCACATCACCTGCTGCCCGCGAATAACGGTGCCCACAGGTTTGCCGGTCAGGGTCTCGCCCGTAAACGGGGACCAGCCACAGCGCGAGGCCAGCCAGTTCTGCTCTATGGTCCAGCGGGCCTTCAGGTCCACAATGGTAAAGTCCGCATCATACCCCACGGCAATCCGGCCTTTGCGAACCAGACCAAACAGGCGCTGGGGGCCGGCGGATGTCAGGTCTACCAGCCGGCGTAGGGTCAGGCGGTGGTGGGCCACATGGTTGAGCATAAGGGGGAGCAGCGTCTGCACACCCGGCATGCCAGAAGGGGAGGCCGGGTAGGGCTTGCTCTTGTTGGCCAGACTATGGGGCGCATGGTCGGAGCCAATTACATCGGGCATACCCTGCGTGACCCAGTGCCACAGTCCGTCGCGGTGTGCAGCGGAGCGGATGGGGGGGTTCATCTGGGCAAACGTGCCCAGACGTGGGTAAGCATCCTCGGCTGCCAGTGTCAGGTGCTGGGGCGTTAGCTCACAGGTGGCGATGTCGCGGTGCTGTGCAATCAGTTCCAGTTCCGCAGGGGTGGTAATGTGCAGGATATGCACGCGCCGCCCGGTTTTGCGGGCCAGATGCAGCACACGGGCAGTTGCGCGTAATGCCGTTTCATCATCCCGCCAGACGGGGTGGGAGGAGGGGTCCCCTTCCACACGTTCTCCCATGCGTTCGATCAGCCGGGCTTCGTCTTCGGCATGGATGGCCACCCGGCGCTGGCCGGAGCGTAGGACGCGCTCAAGCATGGCATCATCGGAGACCAGCAGGTTGCCTGTGGAAGACCCCATGAACACCTTGATCCCCGCAGTGCCGGGCAGTTTTTCCAGCTCCCCGCACTGGTCGGCATTGTCGGATGTTGCACCAACATAAAATGCGTGTTCGCACCACATCCGGTCTTTGGCGCGGGCCAGCTTGTCGGCCACGGCTTCGGGCGTGGAGGTGGTGGGTTTGGTGTTCGGCATTTCAAAAACGCCAGTGACCCCGCCAAGCACGGCGGACCGGCTGCCGGTTTCAAGGTCTTCGTTTTCCACAGCCCCGGGTTCACGGAAATGAACCTGAGTGTCGATCACGCCGGGGAGAATGGTCAGGCCGCTACAATCAATAACCCGCGCTGCATCTGCCGTGCCGCCAATGGCGCTAATCTGGCCATTACGCACATATACCGTTGTTTCCACCGTGCCATCAGGCAGGACAACGGAACCGTTTTTGAGCGCCAGATCATGCGCCTTGTGCGGAGTGTTCTGTGCGGATGCGGCCATGGGGTTGTCCTTACTTGTCAGCTTTGGGGGTGGTGCGTGTGCGGGTGCGCATGGTCACCAGTTCCTCGGCTGAGGTGGGGTGAATACCAATGGTGCGGTCAAAGTCGGCTTTGGTCAGCCCGGCTGTTACGGCAATGGCTACGGCCTGTAGCATTTCCGGTGCTTCGTCGCCCAGAATATGCACACCAACCACCTTCTGGCTCTGCTGGTCTACAACCAGTTTCATGACCGTTTTGCGCACGCGGCCTGCCAGCGTGTAGCGCATGGGGTTAAAGCGGGTCAGGTAAATATCCACAGCCCCGTTTTGTGTGGCTTCCTCCTCCGTCAGACCAACCGTGGCGAGAGGGGGGGAGAAAAAGACTGCCTTGGGAGTGGTCGCGTAGCACCACTGGCGCGGGGGGGCCTGCCCGAACAGGCGATCGGCCAGATTATGCCCTTCCGCAATGGCAACGGGGGTGAGGTTGATACGGTCGGTCACGTCCCCAATGGCGTAAATGCCGGGATGTGCCGTCTCGCTATTGCCATCAACCTGAATGCGGCCGTTATCGGCGGTGGTGATGGATGTCTTGCCCAGTCCCAGCGCATCAATTTTGGGGCGGCGGCCTGTGGCCATGAAGATGCAGTCCGCGCGCAGGGTCTGCCCGTTATCCAGTGTCAGGACCAGCTCGGCGCCGTTCCGGGTTATGCTGGTGGGGTTGGCATGGCGGTGCTGGGTAATGCCACGGGCATCTATGGCGTCTGCCAGTGCGGTGCGCATGTCTTCATCAAAGCCACGCAGGGGCAGGTCACGGCGGTAAACAAGGTCTATCTGCGAGCCAAGTCCTGCAAAGATACCGGCAAATTCAATGCCGATATACCCGCTCCCAATCATGATCACCCGTTCGGGGCGCTGCGGCAGGGCAAAGGCCTCGTCCGAGGTAATGGCCAGTTCTGCTCCGGGAATGTCCAGCTTGGTGGGGGTGGAGCCGGTGGCAATCACAATCCGCTCGGCGGTAATGGTCCGGGGCTGTTCCGTGGGGGCCAGAGGGGAGGGGGTAATACGCAGGGTATGCCCATCCACAAATTCGGCATGGCCGGTAAAAAGGGTAATGCCCGCTTTTTCCAGCATGGAGACGTAAATACCGTTCAGGCGCGTAATTTCGCGGTCCTTGGCGGCAATCAGGGTGGGCCAGCTATGGGTGCCCGGTGCGGTGGACCAGCCAAAGCCGTGGCTGTCTTCCACCATGTCGGCATAATCGCTGGCCATGACCATCAGCTTTTTGGGCACACAGCCAAGATTGACGCATGTGCCCCCCCAGTGGCGGCTTTCCACCACACCAACACGCGCACCGTGGCCGGCGGCAATGCGGGCGCACCGAACACCGCCGGAGCCTGCTCCTATGACCAGAAGATCAAAGTCATACGTCATGGGGCCGGGCTCCTTTGGTGCTGGGCTGAGGGTCTTTTACAGTAAGGTGGGACTACCTTTACCGTTCGGCAAATGCTTTTTCCACCACGTAAGCACCGGGGGTGGACATGTTGCCTTCATCAAACCCGCGGGCCTGAAGCAGGGCTTCCGTATCGGCCAGCATTTCGGGCGAACCGCAGATCATCACGCGGTCATGCTCGGGGTCCAGAGCGGGGATATTCAGATCCGTAAAGATCTTGCCGGTTTCGATCAGCTTGGTAATGCGGTCGGTTACGGCAAAGTCTTCACGCGTGACGGCGGGGTAGTAAAGCAGCTTGCCGCTGATGTCCTCGCCCAGGAACTCGTGCTGGGGCAGTTCGTGGCGGATATGGTTGGCATAGGCCAGCTCGCCAGAAATACGGACCGTATGGCTGAGGATCACGTGGTCGTAACGCTCATAGCATTCCGGGTCCTTGATCAGGCTCATGAAGGGAGCCAGACCCGTGCCGGTGGACAGGAAGTACAGGTTCCGCCCGGGGCGCAGGTTGTCCAGCAGCAGGGTGCCGGTGGGCTTGCGCCCGATCAGAACCGTGTCGCCTACCTTGACGTGGCGCAGGCGCGAGGTCAGCGGGCCATCAGGCACGGCAATGGAGAGGAACTCCATTTCGTCCGCATAATTGGGGGAGGCAATGGAGTAGGCGCGCAGCAGGGGCTTGCCGTCCACTTCAATCCCGATCATGGCGAACTGGCCGTTCTCAAACCGCAGGCCGGGGTCACGCGTGGTGGTGAAGGTGAACAGGCGGTCGGTCCAGTGGTGCACGGTCAGCACCTTGGCCGGGTAAAGGTGGCCGTACTCCTTGGTAGGGGGAGCAAGGTGCCACACACCGTCCTGCCCTTCTACCGGCAGCAGGCTGCTCGGCACTTCAGAGGCAGACATCCGGGGGAGAACGTCGTTATCAAGAATGGTTTCAGACATGGACCGCTTTGTACTCCGCTTATAGCAGATCAGATAGATGGCGCGCTTTTGCCCAAAGGGGGCAGTGCTTCAACAGGCAAAAGGCAACCCTGGTGCTTTGGCGGCGTTTTTAAGGGGCAGGCGCGTGGGACGCCAGTGCAAATTCGTCACAAGACGTGTTCCTGCTTCACACAGCAGGGCAGGAACAGCCTCGCTTGGAAGCCACAAACCGCCAGTGGCGGGCACAATGGGCACAAGGCGGCTGCCATATCAAGCGTATATTGCGCCGTTCCCCCCATTGCCGGGGCGCAATGTTTGATTTTTCCATGAAGTATTGGGCAAGGCCCATTGTTCCGCCGCCCGGGATGACGCAAGAGTAGGGCATGACGTCAGATAGCCCCGCCTCCCCCGCGCGTGAAGCGCTTGCCCGTGCCGTGGCCCATACGGGCCTCCAGCCCGAACCTAAGGAAGAAACAGAGGTTCTGCGCCGCATTGCCCGGGCACTTGAACCCGGAGCGCGCGAAGTCCCGGTTGAGATCTATCGGGCTGCGCTGTGCCAGGTGCGGCGTAAAAAATGGATTTCCCGCCTGCTGGACCGTACGCGCCGCAGTGGCCGAATCTGGATTACGCGGGAGGAAATAGAAGAGGCCGTCGGCGGGATTACCGACCCGGCGGCGGATGATCAGGCGCTTGAGCACGCTCTGGCCCCGGTCAGTCTGGCGCGCCTGCGTGGGTATGGGGCATCGCCCCATGCGGCGTTTGCCGCCATTCAGGCGGATCTGGTGGATATTGGGCGCGTGCCATCCCCCGCCCAGACCGACCTGTTGCTTATGGCCGTGGCCATTGCCTTTGACCTGCCCGAAGGCGACCCCTTTCTGGAGACCGCGCGCAAGGAAGAGGCACAGCGCCAGCGGGCCGCCAGCCGGATAGAACAGACCGCCCAGAACAAACGCGCACAGGAGGAAGAGCACCTTAAGGCATGGGAAAGCAGCCTTGTGCCGTTCAATGAGGTGCCGCGACTCCTCCATTGCTCCCACCGTGAGGCCCTGCGCTGGATTGCCGAGAATCGGCTACCCGTTGCGCGTAAGGTGCAGGAACCCGGTGGGCGGGAGCGGTGGGAGTTTGACCCCGCAGCACTTGTGGCCCTGCGGGGCAACCTGTCCGAGTGGCGCAAGGAGGAACGTGGCCCCGCAACAGGTCCGGGCAAGGGCAAACATGCGCCGGATATGGGGCGCAAGGTCGCCAATGCCGTGATCGCCCGTGTGGCGGCGCTGGACAAATACGCGGCCCATTTCCGCACTGCGCGTGCCCTCAACCGCCAGATTACGCTGGTCACAGGGCCAACCAACAGTGGCAAGTCCTACACAGCCCTTAATGCGCTGGCACAGGCGGAGAGCGGGCTGGCCCTCGCTCCCCTGCGTCTGCTGGCGCATGAGTTCCGTGAAGCGCTGGCCGCGCGTGGGGTTGAGGCCTCCCTGTCCACCGGGGAGGAGCGGATTGAAGTCCCCGGAAGCCGGCATCTGGCTGCAACGGTGGAAATGTGCCCTTTTTACAGCCCGGTTGATGTGGCTGTCATTGATGAAGCCCAGATGCTGTTTGATACGGACCGTGGTGCCGCATGGACAGCCGCCATTATGGGGGCACCAGCGCGGCACCTCTATGTGCTGGGTGCGCCGGACTGTATTCCCATGGTCCGCCGGATTGCCGAACTATGTGGTGACCCGCTGGATGAAATCTCGCTCGAGCGTAAAAGCCCGCTCAAGGCCGCCAGCCAGCCTGTGCGTCTGGCCGACCTTGGGGCGGGGGATGCGCTGATTGCGTTTTCCCGCAGGGAGGTGCTGGACCTGCGTGCAGCCCTTATGCAGCACGGCAAGCGTGTGGCTGTGGTGTATGGCGCACTCAGCCCGGAAGTACGCCGGGCGGAGGCGCAGCGCTTTAACAACGGTCAGGCTGATATTCTGGTGGCAACAGATGCCATTGGCATGGGGCTTAACCTGTCCATCAAACGGGTGGTGTTTGCTGCGCTCAAAAAATACGATGGCCGGCAGACACGCGACCTGACCGTGCAGGAGGTCAAGCAGATTGGCGGGCGTGCGGGCCGTTTTGGCAAGCACGAGACAGGTGTTGTGGCCGTGCTGGCTGGTGCAGGCAGCCCGAGCTTTGTGCGCCGCCAGCTGGATGCCGATGCCGAATTGCCGGATGACCTGCGCCCCTACGTGCAGCCCGATGCGGACATTGTCAAAGCTGTTGCGTCCGAAATAGGCTCGCAAAGCCTGTATGGCGTGCTCTCACGCATTCACAGGGCGGTTCTGCGCAAGGATGATCCCAATTACCGCCTGTCGGATATGGAGCAGGCCTTTGCCATTGCCTCGGCGCTGGAAGGGGTGGAAGGGCTGGACCTGACCACCCGCTGGTCCTACGCCATGTGCCCGGTGGATGACCGCGATAACGGGATCAGGCGTCTGGTTGGCTGGGCGGCGGACCATGCCGCTGGCCGCCGTGTGCTGCCACCGGGCACAGGCCCGCTGCCTGCTGCCGAACGCGCCGGGCGTGAGGAACTGGAGCGGGCCGAAAAACGGCATAAGCGGCTGGTGGCATGGCGCTGGCTGGCGCTGCGCTTCCCCACCATCTACCCGGACCGGGAAGAGGCGGAGGATACCACCCGTAAGCTGAATGACTGGATCGAGCGCGTTCTGCGCCAGCAGAGCCGTGCGCGCCGTTCCACGCACGGGTAAGCGGCCTGGTTTTTACCAGGCCGTGTTGGTCAGCCGTTCCGAAACATCCCACAGACGGGCGGCCAGACTGGCCTTGCGGGCTGTGAGGGGCACAATGGCCGGGCCGGGTGGGCCACGGCGTTCGCCCGTTCCCTGCGGGCCATAGTAATCTCCATCCCGCGCCTGGGGGGCAAGGGCTGCATAAAGCAGGGGTTCGGCCCCTTTGGCGGCGGACTGGCCCATAACGCGCAGGATAGCCGTGCCAAGGGTCTGTTCGATCAGCCCTAGCGGCTTGGGTAGGGTGGATGCCTGCCCGTTAGCCACAATGGAGGTAGCCGCCCATCCCGGATGTGCTGCGCGGGAGTGGATGTTCCAGCCCCGTTCCCCCGCTTTGCGGGCCAGTTCCTGCGCAAAAAGCAGGTTGGCCAGCTTGCTCTGCTGGTACGCCCCGAACGGGCTATACCTGTGGCGGAATTGCAGGTCGTTGAAATGGATGGTGTTTTTACCCGCCGCAAGGCTGGCTACGGTTACAAGCACGCCGCCCCCTTCTGCCGCTTCCAGCAGGGGGCGCAGATGCGCGCTCAAGGCAAAATGGCCCAGATGGTTCACACCGAACTGGAGTTCGAATCCATCCTCGGTTTCCATGCGCCGCGTCGGGGCCATGACCCCGGCATTATTGATCTGAATATCAATCCGGTCTGTCAGCGCGCCAACAGCCCGCGCACATTCCGCTACGGAGCGGAGGGAGGCCAGATTAAGCGGGAGCAGGGTCACATCCGCCCGGGGGCAGTCCGCGCGCAGGCGGTCCAGGGCATTCTGCCCTTTTTCAGGGTTGCGGACTGGTAGAATAAGTTTTGCACCACGGTGGGCAAGGCCGAGTGCGGCCTCAAACCCCAGACCGCTGTTTGCGCCGGTTACAAGGGCTACGCGCCCATGGAGGTCCGGTTGTGTGCTGTTAACCCGCCAGGGACTGCGGCCCATCATGGCAGGGGGGCTTTGAGCTGCTCATCCTGTTCTGCTGCTTTCATGGCTTCCTCCGTCAGACGTTTTTCATTGTGCTTGATGAACACGAACAGCACGCCAATAACCACCAGAGTCGCGGCCCCGAAGCCTACGGCCAGCCAGCCGGAGAGCTTGGCAATCTCGCTTCCCAGCAGGTAGGCGCATGTTGTGTATCCTCCAGCCCAGAACACGCCGCCAAGCGCGTTATAGAACAGGAACGTATGCCAGGGCATACGGTTCGCTCCGGCCAGTATGGCAACAAACATCCGCAGGATGGCCACAAAGCGACCAAAAAAGATAACCGGCCCACCATGCTTGAGAAAAACATAACGCCCCAACAGCAGGCGCTCAGGGGTTAAGCCAAAGCGCGGGCCGTGCTTGCGCAAAAGCCCAAGGCCCAGCCGGTGGCCAAGCAGGTAGCCCAGATTGTCCCCCATGATCGCCCCGGTTACCCCGGCAACAATAATGCCTTCGATCTGGAGCTTGTGGGTGGTCGCGCAAAAAATGGCCCCGGTAATCAGCAGACTTTCCGCAGGAAGGGGCAGGCCCATGCTTTCCAGCATAACAACCACTCCAACCACCCCATAACCGTACCGGGTGAACAGGGTTGTCAGGTAATCAAGCGAAAAGATGGATTCCAGAGCGTGTAACAGGACAGACAATCCAATTCAGAGAGAACATCGTCAGGAGTGGGGAGGAGCAGAGTCGCTCCCGTCATGTCAAGCCCACAGGAAAAAACAGCAGGTCCGTATGCCCTGCCTAGCATGGAATGCAAAGCGGCACATGCCTTTCCGTTCAGGGCGTTTTGCATGATAAACTGGGTGAATGATGGAACAGAACAGCGCTCATGCTCAAATGCCCCAGCCCATGCGCTGTGGTAGTTGGCCCTCCCCCGTAACGGCTACTCTGGTGGCCGGTAAAAGCCTGACCTTTTCAGAGGTACGCAGCACAGGGCAGGCCGTGTTCTGGCTGGAGCGCCGCCCGGCAGAAGGGGGGCGGACAGTTCTGATGCGCTGGGCGGAGCCCGATGGCGTGGCCGAGGTGCTGCCTGCGCAGGCCGATGTCGGGACCCGTGTGCATGAATATGGCGGAGGCGCTTATGCCGTCTCCCCCCACGGTATTGTCTATGCGGACAGGCGCACGGCGCAGGTCTGGCTGCTTGGGCAGGGAGGTGGAGCCTCCACCTTTCTGGCCGGGGCGGAAGGCGTGCGCTTTGCCGACCTGCGGTTTGACCCCGCCAGCCTTTCGGTTGTGGCCGTGCGTGAGGACCACTGTGCGGCTGGTGAGCCCCAGAGCACACTGGTCGCTCTTGGTGGGGGGGCTGGCCCAGAGGGGCTGGTGTTGCAACATGGTGCGGATTTTTACATGTCCCCCACCTTCTCGCCCGATGGCACGTTGCTGGCGTGGATTGAGTGGGACCACCCGAACATGCCGTGGGACTCCACGCGCCTGTGCATGGGGCGTGTGGTGCGCGGGGCAGATGGCACCATTGCGGCACTTGAGGGTGTGCAGGTTCTGGCCGGAGGGGCTGGCGGCGAGTCGCTGGTGGAGCCGCGCTGGACGGTAGATGGCCGCCTGCTTGTGATTTCTGACCGTTGCGAACTCTGGCGGGTATGGGAGGTCGTGCATCAGCCCGCCCCGCATCTGGTGGCGTATGCCATGCCAGAGGGGGAGATTGGCCAGCCCGCATGGGTGTTTGGCCAAAGCAGCTACCAGCCGTTGGCCAATGGCGGATGCATGGCCCTGAGCGTGCGTGATGGCGAAGGCCAGTGTTTTGTACGCACGGCTGAGGGCCACACTCACAGCTTTGCAGGGCAGCCAGACCAATGCCCTGTTGCATTGGCAGACGGGCGGTTTGCATGGGTGCAGGCACCGGTGGATGCCCTGCCCGCCGTGGTGGTGGGCTCTGCCGAGCACGGTGTGCAGCAGGTACTCCGTCGTTCTGCCACGCTGGATTTGCAGGCGGCAGATATTTCCCGCCCCGAATCGGTGCGTTTTGCGGTGGATGGGGTTGATGGCCAGCAGGGGCATGCCTTTTTCTACCCCCCTGCCAATAGCCGTGCCTGTGTGCCGCAGGATGAAAAACCCCCGATGATCGTGCTGGTGCATGGTGGCCCAACCGCCCGGGCGCAGGATGGTTTTTCCTTTAAGGTGCAGTGGTGGACATCGCGCGGTTTTGCCGTGCTGGATGTCAATTACGGTGGTTCCACAGGCTTTGGGCGGTCCTGGCGTAATCGGCTGCAAGGCCAGTGGGGTGTTGTGGATGTGGCGGACTGCATTGCCGCCTGCCGCCATATGGTGGCCACTGGCCGCGTTGACCCCGAGCGAATCGCTATTCGCGGCTCCAGTGCGGGGGGAATGACCGTGTTGCTGGCGCTGGCGGCATCCGACCTGTTTGCTGCGGGTGTCAGCCTGTATGGTGTCACTGACCTGCGCGCACTGGCACAGGAAACGCATAAGTTTGAAGCGCGCTACCTTGATGGTCTGGTTGGCCCGTGGCCGGAAGCGGAGTCTGTTTATGTGGCGCGCTCACCCCTTTCTGTCGCCAGCCGGATAAGGGCGCCGGTGCTGCTGTTGCAGGGGACGGAGGACAAGGTTGTTCCGCCCTCTCAGGCGCATGCCATGGCAGCGGCGCTGCGTGCGGCTGGTGCTCCCTGTACGTTGCATGAATTCCCCGGCGAGGGGCATGGCTTCCGCCAGGAGGCAACCATCCGTCAGGCATGGACCATGGAACTGGCGTTTTACGGCAGGGTTTTCGGGTTTGATCCGGCTCCTCCGCTGGACGCCTGAGTGCATACGCCCAGTCGAATCGAAAAAAACGGAGCAGAAACATCGCTCCGTTTTTTTTTGTGGTCTGTAAAAAATCAGTCCGCGTAGCGTGGGCTGTACGTCAGGCTTTCAATCCAGGCCCGAATATCCTTGGGCCGTTCTACCGTTGCGGCACCCTGATCAAAAATAAATTCGGCAATACGCGCAGCAGACGTAACCGATACCTCCAGAATATCACTCTGGGGCGGGAACAGGCGGCCCCGCTCGCGTGATGCCGGATCTACCTGATCCGCCAGTGCGCGGGCAGTTTCAATGACCATGTCATCCGTAATGTGTTTGGGGCATGTGGCGTACACAGCCAGCCCCAGAGCCGGGAAGATGTAAAAATTGTTGGCCTGACCGGGGTAGAAGGTCCGTCCGTTCATTTCCACTTCGGGGAACTGCAGACCAGCGGCAAAAAGTGCCTGTCCCTGTGACCATTCATATGCCTGCTCGGCTGTGCATTCCGCGTTTTTCTGGGGCAGGGAGAGCGGGAAAATAATGGGGCGCTCGTTCAGCGCGCTCATGGTTTCCACAACCTCCTGCGTAAAGGCTCCCCCACAGGTTGAAACACCAATGAGCACGGTGGGCTTGAAGGCTTTGATTGTGGCCAGCAGATCACGCGAGGGGGGCATGGCTTTGGCGTAGCGTTTTTGCTGTGGGCTCAGGTCCGTGCGGGAGGTCTCGAGCAGGCCATTCACATCCATGAGCGTTATGCGCTCAATAGCTTCCTGCTCACTTATGCCTTCCTGCTTCAGAGCGGAAATCAGCATATCCGCGGTACCCAGCCCGGAGGAACCTGCCCCGAGGAATAAAAAGCGCTGCTGTGCCAGTGTTTCGTTCTTGATTTTGAGCGCGGTAATCAGGCCGGCCAGCGTAACGGCTGCAGTGCCCTGAATGTCATCATTATAACACAGAGCCGTGTTGCGGTATTTGTCGAGATAATGCAGGGCGTCTGTGCCCTTCCAGTCCTCAAAATGCAGGCAGCAGTTGGGGAAGACCTCCTTAACCGCGCTTACAAATTCTTCCACAAACCCGTCCAGTTCTTCCAGCGGAGGGGGTTCCCTGCGCAGGCCAAGGTAGAGCGGGTCTGCCCGCAGGGCGCTGTTGGTTGTGCCAATATCGAGCTGCACAGGCAGGAGCACTTCCGGCGGGACCGCCCCGCAGGCCGTGTAAAGGTCAAGCTTGCCAATGGGAATGCCCATGCCGTTCACGCCAATATCGCCCAGCCCCAGAATTCGCCCCCCCGTGGTGACGCACAGGAAGCGTACGTTATCCGTAGGCCAGTTGCGCAGCACGTCACGGATTCGGCCGCGCATGTCCAGACTGATGTACATGCCGCGCGGGCGACGGTAGATGTGGCTGAACTGCTGGCAGACAGCCGCCAGAGTAGGCGCATACACAATGGGCACAAACTGTGCAGGGTTGGACATGAGCACCCGGTAGAACAGGGTCTGGTTCTGGTCACGCAGGCCGCTCAGATAGATGTAGCGCTCCAGATTACTGGGTTTGGCTTCGAGGTGCCTGTGGATTCGCTCTACCTGCCGGTCCAGTGTTTCCACCTGTGTGGGCAGGAGTCCTTCCAGCCCGTATTCCCGCCGCTCTGCTTCTGTAAATGCCGTGCCCTTGTTCAGCAGGGCATTGTTAAGAAGGGCTGTTCCTCTAAGAGTCAGGGCTGAAGGCATGGTAACTCCTTGGCAAAACAAAAACCACGTCAGGCTAACAGACAAGGGTACAACCCGGAACATGCCCGAGTGTTCCAAACGCCGGAATGGGTTTGTTGTGTTTGCAAGGCAGATGGACGGTGCGAATCAGCAATAAAAAAGGCGGCCCGGAGGCCGCCTTTTTTAATATCGTATCTATGGGCTGAAAAATTACAGCTTTTCGACCTGATTGAACTCCAGATCCACCGGTGTGGAACGGCCAAAGATCGAAACGCTGACTTTCAGGCGGCCTTTTTCTTCATCCACTTCTTCAATAACACCATTGAAGGAGGTGAAGGGGCCATCAGCCACACGAATCTGTTCGCCCACTTCAAAGGTAACGGCGGAGCGGGGATGCTGCACACCTTCCTCTGTCTGGCGGATAATCCGTTCGGCTTCCGCCGCGGAAATGGGTGTCGGGCGGTTTTTGGTGCCCAGAAAACCCGTAACCTTGGGGGTGTCCTTGACCAGATGCCATGACTCATCGGTCATTTCCATCTTGATCAGCACGTAACCGGGGAAGAACTTGCGTTCCGCGTTCACCTTCTGGCCACGGCGGACTTCAATCACTTCCTCGGACGGGACAAGAATCTCGTCAATATGGTCGCTCAGTCCCTTCTGGGCCGCATCTTCGCGGATGTGCTGCGCGATTTTCTTTTCGAAGCCCGAATAGACGTGGACCACATACCAACGCTTGGCCATGCCGTTTCCTCAGCCTCCCAGCCCGAAAAGTTGACGCACGCCGAGACCGATCAACTGGTCAACGACGAAGAAGAAGATGGATGCCATACCTGCCATGGCCAATACGGCGCCGGTGGTGACAAATGTTGCGCGGCGGGTGGGCCATGTGACCCGTTCCGCCTCGGTACGCACATCATGCAGGAACTTACCGGGACTGAACGACACGAAGCACACTCTCCTTGTTCCGCCCCGCTCGGTTGCCAAGGGGGCAGTCTTAAATCAACACCACTCAGATTGTACGATAAAGCCGCATTTTACAGGTGAAAAGCGGAACCTTCCGTACACCACGAGAAAATCTGGCAGGGGTGGAGGGTCTCGAACCCACAACCTCCGGTTTTGGAGACCGGCACTCTAGCCAATTGAGCTACACCCCTGCAGCGTGTCCGCCACGGCTGGAAAAGACCTATAACGGAAACCCGTTCGTCTGACCAGCCACAATCTTGCGGGCATCACAGGAGGCGGAACAAAATATGTTGTGGCTCTAAAGTCAAGTGCCTGTTGCAGATTATTGTCGTGCGCGGGGAGCGTGGGCGTAAAAAAACTGGTGGGGGCTTGCGGCGCGTGTGGGGGATGGATTATAAAAACCAACACTTCGGAGTGCGGGCATAGCATAGTGGTAATGCAGTAGCCTTCCAAGCTACCGAGGAGGGTTCGATTCCCTCTGTCCGCTCCAAGGTTCCTCCCAAAAAATCTGAATGTCTGTTACCTCACCGTTTCGTGAACGTAGTGGATTGCGTCTGGCTTCCGTTGGCCGTTCCGGGCGGGGGGGTCTATCACCTAATAGGGTGCGCTGCTCCGGCGTTTAAGGGCTTTTGGTCTGGTATTTTGGTCTGCCAGAATGCGCTGCCAGCGGCGGGTTGAATAAAATAGGGTTGTTCAGCTAGTTGCGTGCCTGTTGTGGTCATGCTAGAGGCCGCGCCAACAGGTGCATCAAAATCTGGATTCATCGCCTGATGGTCTGGGTTGCATCGTTGTCAGTGTGGAATGCCGGCGCGCACAGAAGGAAAGAACCAAAGAGTGGTGGCCTCGGGCGTAACGACAGCACAAGCAGTAGCTTTTGCGGCCAACGGTCTTGAAGGCCGTTACGCGATTGCGCTTTATGATCTGGCTGCCGAACAGCAGCAGCTGGACACCGTGCTTGATGAAGGTGGCGCACTTGCGCGCCTGATTGATGAGAGTGCGCCCCTGCGCACTGTTCTGGAAGACAGGCGTCTGGATATCCTGGTGTCTCGCAAGGCCGTTCTGGCTGTGCTTGAGGCTCAGGGATTCGGTCAGATTCTTCGTAATTTTGTGGGCGTCGTGGCTGATAACCGTCGTCTACCGGTCCTGCGTCGCATTCTTGCATCGCTGGATGCTCTGGCCGTGGCCCGCCGTGGCGAGGTTGTGGCCGAGGTCAGCAGTGCTGTGCCGCTTACGGCCGAACAGCGGGCCCAGCTTCAGGTTCGTTTGGCCGAAGCCGGTTATTCCCGCATCAATATTCGCGAGCGTGTTGACAGCGCCCTGCTCGGCGGTCTTGTCGTCCGCGTCGGGGCAAAGCTGTATGATGCCAGCCTCAAAACCCGCCTGTTTCGTTTGCATTACGCCATGAAGGGAGCCGCGTGATGGAAATCCGTCCCGCAGAGATTTCGGATATCCTCAAGCAGCAGATTGCCTCGTTCGACAAGGAATCTGATGTGGTCGAAACCGGCACAGTCCTGTCCGTTGGGGATGGTATTGCCCGCGTATTTGGCCTGCAGAATGTCATGTCGGGTGAACTGGTGGACTTTCCGTCCGCTGGCCAGAAGGGCATGGCCCTGAACCTGGAAAGCGACAACGTCGGTATCGTTATTTTCGGTGATGACACCAATATCCGTGAAGGGGACAGTGTCACCCGTTCGGGTATGGTTGTCAGTGTGCCGGTTGGTAAGGGCCTGCTGGGCCGCGTTGTAGACGGTCTGGGTAACCCGATCGACGACAAGGGCCCGCTGGTTGACGTTGAACTGCGTCGTGCGGAAGTCAAGGCGCCCGGCATTATGCCGCGCCAGTCCGTGAGCGAACCCATGCAGACCGGGATCAAGGCGATTGACGCTCTGGTGCCGATTGGCCGTGGCCAGCGTGAACTGGTGATTGGTGACCGTCAGACCGGTAAAACCACCATCCTGACCGACACCATTCTGGCCCAGAAGGGCGTGAATGAGCAGGGCGACGACAAGAAGTCCCTCTACTGCATTTACGTTGCTGTTGGCCAGAAGCGCTCCACAGTTGCACAGCTTGTGCGCCTGCTGGAAGAAAAAGGCGCGATGAAGTACTCCATCGTCGTGGCCGCTACCGCATCTGACCCGGCTCCGCTGCAGTATCTCGCCCCCTACGCCGCGTGTGCTATGGGCGAATACTTCCGCGACAACGGCATGCACGCCCTGATCTGCTATGACGATCTGACCAAGCAGGCTGTGGCTTATCGCCAGATGTCCCTGCTGCTGCGTCGTCCGCCGGGCCGTGAAGCTTATCCGGGTGACGTGTTCTACCTGCATTCCCGTCTGCTGGAACGGGCTGCTAAAATGTCCGATGCCAATGGCGCAGGTTCTCTGACGGCTCTGCCCGTTATTGAAACGCAGGCCGGTGACGTTGCAGCTTACATCCCGACCAACGTGATCTCCATTACGGACGGCCAGATCTTCCTTGAGACCGATCTGTTCTACAAGGGTATCCGCCCTGCCGTTAACGTGGGTGGCTCCGTCTCCCGCGTTGGGTCTGCGGCACAGATCAAGGCCATGAAGCAGGTCGCAGGCAAGATCAAGCTTGAGCTTGCCCAGTACCGTGAAATGGCAGCCTTCTCCCAGTTCGCATCCGATCTGGACCCGGCAACGCAGAAGATGCTTGCCCGTGGTGCCCGTCTGGTGGAACTGCTGAAGCAGCCGCAGGCTTCGCCGCTTTCGGTTGAAGAGCAGGTTGTTCTGCTGTTTGCTGGTACCCGTGGCTTCCTCGATGGCATTGCAGCCAGCAAGGTTGTGGCCTGGGAACGTGCAGTGCTGAGCGATGTGCGGAGCGCAGGGAAGGACATTCTGGACACGCTGAGCAAGGACAAGGCCATTTCCAAGGACCTTGAAGCGCGGCTGACCGAATATCTGACCGCCTTCAACCGCAACTTCGCCGGCTGAGGGAGCAGAAGCACTCATGGCTTCCCTTAAGGAACTACGCGCCCGGATCGGAAGTATCAAATCGACACGGAAGATCACGAGCGCCATGAAAATGGTGGCAGCGGCCAAGCTGCGGCGGGCGCAAGCCAGCGCAGAAGCTGCTCGTCCTTATGCGGCAGCTATGCGCCGTATGCTGGGTGAGTTGGCCGGTGCAACCAAGGGGGAGGACGGAGCGCCTCTTCTTCTGGCCGGTACCGGGCAGGACAAGGTGCATCTCCTTGTGCCCATGACCAGTGACCGTGGCCTGTGCGGTGGCTTTAACTCCAACGTACATCGCCTTACGGTGCAGACCATCCGTCGCCTTCAGTCTGAAGGCAAGACGGTGCGCCTGCTTCCGGTTGGTCGTCGCGCGCTGAACTTTTTCACGCGTGACCATGCGGACCTGATTGTTGATCATGTGATCGGGACAAGTGCGAAGGAAATTCCCTTTTCCGTCGCCAGTGACCTGGGTGACAAGATCAATGCCCTGCTTGAAGCAGGCGAGATTGATGTCTGCACACTTGTGTTCAACAAGTTTCGCAATGCGATGACACAGGTGCCGACATGCCAGCAACTGGTTCCCATGGTCGTGGAAGAGGCATCTGGTACGCTCGAAGCCTCCAACGATGTGGCCCAGTATGAGTTTGAACCTGATGAAGCAACGCTGCTGGCCATGCTGCTGCCGCGTAATCTGCAGGTCCAGATTTATGCTTCGCTGCTGGAAACGGTTGCGGGCGAAAACGGTGCCCGTATGACGGCCATGGATAACGCGACGCGCAATGCAGGCCGCACCATCGATAGTCTGACGCAGGTCTATAACCGGACCCGCCAGACCAATATTACTAACGAACTGATCGAAATCATTTCGGGCGCACAGGCTGTCTGAGCCCGATCGTATGCCCCGCAGGAGCTGACCCATGTCGGATACCACAACCCAGACCCAGGCCCCTGCGGCCACGAAGACCAATGCTGTTGGCCGCATTACCACCATTAAAGGGCCGGTTGTTGACGTGCAGTTCGAAGGTGAACTGCCCAAAATTCTGAACGCGCTGCATGTCAAGCTGGGCGATCAGGTTCTGGTGCTCGAAGTGGCCCAGGAAATCGGCGAACACGAAGTGCGCTGCATCGCCATGGACACGACCGATGGTCTGGTCCGTGGTACGGAAGTGGTTGACACCGGTGCACAGATTTCCGTGCCTGTCGGTCCGGAAACCCTTGGCCGTATCCTCAACGTGATCGGTGAACCGATTGACGAACAGGGCCCTGTCCAGACCGCACGTCGCGCCCCCATCCACCGCGATGCCCCTGCTTTTGACGAGCAGGCTGCTGCATCCGAAATCCTGATGACCGGCATCAAGGTTGTTGACCTGCTCTGCCCGTACCTCAAGGGTGGCAAGATCGGCCTGTTCGGCGGCGCAGGTGTTGGCAAGACCGTTATTATTCAGGAACTGATCAACAACATCGCCAAGGCGCACGGTGGTGTGTCCGTATTTGCCGGTGTTGGTGAACGTACCCGTGAAGGGAACGACCTGTATTTTGAAATGCAGGACGCAGGCGTGATCAAGCTGGGTGAAAACGGTTCGACCGAAGGCTCCAAAGTGGCGCTGGTGTTCGGTCAGATGAACGAACCGCCGGGTGCCCGTGCCCGCGTGGCCCTGACCGGTCTGACCATGGCGGAATACTTCCGTGATGAAGAAAACCAGGACGTGCTGTTCTTCGTGGACAACATCTTCCGCTTTACGCAGGCTGGTTCGGAAGTGTCCGCACTGCTGGGCCGTATTCCTTCTGCCGTGGGCTACCAGCCGACACTGGCAACGGAAATGGGCGCTCTGCAGGAACGTATTACGTCCACCAAAAAAGGCTCCATTACGTCCGTTCAGGCCGTCTATGTCCCTGCCGATGACTTGACCGACCCGGCTCCGGCAGCAACCTTTGCCCACTTGGATGCCACCACCGTTCTGAACCGTTCCATCGCGGAAATGGGGATTTACCCGGCTGTGGACCCGCTGGACTCCACGTCCCGCGCTCTGGACCCGCAGATTGTGGGTGAAGAACATTACGCAGTGGCTGGCGAAGTGCAGCGTATTCTCCAGACCTACAAGTCCTTGCAGGATATCATTGCTATTCTGGGTATGGATGAACTGTCTGAAGACGATAAGCTGGTTGTGGCCCGCGCTCGCCGTATCCAGCGCTTCCTGTCCCAGCCGTTCCATGTGGCGGAAGTGTTTACCGGTGCCCCCGGCAAGCTGGTATCCGTGACCGATACGGTTCGTTCCTTCAAGGCGATCTGTGCTGGTGAATATGACGATCTGCCAGAAGCGGCTTTCTACATGGTCGGGACGATCGAAGAAGCTGTTGCCAAGGCAGAAAAACTGAGGGAGTCGGCCTAACAGCCGGCTTCTGGAGGGAGCACCATTCATGCCAATCCAGATTGAGATAATCAGCCCTGAAAAGGTTCTGGTGTCGCGTGAGGTAGATATGGCCGTTCTTCCGGGCATGGAGGGTGATATTGCCGCCATGCCGGAACATTCGCCCATGATGCTTCTTCTGCGTGGTGGCGTTGTTGCCCTTTACGAAGGGGACAAGGTGACCGATCGCTATTTTGTGGGGGGGGGTTTTGCCGACATTACCCCTGCACGATGCACCGTGCTGGCCGACAAGGCTGTGCCGGTAAGCGACATTTCCATTGATATGGCCACAGCACAGCTGGAGGCCCTATCTGAAGCATGGGACAAGGCAGACAAGACGGATACGTCCCGCCTTGTCGTGTTGCAGGATCAGATTCAGGCAGTACGGGCAGAAATTGAAGCAGGCAGCGCCAGCTAAAATTTGTGTTCAGCCAGATTTTAAAAAAAGCCACCGTTCAGGTGGCTTTTTTTGTGTCCGGATTCAGCCGCGCCCTCTGTAGGATGGGACATCCTGCGCGGGAATCCATACCCCTGCGGGGGCATCCCCTGTCTGCCAGAAAACATCAATGGGAATACCACCGCGCGGGTACCAGTAGGCACCAATGCGCAGCCAGACCGGGTTGAGCAGGTCAACCAGAGTGCTTGCGATCTGCACGGAGCAGGCTTCGTGAAACGCGCCGTGATTGCGAAAACTGGTCAGGAACAGCTTGAGGGATTTGCTCTCCACAATCCACTGGTCCGGTACATAATCTAGCACAATATGGGCAAAATCCGGCTGGCCGGTAATAGGGCACAGGGACGTAAATTCCGGCGCGGTAAAGCGCACCATATAGCGTTTGTCCGGGTTGGGGGCTGGCACACGCTCCAGCACGGCCTCTTCCGGGCTGTTGGGGGGAGCAATCTGGCGGCCAAGCTGGGTAAGCGCGTGGCGTCCATCATCTGCCGTGTTCATCATTTTCTCCATGCAGCTATGGTTTTCTTGGGTGTCCGGCTTGTCGGTGCGTTCGTCAAGTTTCGTATGGGGTATATGGGTTCTGGCTGTCTCTTTCTGGTTGGCTGGTGTATGGAAGAAACATGGCCAAATTACCCACTCCCGTCTTTCCCCAGCCCCAGCTTGTGTCCTCTACCCAGGACCTGGCGGAAGCTCTTAAACCGTTTCATGCCGAACGTTTTGTAACGGTTGATACGGAGTTCATGCGTGAGCGCACGTACTGGCCGGAGTTGTGTCTGGTGCAGGTGGGTAGTGCACATGCTGTTGTGCTGATTGACGCACAGGCGGAAGGGATTGACCTGACCCCTCTGGCAGAACTGATGGCTGATGCCTCGGTGCTGAAAGTGTTTCATGCAGCGCGGCAGGATCTGGAAATTTTTCTACATGAGTTCGATGCCCTGCCGACACCTGTGTTTGATACGCAGGTTGCGGGCATGGTGGCGGGCTTTGGGGATCAGGTTGGGTATGACAGTCTGGTTGGCTCCCTGACTGGCCATATGATTGATAAAAGCCACCGCTTTACGGACTGGTCAGCCCGTCCGCTCTCCGAAGCCCAGCTGAATTATGCTGCAGGCGATGTGACATGGCTGCGGCTGGTTTACGAAAAGCTGGTGCGCAAGCTGGAGCAGGACAAGCGGTTGAGCTGGGTAGCTGCTGAAATGGCAGAGCTGGAAGACCCGGCTACATTCCGCCCTGATCCGGAAAAACAGTGGGAACGGCTTAAGGCCCGTACGGGCAACCGCCGTATGCTGGGTGTGCTGCGTGCAGTTGCCGCCCTGCGCGAGCGTGAGGCCCAACGCGTGAATGTGCCGCGCCAGCGTTTGCTCAAGGATGAAAGCCTGCTGGAAATAGCAGCCACAACACCGGGTACGGTGGATGCGCTTGCCCGTGTGCGTGGCGTATCCCGTGGGCTGGCCGAAGGCCGCACCGGCATGGCGCTGCTGGAAGCGGTCAAGCAGGCACAGGCTTTGCCGGAGTCGGAACTGCCGCGTCCTGCACGGGGCAAGGGTAAGGATAACGCAAGAGCACCTGCATCTCTGGTGGCTCTGCTCAAGGTGCTGCTGACCGCCTGTTGCGAGGAGCACGATGTGGCGCCACGCCTGGTTGCTTCCATGGATGAACTGGAGGCTCTGGCGCTGGACCCGGCACAGGCTCCCACCTTGCTGTCGGGCTGGCGGGGCAGAGTATTTGGGGATGTGGCGCAGGCTTTGTGTGAAGGGCGCGTGGCGCTTCAGGTCAAGGGTGGGCGGGTGATCAGCGTGCCCGGCGAAAACGCGGCCTCCTGACGGAGTGACGCGCGCCCGCCGGACGGGAGCCTGCTTTAAAAGCCCATTTCTTCCCACAGGTTGGAAAGCGGACGCGCACCGTAGTGCGAGATGATTTCCGACGCAGCAACAGAGGCAAGACGCCCACATTCAGGCAGGCTGCGGCCGGATGTCAGCCCTGCCAGAAAGCCTGCGGCATAGGCATCGCCCGCACCTGTTGTATCCACAACCTGTGTTGGAACCGGGGCTACGGTGGTCAGTTGGCCATCATGCACAATCACGCTGCCAAGGCCTGAGCGCGTCAGGGCTGCAAAGGTTGTGTCCTGCGCGGTGCGGCGGGCAGCTGTGTCAAAGTTTTCTGTTTCGTACAATGCACAGATTTCGTCTTCATTGGCGAACAGGATATCGACGTGGTTCTTGACCAGATCAAGGAACGCAGCACGGTGGCGACCAACGCAGAACGGGTCGGAGAGGGAAAGCGCAACCTGGCGGCCGTTCTTGTGGGCTAGAGCCGCGGCCCGGCGGAATGCCTCCTGCGCATGCGGGGGATCGAACAGATACCCTTCCAGATAGATAATGCTGGATGCGGCGATCATGTCCGGCAGTACGTCTTCGGGGGTAAAGCAGGTGCAGGCACCCAGATAGGTTGCCATGGTACGCTGCCCGTCGGGTGTGACCATGACCACGCAACGGGCTGTGGGCAGGTTGTCAAATACCTGCGTATTCAGCGGAGCGGACGGAAACTGCACCCCGTTATCGCGCAGGTCCTGCGTGAACTTTAGCCCAGCATCATCGCGCGAGACCTTGCCAAGGTAGGCAACGCGCGCGCCAAACTGTGCAGCAACAACGCAGGTATTGGCTGCGGAACCACCACCCATGACCTGTTCGGGAGCCAGAGCGGCTTCCAGTGCGTTGGCCCGGTCCACGTCGATCAGCGTCATGCTGCCGGGCGTGAGTCCCTGGCTTTGCAGGAAGGCGGCATCCGTGCGGGCGAGAATATCGGTAATGGCATTCCCAATACCGAGAATGTCGTATTGTGTGTCCTGACCGGTCATGGCGATAAAATTTTTTCCTGAAAAAATGATCTGTGCGGTTGTTTGGCTAGCGCGCTGCCACAAAAAGGGCAACAGTAAGGCTTAAGCAACATGCGCTGCTTACCGGACGGCTCCGTGCATGAAAATGTTCTGAACGAAGCCGGGCCGGTGTTGGAGCGGCTTGTTAACGTGGACTGCTGCCTGAATACAGGCGGCCAGAAAGGCGGGGGATTTTCTTGTTCAAAAGACGTAAGCCTGAAGATAGTCAGCCAAACACACAGGCACCCTCTACCGTGCAGCAGGGTTCTGCGCGTCCGGCAGGGGCATCTGGCACTGTTCTTCCGTCCAATGCGGCGGCTCAGGGTAGTTCTGCGGCTGGGGCTCCCGTATCGCATTCTGATAATTCAAAGGAAACTTCACCTATGGGTCGTGCACCTTTTCCGTCTGGTTCTTCTCTTCCTGCAGGTGCTGGTATTCCGCCTATGCCCGGAGCTGCCGCCGCCCGTGGCCTGCCCACGCAGATCCAGCCGAAAAAGGATGGCCTGGAACAGCGTACTCTGGTTGTCGGGCGCGGCATTAGCGTGCAGGGCACGGTGCAGGATGCAGAGCGTCTGGTGGTTGAAGGGACGGTTGAATCCAGCATGATCACGGCCAAGGAACTGGTTGTTATGCCAGGTGGCCTGTTCCGTGGTGGTGTGGAAGTAGAAAATGCGGAAATCGCCGGTACTGTGGATGGTTCCCTGACCGCACGTGGCGGGTTGACCGTACGTGGTAGCGGCCGCCTGCTGGGTAAGGCCGCCTGCCATCGCCTGAAAGTGGAAGATGGTGGCCAGATTACAGGGCAGCTGGAAATGCTGGCTGAAGGCAGTGCCACAACCAAAACGGCTGATAGCGCGGCTGAGCCGGTTAAGGCGATTGAAGGCTGATTATCTGCCTGTTAGCCTGATGGTGGTGCTAGTGCCACCATCAGGCATCATGCTTGGGTGTGGCTGATCAGGCTACACTGTCGCGGCGGTCACGCAGACGCACATAGGCGATCTGGGCGTGTTCCTCGCAATAGGGTTTGCCCGGGATGGGCGTTGCACCACAAAAATGAAAACCCGGTGTGCCAGGGTCGCCAATAGGCCAGCAGCAGGATGGGCCGCGGCGCTTTTGTGGTTCGGGGTCCGAGATGCTGCGCAGCAGTGTTTTGGGTTTGGTGCTGGTGCGCGCAACGGGTGCCGCTTTTTCTTTTCTGGCAGTTTTATCATCCACCGTACCTGCCTCAGTCGCAGCAGCAGGTGCCGGGGAGGGGGCTGCAACAGGTGTAGGCGCGGTTGCAGCAACCGGCTGTGTAGCAGGTGCCACGGACGGAGCCGGAGTTGCCGTGCGGCTAACGGGGACTTCCTGTGTGGGGGGAATAAGCGTGGGCTGCTCGGCTTTGTCGGCCGCTGCCTTGGGTTTGCTGCCGTTCCGCCGGATGGGGGAGGGACGCGGCGGCAGGCCCAGCCTGTGCGCCTTGCCGACCACTGCGTTCTTGGTAATGGAAAGACGCCTGCCGATTTCCGCCGTTGAAAGACCTTCCGCCCAGAGGTCCTTAAGCTGGGCGATTATTTCTTCGGACCACTCCATTAACAGGCACCTTTGAGCATTGCATGGCGGGCTGGCAAAATACCAGTGCTTCTACGTTGTGCATATTAGGAGGATGGCACTCGTATCTCAAGCGGAAAGCCCGCAGTCTGGGTGCCCTGTGGTGTGTTCATGCCTGCAAAAAGTGGTTTTGCCGGGTTTATGGGTGGTGGAAGGGCAGGGACCTGTGCCTAGCTCTGCACAATATCCAGACCAATATCGAGTGCCTGCACGCTATGGGTCAGCCAGCCGAGCGAGAGCACATCCACCCCGGTCTGGGCAATGGCGGGGGCTGTTTTGAGCGTGATGCCGCCAGAGGCCTCGGCCAGTGCGCGCCCGTTAATCATGCGCACGGCCTGTTCAAGCTGGGGTACGGACATGTTATCCAGCAGATAGACATCCGCCCCCGGTCCGGACAGGGCTTCCTCAAGCTGTTCGAGGGTATCGACTTCCAGTTCCACCTTCATCAGGTGTCCTGCGTATGTACGGGCAGAAAGCAGGGCTTTTCGTATGTTGCCACCGCACAGGGCAATATGGTTGTCCTTGATCAGAATGGCATCGTCCAGCCGGAGCCTGTGGCTGCTCCCGCCCCCGGCGCGCACCGCGTATTTTTGCAGGCTTCTTAATCCCGGCAGGGTTTTACGGGTGCAGGCCACACGGGCTTTGGTGCCAGCTACGGCTTGCACAATATGGTGCGTATGCGTGGCGATGCCGCTCAGGTGTGACAGCAGGTTCAATGCCGTGCGCTCCCCAGCCAGCAGGGTGGTGGCGTTGCCTTCCACGGTGGCCAGAACGTCCCCTTGTGCAATCTGGTTGCCATCTTGCTTGATCTGGCTGAAGCGCACGCTGGGGTCCAGTATGGCAAAAGCCTGTCGGGCTCCTTCCAGCCCGCACAGAACACCATTCTGGCGGCTGCGGAAGATGGCATGCAGTTGCTGCCCCGGCTGGGCCAGCGCCTGTGTGGTGACATCCCCCCCAATTCCCAGATCTTCCATGAGTGCGGTGCGCACAATGGGTTCCCATAAAAGGGTGGGAAGATGCAGGTTTGTGGTCATGTCAGGCTCCGGTCTGGGGGCTTAAATTGCCAGCATCCGCTCCACCGCCATACGGGCGGGGTGTTGCAGATGTTCAGGGATGGTCACTTCCGTCTGCATGGTTTCCAGTGCCTGACGGATGTTGGACAGGGTAATCCGCTTCATGTGCGGGCACAGGTTGCACGGGCGTACAAACTGCGTTTGCGGATAGAGTGCCGCAAGGTTGTCGCTCATGGAACACTCTGTAACCAGCAGGACCTTTTGCGGTTTGGTCTGGTCAATAAAGCTGATCATCTGTGCAGTGGAGCCTGCATGGTCGGCCTCTGCAACCACGTCGGGCGGGCATTCGGGGTGCGCAATGACACTCACATCGGGGTGCAGGCGCCGGTACTGGCGGATTTCCTGCGGGGTAAAGCGTTCATGTACTTCGCAGTGGGCTGGCCATGTCAGCATTTCTATGCCGGTTTCGGCTTCGATGTTGCGGGCCAGAAACTCGTCGGGGATCATAATCACGCGGGGAACACCCAGACTTTCCACAATGCGGCGCGCATTGCCCGATGTGCAGCAGACATCGCTTTCCGCTTTTACATCGGCTGTGCTGTTAACGTAGGTTACAACGGGCACACCGGGGTAGCGCTTTTTGAGCGTTCGCACGTTGTCTGCGGTAATGCCTTCGGCGAGAGAGCACCCTGCCGTAGCATCCGGGATAAGAACAGTTTTTTCCGGGTTCAGCAGTTTTGCGGTTTCGGCCATAAAATGCACGCCGGCCATCACCATGGTAGAGGCATCCACCGTTTGTGCCGCACGCGCCAGAGCCAGACTGTCGCCCCGAATATCTGCCACACAATGGAAGATTTCCGGTGTTTGGTAATTATGGGCCAGAATGACGGCATTTTTTTCCTGCTTCAAGCGCAGGATGGCTTCAATATCCGCCGCGTAATTGGCTTCCCACTGGTCCCGCAGCATAATGTGGGCAACAGGGTGGTATAATTCATCCCTGCTGGGCATGAGAGAGGCAGACATGGTTGTGTTCCGTTTCCCGTGCTATATATGCTCTTATTGAGTATATATAGCATTCAGGAATTGCAAGGGCCGAACCAAACACTTTTTCAGGAGATGGCAGGTAAAGGAAGTTTGGCGCCTGCCAGATAGCAGTGTTCGGCTGTTTCGGGTGCGAATTGATACAGTTGTGCTGGCCGGCCCTGTGGGGGGGAATCGTATTCCGCGGTGCGGCTGACCAGTTTTTGCTGCTGCACAAGCCGCCGGAAGTTCTGTTTGTGCATGGCGCGTCCCGCCAGAGCCTCCATGGCCTGTTGAAGTTGCAACAAGGTAAACTGCCGGGGCAGTAGGTCGAACACTGCCGGTGTGTAGCGTATTTTTGCCCGCATGCGTGAAAGTGCCGTGGCCAGAATGCGCCGGTAGTCGCGGTGCATGCTCAGGCCCGGCAGGTGCGCGCCATTCTGCCACGAGGATTCGGGCACAAGCCCGGCCTCCCAGAGCAGTTCATAACGCTGGAGGCTGAGTTCATCGTTCCAGGCATGGTCCTCAAGGCCAAAAACAGTGGTGCATCTTTGCCAGCGCTGCGTGTTACCGGCGGCCCACTGTTTGAGGCGCATGGCAATGGTATGCAGCAATGGGCAGGTTGTTGCATCCCGCCGGTCTTCCCATGGGAAGTAGTCATAAATGGAACGCTCGGCCAGACTGTGGTCGCAGTTCTGGCGGATGAACGCCATGTAGGAAATCTGCACCATCTGGTGGCCCTGCCCATGCAGGGGGTCGGCAAAGGTATAAAGCTGTTCTGTATGACCAAGCTTGAGGCCGGTCTGGTGTTCCACCCAGTTGCG
Source organism: Acetobacter sp. ESL1128 (assembly GCF_058505085.1). Lineage (NCBI taxonomy): Bacteria > Pseudomonadati > Pseudomonadota > Alphaproteobacteria > Acetobacterales > Acetobacteraceae > Acetobacter > Acetobacter sp. ESL1128. Next base: position 2,622,691 of record NZ_CP196369.1, on the reverse strand, counting down.
CATCCCTTTTTGCAAGGAGCGATGCTCCACCATAAGCGGGCCGGACGGAAAGGAACGGCCATGCTCCAGCGTTAGAATGTGTGGCGTATTGTTGCTGATACTGACCAGAACAGCCACCAGTTCGGTCTCACACAATACTGGCTGTGCGTTTTGGGGTATGGGGGGGGCCAAAGGACTGATCATGGCTGGCAAAGTGTCTGAACGTGTGGTGTCTGGCAAGTGTCATAACATGAGTGTGCATGACGCCGTGCGTGAGAAGAAGCGCGCCATGCCCGCGTGGTAAAAGAGTTATAAAAGAACAGGCCCGCTCAGGCCAAGGGGGAGATGGCCCGTCTGGCGGGAAATGTGTCCAGCCAGAGGGGCATGTCCTTTGCGGGGAGGGGTTTGCTGTAAAAATAGCCCTGCAGAATATCGCAACCCAGTTGTTGCAACTTGGTTTCCTGCGCTTCGTGCTCAACACCTTCTGTAACGACCTTGATACCAAGGCGTTTGCCAATGTTGATTGCAGCTTCTGCAACAACAAGAGAACTGATGTTGTTTTCAAAATTCTCAATAAAACTGCGGTCGATTTTGATCTCTGTCAGCGGGAGTTGTGCAAGCCGTGACAGGGACGAAAAGCCCGTACCAAAATCATCCATGGACAGGCCAACACCAATATTGCGGATGGCAGTCAGGTTGGCGGCTGTTTCGGGGTCCTGCCGCATGGCCACACTTTCGGTAATTTCTATGGTCAGGCGATGCGGGGCCAGATTGTACTTCTGCAATACGGAGAGAATCTGGTCTGGCAGGTCCATGCTGCAAAAATGAACAGCAGACATGTTTACGCTGACAATGGGAACATAAACATTGTTCTGCTCCCATTCTATGACCTGCTGGCAGGATTTATCCAGCGACCATAGACCTATGGCTTCAATCTGCCCGGTTTCCTCGGCAATGGGAATAAAGGTGGAGGGTGGAATAAAGCCAAGTGTGGGGTGCTGCCAGCGGCTGAGTGCCTCAACGCCGCACAGGGTGCCCGTTAATGCGCAAATCTGGGGCTGATAGACCAGATGAAGCTGCATTTTTTGCAACGCTTCGCGCAGGGCAGAGCCAATAATCAGACGTTCGCGCATATTGCTGTTGCCGCCTTTACCAAAAAAACGGAACCCGCCACGGGCCTGTTTTTTGGTCTGCCGCATGGCAATTTCGGAAGCGCCCAGTATTTCCTCTATTTCCGTGCCATCATCGGGGTAAAGGCTGATCCCTATGCTCAGGGAGGCAACCAGATCACGGCCCTTAACCTCTATGGGCTCGCGGGATATGCAGTTCAGGTCATGGGCCAGTTTGCAGGCTTTGTTGCGGTCTGCATCAGGCATGACAACCACAAAATCATCCCCTCCCAAACGGGCAACCAGATTTTGCCCGCGGCAAAAAGCGGCAATGCGGCGGGCAATGGTCTGGAGCAGGATGTCCCCACTATTGTACCCCATGACATTGTTGACATCCTGCAAAAGATCAACGTCAAGCATCAGAATGGCAAAGGGTGCCTGCCCGGTCTGCGCCAGCATCTGCCTCAGGCGGGTGGACAGGGCTGTTCTGTTCAGAAGCCCCGTTAGGGAATCAATATTATTAAAATTATTGATTTTATAGAGTGTTTTTTCATGTTCTATAATGGATGCGCAGGACGGAATGCACCCTGTGACAATTTTTTGCGGCCAGTCAGTGATTTTTTCCTTGTTGCGTGAGAAAAGTGCAAAAATACCGATCAGTTCCCCCGCACCGTTGCAGATGGCCGATGCCCAGCAGTCATGCAGATCGTTGAGCTGGCTTTGACCCTGTTTTGGGGTCCAGATCAGGGCGCAGGCATGGTGTGGGTTTGTGCGCAGGGTCTGGATATCCGACGCACTTAAAACCAGATTGTCCAGCTTGTTGACCTTGCTGCTGGGCAGGCTTTTCCCCGAAAGAATGGAAAGCCCCCCCTGTGGGGTAATGTGCAGGAGTGTGGCTATGCTGTTGGGAACAAGTTCTTCCACCTTGCTGCACAGCATGTCTGCAACATCGTGTATGGTTGTGTAATCTGCGAGTGCGGCAAAAACCTCGCTTTGCAGTTCCAGTAGCTTGCGGCGGTGGACTTCTTCGGTCACACCTTTAATAAAAGCCATGTAATAGCGTTTGTTATCTTTCCCGATCAGAGCAGTAGATAACGAGAGTTCTGCGGCAACATAATCTCCATTGCTGCGAACAAACGTAACTTCGCGCGAGGTGTTGACAAGGCGGTGAATCCCCGTCTTGCGATGGTGTTCAATATAGTCATTATGGTGCTGGCGGTGCCCTAGGGGGATCAGTAGGTCAACATTATTCCCCAGAACCGCAGATGCCGAACACCCCCACAAATGCTCTGCCGCAGCATTGAAAAAAACAATCCTGTTCTGGTCATCAATGATGATGACGCCATCAGTCGCCTGTTCAAGAATGGCCGCGTAAAACGTGTTGGTATAGCCTGAGAGCGTGAGCGGGTTTGCAAGTTCTGGCATGGACTCAATCTTTAAGCAGAAGGCTAAACCAGAGGGACATCTGCCTCATGACATTCATGCCAGATGGAAGAACCGCATTGCGCAAGGCATGGTTTGGTGTGTGAGGTCTTTTGAAAATTGAATATATGGGTGATTGCAAAGTCAAATAAATTTTGTTGAAAGTATGAGAAATTGGAAAATTATTTTTCAGAAAATGGCATGTTATATAAAACAGAACAGAAAAAATAAAATATAGTTCTAGTGTTTGTGCGTTATATTCAATAAATTTGTCAAAAATAATCAAACTCATGTCGTATATATTCCCTTGTGATGACACACGTAATGTTTTTATTGTTATCGCAAGGCGTCAAAAATGTTTTAAGATCTGGAGGAATTGCTTCGCAGCAAAACCCCACCATGAAGCTTATCGTGATTCTTATACCACCATTGTCACATTGGCGTTACAACAGTGGAGCGTCCATATATTTTTTAAAAATAGGTAAAAAAAATCTAATTTTACAGTTATTTAAAGGATAATTTCCCGCTCCTGCTCCGGGGCGGAAAAGCAGGGTTTTGCTAGCGGATTGTGGAGAAAAACAAACAAGGTAAAGCATTGCTTCATACGGTGCCTGACTGGTTTAAATGGCTTAATTTTAATGTCAGGTTTTTGCTCTGAAGCGTGATATGCAGGCATGACCCTGTATCCGGCCCTCTTTTAAAGGAGCGGTGAAGGATCAGATAGATGGTTGTGACAAGAGAGCATGAAGACAGGCTTAATTTTTCTGGCTGCTGCAATAGCTGAAATCGGCGGGTGTTTTGCCTTCTGGGGGTGGCTGCGTTTGGGGAAAACGCCCCTCTGGCTTGTGCCGGGGTGTTGTTGCCTGCTTCTGTTCGCGTATCTTTTAACCCTGATTGATACATCCGTGGCGGGGCGTGCTTACGCAGCCTACGGGGGTATTTACATTCTGGTAGCGGTTTTCTGGATGTGGCTGGCAGAAGGAGCGCGACCAGACCCGTGGGATTTTCTGGATGTGGGTTTATGCCTGCTGGGTACGGTTGTTATTTTATTGGCGCCCCACGCGCGGTGAGCGATTATTTGTTCTGGCGGAGGCATGTGTATTCATGAACGCAGAGTTCTGGCTTGCAAAATGGCGTCAAAACGAAATCGGGTTTCATACTCCTTGCCCGCATCATGCTTTGGTGCAGTATTTTTCCAGGCTCGGTTTGTCTCCAGGGGGGCGGGTTTTTGTGCCGTTATGTGGGAAGACACTGGATATCCACTGGCTCCTAGAACAGAGGTGCAAAGTTGTCGGTGTGGAACTGAGTCGCCTGGCGGTTGAACAGCTTTTTGCTGAATTGGGGATTCAACCCGCTGTGTTTTCTCTGTCTCCAGAAATCATGGTGTTTGAAGGTCCTGATATAAAAATTTTTGTGGCGGATATTTTTGTGCTGACGCACACCATACTCGGTCCGGTTGATGCGGTTTACGATAGGGCCGCTCTGGTGGCGTTACCTGAGGATATACGCGTGCGTTATGCGCAGCATGTTATGGAAATTTCCTGTAAATCAGAACAGTTTTTGATTTGTGTTGAATATGATCAGTCCCGCCTGTCTGGTCCGCCCTATGCCGTTATGGCGCATGATGTGGAGCGGTATTACGGGCAGACTTATAATATCGAGAGTATTGAGCGCCTGCCTGTGCCCAGAGGCATAAAGGGAAAAGAACCGGGGTTTGAGCATGTCTGGATTTTGCAAGGGCGTGATGAAGCGCCTGCGAGTGGCCAGAAAATTTAATCCATATTTGGTTTGACTTTTTATGAATTTGGGCCGCGTGCTGATTTTTGCAAAAAATCTGTAAAATATTTGTATCCATTACTTAAAAAACATAGAGTCTTGGGCATAGCGTCGTATATATTGCCTGTGAGCTTGTTATAAAATCCTGCATATGGTCATGCGCGTGAGTCCATTCCCATCCTTCTTTGTTGCGGCTTCTCAGGTTTTCAGAGCCATAAAAAAGCCGGCAAAAATGATGGTGAGCTATGGGCTGCCAGTTCTGGTTGTGGCAATCTGCGGTACAGCCGTTGAGTTTGATGAATACCAGCATGCCATTTCCAGAATTAACGAGGCTGCCCGCCGGGATAGTCAGGCTTATGCCAACCTGATTATGGAGCGGCTGGATACCCGCTTTACCGAGCTGGATATGGCGCTGGCCGCGCTGCGCGGTGCGGATGACAAGCTTGGCACTCCTCTTTCTCCCCAGGTTGAGCTGTCGCTTCGGCACTATCTGCTTTCGCGCCCGGCTTACTCGACTTTTAGTGTTCTGGGGGCTGATGGTGAGAGCATACAATGGTCCAGCTCGGAGCAGAAAAAAGCACTGGATGAACCATTGCGGGATTTTTTACCCGTTCCCAAAATGCCACATCACCTTCTGGGGCCGGTGCATTATTCGGAAAGTCTGGGAACAGTCGTGCTGCCAATGCGGGTGCGCGAAAAAGACGGTGGAAAAGCGGGCTATTTTTTAGGGTCTCCTTACCGGCTCAGCAGGTTTCTGGATGAGCAGGAACTGCCACCGGATTACCGGAGCTGGGATTTTACGGTTATTGATACCCGGAGCGGGCAGTCCCTGACCCATTTGCTGCATATGCAGGTGCAGGTTCACCCTTTGTTGTCTGTAAAGCCGGAAATGGTCGCGCTGGCCCCTGTGCCGGGTTACCCGTTTGTTGTGCAGACGCTGGTATCTTCCTCGCGCGTATGGCACGCATACAGCCAGCAGGCTCCCGCGCGCTGGAGTGCGGAGGCACTGCTGCTTGTCCTGTTATTGCTCGTCGGGGAGTTTTTAATCCGTCGGCGTGATCGTGAGCAGATGGCGCATTTGCGCAGGCTGACCGATTTTAACATGTTTATGGCACAGGCCAGCCAATGTGCCAGTCAGGCAAATGATGAAGCGGGGCTTTTGCAGGAAATCTGCGATATGGCCATACGCTATACTCATTTTAGAATTGCCCTTATTGCCCGACCGGATGAAGCGCAGTGGTTTCAGATGCTCGCAATAAGCGGTGCGCGGGCGTATCTGAATAATATTGCCATTTCCGCGCGGGGGGACCTGCCGGAAGGGCGGGGTACTATTGGTCAGGTCTGGCGCACGGGGCTACCTATTTTTAATGCGTCTTTCTCCAGTAACGCCGCCCTTGCGCCATGGAAAGAACGCGCGCTCAAGCTGGGGTTGCGTTCCAATACGGCTCTGCCGATTTACAGGGATGGCAAGGTCTGGGCTGTTTTTAGTGTTTATCATGAAAAAGCAGATATTTTTGATGATCAGCTCCAGATCCTGCTCAAGGAAGTCTGCATTAATATTTCCATGGGTCTGGATAGGATTTATAGCCAGCAGTTGAAAACCGCCTTGCTGGATAATTCCCTTGTGGGGATTCTTCTTGTAAAAAACAGGGTTGTTCAGATGACCAACTCATATGCCACGCATATGTTTGGTCTTGAGCCTGATGCCCTTGTTGGCAAATCAACCGAAATATTCTACGCAGATCAGGCCGAGTTCGAGCGTATTGCCGAGTTTTATGAACAGCTTGAGCAAAAGCGTACAGTGCGGATAACCGGCGTGCGCCTTGCCCGCTCCGATGGACAGATTTTGATTGCTGATTGTTCAGGCGTAAAATTGTCTGATCTGCAAAATGATATTTCTGTCTGGACGCTCGAGGATGTAACCAGCAGGGATGTCGCAAGGCGTTTGTACCATGCACTGGTGAACGCGGCAGATGCCGTGTTGCTGGCCACGGATGAACGCGAGATGTGTCGCCGGGCCTGCCTGGATCTGGTGCGGGATACGCTGTTCCATGCGGTCTGGATTGGTCGAGTAAGCGACGTAGGGCAGCTGGAGGTTTTATCCCATGCCGGGGAGGGTACCGAAGGGATAGAGCAGATCAACAACTGTCTGGATCAATCCTGCTCCCTGTCCCAGCCGCTGGTGATTATGCGTGCATGGCGCGACAGGGATCTTGCTTATAGCAACGATGAACTTGCAGAGCAGGCCAATAGTCCCTGCTTTGAGTTTATACGCGCCAATAACTGGCGTGCGGTGCTGTGTGCACCCATTTGGCGTGATGGCCAGATATGGGCGATCATGACCTTTGTTTCCCCTCAGGCGCAGGTGTTTGATGCGCCAAGCATTGCATTGTGCAAACGGGTTGCCAGCCTGTTGGGCCATGCGCTGGACAAGCTCGATGTGAAACAGCGCATTGAATGTTTGCAGGAGCAGGAAGCTGCCCGCGCCCGGCATGATATGCTGACCGGCCTGCCCAACCGTCTGGCGCTTACGGAGTATCTGCCGCAAGCTCTTGCCCGTGCGCAGCGCCAGACGACCAGTGTTGCCATTGGCATGATTGATCTGGACGGCTTTAAACAGGTGAATGATACATACGGGCACGAAGCTGGGGACAGGCTTTTGCAGCAACTGGGGCAAAACCTGCAAGCCCGGATACGCCAGACAGATTTTGTTGCCCGGTTGGGTGGCGATGAGTTTGTTGTGGTGTTTGAAGGACTGACACCCACGCAGGCGGTTGAGCAGGTGGAAGTTGTGCTGGCCGCGTTGCATACAGCAGTTGAAAAGCCTTTTCCGGTTACAGTGGAGGACACCGCAACTGTTGGTATGACACTGGGGGTGGCATTGTACCCGCAGGATGGTGAAAATGCCGAAAGTTTGCTCAAACGGGCCGATAAGGCCATGTATCACGCAAAACAGAATAAAAAAACGCGTGAAAAATGGTGGTTTTTGGTGAAGGATCTTGCGGGTGACGCACCGGATGCTCCCCTGCTCTGAGGTAGCGGGCTCCGCATGGTGCAAAAGAGGTGTTTTCTGTCGGCCTGAGTTTGCGTTATGCGCAACATGGGATTGATTGAAAAACCTGATGCCAGAAATACAGCGCAAAAATTACCGTTTTACTTTGTGCTAGCTGGCCCTTATTGCTACCAAATATTGTCCTGAATACAGGACTTTTCTCACAGATATAGCGGCTTCAATGGACACAAAGACTCTTTTTTCCGGCATGGCTCTGGCCTTTGGCGCTTATGCGTCTTTTGCAGTGAGTGATGCATTTTCCAAATTGCTGGCTGGCCAGCTTGATCCATTTGAAGTGGCTTTTTCTGGCGGGGTTTTTGGTTTTCTTATTCTGCCCTTTATCCGCAGGTCCGGTGAATCCTATCTGGATATCGTCAGGCCGCAAAAATGGGGCATGTGGTTGCTGCGTGCTGGGTGTGTGTTTGCTGCTACGGCTGCCAGTGTGGAAGCGTTTATGCTGCTCCCCATGCCCGAAGCCCTTTCGCTCATGTTTCTTATGCCGCTGTTTGTAACAATCCTGTCCGTGCTGCTGCTCAAGGAAAAAGTGTCATTCTGGGCATGGCTGGCGGTTGTACTGGGGTTTGTCGGGGTTCTTATTGTTCTGCGCCCCGGGCTTCGTGCGCTGCAATGGGGACACCTGTGCGCGCTGATCGCAGCTTTTGCCAACGCTGGCAGTGTTATTGCCTATCGTCTGGCGGATAAGGAGCCCACGCGCCTGTCCCTGTTTGGTTCAAGCCTGATTGGTCCTCTGGTTGGCAATGGGCTGCTTATGGGGCTGCATGCACAATGGCCTGCCACAATGACAGCATGGGTCTATCTGTTTGGTTACGGCTTTCTTGCGGCTTTGGGGCAGTTGATGATGATGATGGCAACAGCCAGAGCACCTGCTAACCGTGTTGCGCTGCCGCAGTACAGCCAGATGGTGTGGGGGGTGGCTTTGAGCTACCTCGTATTCCGCCAGCCGCTGGATGGTTGGACATTCGTGGGTATTATTGTGCTAATGTCTTCCGGTATTCTGAACTGGGTGCGTCAGAGAATCCGCTATGAGCGGATGGCCATGAAGGAACGCCTTGCCCGCCGTAAAGCCCGTAAGGCAGACAAGGCCGGTCAACTCGTGAGTTGACCGGGTTGGGGCCGCTGCTTCAGGCTTCTATAATTTTTGAACCAAAAATGGCGGATTGCAGGATAATGGTCATGGCAATGCGTGTGTCCATGACCTTGCACATGGTGTTGAACAGCATGCCTGTGGCAACGGTCATGGCGGAGCCCCAGAACGGTTTTGGGAGCGGGCCATATGGTCCGGGTTGATCGGGGTAATCCTGCTGAAAAATAGGTTCCACGTATGCCCACATGGCCTCGCGCAGGTTTTCTGTAGCAATCAGAGGGCGGAAGTGGGCTTCAACATCAGGCATGCCTTCTTCTGTGGTGCCCAGGCGGCTGGCAACGCTTGCAAACTGGGCGTTCAGGTCCGGTAAGTCCTGTGCGGAGCAGCCGTTCTGGAGTGCAGGCCCACTCAGGCAGGGCCACAGGCCGGGGTTATGCACACTGGCGTCACCTTGCATCAGCAGTTGGTTGAGCTGCTCACCAAACATAAAGGTCCGTCCCCCAGCCAGTGTATGGGCCATTATATCCTGCTCTGGCCGTTGCCCAGAGTGTATGAGCGCAAGCAGACTGGTTTGGGCGGCAAACCCACAAACGCTCCCTAAAGCCGCAAATAGCGTAGGGGCATGTACGCGCCGGTTATCATCTTGTAACGGGCGTGCAAAATTGCGCACGATTTCGGTTGTGACAAGGTTAAGAAGGGCCGCCTGAGGAAAATCTTTCCAGACAACACCATCTGAACCCGTTGTCTGGTTTTGTGGGGCGGAGGAGTAGGGCATGCAGACAGGCCTTGGTGTTTTGTATGGACCAAAGAGTGCTCCATAACGCGAACTGTGGTTTCCATCCAGCATGCAGGGGCAATGTTGGGGAGGGGGCTATGGAAAGGAACAGCCTTTAAAAGATTATAAAAAAGAGATGTGTAAAAATAAATCGGAATGATATGTAAATTAATAAGGTGTAACAAATTCAATATCATGCATAAAATTCTTGATCTTATAAAATAAAATTATGTCCATTATAAAAATAATAACTTGCCTTTGTATTGGATGTATGGGAAAAATATAGAGTGGATGCTCTTATAAGGCGAGTTGGTGCGCGTTGTGCCAGCCTTGTCCTGTTAGAAGTTACGATTGCGCACGTGTTCTGTGCGCGACCACGACGTTAAAAAGGAGCCTAGTTATGGCAACAGGCACCGTAAAATGGTTTAATTCGACCAAGGGTTTCGGTTTTATCCAGCCTGAGGATGGTGCGCAGGACGTGTTCGTTCACATTACTGCTCTCGAACGTGCAGGTATGGCTTCGCTCAGCGAAGGGCAGCAGATTTCTTACGAAATCGAAGCTGGCCGTAACGGCAAAAAGTCTGCTGTCAATCTCAAGGCAGTTTAAGACCAGACCAGCAGAAATGCTGTCTGAAGCCGCCTTTCGGGGCGGCTTTTTTTATGTCTGGGGTTAAGTCCGGTCAGGTGTGGTCTGGCGCGCGTGTTAACAGGTAGCTGATCATGGCCCCGACCAGGCAGCAGGTGGCACTGGCCAGGAACATGGCGGGGTAGCCCGCAAGTTCAATGATAGGCCCAAGTGTAAAGCCTGAACACGCAATGGCCAGGTCCAGAAAGATGGAATAAGCGCTGAGTGCAGCACCACGGTTATGAGGGCCTGCCTTGTTAACCGCCAGAACCCCTAATGCCGGGAACAGAAGCGAAAAGCCTGCCCCTGTTAGGGCTGCCCCCAGCAATGCACTGGTATGGGACGGAAAAACCCCAATAACAACCAGTCCAATCGCTTCGACCAGCAAGGAAACAATGGCGACAAACACGCCTCCGCGCCGTTTGATCTGGGATGCAAAGAAAAACCGGATACACACAAACACGATGCCAAAAACAGCAAGTGCCGTAGCCGCGCCAGTCCAATGATGGGCTGCATAATACAGTGCCAGAAAAGACGAGATGGCGGCAAACCCGATAGAGCCTGCGGCAAGGGCCGAGCCGTGCCACAGAACCAGATGCAATGCCTTGCTGAAAGCAATAGGCGTTTCAGTTGATGGGTGAGGCTGGGCTCCGTGGTAAAAGCCAATAAGAGCAAGCCCGAAGAGTGGTAATGCGGCAGAAAGGGCACCAACTGAAACCAGCCCCCCATACGGTGCAGGCAGGAGTGCAAGTGCCGCACCAACCGGTGCCCCCAGAGCAATGCCCCCGTAAGAGCATATTCCGTTCCATGATATGGCCAGTGCTGTGTTCTCGGCCCCCACGCGGTGAATGTTCCATATGATAACACCCGTTGCTGTCCAGCTTTCTGCCCAGCCCAGAAAAAGACGGCTGAGCAATATAATGGCAAGGGAAGCAGAGGGGGCATATGGCAGCAGACCCGCCCCCCCCAAGAGCAGGCCGGAGCAGACGCAAGTCAGTAACCCGCCAATAACCACGGGTTTGGGGCCTATTCTGTCCACCAGCCGTCCGGCGGAGGAGCGGGCCGCAAAGGTGGCCAGATATTGTAGGGCAAAGGTTAGCCCGGCCAGCGTTGTGCTGTAGCCCAGCGTTGTATGCACAAAAATGGTCAGGACCGCATTGGGCATGCCTATAACAATATAGACAAGCAGATTGAACAGAACGACGGAAAGAACCTTCCTGATCGGAGATGCGGCTGATGTTTGTGCGGTGGCCATGCCGTAATTGGAACAGATTTTGAACGCTTTGCACAGCAGGTTAAGCGCATGAGCAGCAATGTGATGAGTATGTGGGGCATGGAGCCGGAGAGGCCCTTTGGTGCCGGCATGGCGCAAAGAATTCGGCAGAGTAAAAGGGGATTTTTATAGACCGATCGGTCTAGTTGTATTGACTGAGCACTGTAGATACTCTATTAAATACGCATGAGTGTTGTAGAAAAGCATAATGCAGCCAAAAGGCGTATTGTAGAAGCCGCACGGTCTATTGTTGGGGAGCGTGGGTTTTCTGCTGTAGGCATTTCCCAGATACTGGAAGTTGCAAGTATCCCCAAAGGATCATTTTACCATTATTTTGATTCGAAGGAGGCTTTTGGCGAAGAACTTTTGCGGATTTACATGGATGATTATCTGCAAAAAATGGACACTCTGTTCTCACCCGATGTTGGTAATGCAGCGGACCAGCTGTTTGCGTATTTCCGCTTCTGGCAGGAAACGCATGTGGATGGGAAAACAGGCGATAAATGCCTGATTGTTAAGCTGGCAGCTGAAGTATCTGACCTGTCCGAACGCATGCGCAGAATTCTGGATACCGGCACAGCCAAAGCTATAGACCGCATTGCCCGCACCATTGCGGAAGGGCAACAGGAAGGCTCGGTCCAGCGTGGGATGGAGGCTCAGGCACTGGCGGGGGCTTTATACCAGCTCTGGCTTGGCGCGACCTTAATGGTCAAGATTACGCACCGCTCCCAGCCGTTTGAAAAAACATGGCAGGCGTCCCAGCGGCTCCTTCTGCCCTGATCCGGCGGGGTGTGTAGCTCAAACCGACCCGGTTTGGTCTTTTTTAAAATGCTTTTGTTACAAGCATGTGCGTAACGTGCAGGGCGGATATGAGCCGATCGGTCTATTTTCGTCGTTGACCGCATCTATATCCATACATATATAGACAACATGAGTAGCACAAACCAGCAAGCCTCGGTTTTGGCGGGGTGCTGTTTGTGTGGAGTTATGGTCGTGCACTGTTGTTCCAGGTTGTGGGCGCAAGAAGCGGGCAGCATCCGGCTGCTTCTCATGTGCCAACAATTAAATAGACTGGTCTATTTTTAATCGCCCCGATGTTGTGCGCGGTCGCGCATCGGGTGCGGGGTAGATTGTGCACACTTCTGCCTTGGCGACTTTTAATACTTGTGAGGAAAAAATGGCCTACGCGTCAACAAACCCCTATACGGGCGAAGTTCTAGCCACATTCCCCGATGCAACGGATGCGGAAGTGCAGACCGCACTGGCACAGGCTCACGCAGCTTATGAAAGCTGGCGCGAAACATCCTTTGCAGAACGTGCACGGGTCATGACGGCCGCCGCCGCCATTTTGCGCCGGGATGTGGATAAATATGCCCTGCTTGGCACGCTGGAAATGGGCAAGCTGTTTGAAGAATCCAAAAAAGAAGTGATTCTTTCAGCCGAAATTTTTGAATATTACGCAAAATTTTCCGAAAAACTGCTCCAGCCTGAATCCCTGCCGGTTGCCGATCCCTCGGAAGGCAAGGCCACTTTGGTGCATGAACCGCTGGGTATTGTGCTGGCAATCGAACCTTGGAATTTCCCCTTCTATCAGGTTGTGCGCATTATTGCGCCCCAGCTTTCTGCCGGTAATGCCGTGCTGCTTAAGCATGCTTCCAACCTGCCGCAGTGTGCAGCAGCCTGCCAGAGCCTGATGGAAGAAGCCGGTCTGCCCAAAGGCCTGTTCCGCAACCTGTATGCTGCGCGCCCGCATACAGCCATGATCCTGAATGACCCCCGCGTTTGCGGCGTGGCCCTGACCGGGTCCGAAGGTGCTGGCGTTATTATCGCAGGCACGGCGGGCAAAGCCCTTAAAAAGGCAACCATGGAACTGGGTGGCGCAGACGCCTTTATTGTTCTGGATGATGCCGATGTGGAAAAGGCTGCCAAATGGGCCGTGCTGGGCCGCCATTGGAATGCAGGGCAGGTGTGTGTGTCTGCCAAGCGCCTGATTGTGGCTGATGCCGTGTATGACCGCTTTCTGGAGCTGTACAAAAAAGGTGTTGCCGAGCTTAAGGCGGGTGATCCTATGGACCCAGCCACCACACTGGCTCCGCTTTCTTCCCAGGGTGCCAAGGATGACCTGCACGATCAGGTAACGCGGGCCATGAGCCATGGCGCAAAGGTAGAAGTTATTGGTGCCCCCGTGCCGGGTAAGGGCGCGTTCTTCCAGCCGCTGCTCATGACCGGTCTGGATGAGAATAACGAAGCCCGCCATTGGGAGTTTTTTGGCCCGGTGACACAGCTTTACCGTGCGAAAGATGAAGATGACGCCGTGCGTATTGCCAATGATTCGCCCTATGGTCTGGGTGGGTCTGTCTTTACGCGGGATGAGGCGCGTGGTGCACGTGTTGCCGCCCGGATACGCACAGGCATGGTGTTTATCAACCATCCGCTGGCACCAAAGGCCGATCTTCCGTTCGGGGGTATTGCCCGTTCCGGTTATGGCCGCGAGCTGATCGGTCTGGGGATCAAGGAGTTTGTTAACCACAAGCTGATCAACACTGTTGATATTGACGCACCGTTCTGATGAACACAGCCCGGTGGAAGTAATATTCCACCGGGTTTTTCAAAAAATACTGACTGAATAAGATACTTTTTTATAAAAGTATCAGAATGAAACTCCCGGACTAAAATAATTCTTCTGTGTTTCCCATGCGGGAAACCCTTTTGGCTGCTCTTCCATTCTGCGTGTTTTTTAAAGAGGTTGGTAAAACCGATGGCATCCAGGTCTGAAATTCTTATTGTTGGCGGTGGTGTGGCCGGGCTGGCTCTTGCAACGCGTCTGGGTAAAACGCTGGGCAGGCAGGGTAAGGCCCGCATTACACTGGTGGATAAAAGCTTCTGCCACGTGTGGAAGCCCATGCTGCATTGTTTTGCGGCAGGGACGGTCATGAACGAAAATGACCGGATCAGTTTTATGTCGCAGGCCAGCGGCAACCATTTTGAGTTCTGGCCCGGTGAGGTCGTCTCTCTGGATCGGGAGAAACGGCAGGTAACTCTAAGCCCTTTTCATGCCTCCGATGGCACGCCGGTGCTGGAAAGCCGGACACTGACATATGATGCTGTAGTGCTGGCGGTGGGAAGCTGCGCGAACGATTTTGGTACACCGGGAGTTAAGGAAAACTGCCTGTTTATTGATAATCTGGTCGAAGCCAATTCTTTTAACGAGAAGTTCCGCATGGAACTGCTCAAGGCGTTCGCCAGCACATCCAAGCTGGACATTGCCATTGTTGGTGGCGGTGCAACGGGCACCCAGCTGGCTGCGGAACTGCATAAATCGCTCGAAATTGTGGACCCGGTCAGCCTGCATGCCTTTGGCAAGGAGCCGCCCAAGCTCAGTATTACGCTGCTTCAGTCCGGTGCACGTATTCTCCCGGCTTTTCCCGAATCTGTTTCGGTGGCAGCGCAGCAGGAGCTGGAGCGTATTGGGGTAACCGTGCGCACATCGGCCAGAGTGGCAGGGGCGGATCAGAGCGGCTTTATCCTCAAGGATGGCACGCATGTGCCTGCCATGCTGCGTGTCTGGGCTGCTGGGGTTAAAGCGCCGGAAGTTACGCGTGCCTATGGGGGGCTATCGCTCAATCGTGCGGGGCAGATACAGGTTAAACCCAACCTGTGCTCAGTGGATGACGACCGGATTTTTGCAATGGGGGACTGCTCCTTTATTGTGGATGACCCTTTGCCAGCAACCGCGCAGGTTGCCCGCCAGCAGGCCATTCACCTTGCCCGGCACCTGCCTGCCTGGATTGAGCACGGTCAAGAAGTGCCTGGCTGCATTTTTCATAACAAGGGGGCTATTGTTGCCTTGGGCAATTATAATGGCTGGGCGGCCCTGCCGGGTGGGCGTGTGTTGGGGGGCGGCTTTATGCGCGGGCTTTCTGCCCGTATTGGCCATATCATGCTTTACAGAAAACATCAGGTTGAACTGTACGGATTACTGCGTGGTCTGGCCTCCATTTTTGCGGACAGGATTGAAACCTTTATCCGCCCCCCTGTAAGGCTGGATTAATCCCGGCCAAGCAGGATTAGGGGGAGTTGTAGGCCCCTGTGTTTTTCGGTTTTTGTCTTCAGGTATTTCAGGCCCCGGCCTGCTTCTGGCCTAATTCTGGAAAGGATAATACCGGAAGGTTACAAAAACCGTGTTGCCGTTTACGGTTGGGCGGGTTGTCGTTCCGGTATCATTCACGCCCCGAAAAGCAAATTTTCGAACATAGGTATATTGCAGGCCCGCCATAACACTACCGTAATGCCCATCCAGCAGGTGCCACCACCCACCCATTGTGTACGATATAAGGGACTGGGTCTGGGCATTGCAGACCCCCATCATCAGGGAGCAGCCTGAAAGTCTGGCATTGGGGGAGCCATAGCCGTAATAGTTGCCATCCGCTCCTTCATAAACCGTGCGGTGGGCGGCTTCCACACCACCATAGGAATACAGGAGCAGGTTGTCCGTCGGGTGGCCGATCAGGCCAAGGGAGCCAATAATTTCGTGCAAGGGGGCGGGTGCGCCGGTGCTGCGGAAGGTCATGTCGGGTAACTGGCTGGGGCCGTAACGGCCAATTCCTCTGCCTGCCAGCACATCCCCCACTAGCTGCATTTTACCAGACAGAAGCGGCACAGCCATGGAGCCACCAACACCGCCCCCAAAGGCAACCCGGGAATGCGCCTGACCACCAAGCCCCCCACTGCCCCCGCCATTGACAACAATGGTGCGGAACCACCGTGCCAAGCCGTATAGTTCGTAATGCCCAGCAGAAGTGTCCACCGCAGTCTTGAGAACAATATCCGGCGCGGCATCAAGGCTGTAATGGGCTTCGGGGTCCAGCATGCCTGTACCCGTGCTGTTATAGATTACATGCGGGCCAGACGTTTGCCCCATGGCGGGTGGAATGTTGCCGCCGGAATCCAGCGTGGAATCATCAAACCCAAGGGTAGCCTGCGGGGTTTCAACCGACAGGCCAAGCCACCACTTACGGTGGAAGTCCTTGATAAAGCGCACCTGAGGCACACGGGTAAAGGTTACGCCGGGAATAAGGTTGCTATCCACAACAGGGGGGAGTTGTTCGTGCCTGCGCAGCAGGGTGCTGGTGTAGCCCGTGGTCAGGCTCCATGCCTGACCGGCCAGAAAGTGCAGGCCCAGATCCCGGTCGTCTGCCGCCAGATAGGCCTGTCGCATTCTGGGCACGTAGCTGTTGGTCTGCACGGCATTGGAATTGCTGCCAGAACCGCCAAAATCGCTTTCCACGTAAGCTTCAACGGTAACCCCCCGGGCGGGTTTGCCCTCAATCAGCAGGCTGAAGCGGCTGAGCTGGGCGGTCGGGCGGTATTCGGAGGCATGGGCATTGGGGTTTCCGGAGTAAGGGAAGGCACCCCAAGGGGTTGCTGGGCCTGCGGTCAGGTTTTTGTCTCGGTAGATATTGGACATATCCACAAATCCCCCCAGTTTGACTGAGACTGAGCCAATTTTGAAAATAGGGGGTAGGCTGTCCACTTCTGTCTGGGTGAGCGCGGTAGGGCTGGAAGAAGACAGGTTGATGTTTTTAACGCTTGGCGTGTCCTGCGCCATGGCTGTGGGGGCAGGGTCGGCAGAAAATGGTTCGACTGGCTGGTTGTTGATCCGGATTGGCCCGGCCAGTTCTTCCGTCTGCTGGCTTGGCATGGAGGGTGAGCGTGCCAGACGTGTGCCCGCTGTGCCAGAAGCCTGTTGACCAGAGGCATAGTGGCTGGTGGGGTTCTGTTCCGCACGGGGCTGGTGGCGGAGGGGGCTACGGGGTGTCCGCTGGTTTTTCTGCAGGTCTTTAACCTGTGCCTGAAGTTGCAGAACCATGCTGCGCAATTGTGCAATTTCGGCACTATTGTCGGCCAGAGCTGCGCGGGGGAAGCTGACCATGCAGCCCAGAACGCATGATAGCCCAAAATACCAGAGGTCCTGCGTGTAGAGATGTAGAAAAGACTGTTTTTTCACCCTGACCGATCCTCGTGTGGCCGGCTGGAGACGATTATCCTTTCAACGCCTTACCGGTAACGAAGCAGTGATTTAACGGGTATTGCTCCAGTCTAGATATGCCAATTTGGCGACCCATCCATACAGGGCGAATTCAGGCCGCCCAAACGGCCGGAAGTGCCAGACTGGTACAGTGGTTTTTCAGTAAACTGTAGGAAGAACAGGGGCGTAGAATATAAAAAAGTCTGAAAAAGCAGGCGTGTTTATGATCTGCATAACTGTGTAAAATAAGAACCTTCAAGGCCATGACCAGAAAAAGATGATGGGTTGGTCTGGATTATGCCGCGCAGGTGGGTTTGGCCGAACAGGTTATGGGTCCAGCAGCATGCGGGTGTTGAGTTGTATCTGCCGGTGGTTGATTTTTTTGATGTAATTCTTGGTTTCCAGATATTTGAAAATTCTGCTGGTTGTCTCAAACGTCATGCCCAGATAATCGGCAATATCCTTACGGCTCATAACCAGCGTTAACACCTGCGTTGCTTGGTTGAAGTATTCAGGCTGTTTGCTGTAATCGAGCAGAAAACCGATCAGTTTGCTGGTCGCTGTGGAGTGGGACATCAGAATAATATGGTTTTTGGCCGCCATAAGGGAGGCTGTTTTCTGCTTGAGCAGTAAATCCGTTATGCCCGGATAGTTCTGGGCAAGGGTTTGCACGGCACTCCGGCGCAGGCGCTTGAGGTGCACGTCTACCAACGCAATGGCAGACCAGGCGTAAACATCGTTTTCTACAATGCCCAAAACTCTGCCGGGCCATAAAAAATCAAGCACCAGATTGCGGCCATCTTCAAGCTGGTAATCCAGCCTGAGTGCTCCGGATTGTATAAAATAGATAAAATCGGCACTTTCACCTTGCCGGAACACAATGCTTTTTGCGGGTTTTTTCAGGTCGCAGCCAATGCGCTCCAGAGCCAAGCATGCTTCTTCCACAAGACTAGGTGGAGTGCTTGGGGCATGCTCCCCGGAATACTCCAGATTATGCAGCGGTCGAGAGTAAGGCACGGTGCTGGTTACCACCCAAGCGGCAGCGCGGAGGCGGGCAGGTGGTCTGGTTCATGATGTGTGACCGCCATGCCGGTAAACCCTTGCTGTCATGATGACGAGGTTGCTGTTGGGTCCTAAATAAACGAAACGGAACCGTTTCACAATATCATCCAGAACAGGCTGCCAGAGCGAATGGAGCAGCCTTTCAGGCGGCTGAAATGGTGCTTTGCTGCGGGGATTCGAGGTTTTTTTCTTCGGCAAGGGCGAGTTGGGTCAGATGTTTTTCGTTCTTGCGTAAAAAAAGACCTGAGCCAAGCAGGCCGATTACGGTCAGCACCCCTATGGCTATGCCGGTCGGGCCGGAAACTTCCGATATTTTTCGCCCCAGCAGGTAGGTGCCCATTGCGTACCCCCCGGCCCAGCATGTGCCGCCCAGTGCATTAAAAAGCATAAAGCGCTTCCAGTGCATGTTGCACGCCCCAGCCAGCAGGGCCACAAAAACGCGCAGGACAGAAACAAACCGCCCCAGAAAAACAATGGCGCTACCGTGGTGGCGGAACAGATACTGGCCCAGCACCAGCCGTTCTGGCGTCAGGCCGACCTTGCGCCCGTGCTTTTGCAGGAGCGGAAGCCCAAAATGCCGCCCGATCAGGTAGCCAAGATTATCCCCGAGGATCGCCCCGGCAATAGCCGCCAGCGCAACACCCTGAATGGCCAGATGGTGGGTTTTGAGGCAGTACAGCGATGCGGTGATAATACAGGTTTCGGCCGGAACAGGCAGGCCCATGCTCTCCATCAGAACAAGCAGGGTCACGATACCGTAACCGTAATGCTGAAGCAGCGTATCCAGATGATGTAGCAGGGGGAGCATCCTTTTTGGCGTTTCCGTTTTCTGATGCAGTCAGAGTGTTACGGGTGGAAAGGCTTTCTGTTGCATGGCTGCATTTCCTGCCATGTTTGAGTTGGTGCTGGCTGCTGGTGGTGTTGGAGTACTGTTATCCAGCGGAAGAGAAAGAACAGAACTAAGTTAGAAAAATAAGAACAAAAAAACATACAGTCAATAATTTTTAAACAAACGTATTTATAATCAATTAATAAAATATCAAATAATCTCAATAAATTGGAATAACCGTTTTTTTAACGCTCAATATATTTTCATGTGTGCTTATAATTAAGACAAATTCATGAGTAACAGCATTAATCTGATAAGGAATACAGTTGCATGAAATTAGATCGTGCAGGCATTTCCATGGGCAAAAACAGCACTAAAATTGTACTGTTTTCTCGCGCCAGAGTCCGTTCGTTCGCTTTGTCAGGCCCGGTTCTGGGTATTCTGGTCGGGTTGAATGTGGCGCTCCAAAAGGCTGCTCACGCAGATAACACCCTGTACCTGACCGGAAGCCAGACAACATATGTGGTGAATGGTCAGGAAAGTTTTTTTGTACCGGGGGGGGCCTGCTCAAACAATATAGCCCCATCTCCACTCTGCGTGGATGGTGGGGCTACGCTGGGAATTGTGGGCACAGGGGCCACGGTCACATCCACTGCGCAGGTTTATGTCGGGTTTACCACCTCGGGCACCAGCACTCTTTCCATTCAGGGGGGAGGGACTCTGCTGCTCAACCGCTCGGTTATGCAGATTGGCTGGAGCGGGGGGGATGGTCTGGTCAATGTTTCTGGCGCGGGCTCCCAGATAGTGACATCACCCGAGAGCCTTCTGGTCGTGGCAACGGGGGATAACAGTAATTACGGCAGCCCGTTTATTGGCACGACCAACAAAACCTACGGCACCCTTAACATTACCAATGGGGGGCGGGTGCTGGTGGGTACAGTGGCTATTGGGATGTATGGTGATGGCATAGGCACTGTAACGGTGGATGGTGCCAACTCCCTTTTGCAGGCAAGCCAGGATTATTACGTCAATGGTGGTTCGGGGGGCGCTGGCGGCACGGGTACAACACAGGTCAGCAATGGCGGTATGCTGTTTGTGGGCGGGCAGGTCTATTTTGGTACGGACAACACCAATGGCGATGGCACGCTTATTCTGCAATCCGGCGGCACGCTGGCACTGGGGGACCGGGTGGCCAATGGCCAGACGCTCAGTGCGCTGGTGGATCAGGAAGGAGCAGGCGGGCAGTCACATCTGATCCTGTCTGGCGGGGGCATCAAGCTGATTAATTCCGGCTTAACCACGCAAATGGCCATGCAACTGACCGGTGGCGTGCAGTCCACCTTTGATACCAATGGCAGAATGGCGGTGTTGTCTGGCACGCTCTCGGGCAATGGGGGGCTGACCAAGGCCGGGCAGGGGACGCTTATTTTATCCGGGACCAATACCTACACCGGGCAGACGGATGTGCAGTCCGGGGTGCTGGAGGTTGATGGCGGGGTCAGCAGCGCGGTGAATGTGCTCGGTGGAGCCACTCTGGCGGGGCAGGGGCGTGTTGGCACTACAACGGTGGCCTCCGGTGCTGCTCTTTCGCCCGGAGTGGGGAGCACTGGTGGGCAGTTGAATGTGGTGGGGAACCTGAGCATGAGCCAGGGTTCCTCCCTGCTGGTTAATAACCTGTCCACCACGCAGGAACTGGTGCGGGTTACGGGGAGTGCAAACCTGTCCGGTGGCACCGTGCGCCTGCTGGGTGCCGAGCAGAACCTGCGTTACGGGGAGAAATACACCCTGTTATCCGCCGCACAGGGTGTAAGCGGGCAGTATGAAGGGGTGAGTCTGGAACAGGCGAGCATTTACCCGTTTTTATCTCCCACCCTGCTTTACACGGCAAATACGGTAAACCTGCAATTATTGCGTAATTCTGTGCCTTTTGCCGCAGTGGCACAGACACGGAACCAGCGGGCCGCAGGGAATGGATTGCAAGGCGTGGCGCTGGATAGTTCCGTGGTGCGTGCAGTAGTGCAGCTTGGGGGTACCCGCGCGGTGGATGGTGCGCTGGATGCCCTGTCGGGCGAAGTCCATGCCTCCATGCGCACGGTTCTGGTGCAGGATTCCATGTATGTGCGGCAGGCCGTATCCGACCGGCTGGCCGGAGCCTGGTGTGATAATGGGCCAACAGAGCAAAACGTGCATGTGCTGGGCACGCGGCATGGGCGCGGTGTGGAGGAGGGCTGCACGGCAGAGCGCGCGGCAGTGTGGAGCCAGGCCTATGGAGGCTTTGGCAATAATAGCGGCAATGGCAATGCGGCCAGCCTGCACCATTCTACATCCGGGTTTATCATGGGGGCAGATGCGCCTTTGGGGGAGGAGGCCCGGTGGCGTGTTGGGGGGCTGGTCAGTTATGGCCGTTCCATGGTGGACAGCGGAGGGCGCAGCGCGTCTGGCCGGAGCAACAACATAACGCTGGGGGGGTATGTGGGCGCGCGCTGGGGCGGGTGGCGCCTGCATATAGAGGGCGATTACACATGGAACCTGCTCTCCCTTTCACGCAGGGTGGCGTTTGCGGGTTTTGGCAACACCCTGTCTAGCCATTATGATGGAGGCACGGCACAGGGTGTGGGCGAACTGGGCTACCGGTTCCATACGGGGCGGGCTGTGCTGGAGCCGTTTGGTAATGTGGCTTACGTAAACCAGCATACCAGTTCCTTCCGGGAGCGTGGGGGCGTGGCAGCACTGCGTGGGCGGGCAATGACCAGTGGGGTCACGTTTGCCACGTTCGGAGTGCGGGCTTCCGCTTCTTTCCAGACACATGGGGCATGGGTTACTCCACATGCCACATTAGGCTACCGGCACGCCTTTGGCCTGCTAACAGCCACCACGCATGAGGCCTTTGCCATTGGTTCTGGTGCTTATGGCATGGAGGTTGCCGGCATATCCCTTAGCCCGAACGCGGCGGTCATGGATGTGGGGGTGAGTGTTAAACTGACAGACTTGATAGATATCGGCGTGTCCTATCTGGGGCAGTATGGTGGGCCGTCCTCCAGCAGTGGTGCGCATGGTGGCGTGACCTTCCGTTTTTAACGGAGTGTGGCCCTTATCTGGCATATGCCTGTATTGCGGCACACAACCCCAGTGCTGGCAGGGCAGGCGCATGCCGGAGGTGCCGTAAGGTAAAGAAAAATTTGATATAACACTCCACTTTTGCCTGTATGCGCAAAAATATCAACACAGGAATAAAGTGCTTTATCTGGTTCCCTATGGGCCGGAGGGCTGTGATCGGGCGAGAACTGCTCTTTTTTGGGGGTTCTGTTGTTCGTTCAGAGGAGTTATTCCGCTTTATCACCCCTTGGAGCCAGTGCTCTGGTTTATGTAGAGGGCAGACTGTCTGTTCGGTTGTCGCAATAATGTCCGGGATATTCTGCGTTCCGGTCGGGGTTATGATTTTAGGGTGGAGTGAGTTTTTGTGACGCAAGAAAGACGTTCCCCAGTGGAGGGTTCATGGCGTGCATCGCCCAATGCAATCAAGCTGAACCAGTCCATGCGGCTGATGCGTCGTGATGTGCTGCTCTCGGGCATTGGTGCTCTGGCAGCATGGGGTGGGGCCAGTGCTGCTCCGGCATTGGATACAGTGCCTCCACCCGTGCCGGCCGTTGACCCCGGCCTTGCCCGGTTTATGGATGTCTCTCATTGTCTGACAGACCGCACGGAGCTGGACTCCGCCGTAGGCGCTGCCCTGTACGCCGGTATGGTGCAGGCCAAACCAGAACGTACGGCCCAGATCGCAACCCTGTATGACCTGAAGGCAAAGTACAGGCTGATCACCGCGGCCGAACTGGCAAAAGCGGCGGAAAAAGCCGACAAGGCCTTAAAAGAGACGATTCATGACATCATGATCGGCTGGTACCGTGGTGTTGCGGGGGGCAAGGTCGTTGTGTACCGCACGGCCTTGATGTTCGACATCACCAAAGATGCAATTTACCCCAAGACCTACGCCGCAGGTGGTCCATTCTACTGGACCACCAAGCCGCCCGAGGTCGCGCGTCCGACCGGTCTGCCGGCCCTTTCGCCCTCGCCGTTTGTCGTGGAACCCACCTGAAGAACTGAAGCAGTCCAAACCTATGTCTTCTGACCAGAATCTTTCCGCTGATGTTGTTATTGTCGGGTCCGGCGTTGCCGGAAGTTCCATTGCCAACGAACTGGTGCGCGCTGGAATATCCGTTATCGTGCTCGAGGCCGGTCCGCGCGTGGACCGGCAGCATTTTGTAGAGAACTTTCGTAATCTGGAGAACAAACCCTCCTATCAGGGGCCGTTCCCCAGCACGCCGTGGGCGCCCCATCCGCCCAACCAGCAGTCCCCCAATAAATACCTCCACACGACCGGCCCGGACGCAGAGGCGTACCAGCAGGCTTATCTGCGGCTTATGGGGGGCACAACATGGCACTGGGCCGGTTGTGCATGGCGTTACCTGCCATCGGACTTTGAGCTGAAAACCCGTTACGGACAGGGGCGTGACTGGGCCTTGACCTATGATGATCTGGAGCCATTCTACTATCAGGCCGAGGTGATGATGGGCGTCTGCGGGCCGGACCCAAGCGTGGAAGACCTTGGCTCCCCCCGCAAGCAGCCCTACCCCATGGAAGCTCTGCCCCTGTCCTATGCCGGGGAGCAGTTCCGCAAGCTGATTACGGAAAAAACCCCCTGGCGCATTGTGCATGAACCGCAGGCTCGCAACACGCGCCCGTATGATGGGCGGCCAACCTGCGAAGG
Organism: Acetobacter sp. ESL1128; assembly: GCF_058505085.1. Lineage (NCBI taxonomy): Bacteria > Pseudomonadati > Pseudomonadota > Alphaproteobacteria > Acetobacterales > Acetobacteraceae > Acetobacter > Acetobacter sp. ESL1128. The sequence continues at coordinate 2,598,891 of NZ_CP196369.1, read as the reverse complement.
GCATAATAACTGCATGCCCATCTGCCCGATCGGGGCCATGTATAACGGCAGTTATTCCGTTTACCATGCCGAGGCAGCCGGGGCGAAGTTTATCCCCAATGCGGTTGTGTACAAAATTGAGCGGGATGCCGCGAATAAAAAAGTTACAGCGCTACACTATTACGATCCCGATAAAGGGTCGCACCGTGTGAGCGGAAAATACTTTGTTATTGCCGCCCATTGTATTGAAACCGCCAAGCTCCTGCTTCTGTCCGCCGATGAGCAGAGCCCCGATGGGGTTGCCAACAGTTCAGGCCATGTCGGCCGGAACATGATGGACCATACCGGCGTGCAGGTGACGTTTATTAGCGGGGACAAGGCGCTCTGGCCGGGGCGCGGGCCGCTGGAAACAAACGTGATCGACAATTTCCGGGATGGAAGCTGGCGGAACGAACGCGGTGCGTACCTTGTGCATATGGTGGATGATAATCAGGTGGACTTTGCCACCCAGCTTGCCATTTCCAAAGGGTATGTCGGTCGGGAGCTGGAAGAGCAGATCCGCTACCTTGCATCGCACACGGTGCGCCTGTTCAGCCATAACGAGGCTTTGCCCGACCCCGAAAACCGCCTGACCCTGAGTAAGACGGAAAAAGACGTACTGGGTATTCCGCACCCCGAAGTCTATTACAAACTGCCCCAGTACACGGTGCGTAGCTGTGACCACACGCGCAGTGTGTTCAAGCAGCTGATCCACCTGATGCATGGCACGGATGAAGAATGGACACCGGGCTACTTCCCGCAGGATCATCCCTCGGGCAGCACCATTATGGGCGTGGACCCCAAGGATTCCGTGGTGGATGGGCATTGCCGCACGCATGACCATGAAAACCTGTTTATTGCCAGTTCGTCTGTCTTTTCGACCGTGGGAACGGGGAATATCACCCTGACCGTAGCGGCCATTGCGCTGCGTGTTGCCGATACGTTGAAAAAAGAACTGCTCCATGGCTGATTTCAAACATATTTTCTGGTCTGTTCTGCTGGGTGGGGCGGTCTTTGGCGGAGTGCATGCCACACCCGGCCATGCTGCGGATGACGAGCAGGCACTTATGGCGCGTGGTGCATACCTTGCAACCGCGGGTGATTGCGTGGCCTGCCATACGCGCCCCGGCGGCAAGCCCTTTGCAGGGGGGCTGGAAATTGCCACTCCCAAAGGGGCGGTGATTTCCACCAACATAACGCCCGACCCCCAAAACGGCATTGGTGCATACACGCTGGAGGACTTTGAAAAAGCCCTGCGCCGTGGCCTGCGAAAAGATGGGGCGTATCTTTACCCCGTTATGCCTTACGTGTCCTACGCCGGGCTGACTGATCAGGACGTCAAGGCGCTGTACACATGGTTCATGCACGGTGTGCAGCCGGTGGCGGAAAAAGCGCCTGAAACACAAATGGGGTTCCCCGGCAATATCCGTATGTCCATGATGGCGTGGAACATGCTGGCCGAGAGCGAAAAGCCCGAAACAGGGGATTCCGCAACCTATGACAAGCTCCGCCGTGGCCATTACCTGGCTACTGCGCTGGAGCATTGTGGCACCTGCCATACGCCCCGTAACTTCATGCTGGTGGAGCAGCAGGACCAGTACTTGGCTGGGAGCCAGTTGAATGGCTGGTTCGCGCCCAATATTACGCCCAGCAATACTGGCGGCATAGGGGACTGGAGCGAGGATGATCTGGTAGCCTACCTTAAAACGGGTCATGCCAAAGGGCGCAGTCAGGCCGCCGGCCCCATGGGGGAGGCGGTTGAGCATAGCACCAGCCACCTTACCGATGAGGACCTGCATGCGCTGGCCGCCTTTATCAAACAGGTTCCTGCCCATGATGATGACATGGAGCATCAGGCGCGGGACAGTTTTGGCAAGGCGCTACAGGAGCCTGATATTCGGTCCGGTGTTGTCCATCAGGTCGGTGATCTGTACGAAATGGGTGGGGCTGAACTGTACGATGCAAACTGCGCAGCCTGCCATGGTGCCAATGGCGCAGGAACGGCGGACCAGTACGTGCCCTCGCTCTACACCAACTCCGTTGTGGGTTCGGGGCGGCCGGATAACCTGATCATGACTATTCTGGAAGGTGTTAACCGCACGACGCCGTCTGGCCATGCCAGCATGCCCTCTTTTGGCAGTCATTCCGATGTGCAACGCCTGAGTGATGAGGAAATTGCCAGACTGGTCAATTACCTGACCATCAGGTTCGGGAGTGGGGACCATCAGGTTAATGCCGAGCAGGTTGCGGCCATGCGCCAGCCGCGCCCGGCCCCGGCTCCTGCTTCCGCATCTGCTCCGGTGCCAGCACCGGCAACCGCAGCACCTGCAACTGTTGCCTCCCCGCCTGCCGTGCCGGCTTCGGGCAAGGAGGCAGCCCAGCCTACGCCACCAGAGCATCCATGAGGCCCGCTGCCTGTGGCGGATAAGCCGCAGGACAAAAGTGCATGCCCCTGAAGGCCCGGTAAACGCTTACAAAGTCTGCCCCGTTATGTTCCCCTTGTGGGCGCTGGCGGGGCAGATTGCGTTTGGGCGGGTGGAGGAATGCTCTATGCTAAAAAGGTATAAGCAGGTAATTGGATGCACATGGTGCCACGTCTCGCTCGGTCTGGCGTTAGGGTAAAGCTATCAAAGCCGGTTGTGCATTCGTAAGGTTACTTGCATGTTGCTGCCTCTCTCGCCGATATTGGTCTTTGGTGATTTTGGTTGAGGGTTATGAACACGGGCAGCTTGTCAAAGCTGGCAGAATCATAACAAACTAGATTATTTATTGTGTGGTCAGGTCTTTAGGAGATTTCCCATGTGGGAAAACCCAAAACATATTATTGTTCCCGTGTTCTTCAATTACCGTGGAACAGCCCTCTTTCATGAGGATCCTGTCAAGGTAAAGGCGAACCCTAACGGCCTGCAGAAGTTCATGGGGCTGTTTAATCAGAAATACCTGCCCACAGACGAAATCCGTTATCAGAAGCATTTTTATTATGGTTTTGAGTTCAACCCGCGTGAGGTCAAGGCAACCCAGTGCCTGATGGGGGGTATTTTTGACTTTTTCCATGCGCGTGGGCTGACCTTCAACTACCCCGATATTTCCAACCGCAAGGGAACGGAAATCTGGATTGGGGAGTATAAGTGCCATCTGTTTGATATTATGGCGGATATCAGAAACCCCCATCTATGCGATTTTGGGTATTTTGACCCCAAAACAGGTGCCGTTGTGCTGGACGATAATAAAAACCGGTCCGATGGGCAGCATAAGCCCGCAGATGTGTCCCGCCGGTTTGTGCGTGATAGCTTTTTGAACGGGAAGATTCTGTCTAGCTGCATCAAGATCATGGAAATGCCCAAAGAAAAAGAACCTGCCGCCTAAGGAAAGCCGGGTTCTCTCTCTGGTGTTCAGGTTTTGGTCAGGGTTGCCGGGGGCGTGGGTATCTGTTTCCCGGCGTGTCTGACCGCAATGCGGGTGTAGAATAATCTGGGGTCTTTAAACGCGTGGAAATCTGCCTGTCAGCACAGGGGGGTCTGTATCTGATGCCGTTATGTATTTAATAATTAAATATATTGTAATCGGTTTGTGGCGTTTTCACTTTATAAAATCGTCTTGTTTTTAGATTAGATACGCATTGTATACCCATTTTTGGGTTTTGGACTTTAGTTTTTGTGTCATTCATAAACTCTGGGGAAGGTTTTAGTCTGTTTTATGGAGAATGCAACAAATCTGGATTTAGTGCAGAGACTGTATCGCGCCCTTCTTAACACGGCCGATGCGGTGTTGCAGGCTTCTACCGAAAGCGAGATGTGCGATAAAACATGTGCCGATCTGGTATATGATGCGCTTTTTCAGGCAGTCTGGATTGGTCGGAAGGATGAGTCCGACACGTTGCATATCCTCTCCTGCATGGGGGCTGGCACGCAGGGGATGACCAACCTGAAGTTTGGCTTTCAGGAAGATTCGCCCCAGTTTCCTGTCGCCGTGGAGGCATGGGACAGACAGACCCTAGTTTACAGTAATGACGAACTGGGAGAGCAGAAAAACACGCCATGGTATGACTTTCTTTACCGTAACCAGTGGCGTGCCGTGCTGGCGGTCCCGATCTGGCGGGGCGGCGTGCGCTGGGCCGTTATCTCGTTTGTATCAATCCGCACAGATATGTTCGATGAGCAGTGTATAGGCCTGTGCCAGAAGGTGGCGGAATTGCTGGGCCATGCGCTGGATAAACTGGATGCCCAGAAAAGGCTGGAAAAACTCCAGAATGAGGAAGCACGCCGCGCACGGCATGACCCGCTAACCGGCCTGCCCAACCGTCTGGCGCTGGAGGAGTATATGCCGCAGGCCATAGCCCGAGCTGTCCGTCAGGGCAGTTCGGTGGCTGTGGGTATGCTGGACCTGGACGACTTCAAGCAGGTTAATGATGGTTATGGGCATGAGGCGGGGGACCGTCTTTTGCAGGCCCTTGGGCGTCGTTTGCAAGAGCATGTCCGGCATACGGATTACGTTGCCCGGCTGGGCGGCGATGAGTTTGTTATTGTGCTGGAAAATCTGGACCCGCTCTTGCGGGTAACACAGGCTACAAAAATTCTGGATAACCTGCACAAAGCCGTGGAAACGCCCTTTGCCATTGCGCAGGATGCTTTTGCCATGGTGGGCATGACATTAGGGCTCGCACTGTATCCGGTTGATGGCGAAGACCCCGACACGCTTTTGCGCCGTGCCGATGCGGCCATGTATTTATCCAAGCAGAACAAGGCCAACCGCCAGAACTGGTGGTGCATGGCCAGCAATACCCGGCAGATGCCTGCTGAGGAGGCCGTGGAACAGGTTGCCTTTAACCCATACGGGCCAGAAGCTGCGGAACTGCTGACACGCGCCAAAACGTTTCTGACACGGATACGGCAGAATTTTATCGAGTGTTTTTACGACAGTCTGGCAAAAATGAGCGAGGCGCAGTCTATTCTGTCTGTTCTGACACCAGAGCAGCTTGAGCACCTGAAGCAAAAGCAGGCTGCACATCTGGATTTTTTACTGGGGGCAGAAACGCAACGGCAGGATATTCTGCAACAGGCGACAAAGCTGGGTGCTATTCATATGCTTTGTGGCATTTCCCCTGCCCTGTTGGGAGAAGCCTATAGTATTTATCGACGTTTGCTGATTGACAGTCTGGATAAAGCGCTGCTGCGTGCGTACGACCGGTACCATATTCTCCTGACAACCGAAATGCGCTTGCAGGATGATAAAGGCGCACAGCTTGAGGCCGGGCAGAAGATAGAGGAAAAATATTTCTCTCTTCTTTCCAAGCGTCTGCCTGTTGCCGGGGGTGTGTGGCCGGATGTGAGTGCGCAGGGTATAGAGGCTCTGGGCAGCCTGCCGGGTATTAAAGCTGTCTTGCTGTTCCGGATGAACCCTGCCGGTGAGCTGGTGGTCGAACATAGTGGAGGGGCTGCTGGTGCCCAGCTGACCGAAAGACTGAAGCAGATCATCAGTCAGCCCGTTGTGAACGCGCAATCGGTATTTGGTAACACTGTGACCGGTCTGGCATGGCGGACACGACAGAAGCAGACCTGTGCCTCTTATTCCACAAACCCCAATGCCGCTCCATGGCGGGAGATGATGCAGGCTCTGGGCATAAGTTCGTCCATCAGCATCCCCATTTCCATGGAGGAGGAGCAGGTCGCGGTTGTGCTGGCCCTGTTTGGCGCATGCCCTAACCAGTTTGAAACCCAGCGCATGCAGCAGTTTGCCCGCAGCCTGCAACACCGCTGGGAGCAGATGTGGATGCGGTGCTGCTTCCCCCGGGGCTCCGTCGTGACGGAAGAACAGTCCTGCTACCTGAGGGACAGGTTGTTCAGCGATGGGTTGCGGATGTACGTTCAGCCAATTGTAAACCTGCGCACGGGAGATTTGCTGGAAGTTGAAGCACTTGTGCGTATTCAGGATACCAATGGTGCCATTATCGAACCCGGGAGCTTCCTGTCCCTGCTTGGGCAGAATGAGCTCGACAGGCTGTTCCATATGGGGCTTGAGGAGTCTCTGGGCTTATTGCAGCAGTGGCAGAAGGACGGGCAGATTATCAACCTGGCCGTGAATATGCCTCCCACTTATCTTTTAAATGAGGATGGCCCAGCGTGGGTTGAGAGTGCTTTGCAGCGCTATAACATCCGCCCTGAGCAGTTAACGGTTGAGCTGCTGGAAACCCAGATGATCGACCCGACCATACAGGATATTGCTATCCAGAAGTTCAAGGCGGTAGGGGTCAAGATCGCGATTGATGATCTGGGGTCGGGTTATAGTAACCTGCTCCGCCTTTCTTCCCTTCCGTTTGATATTATCAAGGTTGACCAAGGGCTTTTGCGGAATATCCGTACAGCACCTCTTCAGACATTCAGCATGGTTAAGTCCGTGCTGGATATGGGGATAGATTTCCATGAGCTGGTTATTGTGGAAGGTCTGGAGGATGATGACGTTATCGAGGCCATCTACCATCTGGGCTGCCGTTTTGGTCAGGGATATGGCATTTCTCCCCCCATGCCTCCCGAGCATTTTGTCAAATGGCATGCAGGTTACCGCGTAAAAGCCCATTCTTGCAGCTATGCCAAGGAACTGGTGAGTGATCTGGGCGTGCTGTCGTACCACTGGATGTCCACGCGGGGCGGGCAGAGTGCCAGCAGGCACTCACTGCGCCATAGCCTTATAACGCACTGGCTGGCTGCACGGGGGCTGGAAGGCTCCGATGCAGCACAATGGCATGAACAATGCCATTATGGAGATGACCCTGTGGGGGCTTCCCGCAAATTTATAGGCTGGCTGGTTAAAAGAATAGCCGAGGCCAATCAGGAACGTCTGTCTTTGGTAGAAGAGCCTAAAACGGGCGTATAGACCAGTGCACATGGTGCTCCCATGCGCGGCATTGCTACGCCGGATGCAAGGGTTTTTCCTGCCTGTTCGGTAGATGCACGTCATCGCGGCCGGACAGGTTCAGTTTCTGGCAGGAATGGGCAATCTGGCGCGATTGCCGGTTCTCATTCGGCGCAAAAAGGGACTTGCCACTATAAGTGACCGCAAGGCGGCATAGTCGGCTTATCGCCACGCGTTGGTGATTTGTTCCAGATAAATACCGGCGTGTTGTGGTTTGGTTGGGGTTAAAGCACAATAACCCCAACTGTAAGCACTGTAGCAAGCTGGTGTTTTCTACAGGACGTGGCAGTATATAAAAGAAGGAGCATCTGGCTCCTGCAATACTCTCTCTACCGTCCGTCAGAGGGAGATAGCTGATAAAAATGCTGGAGATAGAATAATGAAGATTAGCGCACGCAATCAGATCAAAGGTACAGTCAGAAAAATAGAAAAAGGTGCAACCACCTCTCATGTGAGCATCGAAATTGCAGGTGGAGCTATTGTTATGGCATCCATTACCAATGAAGCTGTGGCAGACCTCGGGCTAAAGGACGGAGAGTCCGTCTATGCTGTGATCAAGGCATCCGATGTTATGGTGGGTGTTGACTAAAGGCATTCCATTTCTGGAACCGTGCCTTGTGCAGAGGGTGCTTGTAGCCTCATAAAATCTGGCACGGTTTCCATTCTTTTGAAACAAGAGTGTTCATAGATAAAGATGAACAGAGATGTTTTTGAAACTGACCTGTGTTTTAAGGCAATAAAGAAATCAGCTTAAAAACCGGCTGGTTACAGCATTTTATGGGATGCAAAGAACCAATTTGGCGATACTTGAAAGCAATACGTAAAGGTATGCCGGTACCCGACAGATATTATATTATCTGAGCAGAAAAATGAATTACTGAAGTATGTTCTGTTGTTATTACAAATAAGCGACAAGAACGTGAATTGAAAATTTTTAAAACCCGGTTTAGCCTCATAAAAAACAATCATAAGAAAAAGAAAAAAATGTCTGACAAAATGATGCTCCGTGCTCCCCCAGACCTGCAACAGCACAATAAGGTGCCCGTAAGCTTGCCTGTCGTCAGCAAGCTCTAAGCGCGTCTTTATTCTGTAAATCAGGAATGTTGTGCCTCTGTTTCAGCGCAAGCTGGGGCGGATGCTTGCAGCTTTGGATAAAGCCATGTCCACATTTCGGGGTCATAGCCGCAAAGCATGTGCCTTGCGGTGTCGTATCTTTTATTCTCTCGCAAAATTGCCTGCTGTTTTGGGGCTTGTTCTTCTGGCTGTGCCTTACGCCGTAATGGCTCAGGACGTTAAAAAATTGCCTGTGTCCGCAGGTGTTGAAGCCAGTGGGGGGCATGGCACTGCACCGCCCCCGGTCAAACATAAGCGGCCTATTGCGGAAGATCGTCTGGAATCCTTGTTTCAGACGGAAAGTATTTCCTCATTATTGAACCATAATGAAGATGCCTTGCGGCGGGGGGATATTAGTGCAGGGTATTATGTGTCCGAGCAGGCATTTGGCAACCTTATGCCCTCCCTTAAACCCTTACGGGACCGTCTGGCGAACCATGGTTTCAGCTTTGAACTAACCTATAAAGGTGAGGGCATGGGGAATATGAGCGGTGGCCTTTCCAAAGGAATGGACTACACGCATGAAGTGCGTATTGCCATGCTGTTTGATCTGGGCCGGCTAACCAGATGGAAACCGCTGGAAGGCTGGTTCCTGCACGGTATTGTCATGAACCGGGAGGGCCGGCAGGTTGGGTGGGACCACGTGGGCGAGCGCAATGTTCTGCTGACCGAGGTCTGGAGTATTCATGGCCCTGCCGCCGCACGTCTGGCAGACCTTTACGTAGAAAAATCGTTCCTGAACAACAGGATCAATATTAATCTCGGGCGTATTGCGCTCACGCATACCTATTCCACTTCGGTGCTGCTGTGCACGTTCATGACCATGTGTTCCGCACCTATGGCCATTCGTGAGCCTGCGGGCTGGAGCGTGTATCCTAAAACATCGTGGGGCGGAACATTCCGCATACGTCCCACGCGGGATCTGATTTTACGAACAGGCGTGTACCGCATTGGCCCCAAAGCGGTTGATAACACAGGCTGGGCGTGGGGGAGTGAGCCGTACACTGGTATTCAGACCCCTGTGGAACTGACCTGGGAACCCTTTTTTGGTGAACGCAAATTGCCCGGTCATTACAAAATTGGGTATGCGCATGATACGTCCCCCTATGCGGACATGATCGGGGTTGTTCCTTATGCTTTTGCCGGGTCCGTGCAAAAGCATAAGGAAAAGCCCAGAGATACGTTTTATATCGAGACGGACCAGATGGTTTACCGCAGTCATGGGCAACACCAGATGGCGGGGGGGTATGTGCTGGCGGGATTTGTCCATAATACTCCAAGCAATTCTACATTCGCCAATGAGTTTTATGTCGGGGCTTCCTTGCTGGGGATTATTCCCGGGCGTCCGTTTGACCGGTTTGGGGTCATGTATTCCTATTACCAGCTCAGCCCCCGCACGACGTATGGGCAACGATTGCGCCAGATGGCAGGCATGTCCATGGGGGCCTATGTTAATGCACCTCAGACCCACTCTGCTATTCTGGAAGCGTATTATGGTATCCCCATCATGCCGGGGTTGGTTGTAACTCCCGAGTTTGAATACATGATGCGCCCGGGGGAGACATCGGTCATTCCCAACGCTGTTCTGGCAGGGCTTAAAGTGATCAGTGCTTTGTAAAGCGGTCCAGTCGGGCGGTGTTTCAGGCCGCCCGTATTTTTCCAGCTTCCAGCGTGCTTGTTACAGGCCCGATCTTTTGGGGGTGGGTGCCCTCCTTGGTTGCCATATCTTAATTCTGGACATGTTTTTAGCCATTTGAGCTATTTATCATTCCGGAATCATAACTATAATTCAGGTCGTGCGCTATGTGAGGAGGCTCGATCTGTCAGAGATTCAGGAAACCGCATTTATCAGGCGTGGCGCCAATTTCTCGTTTGGTCAAACGGCTTACCCCGATGGAGGGGAGTTCAGGGTCACCAGTGGTGCCTATGCTGCTCTGATCCTGTTGGAAACAGGTACCATGAGCACGGTTATTGATAGGAACCGGCGCGAGCTGCATGCTGGTGAATGCGGTATTTTTATCAACAGAACGGGCCGTCGCTCCACTTACGCTCCGGGCAGCCGTGTGATGTGGTGCGAAACACCGCTGCTCAAGTCTGCCCTGCCCGCCAGAAGTGATTTTCTGGGGGACAGGGTTCGCGCATCCCAGCGTATTCTCACGTTGTTTCGTGAGGGCATTAACTGCGGCCTGAATAGCTCGCCCACGCTGGATACATTACGCAATGCTTTGGGCGAGGCCCTGTTTGCGGCATGGCGTATAGAGGCAGGGCAGGACGTTATCGGGCATATGCCGCCCTCCCTGATTGCGGCAAAATCCTATATCGACCAGCATTACGCTGAAAAGCCATCCCTTGAGCAACTGGCTAGCGTGGCTGGTGTTACACCGCCTTACCTGATCGACCTGTTCCGCCGCCATCAGGGCACAACCCCTATACGGTATTTACGTAACGTAAGGGCCCAAGCGGCTTTGCGCCTTATACGGCATACAGATATGTCGCTTGCCAGTATTGCCGATATTACCGGGTACGGATCGGCATTTCATCTCTCGCGTGAGGTCCGGCTGATGAATGGCCAGAGCCCACGCAGTATCCGGCAGCGCGGTATTCATGGCCAGACATCCCATACCATGGGAGACGCCACCCGCCTGCCTAGCGATCAGTATCAGTCTTTGCGTCCTGCGTTTGAAAGGATACGTCCGATGGTTCCCCCTATTCCTGTTATTGATATTGCAGCACTCCGCCATGGCAGCAGTGCGGAGCGTAAGGTAGTGGCTGCAGCCCTTGGCAGGGCATGCCGCGAAGCCGGTTTTTTTTACATTACCGGCCACGGTGTTGCGCCTGAAATGATGAACAAGCTTTTTGAAGCTTCACGCATTTTCTTCAACCAGCCTGCCAATGCCAAGGAAAAGGTCGCCATGAGCAGGCTTGGCAAAAATCGGGGTTATGTTGGCCTGGGCGTCGAACGGCTTGATACGACATCCCTGCCCGATAATAAGGAAGCCTTCAATATCAGCCCCCATAATGTGGATGATGCAGATGTATGGCCCGATTTACCGGGGTGGCGGGACCTGATGATGGCGTATTTTACAACATGTCTGGATATAGGTGCGGCCCTGCACCGTGGTTTTGCGCGCGACCTTGGCGTGGATGAGAACTTTTTTGTTGATAAGTTCCAAAACCCCATGGCAACGCTGCGTCTGCTGCGTTACCCGCCTTCTCTATCAAAACGTGCCGATCAGGCTCCGGGGGCAGGGGCACATACGGATTATGGCAATGTGACCATTCTGGCCGTTAATGGTGTGTCCGGCCTGCAGGTGCGCCCACGTGGGAGTGACTGGATGGATGCGCCACTTATTCCCGGTACGTTTATCTGCAACATTGGGGACTGCCTGATGCGCTGGAGCAACGATGTGTATGTCTCCACCCCCCATCGTGTTTTGCGCCCAGAAGGAGAGCGATATTCCATTGCCTTTTTTCTGGACCCGGATGCGGATGCACAGGTTGAACCAATTGTCAGCCAGCAAGGTGAAAGTGCGCATTACCCGCCTGTGAGTGGCTACGATTATCTGCAGGAAAGGCTACAGGCAACGTATGGGCACCAGAGCTACGGCTGAATAAGCTAGTCCATGCTTTCCATTTTGATCGTGAGTAGAGAACATGATCAATACTCAAAAAATTTCCTTAATCTCATAGTTCAGTCATACATGGCCGGAAGGAACTGGGATGAAGTGCTGCGAAACAAATGCAGGTGTGTCAGGTTGTATGACAAAGGCTCAATCAGCACAGGATAATCCGGTTGATGAAGTGCTGCCCTTAAACAAGCTGATTATCTATGGTGTTCAGCATGTCTGCACGTTTTATGCTGCTGCGGTTATTGTGCCTATCATTCTGGCCAATGCGCTTAACCTATCCAGAAGTGACCTGCTACACCTGATCAATGCTGATCTTTTTACATGTGGTATTGCGTCTTTAATACAATCAGTTGGTATTGGAAAAATTGGTGTCCGTTTACCGATGTTACAGGGGGTTACTTTTACGGCCATGGTGCCGATGGTCACCATTGGTGTAGCTGCAGGTGGCGGAATAGAAGGATTGCGAGAGATTTACGGTGCAATTCTCATAGCAGGTCTGTTCGCGTTTATAGCAGGAAAATATTTTTCCAAAATTGTAAGGTTTTTCCCACCAGTGGTCATGGGATCAACCATTCTTATCGTCGGGCTTGCCCTGCTTCCCATAGCCGCAAATGATATTGTTGGTGGTCAGAGCCCGAGCATTATGCAGAGCTCTGTTAATATCAGGAATATTTATTATGCGTTGGGTACTTTTTTTCTGATTGTCATCTTACAAAGAGTGTTACGTGGCTTCTTTTCCACCATAGCAGTGCTGTTGGGTTTGCTCCTATGTTCGGGCATTGCCATGATGCTGGGTGACATGAAAGTGCATGATTATAATGCCCTGCCTTGGGTGGCTTATACTCAGCCCTTTTATTTTGGACTTCCTATTTTTCATATCGCACCAATTCTGTCGATGACAGTTGTTATGATCATTGCCATGATCGAAACATCTGCCGGCGTTTATGCCATTGGCTCCATTGTAAAGCGTGATATTCATGCCGAGGACATTGCCTCCGCTATTCAGGCGGATGGTTTGGCGACTGTTCTGGGCAGTATTCTCAACTCGTTCCCTTATACATGTTATGCAGAGAATGTTGGACTGGTGCGTATGACTGGTGTGCGGAGCCGTTGGGTTATTGTATCCGCCTCTGTCATTATGATCATTCTCAGCAGTTTTCCGGTCTCAGCGGCTCTTGTCGCCAGTATTCCGGCCCCGGTACTGGGGGGCGCTGCCCTTGCCATGTTTGCAACAGTCGCAATGATTGGTGTTCAGATCTTAAGTCAGGTTGATTTTGATGATCATAATAACATCATTATTGCGGGGGCCAGCGTTGCATTGAGCATGCTGGTTACGGCTCAACCGCATATTACAGACAGCCTCCCATCATGGGTGCGGATTGTGTTCGGGAGCGGGATTACCGTTGGTGCTCTTACGGCTATTTTCCTTAGCCTTCTTTTCAATCATGTTTTGCCGCCTTCAAAATCAGATAAAAATCTGGCCAGCAATTAACGGCGTTCATAATTGCCGAAAGATATGCCGTGCATGTATGGGAAGGGGGAAAGCTCCTTCCCCTTCAGTGTTTGAGAAGAATGTTAGATATTTGTGCGAGGATGCTCTGATTATTGGTGGAAATGAAATTTTATGGTGTGCATTCAATAGTAAAAAAATATTAAGCACAAATTCTCAAAGTTGATGGTCTTGACACTTAAAAAATCCTCTTGAATGGTGTTGTTTTCTGCTTTATGAGTTCCGAAATGGCAAAATATTGTGGAAATAAAAAATGAGTAAAGGTGGATTATTAAAAAATAAAAATATTAATTTAATTGGGATTTTTATGTTGTGGATTTTAACCATAACATACTTGGTTCTTCATCATGCCCTATGGCGGGATGAAGTGCGGAATTTTATGATAGGCATAGGGGCAACGTCCCGGATCCATATTATTGGGAATCCACACCCATTTTTAGTCTATAAAATAGAGCAGTTGTTATATTGGATAACTGATTCTTATTATGTTTTGCCAGCTTCATCGTTGTTCATATCTCTTTGCTCTGTAATATTGCTGCTGTTTTTCTCGCCATTTAATTTCAGACTCAAAGCGCTGATACTTTTTGGCTATCCCATGCTGTATGAATATACGGTTATGGATAGGAATTATGGCATAAGCGCTCTGTTGATGCTGCTGCTTGCCTGCTGTTTTTCAGCTGATAAATACAAATATATTTTTTCGGGTCCTATTTTGTTTTTGTTGGCTAATACCAACGTACACTCCGCTCTGATCGTGGGGGGATTTTCAGTTTTATGGCCATTAAGCATTTGGTACGAAAATGGCAAAAAGTGGAGTGAGGACACTAAAAAAGCATGCCTCAACAGTTTTCTGGGTATTGCGGGATTTATTGCCTGTTTCATGACAGTTTATCCAACCCGTTATGATCTGGCTGCGGCTCATCCGGTAGAGATGACCGTCAAACACCATTTCCGATTTTTCAAGCATTTGACCTTTTTCGGGTGCAAAGACTATTTATCCGATGTTTTCGGCCATCACCTTTTCGGAAAAATTGTATATCTTGCTCTGGAAGCAGTAGCTTACGCTGCTATCTTGTTTTCCCCCCTTGTCTTGTGGGGTGATGCTTTTCTATTTTCTGTTGCAGCGCTGTCTCTTATCGGATTTTCTGCGTTTTTTTCTATCGTTTATCAAGGTGGTTATCGGCATGAGGCTCTCTGGCTCATGCTTGTTGTTGCATTATTGTGGATAAAGAAAAACACGGGCAAAGAGCCTACCGGTAATGTCCTGAATAAAATTGGGTCTGTCTCATTTTATACAATACTCACTATTCAAGTCATTCTGTCTGGGTTGCTGGCATTTCATGAGGTGCATAAACCCAATAGCATGTCCAAACAATTTGTGGATTTTATCAATAAAGACGAAATTTTAAAGAATTCTCCTATTCTTTCATCCATGGATTATAATCTGGAGGCAATTCCTTACTATACAAAACGACCCGTGTTCATGATGACATCGAATGACTATGATGTTGTCGTTCCTTATAAAAACAAGCTGGATTACAATCTGGATGATTTGCTCAAGGCCGCACAAAAGCTGGCCGTGTGTTCTAAATCTCCGCCCTTGATTCTGATTGCTAATGATAAGGAAAAAGCAGGGAGTTCTGTTCTGAATATCATGGATGAAAATGCGGAAAAATCTGTCCGTAATTATATGTACAACTACTGGACATTTACCGTAACATCCGAACAAAAAAAGAGATTTTTAGAAAATACGCGTGAAATCGCGAGGTATCCCAATGGTTATCTGGAGCAGGGCTTTATAGTTTACCAACTGAATGTGGTCAGGGCAGAACAGAGTGATTGCCGGTCAAAATAGGGCAGGGCCTCTGTTACGCTTTGTTCTGGAGAGGAATAAAGTGACTGGCGATGAATTGAACGCCCTCCCGATTTTTCAGGCTTGTCTTCAGAGTATATTTTTAGATACGTTATCGGAACATATCGGCCGACTTCCGTTACAACAAAAGTGAACTTTTCTTTTCACCTCTTTTTCGTACAGTTCTGATCATTCTACTTTGGCCACCATGCTACTCTGCACGAGCAGTGTTTGAGCCAAAGAAGTTTTCTCCCGGATTCCTTTCTTTCCCCGACAGGAGACACGCCATGGTTGCCCCTCTGCCACCGCACACACAGCAGGAGTTTCAGGAGCGTGGTTTTTCCCGCAGGCAGATCGGTCGCATTGGTCTTGTTCTGGGCGCTGGTGCTGTTATGGCCGGCATGCCTTGGCACAGGAGCCGGGCGGATACCCTGCCTGTAGGCGGGGTTTACCCTGCGGGGGCCATTCTGCTCAATGGGAATGAATTCTGGACGGGGCCTTTTCCCTCGGCCTTGCCCGCCGGACAAAAGGCGTTGCTGAACGGCAACCGTTATCTGACCGGTAAGGAGCGTCAGGCGCTTGTTGAAGCCGTGGCAACGTATGATCATATTTCTCCAGAGCTGGTAACTCCCTGGCCGGGGTCGAGCGACCCGCTGTGCCGGACTGTGATTTCCTTCTGTTCGCCTACGCAGGGCCTTGTAACCAGCAACCCTACATACGAGACGGTATGGGGTGTTGCGGAATGGCTACAGATCCCCCTGACCAAAGTCCCCCTAAGGGCAGACAATGGCTATAAGACCGATGTGCGGGCCATGCTCAAGGCTGATCCGCATGCAGGTATGTATTACATATGCAGCCCCAATAACCCGACTGGCACGGTTACGCCGTTAGCGGATATTGCATGGCTTGCCCGTAATATTCCTGAAAAATCCGTGCTGGTGGTGGATGAAGCCTATCAGCATTTCAGTAACGCCCCCTCTGCGGTTTCACTGCTTGGGTCGTGCCGTAATCTTGTTGTTTTACGTACTTTTTCCAAACTGTTCGGCATGGCCGGACTTCGCTTGGGGCTGAGTATTGCTCACCCGCAATTGCATGACAGAATGATGCGGTATGATGGCATTTACCAGACGACCATGCTTTCCGTCCCCGCTGTTTCTATCGGCACGGATAGTCTGAAAGATCAGGCTGAAATTGCAAAGCGGCGTTCTGAAACACGCCAAAACCGCAAAGTCATGCAGGAATGTCTGAGCCATTATGGCGTCCGGACTATTCCAAGTGAAGCCAATATGCTTATGGCAGACTGGCGCACAGCACCCGGGCCAATTGTGAGAACATTTGCTCAGAACAATGTGATTATCGGACGAAGCTGGGAGATCTGGCCCACCTGTTCCAGAATTACCGTGGGCTCGGCCAGCGATGTGCAGGTTTTTTGTAAAGCCATGGAACAGGTTGCATCACTGATTAAGTGACAAGCTGATTGTGTTGCAACGCCGCTCAATAAAGGGGAGGGAGAAGATCAACTTCTTCCTCCCCTTTTTATAAAGTGCAGTTTCTAGGACTGGAAAACCAGAATGGTCTTTGAAGGGGTGTAGTGAAAAAAGATCTCTTTAAAAAAGATGATCAGCTTTCAAAACAGCATTCAACAGAACATTGCTGCCCGCCGTGACGTCTTCCGGTGTGGCGCTTTCTGCCTCGTTATGGCTGATGCCATGCAGGCATGGCACAAAGATCATGGCAGTTGGTACAACACGGGAGACATAAACGGCATCATGCCCGGCGCCGGAAACAATATCGCGCATGCTGTAGCCAAGTTCTTCCGTGCTTTCCTTAACGCTGGCAATGCAACGTGGGTCAAAATGAACGGCCGGGGAGTTCCATGTTGGTGTAACCGTGACCTGCACATCGTTTTCCAGTGCACAGGCCTGCATGCGCTGTAGGAAATCTTCTTCCATGGTCTGTAAGACAGGCTCTGACGGGTTGCGCAGGTCCACTGTAAAGCGGACCTCCCGTGGCACAACGTTGCTGCTGGCCGGGAGTGCCGTAATAATACCAATGGTGCTTAGCCCTTCAGGCGCATGGGCCTGAGCCACGGCATTGACCTGTTCAATCATGCGTGCGGCAGCCAGGAGTGCGTCCTTGCGCATGGGCATGGGGGTTGTGCCTGCATGGGCGGAGCGACCACGTACAACAACCTCGTACCAGCGCATGCCCTGTACACCCGTTACCACGCCTATGGTGCGGTCTTCGGCTTCCAGCACGGGGCCTTGCTCAATGTGCAGTTCAAAATATGCAGCGGCAGGGTGCTGGCCACAGGGTTCTGTGCCAACAAAACCACCGCGTTCGAGTTCCTGCCGTAGGGTTATGCCGGCTCCATCGGCGCGGGAGCCTGCGAATTCCTCGGTAAAGGCTCCCCCAAAAACGCCCGATGCCAGCATGGGCGGGGTAAAGCGTGCGCCTTCCTCGTTGGTCCAGTTTACAACTTCCAGCGCATGCTTGGTTGTAACTCCTGCATCATGCAGGGCGCGCAAAACGGCAATGCCCCCCAGCACCCCCAGAATACCATCAAAGCGACCACCTGTGACCTGTGTGTCCAGGTGGCTGCCCATCATAATAGGGGGGAGGTCATCATGTGTGCCGGGGCGGCGTGCAAACTGGTTGCCCATGGAGTCATACGTAACCGTGCAGCCAAGTGCCGTGCATGTCTGCTCAAACCAGACGCGAACCTGCCTGTCTTCATCCGTCAGGGCAAGGCGGCAGACGCCACCTTTTTCTGTGCCGCCAAAGGCTGCGGTTGTGACAAGGTCATGCCACAGGGCCTGTCCGTTTACTGTCAGGTTGGCGTGCTGGCTCATATCCTGTCCATTCCCTGTTTCAAGCTGTTCGGTTTTTAGTAACCACGTGCTGTGTCGCACAGTAATGCGGGTTTTTCCCCCCGCTCCAGACTGCGCACCACGTCGGCTACGTAACGGGCCTGCACCTCCCGCGCGGCCTCAGAGGCAACATGGGGAGTTATGGTCAGGCGTGGGTGGTGCCACAGGGGATCTGCTGGTGGTAGGGGTTCTGGTGTTACCACATCCAGTACTGCGCCACAGAGTGTTCCATCATCCAGAGCACGGAGCAAATCGCTTTGCACCACGTGGCGCCCACGCCCGACATTGATAAACCCGGCCCCTTTGGGCAACTGGCTGAGCAGGGTGTGGTTGATCAGCCCGTCAGTTGCAGGGGTTGCGGGTAGAAGATTGACCAGAACATCCAGCTCGGCCAGAAAATCGGGCAATGTGTCCGCCCCACTCCAGACCGTTATGCCATCCAGTTCGGCCGGGGTACGCTTCCAGCCCGATACGCAAAAACCGACCTGTGCCAGCGCCTGTGCCACATAGGCCCCAAGGTGGCCCAGCCCCATAACGCCTACTCTGGTCGTGCTGGATGTGCGGCAGCATACATTGTTGCGCCATATGCCCTGCTGCTGCTGCACGGCCCATGTCCGGGCATCCCGCAGCAGACCGATAACCGCCCACAGAACATAATCGGCCATCAGCCGTGCGGTTTGCTCCCCGCCCATGCGGACAAGTGGAACCGTGCGGGGGAAGTGTTCGTGCGCCAGAAGGTGGTCAACACCCGCTCCGGTGCAGATAATCCCCTGCATGCCCGCAAGGCGTTCCATATGTTCAGGTTCGGGGGTCCAGACGAGTGCGTAATCATCCCCCCCGACTTCCCACGCAGGGTCATACCATGAGCAGACATCCAGATCAGGCGCGACAGCAGCAAAGGCCTGATGCCAGCTTTCATACGCCTTCTTGCCATCTGCGCTGATAACAATCCGTGCTGGCATCTGCCCCTGCTCCTTTAGTTTGTGCCTTACGCGGTCTGCAAAGACTGACGGCGCAAAGGCATGGTCATGCAATGAATGCTGCCCCCCCCGCGGGAGAACTGGTTCAGTTCCGGGTCAAGCACACTCAACCCTTCGGCCCGCAGCATGGCATTGATACGGGTGGAATGGCGCGGGCTTACAACCCGGTCACGCCCCAGAGCCAGCACATTGCACCCCATATCCCGCATGGCTTCACGGTAGGTTACGGGCAGAATACGGATACCCTGCTCACGGAACCACTCCAGATCTGCTTCGTCCAGCACATCGACTGCCGCAATCGCCAGATTTTCCGCCACCATGCAGAAAATAACGTCCAGATGCAGGAAATGTTCGGGAAAATGGATCATGCGGCAGGTCCAGCCTGCTTCTTCAAACCAGCTGATGAACTCGGCCGCCCCTTTGGTATCCGTGCGCCCACCACTGACCCCTACGGCCAGAAGACCGGGGCGGATGATATGAATATCCCCCCCTTCAATCCGGCCTGCGGTGCAGGTGCGCCAGATTTCGTCGGGTGCATAAAAGGTGCGGATTTCCTTTTCTTCCCCCACCCGTTCAGGGCGGGAAAGGCTGGTGACTACCGTGCCAAATGGCGTGGTCTGCGAGCTGTCGCGGGTGTAAACCTCGTAAGGCATGCCCTTGTGCGGCGTGAGAAAATGGCAGGAAACATCCGCCCCCTTGAGGGTGGAAACCAGCTCGTTGAACTGGCTGCTCAGGATGTTCCGGTCAATACTGCCACCGCCAGCCATGGTCTGAATGGCGATGTCGTTGCTCGGAATCCATTCATAATAATCTGGCGGGCATAAAAGAACATCTGTCAGCACACCGGTTTCGCTATCAATAAACCACCTGTTTGCAGCCATGTCTTGTCAATCCCCAAGGTATCTGTTTTCCCTTGCAGGCTATCCGAGCCTCGTTTCGGACCCAATATGAACAGATATGAGTTTACTTTGGTTTTTTCGCAAACATAGGCAAACAACGCGGAAAACCGTCATTCTGCCGCGTTCTGGTGCGCGTATGTTTATGCATTGCACTGGTTCTCTCTTCACATCGTATATTTTCCACGTCATAATTATTCTGGATAAAGAACGATAACGGTTTGCCAGCATAGAACAGGAGCCTTTGGCAGCACCTTCCGCCCTCTTCTTGACGCCCCATCCGACAGGAGCATTCAAACCATGACGGGAAGCAGCCATAAAACACCCCGCCCCAGAAAGAGGCCACGCGGTTTTCAGGGGCATGTTTCCGAAATTGATCTGCGGCTGCTGCGTGTCTTTCACACTGTGGCGGAACAGGGGGGCTTCAGTGCGGCCGAAATTACACTGGGCAAAAGCAAATCGTCTATCAGTCTGGATATTTCCGCGCTGGAAACCCGTCTGGGCCTGACCATCTGCCTGCGCGGCCGCAGTGGCTTTGCCCTTACGGATGAAGGGCGCGAGGTGCTGGAGGCAACCCGCAAACTCTTTGTCAGTCTGGAGAACTTCCGCCAGCAGATCAACCAGACCAGTGGCATGCTCAGCGGCACTTTTAACCTGTATGTTCCCGATAACATACAGACCCATGGTGAGACACCGCTGGTCAAAGCCATTCACACCTTTACGCAAAGCCACCCTGGTGTGTTCATGAACCTGCATTCCGCCTCCACCAAGGAGGTAGAAGTTGCAGTCATGACCGGGCAGGCCACGGCTGGCATTGCTTTGTATGCACAGGGGCAGGCCCCGTTGGGTTGCCGCCCGCTTGTGGCGGAGGCGTCTTTTCTGTTCTGTGGCTCCCGCCATCCTCTTTTCCATATGCCTGAAGAAGACATCACCCTTGATGTGCTAACCAGCCACAGCATGGTCAGCGTGGCAGATGCCGCCACATCCGACAGGTGGGAGGAGATACGCCCGCTGTTTACCTATCGTGCCAAGGCCGACAAGGTGGATGCGCGCGCCCTGCTCATTCTTTCTGGCAGTTATATGGGCTTTCTGCCCGAAGTGTTTGCCGCTCCTCTTGTTGCACAGGGTTTGCTGCGCCGGATTGTTTTTAACGATCTGCGGCTGATCACCTGCTGTCATTTTCTGGCACGTACGTCCCCCGAAACCAGCCTGATGGTCGAGACGTTCCGTGCCCTTCTGGAAGCTTCCTATTGATGACCAGCGTTTTATCTTACCTGCGGCTCCCCCGCAGGCTTCGTCCGGTTGCGGCCCTTGCGGTTGCGCTTACCGCAGCAGTGCTGCCCGGCGCAGCCCGGGCGGAGCAGGTTCCCTCGTTCGTGCAGGACGGCACATTAACCGTTTGTACCAACCCCACGCTGCCCCCCATGACCTTTGTAAAAGGGCAGGATGTTACACACCCGGAAGGGTTTGACATAGACGTGGCACAGGCACTGGCCACGCGCTGGCATGCCCGCCTGTCTGTGATCACCATGGATTTTACGGGGCTGTTCCCCAGCCTTTCTGCCCAACGCTGCGGTCTGGTCATGAGCGGTATTATCCGCACCCCCGCGCGGGAAAAAAGCTTTGATGCCGTTTCCTACCAGGATACGGCGCTTGTTGTTGTCGGGCGCAAAGGCACTCCTTCCCTGAGCAGTATGGATGAACTGTCGGGCAAGGATGTCGCGGTGGAATCCGGCACCAGCTACGTAACCCGGCTGGGGGTTGTAAACGATGCCCTGATTGCTGCGGGCAAGCCCCCCATGATCATCCAGCAATACCCAACCGAAGAGCAGGTGGTGCAGCAGGTGCTGATCGGGCGTGTTTTTGCCTTCGTCAGTCAGGATGTCGAGCTTTTTTACCGTATGCGCCAGTTGGGGGACAAACTGCATGTGCTGATTACCCCCAATATTCCGGATTACCGCCATTTTGCCATTTATATCCGCCAGAATCCTGAGGACCGGACACTGTTGCAGAACGCCATATCGGCGTTGGATAGCGATGGTACGCTGCAAACATTCCGCACCAAATGGTCTGTTACCGACCAGTCCACAAAAGGCGATGCAGCGCAGGCCGGGGCAGGCGGAATGTTTGACTGGAGCGCATTCTTTTCCGCTCTTACGTCCATGGCATTTTTGCACGGTGCACTGATTACCCTGAGTGTTGCGCTGATTTCGCACTTTATTGCCATCACAATTTCCGTGCCGATCGCCATTGTTTTGAATAGCCCGCAAAAATCGCTGCTAAAGGTGGCGCTGGAGGGTTATGTGTCGCTGTTCCGGGCTGCGCCCACACTGCTCCAGCTTCTGTTTATCTGGAATGCGGTGCCGCAGTTTTTCCCCATTTTTCGGGAACAGTGGTTTACGCCTTTTCTGGCCACCATTCTGGCTCTGTCCATTAATGAATCGGCTTATCAGGTCGAAATCAATCGTGCCGCATTGAGCGCGGTTGATCCGGGGCAGGAACTTGGCGCAAGTGCTCTGGGCCTGAGCCGGCGTGATATTTACTGGCGCGTTATTTTTCCGCAGGCTTTTCGTATTGCCCTGCCGCCAACCATTAACGAATTTATCAATCTGTTAAAAATCACGTCTCTGGCGTCTGTTATCTCGTTGCAGGAGTTGCTGGCGGTCACCCAGATACAGGTGGCACGGACATTTGCTTTTACCGAGTATTATGCCGCCGCACTGATTTACTACCTTGTCATGGTGTTCTTTTTCCTTTTCCTTCAGAAACGGGTGGAACGACGTTTTTCCTGGTCTGACCGCAAAAAGGTTGTTTCCAATGCAGCATGAAACCACAACCAATCCCATGATCTCCGTCCGGGGAATGAGCAAACTGTTCGGCAAGTTTGTTGCTCTGGACCGTGTGGATTTTGATATAAGCCGTGGTGAAAAAATTGTGGTTCTGGGGCCATCCGGGTCGGGAAAATCAACCCTTATCCGCACGCTCAACCAGATTGAACCGCATGACAGCGGTATGCTTACCATTGATGGCAAGCTGATCAATGAAAAGACGGACCCCATACAGCTCCGTTGCATGGTTGGGATGGTGTTCCAGAACTATAATCTGTTCCCGCATCTGAGCGTGCTGGAAAACTGTATCCTCGCCCCCATACGGGTCAGGCGCATGACCCGTATGGAAGCTACCGCCCTTGCCCGCCGTTATCTGGAACAGGTGGGGATTCCCGATCAGGCAGATAAATACCCCATTCAGTTGTCTGGTGGGCAGCAGCAGCGTGTAGCCATTGCCCGTGCCCTGTGTATGCAGCCAGAAGTGATGCTGTTTGATGAACCAACCGCAGCGCTGGACCCCGAGGCCATTGTGGGGGTGGTTGGTATTATGGACGAACTGGCAGAGCAGGGTATTACAACTGTTTGCGTAACCCACGAGATGGCGTTTAGCCGCCGGATTGCTGACCGTATTATTTTTATGGATCAGGGGAAAATTGTAGAAATTACGCCCCCGGAAACTTTTTTTACCTCGCCCAAGTCGGAGCGGGCACAGAATTTTCTTAACCAGATGCTCCGTTATTGAGACGCTACAGGGCCGCATACCAACAAGCAAAAGTATGATTTAGTCATTTTCAAACGAATGTGCCGGAGATTTCGTTATCAAATGGAAATGAAAAGACCGGTTGCCTTATAAGCCCAGGGCCGGTTCCAACTGGAATAAAATCAGGAATACGGGCATGAAATCCTTGTTTTTACGTCGGTCCTTCCGCCTTCTGGCTTCGGTTCCAGCGTATGTTACCCTGCCAGCTCTGCCCTGCCTGCTTTTGGCATCCACCTCCCCACTGGCAACGGCTGCACCCTCTGCTGCAAGCCCGCCGTCTGCAGATGCAAGCCACAGTGCCCCAGGCCATAAGCATGCGGGTACTGCGCCACGCCGCAAAAGCTCAGCCCCTCGGCAAGGGGGCTCCGAGCAGGTTGAAGTCACGCAGACCCATGCCCATCGCTATCTGTCCGAGCCAACCACGGTCAACGTGATCAGCGGGCAGGAGCTCCGCTCGCTCCATCTGGAGAACCCCAAGGACATTGCCTCCTTTACCCCCGGTGTGACGGCAACCAACGCTGTTTCTGGTTCGGCTCCCATTTTCTCCATTCGTGGTGTTGGGCTGGATGACTACGTTGGCACCAACATGGGTGGCATTGGTATTTATCTTGATGGCGTTTTGGCTCCGTTCCCCGTGTTCTACACCGGCCAGATGCTGGATGTGGAAAGTGTTGCAACGGAAAAAGGCCCGCAGGGTTTTGATATGGGGCGCAGCACCACGGGTGGTAGCATTAACGTACAGTCCGTAAAACCATCCGATAAGTTTGGGGGTTATGCGGAGTGGGGTTATGGTAGCTACAATACCAGCCGTGGCCGCTTTGCCATTAACACCCCCATTACAAGCAAGATTTCAAACCGTCTGGCCTTTAACTATGTCAAGGGCGACGGCTGGCAGAAAGACGTTGCAACGGGTGCGCGTTATGGCTCGCAGGATCTGCTGGCAATGCGTAACCTGACCAAATTTACGGTGGATGATACCTCATCCTTCCTGCTGAACATCCACTATACGCGTGATAAGGGGCGGTCCACATCCCCTCAGGATATGGATACGGTTGCCAATGGTGGTGTGGGTGCAAACCCCAACCCGCATGCTGTTAATGTTGGCAATACCCCGCCCCAACGCAACGAAAATGGCGGTGGTGTTTCGCTCAACTTTACCAAAATTTTTGATTTTGGTACGTTCTCCTCCACAACGGGGATCGATTTTTACCGCCGGAATGATCTGGATAACTACGATGGTCTTGGCACCGTTGCTGGCGGGGTGCGCTCCGACGGTACGGGCGTGGTAGGCGGCGTTGGCACCAAATATGCCGATTACCGCTGGAACGATACGGCTATTGCCCAGTCGCATGACATGCACCTGCGCATGAATCTGGCCAAAATCTTCCATCTGACGGTTGGTGTTTACGAATCTTATGACAAGATTGATGGTAGCTACACCAGCTACCGCATGGATGACCCCGGTAGCATGGTCAACCTGACCAACCATTTTTCGCAGCAGAACCTGTCCACCGGTGTTTATGTCAACACGGTTACCAATATCACGAAAAAGCTGGACTTTATCGCGTCTGGTCGTTTTTCCTATGATGAACGTGGCTTTAATGGTGGTTCGGTGTACTCGGCGGTCGGGAACGGAAGCCCGCGCCTTGCTGCTCCGTACAATGCAACGCTTAATGGTGCGATCAACCATCTTAACCAGCAGCACGATTACGAGCGCTTTACCGGGCGTGTTGGTCTGCGTTACCAGATTGTACCGGGCACTTATGCTTATGGCACCATTTCCAACGGTTATAAGGCAGGCAGTTATTTTGCAGCCCCTGTTCTGGCGCCCGCAGCACTGGATTATGTCCGTCCGGAAAATCTGATTGCTTATGAAGTCGGGATCAAATCCTCCCTGCTGCATAACAAGGTTATTCTGGAAGGCTCCCTGTTTGACTACGAATATCACAACCGTCAGACACTCTTCTTTGGTACGTTCCACCCTTATGCAAATTCAAACATTTCCAGCAACTCGCTGACGCTGGGCACTATTCCGCGTGCACGCACACGGGGTGGCGAAGTTTCCACCACCTTGCATAACGTTATTCCTAATCTTGATCTGCGTGGTTCCTTTGCCTACCTGGATGCACAGATCAAAAGCCCGGTTGACTCGCTGCCCGGCCTGACACTGGACCCAAAGATCGCGCATAACTCCCAGCTTCCGTTTGCGCCACGGTTCTCATGGAGTGCTGTTGCACGTTACAACATCAACTTTGACCGCTACCGCACCACATTGCAGGCCAGCTACACATGGAAAGACAACATGTGGGCCGCATTGGGTGACAGTAACGCCCAGACCAGCAAGATCAGCTCGCTTGGCCTGCGGATGGAAGTTGGCCCCAAAACCGGCAAATGGACTGCTGCAGTTTATGTTGACAACCTGCAGGACAATCACGGCTCCACCTACTCCTTTACCGGAAGTGACGGGAACCGCGCCCAGTATATCCAGACACCCCGCTGGGTTGGCTGCGACCTGCACTACAACTTCTGATACCTGAATAAAAACCGGGAAAGCGATGATGAAATTTGAACTTTTCCGAACATTGTGGGGAGATAACCGCCGGTGGGACATCCCACTGGCGGAAGCCCGTGCCGCGGGGTTTACCGGGTTTGAGGCGCGTATTCCTCCAACCCATGCTGCCGCACAGGAATGCAGCACTATTTTGCGAGAAGAAGGGGCACCGTATATCGCCATAGCCATGACAGGTGGCGGCGTTATTCCCAACCAGAGTGCCTCTGTTCAAAATCATCTGGACGACCTGCGGTGTGCTGTGGACCGCGCATTGCCCATGAACCCCCGGTTTGTCACCATTCTGGGGGGCAACGACCGCTGGCCCGCAAGCCAGCAGGCAGAGTTTATTGCGCAGGCGCAGGAAATCTGCCGTGCAGCCAATGTGCTCTGCTGTTTTGAAACACACCGCTCCCGTATTCTGGCAACACCGTGGGTAACACTGGATGTGTTAGCACAGGTGCCGGATATGCTGTTTACGGCGGACATAAGCCACTGGGTTGTGTGCTGTGAACGCCTGCTGAATGACCCGGCAGATGACCTGTCCGCTTTTGTCGAGCGTGTGCATCACATTCAGGCACGGGTGGGGTATGATCAGGGGCCACAGGCACCCCATCCCGGCGCGCCGGAATATGCACCCGCCTTACGGTTCCACCAGAGCATCTGGCAGCAGATCTGGCAGAGCCAGCTTGCGCGGGGCTACACCACAACCACCATGACCCCCGAATGTGGGCCGGATGGTTACCTGCACACCTTGCCGTTTACCAACATGCCGGTTGCGGACCTGTGGTCCCTTAACATCTGGACTGGCCAGACAGAACGCCAGCATTTTCAACAGGCCATGTCAGCGCGTGGCAGTAAAAAGGAACTGGGTTGATGTCCGTTTCCACCACCACCGAAACTTTCACCCGTATTCCCGTTATTGATATCAGTGGTCTGTACAGCCCTGATATTGCGCAACGTCAGGCCGTAGCGGACAAGCTGGGTGATGCTGCGCGTAATGTCGGTTTTCTCTTTATTTCCGGGCATAATGTGCCAGAGGATCTGATCGAGGGCGTGCGCAAGGCTGCGCGTGATTTTTTTGCCCAGCCTTTTGAAAAGAAGATGGAATATTACATAGGCACCTCTGCCACCCACAAAGGTTTTGTGCCTGAAGGGGAGGAGGTGTATTCCGCTGGCCGCCCCGATCACAAGGAAGCGTTTGATATTGGCTACGAAGTTCCGGCCAATCACCCGCTGGTGCAAGCCGGAACCCCGTTGCTTGGCCCTAACAACTGGCCGGACCTCCCCGGTTTTCAGGCTGCGGCGGAAGCTTATTACCGTGCGGTGTTTGATCTGGGTCGCAAGCTCTTCAGCGGTTTTGCTCTCGCTCTGGGGCTGGAGGAAAACTACTTTGATTCCGTAGCCAATTTTCCGCCCTCCAAGCTGCGCATGATCCATTACCCGCATGACGCACAGGCGCAGGATGCGCCCGGCATTGGTGCTCATACGGATTACGAATGCTTTACAATTCTTCTGGCAGACAAGCCGGGGCTGGAAGTGATGAACGGGCACGGAGACTGGATTGACGCGCCCCCCATCCCCGGAGCGTTTGTGGTCAATATTGGTGACATGCTCGAAGTCATGACCGCAGGCGAGTTTGTGGCAACAGCACACAGGGTGCGCAAGGTTGCCGAAGAGCGCTATTCCTTCCCGCTCTTTTACGCCTGCGACTACCATACCCAGATCCGCCCGTTACCGGCTTTTGCCAAGGATGATGCGGCTTCCTACGAAACCATCACTATTGGCGAGCACATGTGGGCGCAGGCCTTGCAGACATACCAGTATCTGGTGCGCAAGGTTGAAAAAGGGGATCTCAAGCTCCCCGAAGGGGCACGCAAAACAGCAACTTTTGGACATTTCAAGCGCGTTGCCTCAGCCTGAAACCACCTTTTTTGAATTTAAGGACACCACAACAATGACAACACAGCAGACAGAACAGGAACTGCGCGAAGACCTGGCAGCCGCATACCGGCTTATCGCGCATTTTGACATGACGGATATGGTTTATACGCACCTTTCCGTCCGCCTGCCCGGTGATGGGCACCGTTATCTGGTTAACCCGTATGGGCTTCTGTTTGAAGAAATTACAGCCAGCAGTCTGGTTGTGGTGGACGCAGATGGTGTTCCGCAGCAAAAAACAAGCTGGAACATCAATCCTGCCGGGTTTGTCATTCATTCCGCTGTCCATGCCAATCGGCCGGATGCTGCATGCGTCATGCATACGCATACCCTTGCCGGTATGGTTATTGCGGCACAGGATCAGGGGATTCTTCCACTTAACCAGATCAATATCGAGTTTTATGGTGCAGTTGCCTTCCATGCTTACGAAGGTATTGCAGCGGATGACAACCTGAGCGAGCGTGAACGCCTGGTGCGTGACCTTGGCACACGCAATGCCATTATTTTGCAAAACCACGGCCTGCTGACTGTAGGTAGCACCGTGGCACAGGCATTTTATCGCATGTACTACATGGAACAGGCCTGCAAGATCCAGATTGCAGCGCAGTCCACCGGGGTACCGCTACACATTCCGTCAGAAGAAAAAATGCTTCGTGCCAAAAACCAGTTTGATACGGACCCCGATCAGGGGCAGATGATCTGGAAAGCCCTGCGCCGCAAGCTTGACCGCGAACAGCCTGACTACAAAAACTGAGCATCTGACCCTGCCAGGGGGAGCTTTTGAGCCTCTCCTTGGTAGGGTGCCTGCCCGCCTGCGCCAGATGCGGTACAACAGATGTGTTGCATCCTTGCCAGCAGGAGTTTTGCCGGGTGTAAAGCCTGCTCAGTCAGATAAATCACCCATTTTGCAAGTTCATGGTCGGTCGTTTTGCGCGCAGGGGTAGCGCATGCACGGCAAACTCCCGTATGCTAGGTCTTCTATTCGCCAGTTGATCACACAATTAGGATACGCAGCTTGAAACGCAGAGACCTGTTTGCGGCCTCTCTGGCAGCCGGAATAATGGGGAGCACCCGACGGGGCTGGGCCGCCACCCCAGATGCAGCAGCCGCTCTTGGGCGTACGGCCCTGCACGGAACCATCCCGCGTATTGTGCCTATTCGTGCTCATGCGGACCAGATCATGGATATAAAGGTCTGTCTGCGTCCGTTCCGCCCTGCTGGCCCACGCATGGATGTGGAGCATGTGGCGGGCAAAACCGTGGTGCATAATTACGGCCATGGTGGTAGCGGCTGGTCGCTCTCATGGGGGGCGGCTTACATGGCCGTTGGGCATGCCGCGGCTACGCTGGAACGCAGGGTGGCGGTTATAGGCTGTGGCATTATCGGCCTGACTTCGGCCCTGACCGCGCAGCGTGCTGGGCTGGATGTCACCATCTACACCCGCGACCTGCTCCCCCATACCCGTTCCGTGCGGGCGAATGGGAGCTGGACACCAGATTCGCGCATAGCCCTAACCCAGCAGGCTGGCCCCGAATTTGCCAGAACGTGGGAAAAAATGGCCCGTTACTCCTGGCAGACCTATCGGGATTATCTGGGCATGCCGGGCAATCCAATCGATTTCCGGGATAACTATACTCTTTCCGACACAGCACCGGATGCGGCCGACCATGTGCCTGCCCCAGCAGATGCGGCCAAAGGCAGCTTTGCCACCACAGGTATGCCGCAGAACAGTGCGGAATTTGCCGAATATGCCAGCCTGATAAGCGATATTATTCCCGCACCCGAACTGCTGGCCGGGGCCGATAACCCGTTTCCCGTAGCTTATGCACGGCGCACGCCGCTCATGATCTACAATTTTGGTTCTTACGGCCACCTTCTGCTCGAAGAGTTCCATCAGGCAGGTGGGCGTATAGTTATCCGCGAATTCCATAGTCCTGCCGATCTGGCGGACCTGCCCGAGCGTGTGGTGATCAATTGCCCCGGCTATGCTGCGCGGGACTGGTGGAATGATAAATCCCTCATTCCTGTCCGTGGGCAGACAAGCTGGCTCCCGCCTCAGCCCGACGCATCTTATGCGCTGGAATACAAAGGTGCGGCCATGATTTCCAAATCCGATGGCGTGATGATTCAGGGGTATGACATGTCCGGACTGGGTGAGATGGACGGTGTGGGGAACAGTTTTGAACACCCGGACCGCGCCGAGGCAGAAAAGGCCATTGCTATTATTGGCGATCTTTTTACCCGTTTTCAGCCTCGTGCCGGATAAGAGCACTATCATGATCCGTTCCTTTACCCTGCGTATTGCTCTTTTGGCTTCTGTGCTGTCGGTCTTTTTGCTCCATACTGCTCCGGCATGGGCTGACACGCATTATACAGCCCATGCTGCTAGCCAAAGCGGTAATGGGCATGCTGTCTCGTTTTCGGCTGAGCAGGTGGCGCATGGCGCGCAGATTTATGCTGGAGCCTGCGCCATGTGCCATGGTGCCGACCTTGAAGGTGGGCATGACGTACCGGACCTGAGCACGTATTTTACGGCACGTTGGGCGAACACCCCGATTGACCAATTAGCCGGATATATATCTCGCGCCATGCCGCTCATGGCACCGGGCACCCTGCCGCCACAGGATACGGCAGCTCTGGTCGCGTTTCTTCTGCACCAGAACGGAGTGGTCTCCGCAACGGATGCGCCTTTGCCGATGGAAGAGGCCCGACTGGCCAAACTTCGCTTTCCCGCACCTTCTGCCAGTTCTGCTGTAGCTACCAAGCCGTAACAGGGGAGTCGTGCCGTAATATTCAGCTGCGGCGCATCCTCTATCGGGTAGATACAGATAGGTTAGACCAAATATTGGCGGATAGCCGTTACGGCACCATGCCTGAAGCTTCCTCTTGGTGCTCTAAAACCCATTATGGCTTTATTCAGAAATAATTACGTATAAACAAAATAATGCTTTTCTTCCCATAATTTGGGTGTTTTTCTGTAGTAACAGAAATATTATTCAATAAAATATTAGCATGCTTATTTGCGGTCATTATATTGACACGAAAATATAATTTATGCAAAAAGCCTTCCTTTTTTAGTCTGAAGGTAGGAGTAAAACGCGATGTGATGGCGCACTATGTTCTGTTGCGTCTGGTTTCATGCAGTATAACGCAATGGATTTCATAAATATTTTTTTAACAATGGATACAGACAGATGCCACCCGACGAAGAAAAAACAATGTTTCAGAAACTGTTCATAACAATATTGTTTTTCTCTCTGTCGGTGTTCAGTGCTTTTTCACTTTTCATTATGATTCATCCCCGTGTCAGTCAGAATTACAGGAATTACTATATTAATAAAAATATCAGTGCATGGGAGTATCTTGAGGCTGAGATATACGGGGGACTTGATATTCAAGAGCGGGTCAAGCCAATTTGCGTGAAATCTGCAAGAGACACGACATGTTAACGATGAAAAAAATAATCAACAAAAAATATATATCTCTCTATATATTATCAACGGCCATGTTTTTTATGCTGACTCCCTTGTTTGGGGGAGTGGTGCCAGCCACATGCCATTGGGACTGCCATTGGTATTCTTATATAGCTAATCATGGATACGGAAAATATTCGCATCTCTATCAGACGATGATAGGAATGGGAGATTGGTGTTTTTTTCCTCTTTATATCCTGATGATAAAGGGATTTTCGTATCTTTCTACACTCAGCGTGCAGGCTTCCGGCCTGATCATTAACAACATAATATTGTTTTTCATTCCGTATTTTTTGATAAAATACAATGAAATCAGGAAGTGCAATTTAGATAATACGGTTATTATTTTTCTTTCGTTTTTCTCAATATTTTGCTTGTGGGATAGAATCCAGTACACAGAATGTGTTTATGGCATTCTGCTGCTGGTCAGCCTGTATAATTTTTATAAGAAGAATATGCCTGCGCTCATGGCCTCCATATTTCTTCTTTCTTTTTGTCGGCCGACCGGGTTTGTGGTGGGTTTGATCTTGTCATTTTTCTTGATGAAAGAGGCAGGTTTTAAAAATATAATCGCAAAAAAATATGATTTTATGAGTTACGCACTGGTTGCTCTGGTGGGGTTCAGCGCAATCGGGTTGTATAGCTTGTATCTATATCATCTCATGGGGGATGGTCTGGCATTTTCGCATGCCCAGATTGCGTGGGAACGAAAATTCCGTATTCCTGTGGTTGTTGCATGGAACTATTTAAAACATCTGCATGGGATGCATCTTTTTGTAAGCTTCCTTATAGACATCGTTATTATATGGTATGCGTACAAGAGAAAGTATTGTGTTGAAGCAACTATATTGCTGTTCACGTTCCTGATCTCATCATCCACATCGCTTATGTCCATACATCGGTATATCTGGGGATGCCCTTTAACGATTATTGTAGTTGCAGATTTTGTGAAGCAACAAAAATTCAGGCATAGCCTTGTTTATGGGGCTTGCGTTGTATCTTTTGTGTCGTCCTCCATCATATGGTTCATGGGGCTGAAGTATTTATTCTAAATGTGATGCAGGGCAAAATCTGTGCCCTGATCGCATGGGTAAAGGCCTTTTCATGTTCCGCCCATTTGGGGTGAGGCTGGCAGAAAACGCCTTTCGGCTGGCATGGCTGCAAAACTAAAGGGCTTCACAGTATGAGAGACCAATATGTGAAGCCCTTATTGTGTCTGCTCCCAGCGCCTTAATGGGTTCTGGGTCGTGGATACACAAACCTCAGAAGTTTGCGCTAATCGTTCCAAAAAACTGTCTGGGTGCGCCCATGAGGAAATAATTGAAACCGTTGTTAATGAAGTTGTTCCCCGCCTCATTGGTGGTGGCAATGTAGGTTTTGTTGGCCAGATTGTAGATGTTAAAGCTGGCGGATAGCCCTTTTAAGGGGCCGACAGACCCAAAATCGTAGCGGGTGCCAAAGTTGGCCAGAAAATACCCAGGAACATGTAGGTCATTGGTATATGTTAGCTGACGGCTGGACAGGTAAGTGCCATCCACATGGGCGGAGAGTTTGCCAATATGGTAGCTGATACTGCCCTTGTACATGAACTGTGGATAGTTCGGGATCTGTTTGCCTTGGGTCTGGTACAGAACACCACCGCTGGCAACGTTCTGGTCGTAAGAGGAATGGTTGTAAGAAAATGAGTTATAGATCGAAAGGCCTTTTAACGGCCTGACGGTAATGCTGGCTTCAGCCCCATTGGCTGTTACGCTGCCAACGTTCTGGACCACTGGGGTAGGGCTTATGTTCTGCCCGCCATATGTCATTTGCAGACGGTTGGAAAAATTGATCCGGTAGAGCGATGCCAGAGCACTGACCAAGGGGGTCGTATAACGGTATCCGCCTTCATATACCCAGTCAGTTTCGGGTTTTAAGGCATTTTTTGTGCTCTGGAACACGTTTTGCTGTGCTGCCCATGGTGTGGCTACCATATTGGTCTGGTAGCCATCTTCGGGAAAGCCGCGCATGTTGTGCGAGACATCAAAAAACAGCTCGTTGTGTGGCAGAAAACGCCAGTTGGCCGATACCTGTGGCAAGAACGCATTGGATGCCTCCAGCCGCCCCTGTGCCGCTTGGGGGAGGGAGGGGTCTTGCGTAGGCACATTGTTGCCAGCGTTGAGGATCATGGATTTGAAGCCAGCATTGACCGTAAGCGTGTCTGTGACCCGGTAGGTGTCCTGTAGATGAAAGACAAAGGTGTTGGAGGAAAAAGATTCCTGCCACGGGTGAGCAAAAATCTGGCTGGATGGAAAGCCGCTGGTCGGATTACCCAATGTACCCTGACCCAGTAATGGTGCCTGGCTAAAGTAGCGCCCTTCGTTAAACGTACCATATTCGTACCACACACCGGCATTGAGGGTATGGCGGGCAATCTTGTAGGTGAATGCGGTTTCAAACCCGCCGCGTGCGATCTGGGGTGTCTGGAGGCGTTGCGACAGGGGTGCCCCGTTGGGGGAGGGCATATAGGGTGAGGTCCATGTGCTGTAGCCGTTGTCTGCATGGCCATACAGCGTTGTTTTCCAGTTCAGCCGGTCGGTTAGGTTTTCGTCCAGTGTCAGCCCACCCAGATAATCTACCCGGTTGGCTGTGCCTGCGTAATAGGAGGCATCGGCCGGGTCATACGTGGCAGCAATCGAGGGAGAAAAAATACCACGAGCTGCATTATAGGCCGCGGCATAGTTCGGGTAATAATTGGACAGTTTGGGGCCAATGCTATGCAGGTAACCCATGGTCATGTCCTGATAATCGAACTGTTGCGTTGAGCTCCAGTCGAAAAAGGCTTTTAGGGAGGACCCATTGGCAAGAGGCTGGACAAG
Source organism: Acetobacter sp. ESL1128 (assembly GCF_058505085.1). NCBI lineage: Bacteria > Pseudomonadati > Pseudomonadota > Alphaproteobacteria > Acetobacterales > Acetobacteraceae > Acetobacter > Acetobacter sp. ESL1128. The sequence goes on along the minus strand of NZ_CP196369.1, from coordinate 2,564,706 downwards.
CTTGGCGTTGACCTGATCCGAGTAGTTGTAGCCACCGCCTTTCCACAGGTTCATATCCGTGCGTGCGTAGGATACATAAAAGCGCGTGCCGACTGCATTCAGGTCCCCGCTTTCAAGGCGTACAAAGGTACGCTTGGCCGCATTGCTTCCAAATGTCTGGCTGACAGTGCCGCCCCGTGTATGCGATGGGTCGATGGAATGAATCTGGATGGCCCCCCCCAGATTACTGGTAGAGGCAACATCAATTGCCCCGGCACCTTGTGATACGTCCACGCCACCAATGTTGTCGGAAATGATGGAGCGTGTCACTCCCAACCCATTGTAATTGTTGAACTGCTGGTCCCCCAGTGGAATGTCATCCAGCGTAAAGCCCAATTGCGACTGGCCAAAGCCCCGCATAAAAATCTGGCTGGAGTATTCATAGGCACCAAACGGGTCTGAGGACTGGTACATCACCCCCGGTAACTGGTTGAGCACTTTGAGCGGGGATGTGCCGGGCACGCTCTGCTGCATCATGCTTCGGGTGATGCTGGTCATCTGGCGGGTGGAGCCACGCCCAAAAACGGCAATGTCCTCGTGCGCACCATCAACGGTTTTGGCAGCCTTGTTCACATGCCCTGCGGGTGCGGCAGCCGGGGTGGTTCTGGCCTCGCCAGATACTTCAGCCGCCCGAACCGATTTGGCAGCAATGGCCGATGTCAGGGGGGGTATCATGATCATACCGCCCAGAATGGTGGAGCGGGCAAGCCTCTGTCGTGTCATCATGGGTTTGCTCTCTTTAAAGACGAAAGTGGATTGCCGATGAATCCGATATTAATAAATATTGTGTCCTGATCATGCTTTGTTCTGCCATGCAGATGCGTGCAAACATGATCGTGCGGACTGGGGGCATTCTGCGCGAGAGGTTGCGGGGTCAACATCGCGCTGGAGGCAGGAAGATCGCCCGGGCGACATCTGCCACATTGCGCCTGATAGCTTCCGGCAGATGCACCGAGCAGATGAACGGCAGGCCGGTGGAAGGGGCTGTCCAGCCAGCCACGTGCAGTTTTGCGCTCAGGCTCGGGTGGTGTCGCTGCGCCATGGCCCAGCTTTTGCAATCAATTGCAGCAATATCGGCTTCGTTGGCGGCTACCATGCGCAGGGAGGCCAAATGGCTGCCAGTTGGTGTAATGCGCGAAAAGGCGCGCATGGATGCACCTTGTGCGTGCAGATCACGCTCCACCGATAAGTAGCCCGAGCGGGAGTCCAGCGTGTTAAAGGCAAAGTGCTTGCCTGCCAGATCAGGCATAACCGGAGTGTCTGATGGTACGAGGGTAGGGCGTTGTGCCTCGCTGCGGGTAATCAGCGCACTGCGGTACAGAATACCTTCTCCTCCCGGTACGCCAGAATAGCTGTTTTGTGCGATGACATGCACAAACGGTCGCAACCCCTGCTCCAGCGGCCCCCAGCATGTTTCACCAAACAGCAAGTCGGGGTGGCGCCAGAGCGTGTGCAGGTCCAGCTCTTCTGGCGGTAATGTTGCAGGGTCTGGGGCGATGATGTTGCCAGCGACATCCCTTATTCCACCGGGTACGGCGGGCAGGTCAGCATTACGGCGTACCAGTCGCTCCGGGGCAGCAATACCACGCAGGCGCAGCGCATCTCGCACGCGTCGCCAGCTTAGATCCACGGTCTCCCGTTCCTCTGGTGGGTCATACATTGGCATGGAAGCAACAAAGGTCATGACTGCTCCCTTGCAGGCTGTGGGCTATATGCCGGATGCAGCAATGGCTCTTTGGAGCGCAGCAGATACTGCCAGATAATTTTGTGGTACCCGCGATAGACATATCCACGATTCTGGATCTGCCATTGCTCCCGGTTCTGCTTGTACAGGCTGGGCATGCGGAACCAGGGTTCACCCGGCAGGGCATGGTGGACAACATGCAGATTGTTATAAAGAAACAGGAAGGATAGGAAAGATTTTTCAACAATAATCGTCCGTCCGTCCGGGGCTTCGTGCCACCGATGTTCGCAGTACGAACGCAGGGCGATCAAGGCATTACCCGCATAGGCCGGTCCGACTGCATAAAGCCAGAATGGTATGTGAAAACCGTATGTAACAATGGCAGCAACAAGCAGGATGGACAGGGCATGGATAACCCACGCTCGCCGGACTGTGCGGTTTCCGGCCCGGATGAGTGCTAGATCCTGCCAGAAAAAACGGATACTCCCCACCAGTGGCCCAAGCAGCAGGCGGCCCAGAACGGTGTTGTCGAGCGTGAGTAGAAAGCGCCAGAAAAACCCGAGATGTACCCAGTTCGCGCGGTCCCAGTAATAGCTTTCCGGGTCCTGGTGCGGGTCGGTTAATGCATCATCGTGATGGTGCTGCAAATGGCTCGTACGGTAGCGGCGGTAGGGGTAAGCCAGACCAAGGGGCAAGCCAACCAGCACTTCGTTGAACAGGGCAGATGGGGTAGGGTGGCCATGAATGGCTTCGTGCTGGAGTGAGGAGTGGAATGCAACTGTTACAGCCATGCAGACCAAGGCCAGCAGCGGATGAGCAGGATAAAAAAAGTATCCAAGCAGCACCCAGCTTGTGTAGCAACCCAGCAGGGCAAGCCATGTTGGCCATTCTGCAATGGCCTGCATGATAAAAGCACTATTTTTTGTGGTTTTATTCTGTACGTTTTCCATAAGATCGGTTTTAACCGTACAAATACCCTTTTCAATGAGTGTGTTGTAAAATATGTTGACTTTTGTCACATATAATACGCAATTAATCGTGGAAAAGCAGCATGAGCAAACGTGTCATTTCCCGCATCTTTCAGCAGCGCGTCTTGTCCTTGATTGCAAAATCAAAAAGTCGCTCTCTGTTCGCTGCGGAGATCGGGATTGATCGTTCAGCATTAAGCCAGTTGCTTGCCGAGGATGCCGTACGCCTGCCCCGGGCGGATACATTGGTGCGTATTGCCGAGCGTTATAATGTGTCCGTGGACTGGCTGCTGGGTGTAACAGACACCGCAAATACAAGTGCTACCCGCACGACAGAAGTTGCAGATAATCCGGATTATTATAACATTCCTTTGCTAACCCGCTGGCACACGGAAGCAGAGGGTATGAAAATCCGTTACGTGCCCTATCGTTTGCCGGATATTCTGCGTATGTCAGAGGTTGTAGCATGGGAGTTGGGGCCGGAATATGATGACCCCGCAGAGATTGAGGCTATTGTCAGCAATCTCAATTATAACCGACCCCCGGGAACAGATATGGAAATCTGCCTCTCGACCCAGACCATCACGAGCCTGATAGATGGTGTGTTCCCATGGGATGGGCTGCCTGTTTCAGTCCGGCGGGCCCAGATGGCATATATGGTGGAACGGGTAGAAACGTTATACCCATCCTTGCGTATTTTTCTGTTTGATGGGCGAGCACATCATACCGTGCCCTATACAATTTTTGGAACACAGCGGGCTGCAATCTATGCTGGTAGCCAATATATTATCTTCAATGATCAGGCGACCATTCAGCAGATGCAGCGCCATTTTGATCAGCTTATCCGCCAGTCTGAAACACAGCCTCATGATGTCTCGCGCTGGCTCAAGCAGGCGTCTAAATCTCTGGAAAAATAATAGGTTTTTAAAGGTATTTTATTTCTTATGCAGGATTCAAGGCACCGCACGCGCCAGCGTATGACTCTTCTTCTGCTCGTAGGGGCGGGGTGCATCAATTATATTGATCGTGCAACCCTTTCCATCGGCAATACTGCGATTATGGCAGACCTGCATTTGTCCTATGAGACCATGGGCTGGCTGTTGTCCGCTCTGGCATGGACCTACATGATCAGCCAGATTCCAATAGGGCTCCTGGCTGACCGCCTGGGGGGACGGGTGTTCCTTGGGGCTTCTCTGGTTTTATGCTCATTTTCCGAAATATTGTTTGGACTGGTGGATAGTTCGACCAATATTTTCTGGACCCGTGCCTTGCTGGGTGTGGGGGAAGCTCCTTTGTTTCTGGCGGGCACGCGTGTTCTGGTTCACTGGTTTTCGGCGGAAGAGCGGGGTAGTGCGATCGGGCTGTTTAATGGTTCTGCCTCTTTGGGGCCTGCACTGGCTCCTCCTTTTTTGCTGGCCATCATGGCCTGGTGGGGCTGGCGGGATATGTCGGTTCTGGTGGGCCTGATTAATCTTCTGCTTGCGGTTATCTGGATTGTTTATTATCGCGACCCGGCTTCGGGCGAGGTGTCTGCTCCCACACCTGCTCATTCTGCAAGGGCATCACTCCGTTCTGCGTTAAAGGATGATCTGGGGTACCTGCTCAGACAACGTAACACATGGGCTGCTACGGCAGGTTATACCGGTGTGGTCTATCTTAGCTCTCTTTATGTCACCTGGTTGCCGGCCTGGTTGGAAAAAACGGAAAATCTTTCAGTCATTCAGGCAGGATTATTATCAGCATTCCCTCAGATTTTCAGCTTTTTGGGCTGTTTTATGGGGGGGCGGCTGATGGACATGATCAGCCAGCGCGGAGTTGCCCCTTTAGTGGCATGCAGGCGTACTGTGGTGTTGTCCATGCTTGCCTGTGCAATCCTGACCGGGACACTCGCTTTGCAACCGGGGTCGATCCCGGCCATAGTCCTGTTGACGTTTACACTGTTTGCCAGTGGTGTGGCTGTGAGTTGCGGATGGACACTGGGTACATTGATTGTTACGGAAAACCGCGTTGCAACGCTTGAAGCCATACAGAATACCGGTGCTTCACTGGGAGGTGTTCTGGCTCCTTTGCTGACGGGTATTCTGGCAACCCGTTATGGATCATTCGGCCCTGCGTTTATACTGGCCTGTGGCATAGGTCTGGTAAGTGTTGTTATGTATCATAAAGGTTTTTCTGGCCGTACACTAAAATCCTAGCGCCAGACGCGCTATGCTTCATGCGCGGCTGCGTATGGCATGCAGGGGTGTTTTTAGGAACAATCATCCATGCAGGCCTGTAATGCCTCAATTACCCTCTGCTGGTTCTGGGGGCTGAGTGGCAGAATAGGTAAAGGGGGCTGGGCATTGGCAAGCCCCAAAAAACGGGTTGCAGCATAAGCCACGCGCAAGCTCCCGAATTCCTTGAAGAGCTGCCACAGAGGCAGCAGGGTTTTCTGGTAATGGTTTACAGAAGCCACATCACCTGCACGCGCAGCTCTGACCAAGGCTTTGGCCAGTTGGGGCAGAAATCCCCCTAAAACACTAAACCACCCGTCGCATCCAGCCAGCAGGGCTTCAGCCGCAATCCAGTCTCCACTATAGCCAATACTGAGTTTTCCAGCCGGGCTGTTCCGCAGTTCTGTCAGTTCCTGTGTGACCGTGCCTGCTGCTGGGGCTGGCATTTTTATGGCGGCAATGTTGGGTATATCTGCCAGCCGTTCCAGTAGGGTACGACCAAAGCTGAAATGTGTCGTGCTGGGGTTGTTATAAATACACAGGGGCAAAGGCGTGACTGCCGCGACCGCGGCATAGTGCTGGTAGGCCTCTTCCTGCGTGAGGGGGGTATAGGATACAGGGGCCATTAACAGCCCATCTGCGCCTTCGGCGGCCGCATCGCGTGCAAGGTTCTGTGCATCATCAGTGCGCAGGGTTCCAACCCCTACGATCAGAGGGGTTTTACCGCCAATGGCTTTGACCGCTGCCCGAACGGCCCTGCATCGTTCTGTCCGGCTCAGATAGGCATAAGTTCCGGTGCTGCCTAACAGGCCAATGGAATCTACACCATTGGCTGACAGGTAGCCCGTCAGGTGCATCACACCTTCTGTATCGACCACACCATGTGAGTTGGTGGGTGTTATGGGAAAAGCTGAAAGACCGTAAAAAATCGACATATCAGACCTCATTCCCCGATGGAACATTGACGCCAATTGACTTCAGATCACGTTTGATGCCGTGGGCTGCTCATGATCTACCAATATCATGCGCAGATGAGAAAGTTTTTAACGCGCTGGGCAACATCTTAACAGGCAGGCGCTATCCGTAACCGGTGCTTGGTGGCTCACAGTCATGTGGAGAGACATGTCCCAATATGGTCCATGATACTTTTTTGCGGACCATCATTCTCGTTGCTGTGTTGGCTGTTCAGCTTTCATCATAAGTGACCTCAGGAACACTTGGATGAAATCTGGCCATGAAAGACCGCATTGCTCACCAGACATTTCTTGATCGTATCATGACGGCACAAGAGGCCGCAGCCCTGATCCGGAATAAGGATGTTATTGCCACCAGTGGCTTTACCGGTGCCGGATACCCCAAGGCCGTACCCGAGGCCCTTGCCCAACGGATTGAGGCAGCCCATGCGGCCGGGGAGCCGTTTACGGTGCGGTTGCTAACCGGGGCTTCAACCGGGCCGCAGTTAGATGGAGCGCTGGCCAGAGCTAACGCGGTGGCGTTTCGCAGCCCCTATAATGGGGATACCGCCATGCGGGCCCGGATTAACGAAGGCAGCACGCTTTACCTTGATACACACCTTGGTCAGGTGGCCCAGAAGGCACGGCAGGGGCAGTTTGGTAAGCCGGATGTCGCGATTATTGAAGCAGTTGCCGTTACGCCAGATGGGCAAGTGATCCTTAGCTCTTCTGTCGGCAACAGCCCGACATGGGTGCAGATTGCAGATAAAATTATTGTCGAGGTCAATACCTGGCAGAATCCTGAACTTGCAGGCATTCACGATATCTGGCGTGGTGTGCAAATGCCACCAAACGGGCAGATTATACCCCTGCTACACCCCGGTGACCGTATAGGGAACGGCACACTTGCCATTGACCTTAACCGGCTTGTGGCTGTTGTTGTTACGGATGAGCCTGACCGTAACGCACCATTTGCAGAACCGGATACAACTGCACGGCAGATTGCCGGTCATGTTATGGAGTTTTTTGCACATGAGGTAAAACAGGGGCGGCTTCCGCCCTCACTGTTGCCGTTGCAAAGTGGGGTTGGCAATATTGCCAATGCCGTTCTGGAAGGTTTGAATGAAAGCCATTTTGAAAACCTCACTGGCTTTAGTGAGGTTATTCAAGACGGTATGCTATCCATGCTGGAAAGCGGGCGCATGACTGTTGCTTCGGCCTCCTCTTTTTCCCTTAGCCCGGAGGCAGCGCAGCGTATCAATCATCAAGCGGCATTTTTCCGCCAGAAAATTGTACTTCGGCAGCAGGAAGTCAGCAACAGTCCCGAACTCATCCGGCGCCTTGGAATTATTGCCATGAACGGCATGATCGAGGCGGACATTTATGGCAACGTGAACTCCACCTGTGTCATGGGGTCACGGATCCAAAATGGAATAGGTGGCTCTGGCGATTTTGCACGGAATGCGTTTCTGTCCATGTTTGTGTCACCTTCTACCGCCAAAGGAGGAAAAATATCCGCCTTTGTGCCAATGGTGCCGCATACCGATCATATTTTGCAGGATGTGCAGATTATTGTTTCCGAACAGGGGTTGGCAGATCTGCGTGGCCTTGCCCCGGTGGAACGGGCACGGTCGATTATTGACAAGTGCGCACATCCCGGTTTCAGGCCGCATTTGCAGGATTATTTCGAGCAGGCCAAGCGGTATGGCTTTGGGCAGCATATTCCGCATCATCTTCCCGCAGCCCTTGCCTGGCATCAGCGTTATATGGAAACTGGAAGCATGCTGGGCTGAGAAAAATCCGGAAACCTGATGACCGAACTTTTGATTGTTTTTGTGGTGAGTGATGGTGTCCAGCTTATGGATATTGCCGGACCTGCCGATGTTTTTGCCGAAGCCAATACGTTTTACGGCAGGCCACTTTATCGGTCTGTCCTTGTGGCAGCCAAAAAAGATATTCGAAGTTCGTGTGGTTTCAATCTGCGGGCTGACCTGCTGCTGGGGGATATTGGCAGCAAATGTGTGGATACCCTGCTAGTGGCCGGAGCCCCCGATGCAGCGACCAGAAGTTACAACCCGGCCCTGACCAGATGGCTACGGCAGGAAGCCCCCAAAGCTCGCCGGTTTGGATCAATCTGTGGGGGTGTTTTTCCGTTGGCAGAAACCGGCCTGCTGGATGGACAGACCATTGCTACGCACTGGGCTGATGTGGACCGTGTTCGCCACAGATTCCCCGCCGTAACGGTGGATGCAGATGCAATTGTGCGCGAGGAAGGGGCTCTTAGAACTGCGGCAGGTGTATCCTCCGGTCTGGATTTGGCGCTTGCGCTGGTGCGGGAGGATATGGGGGAGCGAATTGCCCGTGATGTCGCCCGGCAACTCGTGCTTTTTTACAAACGACCCGGAGGGCAACTACAGTACAGCCGGCAAAGGGAACTGTCCCCAGCCGGGCGGTCTGCCTTGCAGTCTCTTCAACGGCAGATTTTGCAGCAGCCGGACGCTGAATACAGTGTAGAAGCCATGGCAGGGATGATTGCGCTGGAACGCAGGCAGCTTACGCGGCTTTTTGCGCAGGAAACAGGGTTATCGCCCGCCAGATGGGTTGAGCAGACACGCCTGACGATTGCCCGCAACCTGCTTGAAGAAGGGCGTAAACCGCCCAAGGTTGTGGCTGCTGAAGCAGGCTTTGGGTCTGTCAGGGTTTTGCGGCGGGTTTTCCAGCGGCATCTTGGTGTAACACCGGCTGAATACAGGAAGCGCTTTGGGCAACTGCGAGAAGTCTGACCATGTGTTAGAGTTGATTGGCCTTTTGGGTATCATGGCTCAGTTCCAGCTCGCCTCCATTCTCCCATTCCAGTGCAAAAGTATGCTCTTGCCATGACAGGGATGCTGCGACTTCTTCATCTGCATGGGCGAAATGAACAGTAATGTTCTCCTGTTGTGCAATCTGCTCACCGGCGATGATCACCATCATAATGCCGGCTACCACCATGGCAGCATGACCAATGTGGTGGAACAGGCGGTCATGCAGGTAAGGCAGAAGGTATTTCATGCCCATGGAAGACAGGATTGCGGCCATTGCTACGGCAAGCCCTGCAACGGTTGCTTGGGCACTGAGCAGGCCAAATATAGCGTAAAGAATGATTTTGAGCAGATGCAGCAAAATTTCGTTGGCTGCACGGGTTGCGATAATTTCTTCCTTCCGTAAACCCAGCCGATAATAGAACCCGTTAAAAACCAGACCAACGCCTCCCGTAAAACCGGATATGAACCCAGCTGCAGCCCCCAGCATATGCAGCTTTGCAACAGGAACCGTTGCAACAGTGCAGTTGGAAGCAGGTTTACGAAAAAGCAGCGGCAGGTTCCCCATAAGGAACAGGCCCAGAAGGAGCGAGAGGTAGGCCGGGTTCATACAACTCAAAGCCCAGACACCAAGGCCTGCAAACGGTAATGCCGTGGGGGCAAAATGGCGGACAATGTCCCACCGGATTGCATGCCTGAAGGAGAGAATGCGGGCTGCGGAACTGGCGGCTGTGCCGATCGACAGGGTTGCGGGCACCTGGTTGCCCGGCAACGCCAGCTCCAGTAGGGGCATTAGAATAAGTCCGGCTCCACCGCCGGATACAGCGCTCAGGCCAAATGCTGCAGTTGATGCAACCAGAATAAGGAACCAGAGGAGCATTGGCTATCGGACCTCGGATGTTGGTTCCTGCATATTGGGAGCACTGCATGCAATTGCGTCTCAAAATGCAGGTGGTGCTACCACATCTGGCTCAAGCTTCCGGCAGTGTCAGCTTACAATCCCCCAATCTTCCGCCAAAGCGCTATGGGGGCAGAGCAGACCCACTATAGTATCCCCAATAAAGCATGGTCGCTTATTGGGTTTTTACAGGCAGTGAGATTATGCAGCGCAAACCGGGTTTGTTATCACGCAGGATAATTGTGCTTGCATGCAGTTGTATGATCGCCTTGACCATGCTGAGCCCAAGTCCATTGCCATCATGCGTGCGGCTTGTATCCAGCCGGACAAAACGATCAAAAACCCGTAGCATGGCCTCGCCCGGGATGCCGGGGCCGTTATCGGTTATTTCTATGTGGATACTGTTGCCTGTTACCTTAATGGCCGCGGTAATGGTGGTCTGGCTGGGGGTGTGCCGTATGGCATTTTCAATCAGGTTGGAAAAAGCCTGCCGCAAAAGCACCGGATGCCCAATAATGGCAGGGCAGGCTGGCATGGGTGGGGCGAGCAGGTACTGCCCATGATCCTCTATGACGGAGCGGTAGGGTTCCAGAACCGATTCCAGCAGTTGGGCTGGGTCTAGAGGTTCCATTTCCTTGTTCCATGCACCGGCTTCAAGCTGGGCGAGTTTGAGCAGGGAGGAAAATATTTCCAGCGCTGCATCCAGTTCCACAATCGCAAGTTCGACCTGCTCCTGCATGTTTTCGGCCGGTAAACGGGCCAGGCTGGCGCGTTCAAGGTTCTGGCGCATGCGGGCCAGTGGGCGGCGCATGTCGTGTGCGATGTCATTGGAAACCTGTTTTAAGCTGGCAATCAGGAATTCGTTCTGATCAAGCATGGCATTCAGGCTTTCCGAAAGATGGTCAAGCTCATCATTGGTGCCACGCAGGGGAATGCGGCGCGACATGTCCCCTTGCATAATGCTGCGCGCTGTTCTGTTTATGGTTTCGATCCATTTCAGGATCAGGTTGCTTAGGAAAAGACCGCCAGCCATTCCCATAAGCCCAAAACCTGCAATTTCCCATAGGAGCGTGGTCCACAAGGCATGCTGCAGATGCGTCAGGGGAGAGGCATCCATGCCGACAAAGTAATAACCCCCATCATCCAGAAGGTAGCCTATGCCATAAACAATATTCTGGTTTGCTTCCTTTGGCAGGCGGTGGGACCAGGTTAGCCAGCGTTCTCCTGCTATGGGTTTCAGGTGCAGCATATTACCCGTAACAACTACCTCGCCGGGACCTTGGAGAAGGTAATGGAAGCCTGGTTCATGTTCGATCAGTCCCTGCACAACAGGCAGGAGGTGGCGCACATCTGCCGCGCCTGCATCGGCAAATGTTTCGTGGCCTTCGTTTTCTACCGCCTGACGGATTTGCTGGCGCAGGGTGGACTGGCTGTAAAGGCCGGATGTTACGGTCATGACCGTGCCACCCAGTATAAAAAGACTGGCAAACAGCGTGACAATACGAAATGCCGTTGTGGCCATGACACGCCGGGCCGCAGCACTCTGGCGTTTGAATGGTTTGTTCCCGAATATCATGGGATATTGTGACGCATTGCCGTAATCTCGCAAGGTATGAAGGGGAGGGTGTGTCTCATATCCGGTAGTTGATAAATTAAAAAATCCCCAATCATGACCGGTTTTGCATCATAGATAGTGCCATATAGCACTGATCCTGATACCGTGAGACAGAAATGAGCGCGCTTTCAGTAAGATGCAAAACTGTGATTGGTCTACAGTCATGACGTCGGTTACACGTCCCCGCCTGCTGCTGGTTGAAGACGACCATGTTACAACGGATTACCTGCAACAGGGGCTGGAAAAATGCGGGGTTGACGTCGTCTCTGTAGCAAATGGGAATGACGGATCGCATTATGCGCTCTCCCAGCCATGGGACGTCATTATTCTGGACCGGATGTTGCCGGGTCTGGATGGGCTGACCATTCTTATGCGCATGCGCGCTCAGGGTATTATGACGCCAGTGCTGTTCTTGACCACCATGGACGGCGTGCCAAGCCGTGTGGCTGGTTTGCGGCATGGCGCGGATGACTACATGGTTAAACCCTTCGCCTTGCCAGAACTTGTTGCACGTGTGCAGGTGCTGCTCCGTCGATCTTCATCTTTTCGGAACACGGCAATCCTGAATGTAGATGATATAGAGCTGAATTTGCTGACACTGGCAGTGACCCGCAATGGAGAGAAAATTTTTCTGCAACCACAGGAGTTCAAACTTCTGGAATATTTTATGCGCAATGCTGGAACAATTCTTTCCCGCCAGATGTTGCTGAAAGATGTCTGGCATATGGATTTTCCGGTTCGTACAAACATTGTTGAAACACATGTTTGCCGTCTGCGGGAAAAATTGGGGCAGGATGCCCCCCCTCTGATTCATACGATCAGAGGGAGTGGTTATGTTATGAGCGCCAATTTGAACGATATTGTTTGATATAGGCAGGAATGCTCAGGCATCTTTTAATCAAGATTATGATTCTGGATCAGGAATAACTGGTTATACAAACAGGGTTCTGATTAAAGGTCAGGGAAATTGTACTTATTAAAACAGGGGCGGGGAAATGCGTGTGGGCATATATCAAGCCTGAACGCCAAACATCTTTCCTATTCCAGCCGTTATGGTCATTGCCACAACACCCCAGAAGATAACCCGCATTGCCGGGCACCAGGGGGAGGCGCCACCTGCTTGTGCTCCCACAACTCCAAGTACGGCCAAACTAACCAAGGATACAGCTGATACAGACCATGAGACAATATTGGCGGGGGACATCAATGCCGCCAGCACGGGTAATATGGCACCGGATGAGAACGCAGCGGCAGAGGTAAAGGCGGCCTGTACGGGGCGGGCCACCGTAGCTTCGGAAATGCCCAGTTCGTCCCGGGCATGTGTGCCCAGCGCATCATGTTGCATTAACTGGAGGGCAACCTCATGCGCGAGAGTATCGTCCAGACCCCGTTGGCGATATATGCTTGCCAGCTCGCTGACTTCGGTATCCCAACTGCTGTGCAGTTCCTTTTTTTTCACGGGTTAGATCAGCTTTTTCTGAATCCGCCTGCGAACTGACAGAGACATATTCTCCAGCCGCCATAGATATGGCCCCGGCAACGAGGCTGGAGATTCCAGCCAGCAGAATGCTTTCCTGCGTGGCATGAGCGCTGGCAACGCCAATGATCAGGCTGGATGTTGACAGGATTCCGTCATTTGCTCCCAAAACAGCAGCCCTTAGCCAACCCAGCCGGGATGTGGCGTGGAGTTCCTCGGTCATGGAGGTGCTTCTACTGTCTGTTTGCATCAGAATAATCCTTTTTTATCAACATTTTTTGGGAAATAATGTCTTTTAGAGTAAAATAATGAAAACACGCAGCCAGTGCATAGCCTGTGGTCAGCAGCATAATTAGCCAGCCATTCCACTGGCGCAAGCCATGTAACCAGCTAACAGTTGGTACGGAAAATTTAGCAAATGTAGGCCTGATCTGGCAGGAGCGGGAGCTCATGGATTGCACGTTACTCCAGCAGGTTCTGAAATGGTCCCCATGCATTCGCTGTTGCGAATTGTACCATAATAATAACTGCACAGCCCTAGTAGAAAAGGATTGTGAGGTTATCATAACGTATTGAGGAAAAGGTGAGTTTTTCATTAATTTAACGGAGCGTATCATTCAAACATGACGTGAACCTGAACAGATTACAGTCTGTCTGAGTTCGGAAGCAGAGAAGTAGAAAAACGTGTGCCTGAATGATGCTGATGTAGTGTGGATTAGCAATGTGTATTCCTATAAAAAATATAGGGGGATCATGAAACTATGCGTTTTATCAGCTCCATGTATATCTTCATGAGCGGAATGGCACCTGTGTGTTGCAATTTGTATGAAAGGCGCTTTAATGTAAAATACATGCCACAATCATTCTGCATTACGCATACTCCTTCATCTCTTCTTTAAACAGGTCAGGCAGGAATTAATTCTGGCTCCATAAGGTGCATAAGGGGCGGTGCATGCCAGTGATCGCAGTCTATATCCGCAATTTCACGGTCAATTTCAGCAATGACCTGCCGCGAAAAAGGACCAAGATGCAGGTAAAGTGCGCTTGTCATAATGACGTAAGGTAATGCTTTTGGGTTATGCAGGGCGCAGTCCAGCAGCATACGCCAGAATGACCCGGCCGTACCCGGCCCTGCCTGATGGATACGGGCCAGAAGCCGGATAAAGCTACGCAAATCTCCCTTGATCATCCGGTGGGCACGTTCACGCCTTAACATCCGACCAAGTCTGCGCACACGCCCAAAATAGGCAGAAGGAGCATAGATTGTTGCCAGAACAGCCCTGTAATCGTTTAATATATCCCGCCGTGGACGTTGTGTTTTAAAATTAAGCCCTGCCGTGCATTGATCTCCGGACTGTGTGTGTTCATTGCCGGAAAAAAGACGCCCTTCCGCTAATAGACGGCGTGTTAGCTGGGTTGTGGGTAAGGCGTACAAGAGGCCGACCATACAGACTGGGATTGATGTGTCTTCAATACAGCCAATCATGCCTTGAGCAACGCTGCCTTTTTCACTATCAAACCCGACAATGAAGCCGGCATTAACAAAAATCCCGGCTCTGTGGATTGTCTCAATGCTTTGTTGCAGGCTGCGCCGTGTGTTCTGCTTTTTCTGCATTAGCACAAGTGAGTCTGTATCCGGGCTTTCTATCCCAACAAAAATGGCAAAGAAGTTTGTGTCCGACAGGCTACGCAACAGCTCAGGGTCATCCGCAAGGTTGATGGATGCTTCGGTTGAAAATTCAAAGGGGAAGTTGTTCGCTTTTTGCCAGTGTTTGAGATATGGCAGGAATGTCTTGAGGGCTTTTTTGTTGCCAATCAAATTATCATCAACAAAATCCACATGTCCACGGTAGCCAAGGGCGTATAAGGCATCGAGCTCTGCTATGACCTGCGCATTGGTTTTGGTGCGCGGCACACGGCCATACAGTTCGATAATATCGCAGAATTCGCAGCTGAATGGGCACCCTCGTGAAAACTGAATGCCAACACGAAGGTAGTGGTTGAGTTTAAGCAGATCAAAACGGGGGAGGGGGCTTTTTGTAACATCTGTTTTGCCCATTGGAGCTTTGAATGTGCCACGTTTATCGCCGAGCTGCCAGGCGGCGATAAAGTCGGCCATGATTTCCTCTGCCTCACCTAGAACTTGAAAATTGGCAGTGCTGTAGAGGGAGGGACTGGACGTAACATCCGGCCCACCCACCACGACTGGTTTACCATGGGTGCGGCACATCTCGATCAGAAAGAGTGTATCGTTGCGCTGGGGCAGCATGCCGCCAGTCATCACGATATCTGCCCAGTCAAAATCCGTATCGGCCAGCTCTTCGGTATTGCGGTTAACCAGACGTATTTCCCAGCTTTTGGGGAGTAAGGCGGCAACAGTAATGAGACCGAGCGGTGCTGCCGGGTAGCGTGCGCCGCTCAGAGCACAAGTTTCCTTGTAATTCCAGAATGACCCTGCATTGAACAGTGGAAAGATCATCAGAACCTTGCATGGGCTGGTCATGCTGCAAACCTCCATTGCTGCAAGGTTGTCTGATAGTCAGCACAGATATGCTGCCATTTATTCTGCAACCCAGTGTTTTCATAAAAAGCACCAGTCCTTTGCAAAAGAAACATGAAGAGCTTTTCTTTGTGACTGGAGTTAAAAAGACGATCTGGGTGAGGAGGCGTACCTGCCATGATTGGTTCTATTTCAGTGTCTGCGTGAGTATTTTTCTTCAATAAATGCTTAACGGTTATATGAATTATCATATTCAATATAAGTATTTATTGAAGAAAAACTACATGATGATCTTTCGTTATTTATTATAAATAACCTACGATATTATTTATCAACAAACAATATGCTTGTACAAAGATTGGGGCTTATTAATTTAAGATCATCGCCTATTAATTGGGAGGGTTCTAAAAACTCCATGGTTCTGTGTGCATTTCTGTGCTTCCATCTTTCCTGCGTTGATTGAGAAAGATGGAAGATGAAGCAGCCGGGTTTCTTTGATGTTGAAGAGCGGCTTTCTCGTTTGAGCGGGCTTAGTGGCCAACTCGAAGCGTTTTTCCTGACTGTGGATTTTGAGGTGTTCCGCCTTGATCTGGAAAAAACTTTAGCCTATTCAGACGCTGAACAATTTGTCAGACGAGCGGACAGAATACCTGATCAACGATCGCCTGTCGTTCATGCGCTTTCTGGGATTGGGGCTCTCGGACCGTGTGTCTGACGCCAGAACTGTCTGGCTGTTCAGTGAACGCCTGTCTCAGGCCGGTGCGGTTGATGGCCTGTTCAATTGCTTTGACGCGATCCTGCGCAACGCCGGGTATTTGCCGGTATCGGGCCATATCTTGGATGCAACGCTGGTGGCGGTTCCAAAGCAAGGTAACATCAACGCTGAGAAAGCGGATCTCCGGGCAGAACGTATTCCCGAAGACTGGCAGGACAGACCCACAAAGCTGTCGCACCAAGATCGCCATGCACGCTGGACGCTGAAGTTCACGAAAGCGAAGCGGCAGGACGATGGAAGCATGCCATCTAGGGATCTCGCCATCCCATTCCTTGGCTACAAATCCCACCTCTCTATCGACCGGAAGTTCCGGTTCATCCGTAAATGGAAGACGACGGATGCCGCCGCCAGTGATGGTGCGTGATTGAAAGAGGGGCTGCTGGATAAAACCAATACGACCTCAACAGCCTAGGCTGACACGACCTATCGCTCAAAAGCCAATGAGGACTTCATGGAAAAGCAGGGCTTTGTCTCAAAGGTTCACAGGAAAAAGCTGCATCTCAAGCCTATACCCGGTCATATCCAGCAATCGAATGCTGGAAAGTCCGTGATCCGATCCCGCGTCGAGCATGTCTTTGCCGACCAGAAACCACAGACCGGGCTGTTCGTACGAACAGTCGGTAGCACCCGGGCCACAATGAGGATCGGCCTGGCCAATATCGTCTATAATATCCGCCGCTTTCTCTTCCTGGAACGGATCAGCGCGAGCGCGTAGTCATCTAGCGGCAGGCAGTCCCCGATCTGCTCAAAATGCAGATCAAATGCTACCTCAGGAACCATCAATCAAATCGCCAAAAGCCTGAAATCACGAGCCAAGCGCATCAACTAACGGTTCTTCGATCCTTCCATCTGAAGTTTTGGAATGGTGGCGTGTCACCAGTAAGGTCGTAAATAGGGAACGTGCCAGAAATCAAGTCACAAAGCTGCCTGTTATCTTCCAGGAACTTGAAATCAGGTAGGTAAGTATAGGTGGACGAGTCTACCTGGTAAATTTTTCAAATACTACTTTCATAGTGTAACCTGATACACACTGCGAGCGGCTCCCCAGCCCCTTTTGGAAAATTCATGAGAAGTCGAATAACTGAATTATTTCTATCTCCAGTATAATCACTATAAGTTCCAGCTTTATAAGCCGAAATTATTTTTTGTGAAATTCTCTTGTAATATATTTTCTAATATCCATGTTGCAAAAAATCATTACGTTTTTAGTACTATTACTAAACACATGATCGCAAGTGATCATGTGTTTTTGATAAAATTCCTAAACTTCGTATGCTGATTTTGTAATCTGTGCATATGCTCAGAGTCGAAAAAAGTAAAAACACAGAGTGATAATATTTTATATCCGTTTCGGATGCCGGTAAGTTTTATAGATTGATTTCGCATCACGATATGCTTGTACAGGATATAAGGTGTTCTGTTTAAAATCTGATATCTGACCATTACCATCGAACATATACATATGTCCATCTGGGTGTCCTGTGATAGGTTGGATAACGGCAACATCTCCTGTTTGGAATGGCCATCTTTGATGGAACCACACAAAACTCCGATTTTGTGAGAGACGATCCATATCCTCATCACATGCCATACTTACCTTTAACCAAAAATGGATTTTAAAAATCAATAATTTTTAAAGGTTTTTTACTTTTCGTTAAACCAAAGTCCTGACCAGAGGTCATAATGATCATAGGTCATCATAAAATTTAAGATTATATCTTCTCCGTATTCATCAACAACCTTCGTAGGAATCGAGATACCAAAGTGCTCTTTTTCGATCGGAAAAATCTCGACACATTCGCTAAGAGTAAAAAAAATCTTTTCAAGATCTTCAAAATTATAAGATGTTTTAATAATAAATTGTAGTGACATTTCATGACCTCTTGAACATAACTGAATCCGTACCTAAAGCGATAGCTGTCAGTCTCATTTCTGCTTCTGGGCAGAGTGTCTGGCCGCGTACATCAAAATACAGCTTAATCTTCATGTCGAAGGTAGGCAGATTTGCTCGAGCAAATCTTACCCGCGCCACTGTAAACTTCATGGCGAATTCAACCGCCCTTGGCGTTTCTAGGGAGTGATTGTGGACCAAAATATAAGAATCAGCAGTGACCAGTTCGGGCGTAAACATTATTCATCATCCTGCGGGTGAAGTATATTAACTCTCTCGTTTCTAAAAAAAATTCATAAAAATATATCTGAATTTCTACTAATTTTTTGACAACACTTGGTAAAATGATCTTCCTGAAAGGACTGGGACAGATCAGGCACACCTTCGAAAAACGAGAAGTCTGGGCTGTAACCGAAAAATAGGGCTTACAAAACCAGATCGCCGCGCTCTGTAGCCGGATCCAGACCAGCCTGCCTCAAAATGAAGATAAACCCGATGGGCAGAAATCCTCATGCTTTTACGTCCTAAACAGACTTAGTGTCTGATCAGGATAGCGCAGCCTGAAGAGGATCACCTGTTCCCCTGAAGCTACATCAGGAAGACCGGCAGAAAGCTCAAAAAAATTTCATCTAATGCTCGGAATCCTCCGCAAAACCATCTGAAATACCTAACAATCCTTCACAATGGATTCCGCAAAAAACGGCTCTTTCCTGCCGGAAAATATGCGCCATTTTTTCCTAAAAGCATCGAAGATGCGTGGTGTGTTGCCAACTTCTAGAGGAAACAGAGGAAGGACCTCAGCCTGCCAAGAAACGTATGAAACACTATCTGAAATCGTGTTATTTGTCTCAGAGCAAGTTCCGGGTCTGATGCCACGCGAGTTGACGGAAAATACGACACTGCGAGACGATCTTCGCATGCACAACGACGATGCTGAAAAGCTGATGCACAGTTACTTTGAGTGCTTTGGTGTCAACACTCAAACGTTTGATTTCGAAAAATATTTCCCACAAGAAGGTGACGGAATCATAGGTGCGCTACGCTTATAAAAAGCATCGTCAGCCAGATCCTGAACCTCTGACTATAGCTATGTTAGCACATGCCGTCTCTATTGGTGCGTGGGGCTAACACCATAACTTGAGCCTAACGCACGTCCACATTATTCCAGATCATATTAATCGTCCTGCGCTCTTTTCGGTTCCCGTCTTCCATCCGTCAATGCATTTTCATCATTTCCTGTTGCTGAAGCAGATATCCGGCCCATCTCCGCACAGACGGATTATCGTCTTGCTGAAAAGCAGGTAAAAAGGTGGGAAGATCCGGAAGTTCTGTTGCACAATCTGTCAACGCGACCAAGGCAGTCCGCCTGACAATAGCGGATTTGTCACAAAGGACTGTGCTGATCAGTTCGTGACGATCAACAGACACTTCAATATCCCGCTGCGCCAGGACCGGTATTGTGCGGCTGATTCCATGGGGCTTGTTTAACCATTGACGTCGTGTACCAGTTTGCCACCGGGCGTGCCCCCGCAAAAGCACCAGCACGGCTATCGCACGGACACCGGTTACCTGTGCCGTACGCGCCAGCATGGGCAACGCAGTATCCAAACCCGGCTTGCGTAAAAAATAACGTAGGGCCGTCGGCAGCGGCCCGCTACGCCGCACTGCAAACTGGACAACCAACTGCTCGTGCACAGCAGATTGGACAAACAAGCTCTCTATGCAGGCGGCTTGCTCCGGGGACCACCTGCTTCACTCATGCCACCGGCCACAAAGTTCTATGCCAAAGGCAGCCACAATCGCAGGATCAATCCGCCCAGACAGCGCTTCCGCACACTACACAGCAGCTTGCCGCACAGGGGCTACCCAATCGTTCAAACGCACAGCAAGAATCGCCAACATGAAAGATGAACACGGCACATCTGTCAGAGCCCGCAAAGCAGCCTCACGCACATACCCGTTAGAATGAAACGTGAAAACCTGTGCCAAAGCAGGCATACAGACCAGAAAGTGCAAAGCTCTTTCGCGTTTTTCACACTCCGAATTGTGATTGCTCCAATCGTAAAATCCGAGATTTCTCTGGATATTATATATCTCAGAAATAATCCGTAATACTGGTATGGTGTTCAGGGCAGCGACCACCTCATCAACAAGCCTCTGCGACGGCACGCCCCCTAACCGAAGACTATTGCCTAGCCGGTCCAGAGCAACCAGAACATCCTCTGGCAGAGCCGTATTCGTAATCATCGTCATAAAATCTCCATGATCCAGCTTGAACGCCCGAGACATGGAAAACTTCAGCTGAACCCTCAAATGAGGACACTGTCCTCTCAATTAACGCGTCTTCGGTCTTTCCCGCTAAGCGTCCATCATCAAGAACATGACAGGCATAAGCGCATATTATGCCCATACTTTCCGATTTAACTGCAATTCAAAGATGTTGGATTGCTCTATGATATGCCACGGCATATTTTTCTTCTACAATGCGCTAAAGCGACAATGCGAGGTTTGACGTAACACTATGGCCGTTCCTGATTACCAATCCCTTATGCTGCCGGTGTTACGCCTTGCCGCGACTGGTATTCGCCGCGTGCCAGAAATTGCCGAGACAATTGCAAACGAATACGGCCTCTCGGCAGAAGATCGAGCCGCGTTGCTACCCAGTGGCACACAAAAATTGCTACCAAACCGTGTTCATTGGGCCAAAACGTATCTCATCAAAGCTGGCCTGTTGTCTTCTCCTGCACGCGGTCAGTTCACAATAACACCGGCCGGTAGCGCACTCCTTGCTTCCAACCCTGCTGCCATCACACGCACCATACTGGAGCAGTACCCATCATTCGTCAGCTTTGTCGGGAGCAAACCAAATGAGGGTGAAAAACCAGAAATTTTGTCCGTAAGACCTGATTCTACCATAACAGATCACCAAACGCCTGAAGAACGCATTGAAGCTGCTCACACGGAACTGATGACCGAGTTACGCTCAGATCTTCTGGATCAGATTTTGAGGCAAAGCCCTGCGTTTTTTGAGCAGCTGATTGTCGATCTATTGGTGGCCATGGGCTATGGCGGCAGCCATGAAGATGCAGCAAAACGTTTGGGAGGCACGGGAGACGGCGGTGTTGATGGGGTCATTAATGAAGACCGCCTGGGGCTGGACCGAATTTATGTACAGGCAAAGCGTTATGCCGCCCATGTTAGCGTTGGCCGCCCCGACGTGCAGGCATTTGTTGGCACTCTTGTTGGACACGGATCACACAAGGGCGTTTTTGTCACCACATCATCGTTTAGCACTCATGCCATAGAATTCGTGCGCCACCTAAGCCAACGCGTGATTTTGATTGATGGAACTACCCTTGCCGATCTGATGATCGAGCATGGCGTAGGCGTTCGTATTAGCCGCACAATAGAGATCAAGAGAATTGATCTGGATTTTTTTGAGCCTGAATGAACATTGTTGCACTGATGGAAGGCCAGACAATTCTGTTTAATTATGCAGAATAATTCCTGGAAATATGAAAAACAGTACGTATGTTCTGCAAAATAGATAGAGGATCTCGCCTACAATATCTCTTGACGACCCAATAAATATTAGGTATGTTTTAAGTGCAATCATCATTTTATATATTGACTATGAACATCATTCATCTCGTCCGCCTTTGCCGACCACATCAATATATAAAAAACTTTTTTGTTTTTGCTGGTCCAATTTTCTACGATGTACGTGAATATGATCTTCTTTTAAAAGATTTTCTCGCGTTCATTGCATTTTCTGCGATCTCGAGCGCAGTGTACATTATTAACGACATGATTGATGTGGATGCCGACAGGTTGCATCCCAAAAAATGCAAGCGTCCGATTGCCAGTGGTGAAATTTCTACCAGATCAGCTCTAATTCTGGCCATTCTTCTCATTACCAGTGCATTCGCACTAGGAGTGAGCATTAGCCTTTGGGCCTTTGTGTTCCTTGCACTCTACATGGTTATTAATCTTGGCTATTCCATCCGCTGGAAGCATATTCCGGTCATAGATGTTTTCCTGATTTCTTCTGGCTTTATGCTACGCATTCTAATCGGCACGGTAGGCCTGGGCATCCAGCCTACCTCATGGATCCTGCTCTGTGGCTTCATGCTGACTCTGTTCTTAGGCTTTGCAAAACGACGTGCCGAATTGCTTGCCCTAGAAAACAATAATGACGTCAACCCCGCCTCCATCCGCCGGGTGCTTGATGATTACTCCCCTGAAATGATTGAGCAGCTTACTGCCATCAGCGCAGCATGCACTATCATCTGCTACAGCCTTTATACCGTTTCACCTGAAACCGTAGCACGGCACCACACGACCAACCTGATCTATACGGTTCCCTTCGTCGTTTACGGGATTTTCCGCTACCTTTTCCTTCTGCATCGCGGCACGGGGGGCAATGACACAGCCCGTGATATGCTGCAGGACCCACATTTACTTGTCACTGGTCTGCTTTGGTTTGTCGTTATCATCGGGTTGATCTCATGGCCGATGTAAGCGGTAAACATTCTTCCATATTATATTAAAAATTATCTTTATATTTTTTTCCAAAACATTTTTATATTCATAATGCTTGCCGTCATTAATACACTCAGTATGAATAGAAATATGGAAAGTTTCAAATAAGGCATACGGTAAAACAGCTCCAGCTTCCCAGCGGACGCATCAGCAGGAAGATCAACAGAGAGCATAAAGCCTGCAAACGCCGAGACTGGCACAGTCGCACCATTAAATGTTGCCTCGTAGCCGGGCCAATATGTACGTGCGAAAATCAATTTGTGCGCATTCTTGCTCCGCAACGATAGGGTCATAGCTTCATGCGTGCCCGTGGCCACTGATTGTTCAGCAACCGAGGCGCCCTGCAATGGCCATGAAAGCGAGCCAGGCAGCATTTCGTTTGGTAATGAATGCGAGAAAACCGTAGCATACTGCCGATTTTCGGTTTTCTGCCACTCTGCGGTTTTTTCCCGGTCGAATGTATCCGCCTGCTCTCCATTAAAGGCTATGACGTTTTTAACACGCATCAGATCAAAAAAGGACAAACCTGTTACAGGCTCAATCTCCAGCCCTCTGATACCTGCTTCCATGGAAGTGGTGCCATGAACAGAAGCCTTATGCTCTCCACGCGAGAAAAATCTTCTGGAAAGCCCTGACGGCTGCATGGGCGAATACCCATTGATACTCGGATCATTACGAGCAAGTCCAACATTACCAAGACCAATATCTTTTATATATTGGTCACTATTTTTGTACCATTTCTTATTAAAAATATTATCAACAAGATACATATTATAATAGGGATCGACCGAATTAAGATTTATTTCGGCAGAAATCCGCGGGAATATCTGCCAGTCCGGCATAGCTCCATTATGAAAGCCCCCCACTCCGCGCGAGAATACCGTAAATACAATCGTTATGATTATCCATTGCACGACACTCATATTTTTCTGAGCAATCCGCAGTCCAAAATACAGGCACAAAATAAAAGATATACCAATGTATATGCATTTATTCGGGAATTGCACGCAACTGATCATGTCCAGAATGAAGAGTGTGCCTGCAAAACAATATGATTTATATTTTGGAGTATGGATTTTTTTGTAATGATCAAAAAAGTACAGAACCGTGAGAACAAGAAAAATCTGAAAAAACGCCATATATCTGAACGGTAAACGCAACGGCCCCAAATGTTCAGGCCCTTGTGTCAGAACAAGAAAAACAAACATACAGACTATAATAGACACAACCTTGGTTGGAACACTTCGAACTGCTTTCCAGTCAATAAAGAAGAGTGCCGGCAAGATAAACCATGCCACATAAAAATGTGATGCCTTGATGTGCCGATATGACATCATCACCATATGGGACGGGTGAACGGGATTGGAGAAAAAGAAAAGATCGCCCAGCTGAGGAATAAGAGACCCTGCACTAAATAAGCTTCTTACATTGCGATCCGATACCGTAAGCATAGCCACAGACGGCAAAAAGGATATGAGAGCAGACATACCCCCAAGGCCGACTGCAAAAAGAGGCAGACAGGATTGAATATTTTTATATTTAAATATTTCCAGAAACGAATAGACCAGACCAAATGTGGTAAACGCAACAATAGTCTGTGGGAATCCTATGGTAACCATAAGATATATAGATATGATCGCCGCCAGAAAATACCATTTGGACTGATTAGCTCTTAATGTGAACGCTATGGCCCACACCATAAAAGATATGGAGGTAAACTGAGGGAACCAGCTGGAAGCATACCAGTAATATATAAAATTGTTAGTAACAGCAGTAGCCGCGGCAACGTATGAGAACTTATCTGATATTCCCAATGTCTTTGCTAAAAAGAACATACCTGATGACAATATGCCATAATGGAAGACGGCTATAAAATCAGCGCCATATTGAATGGATTTAATAAATGGCAATATGGAATACAAAGCCAGTTCAATCGGATTTAATATACCGTACTGAAACTCACCTATAAGATTCCCGCCAAACCATGTGTGCGTTGTTATAAAAGGTACCAAATGCGCATGCAGAATGGTACTGCCAATCGCATAAAACGTTGGCATATACTGCACCTGCATGTCATCACGGCAATAGGCATCGCTGTGAATCACAATAGGGATTATTGATAAAAATATACCCATCAGAAAACTGATAAAAATATTTTTATAGTTTTTGTTTTCCAAGTTCACTTGATGCCCTATACATGAAGAGTGAACTTTATATCGTTCCCAGACAAAACGTTCAATAGCGACACGCCACCCATTTTACTCTGAATTGTTTGACAATTTCTGGTGGAGTGGGCCAGCCAGCCATACACGCTGGCACTCTACGGCAAAGCTTGAGGGGCACAAAGAACCAACCCTGCGCCATCCCTCATCGTTGTCATTGTTCATAGACCAATGATATTCCTCACCACATGATCCAGCACCGCGCGCACACTTTTCGGCTTTGTTCTAACACCTGCCAGCACAAGGTGCTGAGCTTGGTCGCAGGGATATGCTGTGCAGGATATGGCCGTATCGGCCAAAACGCCGGGAGGATCGCTTGAGACAGGACATCAAATCCTGGAACCGCCTGCCTGCTGTAGGGCATCAGCATGTTCTTGATATACCGACACGCACTGCTCATCTGCCTTTACCGCCGGGTGCGGAAACCTGCATTCCGTTTGGTAACGGCCGCAGTTATGGTGATGTCTGTCTGAACCCGGATGCGGCCGTAATCCGCACCCGCGCGCTGGACCATATGATTGCCTTCGATCGGGAGCATGGCCGCATTACCTGCGAGGGCGGGGTAATCCTTGCGGATATTCTTGAACTGGTTACCCCTCAGGGCTGGTTCCCCCCCGTAACCCCTGGCACGCGCTTTGTAACGGTGGGCGGCTGCGTTGCAAACGATGTGCATGGCAAGAACCACCATGACACCGGGAGTTTCGGCAATCATGTTCGTTCGTTTGAACTCCTGCGTTCAGATGGGCAGCGCCTGACCTGCTCGGCGGAGCAGAATGCGGATTGGTTCGCTGCTACAATTGGCGGGCTGGGCCTGACTGGTCTGATCACGCAGGTTACTTTTGACCTACTCCCTGTTGCCAACCCGTTCATGGTGACGCAGGCCTACCGATTTTCGACACTGGATGAGTTCTGGCAGCTCAATGCGCGCGCCGAGCGCGAATGGCCCTACACCGTCGCCTGGATAGACTGCACCCGCCAGAGCGGGCGGGGCATTCTGTTTGCGGGGCAGCATGCGCCGCCGCAGGCTGAATTGCCCGCATGGAAAAGCCGCCACCGCACTGTGCCGGTGGACCTGCCGTTCTCATGTATCAACAGCCTCTCGCTCAAAGCGTTTAATGAGGTCTATTACCGGCAGAAACTACCCCGTGACCGGCACGTGGCACATTATGCGCCTTATTTTTACCCTCTGGACGCAATAGAAAACTGGAACCGTATCTACGGTACCAAGGGGTTTTACCAGTATCAGTGTGTTCTGCCACCACACGTCTCGGCCGATGGGGTCGCGGAGCTCATGCGCCAGATTGCACGTTCTGGCATGGGGTCGTTTTTGGCAGTGCTCAAAACTTTCGGTACCCGCCCCGCCATGGGCACCCTTTCCTTCCCGCGCCCCGGAGCCACGCTGGCGCTGGACTTCCCCAATATGGGTGAGAAGACCTTGCAACTGCTGAACCGCTTGGACAGCATTGTTGCATCAGCCGGGGGGGCCTTGTATCCAGCCAAAGACGCCCGCATGTCGGGAGCCATGTTCCGCCGTGGCTTCCCTCAATGGGAAAAAATGCTGCCTTTTATTGACCCTCGATTTTCCTCGGGGTTCTGGCGCCGTGTAAATGAACCTGAGGGATAACCCTGAATGAGCAATATCGTTATATTCGGCGCCACATCGGCTATTGCAACTGCATGCGCGCGGGAGTGGATTGCGGCAGGCCATAATCTTTTTCTGGTTGGTCGCAGTGCGGACAAACTGGAGATCATGCGCACCGACCTGCAGACCCGGAGCACACAGAGGCAGACAGTCGCCACGGCCACGGCCGACCTTAATGATTTTTCTACGCATGAGGCGCTATACGCTCATGCAGCTCAGGCCCTTGGCGCGCCGGATATTGTGCTGGTCGCACACGGTTCCCTCCCTGACCAGAAAGCCTGCGAGGCTTCGGTTGAGCTGACAATGCAGGAAATCCGGACAAATGCGCTCAGCGTTATCTCACTCACCACGCTGGCAGCCAACCTGTTTGAACCCCGGCGTGAAGGAACAATCGCTGTCATTGGCTCCGTAGCGGGTGATCGCGGGCGGCAGAGCAATTATGTCTATGGGGCAGCCAAAGGCATGGTGGATATTTTTCTGCAAGGGCTGCGCAATCGTATGGCCAAGGCTTCCGTTACGGTGCTGACCATCAAACCCGGCTTTGTTGATACCCCGATGACAGCACATATCCCCACAAAAGGCGCTTTGTGGGCGACACCGGGTCAGATTGGTCAGGGAATTATCCAGGCCGTTAAACGGAAACGGAATGTTGTTTATCTGCCGTGGTTCTGGCGGATTATCATGCTGATCATTCGGTCCATTCCCGAAGCAATCTTCAAAAAGCTTTCCCTGTGACACGTAAGCTGGCTCTGTTTGATTTTGACAGCACACTCACGCGGCATGACTCTCTTATTCCTTTCCTTCGCGCCGTCAGAGGGTATTGGGGTTTAGGCTGGGGCATGACGAAAAGCCTGCCGTGGTTGGCTGGCTACGCCTTGAAGTGCATCCCGAATGATACAGCTAAACAACGCCTGCTACGTTATACGCTGGGCGGCCTTCCCCTTGACAGCTTGCGGGCCGCAGGGCGCGCGTTTGCACAGGACAACATTCCCACCATGCTTCGGGCAGATATGATGGCACGCCTGCATGCGCATCAGGCACGGGTGAGAACGGCGGTGGAAAAGTCGACCACGGCAGCGGCGGGATAGTCCTGCTGCGGGCGGCGTAAAAGTCGTCCACTTTTTCCCTTTTCTGCGCGGCGCAGGGAGGGACGAGGGATCTACACCGTGGAATTATATCTGAAGGTTCGCATGGCTTGCGATGGGGGCATGAGCCAGCGCGAGGCATCCAGGCATTTTGGCATCTCGCGCGATACGGTTCGCAAGATGATGGCGTATTCGGCCCCACTGGGCTATCGGCGGCAGGCGCCTGTGCGACGCCCGAAACTGGACGCGTTCATCGCTGTCATTGATCGGTGGCTTGATGAGGACCGGACGGTCCCGCGCAAGCAGCGCCATACGGCCAAACGGGTGTTCGATCGGCTACGGGACGAGCAAGGATTTACCGGCGGCTACACGATCATCAAGGATTACATGCGCGATCGGTTACGGCGCGGCCAGGAGAT
This sequence comes from Acetobacter sp. ESL1128, assembly GCF_058505085.1. Lineage (NCBI taxonomy): Bacteria > Pseudomonadati > Pseudomonadota > Alphaproteobacteria > Acetobacterales > Acetobacteraceae > Acetobacter > Acetobacter sp. ESL1128. Next base: position 2,536,982 of record NZ_CP196369.1, on the reverse strand, counting down.
GTTCGTGCCGCTGGCGCACCCGGCCGGGCACGCACAGGCGGACTTCGGGGAGGCTGTGGTTGTCATCGGTGGCGTTGAGCAGAAGGCGTACTTCTTCGTGCTTGATCTGCCGCACAGCGACGCCTGCTATGTTCGCGCCTATCCTGCGGCGGTGGCCGAAGCATGGGTGGACGGTCATATCCATGCGTTTTCCTTCTTTGAGGCCGTGCCGCAGTCGATCGTCTACGACAATGACCGCTGCCTGGTGGCGAAGATTCTGCCCGACGGCACACGCAAGCGGGCAGCGCTGTTCAGCGGCTTTCTGTCCCACTACCTGGTCCAGGACCGCTATGGCCGACCTGGCAAGGGCAATGACAAGGGCAGCGTCGAAGGACTGGTCGGCTATGCCCGGCGCAACTTCATGGTGCCGATCCCGCACTTTACGACGTGGGATGCGTTCAACCTGTGGCTCGAGGCTCAGTGTCGTAAGCGCCAGGGGGACCGGCTGCGCGGCGAGACTGAGACGATCTGCGACCGGCTGCAACGCGATCTGGCGGCGATGCGGCCGCTGCCAGCCTCTCCCTTCGATGCCTGCGACCATGCCAGCGGTCGGGTCTCCTCGCAGGCGCTAGTGCGCTTCAAGACCAACGACTACTCCGTTCCGGTCGCCTTCGGCCACCAGGACGTCTGGATCCGTGGCTATGTCGATGCGGTGGTGATCGGCTGCGGCGGGGGGATCATTGCCCGTCATTCGCGCAGTTATGAGCGCGAAGAGGTGATCTTCGATCCACTGCATTACCTGCCGCTGATCGAACACAAGATCAACGCGCTCGACCAGGCGGCACCCTTGCAAGGCTGGGAACTACCAGAGGCGTTCCCGACAATGCGCCGCCTCATGGAAGCACGGATGGGCAAACAGGGCAGACGCGCCTACGTGCAGTTGCTGCGCCTGCTGGAAAACTTCGATCTGGCCGATCTGCATGTGGCCGTGAAGCAGGCTCTGCATCTGGGCGCTATCAGCTTCGACGCCGTGAAGCACCTCGTCCTGTGCCGGGCCGAGCGCAGGCCGCCCAGACTGGACCTCGACATTTATCCCTATTTGCCCAGAGCCACCGTGGAGACGACCTCGGCCAAAGCCTATATGCGCCTGCTGGATCGTGAGGAGGAGCCAGCATGAGCAGCGATGTTCCCGAGATCCTGCTGGCTCATCACCTGAAGACCCTGAAGCTGCCGACCTTCCTGCGCGAGCATCAGAAGCTTGCCCGGCAATGCGCGGTCGAGGGCGTGGATCATGTTCGCTACCTTGCCCGGTTGGTCGAACTGGAACTGATCGACCGGGAGCGCAGGACAGTCGAGCGCCGCATCAGGGCTGCGAAGTTCCCGGCCGCCAAGAGCCTCGACAGCTTCAACTTCACCGCCATCCCGAAGCTCAACAAGATGTTGGTGCTGGAACTGGCGCGCTGCGAGTGGATCGAAAGGCGCGAGAACGTCATCGCGCTCGGCCCCAGCGGCACGGGCAAGACCCATGTCGCGATCGGTCTCGGCCTGGCAGCCTGCCAGAAGGGATTGTCCGTCGGCTTCACCACGGCGGCTGCGCTCGTCAGCGAGATGATGGAGGCCCGCGATGAACGTCGTCTGCTACGTTTCCAGAAACAGATGGCCGGCTACAAGCTGCTCATCATCGACGAGTTAGGCTTCGTGCCGCTGTCAAAGACCGGGGCAGAGTTGCTGTTTGAGCTGATCTCGCAGCGTTACGAGCGAGGCTCCACCCTGATCACCAGCAATCTGCCCTTCGATGAATGGACCGAAACCTTCGGGTCCGAGCGCCTCACAGGCGCACTCCTCGACCGTCTGACCCACCACGTCAGCATCCTCGAGGTAAATGGCGACAGCTATCGCCTCGCCCAAAGCCGGGCACGAAAAGCCGCCGACGCCACCCCATAAGAACGCCGACGCCGCATTCGGGGAACTCTGGTCGGGCTACGCCCTCCCGACGCTCCCCGAATGCGGCACCAGACGGCCTACTTTTGCGCCGCCTAATGGCCTACTTTTACTCCGCCGTTGACAGCTTTGGTCTTTTTCAGGTCGTGACAGTGCGTTCCAGAAAATGCACACTTCTGCCAGTCAGATTTCTGGCTTTCTCCAGCTTTTCCACCTGTTCCAGACTTTCCATGGAATGTCTGAGTCTCTGATGGTCATATTGCGTCTGTAAGGATGCAATCCTGTGCTGGTAGTCCTGAATAAGCAGGTCAAAGAGTTCCTGCACCTCTTCAGGCAGTTCATTCCTGATAAAATTTTCGTTTTCGCTGAGTTCTGTTTTGAGGTGCATTACGGAACGGAACAGCCTTTCGATCTCTGCGAAAACTGCACACGCATATGGTTTGGCAACCTCGCGTTTGTTAGTGCCAAGGGAGAGCCATAGCTCCTTTTTGCCCACAATATCACGGATATGTGAAGGTACGGCTCTGCGGAAATGATACCCGGATTGGAGACGAATCAACATACAGACGGCTCATTATGTAGAAGCCGATTGTAGAAGGTTCGGCTTTTATGGGTATAGAAAGACCATAAAAGTCAATTAAATCAATATGTTATGATTGGTACGAACTGCGGGGCTCGAATCGGCATGTTACGCTTGACCAAGGTTTTTGCCCGGGGAAATTCCCCCTCATTTCGAATGGCCAAATGTCTACACCTAATATTATGGGAAAGGCAAATGTGGGTCTGAAAGTCTCTCATGAAATTTGGTTGGGTGATTTTTGAGGAGAAAACCGAAGGTCTGTTCTTGGCTAAGACAGCCTCACAACAGTCAGTGAAATGAATATTGGGTACGAATGCTGGGAACCCTATTGCTATCTTCAGCCTGATGGTTACTGTAACTTGGAAGAGACAATCGATTTATGAACGCTGTAATTTTTTCTTGTATATCGAACATATGTGAAAAATGTTTATGCTTAACGGTATTTTAATTGACCTTACCATTACTTATATTGAAATATAAGGAGAAAAATTATTTAAATAATGATTAAAAATTCTGACAAATAAAGGTGAAATAAAAAATGAAACGCTTGATTTTTTGCTTCGATGGTACATGGAATACGTTGAATGAGTATACACCGACCAATGTCGTACTGACAGCTGCCAGTATCCAAAGAACTACCCCTAATGCGGTTACTCAGATCATTCATTATGATGAAGGCGTTGGCACAGGTGCGGATGAACACTGGACAGGAGGAATGTTTGGTTCTGGACTGATTGAGCATATTCGCGCCGCGTATCGCTTTTTAATTTTCAACTATGATCCAGGAGATGAAATATATGTCTTCGGTTTCTCTCGTGGTGGCTTCAGTGCTCGGTCTTTTATTGGCTTCATCAGGCATGTGGGTCCGCTTTGTCGGCTGCATGCAGGGCGTATAGATCAGGCTCTGGAACTTTATCGTCATCGACTGGATGAAAAGGATGGTGCCGAGGAGAATCTACGACAATTTCGCGCAGATTACTCTAGTGATGTGTGTGTTGATCAAGAAGATGATGATTGGCGGTGTGCCAATATTGCGACTTACACAGCTGGCTCAGCACCGATTATGTCCATTCAATATCTTGGTGTATGGGATACAGTGTCAGCTCTTGGGCTGCCAGAAAATCTTCCCTTTAGTAAACTACTGAATAGAAATCAGCGCTTTCATGATGCAACACTTGATGATTTCGTCAAAAGCGCACGGCACGCAGTTGCTTTGGACGAACGTAGAGCAACTTTCCCTTCGGTGCCTCTTGGAGAAGTAACGCACCTTAACCAAGCGCTTGGGTATGATAATTGTGATCCAAAGGCTCCATACCAAGAGCGATGGTTTCCTGGCGTTCATGGCTCAGTCGGTGGTGGTGGTGATATCAGAGGCTTGTCGGATGACGCGCTTGCGTGGGTTCTCAAGGGGGCCAAAGAGGCTGGTCTTCATTTGGACACTGCCATGGGCACTCGGATTGATGGCTTTCACCCAGATTGGCTGGCACCACTCAATAACGTAAAGCATCCGACTTGGAGTCCAACTCAGGTGGCCAAAACGGATCGTGCTGGTCCTGATCATGTCTGGCAGATGTCGATTAGCGCTGTTCGTCGCTGGCAAGCTCCCGCTTTACTGCTGCCAGACGGCAAGACATATCGCCCCAAAAGCCTTGAGCGCGTGGCGGATGAGCTGGCGCGGCTCACACCGTGGGAGTTTGTTGCTCCGACTGATTTGATCAAAACGGTTGTCGTGAAAAGTGGAGATACCTTGAGTGCTTATGCGGAAAAATATTATAGGAATGCCGAACTTTATCCAATTATCTTCGAAGCTAATAAAGATGTAATTGAAACGGCCGATGATTTATTCGCCGGACAAACAATTCGAATTCCGAAAAAATCACTTACCACTTCGTCAAATCTTGACAGTGATTCATGATGTTATGTCGACTACGGGGGGTAAACGGAATGTCAGATCTGAGCCCATGAGAGCTCATTACAGACACGCGTATTTTATGACGTATCTACAGAATATAGGGTAGACGAACAGCTCAGACATTCTAAGATAGAGAATATACCGACAATAATTTAATCACATAGAAAGCTTTAGATGAAGAAATATAAACTAGATTAGAAAAAATAGAAAAATAAAATATATGTGATATTGGATTCTAGTCAATAGTTCATGGAAACCATCAAATGGTAGATCAAAATTAGGATAGTATTTATATGGAGTGATAATTTTCTATTCTTTAACATTTAGACGGATAATATGTTAAATTATATCAGACATCTAAACCCAGATTTTGAAAAACAGTTCCATGAAAGCCGTCGTGTTTGGTTTGGACATTTAGTGTCTCAGGATGGAGGTGATGACGAAGTCGAAAGGGTAAGAAGTTTTCTATCAGAGCATTTTCGTACGGAATTATCAGTGACCGAAATTGAGCCAGATTTCGAGTATGTTATTTATGACAGCGATTCCAACGGAAATAATTACGATAATTTATGTCATATCGCACAAAAACGTTCTGATTACAGGAATAAATAAACGCAAGTAACAATTTCTGCACAAATAAATGATATAAAATTGAAATAATTTTAAACATTTATGTAATTATTTATTTAACATTATCAACGTATAGACGTTAAATGTCAAGGTAATCCTCCCATTTTTAGTGGGGTTCTGACTGAGAATTCAGGCAATTGCTTTTAGTTTCTGAGCGGGTGTGAACCCGCTGTTCCCCATGTTGGGTCTGTCATGATTATATGTCCAGAGCCATTGTGTTGCGACCTCCTGTACGTCCTGAATGCTTTCAAACAGAGACTGCTCCAGCCATTCCTGCCGGACAGTCCTGTTGTAGCGTTCGATATAAGCGTTTTGCTGCGGATTACCCGGTTGCGTATAGATCAGGGCAATTCCCTGCTTTTCCGCCCATGAAACCAACGTATGACTGACATATTCAGGGCCATTATCCATTCTGATAGCCTCTGGCCTGCCGCGCCACTCCATAACCTGTTCCAGACAGCGGACAACCCGACAGGCCGGCAAGGAAAAATCAACCTCAATCGCCAGTCCTTCACGATTGAAGTCATCCAGAATGTTCAGGAGACGGAAAGCACGTCCATCCAAAAGCCTGTCCGCCATGAAATCCATGGACCAGACCCTGTTGGGAAGGGCTGGAACAGACAGCTTTTCAGGCTTTTCGCGAACCAGACGTTTGCGGGGTTTAATCCGCAGGTTAAGTTCCAGCTCCCGATAGATCCGATAAACCCGCTTATGGTTCCAGGGCTGTCCCTGCACATTACGTAGATACAGGAAACACAGGCCAAATCCCCATCTCCTGTGAGCCTGTGTCAGTCTGAACTGCCCCGGGTTTACCGGAGAGTGATTTGTTCAGTAATCAGGCAGCGATATCAAGCGTGTTCTGATCTTCATAGAAGGCGCGTTCGGCTTCGGCGGGCGGCCTGTAGCCGATTGGCGCCAGCAGGCGTCGGTTATTATACCAGTCCACCCATTTGAGGGTTTCCCATTCGACCTGCGCCATGGATTGCCATGGCCCCAGATGATGGATGACCTCGGCCTTGTATAAACCGTTGATAGTCTCCGCCAGTGCATTGTCGTAGCTGTCACCAACCGTGCCGACCGAGGCGTCTATGTCAGCCAGCGCCAGGCGTTCGGTATATCGGATCGACAGGTATTGTGATCCACGGTCCGAATGATGGATCCGTGCTTTGTTTCCCGCAGGCTTTCGTTGCCAGATGGCCTGTTCAAGGGCATCGAGCACGAACTGGGTGGTCATGGAAGTCGAGACTTTCCAGCCCACGATCCTGCGGGCGAACACATCAATGACGAACGCCACATAGACCATGCCATTCCAGGTCTGGACATAGGTGAAGTCCGAGACCCAGAGCTGGTTTGGGGCCTCGGCCCGGAACTGCCGGTTGACCCTGTCATCGGGACAGGGGCGCGCCGTATCCGGACGGGTCGTAATGACCTTCCGGCCCCGGGTGATACCCTTCAGACCCATCTTGCGCATCAGGCGCTCAACAGTGCAACGCGCCACCTGTCGCCCTTCACGGTGCAGGCTGTGCCACACCTTGCGCGCACCATAAACAGCACGGTTGTCCTGCCAGATCCGGCGGATATGTTCCATTAGCTCCCTATCGCGCCGGGCACGCGGGCTGGCCGTGGCCGGATCTCTTGCTATGGCCGCATGCTGGTAAAACGTGGACGGGGCAATCGGCAGAACACGACAGATTGGCTCGACCCCGTAATCGGCACGGCAGGCTCCAATAAACGCGATCATTTGCGAAACGGGCGGTCGAGCTCCGCCTGTGCAAAATAAGCCGAGGCCTTCTTGAGGATCTCATTGGCCTGATGCAGTTCACGGACCTCACGCTCCAACGCCCTGATCCGTGCCGTCTCGGCCGTGGTCGGCCCCGGTTGCGTACCCGCGTCCCGCCGGGCCTGCTTCCACCAGTCATGCAGGCTGTCGCCCGAGCAGCCAAGCTTGCCACCAATCTCGAGACAGGCCGCCGATAGGCTCGGGTAATCCGAGCGATGCTCGTCCAGAAGGCGCACGGCGCGCTCACGGAACTCAGGCGAATAACGCGATGTCTTCTTCTTCTCTACCATAGGGCTCATCCTCCGAGAGTTTTACTCTCCGGTAAACCCGGTGCAGTTCACTTTGGGTGCTTTGGCTGGTTTCTTCACTGTTCGGGGTTTTGGCATCGGTGCTGAAACTGGCATGGTCCCTGTTTCCTGAGCAGATGACGGCAGGTTCATGCTCTGCAAATCCCGCAGTGAAACCCGCAGCCCCTCAAGCTTGCTTAAAGCGTCGGGTTCAGAGAGGGCCAGATGGGTCTGAGAGAATAATTCTGTGGTTCTGGCATGAAGGATTGATGCCTTTTTGCGGGCTTCGTTCTGGTAGCCTCTTTTCAGAAAAACCCAGATTTCCCGCCGGCAGTGGGGAAAGACGATGGAGCAAAGACAGCCTTTGCCCCTCATTCAGCCGAAAAATCGTGCTATTTCAGGTATCTGTGGTGCGAACTGCGGGACTCGAACCCGAGCCAACCCGCAGTGACACTTTTCTAACCCTTTGAAACAGCTAAAAGAATGCGACGTGCTGTCTTCCAGTTTAGTGTTCTGGTTCCCAGAATTGGTTAAACCATCTGGGAACATCTTGAGGGCAGTTTAACCTTATTTTGCTGATTTCGGGAAGAGATTAATGATGGTTAATATCTCAAAAGTCTTCAGGCTGTTCTGAGGTAAGGGTGAACTTGTAAAATTAGTTTGGATCAAGAGATGTTGCGGATACAATGCTTCTGAATTCAACGATAATTTCAGGATAACGGGCTTCAAGATACCCGACAATCTTGGTATTTTGTATAAGATGCCCGAGATAACGAGAGGCAAGAACAAGCTGAAGAACATCATCTCCAAAGGTTGCTTCAAGAGCTTGATAATCTTTAGTCAGACTTTCCATCTCGCGCTCCATTCTAGCCATCTGCTCCGATGTCAGACCTGAAACCGTTTTTGGACGGTCCGGTTTCGCAAGATCCGTTTGCTTCGATGCAGCCAGAATGGCCTTGGCGTAAGTGGCTGTAAAGTTATTCATAGCCACCATAAGTTCGGCCGTCTCGGTTTGTTTGAGTGGCTTCATTTTTCGCAGAATACTAAAAACATGTGGATTAATCGGTCGATCCTTCAGAAGATCAACTGCGCCTAGAGCAATTCCATCAAGCAGGTTACGTCGATGTAAAACAACTTTTTCATCAATGCCCAAAGCTTTGGCAATCATGGCAGGCGGCACGCCACGATCAATGGCACGCGAAATCATATAATGTTCCTGTACCGTCGCTAGACGATTGACCCGCTTATTGTAGGTGAATGTTTCATCGTCGTCGGAAATAATACAAAGAGTACTTTCTATCTTTCGTTCTTGCAGGGCATGTAATCGTAAATGGCCATCAAGAAGCATATGTCGTCCATCTCGACCAGCTTTGGCAATGACCAGAGGCTCGATCACACCGACTGCGCCAATGGAAGTCGCAATTCGTTGATACCGCTTTGAGTCTGTAATTCGTTTGCTCATTGGACGGAGAGGAAGAATCGAATCAAGAAGCACTTCGCGCACCTCTCGCTCAAAAGAAATGCGAACTGACTTACTCATGGCCGATCTTGCCCAACACCAAGTCGGTCTGCAATCGGCTGGGGTAGGGAGGCCAACCCTTCAGCTCTTAGTAACTGCACGAAATGATCTTCAGCCAGTAATTTCCCCATCGCACCAACAACGAAAGTCAGACGACCTTGGGTAAGGTGCGCTTTTTTCACTAACATTTTCTGCCGATCTACTTCCTTTTGATAGGCTCGGACCAATGCCGTAGCAGTTGTTGGTTGTCCTCCTTTATTGCCTTGGCGAACAGATCGCATACCTTTACCAATGGTGTTGCGTTCTCCCACAATCCGACGGATGGCCAGAACCTGGCGACCAGGAAGCTCTCCAGATTCATAAGCCTCAGTAAGTGCTCTCTGAACATCGGCATCTGCGGCTTTTGCGATTTCTGCTGCAATTGAGTGAGGAATGATCCCGCGCTCTACAGCATCAAGTAATCGTTCTTCTCCTTTTTCTAAAAGGCTATTAATGGAATAGACATAGTCAGCACTGAAACCGACTTTTTCCGCTATTTCCGCGTTGCTATATCCTCTCTCACGCATGGAACCGACTTCCCGGATAAGTTCGAGAGGAGAGAGGTTCCTTCGTGCTAAATTCTCGACCAAACTCATCACGAAACATTCGTCACGCGTGGCTTCGATGACCATGGCCGGTATCTCTATTTGACCTAGTTTTTGAAATGCCTCCAGTCGCCCTTGACCACAGATGAGTTCGTGATTCTTACCATTGGGTGCGTTTCGGACTGTTATGGGACGCTTCAAGCCAATCTTGCGAATACTCTCAACCAACTCTTCGAATATTTTCCTGTTTCGGACTCGAGGATTCAAAATTTCAATAGAGTTTGTAGGAATCATGACAATTTTGGACATCATAGAGGTCCTTCCAAAGTATGACGACGCAGTAAGTGAAAAAGAGGGGACAAATCATCTGTTCTGAAAGAGTCCAGATTGTTCCCGTTATTTTCCGCCATTCCCAGTCTGGGTTTGTGACCAATATCCAGCCATGGCAGAAGATAATAATCTTTCACAGTTTTATTGTCCGGGTTGAGCCTGACAACGACAGTTAGATCAGGTTGTAAACTGGTATCAAGACGAACCTTCCAGCGAAGAGAGCCAGCCGCAGTGCTTTGACAACGAGCAATAACGAACGCCAGCGTTACTTCGTGATTCACCAAAAGCAGGTCATTGCGGGCATTAGAAGTCACACTGCCACCAATGACTTCAATTCCTGCGATGGTTTCTGCGACCACCTCGGGGTGCATTAGTCGAAGCTGGCGGTTGGTCTCCACGTAACGGTAATCACGTGCAGGCTGATAACCAATGAGTTCATAGGCGCGGAGAAGACTGCCAAAACGATGTCGATAAGCAGCACTCGATGGCATTTCCTCAACTTCGTTGATAATCATGCCCGAAAGAACACCGCGACAGGCAAGAAGATCAGACAGCATTTTCAAAAGCTCTTCGTTAGAAAAGCGGCGAGCTCTTTGCGCGAAAATGGTTTGTGCTGCTTCGAATAGGGCAGGATCAACAATGCCTTCAAAAACGCCATCACCACGAACCCACATATCGGCATCATTCACAACACGTTTCTGTTTCAGTTTGAAAGAAACACGATTGTAAACATTGTTCCCTATATACTTCTCGTTGCTTAAAATCTGACGGATGACAGCATGTGTCCATGGTTTTCCGATATCTGTTAATCGACCTTCGCCATTGAGTATTATCGCAATTTCACGTTCTGAACGATGCTCTAGAATAAATAGCCTATAAATCCGGCTGACCGTCTCAACTTCTTCGTCCGGTCCGGGGATAAGGATAACGCGATCAGTTTGAAGACTTTTGTGTTCCCCACGAGCGAGGGGAGCCTTGGGTTCGTTATTCTCGTTTACAAGAAAACGTCTTAGACCATAACCAGCAGGGCCTCCCTGCCGATAACCAAGTGTAATCAGGCGACATTGCCCGGTGAAAACCTTACTGGACAGCTCGCGGCTATATTCTCCCGCCATCACGCGCTTGATACTTTTCATGACATTAGATGGCAGACTTCCATCGTTATCAAATTGTTCAGCACAGTAATGAATGTTAATTCCACGTTCGCGGCATATAAACTCGTAATAGGCGCTTTCATCTGCATCCTGAAAACGCCCCCAACGACTGATATCGTAGACGAGAATTGCCTCGAAATCGGCGGCTCCACTTCGGACGTCCTCAATCAAGCGTTTTAGAGAGTCACGTCCAGCAATATTGAGGCCGCTACGTCCTTCGTCGGCATAATTGCGAACAATCTGAAAATTCCTCCGTCCAGCATAGGCAGCGATAATTTCCGCCTGATTTTCTGTGGAGTATTTCTGATGGTCGGTTGACATCCGCACATATTGGGCGGCCCGCACTGGGATTATTGCTCCTACTGCTTCCACTCTCATCCCCAGCTCTATGCGTTAAAGACGGAGAAGCCACCCGCCCACATTTTGCGCCACGATCTTAGTGCAGTCGATCTGAATCGATCGTGTTCAGACAATTGTTTTTTTAATATAAAGGAATGTGGAATGTCGTTTACAAAAAAAGACCGAAATTTTCGCGTAGATGAAGGAAATAAATTTCCATTAGATCCGTCTGCTGATACGGAAGCGGCTTTTGCAAACATTATTGCGGACGCGCTCAGACGCGATTTTGGAAACACACCAGCACACATAAAACATATCGCTCGATTAACAGGAGCAAATTTACGAACAGTGGGCAATTGGTTGAGTGCTCGCAATGGTCCTAGCGGTGCAAGTCTTGTCGTTTTGATGCGCCATTCTGATGAGGTCACGAAGGCTGTACTGGAGTTGTCAGAACGCTTCGACTTGTGGAGTTCTATGTCCGAAACGAAAAGTAAGAAAGAACTCTACCGAGCCGTAATTGAGTTTATGAAATATATTCCAAAACAATAAAAATATAATATTCCATTTCATGAAAGCCGTTCTTTTATATGAAAGAACGGCTTTTTTAAAATTTAAGTTCTTTCCCCGAATGGTCTGTTGATGATCGCCATGACTTCGGGGGCAGAAAATATCCGGTTTCTGGCATACCCGGTGCGTTCCACCAAAATGCCTGCGGCCTGTAACTGTTCTAGCGCAGTCTTGGTTGCAGGAGCAGAAATGTTTAGAGTTTTCCCTAGTCGTGTCGCTGTAATGACCGGACTATCAATTAGAACATCCAGTGCTCTCAGGGCTGCGGAGTTCTTTCTGTAGGAGCGTCTGCCCAGCCATTCCGCTTTCAGCGTCTCGGTTGCCTTCCTGACAGCTTTGAATTCCTGCACAGTCCCAATAATGGCCTGTGACATGAAGGCAATCAGGGGGAGCCAGTTCAGTTTCTGCTGCGCCTGTTTCAACGCGTCATAATAATCCTGTTTGTACGCTTCAATGTAGGAAGAGAGATAGAGAGGTGGTTCTTGTTCCGCTGCCAGCATCATCGGAATCAAAAGTCTGCCAACCCGTCCATTGCCGTCCCTGAATGGGTGGACAGCTTCAAAATGGGTATGGGCGATAGCAACTCGCGTGATGAGTGATTGAGTCATCATCTGCATGCCATCTCCCGCCATATAATCCAGTGTGTTTTGAAGACACTGGGGCACCCGGTCAGGTGGGGGCGGGTTGTAGGTGGAATAGGCGATGTTATGTCTGCTGCCACCAATCCAGACAACGGTCGTCCGTAATGCGCCGGGAGTGCCGATATAGGATGTATCGTGCCGCATGACTTCCCGATGCAGCGCCAGCACGGTGTCGAGCGTGAAAACGCTCCTGCCGGATGCAGCGGCCAGAGGCAGGAACTTTTCAAGTGCCAACGCATAGTCCCTGACCTGACGTGTTTCCTGCGTGGCCTGTTCGTCGTCTTCGTCAACGATCAGGAGTTCATCAAGGGTGCTGTGGGTGCCCTCCATCGCGGAACTACTTACGGCCTCCCTGCTGCGGAGGGTTCTGCTAATGAGATAGGGATCAGTTGACGACCGTGCCCATTCTGCAATTTGCCCCAGAGCAGCCATCGCCTGGGAGTGCAGGGCTGTGATGTCGTCCAGATACACTCCGCTTTCAGGTGGAGCAGGTGGGACGACGCCATAATGGCTCTCGTAAGGGGGAGGCAGACGGGTCAGACACTCTCTGATGCCCCCCATTAAATCCTGACGGTTCATGGCGAAAACCTTAAACATGGAAGGATAGCATGATCCATATTTAAGGTTTTTATCACAAGCCTAATTTTATGGCTATCGCCACGTACTTTATTTAAGCTTTCTGTCAAAGGTGAAGGCAGGATGATGCCATGCACTGATATTGGTTGAGCATGCGGAATAAGCAGAGAATGAACTATATGGTTACCGGAAAGCGCCGGGGCTGAGTTCGTGCTGAAGGCCAGGGGCATGCTGTTCCATATCTGACATAAGCGCTGGGTGTTCATTGCTGTTGAGCCTGACGCCCGGCCCCAGATTGCCTTCCTCACCAATAAAGAGGATTCCTGCTGCCTCCAGTGTATGCCGGATTGCTTTGAGTGTTCTGTGATGGGGCGAGCGTGTGCCGGTCTCAAAGTCAGCCAGTGTTCTGGAACCCACTTCAGCCAGCTGCGCCAGGTCTTTCTGGGAAAGGCCAAGCATGGCGCGGGCAGCACGACACTGCGAAGCCAGCAGAATGGACATGAAAACGAACCTTTGGAAAATACGATGGCACTTTCGTATTTACTATCATGCTGCGCAAAAATCGCAATTTAAGTGCGAAAGCCAGGGCAAATTTTGTTCCGGACTTTAAGGAATACACCTCAATAATATACATAAATAATATCGTGTGGAACCAAATATGTTTACACGAAATGATGATAATGATAGATGACGCTCTCAGGCATACCGTTCAGGTGTGCCTGTTGGGTCATTGTCGAAAGCAGCCATATGGCACGTTATGGATATGCAAGGGTTTCAACTGACGCACAGGTGAATGATCCTCAGATTTTCGCGCTCCAGAACGAAGGGGTGGAAACAATTGTCACAGAGGTGATTTCCGGCTCTGTCCCGGCCCGTGTCCGTCCTCAGCTTTCGGAACTTCTAGGCAAGCTGAAACGGGGGGACAGCCTCGTGATCGCGCGGCTTGACCGTCTTGGACGGGATACTGTGGATGTTCTGAATCTGCTACGGGTACTGGACGAAGACGGTATTCGGGTGCGGATACTGAATATCGGCGCAGAAACCGGTACCCCCAATGGTCGCATGTTTCTGACAATTCTTATGGCGATTGCAGAATTTGAACGTGAACTGGTCCGGGAGCGAACGCGAGCCGGGCTGGCTGCAATCCGGGCGTCAGGAAAAAAACTCGGTCGTCCAGACTGTCTGACAAAGCGACAGCAGAACCATATTCGTGATTTATCGGAAAATGGTATGTCCCTGCGGGAAATCGCTGCAATTTTTAAAGTCAGTAAATCGACAGTTCATCGCGTTGTTAGGGGATAGTGTTTTCAAAATATGATCTGAACAGTTTATTATTTCAGTAAGTGTCATATTGTGGGTTATGTCTGTTTCAGGCCATGAATATTTATTTATAATAGGTTATTAGAAAGTTATGATAGATGACAATGACATCGCCCTGCCTGCTGATCCCAACGATCCAGAAGACAGACCCGTATCCAAAGCAGGGCTTGTGATGGCTCATAGAGGGCGAAAGCTACGGCTGGCCAGGACAGGGTTGGGTCTCTCTCAGGAAGCCTTTGCTGGTCTTTTAGGGGTATCTTCTGTGGAATTGCAGGCGTGGGAACAGGTTCGCCAGAAGATGCCGGAAGACGTTTTTGCCAAATTATTGGACATTAAAGCAAGCCAGTAAGACGGATTATGGATCATGTGACGGATGGAACTGGCTTCCTGCTGGGAGATAGTTCTGGCTCCTAGAATGCTGCCCAGCGGTAATGGAAGGCATGATAACCGTGCGTTGCTGGCTATCATACTCTTTTATCTCCGTTTTCCATTTGTGGCGTTGCCATGCGCCATAGGCACAGCCTGCCATTGCCCCTATGACTGCGTGACCAGAGCGCATGAAGTGACCTGCCACGGCTCCTGCAGCGCCATCAGCAATACATCCGTGAGGGCGGGCAGAGGGTGTGACTTGCCCGCTGGTCTGCGCCAAGGATTGCAGAGGGGCTAATGATATGATTAGAAAAACCAATGAAAAAAAGCGCTTTTCCATAACTGAAATTCCCTACAATACTTATTTTATTGTCATGATATGGAGGAAATGAAATCAGGATTTTTAAGAAGTTCCTGCGTGAACAGTCTGTATTTCTGAGTGATCGGAGCAAGTCGTCTTGCCATTTTAATGATTAACGGTATGAAAAACAGGAGGCTTATGCCAAGAGTGGGAATGGCTAATGTCCATATGATTATACTCATATGTGACTCTGATGCTGATGCATTCAGGTCTTTAAAGCTACTTTTCCCACTGAATGCATCATCATAAAATGTGATACTATCTGTATTATGATTATAGAAAAGAAGGTATTTCCCGTCTTCAACGCCTTCTGATGCACCCCAGATCAGGGTGACACGTTGTCCTTCACGGCATCGGATGTTCGCATCGCTCATTTCCCGCTCATGACCGCTCGGTGAGACAATCCAGAAATTCTGATGTTGTTCTGTAGACGATCTGATCTGTGGGGCATTAATTTGTCCGCCATAGACAGGATGGATATAACCACCGCCACCATCGGATTTTAAACTGGTGGATGTCCATTTCTGGAGGCTGTAAACATCGCCGCTAATTCCATGAAACCATACTGGAGAACCATCAATGGTGAATTTCATGATATTCCTCACTAAGGATAAAATGTTTATTTGATGGAACCCTGTGTATTGGAATAAGAATTTCTATTCTGGAACTCTAATCCATTTGCCGTTGTTTTTTGCAAATCTTAACTCAGCATTATCTACAAAATTACCTTGTTGAATTTTCAACTGGCAGATGTAAGCGACATTGCCTTTTCTGCATTTTCTTTCGAGAACACTGATTTTAGTGGATGGCTGTTCGTTTGCTCCCTGTTGAGTGTCATTTTGAAATTCCTGACTAAGAACTGTTTCAATTTCTTTTATTGAAGGTTCTTCATCTCCACAGGCAGACAGGAAAAGGAAAGGTATCAATATAAATAAAGAAGACTTTGGTTTTGATGGATAATATAGCGACATCACATGATCTCTGAGCCGTGGAATTTAAAATCAGGATTATCGTTCGGGAGTTTAAAGAGAAGGTGCAGGCTGCTCATGTGCGAGGCTCCACTTGCCATCCTCATGATGTATGACCCGTAGGGTATTTTCATGAGGCTCATCATTAAGAGTGAAGCTGACGGTGCAATCGAAAGCTGAATCGAAGTTTTTCAGAGCTTCACAGCTTTGCTTAACAATTTTAATGGCTTCGACATCTACTCTGGCTTGTCGACGATTGCCGCCAAATAACATGTTGAAGCCACTGGGCTGGCTGAGTAGATCGGCTTCGAGTTGAGCCATTTCGCCCTGACTGGGCGTTCCACCGGAACAGGCGGAGAGCATAAGAGGTAAAGTCAGAAGAGTCATGTGTAAGAGACGAGGAGGAGAACTTTCGAGCATTTTTCTGAACCAAGAAGTTACGTGATATCGTTGTCAAAATCCGTCGTTTTTGGGACAAAAGGCTTTCGAAGCACAAACAGAGGAAAATGGCGTCTCAAAAACGTGTCCCGTTTACATAAGGAGACACAAACGATGGCGCGTTATGGTTACGCTCGTATTTCCACCGATGAACAGAGTCATGATCCTCAGCTTCTTGAGTTGAGGCGGGAGGGACTTGAAGAGATCATTACCGATACTGTTTCAGGACGCATCCCGGCGGTGGAACGCCCTGGGTTGTCCTCCTTACTGAACCGGCTTGGAAAGGGAGACAGTATGGTCGTGGCACGTCTGGATCGCCTTGGACGTGATACCGTCGATGTCATGGGATTGGTCAGGAGCCTTACAGAGAGCGGCGTTCGTGTGCGAATATTGAATATTGGGATTGAGACGGGCACCCCGAACGGTCAGCTTTTTTTGACCATCCTTGCGGGTTTCGCTCAGTTTGAGCGGGAAATTATCCGGGAGCGGACGCGAGCGGGCCTGGAAGCCGCGCGTCAGGCTGGAAAACGATTGGGGAGGTGCCCTATCCTGACGTCCCGTCAAAAAAAGCATGCCTGTGAATTGAAGCAGGCCGGGAGATCACTGGCAGAAATTGCAAAAATTTTTCGGGTCAGTCGGAGCACGGTCTGGCGCACGGTTCAGTGCGGGGTATAGCGTGCCAAAAAGCAGGTTTTAGGGACAGTAGCGACGTCGTCTGTTCGGTGCGGCTTGACAAGCTTCCAGAAACGACCGTTTTTCGGACAGTAAACGTTATCGAGAGTATGTTGGTTGCGTGGGGGGTGACTGTTTAATGTCGGCTGTCGTAGCCTTCAAGTCGGTCATTAATCTACCGTTTCGTGCTTCTTAGATACCGGACCTTGGTTGCCGCGATCATTCTATAGATGTAAAAAGAAGTGTCGACTGTTCGAGGGAAACGTTGCCGTGATTGATTCCAAAGAGTAAGAATTTTCGTATATTTCCACAATCTCTGAATCATTTTTACATAATCGAACAATTTGGAGCGCAAATATCTATGGGCAACATGGAGAGTCCTCAAGCGGAGGACATGCAACCCACAATCATTACAAATACAGCGGATCGTTCTGCTTCGGATTTGGTAGCATGTAGATATTGCGCAAGCCTGATAGAAAGTTCAGCCCGTATTTGTCCGACGTGTCGATCATATCAAGGAAAGTTCCTGGGGCGGGTTTCATATTTTGCCTCCGGATTGACAATATTTGGGACAATATCAACAACTATTGCTATAATAGGGCTCCTTATACCAGTGTATAAGAATTATTTTAATCTAAGAGCCAATTTAAGCATCTATCCTCTTTACTCGGATGGACATTATATTGAATATGTTATTGTAAATTCTGGAAACCGGTCGGCATCGCCTGTTGAGGCCAATGTAACGTACAAGTGGTCATATATAACGACTACAAGTAATTTGGAAACGGATTTCTCGAATGTGGTGATTGCTCCCGGAGCAACGATGCGCTTCAAAAGTATTGTTCAGTCATATAGAATCCCTCCAATGCCTAACCCCGGCAGTTTGGCCGAGGATAGCAAGCTGAGCAAGAGTATCGGAAAAAAATGTAAACTTTCTGTAGATTATGTTGACTTCGATGGAAGAGAACGGGAAATTAATGTAGAATACAGATGCTTTCCAGAAATGCTTCATTAATATGAACATAGTTTTCAACTGGTTGCATCAACGGATGTTTTGTCGTCGAGCGGTGATTGCTTTTTGCTTGCCGAATATAAAGGTGTAGATGTTGCAAACGTCCACATTGTGGAGTGGCCGCATTTGCATTCTCATTGCTTGAAAATAACCGTCGGCTCCCCCCCTCTGGCTGCCTGTCTGCTCTATGATTGTAAAACAGGCAGGTGGGGCATCCTCCTCAAAAGTGGCTTTCTGATAACTGTCGTAAGATGATTATTCATTAAAAATTTTTTTAAGGAGGCGATTGTAAAACGATTCTAGAATTGATTTTTCTCAAAAGATATGTCATATAAAGGGGATATTGAGAGTTCATTTTTGTTTTTTTTGATGCCGTTATTATCTCAGTCCGCGTGAACAAGATCACGCAAGCCTTCGGATAAGACGCTCCTGCGGGAACGTTTGGGCAATTTATCTGAAAGGTGCCAGTATGTCTGATAACCACTCAACAAGGGATAAACTTAACTCCACACTGACCGAAGTTCTTCGTCGTCGCACGGCTCTTATGCGGGCAGCGAGGGAAAAACGCTACGAAAACGAAAGCCTGCGGCCAGCCGAAGGTGTCCCGGATGGCGGGTATGTTCGTCTGCTGGAGAAGGGATATAGCTTTCCTGCGGTCAGTGCGGATCGTCATGGGGGAGCCGATCCCTATGAACAGGCCCGTAAGCTGGCTTTTCCGGTCAGGATACACCAGCCAGCAACAGTGCAGTCTGATTTGGCAGCTCTTCAAGCGCGTTTTCCCCACGCGTTGGCGGCAGTCCATGCTTTGGCAATGGCTGATTTGACGCGCATGACGCTGGGGGGCTCTGGCGTGTTCCGTCCCATACTGCTGGTCGGGCCTCCGGGATGTGGCAAATCAACGCTAGCGCGTGTCTGGCATAAAATGCTGGGTTATCCCTGCATGACCATGAATGTCGCGGCTCTGTCCGATGTAATGGCGTTCACGGGTACGCATCCGACCTATTCGAACCCGAAGCCCTCGGTCATTGTGGATTATATGGCCAGACATGAGATTGCCAATCCCTGCATCATTCTCGATGAGATCGACAAATCACCAGAAGGGGGACGAAATGGTAGCATCAAGAATGTAATGCTCCAGTTTCTTGAGCCCGGTGAATCCAGAACTTTTCGTGATATCTGTCTGAATGCCGAGGTCGATCTGTCCCGTGTGCGTTGGGTCATGACTGCCAATGTGCTGGAGAGGGTACCGCTTCCTCTTCGCTCCAGGTGTCAGATTGTGCATGTGCCGTCGCCAGACAGAAAACATGCTATTGGATTGTCTCGTCAGATGGCGGAAGCAATTCTGACAGAGATGGGGCTGGATCGCAGGTGGATCACTTTTGATGGTGTCGAGGAAGTCTTGTTGCAGGAGCACTTTCGGGGTGACCTGCGCCATCTGCGGATGATGGTTGATCTTTTCATCAGGGAAAGACTGACCTCTCTGATCATGTGCTGAGACAGGCTTGTTCGCACGTGAGGCTGTGAAAAACTGGCTGTGCGTTAATGTTCGATAACCGGTTGGGGCGAAGGAGCAGGCATATTTCTCGTCACTCCTTTTAGAATGACAAGTTTTGAACGAAGGCGGGAGATTTCCTGCCTTGCCTGTTCTTTTTCAGGTCGGTGGGCCTTGTCCCATTGCTGGATGCGCTCCTGTCTGGCCTGCACAAGCCTGTCAAAGCGGTATGAGAGCCAGACCTCAAGTTTTTCCTGATCAGCCATGGCGGTAAATTCGGCATCATGCCGTTTGTGGAAATCTTCAAGGGCTGGTCTGTCGTTCTCCGTCAGAACAGGCCGGACGGGTTTTGGCGGTGTGGAGCGCAGTCCGACAATATGCAGCAATGCCTGTACGACAAAGCGCAGGACTTCCAGAAATGCGAGTAAAAGCCGCTGGCAGATTTTTTCCAGTTTTCCTGCCCGTCCGGTCATCCGCTGCCATTGGCTTTCTGTGGTCTGTTTCCATTCCTTTTTGGCATGATTGTAACGTGTAAAGCTGCTGTGAAGTTGTTTCTGATAGGGTGTGAGACTTTCCCGCCATTTTGCAACGGTTAATTCTGCTTTCCTTGACGATCATGGGGCATGACCACAAACAGTCAATGCAGGGTCAGTGCTGACCTTTCGCACCTGCGACGGGCAGACCTGTCAGGACGGTTGCTCTGTGAGCGGGGGAGAAGGCCGTCAAGATTCTGGATCAGCCTTTCAACCTCGTCCAGCACCGCCCCGCAATGCACGGCATCGCTACAGTTGGCAGAATGGGCAAGCTGGTTGAGGTTGTTTCCAACACGGGAAAGCTGATGACGTATCCCGCGCAGTTCATCGGGGACGCGTGGCCCATCATGCCCGGCCAGTTCCGCATTGGTCAGGAGGGAGCGTATCCAGTGGGCGGTTGTGGCATGGCCATGAGCGCTGGCGATATGGTTCCAGCAATCCAGTTCAGCAGGGCTGGCTCTGACAGAGAGGCGGGAAGTTCGGGCAATCGGCATAACAAGGGTCTCCTTAAAGGGGGTCAACGGGGGAAGTATTCCCCCTTGCCAGATGCTGAATGGGTAGCCATTTAGCACTGCTGGCTCCTCTTAAAGATAACTTATCGAGATGCCTGATTTCCGAACTTTCTTTTTATGCAAACGAGACTGCCACCATAAGGCTTTCAGAAGGGCATGATGCATTCGGGCGAATAGGAGAGGGCTTCAATGACCTGTTGCAAATTAGCGACCTCAATACCACTGGTGTAGTTCATTGTTCCCTGTGATTTATGGGAGGCTTCATGTCCCAGAACAGTATCAATCCATAGTTCCCGAATGTGCGCTTCTTGGTTTCGAAGCTTTGTCGAGACGGTGTGCCGGAAGGAGTGAAACGTCACTGCTTCTGGCAGACCGAGCCGCTTTTTGTGCTTTGAGAAGGATCGGGCAAAGTTATCGCCCCGTTCACCAGAAGTAGAAACGGTCAGGTCCGGGAACAGATATTTTGCACCATTGTCCTCAACTAGATTCAGCCCCTCCATTCTGAGCAGACTGGAATGAATGGGAATGATACGGGTGCCCGCTGACGTTTTGGGTGACCAGCCATCTTCGGGGTGAGGGCGGACATGGAAGCAGGGTACTCCGTCGATCACCTCAATATCCTGTCTGCGTAAATTGCAGATTTCGCCTAACCGCATACCTGTGAACATGCCGATGCTGATAATGCCAACCCAGGTTCGGTGAGAGACAGCCGTTCCTGACCACTGAGTGCGGGCGAGCAAAGCCAGTTCGCCGTCAGTCCATCCCCGGCGGACAATCTTCCTGGTGACATTGAAATCCCAACCGGCCCATGGGTTCTTGTCAGCAAAGTCGCGTTTGACCAGATGTCCCCATAATGCGGATAGTCGGGAAAAATGATTTTTAACCGTTTTCCCGCCAACCGTTTCCAGACCTCGTTCCTGAGCCTGTGCAATGACAACACGTAACGGGAGAACAGTCTTGCCCTTACCATGTGTTGCGGGCAGGGAAGAGAGCAGGTCAAAGAACTCTCCCGCCACGTTGCCAGTAATCTGTCTTACGGGCATGTCGCCAAAAGCTTCAATAAACAGACCGATAGTCTTCTGGGTGGCTTTTATGGTGTCGGCACTCTTTGTTTTGTCGGAATAGATGAAGCGTTCAGCCATGGTTGAAAGAAGAGGCGATGAAATTTTCGGGGCGGGTTTGCGCTCTTCCGGTGCAGGTGAGGCCATTGTCTGTGGCACCGGCTGGACAATATGGGCAGGCTGACGGCTCTGGATGTCAACGATCATGCCGGACAGGCGGTCGGCTTCCGCCTTGAGCATTTTCTTTTCCTGTTTGCTCAGGGCAACGCCGGTGGTGAGCTGCTGACGTAGACTGTCAAAGCGCTGACCGATCTCGCGTATCTTTCTTGAGCTTTCATCGAGGAAGGCGTTTTCGCTCTGAATTCTTTCGAGCAGGGCCATGTTATGGGTGGCGTCGCGAATTTTGCGGTCAAGGGCATGGCACTCTTCGGCTAGGGCGAGCGTCTCTTCCTGATCCCGGATCATCTGGGCCTGAACGGCCAGCAGGTCTTTCATCAGATCGGTGTCAGGCTTCTCGTCCATCATCCTTGCCCTTTCAAACAGTGTGCCCGTGGCTGCATAGAGGGCAGCCGCCCGTTCTCGGGCAATGAGCTTACTCTGAGTCTGTAAGGAAAGGGAGATTTCGGTTCTGCCGAGGCAGGCTTGCACGGCCTGAGGAACCGCGCGACGGAAGTGGTAGTGTGACCCTATGAGGCGGAGCATGACGAGTTCCCAGTCTGGGAAGACAAACGGGAAAATCCCGCAGACCCGTCAAATTCTCATTTTACTGTTATATTTCAAGTGGTTAGTGGTACGAACTGCGGGACTCGAGCCCGCTCGCTTTGGGCGCAATCAATCAGACAACCCATTGAAATAGAACGATAATTTCAGGAGAAATCATCCTTCACATGGTGACTGCGGGTTCACTGTGGGAGCAAACCCGTGGGGCAGTCAAGATGTTGAAAAGCTTCTATTCTTAAAAGCTACGGAGGAAATTAAAAAATAAGTAATATTAACCACTAATATTTAAATTTATGCGAATTATAAATAATAAAGTAGAGTAAGTATTTTTAATTATTGGAATAAAAAAACAAGCATATTTATAGGATTGTGGTTTGTTATGATTTATAAGAATGTTATGGACACAATGTAAAATTTAGTTTGGGTGATTTCATGGCTTACAAAACCTCGGCTTTAGATAAAAATAATTTTTCTTGGTTCCAAAACGATTCTAGTAGAGCATCTTTAACAGGCATATCTCTTGTAAAAGGGGGTATTCGTGGCTTAACTCAATTTGATGTTTCCTTTAAATATCCAATAACCGCTTTTTCTGGGGGTAATGGTTCTGGAAAATCAACAATGCTGGCTTTAATTGCTTGCGGCTTTCATAATAACAGAGCGGGGTTTATTCCGCCACTTCGTAATAAAAGCTATTACACTTTTAATGATTTTTTTGTGCAATCCAAAGAAGAAAATTCTTTGGGTGGTGTGCAAATAAATTATTTTATTAATCATAATAAATGGAAAGGTCGGGATCCTGGGGTGGGCCAGCAGGTTAGGAAAAAAAGTCAAGGAGGAAAATGGAACGACTATGCGTCTCGCGTAAATAGGAACGTAATTTATTTTGGTATACAAAGAGTCGTTCCTCATTACGAAAGGAATACTCACAAATCATATAGAAGTAAATTCAAGCCTGGGAATATGAATTCCGAAGATAGGTTGAGAATAGCGGAAATAGCGGGAAAAATTATCGGGAAAGCGTACACAGATTTTAATTCGTACGTGCACACTAAATATACCCTTCCAGTAGCCTCTTGTAACGGAATTTCATATTCTGGATTTAACATGGGCGCGGGGGAAGGGTCAGTTTTTGAAATTTTATCTGAACTTTTTGTTTCTGGTCCAGGAACTCTATTGGTTATTGACGAAATTGAGCTTGGACTGCACGAACAAGCGCAAGTTCGCTTAATTCAAGAATTAAAAAAACTCTGCAAAGAGCTAAAGTGTCAAATCATATGCTCAACTCATTCTCATGGGGTTCTGAGGAGCCTCCCCCCCGAAGCGCGGTTTCATATTGAAAGCATCGGTGGTAATACATTTATAACTTCAGGTGCTTCTCCAGAGTTTGCATGCGGAAAAATGGGTCGTCCTGACGCGCATGAAATTGATGTCTTTGTTGAAGACAGCGTAGCTGTTGATATTCTAAAAGCAGCGTTGCCAGCTACATTAAGAAAACGAGTTCAAATAAAGTCTATCGGATCTCATTCTGCTGTTATGCGTCAGATGGCTTCTCGAAAACTAGAAAAAATTGATAATTGCATTTGTATATTAGACGGAGATCAAAGAAAATATGCTAATGATTCTATTAAGACATTTTGTTCATCTTGTGAATGTAGCACTCAGTTAGAAAAGGAAGAAGTTAGCACTTGGGTTTCGAAGCGTATATTCTATCTTCCTGGTAGCGATTGGCCTGAAAAATGGATTATTGAAACCGCGCAATCTATTGTAGCTGAGGAAGGTGACACAAAGGTAGATGAATTAGTGAATATGTGGGGGCTATCGAGCCGTTTAGAGCTTATGGCTTCTTTGGAAGAAGCAGCTGCGGCAGAAAAGCATGGTGAATTTAGAGATCTAGCGTCTGCCATCGGGCTGGATGAAGGTAGAACGAGAACTGACTTAATTTCATTTGTGGTAAAGAATAGAGAAGCGTATTTCCAAGAAATATCGCAAGGAGTAGCATTGGAACTTAATAAATCATAGCGATTTCATTGAAAATGAATTGGTCGAGCTTGGGGGTCAACGGGGGAAGTATTCCCCCTTGCCAGATGTCGAATGGGTAGCCACTCGCCACTGCTGGCTCCCTTTTAAATTATCATGTTTTCAAAGGCTGTTTCGGGGTAGCTTATCGCCTCTATGGTTTGTTGCAGATTGGCTGTTGAAATGCCGGTCAGATAGGTTGTGGTGCCCTGACTTTTGTGGGTGGCTTCATGACCCAGCAGGCGGTCAATCCATACCTCCCGGATGTTGGCATCTGCGTTTCTGAGTTGGGTCGATACGGTGTGCCGGAAGGAATGAAACGTGATTTCAGCGGGCAGACCAATGCGGGTCTTGAGCAATGAGAAAGCCCGTCCCAATGTTGCGCCCCTCACACCTTTTTTCGAGGTTTCCAGACCCGGAATGAGATAAGGGCCGTCAGTGGTATCCTTAAGGGTCGGGATACCGGCCTCAATCAGTTTCGAGTGTATGGGCACAATACGGGTGCCTGCTTCTGTCTTCGGTGACCAGCCGGTTTCGGCGTGTGGCTGAATGAGGAAGCAAGGGATACCGTCTACGGTCTGGAGGTCTTCTTTTCTCAGAGTGCAGATTTCTCCCAATCGCATTCCGCTATAAGCAGCAATTAATGTGACCAGTCGGAAGGTCTGCTCTGGCACTGACGTGCTATGCCATGAGGCAGAGACCAGCAAAGCCAGTTCCTTTGTCGTCCAGCTTCTTCTGACGGTCTTCTGTCCGCTCTCGAAATTCCAACCCGTCCACGGATTGCGTGTGACCAGTTCGCGCTGGTGTAACTGGTTCCACAGGGCTGACAGCCTCATCATGTGATTTTTAACGCTCTTACCGCTCAGGGTGGGTAAACTTTCCTCTCTGGTCCTCTGAGCCTCTTCCTCAAGGGTAAGGCTGCTTTTACGTTTGCCCAGTGAGGCAGGAAGGGAAAACAGCAGGTCTCGGAACGCTCCAGCCTTCTCACTACCAATAATGGACACAGGCGCATCTCCGAAAGCTTGCAGGAATAGCTCTACCGCCCGTTGCGTGGCTTTCTTGGTGTCGGCGCTGGCATGAGGACTGTCCAGGACAAAGCGTTTCAGGGCACCGGAGAGCATTAAAGGTTGGGCTTTGGGTGCTTTGGCCGTTTTTTTTGACTGTCCGGGGTTTTGGCATCGGTGCTGAAACTGGCAAGGACCCCGTTTCCTGAGCAGATGAAGTTAGGTTCACACTCTGCAAATCCCGCAGTGCAACCCGCAGTCCCTCAAGCCTGCTTAAAGCGTCTGGTTCACCCAGCACAGAATGGGCTTGCATGAACAGTTCAGTGGTTCTGGCATGGAGAAGTGATGCCCGTTTGCGGGCTTCATTTTGATAGCCAGTTTTCAGGGAAACCCAGATTTCCCGCCGGTTTAAGGCTGCTCGCAGGGCAGGGGGAACGATCCGGCGAAAGTGATAGGTGGTGCCTCGGACACGGAGCATAAAATCTTCCCTTAGTGGGGAAGGACGATGGAGCAAAGACAGCCTTTGCCCCTCATTCAGCCGAAAAATCGTGCTATTTCAGGTGTCTGTGGTGCGAACTGCGGGACTCGAACCTGCATCAACCCGCAGTGACACTTTTCTAACCTCTTGAAACAGCAGAAAGAATACAACGTGCCGTCTTCTAGTTTAGTTTTTACTTATAGCATTGGTTAAGCATTCTGGGAAGGAATATGCTGATACATTTGAGGGAATGAATTTTTATATTAATGTCTTAGAAATTCAAGTAATTGTAGGTTTTTTCCGCAAGATTCATATTCGTTTACTGAATATTATTTTGCAAAATCAGTAATTATTATATTTTTTTCACCATCAAGGGCGCATTGTTGGTGGAGGTTGATATGTCACACTTGACTGCTTCAGCATCCTGGTGCGATCGATGGAGAGAAGGATAAATAGCTTAAGAAAGGGTTCCTGTTGAAGGAAGATCGCACGTCATGCTGACGCCAGGAGAAATCTACTCCAACTTAGATGATCTTGTGGCTAATCCTCCAACCGGTGCTGAGTTTGGCTTGGCGTTGATGGAAGCGGTGGGAGCTCCGCGTTCTACGATCACGAAGCTTCGCGATACAGCGAAAGGAGGCGCGTTCACTTGGACGCGGATGTTGCGGTTCGAAGCAACAGAGCCGGGCGGAGCGGATGCGGCTCTGGACCGAATGCGAGTAGAAGTGGAGGCTTCGTCTAAGGGGCGGCGTCCGCGTGTATTGCTTGCATATGACGGCGAACGGATCGCCGCTTATGATACAAGCCCGAAATTCGATGAGGAGCCGCTGCGCGTTGGCCTCGACATGCTTTCACTGGAGGGAGATTTATTTTTCCCGCTGGGCGGACACGAGCGCTATGTCCCTCAAAAGGAGCGTTTGGCCGACGTAAGAGCAACACGTTTCATCTCGCGGTTCCATGATGCGGTGCGCGATGCTAACCCGAACTGGACAACAGAGGCTGATCGGCACGCGCTCAATATTTTCATGGCCCGTATGTTGTTCTGTCTGTTTTCTGATGATGTCGGGATTTTTGGGAAAGACGCGTTCGAGATTGCCGTGCGCCAGTCAACCAGTATTGACGGTGCTGGTCTTGCCGAATTCCTTGAAGGTGCGTTCAGGCACATGGACACTAAGCCTGACAAGCGCCCTCCAGAAACAAGGGGTTGGTCCAAGTTACCCTATGTCAACGGCTCCTTATTTGAGGAAGACGTGCCCATGCCGGAGCTGGATGGGCGTTGTCGCAAGCTCCTTCTCGATTGTGCGGGCTTAAACTGGAAGCTTATCAACCCGGACATCTTTGGCTCTATGCTTCAAGCCGTCGTCGACGTAGAGAAGCGCGGCGACTTGGGTATGCATTACACTTCTCCAGCTAACATCATGAAGGTGTTGGAACCCATCCTGCTTGATTCGCTCCACGCAGAGTTAGAACGGGCTGGATTGAACAAGGCGCGGCTAGGTACATTTCTTAATCGGCTTGGTCGCATTCGTGTGTTCGATCCAGCGTGTGGTTCAGGTAACTTCCTGATCCTTGCTTACAAGAAAATGCGCGATCTGGAAGTTGAGGCAATGCGCCGCCTCGCTGCACCACGTCTATCGGGTATTGCACTGGGGCAGTTTTTTGGAATTGAGATTGACGATTTCGCCTGCCAAGCGGCTCGGCTTGGGCTATGGATTGCAAAGTATCAATGTGATCTACAACTGGAACTGGATCTCGGTCAGCGGACTGACTTCCTGCCGCTCCAGAAGGCTGGCGTGATCATGAAAGGCAACGCGGCCGAAGTCGACTGGTTAGAGGCATGCCCCCCAGACACAGCCGTGGAAACGATCGTAGTAGGCAATCCGCAGTTTCGCGGCTCGTCTTACTGGTCACCCCAGCAGAAGGCGGATATGGCGCGTGTATTCAAGGGGCGCGTTAAGAACTTCGGCAATCTTGACTATGTATCTCTCTGGTTCGCTAAAGCACGTGATTACGCCTTGGAGACCGGTGCGCCTTTCGCTTTTGTATCCACCAACTCCATTGTTCAGGGCGTACAGGTGCCTGAATTGTGGCCGCATCTGCTCGATGGAATGGAGATCCGCTTTGCGCATCGCTCTTTCAAGTGGTCCAATCTCGCCGTAAATAATCCCGGTGTGACCTGTGTGATTATTGGTATGGGACTACCAAATGATGCGCCCAAGCGTCTGTTCGATGGTGAGACAGTACGTGATGTGGAGGTGATTGGACCCTATCTGGCACCAGGTACTAAGGCGATCGTGGCGAAAGCAAGCAAGCCAATCGCGCCTGACTTGGAACCAATGATACGAGGTAACCAACCGACCGACGGCGGCAATCTGATTCTAGATCGCAGCGAGCGTGACGCGCTTCTGGAAGAGCATCCAGAGGCAGCTCGTTTCATACGGCGACTTTACGGTAGCCAAGAGTTGATGAAAGGGATCGAGCGGTATTGCCTTTGGGTGGGCGATGACGAAGTCGAGGAGGCCAAGGCGATTCCTGAACTGGCGCGACGGTTTGAAGCTGTAGCACGGGATCGCTCCAAGGATAAGGCTTCCGATATCTCAAAAGACTTTGCAGATCGGCCCCATCGCTTTCTGCAACGGCCAGGCGCGGCTATCTCGCACACGATCATGATCCCAGGGGCAACGAGTGAGGACCGCTACTGGCTGCCAGTAGACGTAATGGACGAAAATAATATTGTGTCTAATCTTGCTTTTGGCATATTCGATGGGACGATTTGGCAAGCTGCGGTTCTATCTTCACGACTTCATCGCCTATGGCTTGAGTTGGTCGGTGGAAAGCTCGAAACCCGGGTGCGTTACTCCAACACTCTTGTCTGGAACACGTTCCCGCTTCCACACCTTTCGGAGCGCCGTAAGGCTGAACTGGAAGAGCACTGGTGGGCAATCGATGAAGCGCGTAAGGAAGCGGGCTTCGGATGTTCGCTCGGTGAGCTCTACGCACCTGCCGCCATGCCTGATGTTCTGCGTCGCGTACATGACGAACTAGACGAGACGATGGAGACCATCTTCGGCTCACGCCGCTACCGCTCAGACGCAGACCGGATAGAGCACATGTTGCAACTCTATTCGCGTATGGTAGCGGGAAACACAGATATGGCCAAAAATAATGAAACGGTAAATGCATGATTGAGACGAAAAACAATGCAGGCGAGAACGGGCTCGGCTCAATCACACTTAATTACGACGGGACAGGCGCGTCTAAGGCAACCGACGCTCTCGGTATGCGCGCAATGCAGGCGCGTGTTTGGGATAAGAGGGATGCGCAGCATCTACTGGTGAAGTCGCCTCCAGCGTCGGGTAAGTCTCGTGCAGCCATGTTTGTGGGATTGGAGAAGCTACGCACGAACGCTGTTGACCGCGTGATCATCGCGGTTCCAGAGCGTTCCATCGGTGCTTCGTTTCGAAACACGGACCTCACTGCCGGCGGTTTCTACTCAGACTGGCAGCTTGATCTGGACCTTTGTACAGTAGGCTCAGAGACCGGGCGTAAGGTAGATGAGTTAATCGCGTTCCTGCACGGAGAGGGGGGTGGTCGAATAGCACTCTGCACCCATTCCACTTTGCGTGCCGTCTACGCCAAGACAGACGATATAACTTTGTTTGATCGTGCGCTCATCTGTGTGGATGAATTGCATCATGCTTCTTCAGATGAGAATAGCAGGTTAGGCAACCTACTACGTGGATTGATCGATCGAGCAGGTGAGATCGGGCGCGATGCGGCGCATATTTTGGCTATGACGGGTTCCTACTTTCGTGGTGATGGAACTGCGGTGCTACATCCTGAGGATGAGGCTCGTTTCGAGCGGGTGATCTATACTTATTATGAACAGCTTAACGGCTACGAGTATCTAAAAACGTTACGTATTAATTTCCGCTTTTATCAGGGTAAGTACCTGGATGCGATTGGCGATGCTCTGGATCCTAACCTGAAGACGATTGTCCACATTCCTCATGTTGGTTCGGCCGAAGGAAGTGGGATCAATAAAATGTTTGCGGTCGACGCGATTGTAGATGCGATTGGTGATCGCTTGGGGAAGAACTTTTCGACCAGTATCGACAGAGCAACTGGCTTTGTACACCTAACGGCAGAGGGGCGCTTAATTAAGATCGCAAACCTTGTAGACGACAGCGCTGATCGGGAGAAGGTGCTCGCAAGCCTAAGAACGGTAAAGGGGCGTGACGACGTCGACATCATCATCGCACTCGGTATGGCAAAGGAAGGCTTCGACTGGATATGGTGCGAGCACGTTCTTACGGTAGGATACCGAGGCTCGTTGACTGAAGTAGTGCAGATCATCGGCCGCGCGACCCGGGATGCACCAGGGAAGACGGAAGCACAGTTCACTAATCTTGTTTCGGCTCCCTTCGCTAAAGATGAGGCGGTGAGTCGTGCTGTGAACGACATGCTCAAAGCCATTTCTGTCTCGTTGCTTATGGAACAAGTGATGGCGCCCGTCTTCAAATTCCGTACTCATAAAGGGGCGGATGAGTTTGATGGCTCGACAGGAGAAAAGCTCAAACCTGAACCGGTAACCAATGCGGGCGAGATCGAAATTGTTGGTATGCCGAAGATCGACGAAAAGGCTATCAGTGCCATAGAAACTGATTTTAATGATTTGTTTGCTGACGTGCAGAATGACCCACGTACGCTGACGGTCATGATAAATCCGGATGATCACCACACAGATGTAATGTACGATCTCGTGGTTACGGACGTCGTTAAACGACGTTACCCCGGATTTTCTGAGGAGCAGATTCAAGATACGGTTGGGCTCTTTGGGGTGCGTGCTGGTCTAGGTCGTGAAGTTGCCAAAGATCCGAGCATTATTCAGACACCAAGCCTATCCGATGAAGACCAGACTCTCTTTGCGGAGCCGCCGGAGGGCGATGTGGCGAATGGCCTGAACGCAGGTGATCGTTTCGTGAAGCAGGCTAGAAGGTTTATCAATGTCCAAGAGTTACAGGTTGATCTTTTAGGCGGCCGTCGCGATTTTGATGACGCTTACGAACTATTATCGAAAGAACTTTCCGAAGAGCTATTGGCGCGGCTCCATGGTGAGGTCCGTGCGCTTAAAGTAAGCATGACGCGAGAAGAAGCCGAAAAGCTTTATTCGCGCATTAAAGAGTTTATCAAGCGTGAATGTCGGGAGCCCAATCTCAACTCCCCTAACGGCCGCGAGGTAAGGCTCGCAGAAGCCCTAGCCTTCCTGCGTAAACTTTCGCGAGAGAAACGCGCTGCCATGGCTGGCGCAGATGTAGGAGAAGTTGATGTCTGAAATAATCGACTACTTCAACGATGAGCTTCTACTCACACCTGATGAGAAACCGAAAGTCGCGCGAACGCCTCTTCTTGATCGTGCGATTGAGGTGCTTGAGCGTATTAATGCTTTCGTTGACAAGACTGGTGCTGAGCCGGTCTCTGAGCCAGGGCGTGGTGTTCGAGAGCGCATGCTTGCAAATGAGTTAGCTGGACTGCGAGCATCGAAGATAGAACTTGACGGGCTCGCACCCTACGATCCGCACAACCTTGTGTTCGGTGGAACGAGTGTCGTCGACCCTCTCGATGATCCCCTGCTTTCCGGTAATATCGATATCTTCGAGGTCCGGGATGAATTGAAGCCAATGGCGCGGCCAGATTTCATCGCTGACCGACGCCCATGCGCCGACTTCGACCGCTTCGAACCGCTAATGGCGTCTGTTCGGAAAGCTGTTGAGGAAGGGGTACGAGCCCCCCAGCCCTTTCGGCAGGAGCGTGTTGAATTGGGTGAGTTTTTTGTTTTGAAGGGTCAGCTCGTGCATGTTGCGGATATTCGCGATGAACATCGTCGCAACGGTAAGCCCGATGCCCGTTTGCGCGTCATTTTCGATAATGGGACGGAATCGAATCTGTTGATGTCATCACTGGTGCGGAGGCTCTACGAGGATAAAGACGCCCGAAGGATTGGTGCAACAGACATTGGTCCTTTATTCGAGGGGGCTCGAACAGGTTTCGTATACGTCCTGCGTTCTCGATCGGACAGACCTGAAGTCCAAGGTTTACTTAAGGTCGGTACTACAGCGGGCACAGTCGAGGACCGCGTCGCGGGTGCTGAGACCCAATCGACGTTCTTGTTTGCGCCTGTGGAAATTTTAGAGACTTACGAATTAAGAGGGCATTCAGCGAAGGAGGCCGAGCGGCGGATTCATCGCGTACTAAGTTCCTACCACACAACTCTTAAAGTGACAGGACCGGATGGAAGATCCTTCAGGGCAGTGGAATGGTTCCAGGCGACGCCAAAGCTGGTGGAAGAGGCCATAAATCTAGCACTTCAATGAGGATAAATTGAGATAGAAAAAATGCAATAAAAGAGGTTTATTGTTTTGTTATGCCTTCGTAATTGCGAATATTATTTAGGAATAGACATTTTTTTGGCAATGCCTGTCTTGACTGGGGTGAGTTTGGTTTTTGTGGTTCGGAAATGACTGTTGGGCTAGCAAGTTTTGATTTGAGATGAGCTATCTTCTGCTTCGCATGTTCTTTTTCAGGTTGGTGGTTTTTATCCCATCTCCTGACATGTTCTGTTCTCGCCTGCACCAGCCTGTCAAAACGATGCTGGAGCCAAGATTCAAGTTTTTCCGAATCAGCCATGGCGGAAAATTCGGCATCATATTGTTTCCTGAATTCTTCAAGGACAGGTCTATCCTGTTCTGTCAGGATAGACCGGACAGGTTCTGGCGGTGTTGAGCGCAAGCCGACAATATGCAGCAACGCCTGTACAACAAACCGCAGGATTTCGAGGAACTCGAGCAGAAGTTGTTGGCAGACTTTTTGCATTTTCCCGGTTCGTCTGGTCATGCGTTGCCAGCGGCTTTTCTCGGCCTCCTGCCATGCTCGTTTTGCCGTGGCGTAACGGTCATAGCTTTTTCGGAGCTGCTTCTGATAGGGGATAAGCTGTCTGCGCCATGTCGTTATGGTTCTGTTTCTGTCCAGGGGTTTCCAGCTTGCTTCCGGGGCTTTCTGGTCGAGAATAGCCTGTTGTTGTGCAATAGCTTTCTTGATCTCTTTCCGAAAACGGGCCTCCTCTGCACTGGTGATGCGGATAGAGGATGTGTAAAGAAGGGGCTGAGACGTCGGTATATCAACATCAGCCATACGTTGGAGCCAGAGTTCTCTTTGCCATTGGTGTATTTTGGGTCGTTTTATAACAGGTCTTTGTCTGAGGGCGGTCTGAGTGTCTGGGCCTTTGGGGATAGGGTATTCCTCATAAAAATCAGGGGTTGTCCGGCGGATGGGTAAACGGCTGCTTTTGATATCTGTTTCTGACTTGCTGACAGTGCGGTGCTGTTCTTCTGCAAGAAGCTTTCTGAATTCCGTCATTTTGACTTTTGTGAGACGGGTAAAGCTGCCGATCAGTTTTCCGTCCTGATCTTCAATGATGTGCGCTCCTGGCCGTTTGTCAGTCCGGTCCCCTTCGCGCATGGTCAAGCCATGTTCTGTCAGTGCCGTACGGAAAGACTTTAATCCGTCAGACTGGGTCCAGAGAGAGGCAACAAGCTGTTTGAGTTTTGGTAGGTCAAGTCCCTGTCTTTCCGCTGTGCGGTGGGCTTGCGAGGTATAGGCAGCACGTGGCTTGTCTGCTGGTTGTGCTGGTGCAAGGGCCGCGATCAATTCTGCTTCATGGACTTTGCCGTCCTGACGTAAAGCTTTAGCAATCGAGCGGTCATGGCGTCCCGCGACAAGGGCATGACCCAATCTGATTTCTTCCAGCCGTGCAAGTTTTTCTAATCGTATCCAGCTAAAGCGACTGTCTAAAATATGATCCTCTTGCCACTCGGGTAGAAGCAGATGTCCGTGGGTACTGCCATCCTTTTGATGGATGACCAGCGTCATATGCTCAGGGTCTGCATGGAACTCGTGACAGATTCTTCCGGCAAATTC
Organism: Acetobacter sp. ESL1128; assembly: GCF_058505085.1. Taxonomy (NCBI): domain Bacteria; kingdom Pseudomonadati; phylum Pseudomonadota; class Alphaproteobacteria; order Acetobacterales; family Acetobacteraceae; genus Acetobacter; species Acetobacter sp. ESL1128. The sequence continues at coordinate 2,503,230 of NZ_CP196369.1, read as the reverse complement.
TGCCAGTTGGGCGTCTGTCATGGGTTCATTGGGATTGAACGCGATGTGACGCAGACCATAGGTCAGGTTTTCGCGTCTGGCTTCCCGCATGGCATCGTAAAGCAACCAGTCTGACCCAGCCATGATCCTGATTGCCTCGTTCTTGGGGCCACGGAGAACATGCCTGGCAATTGCCTTTGCACCGCTTCTGGTTTTAATTCGGCTTTCCTGAATAATCATGGTTCATGACCCGGACAGCTTTCAATGAAGTGTTTGGGCAGACCGGACGCACCTGCGCCCGGTTGACGGTTGCCCTGAGCGGGTCAGAAGCTGGTCAATCTGGTGTAGTCTGTTTTCCAGTTCGCTCAACATCGTTTCGCAGTAAACGGTGTCACCACAATGGGCGGAACGAGCCAACTGATTCAGATTGTTGCCAATGCGTGAGAGGGCATGACGCAGACTGTAAAGTTCTGAGCTGACCTTTTGACTATCGTCACCAGTAAGTTCAGAAGTGGCCAGAAGTGCTCTGATCCAATGGGCGGTAGTGGAATGGCCAAGGTGGCGGGTAACGCTATTCCAGCGGTCCAATTCAGCTGGGCTGGCTCTCACAGAGAGACGAGAAGTTCGGGCAATCGGCATAACAAGGTTCTCCTTAAAGGGGGTCAACGGGGGAAGTATTCCCCCTTGCCAGCTGTCAGACGCTACCCTTTGGGTAGCCGTCTGGCACTGCTGGCTCCCTGTAAGGGTAACCTATTCAGATGCCTGATTTCCGAACTTTCTTTTTATGCAAACGAGACTGTCACCATAAGGCTTTCAGAATGGCATGATGCACTCGGGCGGATAGCTCAGGGCTTCAATGACCTGTTTCAAATTGGCGACTTCAATCCCGCTTGTGTAGTTCATCGTGCCCTGTGATTTATGGGAGGCCTCATGTCCCAGAACAGTGTCGATCCAGAGTTCCCGAATGTGCGCTTCTTGGTTTCTAAGTTTCGTGCTGACGGTATGGCGGAAGGAATGAAACGTCACATCTTCCGGGATGCCAATGCGCTTTTTATGCTTTGAGAAAGCCCGGGCAAAATTGTCTCCGCGTTCGCCCGTCGATGAAACCGTGAGGTCAGGAAACAGGTAGTGCTCCCCGGTATCCCTGAGCAGGCTGAGCCCTTCCATGGTGAGCAGGTGCGAGTGAATGGGAATGATCCGTGTGCCTGCTGATGTTTTGGGAGACCAGTTGTCCTCGGGGTGCGGGCGGACATGAAAGCACGGAACCCCTTCAATAATTTCTATGTCCTGTTTTCTCAGATTACAGATTTCGCCCAGACGCATCCCCGTGAACATGCCAACGCTGATGATACCGGCCCATGTGGTGCGGGAAACCGATGTGCCATTCCATGGGGTATGGGCAAGCAGTGTCAGTTCATCATCTGTCCAGCCTCGCCGTACGATCTTTTTTGTGATGTTGAAGTCCCAACCAGCCCACGGATTCCGGTCTGCCATTTCTCGTTGCACAAGATGCATCCATAGAGCGGACAGACGGGAGAAATGGTTTTTCACCGTCTTCCCGCTGACGGTTTCCTGCCCTCGCTCGCGGGCCTGAGCAACGGCTTCACGGATGGGAAGGCCGGTTCTTCCTTTGCCATGAGTGGCAGGAAGGTCAGAGAGCAGGTCGAAAAATTCCCCAGCAACCGTGCCCGTGATCTGCTTCACCGGCATGTCGCCAAAGGCTTCAATAAAGAGGTCCACGGTTTTGCGTGTGGCTTTCTTGGTGTCCTCGCTCTTGTCTTTGTCAGCAAAGACAAATTTTTCTGCCATTACGGAAAGAGGCGGAGAGGTCGGCTTGCGGGCTTTGGGCTGCGCGTCTTCAACCGGGCTTCCGGCTGGAGCATCTACCGGGGCAGCGGGGCGATGTTTGCCCAGATCGACAATCAGGGTGGAAAGGCTTTTGATCTGCTCGCGTAGCATGTCCTTTTCTTTTTTGCTCACGGCGCTGTCTGTAAAGACTTTCTGCATCATGCTTTGAAGCCGGGCTTCCAGTGCCTTGAGAGAGTCTGTGGCGAAAGAGATGAAAGCGCCTTCCTTCTGCACCTGATCCATCAGGGTCATGGCGTGATCGGCTTGCAGGGCGCGTTTTTCAGCCCGGAAGGCATCATCGGCAAGGGTGAGGAGTTCTTCCTGTTCCGCGATGATTTTGCCCTGTTCGGTCAGGAGAGCAATCAGTTCCTCGCGTGACAGGTCAGTCTCCATCGTCTTTGCCTTCTCAAAAAGTGCGCCGGTTCGGGCGTAAAGGGCTGCTGCCCGTTCGCGGGCCACCAGCTTACTCTGAGTTTGCAAGGAGAGAGAAATTTCGGTTCGGCCCAGTCTGGCCTGAACGGCAACGGGCACAGCCCGGCGGAAATGGTAGTGAGAACCGATAAGGCGGAGCATCTGCGTTTCCCAGTCTGGGAAGACAAACGGGAAAATCCCGCAGACCCGTCACATTCTCATTTTACTGTTATATTTCAATCGGTTAGTGGTGCGAACTGCGGGACTCGAACCGGCATGTTGCGCTTAACCATAGGTTTTTATCCGGGGAAATTCCCCTTTGTGTTATGTGGTCCAGCGTTTACGTCAAACATTATGGGAAAGGCAAATGCGAATGTGAGATGATTATGAGGCGGGAGTAGTGTGAGGACAAAATTGCACACTAAAGGAGAAGGGAGGCTTTATTGTGTGAAGCCGATTTCTACTCAAAAACCATAATGGATTATATTTTTGTGGAAAGGGCAGATATAATATTTTTTATTTAAAAATATATGAAAAATTCGATATAAGTTCATATATAAAAGAGTATTTATGATATTTTGAGATTAAATTTAAGTATTATTTGCCATTTTATTTATGGCAAATAATACAGCCACCTTCTGCCTCTTCAACGCCATAGATATCGTCAATGCTCTCGTTGACGGGGCGAGTTGATAGTGGGTTTTGAGGGCGCCGGGAGCGCAGTCGTTCAAGGCGTTTGCGGTAATCTTCTCGGATTGCTTCAATACGTTCTGGAAGCGTTAATTCGGTTAGACTTTCACCTTGGCTCCAAGTAAATGGGCTACCATCATCTAACGCGGTTTTTTCATATTTTACTGCTTCAGCAAATTTGTCTGGATGCCGCTCTGCAAGACGTACCCATTCAATTTTTTGCTGAAAGAAGCAGAAAGTACAGCCTGAACGAGATCGCCAATTATAATAGGCGGGTTCGCCGACGTCTGCTTGCTCAAGAATATCAATGACGCCTGCTTTATCGATGCCTGCGTCGCGTAAGGGGAGATGGACGCGCATATTTTCATGGGTGGCCTGATATCCCTCACGTGCTGGTTCATCTGCGCGAATGGCTACATACGAGTTAATGATTATACCTTTGGCTAAATCATCCCGTATCCAGTGTTCTAGTGGTCGTAACTTCAGTTGACGAGTGCACCATCGCGTCCGGGGAGAAGGTAAGAAATTATTATATTCTGCAAGCCAGAAGTCAAAATTACGATCTGGATTTAGTCTTTTTATTGGTTTGCCCAGAAAGCCTTCGAGGCGGTCTAAAAAAGAGTAAACTTCGGGCAGTTCCTTGCCTGTGTCAGTGAAAAAATACTCTAGAGGGAGTTCGGGTCTATGTAAGCGCATATAAACTGCTAGAGCAGCGCTATCACGTCCCCCCGAAAGGCCAAGGATGTGGCGTTCGTGTGTCATGCATCCCCCGTATCTTGATCAGAGGCCAAGGTTGCGGCCACACGTGCTAACGCAGCCAACTGCACACGATCAAGATTTTTCTCTTTCCCCAGTAAATGTGTGAGTTTATCTGCAAGCCGGACAGCGCGCAGATGTTCGTCCTCTGTCAGAACAAATGATCGGAGTAATGGCGGTGTATTCGGGTCGATGCCCACTATAACAGCGAGCGCTTCTGTATTTGACTGCCTATTTCTGACCGCAGCTAGAGCTTCTAATTCGCGAAATTGTCGGCCGTATCGAGCCATTTGCGACAAAGCTTGTTCTCTATCTCGATCTGACCAGTTATGGGCTGGTTTGTGCAGCAGGATGCTAGCAACGCCTTCGATATCGCCCTCTCCCGTTTCGAAAGCAGCGGCACGCATGGCGAAGCCTTCGAAGGCATAGTCGTTTGTTAGATCCTTCACTGTCGCGGCACGCTTACTGATGCCTGAGAAGGTGGCTGGATCTACAGCAAGTGAACGAGCCAGTGCTTCACGTAAGGTGGATAGGAGTTGTGGATAGGCGTTCTCGACCTCTTCAATGGCGTTGATGATAGCTTGACTGGTTAACTGATTACCTAAGGTTTCAGGAAGAGAATCAAATAAAAGTACCTCGGGGTCGCGTGCCTGTAGAACGGTCGATCTCACTGATTTTGCTTGAGGAGAAATCGTGTTTGTACGTTGTGCATAAACGGTTAGATTTTCGAAACGACCAAAAAGAGCTTGAGCAACAGGCAGAGAGGTATCGCTATTTGTGACACCGAGGCATTGGCCCAATTCATTGAGGAAAGCAGCTTCGCGAACATTACGGTCGATCCGACGGATACGGATGTCGCCGGGACGTTGAAGAAACTTATCAACGAAAACATCATCTAAATGAGTCTGGAATATACCATCTAAATAAACAGCTAAGTGCTTGCGATTGGCGAGGATGGCGGCGAGTGCAAGCACTGGCATTACCCCCATTTTCATCCCAAAGGGAGGCTCTGCCCAGCGAGTATAAATTTTATCAATGGTGGCTTCTGGAGCTTCGCTGATTAATTGCCAAGCAGACTTTAGACTGCAACCGCTGGAACTATCGTCAGGATTACAGAAATCAAAACGCCCCTGTTTATCTGCTTTGTGCAGGCCGAATGGAGCGATAACAGTAAGATATAGCCCCATTTCTGCAGGGTAACCTGAGATGCCAAGATTTGGCTGATCATTACACTTAACCATGGCATGGGTAAGTGCGCGAACGGCAGCCATGGCGCTAGATGAAGGGCGATCACGTTGAAGAAGCTCGCTATGAAGTAAAGGGGCTTGATTGAATACAGTGTCGGCTAAAGCGCTCGCTATCACCGAGAGAGGAGCGCGGATAGATTTAGAGGGGGTCGGTGAAAGCCACCAACGAGCACCTTCTAGTGCCTTTTCAAGTTCTCGGTAAAGCATATCGCTGGCTGCAGTATGGCGCACTGATAACCCGCGACGTGCGATTCTATCCCCTTCAAGTTGTGGATGCTCACGCATTACACGCTCTATGGCGAAGAGTTCGGAGGCTCCAGATCGTAACGCAAAGCTCTCCGTGGCAGCAGCGATGGCGAGGACAAATTTCGATTTATTAAGTTGTTTGGCGATAGCCTTACACTGGTTTTCTACTTCTTCTGTCGAAAGAGAGCCGTCGCCAAGGGCTAGAATTAGACTGCCTGAACCATTATGACAGCGTTTCTTCAAGGTGGAAACGAGATCTTCAATTGTATCATCCTTGCTTATAGGATGAAGTAAAACCTGGAATGTACGTAATGCTCCGGTGCGGAAATAATGCCTCTTGGCAGCGGCGAAACCGATACCCGCTCGTTGCGGAATGGTTTCAAGTTGCTCTGCTGACAAAGAAGTAATAGAGCGGTCGATCGCTTCGTCGAGGTCAAAATCGCTACCAGAGAAAAGCGCATAGCCGCCCAGTCGCGCTTGCCGGATCAGGATGGCCCAATCAACGAGGTCATTAAGGGCAGCCGTTATTTCTTTGGGTGGAAAGTCGGGTATCGCTGCAAACAGGAAATTGTCTGCAACGGCTAAACCTGAGCCATTGCGGAAGAACTCTATGGCAGCGGCGGCTTTTGTTAGCCGTACATGTAGCTGGGTTCCTTTAACAGCAGCCCTTTCGATTGCCTCGAAGGCCAGGCTCAACCTGCCATTGTCTCCTCCCGTTGAGAGCGCAATGCCGAAATTAGACGCGAGATAATCCCACAGACGATCTGGCCCATAAGTTGCTTCCGTTGTGCTTGATGAGAGAAAATCCTGAAAGCCGTAAGGTTCGACTGAACTCAAAAAGCCAAAGACACTACGTTCATTTTGGGCAAAACGTTGGCGAGATACTGGACCGAGCAGCATGGCAGTCACAGGGTTTAAGGGCCAGGTTTTGGTGAGCGCTTGGGTTAATGAGTTGATATCTGTAGGCTTGCGTTGAGCAACGGCCTCAGCCACGCGTAGGGCTTCAGTCTGAGCGTTAGCCGGGCGTTTGGTTGTGGTGATCGCTTGTGCGAGCAAAGCAACTGTTTCATCAGCGCCGGCAAGGAAAGGGATATCTTGAAAGCGACCTTGAACCTTCGCCCATTCTTGTCGTGCTTCGCGCGAAACACGAGCCGCATATTGCTCAAAAGCTTGGTGTAAAATGCCGATAACTACCAGACGACCGTTGCTTCGTGTGCACCGTTCTGCCAGGTCTTGAAGGAAGTGGATGTCTCCTGCGTTTGCAGCTTCATGCTCCAAAAGCTTCCCAAGCTCATCAAGAATGATGATCACACCGCTACTCTGTGTGGCTGTAGCCGATAATGTGTCTATGAGGGCCGCATCATTTTCTAGGGCTTTTGTTAGTGTAGCCTTAGGCCATTTTAGGCTGATTGCGGCCGCTTCAGCAATTGCGGGTCGGAGTTCTGTTCGACTACCTGTTACAGCAACCACATTCCACGGTGTGGTATCTGTTGGGAAAGCTTGAGCAAAGAGACCAGTAACCGTTTTCCCTACGATTTTTCGTGCAATTTTCTTGCTTGTAACGTCTCCTGCAATGAGGTTTGCGATGAGTAAAACCGCTGAGGATTTCCCTCCCCCATAAGGTCCAGTCCAAGTAAAAGCTCCTTGTCCTGTTTCTTTATGGCTTGCCGCCATCGTGACGAGCGCTTTCCTGACGCTTTCCTGAAGCACGTAGCCAATAAGTTGCGAAGTTTCTTTTAAATCAGCATCAAGGCGAGTAGATCTAGCGAAACGTCGGTTTATGGTGACCTGAGAATATAAGTCGCTCATGCGCTCTTCCTTGCGGTCGCGATGTTAAGGAAAGCGCATTCGATTAGCTGACCAGTAGTGATTTCGCTTATTTTTTGCACTTGCCTTAGGCCTGCAGTATCCGTCCAGCGCCAGGCTCCATTCGTCAGATTCTCCAGACGCATTAGACGAGTAACGACGCTATCTTCGTCAAGCTTGAAAACTCGGCCTGGTGATCCAGGGGCATAACACACCTGTTCTACCGTTAGGGCTGTTGGATTGCCGTTATGATGCCAGAAATCTTGGAGTGCGTAAGCGAAAACACCATCAGGAAGGCTCGGCTTGGGGCCTCGCACAAACTCGAACCATCCACCGATTCTTGCCTCGCGTATTAATCCTAATTCTGCGAGAAGTGGCTCAGCTGCATCATCATTAGCAAGACTTTCTCTCCGCACATAACTTCTCAAAAAAACCTCGATATCTCGCTTTAGAGTGCTAGTTGAGGCACGCCATTTGCGTGCGCGAACGAGATCAGACAATTCTTGCAATAGACTAGAGGCATCGAACTCTGGACTTGCCATACCATTGAAAGCAAAATAGGCGGTACTGGTCCATTCTGGCGTGCTGGCCACTCCCCAATGAGCGAGCCATATTGTTGCCGAACGCTCTATAAACGGATCGAAACCATCCTCTGAAAGAATAGCTTGGCCGATTGCCGTTGGTAAGAGTAGCCGTTCTTGTTCGTGAATGAAGCCGGTAGCTAACCCCCAATAACGCATTGAAGATGCCATATTGCGGCCGACCCCAAAACGTGCGATGGCTGATTGTTCTTGAAATGTTCCAATTGGTGCGCCGCCAACGCACGCATCATATGCCTTTTTTAGCCATAGAAGGCGCAAAGGGAAGGTCTCATGTCCGGCAAATTGGCCACGAATATCGGAGTTGTAGAGCGCGTGCTTCATGGGGGCACTTTAACGCTTACTGGCGAAGCCGTCCAGTGAGGAGTTGTTAGTTGTTGATAATTGTAGATAAGTACTCTGCTGCCAACTCTAAATCTTTGTTTTTTGTGTATCTATTAAGGCAAATTCTAATAGAATTTCTTGATGTTTCTGTATTAATTCCCATTTCTTTAAGGACATGTGATGGGGTTACTTGACCTGCATTGCAGGCTGAGCCGGTTGAAAGACTTACGTACCGACTGATTTTGTCAACAATATCGTCGGCATTATAGCCTTCGATAAGGATATTGAGAGCGCCAGCGAGGCGCTTGGCTGATCCGGAGGTAATTCGAAAAGCGATGTCATGCTTGCGTAGACATTGCAGTAATAATGTTTCTTGCTGTGCCAAACGTAAACCGTCACTTATTCGTTGATCTGCCGCAATCCGGGCTGCCTCGCCGAAGCCTGCGATGAGTGCAACTGGAACAGTTCCAGAACGGAAGCCGCGTTCCTGTCCTCCTCCATGCATCAGTGGCATTGGGCGCGGGGCGGTAGCAGAGACGTAAAGCCCTCCTACACCCGCAGGACCATACATCTTATGAGAGCTTAAGCTGAGATAATCGACATCAAGGTCGAGGACATCGACGTCGATTTTTCCGACAGCCTGTGCGGCGTCGCAGTGAAATAGCGCCCCTCGTGCATGGGTCAATATGCAAGTGTCTTTAATAGGCTGAATTACACCGGTCTCATTGTTTACATGCATTATTGATACCAGCAAAGTTTCATCGTTGATCAGGGATGAAAGGTAATTCTGATCAACAACTCCTTGCGGTGTTACGGGTGCTACCAGGATCTTGAAGCCGTAGGCCCTGAGAGCTCGTGCGGTTTCAAGAACCGATTTGTGTTCGATAGCGCTTACTATGATTTGGCGTTTTGGTGACCCACCTGCTAACGCCCATTTTGCAATCCCTTGGATTGCAAGATTATTGGACTCGGTTGCTCCGGAGGTGAAGATAATCTCTCCAGGAATCGCATGTATAAGATCGGCTACCGTCTTACGGCCGGCTTCTACAAAAAGACTCGCGCGCGCTCCCCCTTGATGCTGTGAGCCAGCATTCATCGGTTCCATCCATGCCATTTTCATCATGGTTAGCGCTTCGGGCGCTAATGGTGTTGTGGCGAAGCTGTCGAGATAGATTGGCGAGCGCATTGTCACGTTAGTTTTCTTCGTTGTCTGTTCCGCTAAGAGATAAGCCTTCTCCCTCTCCTTTGATCGAATCTTCGTCGAAAAGGTGAGGGGCTTCGGTGGCATCTTCTGTTTGCGTGGTTTCAATAAGTGATTGTTCGCTAGGGACTTCGCTAGCTTTCCAGCCTAGATGGCGTAGAAACTTACAAAATGCCTCATAAGCATCATGACGTATTTTTTTGCGTTCAGGCGAGGTTAGGCTTTCTTCTCGCCGTAGATTTTGTTCGAGGAATATTTTTTGATATGTTCGCTCAAGTGAATTAAATACTTGATGGCGCGCTATATCGCGTTGAGCTGTTAGATTGCTTTCTATATCAGTTCCATTTGCACGCCAGAGTTCAAGTAGAAGATACTTATACTTTGGCCATTGAGCTGGTTGCATCTCTCCACGATAAACTACTTGCCGGAAAGTAGAGTTCGATGGTGTGATTTTCCACTGACCTATCTCGTCTCCAAGGGTTCCTTCAAATACTTCGACCAGCCGGCGAAAGTCGTTAGATCGGTCAATTCTGAAGAAAGCGTTGATGTCGTTGATAAAGCGCTCGAACACAGCAGGAGTATCTAGTGGCGCTCTTCCTATCTTTTGGCGCTCAATATTAGCACGCTCTAATTCATTGAAAAAACCACCAATGAGTGCGGTTTGGAATGCGACAGTATTTAGCACGTTGTCATAGAGTGCGTTGATGAATTCGACGATTTTAGGGTAGATTTGACCGTCTTCGTTCCGTAGGGCTTTCTTATCACTGACTGAGGCAATAAAGCGAACTGCTCGTTCGGCTCTGAGCTTCTTTTCAAAGTCGGCAACGAGTTTCTGGGTTGCATTTAGGCGGTTAAGAATTTCCTGTAATTTCGGGGCTTCTGAACCAAAGTCTTTTTCACGAATTTTATCAGCAAGATGATTGCGGTGATTTTCGAAAGTGCGGCCTATGCCTTGCCCTTCAAATAAGATGGGCCTGATTTTTGTATTGGCCTGTTCACGTAATTGCTCGTCAAGCCATAATACTGCACTTGAATGCGCCTCATAGGGAGCAAATTTCTCAAACGCTGCTACGATGTATTGCCCGAACCGTTTGTGAAATTCTTTGGTCAAAATTTCACCAGCCTCGCTAGTGTAGAAAAAACGGTTGATTGTATTTGCAAGGTCTTGACCAAGTAAATTCCATCCGTTGAGGCGTTGAAGTGCTCCATAATTGGCTAAGTCGCCACGTAGATTATAATTGCCTGCCCGCGGCTTGGCGCCACTAACGTCCTCAAGCCTGTTCAGTAGAATATGTTCAATTAGATAATAGAAATGATTGACGCCCGAGAGAGCTATAGGACTTTCGATTTTTGCACGATTCAGAGCTTGGTCAAGCTCGATATTGTGGATACGTAATGATGTGTGCGCATGAATATCGTCCAGCGCTTTGATTGAAGATAGAGTATCACGTAAGAAAAGCGCCACTAGATCATTATCGTCTAGCAGTCGGTTACGCGATTCAGACACTTGTCGAGCGGTCTTGTTGAGGGTCAGAAAAATCGATCTGGCGGCCATCTTGACATTGTATTCACCTTTGAAGTTCTCATCGAGAGCAGGGAAGGTGCAAAACATGATTGGTAGGCTAATTGTTTCGAGGTCAAAGCCCTTTATATAATTGGGTGTCCACTCTTCGTAATAATCGCGATATGGAGCTTTGTTTTTGTCTTCCCAGTCACCTTTGAGATTGCGGTAAAGCGCAAGAAGTGCCATTGCGCGGTGCTGTCCGTCAACGATGACTAGGCGGCAGCGATTGGTATTGAGCTTTAGGCGCACCAGATCGTGTTGGTACAGTTTGCCACCTTCATGTGGTTGGATGAACTCAAAAACCTCTTGTCCTTTGGCTCCCGAGCGGACAATCTGTGCGTTGTGTCCGTTCTCTACACATTCTTCCCGGGTTACTATGGGATAACGATTTGCTGGACGGTTGGCATTTGTCTCAACAGGCATAACAACCACAACAATCGGAGGGAAAATTTTGACTAAATCGCGTGATTTTCGATCGAGTAGATAAGGCACTAGTTCGGAAGAAACACGTGCGTCATCTATGTCACGCTGCATGATTTCATCGAATGCGAGATCGCGTGGGGGAAAGACTTCTCTGACAGGCGCCAAATGACGTAGGAGTTCTTCATTTGCTCCCGACAAAAGGTTCAACCCCACGTGAGTGAGAAAATATTTCACCTCAACCGTTTTTTGGGATTCCGCTTCTCTTCCAACACTGAAGCTGCCCGTTGAGCCTTCTAACGTGAGATTAAGAGCGGAGGTTACGCTTAGGCTAAGAGCCATATCAGTTTCTTCCCAAGATTGGATAATAGAGACGGTTTAGAACATTCTCAATATCGATAGCGGTATCTTCATCGTTGTTGCCGATAGCACATGTAAACACAAAAAGACGATCTGGTGGCATCTGTCTTTTGGCTATTTGCCAAGCGAAACCAGCATCACTCCCATTTTTGGGAGGGATCTCGTTGAGGGACGAAACCCGGTATTTCTCTATAAGCGATTTGTGTCTGCTCAAGCGTGTACGTAAATTAATAGACATCCCGATATAAAGAGGACTAGCGAACATGGGGGCGGATAGATCAAGAATATCACGCAGGGATCGTAACCGTTCAGGGTCATCTACAACTCGTGAAATCAAGCCTGGGGAGACTTCGAAGGCATGTTTCAGAGATCCGCTGTAGGTTGGTTTTAGCGGTCCTTGTACAACAGCTTTGTAAGGTTCTTCACGAAACTGTTTGAAAATACGGTCTTCCAGCAACGTTTTGGCAGAGAATTCTGCCTCTGTACGGCTTTCATCACGTTTGGTTTGGATATCAAAAATTGCAGCGTCAAGGTCATAATCGGTGATCAATGGACTATAGTACCAAGCATAAACGCCAGGCGAAGCAGGCGCGCTGGCGAGATCTGCCCAGAGATGCTTCTGAATTTTCTCTGTCATTCCGCTCGAACACCATTGTCAGTCTTTGTTAAATGAGATGTGTGATTCGCCGTAATCTAATTAAACGAAGCAACAAACCTTAACGCATTATAAGAGTGCCATGTCGTTCAGCAAGCAATTTTGTAGAATGAAATTGGAACTCTGCCGGCTAAGTCATTGTGCCTGTTCAATTTAGGCACGGGATCTGTTGGTTTATAGGGTTGAACGGTTTGTTGCGATACGTGGGGTCGCAGATGGAGGTAGAGCACGCCAATGAGTTGTCTTGGTTTTCCCATCGTTGTCGTGCGTGGTGGGGCGATTTTCAGTCGTCTTGATGACGATGAATTTCGAGTTGGTAATTAGGTTTTTGGTCTCGAGTCATCAATCGACAGAGATTTCTAAGTCAATTTTGTTGGCTTCTTACCAAATTTCTTGCGGACACTCCCGTCGAGCGCATCCCATTCTCTCAATGCCCTCTCATCGAATTCAAGCGAATACTCTTTCATTCGCGATGACGGCTCTTCAGCTCTGCAAAAGTCATACGGTGTTTTGGGGCAGGGTTTTTGAGGCGTTCACGAACAATTTCGAGGAGATGGGCATCCTCATCCGTGACAAGCTGACGTTTAACGGGGGACCGGCCGGTTTCTGCGATGTAGGCCAGAGTATCGCGCAATGCATCAGAAAGAGAGATACCTTGCGCCGATAGTTTCTCAACGGCAGCCGCCTTCAGGGCTTCATCTACCCGAAATGTAACAGCGGACATGCAAGACCTCCCTTGTTTGTATGAACATATGTATCACATACGTTTATACAAATGAAGTGTAATTGTATCGGCTGGTAAGCGTCTGTTAAAATCTGACCGACGATCAAAACTGCTTCCTCATGCTTTGGAAGGCGTTGAAGAGAGCTCACGATTATGTGATTCCCTGTTTTGTCGTGCGTCCATGATTGGAGGCAGAGCATTCATGACTTGTCAGGGGGGATTCTTGACTTGGCTTGACCTGGTTCTGTCTTCAGAACCATGACGATAGCCTTAATTGTTACCAAGAACAAAACATGAAATCGCCAATTTCCTAGGTTATAATCCTTCCATAAGGCCTTGAATATGTCAGGTCTGGGTAATGGAACTCTCTCAGGAGGTGGATCATGGTCTCTTTTCGGAAACGATGCGCGACATTTGCGGAATTGGCAGCCCCATGGACGGGACGCAAAACCGGTATGGATCATGACTTGCGTGAACGCCTGCGCAATATGGATGCCCGTCCTCTCCGTCTTATGAAAGAAGCAGGTCTTGCGACCCATACGAGGACAGAGGAGATCGATCGTGTGTGCGAAGTGACCTTGGCGGTTGAACATCTGCCGGGCATTCGCCTACGTCGCACGTTGCTCATTCCTTCGCAGGCCTATGGTATCCGGCGGCAGTTAGCAGACGATCTTTTGTATTTTCATACGCTCGCCTTTCCGAAAAAACGCCGTGCTCCAAAACACAAGGATGACAAGAGTTCTTCGAGAGGACTTGTCCCTGTCATACCGCTTTGCGTCGGGACATTTACTTCAAAAGTGCATATTGGCGTTTACGGTGACCTTAAAAAAGAGATGAAGAAATTACGCGCTCGTATCAGCCGAATGCTCTATTGGTATAAAAACAGTGCTTATGTGCAATTTGGATTTCAAATTCATTTGCTCATGAATGACTTTGCTTTCGCGCGCTGTCCCAAACGAGACGTTAAGGTCAATGGGCATGTGAATTTTTTCTATACTCTAAACACACCGATGCCCAAGGAGATCTGGACAGAGTTTTGTCAGATCGTAAGGAAAAAATTTCAGCTCGGTTTCTATATTGATGGTCCTGTCCGCTCTCATAGCGACACCATGGATTACATGGCCAAGCTGTATAAGGCAGAGCGGACAAAGCCAGGTGAAATTCTCTTTTCTGACCTGAGTGATGAAGCGGCAATCTGGTTTCTTGAAGAACTGAATGGAATGCGGAACATAACTCCCAAAGAGGGTTTTGCTGCCTTTCGGAAAGGGCTCAAAACACAGGGTGAGAAGGTGGTCCGGAAGAAAGCCGTTCCAACGCCCATGAACCCTAGCCCTGGTCATGAGTTGGTCAGAACCAAGAAATTGACTTCGCGCATCCTGTCTGGCGCGGATGGCTCTCCCTTTCCGAAGGGAAGCGTACCGAAGGAAAGCGTAGGACCGGGTGAGAAAAAAGCGCCGGTTGAAAACATGATTGTGGCTCGGGAACGCCCTTCACCGACTGCAGTCGGTATCTGGCAGCCCCATACGCTGGTCAAGAATTTCACCCTGACGCCTGTAACAGAACAGGGAAAGCGTAACCTCGGTCTTCTCCGACGCCATCACCTGCAGGCCTTGGGATGGGCTCAGAAGAACGGGTGGTTTGGGCGGCCATCGGGCGCTTTGGCGCGTCTCTTTGCGCCTCAGCATAATCCTGACGTTGGGAGGAGTTTTATGTATGCTAACTCTCCTCGGCTGAGGATAGATCGTGTTGATGACGGGGTTTTAGGAGGTGCGCTCTGGCGAGAAATCATGGCGGCTGAGGTGGCCATGCGTGCCAAACAGGGTGATGCGAGGCGTCATATCTGAAAACGCCTCTGTCTTATACCAGTCTTATACGCGTCTATACCATTTGATCAGCGTCCAGAGGGGTATCAGCCTTTTGGATGATGACTGGCTTCGTCTTTTAGAAAAACTGATACGGTCTGCGCGCAGGAGAGGTTTGTCTGCCAGAATGAGGGGGGCAGGCCGCATCTGGGGGAGCAATAAAAAAGGGGAGGCGTAAAGCGCTCCCCTCAGGGCTTTGGTTTCGTGAGGTTCTCAATCGCGGTGTTTTCTCCAGCCTCGCACGTCGTCAAGGGGAGGCAGCACCAGAAGGGCTCTGATCAGGCGGTTTCTAACCGTCCAGCCAATGAGAAGACGCAGGATCACAAACAGCATTGGACCTGCGGCCAAAAGCGCCCACGGGTCGTATGACGCCAGCCAGACGGACACTGTATCATGCGTGCCGACAGAGCCACCTTCGCAGAGTTTTGCTAACCAGAAGCCCAGCCCGACCAAAACCGGACCTATGATCCATTGTGTGATCATGACGTGCTTCTCTTTCACGCGTGTCTGTCGTTCCAGACTGTCTTCGAGGCAGTCGGTAATTGTCTGTGCCAGGGTCTGGGCCAGTTCAGCCTGTCGGGCGGCAAGACGAGCCTGAGCGCTTGCCTCTGTCTGAGACTGGGCGGTTTCAAAAGCGCGGAGGGCTTTGGTCGTTGCCTGTTCCAGATCGGTAGAGAGCGCGTTCAGGGTGGTCTTGCTGTATTCCGTGACCAAGAGGCGCACGACTTCCGGATCATCCGGGTTTAGGGCCAGATCATCCAGAGTGGCCCAGACACATTTGCGGTCTTTGGCAGATATCTTCAGAGCCTTGGCCGTGTCGTCAAAAATTGTCATGGTTGTCTCCTCCCTCATGCCAGACCAAGAAAGCTTGCCGCCTGGGACAGACCTTTATGAAAGTCGCGCAGAAAGCGAGAGATGGCACTCCGTTCTGTAATGGTCAGGTCCGGGTGTGTCAGACATTGGGCATATCGCAGGTTCAGGGCGTTGACCTTGGCGCGGATGACCGCGTGAAGACCGGGCATGGTGATTTCCACACCGCCCGCAGAGAGGAGGCGCTCTCGCGCTTTACCGTAACGGCGTTGCCCTGAGACCTCATGGCCATACCAGTATGGGAAATCATTGCGCAGGTCGCGGCTTTCCCGGAGATTGAGAACGGCGACATGGTCGACCAGATCTGTGCCGAAGGTTTCCAGATACTGGCCGACGGATTGGGCACTTTCGATTTCATGATCCAAAAGATGTACCAGGGTCAGACGGACATGGTTTTCCGTCAGGGCGGTCAGAAACCCCTCGACGCTTTTACCATCGCCGGTATCAATGATCTTCGAAATTTCAAACCGTGATCCACCCGGCAGATCATGCAGAATGACGGCCTTGTCGGTATCAATGGAATTGAGAAGCGTGTCGCGTTCTCTCTCCTGCCTCAGGTCGTAAAACAGAACACCCAGATCCTGATAGGTGCGGGCCAGACCTCCCACCTGACCATCAGCGTCAAAGAGGGAGGCCTGTATTTTTCGGGTGTGATAAGTATCGACCAGAAGGCGGGCAAAGGTTGTTTTCCCAACACCGCCTTTACCAGAAACGATCAGCACGAGGCGTTTGACAGCCTGTTTCATAACCTATGTCCTTTTGATTGGGATGGCTTTAGTGCCTTCCCAATCAAGAGTGTAGGATCGTCTTATGAAAAACTCAGATCGTGACAGGGGTGATGAGACGACACTGGGAGGTCAAGATGACCTCAGGCGTCCAGAAGTGGCGGTGGCTGGGAGGTAAAGCCGCGCATGGAGGGCGAGGGAGGAGACGGTGTCGCGGAATCCACTTTGGGTGTGCGCGGTGGTTTTGGCTTTATGGTGCGTTTTTCCCGACCAATTTTCTTCATGTATGTGGAGAGTGTTCCGGGGCTGAGGGTGATGCCCCGTGTTTTGAGCGTGGTGCAGATTTCCATATCTGACCAGCCATCGGCCTTCATTCTGAGAAGGGTTGGATAAATCTGTGTGATGACGCCAAAGGCTGTAGCCGGTTTTCTGGCGGCACGCTCTTTGCGTTCATTTTCCAGATCAGCAATCAGATCTTCAATCGTGCCGACCATTGTAACTGAAGAAATCTTGTCTTTACGGGGCATGAGTATCCCTCCTGTGATGCAATAGAGTTTCATGGAGCATGGTGTCATAGAATAAAGAGTGTGTTCTTTTTCCATGACCTGACAGGATCCTGATACGCAGAGTGTATCTGCCCTCACTGCGACCTTCACATCTTCGAAAACATGGTCTGGTTTCATACATCCCTTTGTATTGTTCCCGTTCCCTTTAGAAATTAGCAACACACCACGCATCTTCGATGCTTTTAGGAAGCAATGGTGCAGATTTTCCGGCAGGAAAGAGCCGTTTGTTTTGCAGAATCCATTGTGAAGGATTGTCTGGCATTTCAGATAGTTTTGCGGAGGATTCCGAGCATTCTGTGGAATTCTTTTGAGCTTTCTGCCGGTCTTCCTGATGTGGCCTGAGAGGAACAGGTGATCCTTTTCAGGCGACGCTATCCTGATCAGACACTCAGTCTGCTCAGGACATAAAAGCATGTTTACCTGCACGCCCTTATCGGATGTCGAATATTATATTGACTCAGTGAATGAGGATATCACGGCGCAAAGCGTTGTGACAGGGGAGGGGGAACGTCCTGCGCGTGCTCCTCGGAAACGTGGTGATTGGTCAGGACGGGATCGGGCTGCCTATTATCTGGATAATGGCACCGGTGAAAAACCCGGCATCTGGTGGACCACTGTTTGTAAACTTCCCGGACAAAGCCTTCCGTTTGTTGAGCAAAAGGCAGAGGTCAGTCCATCTGATTTCAGGGCATTGGCGAGGGGATGCGACCCGCTGACGGGGCAGGCTCTGGTTCAGAACAAAGGGCAACGTCGTGTGGGGTATGATCTGCAATTTGCAGCCCCTAAATCGGTATCGGTTTTGTGGGCCATGGGAACAGAGAGCCAACGTAATCGTATTGAGGCCGCGCAAGAAAAGGCCGTTTTTGCGGCACTTGAGTATGCCTTTA
Source organism: Acetobacter sp. ESL1128 (assembly GCF_058505085.1). Lineage (NCBI taxonomy): Bacteria > Pseudomonadati > Pseudomonadota > Alphaproteobacteria > Acetobacterales > Acetobacteraceae > Acetobacter > Acetobacter sp. ESL1128. The sequence goes on along the minus strand of NZ_CP196369.1, from coordinate 2,485,490 downwards.
CAACAGGCCTGATTGTTACACGCAGGGGTCATAATGGCGGTCAGAGAGAAACGCCCGCCGAATTAATGGCGGGCACATTTTTGCACACCACCAGTCGTGCGGGGGATCCTCAGATCCATACCCATGCGGTGTTGATGAATGTGTGTCGCCGTAAAGATGGCTCAACCGGCACGCTCGATAATCGGGAACTGCTTTTGCACCAACAGGAAATGGGCGCCGTCTATCGTCTGGCATTGAGTGAGGCGCTGGAGCGGGATCTTGGTCTGACAACGATCAAGGATGGTCGGAATTTCCGTGTGGCCGGTGTGGCACCCAGTGTGGAAGAGCGCTTCTCAAAGAGACGGGCGGCCATTGAACAGGAAGCGCGTAAAAGAGGGATACTGACAGCCCATCATAGGGAAGCGGCTGAACATATTTCCCGGAACACGCGCGGGGCCAAATCAGACCTGCCGTCACGGGCCGTTTTGCGGACGCGGTGGGAACAGGAAGTCCGGGAGGAGGGATGGACACCAGAGGCTCTATGGGAGTGTGCTTTGGCCGCGACAGGCTTGCAAGAGGTTCCATCACAGGATCCCCAAACGGTATTTGCCTGCGCCCTTGAGGAACTGACCCAGACAGACGCCGTGTTTGAAGATCGGCATCTGATCGGCACCGTTTTGGAACACTGTCAGGGACGCAGGCTGACGTTGGCACAGGCGTTGGAAGAAGCCTGCGCCGCCCGTCGGTCGGAACATCTGATTGAGGTAACGGGGAATGCTCTCTCCCAGACCAGAAACCTGCATTACGCCACACCAGAGGTGATCAATGCGGAACGTGCGCTTGTGCGTCTTGCCACCAATCGTCGCGATGAACGGGTCTTTGTGTCACGAGACAGACTGGAAGGCGTTCTGGCAAAGAGAGAAACCCTTTCAGAGGAACAGGCCGATCTGGTGCGTCATGCTCTGAACCGCGATGGGGTGAGTGTCGTTGAGGGATCAGCCGGCACTGGGAAATCCTACAGTCTGGGAACAGCGGCAGCCGTGGCACGGGAGGCGGGCTGTCGGGTCTGGGTAACAGCGCCTTCCCATCAAGCTGTCTCTGTCATTGCGCAGGATACGCAAACACCCCCGGCACAGACTGCTGTTCTGCGGAGTTTTCTGAATCGTCTGAAAGATCCTGATCATGCGCAGGCCATAACATTAGCGCGCCATGATGTGGTGATCCTTGATGAGGGCGGCATGGTTGGCATCATGGAAATGGCGGAGCTTCTTGAGGTGACGTCCAAAGCGGGAGCCAAGGTCATTGTGGCGGGGGACACACGGCAACTCAAACCGGTGGCTCCCGGATCTCCCATGCGGTTATTGGCGGAAACATTGGGGACACAAAGACTGGAAGCCATCAGGCGCCAGAAAGAGATGTGGCAAAGACAGGCCAGTCAGGCTTTGGCCGCCGGGCACGTCGAACAGGCGGTAAGGTCTTATGACGCCCATGGTCGCATCATCGTAGGGGAAGGTGAGGCGTTGCGACAGGCATTGGTTGATGCGGTCTGTCAGGATGTTATCGAGAACCCGAAAGATACACGTCTGGTTCTGGCCCGCACTCATGCTGAAGTGAAAGCCCTTAATCAGGCGTTACGTTCTGTGCTGATCAGCAAGGGGGACAATGCTGGCGCGTGTGAGATTACCGTTGAGGCAACCGCGCGTGGACGCAAACCCGTCGTTGAAGCCTTGCCTCTGGTCGCTGGTGATCGGCTCATCTTTGGAGAAACCCTAAAGGCCGGGGTGCATTTGGTGCGCAATAATGATCTGGCAACGGTGAAGGCGGTGTATCGGGACCCTGATGGAGAACCGGTTCTCTGCCTTGTTTTTGACCGGGGTTTTGAGGTGACGACACGCTGGGCAGATTTGATCCCTGTTGGCCGCCATTCCAAGGGGCACAAAGAAGAACGTCCGATTAAGGTGCAACATGCCTATGCGGTGACACTTCATTCTGCCCAAGGGGCCAGTGTGGATCGGGCCTTTGTCCTCAATCGTGCGGGGTTGGATCGGGAACTGCTTTATGTGGCCATGACGCGGCATCGTCAGGGCTGCACACTCTATACCGATACGACGCGCATGGCGCTTCTTTATCAAAAGAACCAGATCCGGCGTGACGGGGTGGTTGTGGATATTGACGGCGCAGGTCGGTTGGAGGCGCCTGATGCGCTGGATCAGGAGGACGAACAAACGCAGACCCTGACACCAGAAATGGCCATCAGGCAGATTATTCTGGAAGGACAGCAGTCTTCAGGAAAACAGAATGCGGCTGACTTCGTGGTGAACCGGCAGGCATGGGCCGAGGCGCGTTCGGCTGAAGAGGCCGTGGCGCATGAGATCAGGACGCGGACGATCGCGTCAGAGGCCGTATTTTCCCAACCCAGACAAGATCCCTCTTTTCTACCGCAAATTTCTAGGCCTTTTGCCAAACAGAGGTCAGATGGAGTGTCACATCGTGTGTCTGTACAGGACCAAAGGCAAGAAGAGGTGTGGAAGAAGGAAGCGATAAAAGAAACGCGGCCTCGAGGGCCGCGCCATGAACCAGAGTGGTAAATATGTGGTGGTGTTATCCCCACCGGGGCCTTGGAGAACGAGAACGGACTTGTTTGGGGCCTGGTCCTTTGCTGGTTGTTATTCGGCCACTGCTTCCCAGAGGGCGGCGTGTGAAATGTGTCGGCGGAGTCATGAAGGGCTGGAAATAGCAGTGGGGAATTGTGTCCAGAATGCTGAAAAGACGATTTTCGATCTCCCCTGTTCTGTCGAGGAAACCTTTGGAGCGCTCTGCAACATGATAAGCATCCGGCAGGTTTTCCATGACAGAAAACAGGACATTGGCCAAAAGGAACGACAACCGCCCGATCCTGTTATCTCCGATGTCTGTTGCGCGGGCAAAAGCATCCAGCAGATCTTCCCAGTTTGGAACCTCCTCGGGCCGTTCTCCCAGAAACGCCATAAGGGTCATTGTATTAGGAAGGGCCGGGAGGATCCGGTCGACATCAACCTGTGCCCGATAGGTATGAAGGGCACCAGGCCGTGCGCCCATGAACAGGCGGGCGGCGATCATGGCGATGAAGATGTTTTCACCGTCCTGATCAAGGGTTTTTGAGGCCCATTGGAGGATTTTGGTTTCATGGACGGTCAGGATGTTCTGCTCATCCTTAAAGTCGAGGGCGGTATGGGGGTGGTTGAGGGACACTAGGCTAGCGCCTGTGAGGCTTGTGAGAGGTTGGATCAGCAGTGTGTTTTCTGGGTCCGGACGCAATGCTTCCAGATTGCCCAGAAGCTTGCGGACGGGTCTGTCGTCAAGGGTGATGAAGAGCAGATCATTCAGGAAAGCGTTTTCGGCAGCCTGTGCCTGCATGGCCTGAAGGGTCTGCTGTGTTGTGACAGACAGGCGCAAGTCGTAACCATTCCAGTTTGGGTAAGTATTAGACATGATATAGCCTTCCTTAAAACGTTATACACTCCTTGAGTCTAAGAGATGTGCGGTTGGATCTCATTTTTCGTGCAAATTTTTTCTGTCAAAAAAATCGTTCAGAGAAAATAATTTTTCAGAAAATGGCGGATTTCTGCGTTATTTTGACTATAAAATTCTCGTTTTCCGGGTGCAGACGCGCGGAATCGAAAGTTCAGATTTAAGAGAATAATGACGCTGTTTTCAGGCGGCCTGTGGGGTCAGGGCCGCCAAGGAAAGGACCATCTTGAGGTTGGGAGAAAGGGGGAGGGAGCAGATATGTATAAGCCCTTTGCCCTTAAGATATTTTTTTGCTGCATCAACACTCATACCGGGTTTCCCCACAGAGGGCCCAAAGACTTGCGCGACATACTCTGTCAGCCAGCGTTCGGCCACTTCCTCTTCCGTGGTGACATAGCCAGCAAAGTCGTGGTCTTTATCCAGCATTGCAATAAACAGAGTGTCACCAACAGTCTGACCAACGACTGGGACGAGGAGTGGTGAGACAAGGGCTGTTATTTTAATGTCCGGATTGCTGAAATAATCATCAAGCGCGTGCTGCATCATGTCATCGAGCATGTCTGGATCAAGAGTTTCGTCAGAAGCCAGTCTGCGTATCTCTTGATTTGTGTAAACGCCTGAATACCAATAAGGGCAGAGCAAGGCGGTATCAGGATATTTGCGCTGATCTTCAGCATGCATTTCAGCCATGGAGCAGATAAATTGCGCAATCATCTGGAGACAACGTCGCTTGGTTTCGGCCCCAAAGGGATAACACTGCCCGTCAACCGTCAGCCACCCGGCATAGAGGTTCATCCGAGAGGACGCATGATCAGTCTGTGCCATGGTTATTCCTTCATTTTATTCCGATGTCAGGAGGATCAATCGGGTCTTTTCTCTTGGATCGTGACGGGACGGGTCAGGAAATCGCCCCTCTGTGCAACTGGGCAATGTGCGCTGATCAGGTGATCTGGAATGTTCCGGGCCACCATCTCCCGCATCAGCGTTGCAAACCAAAGATACTCGCGCACGATTAGAGGGTGACCGTCAGTCCGGTAATGCGACCCAAGAAAGTGCTCCATCATGGAAGGCTTGCCTTGAACCGCCCACAACGCGTGTGTCTGCTCCATCAGGACCATTACTAATAAAGATGCGGACGAAAGGGCTTCGTTGACCAGATGCACGTTTTTCAGATCATGAGAAAGGTTCAGATGCTCGGCTTCTTCCTGGTGTAGAGCCTGTTGGCTTCGCGTCAGATCAGATTTCAGGTCTTTACATTCTTGTTCAAAATGATCAGCGGCAGACAGGAACGCCGCGTTGTCCTCCTGAAGGCGCTGACGATCACTTTCTGCGGCAGAAAGTGCGGCCCTCAAGTTTTCATTCTCTGCCTGAAGAGCCGCCACCTTCTGCTGTTCAGAGGTCAGAGCCGCATGTGTCGTATCCAGAGTATTGCTAAACCAATTCCAATCCTGTTTAAGCTGCGCGATTTCGTTATCCTTGCCGGCAGAACGGGCCTTTTCTTCGTTCAGTTGCCGTTCAAGCGCGTTTCTGGCAGACAGTTCACTACAGAACAAAGCATCTTTTCTATTCAGAAGTCGCTTTACCGAGACAGTATAGTCATCATGCTTCCTGACCAGATCGTTCGCAAAGGCTTTCCATTTTGCATTTTGCTCGCGTGCGTCATGGAGAAGCTGGTGATTCACAACCGCATATCGAGCGTTGGCGACTTCAAACGAATGGCGATGCTGGGCCAGACGGTTTGCCTCTTGGGTGCGTGCGAGCATCCCATAATACCAGTCTTCACCCGCACGAAATGTCGCGTTGATGAACTGGGGACTCATGATGATCGCTAATTCTTCTGGCCCCATGATTCTGCCCCCCTTATTTTTTACCGTTGATCAGCGTGCAATCGCGAGAGTGCCATCATTGAATTGCTGGAAGATTTCTTCCCACTTCCTGCAGACGGCTTCGGCGTTCTTGTCCTTGCCTGTATTGTAGAACCATTGCGGATGATCGAGATTCTTGACGGTCAACCGGATACCGCTGTTTTTCATGGCTTTGAGGGTTGGTGCCAGATTGGCGAAGGAGTCATTAACAAAACCTTGGAATGCCTGGCCTGGGGAGCCTCCGATCGTGGTTTGCTTCTGTGGCGTGATAATGGCCCAATCCCATTGACGGACATCACTCCATTTCAAAGAGACTATTTTGTTCTTCTCAATGATGTAGAGGAATTCACCATCGTAACAGATGGCGGTGAGGTAATCATCCACATCAAGCCGGTAATTGATCTGGATAGGCGGGTGAGCAAAAATCGCCCCATACATCTTTGGAAATGAAACCAGAGGATCACCGCTGATCGCTCTGGCAATTTTGCGAGCAAGCCATCCGCCACCCCCGACGCAGAAAATGCCGAGAATAACACCGACTGGCCCGCCGTTTGAAAGCCCACCAAGAAGGCAGGTCAGGAGAACAATGGCAACGAAGCCGCCAGCAACGGCAAGGTATCCTTTTGCTGTGTAGAATTTCAGGTCAACATCTCTGATCAGCATCAATCAAATTCCTTTTTTGTCACTGGCGGATAATAAATCGCCTTATTCTTCGTATTGGCTCCATTTCCCTTCGATTTTGACGTAATCGAGCTTCTGTTTCTGCTGATCTTCCCCCACTTTGAAAGTCACATCACAACGGAAAATTGGCAGTTTTTCACCGTGGAACTCATAGGAACCCCGCGCTTCACACGTCCGTTCCGTGACCTTGACGACCGGGGGTGTCGGATGGTTGTGACCCAGAATGTCTCCGAATGACCGGTTCCCTTCCACAGCATCCGCATAGTTTTGAGAGATTATGGACTGAAGTTCTTCCAGAGAAGGGCCACTCTCGCCACACCCGACCAAGGGGAGCAGTGCGAGAAGTCCAAATACAGGAGCGGCCATTCTGGAGATGGTGAGTATAGAGCGAGCGTTCATGATTCTCTCAGCAGATTTCGATTTAAGTGTGGGTCAAAAGATTAAAGAATGCGGTGAAATCACCCTTGGCAAACGCCATCATCCAGCTTGCAGGCAGCGGGGATGGTCTTGCCGTTCTTCGTCAGGATTCCGGTCGTAAGGTCGTAAACATCGACTTCGGCCGGCGTGGTGACGTATTTCCCGATATTGCGCGGAAATTTCAGTGTGATCTTGCTCCCGGAAATGGACGGCTTGGCAGTTGAGCAATTCCCGAAGAATGGTGTGGGCGTCTTGATTCCGTTCGGCGTGACCTGAAGGATTGAATACTGAGCGTCACAAGCCTGACCGCCAACGGATGTTAAAAGAACGACATCCGTGTTGCCGGATTCCGCGATTTTCTGGACAAAAAGCGCACTATTCCCGGAAATTTTTGGCGTTGTGGGCTGGCCGTTAATCAGCAAGGTATTGAGAGGACTGGTTCCAGAGGCCAGTCCGTAACGGGTCTTGGCTTCTTTCGGTGAGTCTGCCGATGCCAAAGTCAAACTCACCCCGCCCATAGTCAAAAAGGACAGGGCTGCAATCGAGAGGTGCATAAAACGAGATTTCTTTAAATCACGACACATTATTTTCTGACCTTTACCAACACACTTTGAGACGGCATGCCGTGTTCCGGAAATATGAAATCCTTCTCACGCCACACTACACTGAATGGTGTGAGCAGAATCCGTGGTTTTTGAACATCTCCCGTACCATGCGGAAGATGTAAGAAATTCCGGGTCAAAAAGGGGGTTTATGGGTCATGCGACGTTATGGGTATGTCAGGGTGTCGACAGAGCATCAGACCAATGATCCGCAGATTTTGGTTTTGCGGCAGGAGGGGCTTTCTGATGAGCAGATTACACAGGATGTGATTTCAGGGGGTGTGCCGGCCCTTCACCGGCCTGGTCTCTCCTGTCTTCTGAAAACTCTTCAGTCAGGAGATTGTCTGGTTGCGGCCAAACTCGATCGCCTTGGTCGGGATACCGTGGATGTCATTGGCCTGATCCGGATCTTGAATGAGCGCGGTATCAAGCTGAGGATTATCAATATTGGTGTTGAAACGCATACGCCCAATGGGCGGTTGTTTCTGACCATTCTTGCGGGATTTTCGGAGTTTGAGCGCGAGATTATCAGGGAGAGAACCATTGCTGGTCTGGCAGCCGCCCGTGAGGCCGGGGTGAGGCTTGGGCGTAAACCCAAGCTCACGGCAGCGCAGAAATCCCATGTCAGAATGCTGGCAACAACAGGTCAGACCAATGGTCAGATTGCTCAGGTCATGGGGGTGTCTGTCTCAACCATCCAGCGTCTGACAGCAGCAATCGACTCATCAAAAAGCCGCATTTTGGGTATGTCATCATGACTGACAAAGATGAGTGCTTGACGGCAATCCGAAAACCACCGTTTTTGACTCCTTCTTCTCCCAAAACGACGTCTGTCAGAACGGGTTCCAGCGCCCCGATACTCTGTGGCGTATCACTGGTGACTGTGTTTCGCACACTGTCCGGCTTGGGGACTTTATCTCTCTCCGTGCTTCCCATGATGCTGATAAATCCCCACAGGCATGACTTTGTTCTGGTTGACCAAACTGCCTGTGTTCAATTTGAACGCGAGGCGTCCATATCATGATGCTTGATCTTGAACGGCTGCGGAAAATCTGGGCTCTTGTGGAGCGTGGTGGTTCAGCAGGGGAGTGCGCTGCGGCAAAGGACAGAGCATGCGCGATTGCTGGGCGGCATGGTTATGTGCTGGAGGATATTCCAGTCCTTCTGGCCGGTGGAAATGTGCACAAGGCTCGGGAGATCCGGGAACGACAGCAACGTGAAAAAGAAACCCAGAGGCAGGAGGCAGAGGAGGCCTTAGCCAAAAAGGCGGCACTTAAGGCACACCGTCAGGCTTTGCGTGATCAGGCGAATGAGATCACAGGACGTTATGAGGGAAGGCTGTTCCATGCGATGCCTGACGAGCATATTCTCGTTGAAGCTGTGCAAAGCTACGCTCTGCCAGGATGGCGTGCAGGATATGAGTGGTCCTCAAGCGCGTTGGAGGCGTTGCGGTCCGCTCTTCCATTCCCGAAAACGATTGATAACGCTCTTGCGGAACTGAACCACTGGACCACATTGCGAGAAGATCGCCAGTTTGTAAGGCGTGCCTACAGACAAGCCAGTCAGGACGGGGATGTCATGCCCGAGGCTGTTTTGAAGCGTATGGTGATTCTGGCTGATCTTGTTCAATTTGAACTCCCCATCAACACGATTGATGATCTGATGAAGCGGGTCAGTTTTCAGATGGACACAGGAAAAGGCCGCCAGATGTCGGAAGCGACAAATCTGGAAGCGATCCTGCGTGATCTGGCAGCTATTCGGCTGACCCATATCAGTGAGACTGAAGAACTGAAAACGCACATCAGGGAGACTGAGGCTCCGGAATCCCCCGATCCTGTGCAAACGACATGTCCGCCCAAGCCCAGACACAATACGGCCACAGGGCGGAGGAAGGAGATTGAGGCCATCCTCGCCTCCCCTGATAGTCAGAAAATGACGTTGCGTGAGATTGCCAGTCGGGTCGGTGTATCACCAGCGACGGTTTTAAATATTCGGCGCAGGATGGAAAGGGTGCGTTCAATTTGAACATGAGGTCACAGAGGATGAGAGGTCAGTCGTGTTTCTCTTTCTGTGATCTTGTGCTCCAATCATCACTCTCTGTGGGCCAATAATATCGGCGGTTATGGGGGGGAAACAGACAGGCGGCTTTCAGATCACGATTTAAATTACCTGACATTCAGACAGATAAAAATTCATAAGGCAGTTTTTTAATTCGGGTGCATATGATTAGGTCTGGAATGTGATGTTCTACACTCTGATAGCAACTTTAAGCCGCCCAACCAGAAAGGCACGCTCGTCTTGCACCTAAATGGTGAAGACTATTTGGTTGGACGGGGGGGCTCTCGGAAACAATCGGCCGAGAAGCACCTTTACCAGTTTTATTCCGCTGCGAAACAATAAGCGGCGATCTTATTGCCTTCAGGATCACGTGTGTACCCGGCGTAAGCATGGGGTGCCCAGTTCCGCGGCCCGACAGCGCCTTCGTCCGGACCTCCCAGCGCAAGTGCCGCTTCGTGAAAAGCATGGACTGCCGCATGCGTTGCGGCTTCAAAGCTGATCGTTACGCCATTGCCAACTGTGGCAGGCTGACCGTTGATCGGTTTAAGAACAAAAAAGGAAGGCTTGCCGTCGCCCCAGATGCTGCCCTTATCTCCCAGATCTGCGATACGGGTCCAGCCGAGTGTCGCCAGCACCTTGTCATAAAAATTACGGGCAGCCTCGAGATCATTCGTACCAACTGTAACATGTGTAAAGGTGGTCATTTTTTTCTCCTTTTTTTGAAACCCCACATAAAATGGGGTGCATTTCCGGCGCTCTGAAATGCGGCTGTCTTTCTTATCGCACCGGAAAATTCTTGAAGCGGAAGGGCCTGGATCATGAATCCGACTATTTCATCCTTCTGGACCATCATCCGCATACATCTTCTACAGCACGTCTGGCCGCAATGATGGCACCTGCGAGGTAGCCAGGCTCCTGCGAGCTTGTTTCGCTGCCCGCGAGTGTCAGCCTCTTTCGCCATGCTCCTGTGACCCACGGCCCATTTGCAGCTGTAACGTGACCGCCTGAGGCGATGTCGGCCTCAGTAGCCGTCAGGGGATCCGTCGCCCAATCCTTCAACAAGGTCGCTTGCGGCTTTGCTGCGAGTGGACCAAACAGACGGCCTAATTGCCCAACACAGGCTTTCGCGAGCGTCTCCTCGTCAATCAGCCTTCTCTGGGCGGCTGGCACGCCGATAAACCCCATGAGAGCTGCTTTGCCTGAGGATGTGGTCGCATCGTGGATTTCAACCATCGGTCCAACCATGCTTTGCGCCGTGCCGGACAATCTGTCATCCCGCCAGAATGGACGTTCATAGAGAGCGAAAAACTTGGCATGGGGGGCCATCCAGGTAGGGGTCTCCCGCCAATGGACAGCATCTGTCTTCTCCAGCGCCGGGGTGAATGTAACAGTCGCCTCAAGAAGCCGGGGTGGTAAGGCCGCGATAACATGTCGTGCCATAATGGTCTCGGCCAGACCTTCTGAGGACTGACATGCGAGACACACCTCTGTGTCAGTCAGTGCCATTTCTGTCACGCGATGGTTTAGGAGCAAACGGTCGGCAGGCATGTCGCACGTCAAGGCGTTAATAAGGCGCGCGGTTCCTCCAATCAGCCGTCTCGATGCCTGTTCCTGTCCCATCCCACTGAAACGATGAACAGGCTCGCGGGACATACGTTCGAACAGAACGTCACCATCGGTATTCTGTGTGAAAGACGAAAGCCCAAGTTCAGCGATCAACTCACCGATGGCCGGTTGGATGTAGGGCCAGTACCATGAGGCACCGAGGTCAAAGCCATCTTCCGTTGGTTGCCCTTCGTCATCAACTGTCTGAATGCGTCCACCCGAATGGCTTCGCGCCTCTATTAGCATGACATCAATCGATGCCTTACGGAGAAGACGGGCCGCATACAATCCTGACAGACCGCCACCGACAATGGCGACATCGCATGTAATCATTTGACGGGTCCGCTTACTTGCGATGCAGGATCAGGGCCGTGGCATACATACCCAGACCGAAGACTGAATGTCCGATGACGCTTTTGATCCGCGTCGTGGTGGGCTGCGGTGTTTTCGAACCCGCCACGCCCAGCCCCATACCCGGCATCATGATGAAATAGGGCGCGACCAGAAGCATCCAGACGAGTTTCAGGGGCGTTCCGAGCGTCGGCCGGGAAAACCACGTAGGCCCGCGCCATGCCAGAACACCCAATCCATAGCCGATGCCAATGGCATAATGTGCTGACCATCCGATTGCTGCTTCAGCCTGAACCGGGCTGGCTTTCCTCATGTCAGGCTGGACGAATTGCCCCTGGGTCATATGGCCAAGCCAGCGGCCAAACATGGGCCAGTTGGTAACAGGCTTCCCTGTAATCCTGCCCATTGCTGCGGCCCACACATCAAGAACAACTGTTCCGCCAACACCGACTAAAGCAGCTTTAAGACACGGTTTCATGCCTGACCTTTCATCGTATTAAGGGGTTGCATCGAAGGCGCAGACATCGGGATGCAGCAGAGGCGCAGACTTGAACCAGACGCGCGCACCTTGGGTGCCAATCCGGGCGTCGAAAGGCATTCCTGCCGGTAGACGGAGCCAACTCCACCGTGTCAGTTCATCTCCGCCTTCCGTGAGGCCGCCGGAAAGTACAAGCAGTTCCAGACCGTCGGGATTGACCAGCACCTGATGTGTGTCAGCCTCCCAGTCCTCCACAACGACTTTTTCTCCGAATCTCTCAAACAGTAATCGAGAGGCAGTCACACCGGAGCGGAGAGGCAAGATTTGTCCCTCACCAGGGCGACACACGACGCGCTGCTGGTCTTCTGTGGCAAATTGCCAGAGCCGGACGAAGATCGTGCAACCATCTGCGCTACCGGGTGCATGGCTCGAACCTGGCGGATTGCGGACGTACGTTCCAACCGGGAAATCTCCGGTCTCGTCTTGAAAGACCCCGTCAAGAACCAGAAACTCTTCGCCACCAGAATGCGCGTGACGCGGAAACAGACTGCCGGGTGCATAGCGCACAATCGATGTTGCCCGCGCTTTTTCTGCTCCAAGCCGAAACAGCATGCGACGCTCGACACTCTGCGTCGGACTTGGCACCCAGTCCAGCGACCCGGCATTGACAAGGGTTCGTTTGGAAAGATCTTCATTTAACAACATGATTTATAACTCTGCTCTTCCGCCATCGACAACGATCTCCGCGCCCAGCATGTAGCTTGATGCCTCACTGGCCAGAAACAGAACGGCAGCGGCGATCTCATCCGGTCGCCCCATACGTCCGATCGGTACCTGTTCTCCAACACGTTCAGAATAGGCGCGGAACGCGTCTTCGGTTTGATTGGCACTGCGGTGGATAGGCGTTTCAATGGAGCCCGGACTGACAGCATTCACACGGATCTTTCGATCCAGCAGTTCGGCTGACATCGTGCGAGCAAAGGAACGCACTGCTGCCTTCGAGGCAGACAGGATTGCCCGTCCCGGTGTGCCCACCTGATTGAGCCATGATGTATTGAGAATGATCGAGCCACCCTCGCGTATGAGGGGCAGAAAAGTCTGGACAGTGAAGAAGACGCCTTTAACGTTGACGTCCATCATACGACTATAGGCGGTTTCGTCGGTGCCCCCCAGAGGTGTCCCGTAAGCGAGCCCCGCATTGGCGAACAGAATGTCTAGCGCACCGTATTCCTGTTTCAGGCACTCGGCGGCGCGCTCCAGATCTTCATTGGACCCGACGTCGCATTGAAGAGGCAAAACGCGATCCCCACCGAGGTCCACGACCGCTTTGTCGAGCTTGTCCTGCGAGCGTCCCATAATGGCGACACGTGCGCCCTGTTCAAGCAGTTTACGGGCAGATGCCAGTCCGATCCCGCTAGAACCGCCTGTAACAAGTGCTGTTTTTCCGCCGAGCATCGACTTGTCATCCTTGCTACTTCCAACTGAAGCGCACAATGAATGACAGATTATAAAACCACGACCCATTTCGACGATATCGACGACAAAGAAAAACTTTCTCGTCTCTCATCTTTTCTCACCGATCCGGACATCATTCTTTATGGGAGACCGTTTCAGATTTCAGAAAGCGTGTTTTCCGGCAGGAGTGCAATTTTTGTCGTTAACCAGTCATGAAAGGCATTCACTTCATAGCGTCGTAATGCCTTGTTCGTCGCAACGACATAATATGCCCATTTCACAGGCCAGCGCTGATCTGGAAGAAGATGAACGAGCTGACCGCTTTCGATTTCCGACGCGACCAGTTTTTTTCGGACAAGAGCTACGCCGCGACCGGCAACTGCTCCCTGAATGACGGCAGCGGCTGAGTTAATGCTGAACCCGTGATCAGTCGGCACTTCAGCGACACCGGCCTGTGTCAGCCATTTTTCCCATGTGGGGAAATCACCCTCAGGATGTCCAGAGCCGTCATGGATCAAGGTCTGGGTGGCGATCCAGTTCGCATCAACTTTTCCCCGCGATGGCAAGAGACGCTGATGGCAGACAGCAATGATTTCCTCATCCATGAGATAGGTAGCCTTGACGCCTTTCCAGGTCCCCATCCCGCAACGAATGGCAATGTCAGCATCCCCTTGTGTCAGGTCCATGACACGATCAGAAACGTCCAGACGGACGTCGATGTCTGGATATGCTGAGGTAAAATCGTTCAGGCGAGACAGAAGCCAGTTGGCGACCAGAGCCTGAGAGGCGGTGATCACCACAATGGAGCGCGCTTTACGTCCTTTCAGCGTCTTCAGACCGGCCTCCAGCAGGTCCAGACCGTGTGTAATATCACTGAGGGCTTCACGTGCTTCTTCTGTGGGTGTCAGGCGTTCACGGCCCGAGCGCGAGCGCTTAAAAAGAGGGCAGCCTACCCAGTCTTCAAGTGAGCGCACGAGTTGGCCGACAGCCGCTGGCGTGACATCCAGTTCGGAAGCCGCCCCCACGAAGCTGCCGTGTCGGGCCGCTGCTTCAAGTGCTTGCAGTGACTTTATTCGGGTCAGGAATCGCATGATTATTGAATATGCGACTTTGCTTCATTCAGAAAGATTTAACGATAAGGCTTACGAATTGCGAGGGAACGATCACGTTCTGCTTAGTCCGCTAGATTGCCCCTTATAACGTCGAGAGCGGATACAACATTCTCAATGTCAAACAAATGTGCCACCGTACCTAATTCGATCGACCCACGCTTAGGTTTGGTGAATGTCAGTTTTCAGAAAATTATTTCCATTGTCTGTATGACCGACATGTAGGCGCCTGCCGCCTGTCTGCTCTGATTTTCTTGAGGAGACAGGCGATTTAGGGGAGGGGGACAGCCGAATGATGCGAGCACCAAAGAGTTCGAGAGTAAGGTTATTCTTTCCAAGCAGCTTCAAGCATGGCTTTGAGGAGGTCGAGATAAGCCCATCCATCTGCGCGGGCAGCAATAGCAGATAGCGAGTCCTGGTCCTCTCGACCAGGCCGTCCGGCACCGGTCATGTTCGGCTTCATGTTCAGATCGAACAGATGATAGACGCCTTCACGATCTGCGCGGCAATCAATCCGTATGGGCGCACGTGCGTCCACAAGGTGAGCCGCCTTGAGGCAAGCTTTCATCATTGCCCCGACGGAAGAACATGCCAGCTCGTCCGTTGAGATCGCCCGACTATTGTGCGTCACGGCGATGGCACCGTTATAAGGCGCAACGCCGTCTGTATGATTGAAGCGGCAGACTGGCCGCAGCCCCCAGAAAGAAGGCACAGACGGAGCATTTTCCATTTTTGGTGGGCATGAGGAGCCTGGCGGCATGACCGTTACCGTCAACTCCTCTCCGTCGAGATATTCTTCCAGAATGAGAAGCGTGCCGTAGTCGCCGGAAGCCAATAACGATTCAGCCTGTACCTTCAGGTCGGCTAGCGATTTCGTGCAAACAACGCCCTGACTGCCGCGTCCACGCACGGGCTTGAGTATGAGTGGAAAGGCCAGACCACGTGCTGACAGCGTGGCATCATCCAATGTGTCCAGCAGGATTTCAGCCCCGTTGCCGCGCCCCATGAGGAAGGAACGGGCAATCGGCAAGGCATGTTCGGTTAGCATACGGTTGGTGCGAAATTTGTCGTCAAATTTCTGGACGTCCGCCGGTAATTGGCCGACGATTGCGACACGATTCATGACGTATTCCAGCGGATGACCCGCGAAAAGAACGGTATTCGCCCACAGGACGGTGGCGCCCTGACGCATCGCTTCATTGATCCCGTCTATTGTATCGGGGAATACCCAGTCGAGTGCCCGTGCCGGGTCGGCTCGCAAAACCGGCGTCAGCACGTCGATTCCGCCGTTTCGAAGGGTGAAACCGATATCAGCGCCGCTGTCAGAATAACCTCCGGGTTTCGGGGCTTTGCGCTGGCCATTAATCACAGGAGGTGAAAGCGCCTGAAAGAGAATTGCCACACGATCTGCCATCACGGTCGTCTTTCTTTATTCAAAGTCTTGGCTGATTGCTCTTTATCATAAAAAAAAGGCGAGGCGACACTACGGCGTGCCGTCAGTTAAGCAGGACGATGTCCGGTTTCAGAGAGCACACGTTCTACCCTTTACGTCCGAGAAGAAGGCGATTTCCGCCTGTCTGCTGTTGCCATGCCGAGGAATAAGGGAAGTGGGGAATTGAAAGGGGCGTGTTTCAGGCACGGGCTGAGAACCGATCCCATGCGGTAATTTCACGGGTGAGCAGGGCGACCTCACGAAGATAGATTTCTGTTTTCAGGAAATGCAGTTCGTCTTCTTTTTGCGCCTGCGGCACTTCAGTAAACCACGCTTTGGGGCGGCCATCAGTGCCGTCATTCCAGCGGTAGCCACGGGCCTTGAGCTTATCTTTAAGGTCAAAGGGGGCATTTTCTGCCCAGATCTGCCAGCGGGGTTGTCGCGCTTCGTGAAGCAGGGCGGAGAGGGCAGGGGTCTGTGTTTTAGGCAGACGTGTGCTGAGCAAGGTCACTCCCGCCAGACAATCATCAGCAGCCCGGTGTCCCTCAAAAAACCACCCGGCCTGCATGACGAGATACCCAAGGCTGCGCCCTTCAAAGCCCTCTGCCTGCCAGGGCACATCTTCCATGGAACAGGCCCAGGGTAGTGTTGAAAACCCCTCCCAGAAGCGTTCGGCAAACAGCCTGTCAAAGCGGGCATTATGGGCAACGATGAGGGCTGCCTGTGCTGCGAACTGGGCGACCTCTTCAGGGGCGATGGTTTTACCCGCAACCATCTCCTGTGTGATGCCGGTCAGGGCGGTAATTTCGGGAGGGATGGGGTGGGAAGGCTCTCTCAGACGATTGAAGGCTGGTAAGGCGCCGAGAATGCGCCCATCCAGCGTATAGACAAAAGGCACCATCCCGAATTCGATGATCTCATGACAGGCAGGGTCAAGGCCGGTGGTTTCAAGATCAAGAAAAAGGCCCACACGGGTCTGATCACGCGGCACCTGTGTTTCAAGTGGAAGGGGCGCGATACGACGTAAAACCCGGTAAGCACCCGTTGCTTCCAAGGTGCGTGCCTGATCTTCCAGCGAAGTGTGTTGCACAGAAGCGCTTCCTTAAAGCCTGATGTAATAAACAGGAGGTAATTCGTTACAGGCTGTAACAGCATTAGAAGGAGGAAGTCTCATGCGCAAAGCCGGTTTTATGGTGATGACAGCCCTTGGCCTTTTAGGGCCAGTTTGTGGTTTTGCCCAGTCATCGGGGGACTGGCTGCCGCAGTCGGGTGTGAAATCCCCCTATAGTCCTTTGGCGGTTCCCACGACGTTGAAACCACTCGCGCTGTCTTTGACCGAGTTATTGAACAAGGGTTTCAAGGTCATCAGCACGACGGACTATTCGGGGCAAGGGGTTCTTTTAACAGTAGAAGGACGTAAGCAAACTGTGTTGTGTGTGTTAACCGCACCCAATCCCCAGACAGATCAGAACGTGCCGACTTCACGCTGTTGGGCTTTGAATTAAGAGACTGATTTCATGTCATAAATTGATTGGAAAGAGGTGTTCGGTTGGGAGACAGCACATCTTTTTGCAGAAACCGTAAGGGGTGTTTTATGCGACCATTGGTCGCCCAGGTTTCTTCCCAAAGCGACCAATGGTCGCACTCGAGGGTTTGGCCATGCGACCAATGGTCGTTGATGAAGGGCGGGTGATGCGACCGTTGGTCGCCCAAGTTTCCTTCCAAAGCGACCAATGGTCGCACTTGAGGGGTTGGCCATGCGACCAATGGTCGTTGATGAAGGGTGGGTGATGCGACCGTTGGTCGCCCAGGTTTCCTTCCAAAGCGACCAATGGTCGCACTTGAGGGTTTGGCCATGCGACCAATGGTCGTTGATGAAGGGAGGGTGAGGCGACCGTTGGTCGTCTGGGTTTCCTTCCAAAGCGACCAATGGTCGCATGACGAGAGGGTTTTGGTGACAAGAAACAGCACCAGTGTCCTTTACTCCGGCCCCTAAAACCAGAGCAGGCCGGCTCGGTGTTCACCAGTTTGCAATGTCATCGGGATAGGTAATGGCCTCCACAACACGCTGAAGGTTTTGCAGATAAATAGCCGATGTGTATTGGGTCGTGCCCTGACTTTTATGGGTGGCTTCATGGCCTAACAGGTCATCAATCCAAAGCTCTCGAATGTGACTGTCCTGATTTCTGAGCACGGTTGAAACCAGATGGCGGAAGGAGTGAAAGGTGACCTGCGTTGGCAGGTTCAGGCGCCGTTTATGCTTGGAAAAGATCAGTTCAAAATTGGCGCCCCGCACCCCGAAATTGGAGATAGGCAGTTCACTGAAGAAATAGGGGCCGGCGTTTCTGAATTCCTCAAGGATATTTTTTTCCAGCAGTTTGCTGTGAATGGGCACGATACGGGTGCCGGCCGATGTCTTGGGAGACCATTCCCGGATTTTGCCGTCGATCTCAACCGTATGGGGTCGGATGTGGAAACAGGGAATACCGTTCAGGACTTCGATATCCTCATTCCTCAGATTGCAGATCTCGCCCAGACGCATGCCGGTATAAAGAGCAATGCGCACAATGCCCCGATAGGTGCGTTCGGGGAAAACACGCCCCAGCCATTTTGACGTCAGGAGTGTTCTCAGTTCCTCTTCTGACCAGGCCCGGCGATTGGTCTTTTGTGTTAAATCGAAAGACCAGTTGGCCCAAGGGTTTTTGGGAGCGAGGTCTCGCAGGACCAGTTCGCTCCAGATCGCAGACATGCGCGAGAAATGGTTTTTGACGGTCTTGCCGGAGACGAGTTCCGCTCCATTGTCTTCAGCCTCTCTGACAGCGTCCCGAAGGGGGAGGGTGACTTTACCTTTGCCATGGGTGGTCGGCAGGCCAGAGAGAAGGTCGTAAAATTCTCCAACCACGTCGCCGGTGATCTGATGAACCGGGATATCTCCGAAGGCTTCGGTGAAAAGGGCTACAGTCTTGCCCGTTCCTTTGATGGTGCCAGCACTTTTGGATGGTACTGAGAAGACAAATTTGTCCGCCGCCGCCGACAGTTTCATGCTGCGCGGTTGTTTGGACGAGGATTTCTGCCCATCGGGTTTATCTTCATTGTGAGGCAGGCTGGTCTGGATCAGGCTACAGAGCGTGGTGATCTGGTTTTGTAAGCCCTGTTTTTCGGTGACAGCCCAGACTTCCCGTTTTTCGAGGGTGTGCCTGAGTTGTCCCAGTCCCTTCAGAAGGCCTTCCATGTGAGGCAGGACCGTATTGAGGAAGGTTGATTGCTTGGTGACCAGATCGGCTTTTTCAATGAGATGCTGGGCGCGTTCGGCTTCGAGCACTTTTTCGGCACTCTCTTCCTGCGCTTTCAGAGCGGCCTCGTAGCTGTCAATCAGGTCGCGATAGAGGGCCAGAAGGTCGTCTTTGGTGGGGTGTTGCATCTTGCCTGCTCTGAAAAGCTGTCCCGTCCTGGCATACAGGGCGGCTGCACGTTCACGGGCGACCAGCTTATCAGAGGTATGGAGGACAAGGGAAATCTCGGTCTTGCCCAACAGGGGACGGAGCAGTGCCGGGACGATGCGGCGGAAGTGATAACGAGGCTGTCCTGTGCGTCGGGACGGGATGGCGCGGAGCATGAAGTTTTCCCATTATGGGAAAATTCCCTCTCGGACAAAATACCTCTGTTTTTCAACAGTTTGTGGTGCGAACTGCGGGACTCGAACCCGCACGCCCATACGGGCTGGAGATTTTAAGTCTCCTGCGTCTACCATTCCGCCAAGTTCGCATATGCTTTGTATGGCCTATGCGGCTGTTCTTTAGCATGCTTCGGCTATTGCGCAAATCTTCGGTTCATCTGGCTTGTAGCAGGAGAGGTCCTTTCTGGCGGAGCCATGCTTCGGCCTGTGTTTTGTGTGGTGTAATGCTTCTTACACATTGCCAGAAGAGCGGACCGTGGTTCATGTGCTGGAGGTGGCTTAACTCGTGGGCAATCAGGTAGTGCCGTACCAGTTCCGGTGCCATGATCACGCGCCAGGACAGCATGATCCGGCCTGTTGAGGAGCAGCTTCCCCACCGGCTGGACGTGTCTCGGATATCCACCCGGGTTGGGCGCAGGCCAGTGTGCTGGGCCATTGACTGCACTTCTCTTTTTAATACAGTCGCGGCATGGCTGCGGAGGAAATCGGTCACGCGTCTGTTAATAAATGCCGCATCCCCACTCACCATAACGCGGTCGTTTTCAAGCCATGCGCCCCCCAGTTGTTCTGGGGAGTGGACAATCCGGTAGGGTCTTCCTTCAATCAGAATTGTGTTGTTGGCTGAAAAAGACGGTGCCTTTTCAAGTTTCTTCAAACGCTCACTAATCCATCCGTGATTTTTCTGGACGAATGCAAGCGCCTGAGCAGAGGTGCAGCCTTGCGGGATGGTAACAACAAGCTTTTGCTCGTGTGGAGCAATGCGTAGGGCAAGGCGTCTTGCCCGCAAAGAGTGCTTCCAGATGACCTGTAAGGGCTCCTGGGCGGAAAGGTTAATTTCCGTCGGGAGTTGTCGCAGGCTCTGCTGGCCAGTCAACAATGTAATCCTCCAGTGCTCCTGCACGTCTTTCACTAATGCATCGCCCCGCAGCGGATGCGCCGGAAGTGATAACCGTGTTGGGGTCCCCAGTGATCAGCGGGTGCCATGCGGGCAGGTCGAGACCGTCAGACAGTCGTTTATAGGCACAGTCTGGCGGAAGCCAGTCCAGGTCCGGGATCATGGTGGGGGTTAAGGTTACGCAGTCCTGCACTTTGCGGTGGCGTTTGAGGTAGTCTGTGCACTGGCAGGTTTTTACATCCAGAAGCCTGCATGCGACAGATGTATAGTGGAGTTCTTCCGTGTCATCATCACGGAGTTTGTGCAGGCAGCATCGGCCACAGCCATCACATAGAGACTCCCATTGTTCGGTTGTCATGTCCGCAAGGGGAGTGGTTTTCCAGAAGGAGGGAGGGGATGGAGGTGTCATTGTACGATGCTAAAGAGAAGTGAGAGAAAAAGACTTTGGCAGGCAGCATTTTTCAGGAGTGGCAACCAGAAAAAACGGAGCCTTGCCTGTCGGCCTGCGCCGAGTTCCCGTGCGGTAGCCGACCAGCCCTGCTGCAAGGTTCTGATAGGCAACGATAATGGAAACAAAAGGAGGGGAAGAAGGAAAAGGCCCTGCAAAAACGGTGTGGTTTGTGTATGTAGAAAAAAAGGCAGTGCTACGGAAAGGACGATGCAAGGAAGCAGAAGAAAAAGTGTGGCCGCATAAAGCCATTGTTCTACACGCAGGAGAATACCCAGCCCCAGGAGCAGGGCAGTAGCCACCAGACTGGTTGTGAGAATCAGCAGGCCATGGAGGCACGCTGTATGTGCATCAGTAAGGCCCCAGTAATACGGAATCATACGTGGTGAATCCATTGCTGGAAGCGGTCACTCAGCTTTTCCAGATTGGCCTCCCAGAAGGTGTCATCGACCATAATGGCAGGTGGAACGTGGCTAAGGCGTGGAGCCAGAGCATTCAGTTCCGTTATGGAGGGGAGGGAGGGCCAGGCATTGGCAAATGCCTGTTGTTGTGCCGGCTGTTCCAGCCAGGAGACAAAAGCCAGAGCCGCAGGGTTACGTGCGGCAGCGGTTAGCACTCCCCAACCATATTGGACCAGAAAACGCTGCTGCCAGTGCAGGCCAAAACGCTGGCGGTCTGGTCCGGATATGCCCAGAATTTCCCCCGTGGGAACACAGCCCATAAGAGCACCGCCCGAAGTCAGGATGTGTCCAGCTTCTTCCGGCGTGGACCACCAGACAATATAGGGTCTGAGCTGTTCAAGTTTGAGGAAAGCGCGATTAACCCCCTCGGTCGTTGCCAGAACAGAGTAGAGCGCATTGGCGGGCACGCCGTCGGCTAGCAGGGCAATTTCCAGTGTCAGGCGGGGGTCACGGCGGAGGCTGCGGCGGCCGGGATGGCGCGCAACATCCCAGAAATCGGGCCAGTTGGGGGCTGCGTCAAACCGGGCGCGGTCCCATGCCATGGCGTAATCTATTGCGGCGGAGGGCTGGCCGCAATTGCTGAGGGAGCTGTCGGTCTGGTGGCGTGACAGAAGCTTGAGGTTGCAGCCAATGCGCAGGCTGCTGCTTTCCATCATGGCAGCAGCCAGAGGACGGTGTGTCTGCTTTATAACGTGCTCCAGATCGCTGATCTGCCCGTTCCAGCCATGGGGTATAATAGTCTGGTGGGTAAGCTGTTCATAAGGTTTGAACAGGATTTTGCTCTGTATCCCGGCAATTTTGCCCGAAAAGGTCAGGATATGGAGGCTTCTGGCGGCTTTGCTCTGCGGAGCGGGGTGCCGGGCCATGGCAGAAGCTGGGAGCAAAGGTGTCAGACAACCTAGCCCGGCCAGCAATGCGCGACGGCGCGATAAAACGCCAAGAGAAGGAGCCTGCCCTCGTTCCTGGGAGGACACTGCCTGCCTGTCGGGTGTGTTCAGGAAAGAGAAAGAGAACAGGGTAAACCTCATGCGTCGTTTTTGTTGGCCAGTTTTGCCAGCCTAAATCTAGCTGGTTTTTTTATCCATCGGAAAGGCTGTTGCGTTCCGTGTTTGCCAGGCCAGCAGGGCAGGGCGGCCTGCGCTGAGCTCGCGCTGTGTATGCACGGGGGGGCGGTTAACAGTTATTTCCGTTCCATCCCGCAGGCGCATGCGCATGGTAATGGTGTGACCAAGATGGTGGGCGGATACAAGGGTGCATGGCAGGTCGCCTGCTTCGGCAGCATTATCAGCCTCTACCTGCCGAGGAAAGAGAACGGAAAGCCGGTCGGGCAGAATACAGATGCTCGCCAGATCATGCTCCGCCAGATCCCCATCGGCCATTGCCTCGACTGTTTCGCCTGATGGCAGCCGGAGTTCGGCTGTATCATCGTCAAGGCGCAGGACCTTGCCGGTCAGGATATTGGCGTCCCCCAATGCCAGCGCCACGGCAGGCGTGGCAGGGCGGTTGAGCAGGGTGGGGGCATCCGCCACCTGTAGTAAATGCCCCTGATCAAGCACACCAATGGTGTTGGCGGCCATGAAGGCCTCGGTCCGGTCCGAGGTGAGGAACAGGGAGGTCAGGCCAATGGCCTGGCGGAGTCGTTCCAAAAACGCCAGCGAGCGTTTTGCAGCCTGTGGGTGCATACCATTTAAAGGCTGGTTGAGCACAAGCAGGTCGGGGGAGGTAATCAGGGCGCGTGCCAGTGCCGCGCGAAAAACCTGCTCGGTGGAGAGTGCTGGGGGTAAGAACGTGCGCACGGCATCCAGCCCTGTCAGGGCCAGAACCTCATCACGCCTGCGGTTGGTCTCAGCAGGGGAGAGCAGGCTCGTGGCGCGGAGGGGGAACAGAATGTTGTCGGTCACGCTCAGGTGGTCGAACAGGGGGGCATGTACCCCCGCTGTGGCAATGCCGCGCCGCCCCTGCGGTTTATGGCTGACATCCACCCCGTATACGCATATCTGCCCCGATGTCCGGCTGCGCCCTGTCAGGGCTTCGGTCAGCGCGTTCAGGTCGTGCGTGGTGGGGCCGATTCCCAGCAGGGCCATGCAGCAGCCGGAACTCAGGCGTAAGGCAAGTGGAGGAGCTTCGGGCAGGACAGTAAAATCCGTAAGCGCCAAAGCCGGGAGTGAGCCATGCGCTGGCGGCATGCAACTATGTCCTTTTTTGTGGGTTACAATGGTGTTGTAATTTAAAACGGTAAAGTCAACGAGGTTTGTTTCATGTCATCAGATAAAATCAAAGACGTTAAGCTGGCTGGCGAAGCCGCAGCCGACACCGCGCGTGAAGAACTGGAGGCCGTTAAAGCCCATATTGAGCGTCTGGTTACACAACATATTGTTCCCGCACTGGGCCGTGCAGGCGGCAAGGCAGGTGATCTGACAGAACAGGCAGTTGCCAATGCCCGCGAACTGGCGGATCATACGCGCAACGATCTTGCAAAGCGTACAAGCGGTCGTTCGTCCTGGTTGTCCATTGCCATTTCCGGCGTGGTGGGGTTTATCATCGGGCGCATGTCTCGCTGACGCTTTGCGCGTCATCTGAACGAAGGTAGCTCCAGAGCCCATGCGCATCTTTGATCTTGGTAAATCCGCCCTATCTGCCCAGTCCTCCCTGATGCAGCAGATGGCCATCCGTTACGGTCGTCAGGCCGCGTTTTTGATCATGGCTGCGGTGTTTGGCCTTTTTGCCCTGATCACGGGGCATGGTCTGCTCTGGATTCTTCTTGTGTTTGTTGGCCACTTCGGGCCGGTTGGCGCATCCTTTACCGTGTTCGGGCTGGATGTGCTGGCCGCCCTTGTGTGCGTTCTGTTTGGCCGCCGCTCCTACCTGACCACGGATGAAGTGGAAGCCCGGATCATGCGTGACCGCTGCATGACCCAGATGCGCGACTCCGTAACCATGGCTGCGGTTACGGCCACCGTTGCAACCGCCGTTGGCCGCGGTGGCACCCGCAAGGTGTGGGATATTGTG
This sequence comes from Acetobacter sp. ESL1128, assembly GCF_058505085.1. NCBI lineage: Bacteria > Pseudomonadati > Pseudomonadota > Alphaproteobacteria > Acetobacterales > Acetobacteraceae > Acetobacter > Acetobacter sp. ESL1128. Next base: position 2,461,459 of record NZ_CP196369.1, on the reverse strand, counting down.
CGCGGTAAAAAGGACTGAATCTGTCCAGTCTAGGTTAAGCCATAGGTTCCATTCCAAATTTGCATTGGCGCGCTGGATTGTTTCTGTAAATGATGGCGTCAGTCTTTTGTGAGTGTGCAAACTTTTTGCATACTCGCTAGTGTGAGCAGTGAATGGAACTTGAGCATAATCCTGTTGTGGACAACGAGACTCGCCGGTCCTTCGGTTACCGGCTGGCTCGACTTGCGTCCATGTGGCGGCGGGAAATAGATGCCGATCTGCGGGTATTCGGTCTGACCGATGCCACGTGGCGCCCCATTTACTATCTCAACTTTTCATCCTCATCCATGCGCCAGACCGATCTGGCCCGTTCCCTGTCACTCGAGGCCCCTTCACTGGTGCGGCTTCTGGATGTGCTGGAAAAACGCGGCTACGTCGTGCGTGAGACGGATGAGGAAGACCGGCGTTCCAAGCTTGTCAGCATCACGTCGGAGGGGCGGCAGGTGGCCGCTCTGGTCAGCAGCGTGGCAGATCAGGTTACGGCCCGGCTTATGGCTGGTGTGTCCGACCCGGAGCTGGAACAGTGCTGTGGTGTTCTCGACCGGGTAGAGCAGGCTGCTCAGGCCCATAAAGAGAGTTCCGATGCTGAAAAAAGGGACGCACGGTAATGCTGGTGTCCAGGGCGGTGTCATGCTGACGGAATTTAATCTCTTTGGTGTCTTTATGGCACCGATTGTTGTGTATGCGCTGGCAGCACTCCCGCTGACCATGTGTATCCGGTTTGCGTTGTGGTGGAGTGGCCTTTTGGGCTGGTTCTGGCATATCGCGCTGTTTGAAGTTTCGCTTTACGTCTGCATTCTCTGTCTGCTGATCCTCTACGTCTGACCTGAAAAGGCTTTTGAGTCTCTGCAATGCCCCTTCTGCGCACCCTGATACGAGTTGTTCTGACCCTGGCGGTCGTCTCTCTTGCGATTGTTCTGGGGATCACTCTCTGGAACGTCTACATGATCGCCCCCTGGACCCGCGACGGGCGCGTGCGTGTTTACGTGGTCGATGTGGCCCCCGAAGTTTCTGGCACCGTGGTGCAGATTCCGGTGGTGGATAACCAGTTTGTCCATAAGGGCGACCCGCTCTTTGTGCTCGATCCGGTCCGCTTCCGTCTGGCTATCCGCGAGGCACAGGCCCGGCTGGATGGCGCATTGGAAGACCTGAAGCTCAAACGTAATGACGCCAAGCGCCGTATGGGCCTGGGTGGCATTGTGTCGGCCGAAGAGCAGGAAGTGTTCAACTCCAACGTGGCAACCCAGATTGCCGCAGTGGACGCAGCCCGCGCCGCACTGGACGTGGCCAAGCTGAACCTGCAGCGCTCGGTTCTGTATTCTCCCGTCAATGGTTATGTGACCAACCTGAACCTGCGGGTGGGCGATTACGCAGCCGCCAGTCAGGCACGTATGGCCGTGATTGATGCCGACTCCTACTGGGTTTACGGGTATTTTGAAGAAACCAAGATGTGGGGCGTGCATGTGGGCGATGTCGCCCGCGTCAAGCTCATGGGGTACAAGCCAATCCTGACCGGGCATGTTGTCAGCATTGCGCGTGGTATTAACGATACCAACGGCACGCCTGATAAGCTGGGCCTACAGGATGTGAACCCGATCTTTACATGGGTCCGGCTCGCCCAGCGTATTCCGGTGCGTATCCATCTTGACCATGTGCCCGATAGCGTCACCCTCGCAGCAGGTATGACAGCTACGGTCAGCGTGGGGCCAGAGCCAACCGGGCGCAGGGGTACGTTGACCACCTGGCTGCAAGATCATCTCTGAGCGTGGGCCAAGGATGAAGCGCATGAAGGCTCGCCGTCGCTTTGGGTTATGTGCCGCAACAAGCATGTTTCTCTCCGCCTGTACCGTTGGGCCCAATTATCAGCCTGACCGTATGAAGTTGCCTGCCCAGTTCAAGGAGGCAGCGGAGGAACATGTTGCCACCCCTGAAGAGATTGAGCGCACAAACAAGGAAATGGTCGAGTGGTGGGCCCTGTTCAAGGACCCCCTTCTCTCCCGCCTTGTGCAGGACGCCATAAAGGGGAACTACGACCTCCAGATTGCGGGGCAGCGTATTCTGGCCGAACGCGCCATGCGTGACCGTTCCGCCGCGCAATGGTACCCGCAGATGGATGCCAACATGGGGGGCGGGGATGTCCGCTACTCCCTGAACATCGATAACTGGCCGTTGCGTCCGGGTAACCCGGCAAACCGGCCAGAAGCTTCCATGCTGACCTACGGTGCCACGGCATCGTGGGAGCTGGACATGTTCGGGCGTATCCGGCGTGATGTGCAGGCCCGTGAACATGCAGTTGAAGCCACAATTGAAGCCCGCCGTGCGGTGCTCATGGGGCTTTTGTCCGAGCTGGCGTCGGATTACATGCTGCTGCGCGTAACGCAGTTGCAGATCCAGATTGCCACGGACAATATCCGCGTTGCCAAGGACGCCGTGGACCTGACCAACAAGCTGTATTTGGAAGGTGTGGGGAACACCTTGCAGATCGCGCAGGCTCAGGCGGAACTGGATGCCCAGATCGCAGCGCGCGAACCGCTTAAAACCCGTGTTTCTCAGGTTACGCATGCGATTGCGGTGTTGCTGGGTAAAATGCCGGGTGAGCTGGAAGATGAACTGAAGCAGCAGCGTCCGCTGCCTGTTGTGCCGGAGTTCCCGGCGGTTCTGCCTTCTGTTGTCATTGCCAACCGCCCGGATGTGCGTATGGCGGAGCGGCGTTACGCCGTCGCCACGGCCCAGATTGGCGTTGCCGTTGCCAATCTGTATCCGCATTTTGTGGTGCCGCTGACCTTCAACCCCAATGCCTCTGCCATGTATCAGGCGTTTCAGGTCAATGCCATGAGCTGGCAGTTCCTGCTTATGGCCAGCCTGCCGCTGATGCACGGTGGTAAAATGACGTCTGAAGTCCGCGCAACGCAGGCTTCGGCCGAGGCAGCACGCCTGACATACCGGCAGACAGTGCTGACGGCCTTCAAGGAGGTCGAAGACTCCATGGCGGCCTGGCATGATGATATTGAATATGCCGAGCAACTGCACAAAGCGGCGGAAGATAGCGCAACAGCCAGTGACCGTGCGCGTAAACTGTATGGCGCGGGGCTGGTTGGCTTTCTGGAAGTGCTGACAACCGAACGCACCACACTGAACGCGCAGAACATGGAAGCTCTGGCCCGTCTTGAACGCCTGCGCGATGCGGTGAACCTTTACACAGCCCTTGGTGCAGGGTGGAAAGGTGTGGCCCTTACCAACTCTACCCTGCCTGTGTCGCTTGAAACGCAGAATATTCTGGCAAGAGCTTTCTCGCAGTAAGACATTCTGGTTCGTGTGCTTAAAAAAAACCGCCCGGTTATATGCCGGGCGGTTTTTTGTTGTGGGTCGAGGCTAAGCATCGGGGCGTAGAGTTGCGGGCCCGGATGTGCCTTGGCCTGTGGTTGCGTCAACCTTGCGTGGTGCGGGCGGTAAGCTGCTGGAATGCAGGACGGGTGGTCTGCTCGTGCAGAAAACGCAGCATGGCTTTGCGTGCCAGCCCGGCGTCCCGCCCCAGAGAGATCAATCCACCAATCTGGGAAGGGTGGCGGAGCAGGGAGCGCAGCAGCAGGCCGATTTGCAACCCACCATCGGGGGACAGAACACAGGCCGTAATGGGGGGGAGGGAGCGTGTTGCCGGGTCGCACACAACCCGCAGCACGGCAAAGGGCAAACCTGCTTCATGGGCTGCACGGGCTAAAAAGCCACTTTCCATATCCAGTGCGGCACAGTGCGTAGCGGCAAACAGGTCGGCTTTGTGCTGGGCCTGCAATACGACCTGATCACTGTGGAGGAGAGGCCCGCTGATAACCCCGGCTTGTTCCCCGCCCAGAATATGGCGCAAGGTTGGCTCACTCGGCCAGACATTGCCCCATGCCTGCACGGCACTGGGAATAACAATGGTCCCGGGTGGCAGAGCCGGGTCCAGCCCTGCTGCAAGCCCGAAGGATAACAGGCAGTCTGCCCCACATGCCGCAAGCCGGTTGGCCTCACGCTGTGCGCCAGCGCTGGTGGCACCACTTGCGGCAATGGCTGCGTGGGGGAACACACCCCGGATCAACTGTGCTTCTGCTTTAAGCCCGACCAGAATGCCAGGGCGTGTTGGGGCGCGGTGCGCGGTGGTTGACTGTGTCATGGATCAGAACCCAGGCCTTGGTGGAGACGAAAAACAATCGGATTAAGCTGGTAAAATGGCCCCGGCCAGCACGCAGGGTTCTGAACCCTTACAGATGGCCGGTATGGTTGCCTGCAATATTCTGGTACCCGGGTCTGTGCTGAACCGCAGCACATATGGCTAGGGGCAACACACTCCCCGCAACCCGGATAACGCGCAGCGGGGGCAGAACAACAGCCGTAGTTTCAGGACGGTGTTTTCAGGCCCAGTGCGTGTACGGCGCGCAGGCCCGAGCGCATGGCCCCTTCCAACGTTGCAGGCAGGCCTGTGTTGGTCCAGTCCCCTGCCAATGCCAGATTAACCAGAGGAGTGGCCGAGCCGGGGCGGCGGCGGTTCTGCTCCGGGGTGGCGGCAAAGGTTGCGCGCTTTTCCCATACAATACGCTGGGCATCCGGTACGGAGGGAAGGGGTTGCTCCAATACCGCATCACACGCGCTGCGCAGCTCGGACCAGATGGTACGGGCCAGTTCCTCGTGGTCATGCTTGGCGTAGCGGTTGGCCGCACTAACGGTCACAGACAGGATATTCCCGCGCAGGAACACCCATTCGGTCACGCCGCCAATAACCCCCATAAATCCGCATTGGGCAAAAGAACCAACAGGGCGTGGGGCCTCTGCCAGACGGAAATGCAGGTTCAGAATACTCTCAAACGCATTGGGGGTTGTCAGCCCGGCCATGTGCTGGCTCAGCAGCCCTTCGGCAACCGGTGCTGTGGTGGCGACAATCACCTTATCATGTTCGGACAGGGCAATGCTGTCCTGCGCAGTATGGAGCGTGGTTACGCGGCCTTTAGCAACGTCCAGCCCCGTAATGCGGGTTTGTGTGCGGATCTCGGCGTTCATGGAGGCCAGATAAGCAACGGCCGGGTCCACGAGAGACTCAGAAAGACCGTCACGCGCAAACCACGGCACGCAGGCATGCCCCCCGAGCGAGAGCGATTCCCGCACCACAGCGCCAAGCAGTGCCGCGCTGCCTGTATCGCTCAAGGTGTTCAGGGCGGAAATGGAAAAAGGTTCAAGCAGTCTGCGGGTAAAGGCACCGGGCAGCAGGCAGTCGGCCACTGTTGTCTGGTCGTCTGCGCGGATCAGGCGGTAGAGGCTCTGCAACTCGGGCAGGCGCATGTCCGGCACGCGGCGGTGAGGCTGGAAAACCCATAGAGGCAGACGCCCGCGGGACAAATCCAGCGTCCAGCGTGCATCCTCGGCCAGATCAACAAACGGGAAAATCGGCTTGCCCGGTCCGCTGAGCGTATCCAGTGCTCCCGTTATGCCAAGGTAGCGGAACACCGTGCTATTGGCGGACAGGAGCAGGTGGTTGCCATTATCTATGCGGCAGTCCAGATGCCGGTCATGGTAGGAGCGGGCGCGCCCGCCGCATGTCCGCCCGGCTTCATGCACGATCACACGCGTGCCGGTGCCCGCGACTTCTACCGCAGCGGCAAGGCCAGCCATGCCACCGCCAATAATATGCAAAATACCAGACATGCCGCGTTTTGCCGTTATCTCAGGACGTGTAGGAAAGGGCAAACCACCGGGCTTTGCCAAGAAGGGAGGTATGGGGGCGTGCGCGCAGCACGTCTGCACCCCAGCCACGCTTGCACAGCGCCTTGAGAATGGACTCGTAGCTTGCACCCATAATGCGGGCGGGGAGCATGGAGCGGGGCTGGCAGATTTTCATGGTGGCAAAGGCAGTGCGGAAGTGGTCCTGCGCACGGGCAGCCATAACGCGGGCGACCAGTTCCAGCCCCGGAGCGGACAGAGCCTTGATCGGGTCTTTGGGCACGTCAAAGCGTTCCAGCAGATCAGCCGGCAGGTACAGCCGCCCACGGATTGCATCTTCGGGAATGTCACGCAGGATGTTGGTGATCTGCAAGGCCCGACCCAGATGGAAAGCCACGAGGTCACCATTTTTGGAGCTGTCGCCAAAAATGCGGACAGACAGGCGGCCCACGGCGGAGGCTACGCGGTCGCAATACAGGTCCAGCGTTTTTTCGTCCGGGGCAACAATGGCGGTCTGCGTGTCCATCAGCATGCCATCAATCACGGCATCAAAATCAGCCTGCTGGAGAGAGAAAAAGTTGATGGTCGCCAGCAGAACCCGGTCCAGCGGTTCGGTCGGGAGGACAGCCCGTTCCGCAAAAAGCTCGGCAATGCGCTGGTGCCAGTCTTCCAGACCTTTGGTGCGTTCGGCCAGCGGGGCCGTGCCATCTGCAATATCGTCCACTACGCGGCAGAAGGCGTAAATGGCGTACATGCCGTAACGCCGCATGGGCGGAAGGATGCGCATGCCAGCGGCAAAGGAGGTGCCTGCCTGTTTGACGGTGCTTTCCACCCAGGCAAGATCAGCCGGATCGCATCCGAGCGGGGTCGGTTTGTCGTGCATCTGGATGTTTACGGCTGTCACGCGCTTTTCACCTGTTTTTCGTCAAGATTGAAGAGAACGGGTTTCTTTTTACAGAACTTTCACCGTTCGGGAAGGTCATGCCCATGCCCGCAGGGCCGCAATGGCTGCATGCATGGCGTCCGTCCGGCGCAGGGCCACCCGCCCGGCCAGCGGGTCTTCGCGGCGCAGGCGCTGTGTCAGGCGGTGGGCGAGTTCTACAATGGCCGCACATTCCATACGGAAACGCCGGCCCTTGATATGGGCCGGCAGGGCGCTGGCCTGCCGGTTAAGGGCATCCACCCCGTCGAGCAGGGTGTTGAACACCCTGCGCATGGCAGGGCTGGTCTGGCCTGCAAGCAGGTCCTGGGCGGAGGTGCCGGCACGTTGCATCAGCTCTGTGGGCATGTAGCAGCGCTGGAGCCGCTCCAGATCCTTGGCGCAGTCCTGCAGGTGGTTCAGAATCTGCAAGGAGGTGCACAGTGCATCCGATGGGCCAAAGGCTGCCGGGTCTTCCCCATGCAGGCAGATCAGGTAGCGCCCGACCGGGTTGGCGGAATATTTGCAGTAATGCAGCAGGTCATCCCACGTGCGGTATTCATGGCCGCGTGAATCATCACGGAAGGCGATCAGCAGGTCTGTTGCTGTTTCGAACGGCACATTGGTCTGTATGAGCGATGCCCGCAGCCGTGCGGCACTGAGCGCATCGGCCCGGTTAATGGCGCTGCGCTGGCCAAGGAGTACCTCCTCCATGGCATTCAGCCGGGTGACCTTGTCTTCGGGGGAGAGGGTTTCGCAGTCTGCTATGTCGTCAATAACACGGGCATAATCGTAATAGGCATGCACATGCGGGCGCAGTTTGCGGCTGAGAAGGAGGGAGCCTACGGGAAAGTTCTCGTCAGACGCACCCTTGCCGGATGAAACGTCAGCTTTTCCCCAGATGCGTGTATCGTCAGTCATGCCGTGCCGTGTTCAAAAAAAGGGACCCCAAGGGCAGCTTGGTGTTTACATGAGCACGCCTGCCATGCCTATCCCTTAATGCCGGAGGGCAGGTAACGGCAAAAAAACCTACCGTCTGGGGATCTGTATTTTCTGCTCTGCGTCCGGGGGGCTGGCCCGCCCATTGTTGGGAATGGCCTCGGTATAGGCCCGGTTCTTCCACACCACACCGCGCCCGCGGTGGTGGTTAAGGGCGGAGCCAAGGGTGGCTGCGGTATAAAAGGCGGCAATCAGGGGCAAGCCTAGCGCCCAGAGGGGTGAAAGCCGAAAACGCCTGAGCGTAGGCAAAAAGGACAGGGTGGAGGCAAGCCACACCCCGGCACCAATCCATTGCGCAGCGCCGTGGGCGCACAGGGCCAGTGCAAGAGGTGCCATCCAGACCACAAGCATGGCCACAACGGTTAGCGCCAGCAGTAGGGGAGAAAAATTAAGCTGCACGTAGGCTGTACGCGTGATCATACGCCAGATATCGGTAGCGGATGGGTAAGGGCGGATGGAACGGGCAAGGCAGGAGTGGCCAAGGTAGAGCCGCCCCCCGGCCTGCTTGACGCATGTGGCCAGTGTGCAGTCATCAATCAGGGCTCCTTTTAAGGCTTCAATCCCCCCGATCTGGCGGAGCATGTCGCGCCGGAGCAGGATGCTGCCCCCCGCTGCCCCAGCGGTTTTATCCTTTGGGTTGTTGACTTTGGCAAAGGGGTAAAGCAGCGCAAAAAAGAAGACAAAAGCAGGTACCAACGCCCGTTCGGCCAGTGTGATGCACTGAAGCTCCACCATTTCGGAAACCATGTGTAGCCGGTCGGCCTGTGCCTTGGCAACAAGGGTGGAAACATGGGCGGGGTCGTGAATAATGTCGGCATCGGTCAGGAACAGGTAGCCACTGCCATGTGGGGTCTGTCGCTCTGCCTCGTGTACACCCTGTGCTACGGCCCATAATTTGCCGCTCCAGCCTGCCTCGGGGTTTGCACCGTCCAGCACATTCAGCCGGTTGTGGGTATCGGGCAGGGCTCTGGCCAAAGCCCCTGTGCCATCAGTGCTGCGGTCGTTGACTAAAATGACCGAGAGCGCGCCGGGGTAGTCCTGTTGCAGAAGGGAGCCAAGTGCCGCCTCGATAGACTCCGCCTCATCACGGGCGGGTACAACCACAGTAACATCGGGGGCAATATCCGCCGCCGGTGCGTCTGCCATGCTGGCGGGCTGGAGTATGGGACCAGCCTGCCAGAAGTGTCCGTGGCAGAAAATAAGACCCATCCAGATTATGGCGCATAGAATAGCCAGAGCCAGAATCATGATGGACCGCCTCCTTATTTCAGCATGCCGTTATTGCGGAACCATGTAATGGCGTCTTCCACCGCCATGCGGGCGGGGCGCGGGGCATAACCCAGCTCGCTCATGGCTTTTGCGGAGGAGAAGAACATTTTCTTGCGGGACATGGCGAGCATCTCCCGCGTGACACGGGGCGAGAAGCCAAAAGCGCGGGACAGCCATTCGGACACAATAGCCACCGGCCAGATAACCTCCTGCGGCAGGCTGATCTTGGGCGGGGGTACATGCGCGATTTCAGACACCATGGCAAACAGGTCGCGCAGCAGATAGTTCTCGCCACCCAGAATGTATTTTTCGCCAATTCTGCCCCGTTCAAGGGCCAGCGCATGGCCTTCTGCCACATCATCCACATGCACGATGTTGACGCCCGTATCCACGTAAGCGGGCATGCGGCCTGCCGCGCAGTCCAGAATCATCTGGCCTGTAGGGGTGGGTTTGATGTCGCGCGGGCCAACGGGGGTGGAGGGGTTCACAATAACCGCGGGCAGATTCTGCTCGCGCACAAGGCGCAGCACTTCCTGCTCGGCACGGTATTTGGAACGTTTGTAAATGCCAATAACGGCATGTTCTTCTACCGGTGTGTTCTCGTCCGCAATGGTGCCATCACCAATCAGGCCCAGGGCCGCCACGGAGGAACAGTACACAATGCGTTCAACCCCTGCCTGCTGGGCTGCCAGCATAAGCAGGCGGGTGCCTTCCACGTTGGCGGTCATCATGGGGGCGGGGTCGGGTACCCACAGGCGGTAGTCGGCCGCGACATGAAAAACATACCGGCAACCTTTGACTGCACGCGCAAATGTGTCCGGCTGTGACAGGTCGCCTTCCACCAGCTCGGCCGGAATGTCGGCAATGTTGCTACGGTCGCTTCCTTCTCGCACCATAAGGCGTAGGGAATGGCCGCGTTCCAGCAGTGTGCGAGCCACGGCGGAACCGACAAAACCAGTTGCGCCGGTTACGAGCGTATGAGCAGTCATGAAGGATGCGCTCCCGGTAGAGGGCTGAAAGAAAAACAGGTGTTGGGCATTAAGCCCGAACGGCTGGTCTGTTTCTTTATCCTGACACCCGAGGTGGCGCCAGACCCCGTGGTAGTGTAAGGGGGCGGAACATTCACACATGCGCCCGGTTGGGCTTCGGGCGTGCCCATGGGCGTGACGGAGCCGCGAGCGTAACAGGCGGACAGAGCTGAGGCCTTGAAGAAGCTTACGGTTTTTCTCACTTTTCTTGGACTCGTGGTCGTTACGGCAGCAATGGCGTGGAGCGGTTTCGATTCTGTTTTACGTGCTGTTATGCGTATTGGTCTTGGCGGCTTTCTGCTTATGGTATGCTGCCAGCTGGCCGTGGATGGCCTGCTGGGCATGGCCTGGCATGCTGCTTTTCCTGAAATCGGGTACATGCGTCTGCTGCTGGCCCGCATGGTGCGTGATGCGGCTGCAACCTGCCTGCCGTTTTCGCAGGTTGGGGGCATTGTTATTGGTATTCGTGCGACCTGCTCGGGCCATGGCGTACACCGCGCCACCGACCGGGAAGTAGAACTGCCCGAAGCCGCCTGCGCCAACCTTGTGGATATTACAACCGAGGTCATGGGGCAGGTGGCATTTGTGCTGCTGGCTGTGGCCTGCCTTGTTGCGCACCAGCGTTCCAGCCCGTTTGTGGTGCCGGTGGTCGGGGGAACCCTGTTCCTGATCGCGGGAACCGCAGGTTTTATCTGGACCCAGACGCATGGTGGCAACCTGTTCCGCAAGTTCGGCGGGATGTTTACCCGCAGTCTGGCCTCCCAGTGGCGGGACAGCATTCTGGCTGGTGCGGATAACCTGCAGGAACGTATGGAAGCCGCCTGGAGCCGCCCGTGGCATATCTGCCGTTCTGCCAGCTACCATCTGCTCGGCTGGCTGGGTGGTGCTGGCATGCTGTGGCTGACAGCGCGCTTTTTGGGTGCGCAGCTGACGTTCCCCGGCGCTGTGGCGGTGGAAGGCGTAACCTGTGCCATTATGTCTGTCGGGTTTTTGGTCCCGGGTAGTCTGGGCGTGCAGGAAGGGGCCTATATGGCGCTTGGCCATGCGTTTGGCATAGACCCGTCCCTGTCCCTTGGTATTTCCCTGCTCCGCCGTGGGCGGGAAATTACCATTGGTATTCCCGTTCTGCTGTTGTGGCAGTTTATGGAAATGCGCGGCCTGCGCCAGAATGCACCCCAGCAGCCTGCAGCTCCGGCACAGGGCGAAAATATTGGGTATTCTGCCCCTTCCAACACAATCAAGGATAGCTGAGCCGTGGCGGAAGAGCATCTTCAGGTCGTGTTTGACACGCTTGTTGTGGTTGGGCCGGGGCTTATCGGTTCGTCCGTGCTGCGGCGTGCCAAAGTGCATGGTCATCTGGCCCGCAGACTGATCGCGGTGGACAACAGTGCGGATGTCTGCGCGCGGGTCATGGAGCTGGGGCTGGCGGATGAGGCAACAACAGACGTAGTCGCTGCTGCCGCACAGGCGGATTGCGTTATGCTGTGCGTGCCGGTCGGGGCCATGGGGCCCGTTGCCGCGCAGGTTATTCCCGCCATGAAGCCGGGCGCAGTGCTGACCGATGTGGGGTCCACCAAGGTTTCGGTCACCGAGGCCATTCTACCCAGCCTGCGGGCCGATGTGCCCTATGTGCCTGCACACCCCATGGCGGGTACGGAGTTCTCCGGCCCGGATGCGGGGCTGGCGGACCTGTTTGAAAATCGCTGGTGCCTGCTAACCCCGCTGGAAGCCACAACGCCAGAAGCCCTGCAGCAGATCCGCGAATTATGGACGCGTTGTGGTGCCCGCCTGCGGGAAATGACCCCCGCGCACCATGACCGTGTATGCGCCATTGTGAGCCACCTGCCGCATCTGCTGGCCTTTACCATCTGCGGCACGGCTGATGATCTGGCGGAAGAAACCCGCTCGGAAGTGCTGGACTTGGCGGCTTCGGGCTTCAGGGATTTTACCCGGATTGCGGCATCCGACCCCATTATGTGGCGCGATATTTTTCTGGCTAACCGTGAGGCCCTGCTGGAAATGCTGGGGCGCTTTATGGAAGATGCTCAGGCCATGGCCCGCGCGATCCGCTGGGGAGATGCGGATTATATTGTAAACAAGATCGAGCGTGGCCGCGAGATCCGCAAAAGCCTGATTGAAAACCGGCAGGCCTGAGCCTGCTCAGGTTGGCTGGCCAAACGCCTTGATGCGCAGGGAATCGGAGCGTTTGTGGCTTCTGTCCAGCATGGGGTTGAGGGCGGTTGCCTTTTGCCATGCTTTAAGTGCGGCCTGACCATCGTTCAGGTGTTCTTCCACACTGGCCAGCAGGCTCCAGCTTTGGGCGTCCTCTGCATCACGCATCAGGGCCTCCCCCAAATCCGCTACAGCGCCCTTCAGGTTGCCAGCAACAAGGCGCATCTGGGCACGGGTGCGCCACAGAATGGCCTGATCGGGCTGAAGTGCCAGTGCATCCCCCATATCGTCCACGGCATCATCCGGTTTTTCGGATATCAGGTCTTTTTCCGCACGGCGGACCAGAAGTTGCGTGGTGGGGGAAAGGTGCGCTGCCCGTAAGGCCTCAAGCCTTTCTTGCAGGGTATGGGCCTCTTCGGGCGTTGGGGCTTGGGCAAGCTGCTTGACCAACAGGGCAATCTGTTTTGCAGTGCCAGTGCCAGTGCCAGTGCCAGTGCCAGTGCCAGTGCCAGTGCCAGTGCCAGTGCCAGTGCCAGCTGCTGGAGCAGGCGCTGCCAAGGGGGTAGGCTGGGTTTTGGGCGCTGTATCCGCCCATGCAGCAGGAACAGCCGTAATGCAGAGGGCTGTGGACAGGCCTAAAAACAAAAACCCGTTCCTTCGGGGACCGAGGGAACGGGCTTTATGCATGATCATCATGATAAGCTTGCCCGTAAGGGCCAGACTAACCATGAATTAGCCCTGACGGGCCTTCATGCGGGGGTTCTTTTTGTTGATGACGTAAACCCGGCCACGACGACGAACCACACGGCAGTCTTTGTCGCGCACCTTGGCTGACTTCAGGCTATTTCTGATTTTCATGGCCCGTATTCTCCGTCGATGCCGCTCAATGCATAAATAAGTTGGCTCGGCACATACCGGCCCCGTGCGCCTGAGTCAATATTCTGCGCATTTTTCTTGCGGATTTTGCCGCCTATAGTGCGTTTTATCGCATGGATGCGGGCAGATTGGGCGCTTAAGCCGGGTCCAGTGCGAGTGTGAGTAGCGTGCTGGCCAGAGTGGAAAAATCGGCAGCACGGGGGGAACGGGGCCGCCAGGCCAGACCAATGGTGCGCCATGCGGCGCCATCTGCAAGGGGGCGGGCGGCAATTTTACGGTTTTTAAGAATACCCCCGTTAATGGCTAGTGCTGGCATGATGGCGATTCCCAAACCCAGTTCCACCATCTCTGCCATGCTGTGGAGCGACATGGCGGTAAAGGTGGGTTCGCTCTCTCCTTCCGCGCCACTGCGGCTGGGGCTCTGGCGGCAGATGGCCAGTGTCTGCTCACGCAGGCAGTGCCCGTCTTCCATCATAACCATGTTGTATTCGGACAACCGCTCCACGGGCACGCTCTCCAGTGCCGCAAAAGGATGGTTGGAGGGCATGATCACATAAAAGGGGTCCTGCCACAGGGGGTGGGTTTCCGTGCCATCACACAGGCAGGGCATGGCCAGCACCAGCATGTCCAGTTGCCCAAGGGAGAGCTTTTCCAGCAGGTGTTCTGTGGTGTCTTCTGTCAGGGATAAAAGCAGGCGGGGGAAGTGCTCGCGCAGGATATGCACCGTGCGGGGGATAAGGAACGGGCCAATGGTGGGAATAACCCCGAGTCGTAATGGACCAGTCAAAGGAGTACGGGCTGCGGCGGCTAGTTGGGGTACGGCCTCCAGCGCGGCCAGTGCCTGCCGGGCTTTGAGTGCGATCTCGTGCCCCAAAGGGGTAAAAACCACTTTTTTGCCCACGGTGCGGTCCAGCAACGGGGTATCCAGCTGGCGCTCCAGTGTCATAATCCCGGCAGACAGGGTGGACTGGGTTACGGCACAGGCTGCCGCGGCCCGGCCAAAGTGGCGCAGTTCGGAAAGGGCGATCAGGTAGCGGAGCTGCTGTGCGGAGGGGAGTGGAAGCATGGCCAAGTCCTACCTGAAAACCCGAGAATGGTTAATCGATACTTTCAATTGTTCTTATATAAAATATTCATTGGATTAAATGAAAAAGGCGGGCCATACATACCTGCACCGCCTGACCCAGCCTAAAGCATGGTCAGGCACTGTGCCAGAAACAAGGAGCAAACATATGCTGACCGTTGGCGATAAGTTTCCCAGCTTTGATCTGACCTCCGTTCCAGGTGGGCCGGAAGGCCTGAAGGGCGAATTCGTTCAGATTTCCGACAAATCCGATGCCGGTAAGTGGAAAGTGGTGTTCTTCTGGCCGAAGGACTTCACCTTTGTCTGCCCGACCGAAATCGTGGCTTTTGGCAAGATGTCCAAGGACTTCGCAGACCGTGATGCGGTTGTGTATGGCGTGTCCATCGACAGCGAGTTCGTGCACCTCAACTGGCGCCTGCACCACGCTGACCTGAAGGATCTGCCGATCCCGATGCTGGCCGACATCAAGCGCGAGCTGACCGAAGGCACGGGCGTGATGGCAAAGGACGCTGGCGTTGCCCTGCGTGCGACCTTCATTGTCGACCCGCACGGTGTGATCCGTCATGTGTCCGTCAACGACCTGTCTGTTGGTCGTAACCCGCAGGAAATCCTGCGTATCCTTGACGGCCTGCAGAGCGATGAGCTGTGCCCGTGCAACTGGAAAAAGGGCGAAGACTTTATCAAAGTCTGAGTCTGACGCACTGCCCGGTTCGCGTTTGCGGGCCGGGGGTGGTTGCGGTGGCATACCTGCGTATTCTGCCGCAACCACCACTCTATCTTTCAGGGCTGTTTAGCCCGCTCCCAGCCAGTTTCTGGCTGTGCCTTGTGCTCCAGGTTCCATGTATTGGTCTGGCACAGATTTTTCCAAAATAAATCATAACGGAAAAAGCCATGTCTATAGATGCACTCAAAGACCGTATTCCCGATTACGCCAAGGACCTACGCCTGAATCTGGGGTCTCTGGCAAGCGATATTACCCTGACCCCGCAGCAGCTTGGCGGCACGTTCATCGCCTCCGCCCTCGCTGCGCGCAATGATGATGTGACGCGTGCAATTGTGGCCCAGTTCCGCGATACGCTGTCCGAGCAGGCATTGGCTGCTGCGCAGTCTGCCAACGCCATTATGGGTATGAACAATATCTACTACCGCTTTGTGCATATGGCGGGTGGTGAATACGCCAAGATGCCAGCTCAGCTGCGCATGAGCGTGATTGGCAACCCCGGCGTGGATAAAGCAGATTTTGAGCTGTGGTGTCTGGCCGTTTCCATCATCAACGGGTGCGACCTGTGTGTGACCAGCCACGAAAAAATCGTGCGTGATGCACTTGGCGCTGCTGCGGTGCAGACTGCGGCACGGATTGCCGCAACAGTGCATGCGGTAGCCGTAACATTGCAGGGCGCGGATGCCTTGCAGCAGTAAGCATTACCCAGCGTAAGGGTAGTGTATAAAAAAACCGGTCGTTCTGGCGGCCGGTTAGAGGGGGAGTTTGTGGGGAGCGCACAAGGGCGCTCGGCGCCACTTTCTGATACGATTGATTTGTAAAGGAAAGTGGCGCGAGTGACGGGGCTCGAACCCGCGACCTCCGGCGTGACAGGCCGGCGCTCTAACCAACTGAGCTACACCCGCATTTTCCAACGCTCACCAGTTGTGTGCGTCGGTATGTGGGGCTTTATAACGATGTTTTTTTCTTTGGCAACAGGCATTTCATAAAAAAATGCAAAGAAGTGCATTTTTGCGCAGGCGGTCTTGTACGGTCGTATAAAATTGGCCGCACAAGAGCCGCTTCAACCAAAACGGTAGCCCGAGAGCGCCTTGCCCAGCACTGTATCGCTGTAAATCTGCTGGCCGTAATCCTGCCCGGCAGCACCGGCGGCCACCATCAGCGGGAGCAGATGCTCCTCGCGGGGGTGGCACAGGCGTGCACCGGGGGCCTGTGCCCAGTGGGTCAACTGCGCGGTGCGCTCTGGCGGCGGCGCACAGACGCTACGCGTCAGCCACGCATCAAATGCCTTTGCAGGCTCATCGGTTGCGGGGGAACCGCTCATGAAGTGGGGCAGGTTATGGTAGCTCAGACCCGTGCCCATGATCAGCACGTTGTCTGCCCGCAGGGGGGCCAGTGCTGCGCCAATGGCCAGATGCTCGGCCGGGTCCAGCGCTTTTTGTAACGAGAATTCCACAACGGGAATATCGGCCTGGGGAAAAGCCAGCATGAACGGGATGAACACACCGTGGTCAAACCCCCGTTCGGCATTTTCGGCACTGGCAAATCCTGCCTGCTCCAGTAGGGTCCGCATGTGGGCTGCCAGTGCGGGGCTGCCAGGGGCGGGGTACTGCAGCGTGTAGGTGTGGGCGGGAAAGCCGTAATAATCGTAGATCAGGCCCGGTTTTGCACCGGACATGAGCGTGGGAACCTGCTCCTCCCAATGGCCGGAAACCACCACAATGGCATCTGGTTTTTGTGGGAGCGTGGCGCTTAGCCCGCGCAAAAAGGCGGCCATGTGGTCCCATGTCTGTGGCCAGTCCATAAAAAAGCATGGACCACCCCCATGGGGGATGAACAGGGTTGGCTGTTTGGGGCGCGTTGCGGCAGCAGGGGTGGGCATGAACATCACCATGACAGAATGAAAGGGTCGGAGGTGTTGTCCAGAGCATGGCGCAAAACTGGTGGGCTGATAATCCGCGCGATACGGAATATATTTCACACTCAGGGTGTGATGCCGGGTGTGCAGGTGCGCTGCAACAGGCACGGCGCACTACACGGCCATGCCTGTTGCAGGTCAGGAGAAAGCGCGCCTTATTTGGCTTTTGCAGCTTCCAGAGCCTTGAGAATAAAGTTCCCGGCTTCTTCCTTCGTGCCCCAGCCAGTCACTTTAACCCACTTGCCTTTTTCAAGGTCCTTGTAGCGGGTGAAAAAGTGCTCAATGGCCTTGATCGTGATTTCGGGCAGGTCGTCCGTGGTTTCAACCTTGGAGAACTCGGGGTGCACCTTGTCGTGCGGGACGCAGATGATTTTTTCGTCCTGCCCGGATTCGTCTTCCATCTTCAGCACGCCAATGGGGCGGGCCCGGATCACGCTGCCCGGCACCACGTTTGTGGGGGTCAGGACCAGAGCATCCGTGGGGTCACCATCGGCTGCGAGCGTGTTGGGGATAAAGCCGTAAGCCGTGGGGTAGGCCATGGGCGTGAACAGGAAGCGGTCCACGAACAGGGCGCCGCTTTCCTTGTCAATTTCGTATTTGACAGAGGAACCCTGCGGGATTTCAATAACAACGTTAATGTCGAACGGCACGTCCTTGCCGGGAGAAAGTTTGGAAACGTCCATGAACACTGCTCCAACCGATAAACAAAGGGAATGCAGCAGACCCTATCCGCCCACCTGCGGCTTGCCAAGAGCCGGATTTTAAACGGGCGATATATGGATTTTCCTGCCCCAGACCCTTGCCAAATGGCTCTGGTTGCGTAATCAGATACTCGCCTGCGCGCCCGTAGCTCAATTGGTTAGAGCGGGCCGCTCATAACGGCTTGGTTGCGGGTTCAAGTCCTGCCGGGCGCAGGCTGTCCCAGCCGGCAGCGCAACCTGTAGCCGCTTCATTTTTTCAGTTTATTCCGCATAACGGGAGTTCATCATCATGGCATCCTATCAATACGTCTATGTGATGAAGGATCTCACAAAATCCTATCCCGGTGGGCGCGAAGTGTTCAAGGGCATCACCCTGTCCTTCATGCCGGGTGCCAAAATTGGTATTCTGGGTGTCAACGGCGCTGGTAAGTCCACCCTGCTCAAGATCATGGCGGGGATTGATAAGGAATACGGCGGCGAGGCCTGGGCGGCTGAAGGCGTGCGCGTCGGCTATCTGGAACAGGAACCCCAGCTCGACCCCAAACTGACCGTGGGCGAAAACGTTGCTCTGGGCTTTGGCGACCTGAAAAAGGCAGTTGATCGTTTTAACGAGATTTCTGCCCGTTTTGCCGAGCCCATGGAAGACGACGAAATGAATGCCCTGCTGGCCGAACAGGCAGAACTGCAGGAAAAAATTGACGCAGGCGACGGCTGGGAGCTGGACCGCAAGCTGGAAATCGCGCTGGACGCCCTGCGCTGCCCGCCTGCTGACAGCTCGGTAGAAAAACTCTCCGGGGGGGAATGCCGCCGCGTGGCCCTGTGCCGCCTGCTGCTGGAAAAACCCGACCTGCTGCTGCTTGACGAACCAACCAACCACCTGGACGCAGAAAGCGTTGCATGGCTGGAAACAACCCTGCGGGATTACGCCGGCACGGTTATGGTCATTACCCATGACCGTTACTTCCTGGATAACGTGACCAACTGGATTTTGGAAATCGAGCGTGGTCGCGGTATTCCGTTTGAAGGCAATTACTCCTCCTGGCTGGAACAGAAGCGCAAGCGCCTGTCGCAGGAAGAAAAGGAAGAAAGCTCCCGCCAGCGTGCTCTTGCCGCCGAGCAGGAGTGGATTAACGCCAGCCCCAAGGCCCGCCAGAGCAAAAGCAAGGCCCGTATTGCCAAGTATGAGGAAATGCTGGCCGCCAGTGCGGAAAAAGTGGGTGGTGTGGCCGATATTGTCATTCCTCCCGGCCCCCGTCTGGGCGGCACGGTTATCGAGGCCGACAACCTGACCAAAGGGTTTGGTGACCGGCTGTTGATTGATAACCTCAACTTCAAACTGCCACCGGGCGGTATTGTGGGGGTTATCGGGCCAAACGGTGCTGGTAAGTCCACCTTGTTCAAAATGATTATCGGGCAGGACAAGCCAGATTCAGGCGAGCTGAAAATCGGGGAAACCGTAAAGCTCGGCTACGTTGACCAGTCGCGCGATGATCTGTCCCCCGATAAAACCGTGTGGGAAGAAATTTCAGGCGGGACGGATGTCATCTATCTGGGCAAGCGGGCCGTACCGTCGCGCGCCTATGTGGGGGCCTTCAACTTCAAAGGGTCCGACCAGCAGAAAAAAGTTGGTGTCCTTTCGGGTGGTGAGCGTAACCGCGTGCATCTGGCCAAGATGCTCCGGCAGGAAAGCAACGTGATCCTGCTTGACGAACCGACCAACGATCTGGACGTGGATACCCTGCGTGCGCTTGAAGATGCACTGGCCGAGTTTGCCGGTTGCGCCGTGGTTATCTCCCATGACCGCTGGTTCCTTGACCGTCTGGCCACCCATATTCTGGCGTTTGAAGGTGATTCTCACGTTGAGTGGTTTGAAGGTAACTTTCAGGCTTATGAAGAAGACAAGCGCCGCCGCCTTGGCCCGGATGCGACCGAGCCAGGCCGCATCCATTACAAACCGCTTGCCCGTTAACGGCATGCCTGTGCGAAGGCTCCCCTGCGGAGCCTTCCTCTGTTACGGGGGCTGAGCGGTGGATTTACGCTCAGTCCGTACACCTCGCCTGCTTCTTCAGCCCGTGACATGGCGGGATATGGAAGATATGGCGCGCCTGAAGGCCGATGGCGGCGCTTTTGGTCAGATGCTAGGGGGTGTTTGCACCCGCCAGCAGGCCGAGCGTGAGATGGCGGATGACATTGCTTTTTGGGCCTGTCACCGTGTTGGTATTTTTACCATTCATGAAAATAACCAGTTTGTCGGCATGACCGGTATTCACGACCGGCCAGATGGTCGCGGGTTCGGGTTACGTTTTGCCCTGTTTGCCAGCGCAAGGGGGCGCGGCATTGCGCGTGAGGCTGCCAACGCGGCCCTTAACTTTGCGCATGATGCCGGTTTGCACCGGGTTATTGCCGTTGCATCGGAAAGTAATGTGGCATCGCGCACCATTCTGGGCAGTATCGGGATGCATGTCTGCGAGACTTTCACCAGAAATGGGCAGACCATGATGGTGTATGAAAGCAAGCGGGCATAAAAAAAGGCACCCTCATGGGTGCCTTTCTGCCAGACCGGCGGTTGCCCCGCCAGACCGGGCTTTAGCGGCTTAGTTGGTGGACTGGTTATGGCGGTCCAGCTGCTTCTGCAGGGCGGAAAGCAGTGTCGCGACACTCCCACCATTCCGGGCAATAAAGGAGGAGTAGTCATTGCGCTGGGTCAGGCGCAGGCTGGCCCCTTCACCAATAACGTCTACAACCTGTGGCTGCCCGTTGTCGTAACCGACAACCCACTGCATGGAAGCCGGGGGCTGCTGCGGACGCATCAGAATGGCGTTGACGGAATCTTCATTACCGGACTTGCTGACATCACCAATGGTAAAGCTGACACCACGGTATTCGCCCAGCTTGTCGGTAATGGCATTGACCAGAACTTCATGGAAAAGGGCCAGATAATGCTGCCGCTGCTCAGGGGTGGCAATTTTCCAGTAACGGCCAAGGCAGTAGCGGCCAATACCATCAATATCCACATTCTTCTGAACCAGAGGAAGAACCTTGGTCTTTTTTTCGGACAGAGGAACAGGGCTGTTAACAATGGCAACAAGCTGCGTGCCAAAGCTCTGAATGAACTGCTTGGCGTTATCCGCTGCGCGGGCAGGCAGGGCAAACAGTCCGCTGGCGCATGTCAGGGCCAGAGTGGCAAGAACAATACGGCGACCAGAAAGGAGTTTCATGTTTGCGCTACCTTCTTGTTGTTAGTTATTGATACCAGTCTGGCACGGTGGCGCGGCGGTCATTCTTGATGGCCTCGGCCTGTGCCTTCCGCTGCTGCTGGTAAGCGCTGCGAATGGTGGCATATGGGTCCAGAGCATCGCGCTGGAGAGCATCCAGATCTTCCAGATGCTCGGAGCGGCCATGCACAACACCCATCATGTTATAGGCCCAGTTGAAACTGACAAGCCCATAACCGCGTGGCACGTAATCCCACGGGGAAAGACCCTGATCAATGCCGTAACCAATCCCGTCACGGAAGGAGGACGGCCCCATGGGCAGGAACAGATAAGGCCCGGAGGAAATGCCCCAGTTGGCCATGGTCAGGCCTGCATCGTTGTCATGGTGGGGGAAGCCCGCCATTTTTGCAACGTCAATCAGCCCGCCAACACCCACGGTCATGTTAATGCACCAACGCACGAACGAATCCCCCGCACGGCGTGGCTTGCCGGCCCCGACGTCGTTAAAAAAGACGGAGGGCTCGTTCATGGTCGTGATCATGTTGCCAAGCGAGTTACGTACGGGGCGGGGCACGGCCCACACATAGGCTTTGGCAACCGGGCGCAGGGCCCATGTATCGAACTTCATGGTCAGGTTGAACATTTTGCGGTTCAACGGTTCATACGGGTCGTTTGCGGCCTTGTATTCGGCCAGGGCATCCGGGTCCGTGGGAACGGGGGCTTTAATGGAGCTACACCCCGTTGCGCCAAGCAGCACCAGACCAAGGCAGAGTGTTCCCAGACGGAAACGGCGATGTACCGAGGAACCTTCCCGCGCCTGATCGTGCTGATCCTGTGCGCGAGGGCGGAGCCATGAGCCGTTCCGTCCTGAAATCATTGCCACCTTTACCTTTGCCTTGTGACGTCCGCATGGCCTGCCGGGCAGACCTGTTTATTGCTGCCTTCTCTACCATGAGAAACGCAGGGTGCAATGGCAGGGCTTCTCTGCGTAGAGGGCAGGGGACAAAAATAGCCCTTTGCAAGTTACCTTTTTGCCGGGAAGAACAGATTTTTGCAATCTCTGTTGCCATAAAGTCGCACATCCTGCTCGGGATGTGATGGCCACAGGGAATCCGGCGTTACAGTCCGCGCTCGCGTTTGATTATGTCCCATGCGGCGTTGATTCTGGATATACGGACCGAGGCAACCTGCACCTCTTCGGGGCTGGCATTGCGGGCGGCCATGACATCCGGATGATACTGCCGGACAAGTTTTTTCCAGTGTGCTCGCAGTTCTTCGTTGGAGAGGGAGGCACTCACCCCCATAACGGTATAGGCGTCATCTTCCCCCATGGCCGCACGGGCCCGGCCCTGTTCGGCCCGCTCCCATGCCCCGCGCCCTAGCCCGAACAGGGCATGCACACGTTTGAGAAAACGCAGCTCTTCGGGGGCAAGGGGTTCGTCCGCTGCCAGATCGGCACGGGCGATGGCAAACAGGATTCCCATCAGGTCTTCAAGCGGGGGTTTGTCATTGCTGTAGGCCTGCCCGAGTTCACGGGCAAAGGCTTCGTAGTCGTCTGTTCTCTGGCGGGCCATGTCAAACAGGCGACCGATGTCGCGCATGTTCTCGTCCGGCACCCGGAAGCGGGTCTTGAAGGCGTTGATCTCCCGCCGGTTAACCGGGGCATCGCACTTGGCCAGTTTGGCGCACAGAATAACGCAGGTCAGCCCGTAAAGCTGGTCTTTTTTGCCCAGTGTGGCGGCCAGTTTGGCAGCGACAAAGGCTGCCGCTCCGTTGGGGTCTGGGCGCGCGCGGGCGGCCCATCGGTCGCTCCAGCCAACAGCGGGTGGTTGCAGCAATGTGCCGCTGTCTGCGGCATGGCCCAAAGCCGTGCCCAACGCCGCACCTAGTGGACCGCCAACGGCAAAGCCGGTTACGCCACCAAATATTTTGCCCCATATCGCCATAGAGGTCTTTTATCATGTTCTGGAGCGGAACCCTAGCCTGTGCCGGGTGGGTGCCAGAGCTTGGCTGCAATGTGCCACTATCGCATTTGCTGCAAACGGTACCAGAAAGGACAAGGCATGCACACAAACACACCTCCTGAGCAGGTTCCTGCGCAGCCTGCTGTTGCCCTGATTGGCGCAGGGGCGGTCGGGCTTGTTGTGGCCGCAGCCTTTGCCCGCGCTGGGTGGGAGGTATGGGTCTGTGGTGCGCGCAGCCCGTTTGGCCGCCTTTATGTGCAGGAGGCCGGGCAGGGGGTGGAATACCCGGTCCGGCATGCCCGCAGCCCGGCCGAACTTGGCCCGTGCACAGTCGCTGTTGTGGCGGTCAAAGCACATCAGACGGGGGATGTGGCGGAGTGGATTGCGGCATTCAACCGGCCAGATGCGCGTATTCTGGCTGTGCAGAATGGTCTGGAGCACCGTGAGCGGATTGCCGCCTATGCGCCTGTGGCCGTGGCATTGCCTGCCATTGCCTATTTTAACGCCGAGCGGTCTTCTCCGGGGTGTTCGGTTCTACGCCGAATCGGCCAGGCGGACCTGTGCCTTCCCGCAGAGGCACTTGTGCAGGATGTGGCTGCGGCTTTGCAGGCAGGCGGGCTGCGGGTTGTGCTTGCCGCGGATATGCTGAGCATGGTCTGGACCAAGCTGCTCACCAACAGTGCCGCCAACCCGCTGACTGCCCTGTGCGGCAGGCGCACAGGGGTTATGCGTGAGCCCGGCTGTGCGGCCAATGCCCGGCAGATCATGGCTGAAGTGGTGCAGGTCGGGCAGGCCGAAGGGGCCGCCCTTACAGCGCAGCATGTGGAGGACGCTCTGGCGTGGCTGCAGAGCGTGCCGCCAGAGAGTGCCACATCCATGTTGCAGGACCGGCAGGCAGGCCGCCCTCTGGAGTACGATGCCATAACCGGGGCCATTGTGCGCGTAGCAGACCGGCATGGTCTGGATGTGCCGCTTAATCGCTTTGTTCTGGGCCTGCTATCGGCCATAAAGCCCATGCAGCCCTCATAAGCATAGCCCCTGCCAGCAGAGCATTGCCAACACCGAATTCAGGCGAGAACTCTCATGCAACGTACTTACAAAGTTGTGGATGTTTTTACAAAAGTGCCGTTTGCGGGCAATCCGGTTGCCGTCGTGCTGGACGCGCAGGGGCTGGATACACAGGCCATGCAGGCCATTGCCAGTTGGACAAACCTCTCGGAAACCACGTTTCTGCTCCCCGCACAAAGCGATAAGGCAGATTACCAGCTGCGTATTTTTACTCCCCGGAACGAACTGCCGTTTGCAGGCCACCCCACACTGGGCAGTGCGCACGCTGCGCTGGAGGCAGGGCGCGCCGTGCCAAGGCAGGGGCAACTGGTGCAGGAATGCGGGGTTGGCCTTGTGACGCTGCACGTTAATGGCAGCGGGGAGGATCGCTCCCTGTCTTTTGCTTTGCCGCCCGCCCGGCACGTTACGCTGGATGCAGCCGATAGAGCGGAACTGGAAGCTATTCTGGGCGTACCCGTGGACCACACGGCCCCACCGATGATGGTGGATGTTGGCCCGGTCTGGATTGTAGCGCGCGTGAGCAGTGTGGGGCAGCTTCTGGCACTTCGGCCGGATTTTGGGCGTTCGCAGGTTTTTGAGCAGCGCCTTGGTGCAATCGGGATCAGTGTTTTTGCAGCCCATGACCCTGACGGGGTGGATATTGAGGTGCGCTCCTTTGCTCCATCGCAGGGTGTGAACGAGGACCCGGTCTGTGGTAGCGGCAATGGCAGCGTGGCTGTGTTCCGCCATGTGCGGGGTATTCTGCCGTCTGGGCAGGGGGGGTATCTGGCCACGCAGGGGGGCTGTGTTGGGCGCGCGGGCCGTATTTTTGTGCGCGTTGGCGCAGATGGTGCGGTGGACGTGGGCGGGCAGTGCGTGACCACCGTGGAGGGCCGTCTGGCTGGCTAGCCGCGCAGGGGGCTCCGTGCCTGTGTGCGGGTAGTGCGTGGGTTAGAGTGGTTCTTTCAAGCTCTGGCTCTGTATGTGTTGTTGCAGCCATTCCACAGCATGGACCCGCAGGGCGGAAGCAAGGGACTGGTCGGGCACACGGGTTGCATCCACCTGTGTTACCAGTTGGACCAGCGTGACATTCTGGTGAGCAATCATGCGTTCCAGCACGGCCCAGAAGGCGGGCTCCAGCGCTACACTTGTGTCATGTCCGGCCAGTATCAGGCTGCGTTTGCGCAAATGTCTGCTCATGCCGTAGGGCTTTCAAGCTGAGTCATGGCCCAGTCTGCGGCGTCGCGCACAACTGGGTCGGGGTCTGTGGTCAGGGCGCGGGCATGGGGTAACAGGTGTGCCCTGCCGGAATTACCCATGGCAACCAGCACATTGCGGATAAAGCGGTTGCGCCCGATCCGCTTGATGGGTGAGCCTGAAAACAGGGTTCTGAACGCCGCATCGTCAAGTTGGCTCAGGGTGGCAAGGTCCGGGGCTATCAGGTCTGCTCTGGGCTGGAGTTTGATGGTGCTGGCCATTTTGGCAAACCTGTTCCACGGGCACACGGCAAGGCAGTCATCACATCCGTAAATATGGGTGCCCATCAGGGGGCGCAGGGGCAGGGGTATGGGGCCTGCGTGTTCTATGGTCAGGTAGGAAATGCACCGCCGTGCATCCATCTGGTAAGGGGCGGGAAAAGCCTGTGTAGGGCAGGCGTTGAGGCAGCGGGTGCAACTGCCACATCCCCCGCCGGAAGGGGGGGAGGCAGGCAGGTCGAGCGTTGTGTAGATTTCGCCCAGAAACAGCCAGCTCCCGTGCTGACGGGAGACAAGGTTGGTATGCTTGCCCTGCCACCCCAGCCCGGCTTGGTGCGCCAGAGGTTTTTCGGCCACGGGGGCGGTGTCCACAAAGACCTTGACCTCCGGTGTGGCCGGATGGGCCAGCCTGCCCTCGCGCACAACAAACTGGGCCAGATGTTTGAGCATGCCCTTGAGTACATCGTGGTAATCCCGGTGGCGGGCATAGACGGAAATATTGCCACAGTCGGGGTTTTGTAGGGTGGCCAGCGCATCGCCCTCCGGGGCGTAGGACAGGCCAAGGGCAATAACCGTGCGGGTTTCGGGCCACAGGGCCGTGGGCTGGCTGCGCTGCTCCGTACGGTCGGCCAGCCAGCCCATTTCACCGTGGTATCCGTTTGCCAGAAAATCCTGCAGGCGCACACGTGCCTCCGGCCCCAGTGTGGCCGGGCAGAAGCCAATGGCGTCAAACCCCAGTTCCAGCGCCTTGTCCCGGATGCGCGCACTCAGGCGGCTGCCCGGATGCATGGTGCTGGCCGGGGGGGCTGGGGCGGAAGGTGTGGCCTCTGTCATACGTAAAAGGCTGGTTCGGAGAGTAAGGTCAGGGGGATGCGTGCTTTAGGGAATGGGCGGAATGTGGGGTTGTGGCATTTCATCTTCCGTCCAGTCCTGTGCTGCCCATTCGCTGCGCATGCGCGCGGCTGTGGCCTCCAGATTTTTGTCCATGATTGCCTGACGGATCTGGCGCATGAGCCGCTGGTAATAGGCAATATTATGCCATGTCAGCAGCATGGGGCCTAAAATTTCGTTCGCGCGGAACAGGTGGTGCAGATAGGCGCGGCTGTGGCGCGTACAGGCCAGACAGTCACAATGGGGGGAAATGGGGCGGGCATCCGTGGCGTGGCGGGCGTTGCGCAGGTTGAGTGTGCCCCGCTCTGTGTAAGCACGCGCGGTGCGGCCTGCGCGGGTGGGCATAACACAGTCAAACATGTCCACCCCGCGCTGCACGCTGCCCAGCAGGTCGTCTGGCGTGCCAACCCCCATAAGGTAGCGTGGCTTGTCCTGCGGCATAAGCGGGGTTGTGGTGTCCAGCGTTGCAAACATGAGCTTCTGCCCCTCGCCCACGGCAAGGCCACCAATGGCGTAGCCTTCAAACCCGATATCGGTCAGGGCTTTTACGCTTTCAGCACGCAGGTCGGTTTCCGTGCCGCCTTGCACAATGCCAAACTGGCCATAACCCGTGCGCTGCACATAGGCTTCGCGCGAGCGGGCAGCCCAGCGCATGGACAGGCGCATGGATGCGGCAATGGCCTCGGGTGGGGCTGGCAGGGCCGGGCATTCATCAAAACACATGGTAATGGTGGCATCCAGATCATGCTGGATGCCGGTCGAACTTTCTGGTGTCAGCCGGTGTTCGGACCCATCAATATGCGAGCGGAAGGTGACGCCATCCTGGTCCAGCCGCCGCAGCGCTCCGAGCGACATGACCTGAAAGCCCCCCGAATCGGTCAGGATCGGGCCGGACCAGTCCATAAAGCGGCGCAGCCCCCCTAATGCCCGCACCCGTGCCGCGCCGGGGCGGAGCATAAGGTGGTAGGTATTGCCCAGCACAATGCCCGCACCGGTGGAGCGCACGGCATCCATGGTCATGGCCTTGACCGTGCCCACCGTGCCTACGGGCATAAAGGTGGGGGTAGCCACGGGGCCGTGGGCTGTATGCAGCATGCCTGCGCGGGCTGCGCCATCGGTGCTTTCACACGTCCAGTGGAAACGGCTCATCGGGTGGTCCTTGCTGGGTGGAACGGAGGTAGGGGGTTAGCGGGCATGGATGCTGCTTGCGCATTCAAGCAGGCAGGCATCGCCGTAGGAATAAAAACGGTAGCCGGTGTGCAGCGCATGGGCATAAACCGCCTTTGCACGCTCCTGCCCCGCAAAGGCACAGACCAGCATGAACAGGGTGGAGCGTGGCAGGTGGAAGTTGGTCATCAGTACATCCACCGCCCGGAAGCGGTAGCCGGGACGGATGAAAATGGATGTCTCCCCTGCAAAGGGGTGCACAATACCGTGCTCGTCAGCCGCACTTTCCAAAAGACGCAGGGTTGTGGTGCCAATGGCAATAATGCGCCCCCCCGCAGCCCGTGTTGCGTTAATGCGCTCGGCAGTCTGGGGGGTGATGACCCCGTGTTCGGAATGCATGTGGTGGTGGGCAATATCATCCGCGCGCACGGGCAGGAATGTGCCTGCCCCTACGTGCAGGGTTAAGGTGCAGCGCTCGGCCCCTGTGGCGTCCACTGCGTCCAGCAGGTCTGGCGTAAAGTGCAGCCCGGCAGTGGGTGCCGCCACAGCCCCTTTGTAACGCTCAAAAATGGTGGCGTAGTCCTTGCTGTCCTGCGCCGTGGGGCCATTGGGGCGGTGGATGTAGGGCGGGAGTGCCAGCGCCCCCGCAGTTTGCAAAAACGTGTCAAACGCATCGCCCTCGCATGAAAAGCGCAGGTTGGCCCCCCCGCCGGGTTCCAGAGCCACGACCTGCGCTGTCTGGTCCGAGTGGGCGAAGGTAAGCGTATCCCCCACCCTGAGCCTGCGGGCGTTGCGCACCAGAACATGCCATGTGCCATCGGGGCGGATCTGGTCGAGGGTAATGCCAATTCTGGCCTCCCCCCGCAGGGCATGCAGCTGTGCCCGGATAACCGCGGTATTGTTGGCCACCAGCAGGTCGCCCCGGCGCAGCAGGGTGGGCAGGTCGCGCACATGGCGGTCAACCAGCGTGTGCGGGGCTGTTGCATCCAGCAGGCGTGCGGATTCACGCGGGCGGGCAGGCTCCTGCGCGATCAGGGATTCGGGGAGGTGGAAGTCAAAATCTTCGGTGCGGTTGCTCATGGTGTGCCGGGTTTACGCAATAGGGCAGCGCAATGCCAGAGGGAAAGGGAGGGCAGCCTCCACCAGGCAAGGGCTTGCGTTGATGGCTGCACAGGGCCAGATTCTACCCTACGCAGCCAGAACATTCCCAGTCTGGCGCACAGTTTATGATTTAAGGAGACGTTCCAGCATGTCCTATGCTCTGCTTGATGCCGCCCGTGTGGCCAAGGCTTCCGGTGTTTCGCTTGGTGTTCTTAAAACCAGTGCCGAAACATCCGAAACCCATGTCCGCAAGGTGGTCATGATTGAACGGATTGAAGCACTGGCCAGTGCAGCCGCCGACTCCGGCGAACGCGTGACCCTGACATCCGAAGAGTTCTGGCTGATCAGCAAGAACTGGTAAGAGGGAGCTACCGGCATGGCATTTGTTCTGACAAGTCCGGCTTTTGCCAATGGGGATGTTCTGCCTCAGGCTCAGGTCTATAATGGTATGGGCCAGAGCGGGCAGAACCTCTCCCCCGCCTTGCAGTGGCATGGCGCGCCGCAGGGGACCAAAAGCTTTGTGGTTACGGTCTATGACCCCGATGCCCCCACAGGCTCGGGCTGGTGGCACTGGGTTGTAGTGAATGTGCCCCCAACCGTAACATCCCTGCCTCAGGGAGCGGGCTCGGGCAAAGCTGGCCTGCCCGATGGGGCTTTGCAGGTCCGCACGGACTTTGGCGTGCCCGGTTATGGCGGGGCCGCACCGCCAGCAGGGCGGGTGCACCGGTACGTGTTTACGGTTTATGCGCTGGATGTGGCCACGCTGGACGTAACAGCAGATGCAAGCCCTGCTCTGGTCGGGTTTATGGTGCACCACCACCAGTTGGCTTCGGCCAGCCTGACTGCCCTGTACGGTAGCAGCAAACATTAACCCCATGTGTATGGCTGGCCCGCGTGTTGCGGGCTGGCCACTCAGGCGTTTGGCGGGGGGAGTTTTGCGGGTCTGCGGGGCGTGTGCACCGCCAGATCATGCAGGACATCCGCCTGCGAAACCAGCACTGTGCTGGTGGCAATGCTCCCAGCCGGCATGACCAGAATATCCGGCCCTTTGTTTAGGAACCGGATGGATAGCTCGTTCCATCGGGGCAGAATGAAGTGGCGCAGCATTTGTGCCAGCGCGCAGCGGTCCATGGCGGTATGGGCCCTGCTGCGGGGTGTATAAACGGTGTTCAGGTAATCATTCATGAATGCCGCAATGGCTGGCAGGCGTTCGGGTTCGCCAAAATAGGCGGTGTCCGTGCCAATGCTCCACGGTGTGCTGCTGTGCTGGCGACCATTCTGGTCGAACAGGGGCAGATCAAACCCGTAAGAGGCCGTGTTTTTGAGCGTGCGCAGCAATGTGGCCGTATTGGCGGGAAAATACCCGGCACAATCCCCCGTAAGCACCGGGCAGCGAAAGCGGGCCACAATGTCGGGCAGGATTAAGTAACGCAAGGCGGGTTCAAGGGCTGTGTCCTGCTCGGCTGCGGGGCCATGGCCAAAGCTCAGGCGCAGGCTGGTGGCGTAGAGTTCCAGCCAGTCGGCAATGGTGCGTAAAAAAGCCAGCTGTTCGGCATTGGGGTTGGCCACGCCAATGCAAAGCTGCACAGGCCCGAAGGAACGATCCTGCCGGTATGCCTGAAGCAGGGACAGGATAAGGCCGGGCAAAAGGTGGAAGTGTGCACTGTCGCACGCAAAGACCAGACACAGGGCCGGGGGTACTTCCGCCGTGCCAAACTGCCACTCCCAGCGGGAAACACCCGTGCGGTCGGGCACGGCACGGCTGGCAAGCTGGCGGCATTCCTGCGCCCCCAGCCAGGAAAAAATACCAGTATTGTCCGGCGCTGGCATGGCTCCTTCCTGCAAGGCCAGACGGCGGGCAATGGCATAGTGGGCATCGGCCTCGGCCATAAGCCCGGCCAGCCAGCTTGTGTGGCCCATGGCGGTTTCTGTCCACCAGCTCAGGCCGTTCAGGCGGGCTTCTGTTTCCAGCAGGCGCAGGTCTTTGGTGGTGTTGAGCCGCTGGTAGGCGTTTTCGAACAGCATGGCGTAGATCTGGCGGATGTCCGGGCCATTGCTGGCGGCCAGCCGCATGGGCACCAGCAGGGTATCAAACCGCTCGTCAAAACCGGGCAGGTCGTGCTCGTACAGCATGTCGGGGATCAGGAGCAGCGCATCCTCACCTTGTCGCAGGCGGGTCAGGAGTGCGGGGAGTGTGTCCGAAAAATCATGTCTGGGGTAGCGCTCACGCAGGGCAAGGGCCAGCAGGTCTGCCGCGCGGTCATGGTCGTGCAGGCGCAGGGCTATAAGGGCCTGCAACCACACCAGATCGGCTATCTGGGCAAAAGACTGCGCATAGGCTGCAAATTGCGCGCCCAGCTCCCCCTGCCCGAACTGGCAGCAGAGCTGGGCCAGACCAATACACGGAGCAATGGCCGAAGGGGTAATGCTGAGTTTAAGCACCTGTTCGCGCACGTCATCCACCGTGGCCCATGGGCTGAGTGCGTGGCGGAAGGCCCCGATCTCCAGCAGCTCTGTCACGTTTTCGATCAGGTTTTCCAGAGTGCGGGACGGGCATACCCGCAGCGTAACCCGCCGGGGGGCTGCATGGGTCCACAGGGTGAGTGTGTCGGCCCGGATTTCGGCCTGTAGCTGCTCCACGGGCCATGTGTGCGGGCCAAGCCGCAGTTCATGGCCTGTGCAGGTGGGTTGCCCCACAAAGGTCTGGCCATCATGCCAGGTGCTGCGCAGCAGGGTGCGGAGCAGGTCAGCACTTTCGGGGGGGATGAGCAGAAAATGCTCCCACGTGGCGCACAGGGGAACAACATCAAACTGGGTAGGACTGCGGCTGGAAAGATACGCATTGCCAGCCCTGAGTGCGACCAGAGGGCGCGTGGGGGCCGCCGTGCCCAGTGGCTGGGCGCGTACAAAGGCTCCGCCGGGGGTAAGCGTGTTGTGCTGCATGTCCAGCGCAACAGGGGCGGTTGTGCGGCTTGTGCCCATTGTGGGGCAGAGCGGGTGCAGGCGCTGGCCGGTAAAGCCAACCAGAGCGCCATGAAAGGAGAGAAGATAAAACGCCATGCCTACCCCGTTGCTCCTAGTGGCCTGCCCGGCACCACACATGTTAAACGCTTGTTGGGAACAGTGCGCCTGTTCAGGCCACCGCATCAAGCAGGGCGGGCAGGTAGTGTTCGAGTTTAACGCGTACGGGCATAAGGTAGGCCGATCCCTTGTCCTGTCCAAGTTCACGCAGGACAGTCTGGGCAAAGGCTATGTTGGATTCAAGCGTTGTGGAAAAATCCTTGGGGAACACAATGTGGTTTGTAGTTTCCCAGTATGAGCGTGAACGTGGGCCAATAACGGGGGACAGACCCCAGAACACGTTTTCGCCCTGCAACCATTCGCGGCACAGGTCGAACAGTTTGTAGTCAAAGACCGGCTGGGTGAAAAAACCGCAGGCTCCGGCTTCCTTTTTGCGGGCTACGTCCTCCAGCTCCTTCCACGGTGCGCGGCGGTAGGGGTCGAACGCGGCATAAACATTCAGGTGCGGCGCTTCCTTGCGGTAGCGGCGGATAATGCTTTCCGTGCTGTTGGGGTATGTGCGCATGGACAGGTCGGCCGGAGGGTCCCCGTGCACGACCAGAATTTCCTCCAGCCCGTCCTGCTCGGCTCCGGGCAGGGGGGCGTGGGGGGCAATGTCTATGGCGCGGATATGCGGAATAACACGGGGGAAGACCGGGCGCAGCTGGGCTGCGGCGTCCCAGCTGCGCAGGGGAAAGCGCATGAGGTCGGGCACATTGAGCGTATCCGCTGCGGGAAAAACCGTCTGAACGGTTTTTACGTCCTGCTCCAGAGATTCGGCGGAGCGGGGGATCAGTTCAACGCACAGGCGGTTCAGGCTCATTCGGTTTTTCCCTCGATCTGCATCTGGGCCGCGGTGAGTGTGTTTTTGAGCAGGCAGGCAATGGTCATGGGGCCAACGCCCCCCGGCACGGGTGTAATGCGCCCGGCAACCTTTACGGCCTCATCAAATGCCACATCCCCCACAAGGCGGCTTTTACCACTTGCAGTCTGGGTGCGGGTAATGCCCACGTCAATAACCGTGGCCCCGGGTTTGATCCAGTCGCCCCGCACCAGCTCGCGGCAGCCGGTTGCCACAACCAGAATATCTGCCTCGCGGGCAAGGGCTGCGGTATCGCGCGTGTGAATATGGGCGATGGTGACCGTGCAGCCTTCTGCCAGCAGCAGCAGCGCCATGGGTTTGCCCACAAGGTTGGATGCGCCAATAACCACGGCGTGCTGGCCCTTCATGTCTCCCAGCTGGTCGCGCAGCAGCATCAGGCAGCCCAGCGGGGTGCAGGGCACAATGCCGGGCAGGTTTACGGCCAGACGGCCTGCATTGACCTCGCCCAGACCATCCACATCCTTTTCAGGCAGAATGGCGTTGGTAATGCGGCGTGCATCCAGCCCGTTGGGCAGGGGGAGCTGCACCAGAATGCCGTGAATTTCCGGGTCGTTGTTCAGCCGCCCGATCAGGGTCAGCAGTTCGGCCTCGGACGTGGTTTCGGGCAGCATGTGCATAAAGGAGCGCATGCCGGCATGGTGTGTCTGGATCGCCTTGTTTTTAACGTACACCTCGCTCGCCGGGTCGTTGCCCACCAGAATAACGGCCAGTCCGGGGGTTACGCCGTGCTGGTCGTGGAAGGCCAGAACATCCTCACGGATCTGCTGGCGCACGGTTGCGGCAAAAGCCTTGCCATCAATCAGGCTGGCCTGATGTTCGGGGGGGAGGGTGTGGGATGTGCTGCTCATCAGTTCTGTGCCGGTCCGGTCGCGTAAACAGGTGGGAAAAGGGTCAGGCGGGCATACGCAAAAAAACGCCTGCCGACAATGTTTGCAACCCTTGCCCGCCCGCTTTGCCAAGGGACCGGGAAGGGCCTGGGGCTTAGGGGTTCTGGGGCGGGAGGTCCTGCCTGTAGGGGGTTAATGTGCTCAGGGCCTGTGCTTCGGCCAGTATGGCGGGGCGTTCGGCCTGCAAAAAACGGTCCACCGCATTGCGCAGGCCGGGGCTTTGCAGCCAGTGGGCGGAGTGGGTGAGGGTTGGCTCGTAGCCACGCTGGATTTTGTGCTCCCCCTGCGCGCCGGCTTCCACCCGTTGCAGACCGTGGGCAATGGCAAAATCTATGGCGCGGTAATAGCAGAGTTCAAAATGCAGGAAGGGCCAGTTGCCTTCGCACCCCCAGTTGCGGCCATAGAGCGTATGGGTGCCCATCAGGTTCAGGGCCGCGGCCACGGGGGTTGAGCCGTTGCGCGCCAGTATAAGCACAACCCGCTCGCCCAGCCGTTGCGCCATAAGCGGGAAGAACTCGGCACTCAGGTAAGCGCTGCCCCATTTGCGGTCGATTGTATTGCGGTAGAACTGGTAAAACGCCTGCCAGTCCGCCTGCGTTATGCTGGCGCCTTGCAGGGTTTCAAACGTCAGTCCCGCAGCGTTGGCATCGCGCCGTTCGCGTTTGATGCTCTTGCGCTTGCGGGCGGAGAGCGTGGCCAGAAAATCGTCAAACGTTGCGTAGCCTCTGTTGTGCCAGTGGTATTGCAGGCCAAGGCGGGGCAGCCAGCCTTGCTGGTGCAGGGCCGTACTTTCCGCTTCGGTGCAGAAGGTCACATGGGCGGAGGATAGGCCCGTATCCGCACAGATCTGGCGCAGGGCATCAGCCATAACGGCCGTGGTCTGCGGTGGGGCATCGGGGTGGAGGAGCACTCGGGGGCCGGGTACGGGGGTAAAGGGGATGGCAATCTGGAGCTTGGGGTAGTAGCGGCCCCCCGCGGCTTCAAACGCACGGGCCCAGCCCTGATCAAAGACGTATTCGCCCCATGAATGGCCTTTAAGGTAGGCGGGGCAGACAGCGGCCAGTTGCCCATCGGGGCTATGCAGGCACACATGCCGTGGCACCCATCCGCTTTGTTGGCCGGTGGAGCCGCTGTCTTCCAGTGCGCTTAAAAACGCATGACTGACAAAAGGGTTATCCGGCCCTGCGCATTGTGCCCATTCCGCAGCGGGAATGTCGTGAATGCTGTTGTGCAGGGTAACGGACCAGTCAGCCATGAGTTTTTTTCCGCTTGGTCAGGCGATCTCGAACAGGCCTTCCACTTCCACCGGGGCATCCAGCGGCAGGGAGGGTACGCCAACGGTGGAGCGGGCATGGCGCCCTGCATCGCCAAAGACAGCCACAGCCAGATCAGACGCCCCGTTCATGACGGAAGCATGGGCTGTAAAATCTGGCGTGCAGGCAATAAAGCCGCCCAGACGCACCACACGCTTGACGCGGGAGAGGTCACCCACTGCTGCTTTAACCTGTGCGATCACGTTGATCATGCTGTAACGCGCGGCTTCCACCGCTGTTTCCACACTCACGGCGTCCCCCAGCTTGCCGGTGGCGAACAGTTTGCCATTGTGCAACGGCAACTGGCCTGAAACTACAAGGAGCGAGCCTGTCTGCACACAGGCAACATAATTGGCCACGGGGGCTGCGGGTGTGGGCAGGTCAATACCCAGTTCGGCCAGACGGGATTGGGGAGTGCTCATGGCGTTGTGTTCCGTTCCTTGTAAAAAAACCGGGACCTAGCAGACCAGGCGCAGGTTGCGCCGTGGGCGTGTGGGTTGCGTATCATCTCCATCCGGCAGGTCCAGCGGGAGCAGCGGGTCCGGTTCGGACGTGCTGTCCTGGTGGGGGCCATCGGGCAGGCGTCTGTCCAGATAGGTGTCGGACAGGGCCCTGAAGGCATAGTCCAGCATGGAAGTGGCGTAGGAGGCAACCGGGTCACCCTCTACCGTGCCAGCCGGGCCAAAGCAGGAATAGGCAAAGTTTTCCACATAGGCTTCCAGCGGCGCGCCGTATTGCAGGCCAATGCTTACGGCATCCCCAAAGCTTTCCATCAGCCCGCGCACCATACCACTTTCCCGCGTGGGGGTCAGGGACAGCTCACCCAGTGTGCCGTCTTCATACTCCCCTGTGCGCATGAACAGGCGGTGCCCGCCAATGGTGGTTTTTTGCGTAAAGCCGCCATGCCGTGCGGGCAGAATCCGCCGCATGCCCCGCTCGAGCCGGAGCTTTACGGGGGTGGGTAGGGTTTCTGGGCGTGCGGGCATGCGGTCCGCAAAGCCGGTCAGTGCGCGGTACATGGCCAGATGCGCCTTGGGGCCGGGCTGGGGCAGCACAGTCTCGCCCGCAAGGGCTGCGGCCAGTGCGGTTTCTACCGTAAAGCCGCGGATGTCCAGCCGTTGCCGGGTGCTGTTGGCCAGCCGTCCATCGGGCCGGAGCATGGAAAAAACAGGGGCCAGACCGCACGCTTCCACTCCAAGCAGGCCGTCTACGGGGTTGGGGGTGGAAAACCCTGTTTCGATCGGGGCCAGAGGGGCATCGGTTTCTACCGCGGCTTCGTTCCAGACCGCGCGCAGGGTCTCGCCCAGCCCGGGTAGTACGGTGCGTACGGGCGGCAGGGGCAGGGACTCCGGGCCGCGTCCTGCATGGGCAGTCAGTGTGGCCAGTGCGGTAATGGCACAGGCGGCGGCGCGGCCATCTTCGCTATCATAATCCAGACCAACACCGGCAAGGCAGGCATCCATGTTGGTCAGCAGGATGTCCCCCGCAGTTGCGGCCTGCATGGGTGGGGCATCTGTGCCAGCGGAGGGGGTGGGCACAAACAGGTCGGGCAGTAGCAGGTCGCCATTGCGCTGGTCGGCCATGTTGAGTGCCGTCTGGCGCAGTACCGCGCAGATCAGCTTGAGTGCGGCTACAAAGGTGCGCGCGGCAAACCCTTCCCCGGGGGAGACAAAGGCTGCCAGGTTGACCACAAAGCCCGCAGGGCGGTCGAACGCGCAGTGCCACACGGCTTCCACCGGTGCGGCCTGGCGCGTTAGCAGCAGCCATACCAGTGAGCGGGTAGAGGCCTCGTCCAGCGCAAGGGCCGTAATCCAGCGTGACGCAAGAGTAGGCAGGTCAAGCGGGCCGTCGCCCGGCATAAGCTGGGCAAGTGCGGACGCGGCATCCACATCCCACTCTGCGGGCAGCGTTACGGAGCGGAGCGGTGCGTCCGGGTCTGCTGCGGCGTCCAGTGTGCTCATCAGCACACCGTTCCAATGGCGTCTGGCTGTTGTCATGAGTGGCATGTTACCGCTGCGCACACACACCGCGTAACCCGACAAAACACGTCCGGCACTCCGTTATCACCCTGCAAAATGAGGATATGG
Source organism: Acetobacter sp. ESL1128 (assembly GCF_058505085.1). Classification (NCBI taxonomy): domain Bacteria; kingdom Pseudomonadati; phylum Pseudomonadota; class Alphaproteobacteria; order Acetobacterales; family Acetobacteraceae; genus Acetobacter; species Acetobacter sp. ESL1128. The sequence goes on along the minus strand of NZ_CP196369.1, from coordinate 2,424,952 downwards.
GGGATAACTTTTACATCCTCCCGCTCGCGCGCGGTTGATCGGGGAGTTTGCGATAAAACATGGACCGCGGGGTGCGCGGAGTCCTATCATCGCTTCCATGGCAAATTTCGGAACATGGCTGCATACGCGCCGGAAGGGTCGGCTGTTTGGCAAGGATGCCGATGGTCGCTGTTATTACGAATCCACCGGCCCGGCCCGCAAGGGTGGGGGCACGGAGCGCCCCGAGCGCTGGGTTATCTACCTGAAAGGGGAAGATGCCTCCGCTGTGCCGCCGGAATGGTGGGGCTGGCTGCACCACACGCTTGATGCCCCGATTGCCGAGGCAGAGCGCAAGCCCTGGCAACTGCCCCATCAGGCCAACATGACCGGCACCGCACAGGCCTATCACCCACAGGGCAGCCTGTACGCAACGGGCCAGCACCCGCCCGCAACCGGTGATTATGAAGCATGGACACCCGAGAGTGTTCCCAAGGCGTGATTTGCGGCACATTCCCTGTTAGAGTGGTTTGTCTTATCAGGGAGTGTACGTAGTTCATGGCATCGGCAATGGCGGAAAAATCACGGCGCAGTCTGGCGGAGCTTCTGACTGGCGCAGCCGTGCTGGTGGCTTTGGCAGGCATGCTGGCTGCAGCAGTGGTCGGCGAAGGCCGCAAGACAGATACGGTTGGCTACCAGCTTGGGGCCGACTTCTCGCACGTAGACGGGTTGAGTGTTGGCTCGGACGTGCGGCTGGCCGGGGTAACGGTTGGCACCGTGCAGAGCGAAAGCGTAAACCCGCAGACTTTCAAGGCGCATGTGGTTTTTACCGTGCGCCCGGACATTCATCTCTCGGCTGATACAGCGGCTATTATTACCAGCGACAGCCTGCTTGGTGGCAAATACATTGCTCTCTCCCCCGGTGGCGATGACAAAACCCTGCCCGCAGGTGGCACCATCAGCCAGACACAGGGTTCGATCAGTCTGGAACAACTCCTGAGCAAGTTTATTTTCTCTGTGACCGATACACTGACCCGCGCGAACAAGGATGCCGCAGCCGGGCAGAATGAGGGCAATGGCGCAAATCTGCCCTGAAACAGACATAAAAACGGTTTAGCAAGACGAACATGATTAAGGCGGACACAATGACGGCGTTGCGCATATGGCCGCAAGAAGACGGGCAACCCGTTACGTGCCAGGAAAAACTGCGCATGCTGGAAGAGAACTGGCAGGAAGTGCAGCAGGTGCTGGCCGATGCGTTTGAGGATGCGGTGCTCATGGGGGTAAGTGAACAGGTTATGCGTGAGCGTCTGGCAGAGCTTGTTACCTCTCTTTCCTCTCCCAAGGTGGCAGGCGCATGATGTTGCTACTCCGTGGGCGGTGTGCCCGTATGCTGGCCACGGGTCTGCTTGGGCTGGCTGGTTATGGTGGTGCAGCCTGTGCCACGGGTACGCCACTTGCTCCCCCGGCTGTTTACCCGGCTGGCACATGGCAGGGTAAGGGTACGGCAGTTGTGCGCGTACTGGACCGGTTGGACGCCCATGTGGAGGTCTTGTCCGTGCCGGTTGGGGGCGAGGCCATACACTACAAAAATCTGGATATTCTGGCTCGCCGCTGCCTCCAGCGCCCGCCAACTCGGGCACCCGATGCCGCCGCCTGGCTGGAAATACAGGATACACACCCCGGAGGAGCTACCTTTAAGGGCTGGATGCTGGCCGCCGAGCCCGGGCTCGGGGTGCTGGAAAGTTCGGTTTATGATGTGCGGATGGTCAAGTGTGCCGGGGATGACATGGCGCCCTTCCTGCCCGCCTTGCCCAAACCCGTAGCCCCCCCACCCCTGCCAGAGGCCGCCCCGGTTGATCAGGGTGCCGGCATGGGCCAGGGCTCGCAAACCCTGCCGGCCCAGCCAACTCCGCCGGGCCTTGTGGCGCCACCTGCTGCCCCGCGCCCTGCCGCGCCGGATAATGCCAACCCGTTCCAGCCGGATAGCGATGGGGCCTATTAAAGGTAAGGCTGCGGGTTAAAAATCATATTCATTGCGTAGCGCAACACACGGCATGCGGGTTTTGCCCAGCGCTGCAAACAGACAATCAAGAGGTGCGTTGTGTTTGGTTCTTCCTTTGCGCAGGATAGCCGTTTTAAAATTCCTCCTTTGAGCCAGACAGCTTTTCTGCTGGATTTTGATGGTACTCTGGTGGACATAGCCCCAACGCCCGAAGCTGTGGTGGTTCCCCCCGATTTGCGGGAAACCCTGAGCCGCCTGCGTGCGGCCTGTGGGGACGCACTGGCGATTATTTCCGGCCGCCCGATTGACCAGATTGACCAGTTTTTGGGTGATGTTCCATTTGCGGTTGCAGGGGAACATGGCGTGGCCATCCGCCATCGCCCCGGTGGTCCCATTGAGCGCGCGGTGCTGCCGAGCATGCCGCAGCGCTGGCTTGTGCAGGCATCCGACCTGCTGGCGACCCTGCCGGGCACTCGGCTGGAGCATAAGCAGGGTGGTTTTGTGCTGCATTACCGTGCAGCACCCGAAAAAGCAGAAGTATTGCGCCAGACTGCCGAGCGTTGGGTCAGGGAATCCGATGGGGCCTTTACGCTCCAGCCAGCAAAAATGGCATGGGAAATCCGCCCGACCGGGGTGGATAAAGGCTATGCGGTTTCCCTGCTGATGGAAACCGCACCCTTTGCGGGGCGTAAACCTGTTTTTGTGGGGGACGACGTAACGGATGAGGACGGCATGGCCGCAGTCCACCGTATGGGCGGTGCCTTCTTCCGTATTCCAGCAGATTTTCCAACACCTGCGGTGTTCAGGGCCTGGCTGGCGTCCCTTGTTGCTGGAAGGGGGTAAGCATGCAGAGGCTGGTCATTGTTTCCAACAGGGTACCAGCAGTACGTGACCGTAAACAGCCAGCAGGTGGTCTGGCTGTGGCACTTAGGGCTGCTGTTCAGGACCACCCCTGTCTGTGGTTTGGGTGGTCCGGCCAGCAGATAGGCGGAGACGGCGCGGACAGAACACTCAGCGTGGACACGGTAGGCAACGTAACCTACGCCACCATAGGGCTGACCCATAAGGAATATAACGGGTTTTATCAGGGGTATTCCAACGGTATTCTTTGGCCCCTGTGCCATTACCGGGCCGGGCTTATGAACTATAGCCGACATGACCAGCAGATTTACGCCAGTGTGAACACCCTGTTCGCGACCAGACTGGCCCCCATGCTTAAACCCGATGACATGGTCTGGGTGCATGATTACCACCTGTTCCCGCTTGGCAAGGCCCTGCGTGATTTAAAAGTCAAAGCGCGGATCGGCTTTTTTCTGCACATCCCTTTTCCGCCATGGAGCCTGATGCGCTCTTTGCCAGAGGCCCCAGCCCTGATGCGCGACCTGCGTGCCTATGATGTGATTGGCGTGCAGACCGAAGATGACGCGCGGAATATGAATGAGGCCTTTGCGGTTCTGGGTATTCCGGCCAAGGCGCGGGTGTTCCCCATTGGCATTGATCCGGACAGTTTTGCAGCCTGTGCGCATGAGGGGCAGAGCCTGCCACAGGTGCAGCGCCTGCGTCAGGACCTGCGCGGTCTACCGCTGATTATTGGTGTGGACCGCATGGATTATTCCAAAGGTCTGCCGGAGCGACTGCGCGGGTACGATACATTCCTTAAGCGCTACCCTGAATACAGGGGTAAGGTCACGTATCTCCAGATCACGCCGGTTTCACGCGGGAGCGTGCCGGAATACCAGAGCCTGCGGGCCGAACTGGACCAGATTGTGGGGCATATTAACGGCACATACGGCGCGTTTGACTGGACCCCCGTGCGCTACCTGACTCACCCGCTCCCGCGGGAACTGCTGGCGGCTTTTTTCCAGCTTTCCAGTGCGGCACTTGTCACCCCCCTGCGTGACGGGATGAACCTTGTGGCCAAGGAATATGTCGCTGCCCAGGTCCCCGAGAACCCCGGCACGCTTATTTTGTCCCGTTTTGCCGGGGCTGCGGCGGATATGGAAGATGCCCTGCTGGTCAACCCGCATGATTCGGATGAAATTGCAGCAGCCCTGCATAAGGCGTTAAGTCTATCCGGCTCCGAGCGCCGGGTGCGCTGGGAGCGCCTGCGGGCGGAAGTATGGCGTGTTACGGCGGCAAGCTGGGCGCGGTCGTTTATTGCGGCGATGTCTGAGGTAAGAACAGCATGAAAAAAACCATGCGGCTGAGCACGGTTGCGCTTTTTATGATTCTGGCCGGTTTTGCCGCACTTGGCGTTGCCTGGTGGACGCAGCACAGGCTTGGAATTATGCCGTGTGAGCTGTGTCTGTGGGAACGCTGGCCCTGGCGGGTGTTGATTGTGCTGGGGGTTGTAGCCCCTGTATTGCCTGCCCGTATGGGGCGTGGTGCCTTGTGGGCATGTGTGCCTGTTCTGCTAGCGGCGGAAGGGCTTGCAATCTGCCATGCGGGCGTTGAGTGGAAGTGGTGGCCAAGCCCATTCCCTGCCTGCCATGCGGCCCATGTTGTGGGGCGTACACTGGCCGAGCGCTGGGCCTCCATGCCGCTGGTGCCATCCAAACCGTGTGATGCCCCTACATATCTGATCCCCGGCTTGCCTGTTTCCATGGCTGTTATGGGGGCAGTGTTTGCACTGGTTGTGCTTGCTGGGCTGTGTGTGGGTATGGGTCGGATTAAAAAAAGCAACTGGATTTAAGGGTTTTTCAGGTTTTTCCCGAATATTTACTGCATATTCCATGCGGTGTTGAAAAGCCCTGCGTTCAAAAGCAGATGTCTGGTGCAGAGTGTATGCAGCGCGCGTTACTCTGAATACTGGTTTTTCACGATCATGGCTGTGCCTGCATGATAGTTTTTGCAAGTGTGTGCAGGCGTGCGCTGGCTTTTGGGCCAAGCTGGGCGATTTCCTCGTAACTGAACCACCTTACTTCCCGTGCATCATCCCCCGCAATGGGGGTAGTCAGGGCCGGTTGTGGTTCGGTGCAGAGCACGGCAAGAATAAGGTAATGAAAAGCCAGCGTGCCATCGGGCGCATAATGCAAGCTATCAAACACATCTACTAAAGATGTTGCATGGGCCTGTAAGGAAGTTTCTTCCATAAGCTCCCGTTCCGCAGCGCGGAAAAAGGTTTCTCCCCCTTCCACCTTGCCACCGGGAAAGCCCCATAAGCCCGCATCGGGCGCATTGGCCCGCCGGACAAGCAGAAAATTACAGCCACGGCGCACAATGGCCAGCACGCCAACGCGGGGTAATACGGGTAAGGGGGGAGCGTTCATGGCCCTGTAGTGTAGGGGGGTGTGCATGCAGGTCAACCCATCTTTGCAGCAAAACACTGCATCTCTATCCAGATGCGGTGTTTAATGGGTAAGGTGTGGCAATGGTGCCGTAACAGGCCTGTTGGTGCAGAACATAGTCAAGGAGAGTAAACGTGACGGCGGAATTTATAAAAATTGAAGGTATTCCCAAACCGGCCTCGCGTATTGCCCTGGGTACATGGGCCATGGGTGGCTTTATGTGGGGCGGCCCTGATGATGCCAATGCCGCAAAAACAATAGATAAAGCACTCGATGTTGGCATAAACCTGATTGATACCGCACCGGTCTATGGGTTTGGTCATTCGGAGGAAATTCTGGGCAAGGCGCTGGAAGGGCGGCGTGACCGGGTGGTGCTGGCAACCAAGGTAGGCTTGGACTGGCAGGATGGCCACGTATTCCGCGATAGCAGAAAAGCACGGATTGAAGAGGAACTGGACGCATCGCTCAAGCGGTTGCGCACAGACCATATTGATCTTTATCAGGTGCACTGGCCGGACCCCAAAACCCCGTTTGAGGAAACCGCGCGGGCACTGGAAAAAAGTGTGCAGAGCGGCAAGGTTCGCGCACTCGGGCTAAGTAATTTTTCCCCCGAACAAATGGATGAGTTTAGGAAGTTCGCACCGGTTGCGGCTATTCAGCCACCTTATAATCTGTTTGAACGGGAGATTGAAAAAGACATTCTTCCTTATGCCGTAAGCAATAATCTGGTTGTTCTGGCCTATGGTCCGCTCTGCCGGGGGCTGTTGTCGGGTAAAATGGCAGCAGATCACGTGTTTACGGGGGATGACCTGCGTAAGGTGGACCCCAAGTTCCAGCCGCCTCGCTTCGCACAGTATCTGAACGCAGTGGAAGGGCTTAAAACCATTGCCGAGCAGCACGGCAAAAGCCTGCTGGCTCTGGCTATTCGCTGGGTGCTGGACCGGGGCCCAACCATTGCCCTGTGGGGGGCCAGAAAGCCCGAGCAGATTACCGGCGTGCAGGATGCCTTTGGCTGGACACTCAGCAAGGACGATATGGCCGCCATTGATGCCATTCTGGACAAAGCTATTACCGACCCTGTGGGGCCGGAATTTATGGCACCTCCCGCCCGCTCATAAAACCGGACCTGTGTCCTTGCCTATGGTTGGGGGTACAGGTGTTGCCATGCAGGGGAGGGGGCATCTCTCCCTCTCTTGCATGGGGGATTGTGGAATTGTGCGGGGTCGTTGCCGCTGCTCTCTTGCATAGGGGAGCAGAGTTGCCCATCTTGTGGGCATGGGTGCTTCATCTTCTTCCGCTGCGCCGCCCGCGCGTGGCAAAAAACGGGCTTCTCTGAGCGAGCGGGCAGCAAGCCTGCCGCCTGTTACGTTTGTGCCGGAGCAGCAACCCGCCCGCCCGCGTTTGCGCCGGATGGAGGTTGTCTCCGAATATGAACCGGCAGGGGACCAGCCACAGGCGATCAAGGAACTGGTCGCGGGCGTGGAAGGGCAGGAGCGCGATCAGGTCCTGCTCGGGGTTACCGGTTCGGGCAAAACCTTCAGCATGGCCAAGGTGATCGAGGCCACCCAGAAGCCCACCCTTATTCTGGCACCCAACAAAACACTGGCCGCGCAGCTTTATGGGGAGATGAAGCAGTTCTTCCCCAATAATGCCGTGGAGTATTTTGTCAGCTATTACGACTACTATCAGCCCGAAGCCTATGTGCCGCGTTCTGATACATATATTGAAAAAGACAGCCAGATTAACGAGCAGATTGACCGTATGCGGCATGCCGCCACGCAGGCGCTGCTTGAGCGTAATGATGTGATTATTGTTGCTTCTGTCTCGTGCATTTACGGTATTGGCTCGGTCGAGACTTACTCCCGCATGGTGGTCAAGCTGGAGCTGGGGGGCGAGATTGACCGCGACAAGCTGATCAAAAGTCTGGTGGAACTGCAATACCGCCGGAACGATGCAGCCTTTGCGCGCGGTGCGTTCCGTGTGCGGGGGGAAAGTGTGGATATTTTCCCTGTCCAGAACGAAGACAGGGCCTGGCGCGTCTCCCTTTTTGGGGATGAAGTGGACGGCATTATAGAGTTTGACCCGCTGACAGGTGATAAAACGGCTGATTTGCAGGAAATTACCATTTACGCCAACAGCCATTACGTTACGCCACGGCCCACGCTTAATCAGGCCATAAAAGGTATAAAGCACGAACTGCGCACCCGGCTGGATGAGTTTACCCATGCAGGCAAACTGTTGGAGGCCGAAAGACTGGACCAGCGCACCACGTTTGATCTGGAAATGCTGGAAACAACAGGTGTGTGCAAGGGAATTGAGAATTACTCACGCTACCTCTCCGGGCGCAAACCGGGCGATCCCCCGCCAACCCTGTTTGAATACCTGCCAGAAGATGCCTTGCTGATTGTGGATGAAAGCCACGTGACCGTGCCCCAGATTGGCGGCATGGAGCGTGGAGACTTTGCCCGTAAATCCATTTTGTCAGACTTCGGGTTTCGGCTTCCGTCCTGTCTGGATAACCGGCCGCTTAATTTTGCGGAGTGGGACAAGTTCCGCCCCCAGACCATCTTTGTCAGCGCCACACCCGGCCCGTGGGAAATGGAGCGCACAGGCGGTGTGTTTGCAGAACAGGTTATTCGCCCCACGGGCCTGATCGACCCTGTAACGGTTATCCGCCCTGTGGAACATCAGGTGGACGACCTGCTGGCCGAATGCCGCGAGACCATAGCCAAGGGCAGCCGCGTGCTGGTAACCACCCTGACCAAGCGCATGGCCGAAGACCTGACCGATTACATGAACGAAGCCGGTATTCGGGTGCGTTACCTTCATTCCGATGTGGATACGCTGGAGCGGATCGAAATTATCCGTGACCTGCGTATGGGCGCGTTTGATGTGCTGATCGGCATTAACCTGCTGCGCGAAGGGCTGGATATTCCCGAATGTGCGCTTGTGGCCATTCTGGATGCGGATAAGGAAGGCTTTTTGCGCTCCCGCACATCGCTCATCCAGACCATAGGCCGTGCTGCGCGTAACGTGGATGGGCGCGTGCTGCTGTATGCCGATAAAATGACCGACTCCCTGACCTACGCAGTGGAAGAAACCGCGCGCCGCAGGGAAAAACAGATGGCGTGGAACGCAGAGCACGGCATTACACCCCAGAGTGTGCGCAAGCATATTGGGGATATTGTAGGCTCCGTGTTCGAGCAGGATTACGTGACCGTCGCCCCGGATGAAGATAGCGGGGTGGCCGAGTTTGTGGGGCAGGACCTGAGTGCCACCATTGCCGGGCTGGAAAAGCGGATGCGCGATGCCGCAGCCGAGCTGGAGTTTGAAACAGCAGGCCGCCTGCGTGATGAAATTAAAAGGCTGGAAGCCTTGCAACTCGGGCTGGACGTGCCGCCCCCTCCGGCCCCAAAAGCCGGGGCTGGGCGCAAGGGCGCTGGCAAAGGGCAGGTCCCGCGTCCCTTGGGGCCGGGTGGCGGGGGGTATGAGCCAAAACCCGGAAAGGGCCGCAGTAAACGGCGCTCGTAACGGCTGGCTCTTGTTTATGCCGCGCAACCCTTCTACCGTTTCGGCGGTTAACAGGTTCACTTTTGCGGACAACAGGGTATGACCACGTCAGAATCCACCATCCGGCCCGATTATGCGGCACTAACGCAGGCTCCTGTCTGCGCAGAGCCATTTACACATATTATGGTGCCGCACTTTATTCGTCAGGATGACTTGCCCAGACTGTTCGCCAGTCTGCCTGCCATTCATTCAGGCGGGTCTTTCCCTCCACAATCACTTAAGCTTGCCCCGCTGGTGCAGGCACTAGTGCGTGAGATGGAAGGCCCGGAGCTGCGCCGGATCATTGCCAAAAAGCTGAACCTTGACCTGGATACAGCACCTTCCATGCTGACCATTCGTGGCCGCACGCGGGAAAAGGATGGCCGCATCCACACGGACTCTCTGGCCAAGCGCGTAACCATTCTGCTTTACCTGAACCCTACGGGCCCGCATTGGGAAAAGCAGGAAGGCTGTCTGCGCCTGCTGCGTGGCCCGCATGATATTGAGGATTATGCAAAGGAAGTGCAGCCTGTGGATGGCACACTGCTCATCTTCCCCAACGGGCCGACAACATGGCACGGGCACAAGCAGTTTGTGGGGTCGCGCTATACCATTCAGCTCAATTACATGACCGAGGATGCCAAAGCCCGCTCCGAGCTGCGGCGGCACAAGCTGTCTGCTCTCGCCAAAAAACTGCCTTTGCCTGCCATGGGGTACTAGGCATTTTTCCTTTGCCGTTTTCCACAGGACACAGGATTTTTCATGATTTTCCGTAAAATGACCATCTCCCGCGCGCGGGGTGCCGCACTTGTTGCCGGGCTGGCCCTGTGTGGTAGCGCGCTCTCGCCCGTTGGTGCCTTTGCGCAGGCGGCAGCGCCTTCCATGCCATCGGAACTGGTGCCGCCTTCGCTCAGCAGTGCGCAGGTCGTGCGGGCAACCCTGCCCAATGGCTTGCGGGTTGTGATCGTGCCCAACAAGCTGGCACCGGTGGTCACAACGGAAATCAACTATCTGGTTGGGTCGGCAGAGGTGCCAAAGGGTTTTCCCGGCACGGCGCATGCGCTGGAACATATGATGTTCCGTGGCAGCAAGGGGCTGGACAAGGACCAGCTCGCGGCCGTGGGTACACGCCTTGGCGGCAGCTATAATGCAGACACGACCGAGGACGTTACCCAGTATTTTTACACTGCTCAGGCACGTGACCTGCCGGTGCTGCTCAGGATTGAAGCCCTGCGCATGAACGGGCTGACCCTGTCCGAGGCAGACTGGAACAAGGAGCGGGGTGCCATTGAGCAGGAAGTCTCGCGCGACCTGTCCAGCCCCGCCTACCGTTACCTTGAACAGCTGCAGGCCATTTTGTTCGCAGGCACACCGTACGAGCATGATGCGCTGGGCACGCGCCCGTCGTTTGATAGAACAAAAGCCGCTGACCTGCGCGCATTTTACGAAAAATGGTACGCGCCCAATAACGCCATTCTGGTTATTGTGGGGGATGTAAACCCGGTTACCGCCCTGCAACAGGTAGAAGATGCGTTTGGCGGTGTTCCACGTAAAACATTACCTGCACGGCACAAGGTTTCCCCCGTGCCACCACCGGCCAAAACGCTTACGCTGGCAACGGATTACCCCATAGGGTTTGCAACACTTGCCTTCCCCATGCCGGGTTCTTCCGCTGCCGATTACGCCACGGCGGATATTCTGTCCGATGTGCTGGCCAGCCAGCGTGGGGCACTGTACGACCTTGTGCCACAGGGCAAGGCGCTGTTTGCCGGGTTTGAATACGCCCCCAAAAAGGAAGCAGGGTTTGGGCTTGCTCTGGCGGCGTTCCCCAAAGGGGGGGATGCGGCAAAAGCCATGGCGGATATGCGGGGTGTGCTGGAGGCTATTCGCAAGAATGGCGTTCCGGCTGATCTGGTGGAAGCAGCCAAACGGCGCGAGATTGCCCAAATGCAGTTTGCTGCCAATTCGGTCAGCGGTCTGGCTTCCACCTGGTCCACGGCGCTGGCTTTTCAGGGGCTGGACGCACCGGGGGATTTGGTTGCCGCGTATCAGGCCGTAACACCAGAGGCGGTGAACAAACTGGCTGCCACCCTGCTTAACCCGGCCCATGCGGTTTCTGCCGTACTCACGCCGGAAAGTTCGGGTAATCCTGTGTCGGGCAAAGGGTTTGGCGGGGCTGAGTCCTTTGCGTCTTCCCCCGATAAGCCGGTCAAATTGCCGGATTGGGCAGAAAAAGCCCTGCTCAAGCTGGACAAGCCTGAACCCACACCCCAGCCTTATGTGAGCACCCTGTCCAACGGGATCAAGCTGATCGTCTGGCCGGCCCATGTCAGCCATACCATTCAGCTCAGCGGGCAGGTCCGGCAGACACCCTCCCTCCAGCAGCCCGCAGGGCAGGATGGGGTGAATGACGTTACCGAAGCCCTGTTCTCCTACGGAACTACGCAGTATGACCGGCTGGCTTTCCAGAAAGCGCTGGACGATATTCCTGCATGGGAAAGTGCGGGGAGCAGCTTCTCCCTTCAGGTTCTGACACCCGATTTTGCAAAAGGTGTTGCCCTGCTGGCTGATAACGAGCTGCATCCTGCTTTTGCAGACAAGGATTTTCAGGTTGTGCGCCAGCAGACGGCACAGGCACAGGCAGGGGAACTACTCTCGCCTGACCATCTGTTCAACCGGGCCATAAAAATGGCTGTGCTGCCGCCCAAAGACCCCACTTTGCGCGAAGCCACACCGCAATCCATCATGAGTGTGACGCGTGATGACGTGCAGACCTATTACAGAAAAGTCTGGCGGCCAGATAGAACAACCATTGTTGTGACCGGGGATGTAACCCCGGAAAAAGCACAGGCTGTGCTGGAACAGGCGTTCGGGGGCTGGAAAGCTGATGGCCCCGCACCCGATATTGACCTGCCAGCCGTGCCCCTAAGCAAGGCATCCCACGCACAGGTGCCAGATAAGAGCAGTGTGCAGGACGAAGTGGTTCTGGCCGAAACACTGGGCCTGACTGCGGCCCAGCCCGACCACTTTATGCTCCAGTTGGGGAATGAGGTGCTGGGGGGCGGTCTGTTCTCCTCCCGCCTGTACCGCGACCTGCGTGTTAAAACCGGGTATGTTTACACAGTGGGGAGCGCGTTCGAGTGGGGGCGCACCCGTGGCCTGTACACGGTCAATTACGGCGCAGACCCCGATAAGGTCGGCAAGGCACAGGCCGCTGCGGTGCGGGACATCAAGGCCATGCAGTCGGCCCCTCCTTCGGATGATGAACTGGCTCTGGCCAAGGCGTCACTTCTGCGGAGTATTCCTCTGGCCCGCGCCAGTCTGGACCGGATTGCAGCGCAGTACCTGCATCTGACCGATCTGGGGCTGCCGCTGGATAATGCGGACCGCGGGGCACTGGCCTATTACAATGCAACCGGCGCAGATGTGCAGGCCGCATTCCGCCAGTGGATCCGCCCGGATGATCTGGCATCCATTGTTAAGGGGCCTGCTCCGTCTTTGTAAAAGACATAGAATATACAGGTGTTTTATGCAGGCGGCGGAAAGTTCTCTTTCCGCCGTTCTGTTTTGTATTGCATTAAGTGTTAGAAGACACTGTTAAACGCAACCTGGGGTGATACGTCCAAACCCGTGTTGTGGCCGGCAAAGTAAGTGGACACACCTGCAATAACCCCAAAACGGGGGGACCAGTTATACTCAATGGCAGGAGCAATCTGCCAGTCACCGGAGGACTGGGCTATGGTATCAACCTTTTTACCAGTGGCGGTTGTGCCCCGCAAATGGGAGCCGTTGGACCAGTCCCGCGCCAGATCAAGGGCCAGAACCCACTTCTGGTTAATGCCGAATTCGAGCGAAAAACCACTCTCGCCATACATTCCCGGCTGTGCCCGGCCTTTAAAACCTGCTGATGTGCCATAGCTGGTGACGTCATGCAGGTGTGCGGTTGTGACCGCACGCCGGAAGGTGCTCCATACCCGCAACCGTAGCTCATGCTGGCCGGGCAGTGTGTAGGTGGATTGTTCTGTTAACGCCAGACGGAAAGTGTAGGTGCCAGCACCCACACCATCCTGCGCGCGGCCCAGCCTGTTATAATCCCCCGTAGGCATGGCCATGCCTGCAAAAACGCTCAGGGCGGGTATGTAGCGTTTGGGGTCTGCATCCACATAACGCCACATCAGGTCCACCGGCAGGTCACCAAACTTTAAACCGCTGCTGGTGTTGTCACCTTTTTTCCAGCGATACTCGATAACGGGGGTCAGCTGGATACTGATCGCATCCGTAATTGCGTATTTATACAGCGTAAAGTTACTAACGGCCTTTTGCCGTGGGTGCATGGGCTGGCTCACACCATTGCTGTTAAACTGCCCAACCGGCTGGCTGTAGGTCATGTACGGTTCCCACGCGATCATGCCTTTTTTGGTCATGGCCCCGGAGGGGGAGACAAGGGAGCCAGTGTACCACTGCGGTTTTGCCTCCTGCTCACTCTGGGTCTGTGTGGTGGTGGTGCTGTTTGCATCGGCTGCCCAAGTGGGCGTGGCGGCCATGGCAAGGGCTGGCACGCCAAGCGTGGCAGGTAAACGCCAGTGCATGGAGCCATACAGGCAGGTGCGGGCAAAAAGCCGCTTGGCCTGCTGTATCAGCAATGTGCTCATGGGGGCGTCTGCTGTGCCGTTCCTGCCCGGCAAGTCTGCGGGTGCTGGTCCTGTTTTGTGCCCATATGGGCGCTTGTGTGCGGGTTTGACTGCGCCAGTGGGTACGACGTTGGAAAACGGGGAGGGGGGCGCAGTCATTCAGCCAACCTTACAGAGACACTGTTTTGTAATGGAACTGTATCGGTTGCCCTGAATTATCGCGGGTGTAAAGATGCTTACGAGATCAAAATTAGTGTATCTGCTGGGTATCGGGTTTTGTTGTTTGCCCTGTAGTCTTTGCGTATCCGCAATTTTTGGCGGGTTTTCCTTGTGATGAAGGAATGTTGACTTTCAACATATTTTGAAATCAAAACATTTTCTGTGTTGTACTGGATGTGGTCAATCTGGCAGCGGATTATGCTGCACATGTTGCCTTATGGCAGCAGGGAAAGCTGGCGGTCTGCCGCGGGCTGCCCCGCTACACTCAGCCCGGCAAGCGATATGCCCAAAAGCCGGACGGGCTTGGCAAGGGGGAGCAGGGGCGCCAGCAGCCGGCTCCCGGCGTCTCGTAAGGCGGTTTCGTTCTGGATGGGATGGGGGAAGGACTGGCTGCGCGTCAGTTGTGTAAAATCCGAATGGCGGAGTTTGAGTGTGACCGTGCGCCCGCTGATCTCACGCTTTAGGCAGCCAGCCCAGACCAGTGTTACAAGTTTGTCCATGGCCTGTTCCAGCTCGGGGGCGGCATGCAGGTCCTGTAAAAAAGTTGTTTCTTTTCCAAGGGATTTTCTTGGTCTGTTGGGTTCAACCGGTCGGTTGTCCACGCCGCGGGCAATGCCGTGGTAAAACGTGGCAGCCTTGCCAAAATGGTGTTTGAGAATATCCAGTGCACAGGCGCGCAGGTCTGCCCCGGTATGAATGCCCAGACCGTTCATGCGTCGGGCCGTGGCCGGGCCGATGCTGTGGAAGGTGCCAACCGGCAGCGGTGCTACAAAAGCCTCCCCCATGCCCGGTGGAATAACAAACAGGCCGTTGGGTTTGCGGTAGTCCGATGCCAGTTTGGCCAGAAATTTGTTGTAGGAGACCCCGGCCGAGGCGGTTAGCCCGGTCTGTTCAAAAATGCTGGCCCTGATTTCCTCCGCAATGGCGGTGGCGGAGGCACGGCGGAGTAAGGGCTGGGTGATGTCCAGATAAGCCTCATCCAGCGAGAGCGGCTGAACAAGAGATGTATAGCGCGAAAAAATGGCGTGAATCTGGGCCGATACAGCCCTGTAGGCATCAAACCTTGGGGGAACAAAAACCAGTTCGGGGCATTTGCGCCGCGCAATAAGGGAGGGCATGGCAGAGCGCACGCCAAATTTGCGGGCTTCGTAGCTGGCGGCGGCCACAACGCCACGTTCCTGGCAATGGCCTACGGCAACCGGTCGCCCTTTAAGGGCCGGGTTGTCGCGTTGTTCGACCGACGCATAAAATGCATCCATGTCGATGTGGATAATGCGGCGTATGGGCGTAGGCATGGCCCGGCCACTATGGCATGAACCGCACCAAAATGGAACAGAAAGAGAACGTATCTTGCGGGCTCATTCCTGCGCAGTGCTCAAGCTGTGGTGTGCCCGGCAGGCTTAACCGGGGTTGTGTTGCGCAAAATTGCGGCGTGGTGGCGCATAACGCCACGAATGGGCGATGCTCATATCCAGATCATGCCACCGTGCGACCGAAAGGGCTGCGGTTGCAGGGTAGGCGGCACGGCTCATGCGCGGCATGGCTACGGGCTGCTGCAAAGGGCGCGCCGCATGGTGGGAGAGCCAGTAGCCCGCGCCCGCAAGGCATGCGCCCAGAGTGGTCAGGGCCGCCACCATGCGCTGGCGCAGGCGCGCAAAGGGGAGCAGGGGGCTCAACAGGGCCTGCATGTCCGTTTCCCGCTCATTCTGTGCGGCTTCGGTGGCGAGGAGCAGATTATATTCGGTTTCGGTTACGGCCAGTGTGCTGCCTGCGCAAATATCCAGTGCGGGCATTTCATGCGCGGCCATGTCGGTTAGCGCATCCTGAAAAGCTTGGGAGACAGCCATAAACTCCTGCCGGAAGCAGGGCAGGAACAGGCTGCCCGATGCACCCGGTGCTGCCCCGCAGGGGGGAGGGGCGCCAGCAAGGCGGCGGATGGTCCACAGGGTCAGCCGTTCACTTGCGGCAAGGTCGGTAAGGTACACAGGTGTATGCTGCATGGCGTGATCCGGAGGCAACGCCTCCCTCCCTAGCTATCGGTCATGGAGGATCATTAAATGAGAATCACTCTTAGTTGCAAGTAAAACTTTGGGCAATAATCGTGTGGTCGCGGGGCTGGTTTTTTCTCTTTCCTTAGGGGGCGGCTTGGGGCAGTACAAAGGGCATGTCAGTGCTAGCATCCCTCTCCCTGCCGCTTGTGCGCAAACTTGACCCCGAAAAAGCGCATGAGCTTGCCATAGATGCCCTTACGCTGGGCATTTCCGTCCCCTTCAAGCGCCCCGAGGATGACCCGGCTCTTGCCACGCGCGCGCTGGGTATGCGTTTTTCCAACCCCATTGGCATAGCCGCCGGGTTTGACAAGAACGCCCGCGTGCTGCGCCCGCTCGCCCGTTTGGGTTTCGGGTTTGTTGAGGCCGGGACCGTGACCCCCCGCCCGCAGCCGGGCAACCCCAAGCCGCGGCTGTTCCGGCTGGAGGAGGACCGGGCGGTTATCAACCGCATGGGGTTCAATAATCAGGGGATAGACCGCTTTGCCGTGCGCCTTGCCCGCCTGACCCGGCCGCTGCCATCTGGCAGGGCAGGGGGAGCCGGTGTGCCGGTGGGGGCCAATATTGGCATCAACAAAACCGGTGCGGACCCCGAGCGGGACTACCCGGCCCTTGTGGCGCGGGTCAAACCGTATGTGAACTACATTGTGCTCAATGTCTCTTCCCCCAATACGCCGGGTTTGCGCGGGTTGCAGGATGCGGCAAGGCTCAAGGGGATTCTGGACGCCATTGCCGCGCGCCACCCCGAACGCCCGCCCCTGTTGGTCAAGCTGGCCCCGGATCTGGAAGACGATGCCATTGCCCCTATTGTGGAAGCCGCAATTCAGGGCGGTGTGCAGGGGTTGATCATCAACAACACCACACTGGCCCGCCCCGATAGCCTGCGTAGTCCGCACAAGGGCGAATCCGGTGGGCTTTCCGGCCGACCGCTGGCTGCGCGCTCGACCCAGATGCTGCGGCTTGTTGCCAATATTGCCGCTGGCCGTCTGGCTCTTGTTTCCTGTGGGGGGATCGAGAGCGGGCAGGATATTCTGGACCGTATCCGCCTTGGGGCCGATCTGGTGCAGGTTTACACGGCCTTTGCCTATGAAGGGCCAGCCCTTATTGCCCGCCTCAAGCGGGAGATGCTTCAGATCATGCGTGCACAAGGCATAGAATCACTGGATGATGTGCGTGGGGTGGACCTGTGAGCACCACCACAGACTGGTCACTCCCCCAGATTGCCGGGCTGGAAGCGCTGGCTGATCGGTATGATGGCTACATCATAGACCTGTGGGGCACCGTGCATGATGGCGTAAACCCTTATCCCGGCGCTCTGGAATGCCTGCGTGCACTCCATAATGCGGGCAAACGGGTTGTCATGCTTTCCAACGCGCCCCGGCCTGCTGCGGTAATCGCCACCCAGCTGGAAGGGTTTGGCGTGGACCGCGCCCTTTACAACGGGGTCATGACTAGTGGGCAGGAAACCCACCGCCAGATGAAGGAGAAGGCAGACCCATGGTTTGCCCGCCTTGGCCACAAGGTGCTCCATATTGGCGGTGTGCATGATCTGGGGCTGTACGAAGGGCTGAACATCCAGCGCGTAACAGACGTGGAACAGGCCGATTTTGTGATGAACACAGGGCCGGATCTGGAGCGGGGCGTTGCAACGCTGGACCCCTACCTGCCCGAACTGCGTGCCTGCCTTGCCCGCAACCTGCCCATGATCTGCGCCAACCCCGACAAGGTGGTGGTCAAAGGGGGTAACCGGCAGATCTGTGCTGGCGCTCTGGCTGCGTTTTATGCCGAACAGGGCGGGGATGTCCGCTGGATTGGCAAGCCATACCCCGGTGTGTACCAGCCCGTGTTTGATATGCT
Source organism: Acetobacter sp. ESL1128 (assembly GCF_058505085.1). Lineage (NCBI taxonomy): Bacteria > Pseudomonadati > Pseudomonadota > Alphaproteobacteria > Acetobacterales > Acetobacteraceae > Acetobacter > Acetobacter sp. ESL1128. The sequence continues at coordinate 2,407,380 of NZ_CP196369.1, read as the reverse complement.
GGACGTGCCCCGCACACGTATTCTGGCTATTGGGGATGCGTTGGGGACAGACATCAGGGGGGCTGCCGCCGTGGGTGTGGACAGCCTGTGGATTCTGGGCGGCATTCATCAGGAAATGGTGGGCAATGACATGGCTCTGGCCACGGCCGAGGCTCAGGCGGCTGGTCTGCGGCCAACGGCTGCGGTGCACAGGTTGGTGTGGTAACACCCGTGCAGCCAGCGGTTGGGTGTGGCGCGTTTATTCTGCGTGATGGCTGCCTGCTGCTGATCCGGCGGGTCAAGGCGCCAGAGGCCGGGTGCTGGGGTTTACCCGGTGGCAAGGTGGACCTGTTCGAAACCGCAGCGCAGGCCGCCATGCGTGAAGTGCGCGAAGAAGTGGGGCTGGAACTGCAACCCGGTCCCCTTTTGTGCGTGGTGGACCAGATTGACCGTGCCGCAGGCACGCATTGGGTGGCCCCGGTTTACAGGACAGGCCCAGTGCAGGGCGAACCCCAGCTATGCGAGCCCCATAAACATGATGGTCTGGGGTGGTTTGCCCTGAATGCCCTGCCACATCCGTTAACCACAGCCACACAGGTTGCCGTGCAGGCTTTTAACGCGCAGGCGGAATAGGCGCCTTGCCACCAGCCCGCCGTATGGTGTGGTGGGCTGGTGGGTTTGCCTGTGGCGGATGTTCTTGGCGGTTCAGAAATCCGGCAGGGTCTGGGCCAGCAATCCCCCCTGCCGCAAGGGGGCAAGGCGGCGGGCCAGACCGGTTGCATCGTCCGTTTCCACCATAATGCCGCAGATCGTGGCCTCACCCTCGGAGGGTTGGAGCCGCTCGCCGGGCATTTTGCGCACAAAGCGGGCAACGGCGGGTTCTTTGGTCATGCCGATCACGCTGTTATAGTCCCCGCACATGCCGGCATCGGTCTGGAAGGCAGTGCCAGCGGCCAGAATACGGTGGTCTGCTGTGGGGGTGTGGGTATGGGTGCCCACAACAAGGGACACCCTGCCATCGAGCATATGGCCAAAGGCCCATTTTTCGCTGGTGGCTTCGGCATGAATATCCACCACAATGGCATGTACCGTGGCACCCATGCGGTGCTTGCCCAGCAAGTCGTTGGTGCAGCGGAAGGGGTCGTCCAGCGGGTCCATGAACAGCCGCCCCATTACATTGACCACCAGCGCCTTGCGGCCATCGGCCAGCGCCACCACCACACTCCCTTGCCCCGGCGTTGCCGGCGGGTAGTTGAGCGGGCGGATAATGCGGGGCTCGCCATCAATATGGCCGATCAGGTCGCGGCGGTCCCATGCGTGGTTGCCAAGAGTAATCACATCCACGCCGCTTTGCAGCAGGGTTGTGGCTATGGCGGGGGACAGGCCAAAGCCGTGGCTTGCGTTTTCCGCATTGACCACCACAAGGTCCAGCCCCAGTTGCGTGCGCAGGCCACTCAGGCGGGAAAGAACGCCATCACGCCCGGTGCGGCCGACAATATCGCCCAAAAACAGAATTCTCACGCGTGGGTCTTTCGCACTGTGCAGGGGTGTGGGTTAGCCAAAACGAATAACCTCCTTTTCGGTTACAATACAGTTCAGGGGCTGGTCATGGGGGCCACGGGGGAGGTGTGCCACCTCCTGTGTGGAGGGAGCATAGCCTATGCTGGCGGCATGGGGCAGGGCAGCCAGTGTGCGGTCGTAATAACCGCCGCCGTAACCCAGCCGGTTGCCGCTGCGGTCAAACCCCAGCAGGGGGACCAGCACAAGGGCAGGCTCCATAATCGGGCCATCGGGGTGGTGTGTGCCAAAGCGGCCCGCCAGCATGGTGGATTCGGGCTGCCACTGGCGAAAAACCAGTGGGGAGCCTCGCGCTGGTGTCTGGGGGAGTACAACGGTTTTACCCGCTTGCGCCAGAGCGTGGCAGAGCGGGCGCAGGTCCACCTCGTGCGGGAGCGGCCACACGCAGGCAATGGGGCCGGTGCTTGCGCGCAGTAAAGGCTCCAGCCGGTGGATAATCCCCCAATCCCGCGCGTAATCGCGCGCACGCATGGCGGCAAGGCATTCAACCCGCAGGGTTTTTTTGCGCTGCGCAATGTCAGGCGGGTCATTGCAGGGGGGGGGAATGTGCGGAGCCACCATGGACCGTGGGTCTTTCAACCTCCAGGACCTGCTAGTGCAGGTGGGCGCCGGGTAATGTGACCAGGGCCACAACAGAGCCAGCTCCCTAGGAAGTGCTTATCGGCCCAGGGGATGACTTGCCTCACGCGTCGGGCAGCCCCGCATCTTCTATGTAGGCGCGCTCCATCTCCGCTGCAAGAGATTCCGCAGTATCGGCCAGATCAGCCAGCCGGGTGTTGGTCAGGGCCAGTTCCGCCCGCAGGCGTTCTGCGTCCAGGGCCGCCAGTGCTGTGCTCTCTGGCACGCGGCTGCCTGACAGGTCCTGAATTTCGTCCGCCATCAGCAGTGCAGCCAGTACCAGCACGCGGGTTTCACCGCTAAATCCCAGATTGCGGACCTGCTGCACACGGCGTTCAACCTGATGCGCCATGGCCTGAACGTGGCGTTCCTGCCCGTTTTCGCACCCGACTGTATAGCTGTGGCCGTTGATATTGACCGAAACAAGCGCCATGGGTCAGTTCCCTTCCTCATGCCGGGGCAGGAGCGGGTCTTGGCCATGTGTGGCTTGGCCCGTCTGGTCCAGAATGTCCCGCACGCGCATGATCAGCGCATCTATGTTGGCCAGCAGTTCCTGTCGGTCGGTTTCCGGTCGGTTCTGTTTTGCCTGCTGTTGCTTATCAAGAGCAAAGGAAATGCGCTGCAACGCACGGTCCAGCCGGGTAATGGACTCTTCCGCAGGTCTTGCGCGGGTGTGCATGCTGGCATAGCTGTTGCCTTGGGGTGAGTGCGGCTCCACGTCTTGATCCTGCATTCCTTTTCCCTTCTCTTGGGGTAAGGAATCACCTGCAAAAGCGATTGCGTCAAGCATGCTCACGGAAAACAGGCCACTTTTCTCATCTTCTCCGGCGGGTATCCGCTATGTGTGCGTCCATGACCGTGCTGGTGTGCATATGGCTTTGCGTGCGGCGGGGCTGGCGGAGTATGGTGGTTGCATTGGCCTGCTCTCCCCCCCCGGTGCGGTGGCATACATGGGGGTAGGCTGGTGGCATGCCCTGATGAACGATGCCGCAGAATCGGCCCGGCAGCCTTTTGTGCACGTGCTCGATTGTGACAGTAGTCCTGCAGGTGCGCTCATGGCGTTGCGTTGTGGCCAGCAAACTGCCATTCTGCGCCCGCAAAACCCACAATATGAGACAATCCGGGCCTTGTATGCACAGGAAAAAGCGACACTTCTGCCACAACGCCCGCCATCATTTAACCTTATCATGCCGTTAAGTGCCATATCGTCTCTTGTCGGGTATTTCACCCACGGTTATTGCCAACACCAGCATCCGGAAAATAATGTGCCGGACACAAGGCAAAAGAAGGACTGTTCCCCATGACGCTTACCCCGAAGGTTAAGGCTATTCTCAATCAGTATGAGAGCGATAACCCCGGTACAAAGACGAATCTGGCCCGCCTGCTCAATGCTGGCAAGCTGGGTGGAACCGGCAAAATGGTCATTCTGCCGGTGGATCAGGGGTTTGAGCATGGTCCTGCCCGCTCTTTCGCAGCCAATCCGGCCGCCTATGACCCGCACTACCACTTCCAGCTTGCGATCGAAGCCGGGCTGAGCGGCTATGCAGCGCCTCTGGGCATGCTCGAATGTGGGGCCGCAACCTTTGCGGGTGAAATTCCGCTTATTCTCAAGTGCAACAGTTCCAACAGCCTTGCGACCGAAAAAGATCAGGCCGTTACCGGCACCGTAGCGGATGCGCTGCGTCTGGGTTGTGCGGGCATTGGTTTTACCATTTACCCCGGCTCCGAATACTGCTTCGACCAGATGGAAGAACTGCGTGAACTGGCGGCAGAAGCCAAGTCCGTGGGTCTGGCCGTGATCGCATGGAGCTACCCGCGTGGCCCCGTGCTGGACAAAAAAGCCGAAACAGCCGTGGACGTATGCGCCTATGCCGCACATATGGCCGCCCTGTGTGGTGCCCACATCATCAAGGTCAAACCCCCGACCGACGTTGTGGCACTGGATGCCTGCAAGCCTGTGTACGAAAAGAACAAGGTTGATGTGGCAACGCTTGCCGCGCGCATTAACCATGTTGTGCAGTCCAGCTTTGCCGGTCGCCGGATTGTCATCTTCTCTGGTGGTGAACACACCGGCACGGACAACCTGCTGGCCACCATTCAGGGTATTCATGATGGTGGCGGCTTTGGCTCCATTATCGGTCGTAACGTGTTCCAGCGCCCCAAGGCAGAAGCGCTGGCCCTGCTCGACCAGATTATCACCATCTTCAAGAGCTGAGCCTAACAGATGCGCATCGTGCGGAAAGGATAGTCGCAGTGTCGGAACTTTATCTTGTTACGCCTGCACTCTTGCACGCCGATGCGTTTTTGCCTGTGCTGGAGCAGCGTCTGGCCAACCACCAGCCCGCAGCATTGCTGCTGCGTCTGGCGGATGGCATAGCCCCTGCTGCCGCCATAGCCCTGATCGGGGCTATTCGCCCGCTTGTGCAGCATGAGGGCATTGCCCTTATGCTGGAAGACGCACCCGAACTGGCTGTGCAGACCGGGTGCGATGGGGTGCATCTCTCCCAGTCCTATACTGCGGCCAGTGTGCGCGACGTACGACGCCAGATTGGTGATGAACTGCAACTTGGTGTGGCCGTAGGCAGCAGCCGCGACGGCGCCATGCGCGCGGGGGAAGAAGGGGCGGATTACGTCTGCTTTGCTCCGGATGCCGCGCAGAGTGCAGAGGCCACACAGGCCGTTCTGGCTCTTGCCCAGTGGTGGTGCATGATGATGGAATTGCCCGCCGTAGCCTGCGCCGCAACCCCCGAAGACGTCCGTGCACTGGCCGGGTGTGATACGGATTTTGTCATGCCCGATACCAACTGGTGGGATGACCCTTCCCCGTGGGTTTTTTAACTCCAGCTATCCAGTAGCCCCGCGCCGTATGGGCCAAATCCCTTAAGGGGTGTTAGGGCGCACAGCCGCCTGTTCCGCGGGTGGCAGAACCAGCGTGTGCGTAAAATACAGAACACCGTTGGATTGTGGAATCCCCATGACCCAGAGCGGGCTGCTTTGCCCATGGGGTGGGCCAACCATGACCTGCTCTGTTTGTGTGTCCAGCCAGATGGGCAGCGCCTGCCCGTTCAGGGTGGGGAGCAGCAGGCTATGGCCCGGTGCGGCAGCAAGGGCTGCACGCAAGGCCTTGTGGGGCCATTTTCCGGTGACAATTGTATAGCCTAGCAAGGCGCGTACCCTGCTGGTGCTGGCTGGGTCCAGAAGCTGGCCACCAGTTTGCGCGTTATAGGTTTCCAGCGCCGTATTGGGCAGGGCGAACACCGTAAAAGGCCCCGCCTGCTGCAAGGTCGGGAACAGGCCGGTCCTGTCCAGCAGATGCGTGTAGTCGGCCAGCTCTATGGAACTGCGCAGGGTGTCGGACAGGGGGCGGTCGCAGAATGCGGGCGTTTGCGGGTTGCCGTAGGCAACGGCACTATCAATTGGATTGTTCTGCCCGGACTTGCCACTGCGCCCCTGTGTATAGGTGCGTGTGCCCGAAACTGTTGGCATCATATACGCGCAGGTAGAGATTGGCGTTGTGTATGTGTCCTGCCGCGCGGGGCTCTGCGCGCAGCCACCCAGCAGGAACATGCCTGCCAGCATAAGTGCCGGGGGAGCCACAAACCCACGCCAGCGGTGTTGTGCGCGGCGTGGGGTGTGGTGACGCAAAGGAGCCTCATCCCGGGTAGTCGTGGTGTTGAACGGTAAGGGCAGGAGGCTCAGCATGATGCGTGTGGTCTAGCAGCCGTCGCCCCGCATTGTCCAACTGATGACAAGGCCTTTTACGAGTTCAAAGTTGGTCTGGCAGCTATAGGTGTAAGCGGTGCCCATACCGCCGCCCCAGCCGCCATAACCCCAACCACCGTAGCCCCAGCCACCATAGCCGCCCCAGCCGCCACCCCAACCGGGGCCATACCCCCAGCCACCGCCCATGGGCATGGAGGTGTAGTCGGTCTCCTGCGTGATGTAGGCAAGAAAAGTGTGATCCCCCGTGGTGAACTGGCGCGTAGGCACGCCAAAGGTGCGGATAACATCCACGGTTGGCCGCCCGATCATGGAATCGAGCTTGCGTCGTTCCTCCGCGCTGGGAACCTGGCAGGCGGCAAGGGCTAGAAGCCCGATCAGTAAAAATTTGTTTGCGTATGTCATGGCACCGACTTGCCCCTTGGTGGAATACGCCTGCGGTGTGCGTCGTACGAGTGGAAGATAAGCAAAAAACACCTGTTAAGGCTAAATGTTGCAGACTAATCCTGTATCCACAAGACATCCTGTATCTGGCGGGCTCTACTGGCCAGCATAACCAGCCGGTCAAAGCCCAGCGCAATGCCTGAACAGGGGGGCATGTGGGGCAGGGCGTGGAGGAGTTTTTCGTCCATCGGCCAGGTGGGGCGGGTAGGGTAAAGCTGCTGGCGTTCGGCCCTGTCATGGGTAAAACGCTGGCGCTGCTCTACAGGGTCTGTCAGTTCCTCAAACGCATTGGCCAGTTCCATGCCTGCGGCGTAAAGCTCAAACCGCAGGGCCACGCGCGGGTCCGTTGGGTCCTTGCGTGCCAGTGCGGCCTGGCTTGCTGGCCAGTGCGTTAAAAACGTGGGGCGGGTCTGGCCAATGGCGGGTTCGATTCGCTCCAGCAACAAGCGGAAAAACAGGTCTTCCCAGTGTTCACCATCGCGCAGGGTGCAGCCTGCCGCATGGGCCAGTGCTTGCGCATTACCTTGGGTTGGAAGCAGGTCCACACCAGCATGGTGGCGGAATGCCTCTTCCATGCTCAGTCGTTCAAAGGGCTGGCTCAGGTCCAGCGTGCAGGCGTTGCGGTGCACAACAGGGGGCAGAACGGCTTTGAGCAGGGCTTCTGTCTCGTCCATCAGGCCGCTCAGGGGCATGCCGGGCTGGTACCATTCCAGCATGGTGAACTCGGGGGCATGGGTGCCGCTGGCCTCACCATTGCGCCAGACACGGGCAAACTGGAACAGCGGCAGCCCGGTGGCGGCGATAATCCGCTTCATGGCGAATTCGGGGCTGGTGTGCAAAAACAGCGGTTGGCGCTGGCCGTCGGGTGTTTCCCGCTCGGTCTGGAAGGGGAGCAGATGCACCTCTTCCCCCGGCACGGGCACGGCGCAGGGGGTTTCCACCTCCACGCAGCCACGGGATTCCAAAAACGCGCGCACACCCCGCATGGTCAGGTTGCGGCGGATTAAAAATGGCAGCCGGTCGCGAATACGCTCGGGGTCCGGGCCACCAAAGGACAGATGAGATGTTGCAGACACAGACATGGGCAGAGTAGAGCCGGTACATGTCTTCCCCGGTCAAGCCCCCTTTTGCGACCAGCCGAACGCTGCGCACCCCAGATGAACTGATTGCCGCCGGTATGGCTACGCCCGCGCAAAAAGCGGACCTGCAAGCCATAGCCCGGCAGTATGCCACGGCCATACCGCCCGCTTTTGCGGAGCTGATGCACAGCCTGGACGACCCGATTGGCGTGCAGGTTGTGCCCACCATGCAAGAACTGGTGGTCACGCCGGAAGAGCGCTCTGACCCGATCGGAGATGATGCGCTCTCCCCCGTGCCCGGTATTGTGCACCGCTACGCGGACCGCGCCTTGCTTAAGCCCTTGCTGGTATGCCCGTTATACTGCCGGTTCTGCTTCCGGCGGGAGCATGTGGGGCCAGATGGCGGTGTGCTGGATGATGAAGCCCTGAGCCGCGCGCTGGACTGGCTACGCACGCATGAGCAGATCCGCGAGGTTATTCTGACCGGGGGGGACCCGCTCATGCTCTCGCCCCGGCGGTTGGGGGAGATTGTGCAGGCCCTTTCCGGCATGGCGCATGTAACCATCATCCGGGTGCATACGCGCGTGCCAGTAGCCGCACCCGAGCGTGTGACAGACGCATTGCTGGATGCGCTGGAAACGGACAAAGCCATGTGGATCGCCGTACACATCAACCATGCGCGGGAAATGGCCCCACCCGCACGGAACAGCCTGCGCCGTATTGCCCGGCGGGGCATACCGCTGTTGGGGCAGTCGGTGCTGCTGCGTGGGGTGAATGACAGCGAGGAGGCACTGGAAGACCTGTTCCGCACCATGGTGGAAAACCGTATGCGGCCGTACTACCTGCACCAGCTCGACCCTGCGCCGGGTACGGCCCATTTTCATGTGCCGGTCGCACAGGGCCAGCGCCTGCTGGCTGGTCTGCGGGGGCGTGTTACGGGGCTTGCCTGGCCTATTTACGTGCTGGATATTCCCGGAGGCTACGGCAAGGTTCCTCTGGGGCCGGAGTATATTACGGGCGAGCGGCAGGTGCGTGACCCACAGGGCGGCACCCATAATCTGGACCGCCTGTAGGCGCTGCGGGGGAGGAGCTTACTCCCCTATCGCAGCCCCGCCGGGGTGGCGGTGGTCGGCCCCACCATAAAAACGGGCTGGTCCGTGGCTGTTCAGGCCGGGACCCCCTACCAGAATCCCTTCGGGAATGCCCCACGGCGCATGCAGGACAAAGCTGTACCCCTCCTGCTCCAGCGCTTGCTGCACCTGCGGGGTCAGGGCGTTTGCCTCAACCTCCACACTCTGTGGCATCCACTGTTCGTGCAGGCGGGGCAGGTCTATGGCCTGCTGGATGTTCAGCCCGTAATCCACAACGCCCAGAATAACAGAGAGTATAATGGTGGGAATGCGCGACCCACCGGGGCTGCCAATAACCATGAGCGGCCTGTTATCGCGCGAGATAATGGTCGGCGCCATGGAGGAAAGGGGCGTTTTGCCCGGTGCAATGGCATTGGCCGCACTGCCGGGAATGCCAAACATGTTCAGCGCCCCGGGTTTGATGGAAAAATCATCCATTTCATCATTCATGATGATCCCGGTGTCCCCTCCCATCACCTTGGCGCCAAACCAGCCGTTCAGCGTATAGGTGGTGGAAATGGCAAACCCGTTCTGGTCGATTACCGAAAACTGGGTGGTTTCGGGTTTTTCGGGCGAGGCAACACCTGCACGCAGGTCAGCGGAGGGAATGGCTCTGTTGGGGGGAATATGCGCGCGTATGCTGGCAATATAGGCCGGGTCCAGCAGGCTGCTGACCGGGTTATGAACAAAAGCCGGGTCGCCCAGATCCCGCCGGTCGGAATAGGCGTGGCGCATGGCCTCTATTTCACGCTGGAGAGCGGGGGCGGTGTGCAGGCCAAGGGCGTGCATGTCATACCCGGCCAGAATTTCCAGCATTTCGCACAGGGCAATGCCGCCTGCACTGGGGGGCGGAGCGGTTTCTACCAGTAACCCACGGTAGGTGCAGCTTATGGGGGGCAGTTCGCGCGGCTGGTAGTGTTCAAAATCTTTGGCCTGCAAAATGCCGCCATGGGCCTTGGACTGCTCCAGAATACTGGCGGCAATGGGCCCTTTGTAAAAGGCATCCGCCCCGTTCTGTGCGATCAGTTCGAGCGAGTGTGCCAGATTTTTCTGTACAAGCCTGTCACCGGGCTGGAAGGGGGAGCCATCGGGGCGCAGGAAAACCTTGCGGGCATAGGGGTCCTGCGCCAGCGCAGCGGTGGAGGTGTTCAGGAGCTGCACATCCCCTTCCCCCAGCACAAATCCATCGCGGGCGAGCTGAATGGCAGGGGCCATAACCACTGCTCGGGGCAGGTGGCCCCAGCGTTTATGCACGGCTTCCAGCCCGGCCACAGTGCCGGGCACGGCTACGGCCTTCCAGCCCAGAAGGGACAGGTCGGGGATAACATTGCCCTTACTGTCCAAAAACATATCCGGCGTGGCTGCCAGAGGGGCCTTTTCCCGGAAGTCGAAAAAAATCGCAGGCTTGCCCGGTGGGCGCAGCATCATAAACCCGCCACCACCCAGATTGCCCGCGGCAGGGTACACCACCGCCAGTGCATACCCCATGGCAACGGCAGCATCGGCAGCATTGCCCCCTTTGGCCAGAATGCGCGCCCCTACCTCTGATGCCAGCTTCTGGGCAGAAACCGCCATGCCGTGCTGCCCGGGTACGGGAGCAGCCACGGCTGCATTAGTCGGCACCGCTGCCCCGTAGGCCAAGGGGTCGGCCACCGGTGCCGCGTAGGCTGGCAGGGTGGCAAAGCCTGCGCTCAGGCAACAAACCACCTGCACCACATGGCGCGCAACACGGGAGAACAACGTGGTGGGGGTGGTTTGCATGGCGCTTATCCTTCGGTTGGGTAAGGGGGGCAGTCGTACCCTGCGGGGGAACGGGTAAATATTTCATACCCGGTCTGGGTTACGGCCAGCATATGCTCAAACTGTGCGGACAAGGAGCGGTCACGCGTTACGGCGGTCCACCCGTCTTCAAGAATTTTCACTTCGGGTTTGCCAATGTTAAGCATGGGCTCAATGGTAAATACCATACCGGCCTTCAGCTTCATGCCCTCGCCGGGGCGGCCGTAGTGCAGGATGTTGGGTTCGGCATGAAAAACCTGCCCGATCCCATGCCCGCAAAAATCTTCCACAATGGAGTAGCGGTGTTTTTCGGCGTGGCTCTGAATGGCGTAGCCAATATCGCCCAGAGTGGCACCGGGGCGTACAACCTCAATCCCGCGCATCAGGCTTTCATACGTGGTGGTGATCAGCTTGGCAGCTTTGATGGACACCTTGCCCACGGTGTACATGCGGCTTGTATCCCCGAACCAGCCGTTAAGCTTGGGGGTGACGTCGATATTGACAATATCGCCCTCAATCAGTGGCCGGTCACCCGGAATGCCGTGGCACACAACATGATTGACCGAAATACAGCACGACTTGGGGTAGCCACGGTAGTTCAGCGGGCCGGGGGTGGCGCCATGCTCAAGCGTGTAGGCATGAATAATGCGGTCCAGTTCGCCCGTGGTTACGCCGGGTTTGACGTAAGGCGTAATCATGTCCAGCGTTGCTGCGGCCAGCTGGCCTGCCGCCCGCAGGTGCTTGAAGTCTTCTTCGGTATGGAGAACGATTCCGCCTCTGCCCGCCATTCTGCACTTCCTCATCGTTGTTGGTGCTTTTGAGAAAGCAGCAAGATGAAGAGTGCAGGCCACAAAGGCAACCCGCTTTGGTTATAACGGGCTGCCTAAATGGCCATAAAATGTTCAGGTCCGGTTATGGGCGGTTGTGTGGCGCACCATGCTGCGGCGGATGGTGGGCGTGGCAATGGTATGGACCTTGGCCCCAATAACCGCAGTATGGCGGCCATGGCTGACATTGGTAATAGCCGCGTGGTGGCGGCGGGTTGCAGGTGCTTCCGCCACTTCAAGTGGTGCGTGCCTGTGGTTGGCGGCGGCCATGATCAGCGCGCCACGGCGGCTGCGGTGGCGCTGGCTGCTGGTGGCCTGTGCTACAAGAAGCGGGCGGGCAACAGGAGCTACGCCTTCGGCATCAAAGCCGTGGTCCAACTGGTTGGCCATGACCAGCGAGCGCTGGGTGTTGCTGGATGCCCCCATAACCACACCAACCAGCCGCACATTGTCACGCAGAGCGGAGGTCACAAGGTTACGCCCGGCTTCCTGCGTGTATCCCGTCTTCATGCCGTCTGCCCCGGCATAGACCTTGAGCATGGGGTTATGGTTGGGGATGTAGCGGCCATGGAAGCGGAAGGACGGGGTGGCAAAGTAATGGTAATATTCGGGAAAATCGGCAATCAGGCGGCGGCCGAGGGTGGCCAGATCCCGCGCGGTTGTCATCTGGTCAGGGTCGGGCAGGCCGGATGCGTTGCGGAACAGGGTCTTGGACATACCCATGGCGTGGGCCTGCTGGGTCATCATGGCGGCAAACTGGGGTTCGCTCCCGCCCCCGATCAGCTCACCCAGAGCACAGGCGGCATCGTTGGCGGATTTGGTGACCAGCGCAAGCACAGCCTGTTCAACCGTCAGGTGTGTGCCGGGAACTAGCCCGAGTTTGGAAGGTTCCATGGTGGACGCATGGATGGAAACCGGCACGGACTGGGTCAGGGAGATAGCCCCGGCACGCAGTGCGTTGAAGGTCATGTACAGCGTCATCAGCTTTGTCAGGCTGGCCGGGTAGCGCCGCAGGTCCGGATCGGTCTGGGAGAGCACGGTCCCGGTATTGGCATCCATGACAATGGAACTGATCTGTCCGGCATACTGCGCACGGGCCTGACTGGCCGTAGTAAATGCAGCAAGGGTTACACCAGCAAGCAGACCTGCCCATTTACGCAAACGGAGGGTTTTTGTGCTGCCCGATGTTAGTCTGTTGTGTTCCGTTATCTGCCGTAACGCCGGTTTGTCTGCCACTGCTACCCCCACCTGTGCCTTATGGAGCACTATTCCGCCTACTGTCAGGAATCGCAAGAGCATGGCGGCAAAAAACTGGAACTCTGGCGCATGGAATCCAACATAAGCTGTTCCCGCGTCTGTTCTGCCATGTTGTGCCCATGTGTGGCATAAATATGGCGCGCTGGTTCCATATTGGGCACGCACACCAGCTATTCTGTCGTTCCGCTCTCTTTTATTGTACTTTGGCTTTGCCAATATGGTGGTAAGGAACACCACTCGTTTTTCACCCTGCCTCGGGAGTTTGGTTGCCATGGCCTCGTTTCATCTTCCTGTTCTGCATACAGGCAACGGGCCGTCGCGGCGTGATGGAGGCATGGATTCGGACCGGGATGATGTGGAAATTGGCGTGGTTGTGCGGGCCAAACCCAAAACCCGCAAACCCGCCATGTACAAAGTGCTCATGCTGAACGATGACTACACTCCCATGGAGTTTGTGGTGTACGTCCTTGAACGCTTTTTTCAGAAGAATCGTGAAGAAGCGACAGACATCATGCTCAACGTCCACCGCAAGGGTGTGGGTGTCTGTGGTGTGTTTACGTATGAGGTGGCGGAGACCAAGGTTTCTCAGGTCATGGATCTGGCGCGCCAGAACCAGCACCCCTTGCAGTGCACCATAGAAAAAGACTGATACTAGAACCTCTGCCGTTTTCCTGAACACAGTTTGGCTGCCAGCCGCGCTCTGCGGTGTTTGGCGTGTGCGCAAGCCCGTGGTCGGTGGGGTGTCAGCCCTGCTTCTGGCCTGCAAATGCCGCTTTGCAGGCAGAACACGCATATTTTTGCGATTGAGCGCTTGGGTAAAAAGCGCGCAAAACCAGCATTCTTGCCAGAGATGAGAACGAAAAATGCGTGAACATGCGTTTTTTGCGTGGTTATGACTCGCATTTCTTGCCGAAGCAGCCAAATATGTTTGCAGGGCACCCGATCATGGTCCCGAGGTTGTTTTGCCGTGGTCGGAAAGTCCGGGGAAAGGAGCGTCTCGTCATGTTGTCACGCAATCTTGAGCAGACGCTGCATCGGGCGCTTATTCTGGCCGGAGAACGGCATCATGAATATGCCACGCTAGAGCATCTGCTTCTTGCCCTGGTTGATGATGCGGATGCCGTAACGGTGTTCCGCGCCTGTGGGGTTGATCTGGACCGGTTGCGGACAGACCTGACAGGCTTCCTCGACAAGGACCTTGCCGGTCTGGCGTCTGAGCGCCCGACCGAACCCAAACCAACAGCCGCGTTCCAGCGTGTTATCCAGCGCGCCGCCATTCATGTGCAGTCCACCGGACGCGATGAGGTGACAGGCGCTAACGTGCTGGTCGCCCTGTTTGCCGAGCGTGAAAGCCACGCCGTGTACTTCCTGCAACTGCAGGACATGACACGTCTGGACGCAGTGAACTTTCTCTCCCACGGGATTGCCAAAGCCCCCGACCGCGCCACCCGGCGCCCGGTTGCAGGCAGCAATACCGGTGCGGAAAAAGGGGAAGAACCCGAACGGGCCGAAACCAAGGCACAGAAAAGCCAGGATGCGCTGTCTACCTACTGCGTCAATCTGAACGACAAGGCGCTGGCCGGTAAGGTTGACCCACTGATCGGGCGGGATACCGAAATTGAACGCACAATCCAGATTCTGTGCCGCCGTACCAAAAACAACCCGCTATATGTAGGCGATCCCGGTGTAGGCAAAACCGCCATTGCGGAAGGGCTTGCCCGCCGGATTGTGGAAGGCAGCGTGCCTGAAGTGCTGCTGAAATCTACCATCTATTCGCTGGATATGGGCGCATTGCTGGCAGGCACCCGCTACCGCGGTGATTTTGAGGAACGCCTCAAAGCCGTTGTGACGGAGCTGGATCAGGACCCGCACGCCATTCTGTTTATTGATGAAATCCATACCGTTATCGGTGCGGGTGCAACATCGGGCGGGGCCATGGATGCGTCCAACCTGCTCAAACCCGCTCTGGCGGCTGGCACGCTGCGGTGCATTGGTTCGACCACCTACAAGGAGTTTCGCCAGCACTTTGAAAAAGATCGTGCTCTTGTAAGGCGGTTCCAGAAGATTGATGTGCCTGAACCCAGCATTGATGATGCGGTCAAGATCCTGCGCGGCCTGAAAGGCAGCTACGAAAAGCACCACAAGGTCCGCTACACGGAAGAGGCTATTCGTGGGGCTGTGGAACTTTCCGCACGTTATATTCATGACCGTAAATTGCCCGATAAGGCGATTGACGTGATTGATGAGGTCGGGGCTTCGCGCATGCTCCAGCCTGAAGGCCGCCGCCGCAAGACGGTCAACCTGAAGGATGTGGAAGACATTATCGCCCGTATTGCCCGCATTCCGCCCAAAAGCATTTCTGCTGATGACAAGGAAGTGCTGCGTTCTCTGGAGCGTGACCTCAAGGGCATGGTATTCGGGCAGGATCAGGCGATTGATGCACTTTCCGCCGCCATCAAACTGGCGCGTGCTGGCCTGCGTGATCCGGAAAAGCCGATTGGCAACTATCTGTTCTCCGGCCCCACAGGGGTTGGTAAAACGGAAGTGGCCCGCCAGCTTGCCAACGCGCTGGGTATTGAGCTGATCCGCTTTGATATGTCCGAATACATGGAGCGGCATTCCATCTCCCGCCTGCTGGGTGCGCCTCCGGGGTATGTCGGGTTTGATCAGGGTGGCCTGCTGACCGATTCCATCGACCAGCACCCCCATGCCGTGCTGCTGCTGGATGAGATCGAAAAAGCCCATCCCGACCTGTACAACGTGCTGCTACAGGTTATGGATAACGGCCGCCTGACGGACCATAACGGCAAAACGGTCGATTTCAGGAATGTTATCCTGATCATGACCACCAACGCCGGTGCGTCCGACATGAGCAAGGAGGCCGTAGGCTTTGGTCGCAAGGTGCGTGAAGGCGAGGATGAAGAGGCCATCAAGCGCTTGTTCACCCCCGAGTTCCGTAACCGGCTGGATGCGGTTATTCCTTTCGCACATCTGACGCAGGAAATTGTCGGGCAGGTTGTTGAAAAGTTCGTGCTGCAGCTTGAAGCACAGTTGGCTGACCGGCACGTGACCATTGAACTGTCTTCGGCAGCCAAGGAGTGGCTGGCAGAAAAAGGGTATGACCGCCTGTATGGTGCCCGTCCGCTGGGTCGGGTTATTCAGGAATCCATCAAAAAACCTCTGGCCGAGGAGCTGCTGTTCGGGCGTCTGGCCAAAGGGGGTGCCGTTAAAATCGGCCTCAAGAATGGTGAACTGGCGTTTGATATTGTGGAGAGCAATGCCAACGCTGCCTCCAGCTCTGGCGAGGATGAACGCGGGAGCGAAAAGGAAGAGGAAGCCGCAGACTAACTTTTGCGCGCACTGTGAAAAACATATTTGGCTGGCCAGTTTTTCTGGCCAGCCATTTTTTGTTCAGTCGTATTTTGTGCCGTTGACAATAACGTAGCCCGGAATGCCCCATGAGCGGCCAGTGCCACGGTGTGTCCAGTCCACACCCTGCTGGCGTGCTGAATCATAATAATACCGGCCCACCACTTCGACCTTGTCGCCCTTGGCGACCCATGGCCAGGCGGGGGTGTGCATTTCGTCCAGGTTGGTCACGATGCGGATGGAAATATTGGGTGCAACCGTTATGTAAAAATAGCCATGTCGGCCGCTACGGGTTTGTCTGGCGGTTTTGGAAAGAGTTAGAACAGTCCCGCAAATATGCACTGCGGCATCGGCTTTTGGCCCACCGTTTTCAAACGCCTGCTGTTTGCTCAGAAAATCCTGATTATCGCATGTGGCAGACACGGAGGCAGGCAGGTTGGTATTTGCATGTCTGTGCCGGGCCTGTGCCGGGGTGTTCAGGGTAGGCAGGGCCAGCCCGGCGCATAGGGCCAGCAGGGACATGCGGCGTGTAAAGTGGAACATGGGAATCCTTGTACGGGGTCAGCAGGTTTTTCTGGCTGTGTTCATGACCGGGCGGTAACCTTGTGTCAAATGCACGTGATAGGGATGGAACAGGCTTATAATCAGGAGTTTACAGACCTTAATAATTTCGGCAGAACAGGGGGATACAGTATATTCTGCTGTTGTTTTGGCGAAAATGGTTGTGTGTCCCATGCGCCACATTGTTTCGATACCGGATTGAAAGACATATCCCGCATGCAAGACGATATTCTAAAACTTGCTTACGAAGTCTCTCAGATGACGCGGGAAAAAATTCATCTGATTGCTTCAGTCATGAACGAAGCCAAGTTTCTTGCCATCAACACACGCATTGAAGCCGCGCGGGTAGGGCAGGCCGGTGCGGCCTTTGGCCTGCTGGCAGACGAAATGGGGCGTATTTCCACCCGTATTGTTGGCATTGCCTCCGAACTGCGCAGTGCAACGGACAGCAGCACCGAGCGCCTGCTACAGGCTGGGAACGATCTGCTTTTGCGCGGCAAGGGGGAACGTATGACCGACCTGGCCCTGAATGTTGTGGATCTGATTGACCGTAATCTGTACGAACGCTCGTGCGACGTAAGGTGGTGGGCAACCGATAGTGCCGTTGTGCAGGCGCTGGAAAGTGCAACCCCCCAAGCGTACCAGTATGCTGCAGAGCGTCTGGCAACAATTTTAAAATCCTATACTGTTTATCTTGATCTTTTTATTGTTGACCCCAGAGGCAAGGTGGTGGCCTGTGGCCGCCCGCAGACACACCGTTCTCTGGAAGGGAGCGATATGTCGGGCGAGGCATGGTTCGCAAAAGCCATGCGCACGCAAAGTGGGGAGGAATACGCGGTAGCAGACGTTAACCGTGTGCAGGCACTCAATAACGAACAGGCCGCCATTTACAGCACCGCCATCCGAGCGGGTGGGGATGCGCGCGGGCAGGTTCTGGGTGTGCTCGGCATTGCGTTTGACTGGGCACCGCAGGCCGAAGCCATTGTAAACGGTGTGCGCCTGTCTGATGTGGAACGGGGGCAGACGCGCGTTATGCTGGTAGATGCCCACAAGCGTATTATTGCATCGTCTAACGGTAGTGGTGTGTCGGGCGATTATTACAAGTTCACACCGCAGGCGGAGCGTGGCTACTACGTAAGCGGGGATAAGCTGATCGCTTATGCCCACACGCCGGGGTATGAAACCTATAAAGGCCTTGGCTGGTATGGGGTTTTGGAAACCAGCCTGTAAAACAAAAGCTATTTAAGCAGGGTTTGCCTGTTCCCCAGAGGGGCTTCCCCCCATTGCAGCGTATGCTGCAATGGGGGAGGTGTTTCAGGGTTTTTCCTGCAACAGGCGTGTGCGGTAGTCATCAAGCTGGCGCATGACGTCGGGGTTGGGCTGTGGGGTAACCTGCCGCAAATTGTGCAAGGCCCGGATAATGGTGCCAATAACCACAAGACGTGCATACCATTTGTGGTTGGCAGGCACGATAATCCACGGGGCATGTGCGCGCGCGGTCTGGGCAATGGCATCCTGGTAAGCAGTTGCGTAATCATCCCAGTACTCGCGCTCATGCAGGTCCGAGGGAGAGAATTTCCAGCGTTTTTCAGGAATATCCAGCCGGGCCAGCAGGCGTTCGCGCTGTTCCTCGCGTGAGATGTTCAGGAAGAATTTGAGCACAATTGTGCCCTGCCTGCTCAGGTAGTGTTCAAGGTGGCGGATGTCGCTGTAGCGGCCATCCCAGAATTCGGGGGTGTTGAGTGCCCCGGGAACATGCCCGTTTTTAAGCAGGTCAGGGTGGACGCGGCTGACCAGAACATCCTCATACTGGCTGCGATTAAAAATAACGATGCGCCCTGCCTGCGGTGCAGCAGCATGGATACGCCATAAAAAACCATGCAGCAGATCGGTCGGGCCAGGCTGCTTGAAGGAGGTTACGGCAACGCCTTGCGGGTTCACGCCGGACATGACGTGCTTGATCGTGCCATCCTTACCAGCGGCATCCATGCCTTGCAGAATGATCAGGAGCGAGTGGGTCTGGTTGGCGTACAGAAGTTCCTGAAGGTCCTGTAGCAGACCCTTGACCTGCCTGAGCAGTTTTTTGCCCGTGTCCTTGTCCAGTCCCAGATGCCCATCATCATCGGGGTTGTGGTCGCCCAGCCGGAACTGGCTGCCGTCCGTGACCTTGTAGCTGTCGAGTGCATTCAAAAAACGGGAGAGGGTGTTCATGGACAGGTGTCCTGAAAATTGAGCAATATGTGTCGGATGCATAGAATTACAGACAACAGTTGTGCTGGCAATCTTGCCAAAAAAGGAAGTGTTTCTCATATCTTGGGGGATGGTATTCGCAAACACGCCCCAACTCGCCCCTGCTGTTATGGATAACGGCCTTTCGCTGGCAGGTATGCTGCTGGTGGCAACGCCTATGCTTGGGGGGACCGCGTTTGGGCAATCCCTTATTTACATGTGCAGCCATACGCCAGATGGAGGGGCCATGGGGCTTGTTATCAACAAGCGCCTGCCCCGCCCCGATTTTGATGATCTGCTGGAGCAGTTGCACATTACCCCTGTTCCCCCGGTGCGCCGGATTGGCCTGTGCGCTGGCGGCCCGGTGGAGGAGGGGCATGGCCTTGTTCTGCATTCTGGGGAGTGGAGTGGTCAGGACAGCCTGCGTATTACCGAGAATGTGACACTCACCTCCAGCATGGATGTGCTGCAGGACATAGCTCAGGGGGGAGGCCCGCAGGATGCCCTACTGGCCATGGGGCATGCGGGCTGGTCAGCGGGGCAGCTTGAGCAGGAAATTTTTCAACACGATGCATGGATGGTGGTGCCCGCCACGCGTGAGCTGATTTTTGGCATGGACCATACCGTTAAGTGGCGGCGGGCTCTGGCGTCCATCAACATTGACCCAGCCCGTTTGAGCGGGCAGGCGGGCCATGCCTGAGCGCACGCGCTCAACACTCATACCCGGGTCACGATGTGGCGGCAGGCCGGTTGCTTAGTAAGGATCGACCCGTGTGGTTTCGGTCGGTTTTCTGGCCCAGCGCCAGGCACTTATGCCTTGCCGGGCCAGTTCGCGGTGCATGATCATGATCGGCCATTGGCCAGACCCCTTGTAATGGCCCATGCCATCGGGGGCGGACAGGCGTTTGGCCAGTGCTTCCACCAGTGTAACCGAGCGGTGCCGGCCACCTGAGCAGCCAATGGCGATGGTGGCGTATTTTTTGCCTTCCTGCACAAAGCGCGGCAGCACAAGCTGGAGCATGGTGTGGATCTGGTTCAGAAAAGGCAGGTAGTCCGGGTCGTGGGTTACGTAGGCTGCAACATCCCCATCCAGTCCGGTTTTGGGGGCCAGTTCGGCTACGTAATGCGGGTTCCGCAGGAAGCGGGCATCAAACACAATATCCGCCTCCCGTGGCAGGCCTGCGGGGTAGGCAAAGGACATAAGGGTAACAGTCAGCCCCTCGCTTGCACCACCAACCCATGGGCTAAACCGGCTTTCCACAAACTGCCGCAGGTCTGGTGGGGGCATATCGGTGGTGTCGATCACCAGATCGGCTGCAGCGCGCAGGGGGGCGGTCAGGGCGACTTCGGCCTCTATACCTTCCTTTATGCTGCTATGGGGGGCTAGCGGATGCCGCCGCCGGGTGGCGGTATAGCGGCGGAGGAGCACACTTTCGTCCGCTGTGGCGTAAATCAGCTCCACGCGTAGGTGGGGGTTAACCCGCAGGCGGGCCAGAGCCGCCAGCACGGCAGAGGCATCAAACCCTCTTGTGCGGGAATCGACCCCTATGGCCACAGGCCGTTCTGCGCGGGCTACAATATCGTCCAGCATGCCAAGTGGCGGGTTGTCGATCACCTCGTGGTCAAGGTCTTCCAGAATCCGCAGGATGGAAGACTTGCCCGCCCCGGACAGACCAGACACCAGCAGAATGCGGCGCGGAACCGACGTATCATCCGCCATGTGCATGGCCGGCTCTTCCTTTTTATTGTCCGAACAGAGGCATGCTCCCACCGGGCCGTTGGTGGCCTCTGGCGCGCAATTCGGATGCGGCGCGAGTTTAAAGCAGTTTTATGCGGAAAGAGAAGGCATTCTGCTCAGACCAGCTATACCGGATGTTAAGGAATGAGGCCAACCGACCCAAGGTGGTGCATTTGTTACGAAAGGGAAAATTGCGGTTCCCGCGCGGCTGCCTTACATCATCATTCCGTGATGAAAGATAAAACCCTGACACGGACCCCACGTTCCGTCGCCAGTCGTCCGCGTGTCGTGCAAACGGCGGGTGGCTTTGAGCTTGCCGGGCTGCATGCCCCCCAGTTCCGGGGGGTGGACCTTGCCGACCAGTGCCGGGCAGCCTTTGAAGAAGCCGTAACCTTGCTGGAGCCGCATGATCTGACATTGCGCGACGTTAGCCGCATTGTCTGCCATATTGCGGATGCGGATGAGTTTCCTGCCAGTTTTCCGGTTTTTCGCCAGTTTTTTCCTACCACATCACCGGGCATGACCATGATGTGGCTTAAGGATGCTCCCTCTTCGGTGCCAAAAATCACGGTTGATCTGATCATCAACGTGCCGGAAGAGGAAGATATGGACGTGGCGGCAGGGTTCTGACGCCCCATAACGCCATACCCCGCCACGTCTAGCGTGGCGGCAGGCTCAGCACGCGGGGCAGTTCGATAATGAACTGGGCTCCGCTTATGCCCCCCTTGTGGTCATGCAGGTTTTCCACAGCAATGCTGCCGTGTAGGGCCTCTATGATCTGGCGGCTGATGGACAGGCCAAGGCCGGAATGCTGGCCAAAGTTCTCGCTTTTGGGGCGTTCTGAATAAAAACGGTCAAAAATGGAATCCAGCTTGGCCTGGGGAATCCCCGGCCCCTGATCCGAGACGGAAATGCGGACCATTTTACCATTGGCCGCAGCATGCAGGGTAATCTGCCCATTGGGCGGAGAAAACGATATGGCATTGCCGATCAGGTTGCGCAGCACCTGCACCAGACGGTCTTCTACGGCCAGAGCAGTCAGCGGGTGCTCGGGGGTGTCATCCTGCACATCGGTCACCATAACCGGCTGCCCGTCCTGACGTGTGGCCTGATGAATTTCCGTTAGAACAGCCAGCAGCGGGCCAACCGCTACGGGGCGGGCCTTGGCGCGCGACATTTCCGCATCCAGTCGGCTGGCGTCGGAAATATCGGTAATCAGCCGGTCCAGCCTGCGCACGTCATCATTGATAATGGTCAGCAGGCGGCGCTGCTGGTTGAGGTCCTCTATGCGCAGCAGGGTTTCGATCGCGGAGCGGATGGAGGTCAGCGGGTTTTTGATCTCGTGGCTGACATCGGCCGCAAAGCGTTCAATGGCGTCCATACGCTTCCACAATGCCTGTGCGCTGGCCTGCAGGGCGCGGGCGACATCACCAATTTCGTCCCGTCGGGCCAGCAGGCGTGCGGGTACCGTGCCTGTGCGCCCCGTGGTGTCCCGCATGACCTGTGCTGAGGCCGCCAGCCGCAGCAAGGGCCTCGCAATGGTGAGCGAAAGATACCATGACAGCAGGACCGTCAGCACCAGTGCCAGAAAAAAGAGCGAGAGAATGGTCGAACGGATGGCAAACAGCGAGCGATCAACCTGCGAGGCCACGCGGGTCAGCTGGATTACGCCCACCGTCCAGCCATCGCGCATAACGGGTTCGGCCACCGTAATAATCAGCCTGCCACGGGATGTGCGGCGGATATAGGGCGGGGCTTCTGGCGGTGGGTGGTCTGTACCGTCAAGGCGCTGTGGGCGGTCCGGGCGGTCGGGAATATCTTCCTCATCGGTATTGAGGGTGACAATGCCCGGATTATGGCCAGACCACAGCCACGTTAAAAACCGCTCGTAAATGCCCGGCTGGTACGCGGGGGGGAAGGGAATGGTGTGGGAGCGGAAGTGGTGCGGCTCCGGTGGTGTGTCCAGCGTGTCGGCCACATCAATCAGGTTATCCGCGACCAGCCGGCCATCGGGGCCAAACAGGCGGGCATGGGCGTTGGGGCTGGGCTCGGTCAGGCGCTGGAGGAGGGGGCGGGCCAGTGCGGCTTCCAGCTCGTACCCACGGTCCTGTAGCTGGGCGGCGTGGGGGTGGGCGGCGCGTACGGCACTCTGCCCCAGTGCTCCGGCGTAAATGCGGGCCTGCTCGCGCAGGGCGGTCACCTCGGTCGCCAGCAGGCTGTTGCGGAACTGGTTAAGGAACAGCACCGTAAGCCCCAGCAAGGCCAGCGGCAGGATATTCACCAGCAGCACACGGCGCATGAGGGGGGAGATCAGCCGGGTGCGCGATGCCTGATAGGCTGCCGTGGCCTCCACCCCACCATTATGCGGGCGCTGGCCGGGTATGCGCAGGCTGCGCGCCTGTGCATACAGGTGCGCCAGCAGGGGGGGGCGGTTGGTCATGCCCTTGGGTCAGTCTTCCTTGTAGCGGTAGCCAATGCCGTACAGGGTTTCGATCTGGTTGAAATCATCATCCACCTGCCGGAATTTTTTGCGAACCCGCTTGATGTGGCTGTCAATGGTGCGGTCATCCACATACACGGTGTCTCCGTAGGCCGCATCAATCAGCTGATCGCGGGATTTGACCAGACCGGGGCGCTGCGCAAGGGTTTTGACCAGCAGGAACTCGGTTACGGTCAGGGGGACATCCTCCCCTTTCCATGTGCATTTGTGGCGCAGTTCATCAAGCGAGAGGTTGCCGCGTGTGAGCGCACCCCCACCTGTGGGGGCGCCATTGGCTTCCGCCCGGCTGACCTCGTTGCGGCGCAGCAGGGCGCGAATACGCTCCAGCAGCAGGCGCTGGGAGAAGGGCTTGGTAATATAGTCATCCGCCCCCAGCCGCAGGCCCATAAGCTGGTCCACTTCCTCATTTTTGGAGGACAGGAAAATAACGGGCAGGTTGGAGCGCGTGCGCAGGCGCTGCAACAGCTCCATGCCATCCATACGGGGCATTTTAATGTCCAGAATAGCCAGATCGACCGGGTAGGCCGTCAGCCCCTGCAATGCCGATTCGCCATCCGTATAGGTCCGGACGTTAAAACCCTCTGCTTCCAGGGTCATCTGAACCGATGTCAGAATATTGCGATCATCATCAACCAGCGCAATTGTCTGCTTGGTGCGCTCTGTCATCGTTTGTGTGTTCCTTTATCCCTTGCCATCAGCGCAAGCTGTTTAGCTTAGGCGCCGCAGGCTTCCAATGCCAAGAGGGGGAATGGCGTGATGCACGCTTTTTTCCGGCCAATGGCTGCCGTGCATAAAATCCTGCATTGCAGGGGGGCAACGGGTCTTGTCGGCTGGGGCGGTGTTGCCTACTTCTTGCTACATGACCCAAGATACAGAACCCACACAGGTCGAGACCCCGGTAGATCCGGCTCCGGCCGAACAGGCAGCCCCCCAGCAGGCAGGTGCTGCCGAGAATGCCGCCGATGCACACGTGCAGGACCTTGAACGCTCGGTTACGGAGTTCAAGGAAAAATGGCTGCGTGCTGAAGCCGAAAACCAGAACCTGATGGCCCGCGCCAAGCGCGACGTGGAAGATGCCCGCCAGTACGCGGTGCAGAAATTCGCGCGTGATGTGGTGGAAGCCGCCGAAAACCTGCGCCGCGCGCTGGACAGCCTGCCTGCCCAGACCGAGGGTGAGGACACGGTTGTGACCAAGATGCGCGAGGGGATTGAAAGTACGGAACGTTCCTTCCTGTCCATTCTGGAACGGCACGGGATCAAGAGCGACAACCCCGCTGGCAAGGCGTTTGACGCCAATTTGCATCAGGCCATGGCCGAACAGCCCAGCGCCGAGCATGCCCCCGGTACGGTCATGCAGGCATGGACACCAACATGGACGCTGCATGGTCGCCTGCTCAAGCCCGCCATGGTGGTTGTGGCCAAGGCTGGTGACGCCCAGTAACACTGCGTGGGAGGGAAGATAAAAAACCTTCCCGCAGAGTGGTTTTTCCTTCTTGAAAAAGGGAAAACCGCACCATACATCAGGTTGGTCATTCTGATTGCGCCCCGACTTTGGTCCGGGCTCAGTCGGTTACGATAAAAAAGGGCTTTGTCTGATGCTTCGGGTCGGATGAAGTCGCTAAAAGGAGCACGAAATTGAGCAAAGTCATTGGTATCGACCTCGGCACCACCAACTCCTGCGTGGCCGTGCGCGAAGGTAACGAAACAAAAGTCATCGAAAACAGCGAAGGCGCACGCACGACGCCGTCCATGGTCGCTTTCACCGAAGGTGGTGAAATGCTGGTCGGGCAGGCCGCCAAGCGTCAGGCTGTTACCAACCCCACCAACACCCTGTATGCCGTAAAGCGCCTGATCGGTCGCCGCTTTGATGATGCGACCGTCCAGAAGGACAAGGGCATGGTCCCTTACACCATTGTCAAAGGTGACAATGGTGACGCATGGGTTGAAGCCCGCGGCACAAACTACGCACCGTCCCAGATTTCTGCCTTCATTCTGGGCAAGATGAAGGAAACGGCGGAAGCATATCTGGGCGAAAAAGTGTCGCAGGCCGTTATTACGGTTCCCGCATACTTTAACGATGCCCAGCGTCAGGCAACCAAGGACGCAGGCCGTATTGCCGGTCTGGAAGTGCTGCGCATCATCAACGAACCCACCGCAGCAGCTCTGGCTTACGGGCTGGAAAAGAAGAGCGGCGGCACCGTGGCTGTGTATGACCTTGGTGGCGGCACGTTCGACGTTTCCGTGCTGGAAATTTCTGATGGCGTGATCGAAGTAAAATCCACCAACGGGGACACGTTCCTGGGTGGGGAAGACTTTGATAACCGTATCATCGGGTTCCTGGCCGACGAGTTCAAGCGCGAACAGGGCATCGACCTGCGCTCCGACAAGCTGGCCCTGCAGCGCCTGAAGGAAGCTGCAGAAAAAGCCAAGATCGAGCTGTCCTCCTCCAAGGAAACCGAAATCAACCTGCCGTTCATCACGGCCGATGCATCTGGTCCCAAGCACCTTGTGGTCAAGCTGACCCGCGCCAAGCTGGAAAGCCTTGTGGATGACCTGATCAGCCGCACGCTTGAACCTTGCAAAGCCGCGCTGAAGGATGCCGGTCTGTCTGCTTCGGGGATTGATGAAGTTATTCTGGTCGGCGGTATGACCCGCATGCCCAAGGTGATCGAAACGGTTAAGGAATTCTTTGGTAAGGACCCTGCCCGCAACGTGAACCCCGATGAAGTGGTTGCCATTGGTGCCGCCATTCAGGGTGCAGTGCTCAAGGGTGACGTCAAGGACGTTCTGCTGCTCGACGTAACCCCGCTGTCTCTGGGGATTGAAACGCTGGGTGGTGTGTTCACCCGCCTGATCGACCGCAACACGACCATCCCGACCAAAAAGAGCCAGGTGTTCTCCACGGCGGAAGACAATCAGGGCGCTGTGACCATTAAGGTCTATCAGGGCGAACGTGAAATGGCGGCTGACAACAAGCTGCTTGGCAACTTTGACCTGACCGGTATTCCCGCAGCACCGCGTGGCGTGCCCCAGATTGAAGTGACCTTTGACATTGACGCCAACGGCATTGTGTCCGTTTCCGCCAAGGACAAGGCCACCGGTAAGGAACAGCAGATCAAGATCCAGGCATCTGGTGGTCTGTCTGACAATGACATCGAAAAGATGGTCAAGGACGCAGAAGCCAACGCAGCAGCCGACAAGGCCAAGCGCGAGCAGGTGGAAGCCCGCAACAGTGCGGAATCCCTTGTGCATCAGGTCGAAAAGTCTCTGTCTGAAGTGGGTGACAAGGTTCCTGCTGCGGACAAGACCGAAGCCGAAGGTGCCATTGCCGCCGTTAAGTCCGCTCTGGAAGGCACGGATGTTGAAGCTCTCAAGAGTGCAACGGAACGCCTGACACAGGCCGCCATGAAGGTGGGTGAAGCCGCCTACAAGGCAGGTCAGGAAGCCGAGGGCGCTGAAGCCGGTGCCGCTGGTGCCAAGGCAGACGAAAAAGACATCGTTGACGCCGACTTTGAAGACGTGAACGAAAACAAGAAGTCCTGATCGGACGCATGCAGCCCGTGAGGCCATGTGACAAGCATGGCCTCAATGCATTATCTTTCCGGCGTCCGTGCTTTTTATAAGGCGGACGCCGTTTTACATTTTACATTCTGGACAGATGCTGTGCTCATGCAAGAGGCAGCCCCAAGAGGACTTTCATGGCTACTCAGCTTGATTACTACGAAATTCTTGAGGTAACCCGCACGGCCTCTGCCGAGGAAATTAAAAAATCCTATCGCAAGATGGCCATGAAGTTTCATCCCGACCGGAACCCGGGGGATGATGCAGCGGAAGCCAAGTTCAAGGAAATCAATCAGGCTTACGATGTGCTCAAGGACGAGCAGAAGCGCGCCGCCTACGACCGCTTCGGCCATGCAGCGTTTGAAGGGGGTGGGGCTGGCCCCGGCGGGTTCGACTTTAACGGATTTGGTGGCGGCGGTCTGGGCGATATTTTTGAGCAGATGTTCGGGGACATGATGGGCCGCCGTGGTGGGCAGGCCCGGAGTGGGAACGACATCCAGACCCATGTTGAAATCACGCTCGAAGAAGCATTTGCAGGCGTTGAAAAGGACGTGCGGGTTATTACCCGTGTTGCCTGTGATACCTGCCATGGCACCGGTTCCAACAGTGGTGCCGCCGGGGTGGAAACCTGCCCAAGCTGCCACGGGGCGGGCAAGGTGCGTGCCCAGCAGGGCTTTTTTGTGGTGGAACGGGCCTGCCCGACCTGCCATGGCGCGGGCCGCGTGGTCAAGGACCCCTGCAAAGCCTGCCGTGGGGAAGGAACTGTGGAGCAGGAACGCACCATAAAGGTGCAGATCCCCGCAGGTGTTGAGGACGGAACCCGCATCCGCCTGACAGGGGAGGGAGAAGCCGGTGGCAATGGTGTGCCGCCGGGTGACCTGTATGTGCATGTTTCCGTTTCCGAGCACTCCATCTTCCAGCGTGATGGTGCCAACGTGTATTGCCGCGTGCCCCTGCGTATGGCGCAGGCCGCTCTGGGGACCGAAATAGAAGTGCCGGTTATTGATGGTAGCCGCACCATTGTTAAAATCCCGGCAGGCACACAGACCGGCGCGCATTTCCGCCTGCGGGGCAAGGGCTTCTCGGTCCTGCGGTCCAGTGCGCGGGGGGATATGTATATTCAGGTCACGGTGGAAACACCGCAGGTGCTGACCAAGCGCCAGCGTGAACTGCTTGAAGAATTTGAGAAAGAAGCGGGCGAGGACATCAAACACAGCCCCGAGCACACAGGCTTCTTCCGCCGCGTGCGTGATTTTTTTGAAGGATCGGAATAACACACATGCGCATTGGTATTGCAGGGATTACAGGCCGCGTAGGGCGTTTGCTGGTTGAGGAAGTGCTGGCAGCCGGGGCGACCGTAGCCGGTGGCACCACCCGTTCGCCCGAGCAGGCCGCGGGCCTGCCTGCGGGTATTCCGCTGTTTACAACCATGTCCGCACTGGCAAAGGAATGTGAAGTTGTGATCGACTTCACGCATGCCGATACGGTTGCGTCGAGTGCGCAGGCTCTGGTTGGTACGGGGGTGGCTTGGGTGCTGGGCACAACGGGCCTTTCCGCGCAGCAGAACCAGACGCTGCGGGATGCCGCGGGTGACATCACCATTGTGCATGCTGCCAACTTTTCCCCCGGTGTCACGCTGGTGCGCCGCCTTGCCCAGATGATGGGGCAGGCCTTGCCAGCAGACTCCTACGATGCGGAAATTGTGGAAATGCATCACAGGCAGAAGGTGGATGCGCCTTCTGGTACAGCACTTGCCATTGGTCAGGCTGTGGCTCTTGGCCGTGGTGTGGCGCTGGAAGACGTGCGTGAAAGCGGGCGTGATGGCCTGACAGGCCCCCGCAAACCCGGTGCCATTGGCTTTGCCGCCCTGCGTGGTGGGCAGATTGTGGGGGAACATGACGTTCTTTTCACATCTGCGGATGAGCAGATTACCCTGTCGCACCGGGCTTTTGACCGGCGTATTTTTGCCACGGGTGCAGTACGCGCCGCATTGTGGGCAAAAGGGCGGGAAGCAGGGCTTTACAGCATGGAAGACGTACTGGGCCTGCCCCCGTTGTAAGGGCCAAAGCAGGCGGCGTGGGGCGTGCCCCGCGTCTGGCGCAGGGCTGAAAACAGGGGCTTGTCTTTTGCGCTGGTGGCGTATGGCTCTTGACCATTACTTTCTATGCCGCCATAGGATGCCGTCCCCTTTTTTGGGGATGGTTACCTGTTTTCTTTTTTCACTGGCGTGGGGCGAACGGCACCATCATGCGTAAAGACGGCGATTTTCTGTTTACTTCGGAATCAGTTTCCGAAGGTCATCCCGATAAAGTTGCTGACCGGATCAGCGATACCGTTCTGGACGCGTATCTGGCGGCAGACCCCGAAGCGCGCGTAGCGTGTGAAACGCTGGTAACGACCAACCGTATCGTTCTGGCTGGTGAAGTGCGTGGCCCCGAGTCCGTAACCTCCGAGCAGCTGATCCATCTGGCTCGTGAAGCTGTGAAGGATATTGGGTACGATCAGGCCGGCTTCTCCTGGCGTCATGCCGAAGCTTCCAACTACCTGCATGCTCAGTCCGCTGACATTGCCGTTGGTGTGGACAGCACATCGGACAAGGACGAAGGTGCAGGCGATCAGGGCATCATGTTCGGTTATGCCTCTAACGAGACAGACACCCTCATGCCTGCGCCGCTGTATTATGCGCACCGCATCCTGCACACCATCCGTGACCTGCGTCGCGCTGGTGATGAGCGCGTTGCAGGCCTCCAGCCCGATGCCAAAAGCCAGGTGACCCTGCGTTACGTCAACGGTCGTCCGGTTGGTGCCACTTCTGTTGTGATCTCCACACAGCATGATGAAGGTGCGGACCAGAAAATTCTGCGCGATCGTCTGCTGGACGTAACCCGCAGCGTGCTGCCCGAAGGCTGGATGCCGCCTGAAAGCGAATTCTACGCCAACCCGACCGGCGTGTTTGTTATCGGTGGCCCCGATGGGGACTGCGGCCTGACGGGTCGTAAGATCATTGTGGACACCTACGGCGGTGCAGCCCCCCATGGTGGTGGCGCATTCTCCGGTAAGGACCCGACCAAGGTTGACCGTTCCGCAGCTTATGCCTGCCGTTACCTTGCCAAGAACGTTGTGGCTGCTGGTCTGGCAGACCGCTGCACCATCCAGCTTTCCTACGCTATTGGTGTGTCTCATCCGCTGTCCGTTTACGTGGACCTGGATGAAAGCGGCAAGGATGTGGATGAAGCCCGTCTGGGTGAAATCCTGCGTGAAGTCATGGACCTGACGCCGCGCGGTATTCGCAAGCACCTGCGCCTGAACCGTCCGATCTATGCGACCACATCTGCTTATGGTCATTTTGGCCGTACGCCGGATGACAAGCTGGATACCTTTACGTGGGAACGCACCGATCTGGTGGACGCCCTGCGCAGCGCCCTGAAGCGCTGATATAAAGGTAGCGAGTTCATGACGGAGGCAAAAGGTCAGGCCATTGCTGGCCAGCCCGAAGCAGTGGATGTAAAACCCCCGCCGGAAAGGCTGTATGGCCGCCAGCGTGGGCATCCGCTCCGCCCCCGTCAGGAACGCCTGCTGGACGAAACGCTGCCACGCCTGCGGTTTCCGCTGGATAAGGCAGCGGACCCAGCCTCTGTTTTTGGCCATGCGCCACAACAGATCTGGTTCGAGGTCGGCTTTGGTGGGGGCGAGCATGTGCTGGCCCAGACCAAAGCACACCCCGAAGTTGGCTATATAGCCTCCGAAGTTTTTCATAACGGTCTGTGTTCGCTGCTGAACAAGCTTGTGCCTGTTGAGCAGGAAGCCACCGCCCCGCTGCCGGATATGCTCCGCCTGTGGGATGATGATGCGCGTCTGGTGCTGCGGGCCCTCCCCGATGCCAGTCTGGACCGGCTGTTCCTGATGTTCCCTGACCCGTGGCCCAAGGCCCGGCATGCCAAACGCCGGTTTGTGCATCCGCAGAATGTGGAACTCTGTGCCCGTGTGCTCAAACCCGGTGCTGTCTGGCGCGTTGCCAGTGACGACCCGACCTATCAGGCTTGGGTGCAGGAGGTCATGTCCGCACAGCCGTATTTTGAGGCACCACCCCCGGCGACCATCCGCCCCGATGGCTGGTTCCCCACCCGGTATGAGGCCAAGGCCATAGCCGCAGGCCGTCAGCCACTTTACTGGACGTTTACCCGCCGTTAGGCGGTGTCCATCTTCTTTGTTCCGGCTGGTTGCCTCTGCGCGGTATGTTGGCTAATCAGCCGCATTACGTTTTTTGCCGTGCGAAAGGTCCACCCATGAGCCAGACGACGCTTCCTATCCGTCGCGCCCTTATTTCCGTATCCGACAAAGCCGGTCTGCTTGATCTGGCCCGGGCCCTTGTGGCGCAGGGGGCGGAAATCCTGTCCACGGGCGGTTCCGCCAAAGCCCTGCGTGATGCTGGCGTGCCTGTTACGGAAGTGTCGGATTATACGGGGTTCCCCGAAATTCTGGATGGCCGCGTTAAAACGCTGGTACCCAAAATTCATGGGGGTATCCTTGGCCGCCGTGACCTGCCCGCGCATGTCGAGCAGATGAAAGAGCACGGCATTGGCCCGATTGATCTGGTTGCCGTGAACCTCTACCCGTTTGAAAAAACGGTTGCATCTGGCGCCGATGCCGAAACCTGCATTGAAAATATTGATATTGGTGGCCCGGCCCTTATCCGTGCAGCCGCCAAAAACCACGCGCATGTGGTGGTGCTGACTGATCCGGCGCAGTATGAAGGGCTGATTGATGCACTGGGCGATGGTGGCACCACGCTGGACATGCGCCGCTTTTATGCTGGTGCAGCCTATGCCCGCACGGCTGCGTATGATGCGGCTATTGCGGCATGGTTTGCAGCGCAGGCGCAGGATGCGTTCCCCGAACGGTTTGCTCTGGCTGGCCAGCGGGCTGAAATCCTGCGTTATGGTGAAAACCCCCACCAGCAGGCAGCCTTTTACCGCGATGGCAGCACCCGCCCCGGTGTAGCCACGGCCGTACAGGTGCAGGGCAAGGCGCTGTCTTACAACAACATCAACGATACAGATGCCGCGTTTGAGGCTGTTGCCGAGTTTGATGCCCCGGCTGTGGTCATTGTCAAACACGCCAATCCCTGCGGTGTTGCCGTTGCAGACACGCTGACCTCGGCGTGGGATCAGGCCCTGCGGTGTGACCCGGTTTCTGCCTTTGGGGGTATTGTCGCCCTGAACCGTCCGCTGGATGCGGTCACGGCGGAAAAGATTTCCACCATCTTTACCGAAGTCATTGTCGCCCCCGACGCTGCGGACGATGCAAAGGCCCTGCTGGCACGCAAAAAGAACCTGCGCCTGCTGCTGACCGGTGGCCTGCCTGACCCCACCGCTGCTGGTACGGTTGTGCGCTCGGTTGCCGGGGGCTTTCTGGCCCAGACGCGCGATAACGGACGGATTGCTCCCGAAGCGCTGAAGGTTGTCACCAAGCGCGTTCCCACGGAACAGGAAATGCAGGACCTGATCTTTGCCTTCCGGGTGGCAAAGCATGTCAAGTCCAACGCCATTGTGTACGCCAAGGATTGCGCCACGGTGGGCATTGGTGCCGGGCAGATGAGCCGCGTGGACTCCGCCCGCATTGCTGCCAGCAAAAGTGGGGAAGCTGCCAAGGCTGCTGGCCAGTCCACCCCTCTGACGCAGGGGTCCGTTGCTGCCTCCGATGCGTTCTTCCCCTTTGCGGATGGGCTGGAAACCATTGTGGCCGCCGGTGCGACAGCCGTTATACAGCCCGGCGGGTCCATCCGTGATGATGAGGTGATTGCCGCCGCCGATGCCGCAGGCATTGCCATGGTGTTTACTGGTATGCGTCATTTCCGCCACTGACGCGCTATTCCCGCTCTTGCGGGAATGGGCCTTCATGGCAGAGTATGCATACGAGTCTCACGCATCGCCGCGTTCTGCCCCGGTGGGGCAGGGCGCGCCTGTCTTTAGTGGTTGTTTCATGCGCTCTTTGCTTAGTTTGTCTGGTTTGATTCTGGCGTCTTCTGTTGCGGTGGCAGCCCCTGCACATAAGGAGGCGTCATCCCACGGCACCACCTTTGCCTCCAGGCAGACCGCAACGGAAAAGCAGGCCACAGGCGTATATGACCTGTCCGCGCTGCCGGTGTTTACGGGGAGCGTGGTGCAGTTTCTGCCAGCACCCCACGGCGGCATTGTCGGCTTTGTGCTTGATGATGGCACGCAGGTTTTTGTCTCACCCGAACAGGCCCATACCTTTGCAGGCCTGATCAAGGTTGGAGACAAGGTGGACATTCGCGGTATCAAGGGGCAGGTCCTGCCGATTATCCGTGCCTTTAGCGTGGCAAGCCCGCGTGGGCGCACGGTACAGGACAGCTTTATTGAAATGCCGTTACACTCCCCCGAAATGATAGCTGGGCCCGACCTTGTGCTGCATGGTGAGGTCTGGATGCCGCTGTATGATGCAGGCGGCCATCTGACGGGTGCCGTGCTCAAGGATCATTCGGTTATTTATCTGTCTCCGCGTGAGGCCGCGCGGGTTTCTGGCCTGCTTAAGGCCGGGCAGACGCTCTATGCTGTGGGTGGTGGCAGTAGTGGTGATCTGGGTATTGCCATTGACGCGCGTGAAATTGGACCTGCAGCGGATAAGCTGATCGGCATTGCCGTGGGCAATGTACCCCCGCCCGGCCCTGCTCCGGGGTCTCCGGGGTATGATCTTATTCCCGGGGCGGATGAGCACTAAGCCGTCGAACACAAAGTGTCATGCCACAATGGCGACCACAGAACCGTGGTCGCCATTGTGCGTTAAGCCTCTATGGAAGCATGGAACATGCGTGGCATGGACATGGACGAAGGGAGGCCAGAATGGCGTTGATACGGTGGATTATTGTTTTTCTTATTTTTGCTCTGCTGGCATCCCTGTTCGGATTTAATGGTGCGGCCTCGGGGTTCTCGGAAATTGCCAAGGTTCTGTTGTTCGTCTTTGTGGTGCTGCTGATCATCAGCCTGTTTTTTGGTGGTCGTTCGCGCTCGGGGCCGTAAAAAACAGATAGGGCCTGCACGATCTGGTCGTGCAGGCCCTGCAAAAGGCGGAATACCCATGTGTGTATGCCCCCACCTTCCGGCATGGAAGGTGGGGTGTTTTTTAGCCTTCGATCTGGCTGAAGTCGGCAATCAGGCGCATCATACGCACAAGGCGGGACAGGAGTTTAAGCCTGTTCAGGCGGAGTGCGGCATCTGGCGCGTTAACGGTGACATCTTCAAAAAAACGATCAAGGGGCTGGCGCAGGCTGGCTGCGGCCCGCATGGCATCGGCAAAGTGCTCGGCAGCAAAAGCCTGTTCCACGGCGGGTTCAACCGTTTGTAGCGTTGCATAAAGGGCGCGTTCCTCGTCCTGCTCAAACAGGGCGGGGTCGGGCATGCCTTCATGCGGGCCGTCTTTTTTGTCCTCAATCCGCAGGATATTGGCGGCACGGCGGGTGGCGGCCAGCAGGTTCTGGCCGTCCTCGGTTTCCAGCATGGTCTGCAATGCCTGTGCGCGGGCGAGCAGACGCACGATGTCCGTGTCTTCATTATCGACCGAAATCGCGGCAAGGCAATCATGCCGTGCCCCTTCGGTGCGGACCTGTACGCGCAGGCGCTCGGCAATAAACTGGGGCAGCAGGGCCAGATCCGGTGCAGTGCGCAGGGGTTCGGGCAGGGCTTCTGCCGCCAGCGTGAACAGTTTAACCAGATCCAGCCGCAACCCGTTTTCACGGATCAGGCGGATAATGCCAAGGGCTGCGCGGCGCAGGCCAAACGGATCACCCGAGCCGGATGGTTTTTCGCCAGCGGCAAAAAAGGCCGTCAGCATGTCAAACCGGTCTGCCAGACCCAGCACGACGGAAACCGGGGCTACCGGCACCTCGTCCCCCGGGCCACGCGGTGTGTAGTGCTCGCTAATGGCCTGTGCCACTTCGGGCTGTTCGCCATCATGGCGGGCATAATAACCACCCATGACACCCTGAAGCTCGGGGAACTCCCCAACCATGCCGGTTGTCAGATCGGTTTTGCTCAACTCGGCAGCGCGTTCACACAACGCGGCAGGGGCGCCAACCATGTCTGCCAGAATGGCCGCAAGGCGTACCATACGGCGGGTACGTTCCCCCTGCGAGCCCAGCTTGGCATGGAAGGTGATGGTGTTCAGCCCTTCCACGCGGGAGGCAAGGCTTTGCTTGCGGTCGAGGTTCCAGAAGTGCCGGGCATCGGCAAAGCGGGCGCGCAGCACGCGCTCATTCCCGCTGACAACCAGAGAGCCATCGTCTGTAGGAATGATGTTGGCGACAAAGGCAAAACGCGGTGCTGCCGAACCATCGCTGTTGCGCAGGGCAAAATAGCGCTGGT
Organism: Acetobacter sp. ESL1128; assembly: GCF_058505085.1. Classification (NCBI taxonomy): domain Bacteria; kingdom Pseudomonadati; phylum Pseudomonadota; class Alphaproteobacteria; order Acetobacterales; family Acetobacteraceae; genus Acetobacter; species Acetobacter sp. ESL1128. Next base: position 2,372,630 of record NZ_CP196369.1, on the reverse strand, counting down.
TGACGCGCATGGACACCTGCATGACCTCGGGCGGGAGGTCCATGAAGATGGGGTCGATCTGCCCCAGGAAGGGAACAGGCCATTCGACCAGCCCGGCGACTTCATCCACCAGCCCGGCATCGGGCACAATGCTCAGCCCTTCGGCCTGTGCCAGTGCATTCAGCCCCGTGGTAATAGCCTCACGGCGTTCGGCGGCATGCACCATCACATGGCGTTCATGCAGGCCCTGCTGCCATTGTGCGGCACTGGTTACGTCCATAACACCGGGGTTGAGGAAGCGATGCCCCTCGGTCTGGTTGGAAGCGCTCAGGTTGTGGCCGTTATCGTCTGCCGTAGCCATGGAAAATGATACGATCTGGCCGTCCAGCAGGCAGACAATCCGCCGCAGGGGGCGGACCCATGTCATGGTGCTGCCAGCACCCCAGCGCATGGATTTGGGCCAGGGGAAGCGGCGCAGCAGGTCGGGCATAATGGCGGCAATATGCGCAGCGGCCCCAATAGGAGCTTCTTCACGCTCGAGCACCCAGAACCCGTTCTGCAGGGTCAGGGCGTCCTTGCTCACGCCATGTTTGCGGGTAAAGCCTTCCAGAGCCTTTTCTGGTGCGTTCTCACGCGGGCCACGTTCGGAAACGGTGCGGCCGGGCACCATGGCATCCAGGTTGAGGGAGGCGGCAATCCGGCGGGGGCCGGTATAGCTTCTGGCATCCACAGGGTTGAGCGGGGCCAGAGCCTCGCCCAGCAGGCGGAGCAGGTTTTCGCCGGCCTGCTGCTGCATGCGGGCGGGGATTTCTTCTGAAAAAAGTTCAATCAGCAATTCGGGCATGGTCTTATTTGTCCTCGCCTGCCAGCCAGGTTTCGCAACACAGTTTTGCCAGTGTGCGCACCCGGCCAATATAGGCCGCGCGTTCGCTTACGCTGATGACGCCGCGGGCATCAAGCAGGTTGAACAGATGGCTGGCCTTAAGGCACTGGTCATAAGCAGGCTGGGCAACGCCTGCCTCGGCCAGTGCAACACTTTCCTTTTCCGCATCGCTAAAATGCTGAAAAAGACGTTCCGTGTTGGCCAGTTCAAAATTATGGCGTGAGTAATCCTGCTCGGCCCGCAGGAACACATCGCCATAGGTCAGGCCTGCGCCATTGTAGTCGAGGTCGTACACGTTTTCCACGCCCTGCACATACATGGCCAGACGTTCCAGCCCGTATGTCAGCTCCGTGGAGGGCAGGGTTACGGGAATACCGCCAACCTGCTGGAAATAGGTGAACTGCGTGACCTCCATGCCATCGCACCACACTTCCCAGCCCAGACCCCATGCGCCAATGGTCGGGTTTTCCCAGTCATCTTCCACAAAGCGGATATCGTGCTTGTCGGGGTCAATCCCGATGGCACGGTAGCTGTCCAGCAGCAGTTTCTGGCTTTCTTCAGGAGTGGGTTTAAGCAGGACCTGATACTGGTAGTAATGCTGGAGGCGGTTGGGGTTTTCCCCGTACCGTCCATCGGACGGGCGGCGGCAGGGCTGCACGTAGGCGGCCTTCCAGGGTTTGCTCCCCAAAGCCCGCAGCGTTGTGTGGGGGGAGAGTGTGCCTGCACCTATTTCCTGATCATAGGGCTGGAGAATGGCGCACCCCTGTTTTGACCAGAACTGGTGCAGGGTCAGGATAAGGTCCTGAAAGGAGAGGGGCCGCTCTGTGGGGCGGGGAGACGCCGGGTCCATGGTATGGATGAAACTCCGCAATATGACGGTCAGGTTGAATGTGCGCAGGGCACGCGTGGCCACACCATACAACCCCACGCGCCAGACCGGAAGAGAAGGCAGGCCTTATGGCAGGGTTTCCTTTGTGGGGGTCTCTCTTGTAACAGGCTTGTGGGCGCGCCACATCTTGGCCAGAGTGTTCTGGCACAAAGCTCTGGTGCTGTAATTGGCCCGGCAGGGCGGGAAGGTATGGAATGACAAACGAAGAACGCGACCTTATTGAAAAATTCATGGCCCGTGTTGGTGGAGCCGCCCAGAATGGCTTTGGCAGCGTACCCGCAAGCCAGCCCAACCTGCCCGCGATTGACCCACAGGCAGACCAGTTTATCGCGCAGGAATTCCAGAAATACCCAGAAGCCCGCTACCGCGTGACCCAGATGGCCGTGGTGCAGGAAGCCGCACTGGTGCAGGCGCAGAATCGGATCCAGCAGCTTCAGTTCCAGCTTCAGCAGGCGCAGCAGGCCTTGCAGGCGGCACAGCAGCAGAGCAATGCCGGGCAGCAGAAGTCTGGCGGGTTTTTTGGTGGCCTGTTTGGTGGCGGGCAGTCTGCCCAGCCGCAGTCCGCACCGCCTCCGGGCTGGGGTGGGCGTCCGGCTATGCCGCCGCAGTATCAGCCGCAGCCTATGCCTTATGGCATGCAGCCTTCTGCGTTCTCGGGCGGGTCAGGCTTTTTGGGCAGCGCGCTGACAACAGCCACAGGTGTTGCCGGGGGCATGCTGGCGGCCAATGCACTGACCAGCCTGTTTAGCGGCCACCATGATGGCGGTATGGGCGATGGTGGCATGGGTGGCGCAACCACCAACGAAACCATTGTGAACAATTACGGCGATACAGGCGCAGACCCCTTTGCAGGCGCTGGCGTGCAGGCTGATCAGGGCTTTGATGCCGGTGGTGGCGATTGGGGCGGAGATGCTGGCGGGGACTGGGGCGGTGGTGACGATCAGAGCTTCTGATCCCCGGTTTTTCTAACCACACAAACCAGACAGGGGGCGGTGCGCAGGCATCGCCCTTTTTTTGTGTGCATGCGGAGCTACCGGTAAGCTCCGCGGTTAACCCGCAGTGTTGGGCCGGGCCATGGACTGGATGAGGTCCAGCATTTTCTGCCGCAAGGCTTTGTCGGGGATCTGGTAATAGGCCCGTACCAGATCGAGAGTTTCTTTTCTGGCCAGCAGGTCCTGCTCGTCCGCCATGGCCTGTGTGGTGGGGGCTGGCGGAACGGGGGCAGATGGGGGAGGGGGCGCACCAAAAGGCTTGCGTGTTTCGGCAAATCCTGTGGTGGTTATGCCGGTGGCCGGGTTGAGCATATCATCAAAAAAGAAGCTGATCGGCACGTCCAGCGCAGTTGCAATATCGTACAGCCGGGAAGCCCCTACCCTGTTGGTGCCCCGTTCGTATTTTTGGATCTGCTGGAAAGTAACCCCAAGTGCTTCGCCCAGCTTTTCCTGCGATAGCCCCAGTAATGTCCTGCGTAGCCGAATACGTTTGCCAACATGGGCATCTATTGTTTCGGCATGCGTGGATATCGTGGAGGCTGGATCCGTCAAAGGCTCGGTTTTGCTCACGACTGGATTTTTTCCCGCGGCTGTAAAGGCTGGAACAAGATGACGGATAACATGTAATCTTAACGTTTCATAAAGGAAAATTGGGAACGTTCGAGAAAAGCATGAAATACTGCCGCCATAACAATGCCTGCCTGTTTTAAAGCTGTGTTTTACTGTTGGGAGGACTGGTCGCGTGCTGGTGATCGCGGCGGGGCAGGCAGGCCAATACTAGCACCATAACACATAGGCCCAGCGGAATGGACTGTCCCATCCTGCCAAACAAGGTTGGCGGAAGTGAGGCAGGGAGTGCCACAGTCAGCACGCCCGCCTTGCCCCATTCCAGATGGTCCAGCATATGGCCCATACCGTCATAGGCGGTGGAAATACCGGTATTGGCAGCGCGGGCCACAGGAAGTCCTTCCTCCACAGCCCGTAAACGCACGGAGGACAGGTGCTGGCGTGGGCCTGCACTATTACCAAACCAGGCATCGTTCGTTACGTTTGCCAGCCACCGGGGGCGGTCATGCGCATTAACCACATCGCCCGAAAAAATAACCTCGTAGCATACAAGGGGGCCAACTGCGGGAATATCGGGCAGGTGCCATGTCTGTGGGCCGGGGCCTGCGGCCATACCGCCCTGGGGCACAATCTGCAGGGGAATGAAGGGGGGCTGATATTCACCAAACGGCACAAGCCGGGCCTTGTCATACACGGCTTCTATGCTGCCATCTGGTGCGAGTGCCATAACCGAGTTGCGGTAATGCCCTGCATCATCCATGCGGAGCGCACCAATAATGCCCGCATCGGCACCAACCGCCCATTCCATAATGGCCTGCCGCGCACGGGGGCTGTCCTGTAGCAGGTCATAACCGGGGAAAGCGGTTTCGGGCCAGAGGAACACAATGGGGCGGAACCGCTCGCCCGGTTTGCGCTGTGTTGTCTGCAAGGCTTGTGCAGCCTGCACGCCCTGTGCGGTCAGATGCAGGTAGCGGGTAAAAATATCACGCGGGCTCTGCCTGCCTATTTTTTCGGATTCAGGGACATTGCCCTGCACAATGACGGCAATGGGACCGGGCTCGCTGGTGGGGTGCACGGTATAAAGCCGTAGAGTGCCCGCAATGCACCACAGCAGCATAGCAGCAATGGAGCCTGCAAAAACACGCCTGCGTCTGGCAGACGGCAGGGGGGCAGGGGCATTATGGGGGCCAAGCAGCCGGTCTGCCCAGCGGGCGAGTGGTGTCTGGTCCAGAAGGGCTGTCCCGCAGAGCAGAGCGAGCAGGACCAGCGCAAGGGTCAGGCCATCTTCCCCCATCCACGCGGCAGGCTGGATCAGCAGCGTGCCTACAGGGCCGGGTATGGCAAGGCAGCTCCCCAATGCGTTCCATGTAAAACCACTGAAGATGAAGGTACGCCCCATATCGAACAGGGTCCACAGGGCGGCAAAGGCGCTCAGGCGGCGCAGGCCGGGGGGCAGGAGCGTGCATAATGCAGCAGGGACCGCCACAGTAGGGGCCAGAATGAGCGCGCAGCCAAGGGAGGGGAACGGTACAAACCACCAGAACTCATCTGCCCTGATCAGCACCGCATTGACCAGCCAGTACAGACCGGCGGCATAAAAACCAAACCCGAACAGGGCGCCTGTCCAGGCGGCATGCCGCCAGTTCCGGGTCGTGTTGAGCCTTTGCCCAAGCAGCCCAAAGCCGAGGAGGAGGATTGGCAGAATATGGAGCGGCGGCAGTGCCAGCGTGGATATGCCACCAAGCCCCAGCATAAAGACGACAAAATAAAGAGTTTCCCGTTTTGGACAAAAGCGGGAAAACACGTTTTTTGAGGGCATGTGGGCGCTCATGGCACAGGCGGGCTGCCCGCCGGCCTGATGAATCCGTTAAAGATCAGGATGACGGGCAACTTGCCGTAAGTGGCTTAGTCCAGCGCATCGCGCAGGCGGCGTTCGTAATGACGGTAATATTTATCCGCCAGCAGTTCGCTCTTTACCAGAATGGCCACATCGGTGGTGTTGAACTGCGGGTCAATAACCGCGCCGTCCCCCACGTAGCCACCAAGGCGCAGATACCCTTTGATAAGGGGCGGAAGCCCCACAAGGCAGCGGCGTACATTCAGCGTGTGCGGGTCCGTGCGCAGCATTTCCACGCGGCGGTTTTCCAGCGCACGCACGCGCAGGGCAGGGGGAGCCAGATGGTTGTGGTACAGATAGGTCAGCTCATCTGCAATCTGGTCCGGGTCCGTGCAGGGCAGGCTGGCGCAGCCAAACAGCAGGTCTATGCGGTGCAGGAAGATGTAGGAGGCAATACCCCGCCACAAAAGCTGCATGGCCGCCCGGCCACGGTAGTTCTTATCCACGCATGAACGCCCGACTTCCAGCAGGCGACCGGGGAATTCCTTGAGCGGGGTAATGTCGTATTCGTTGGAGGAATAGAAGCGCCCGATCTTCTGGGCGGCATCCCCCTGAACAAGGCGGTAGGTCCCCACAACACCGCGTGCGTCCGAGGCAATGGCATTGTCAATGACCAGAAGATGGTCGGCAACGCTGTCAAACTCGTCAATATCACGCTTCAGGCGCAGGGTTTCCGGGCTGGGGTGAGCGCCCATTTCCTCATAAAAAACGCGGTAGCGCAGGGCTTGTGCAGCATCGCGTTCATCATCGGTTTCAGCAATACGGACACTCAGGCTGCCGCCATGCAGTTCGGGAAAGCGTGAGCGATCCAGATCAAGCGTGGAAAGCCCGCCTGTGGTTTGTGTGGAACTCATGTCTGCTCTCCCTTGCGGCGTGAGCGGGGCGTTGTTTTGCCCGCGGAAGCACTGGCTGCGGACTGGCGTTTTTTACCAAACAGCTCCAGCCGCATGGAGACAAACTCGAATCCAAGCCGGTCTGCCACCTTCATCATGAAGGCCTCATGTTCGGGGTCTTCAAACTCGATCACTTTCCCGTTATCCACGTCGATCAGGTGATAATGGTGCCGACCATGTTCCGTTGCTTCGTACCGAGCACGTCCGCCGCCAAAGTCCCGGCGTTCCAGAATGCCCTTTTCCTCAAGCAGGCGCACCGTGCGATACACGGTTGCCACCGAAATGCGGGAGTCCAGCACAGCCGCGCGGCGGTACAGTTCTTCCACATCCGGGTGGTCGTCTGCTTCGGAAAGAACACGGGCGATAACGCGCCGTTGTCCGGTCATTTTCAGGCCGTGTTCGATACACAGCTGCTCAATCCGTGATTCTGCCGCTTGTACCTTCAAGGTCACAAACCCTGCCTAATGTTATCATCTCTGCGTTCGTCATTCAGGTAGCCGAAGTCAGAGGTGTTTGTCCAATTTTACACGATCATACAGTTTTTTTATGGTGTGTATGCCTGCCTGTATGATGCTGGCGTGTCATTTTTTCCCTCTGAAGGAGGAAAATCCGCATGAATGAGACCCTGATCCCGGGACAGGACGAGCCTGCCAGCACGGCGGTTCTGGATATTACGGGGGAAAAATGCCCCATGACCTTCGTGCGCACCCGGCTGGCGCTGGATGTTCTGCCCCCCGGTGGCCTGCTGGCGGTGCGGCTTATGGGGGAGGAACCACACCGTAATGTCAGCCGCTCCGCGCGAGCACTCGGGCACGTTGTTCTGGCAGACGCCCCCCAGCCGGATGGGAGTGTGGTGCTGACAATCCGCAAAAAAGAAGCCGCATCCGCTTCAGTCTGAAAAAAACAGACACTCAGCAGATGCGGCCCGCCTGATACCGCTGGGCTTGGCCCTGTGGCTGGCCTAGTTGTTCATGGCTTCAAAGAAGTCATTGTTGGTTTTGCTGTATTTCAGCTTGTCGAGCAGGAAGTCCATGGCATCCATGGTGCCCATGGGCGCCAGAATCCGGCGCAGCACCCACATTTTGGACAGGGTTGCCCGGTCAACCAGCAGTTCTTCCTTACGTGTGCCGCTCTTGGTGATGTCAATGGCGGGGAAGGTGCGCTTGTCGGCCAGCTTGCGGTCAAGGACAAGTTCGGAGTTACCCGTGCCCTTGAACTCTTCAAAGATCACTTCATCCATGCGGCTGCCGGTATCAATCAGGGCGGTGGCGATAATGGTCAGGGAGCCACCTTCCTCAATATTACGGGCCGCACCAAAGAAGCGCTTGGGCCGCTGCAGGGCGTTGGCGTCCACACCACCGGTCAGCACCTTGCCCGATGAGGGCACAACCGTGTTGTAGGCGCGGGCCAGACGGGTAATGGAATCGAGCAGGATCACCACATCGCGCTTGTGTTCCACAAGGCGCTTGGCTTTTTCCAGCACCATTTCGGTTACCTGCACATGGCGGTGGGCGGGTTCGTCAAAGGTAGAGGCAATGACTTCGCCGCGCACGGAGCGGGCCATGTCGGTCACTTCCTCGGGCCGTTCGTCAATGAGCAGCACAATCAGGAACACTTCGGGGTGGTTGGCCGAAATGGAAGAGGCAATGCTCTGGAGCATGACCGTTTTGCCCGAGCGTGGGGGTGCCACGATCAGGGCGCGCTGGCCCATGCCAATGGGGGATACCAGATCGATCACCCGCGGGGTGAAGTCCTTCTGGGAGCCCTTTTTGTTGTTTTTGTCGCCCTTGGGTTCAGGGGCAGTGGCCTGACTTTCCACTTCCATCTGGAGGCGGCGCTCGGGGTAGAGCGGGGTCAGGTTGTCAAAGTTGATCCGGTGGCGGACGGCATCGGGGGACTCAAAATTGATCGTGTTGATCTTGAGCATGGAGAAGTAGCGTTCGCCATCACGCGGGGCGCGAATCTGCCCTTCAACCGTGTCACCCGTGCGCAGGCCAAAACGGCGGACCTGTGTGGGGGAGATGTAAATATCATCCGGGCCGGGAAGGTAGTTGGATTCGGGCGCACGCAGGTATCCAAACCCGTCATGCATGATCTCAAGCGTGCCCTCGCCATAAATGGCCTGATCATTATCCGCCAGCGTTTTGAGGATGGCGAACATCATGTCCTGCTTGCGCAGGGAGGACGCGTTTTCGATATTCAGGTCTTCAGCGCAGGCCAGAAGGTCGGCTGGGGACTTGGCCTTGAGTTCCGCAAGATGCATCTAATAAATGCCCTGACTGGCAAGAGAAGTTCAAAAGGGGAAGGTCCGGATCGTTCCATGCTACGGCAGAGCCGGTCGGGGAGACCGGCAGCAGGCATGCCTGATAAGGCAAGGCCGAGCCAGAAGGAACCTGACGGGAAGGAATACCGCTGGGCAGGTGAAGTCAGCCAGCGTCTGGGCCCGGATACTACTCGGGGTGGAATTGCGCGTCAACACAGGAATGGGGCGGGCGCACCAGCGGCCAGAGGCTACTTGATGCCGCCCAGCCAGCCTTTTTTCCAGAACCACAGTAGCGGCAGCACAATGGTGGTTGCCATGAGCCCGAGCGAGTACCAGTAGCCAAAAGACCAGTTCAGTTCCGGTATGTCTTTGAAGTTCATACCGTAAATGCCAGCGATCAGGGTGGGGGCAACCCCAATGAAGCTGACAACGGTCAGTACCTTCATCACCCCGTTCTGTTCGATGTTGATGAACCCAAGGGTGGCATCAAGCAGGAATTCAACCTTGTCCTGTGACTGGGAGACATACGCATCGAGCGAGGACAGGTCGTGGCTGACCGATGTAATGCGCGCGCGCAGAATGCCCGACAGCGCATAGGCGGCCGTTGTTTTGCCGTCCTCCTCCGGTGCTGCCGTGGCAAGGGGTGTCGGGGGGGCGGTGCGGGGGGTGCACAGGGCAAACCCTGTGACCGGAATGGCAGAAGCGGTTTTACGGCTTTCCCCAAGGAACAGGGCAATGCGCTCCATGCCCAGCAGTGTGTCCCGCATGCGTGAGCACAGGTTCCCTGCCTCCCCAACCCGCTGGAGCAGGTTGCGCTGCCACACGGCCACGTTGCGGATGGGGGTCTGCTGCGTGCGGGCGCGAAAAATATCGTGTGAGAGTGTGTCCAGCAGGTTGCCCATGCTTTCCAGAATATCGGCCAGCCGGTCCACAATGGCTTCAATCAGGGCGACCAGTATCTCGCCCGAATGGAGTAAGGTGTCGTGCTGGGGCGGGATCTCGGTTGGCGGGGGTTGTGCACTCAGGCGCTCCGGTGCGGTGTGTGGTGGAGGCATGGCGGAGGTCACGCAGTCCGCCACAAGCTGGGCTACGGTCTCGAACGCCAGATAGAACTGGAAGCGGATGGTAAAAAGCCGCTTTTCGGTCAGGATAAAACCCACCGGCATGGTCTGGAAATCCGACCCGCTCTTGCGCAGCAGGGGGGAGGACAGAAAAGCCGCACCGTTGCGCACACTGATACGTGATGAACTTTCGATCGCGCTCAGGTCTTCCAGTGAGGGAATGGGCTGGCCGCAGAGCTTTTCCGCCAGAGCCAGTTCCTGGGGGGTGGGGTTGAGAAGATCCAGCCAGACAGCATTTTTGGCATCGTCTTCCGTTTCAACGGCGCGAGCAGGCATACCGGGCCTGTGGGCCAGAAACATGCGATTCTCCCAGTTTGTGCTCTGTGGGCCTGTACAGCTGTATTTTCCGGTTCTGGCGGCAGCCAGCCGGAGCCCATGTATGCCCCAAGTATGACGCCTTTGTTGGGTTTATGGCAAGATGACCACGCGGGACCGTGCAATGCGGCGGCGCATCTGGTAAGCCATTTTGCCAGTTGAAAAGAACAAAACATGTGGCACCCCAGCAGGGCGCGCCATGGGGTTAAAGGAGCGGCAGAACGACTAATGGCGAACCCGATCGAACACGGCGGCGCAGCGGCGCAGAGCAATTCTTTCAGGCAGCAGCCTGATGAGCACGGTCATTTTGGTGGCCGGTACGGTGGCCGCTTTGTGGCCGAAACGCTCATGCCGCTTATTCTGGAACTGAATGAGGCGTACGAGGCTGCAAAGGCCGACCCCGCTTTTCATAAGGAACTGGTATATTACCAGACCGATTATATCGGTCGGCCCAGCCCGCTATGGTTCGCCCGCCGCATGACCGAAGCGTTTGGGGGGGCAAAAATCTACCTCAAGCGTGAAGAGCTCAATCATACCGGTTCGCACAAGCTCAATAACGTCATGGGGCAGATCCTGCTTGCCCGCCGCATGGGTCGCACCCGCATTGTGGCAGAAACCGGGGCCGGCCAGCACGGTGTGGCCACCGCAACCGTATGCGCCCTGTTTGGCATGAAATGCGTGATCTACATGGGTGCTACCGATGTGGAGCGGCAGAAGCCAAACGTGTTCCGCATGCGCCTGCTTGGGGCGGAGGTTGTGCCCGTAACGGCTGGGGCCGGTACGCTCAAGGACGCCATGAACGAAGCCATGCGGGACTGGGTGGCCAATGTGGCCGACACCTACATGCTGATCGGCACCGTGGCTGGCCCACACCCGTACCCCGCCATGGTGCGTGATTTCCAGAGCGTGATCGGGGAAGAAACCAAAGCGCAGATGCAGGCCGCCGAAGGCCGCCTGCCCGATGTGGTGGTGGCCGCCATTGGGGGTGGCTCCAATGCCATGGGGATTTTTTACCCGTTCCTTGATGATGTGTCCGTGCGCCTGATTGGCGTGGAAGCCGCAGGCCACGGGCTGGATAGTGGCAAAACCGCTGCCTCCATCGAGCGTGGCCGCCCCGGTGTGCTGCACGGCAACCGCACCTACCTGCTACAAAACGCGGATGGCCAGATTGACGAGGCGCATTCCATCAGCGCCGGGCTGGACTACCCCGGTGTCGGCCCCGAACATTCCTGGCTGAACGATATAGGGCGCGCGGAATACGTGGGTGCGACCGATACCGAAGCGCTGGAAGCCTTTCAGCTCTGCACAAAGCTGGAAGGGATTATTCCCGCGCTCGAATCGGCGCACGCCATTGCCTATGCGGCCAAGATTGCTCCCACCTTGTCCAAGGACACACTGCTGGTGGTGAACCTGTCCGGCCGGGGGGACAAGGACATCTTTACTGTTGCCGAACATCTGGGAGTCTCGCTGTGAGCCGTATTGCCGCCCGTTTTAAAGCCCTTGCTGCCCAAGGCCGTGGTGCGCTCATCCCTTATCTGGAGGCGTATGACCCGGACCGGGAGACTTCTCTGGAGCTGTTCCGTGCCATGCCAGCGGCTGGTGCCGACCTGATCGAAGTTGGCATGCCTTTTTCCGACCCGTCGGCCGATGGTCCGGTTATTCAGGCTGCCGCCCTGCGCGGGCTCAAGGCCGGTGCCACGCTGGTTGGCGTGCTGGATATGGTGGCCGAATTCCGTAAAGGGGATGATGAAACCCCGGTGATTCTGATGGGGTATGTCAACCCGGTTGAATCCTACGGTTACGAGCGCTTCTGCAAGGATGCCGCCGCCGCAGGGGTGGATGGGCTTATTCTGGTTGACCTCCCCCCCGAGGAAGGCGCGGTTATCGCCGCTCCCGCACAGGCTGCGGGGCTGGACATCATTCGTCTGGTTGCCCCCACCACGCCGGATGCCCGTCTGGAGTATGTGCTGGGGCATGCATCTGGCTTTGTGTATTATGTGAGCATTGTGGGCATTACGGGCACCCGCTCGGCCAGTGCGCATGACCTTGCTGGCGCTATTCCCCGCATACGTGCCGCCACAGACCTGCCCATAGCCATTGGCTTTGGCGTTCGCACGCCCGAGCAGGCCGCGCAGGCTGCCAGCATTGCCGATGGGGCCGTTGTGGCCTCGGCCCTGCTGGCGACACTGGCGCAAACGCTGGATGAACAGGGGCGCGCCACACCCCAGACCCTGCCGCGTGTGCTGGAGCAGATCCGTGGTCTGGCACAGGCAGTCCGTGCTGCGGGCCAGCAGCCGGAATGACATGCGGCCGTGACTGCCCATGACCAATAAGCAGCGTATTGTTGTTGTGGGCGGTGGCCCGGCCGGGCTTGCCGCAGCCGAATACCTGGCCGACTGCGGGTTTGGTGTGCAGGTTATGGAGCGCATGCCAAGCCTTGGCCGCAAGTTTCTGATGGCTGGGCGTGGTGGGCTGAACATTGCCCATTCCGAAGCGCATGGAACGGTGCTGGAGCGCTATGGCCCGGCCAGCTCCTGGCTACGGCCCGCGCTGGACGCGTGGACCATGCAGAACATCCGGGACTGGATGGCAGGGCTGGGGCAGGAGAGCTTTATTGGCTCCTCTGGCCGGGTTTTTCCCGTGGGGATGAAGGCATCCCCCCTGCTGCGGGCATGGCTTGCCCGCCTGAATGCCGCTGGCGTGACCTTCCAGATCCGTGCGGACTGGCTGGGGTGGGGGGCGCATGAACAGCTCCTGTTTAACCTGCAACAGGCAGGGGAGGGAGCATCCCACAAGGCTGAACTGGCGGCAGATGCCGTAGTGCTGGCCCTTGGTGGGGCAAGCTGGCCACGGCTTGGCAGTTCCGGTGGCTGGGTGCCCCTGCTGCAACAGCGTGGGGTGGATGTGGCCCCATTAGAGCCTGCCAATTGCGGGTTCTGCACCCCATGGTCCACCTTTTTTGCCGAGCGTTTTGCCGGCACCCCCCTAAAACCTGTAGCCCTGACATTTGAAGGCAGGCGTGTACGGGGTGAAATTGTGCTGACTCGTACAGGCATGGAAGGGGGCGCGCTCTATGCACTCTCCCGCGCCGTGCGGCAGGCCATAACCGCGCAGGGGCAGGCAACCGTGCTGTGCGACCTGCGCCCCGACCTGAGCGAACAGGACCTGCAGGACAGGCTGCGCGCCACCCGAATGCGGGAGAGCCTGAGCAATCGCTTGCGCAAGGCCATAAAGCTGGCCCCCGCAGCCGTAGCACTGCTGCGGGAGGCGCAGGACGTGCTGCCAGCAGACCCGCGTGCCTTGGCAGCCCTGATCAAGGCCGTACCCGTTACTTTTTACGCGCCAGAGCCGCTGGTCCGCGCCATTTCCACCGCCGGAGGGATTACGCAGGCGGCGTGTGACGAATCCTTTATGCTCAGGGCGCTGCCCGGTGTGTTTGTTGCGGGCGAGATGCTGGACTGGGAGGCCCCGACCGGGGGCTACCTGCTCCATGCCTGCCTTGCCACCGGCCGTGCGGCGGCAAAGGGGGCAGAGGCATGGTTGCGCAAGGGTGGGGCAAGGCGGTATCCCCTCCAACCATGAACAGCATGATTACAATGGGGGAGGTGCCGGGGGGCGGTCCGGCACAGATGGACCTTGGCGAACTTCTGGCTACGCGTCTGCTGGTTCAGGGGAACTCCGGGTCGGGCAAGTCGCATCTTCTGCGGCGGTTGTTGGAGCAGTCTGCCCGTATGGTGCAGCAGGCCATTATTGACCCCGAAGGCGATTTTGTCAGTCTGGCTGAAAAATTCGGCCATCTGGTCATAGATGGTGCCGATCATTCAGAAATGGCCCTGCACGCCGCAGGGGAGCGCATGCGCATGCACCGCGCGTCCGTTGTGCTGAACCTGGAAGGGTTGGATGCGGACCAGCAGATGCGCTGGGCGGCGGCTTTTCTGGGCGGTATGTTCGAGGTGCCGCGCCAGCACTGGTACCCTGTGCTGGTGGTGGTGGACGAGGCCCAGCTGTTTGCACCCGCCGCAGCGGGCGAAGTATCGGACGAGGCCCGCCGGGCTTCCCTTGGCGCCATGACCAACCTGATGTGCCGTGGGCGCAAACGTGGCCTTGCCGGTATTATTGCAACGCAGCGTCTGGCCAAGCTGGCCAAGAACGTGGCGGCGGAAGCCTCCAACTTTCTGATGGGTCGCACGTTTCTGGATATCGACATGGCGCGTGCTGCCGACCTGCTGGGTATGGAGCGCAGGCAGGCCGAAGCGTTCCGGGACCTCGCACGTGGCACGTTTGTCGCCCTTGGTCCGGCCCTGAGCCGCAGGCCGCTTTCGGTCCGTATTGGCGCGGTGGAAACCGAAAGTCGCTCGGCCGGGCCGGTGCTTGCCCCCTTTGAGCCGCCAACCGCGCCGGTGCACGAGCTTATTCTGGCCCCCGTGCCGGTGCATGACCTGCCCGCCCGCCAGCGCAAGGCCCCCGCTCCTTCCGCCCCCGACCTGCTGACGCAGCTTGCTGCCCACGGGGAGGCACAGGCCAGTGTGCAGGCCGAGCAGGAGCAGGAGGAAGATACGGCAGAAACCCAGGCCGAGCGCGAAGCCCGCATGACCGCCATCCTGCGTGACATGATGGAGGATGAGGATTCGTCCTTCAGGCCCGTGCCCGTTCTGTATCAGGACTTTCTGGTGCGTTGCCGTATTGCCGGGCTGGGGCGCAATGCGCTGGACCTGCGGCGCTTCAACCGCGCGCTGGCCACAGCACGCAGCGGAGTGAGCGAAGATACCTCCTCCTCCACACAGTGGCAGGAGGCCGAAAGCCGCGCATCGTCCCTGCCGGAAGATTTGCAGGCGGTCTTTCTGTTCCTGGCCCGCGCGGCCATTGAGCGCACGCCATGCCCGTCCGACGCCCAGATTGCCAAGGTATATGGCACGGTTTCCACCGGGCGTGCCCGCCGCCTGCTGGCATGGCTGGAGGACCAGAATCTGCTCGTATTGCGGGCCGATGGCATGGGGCGGCGGGTGCTGACCTTTATAGGAACAGGGTGGGAAACACTGCCCGGTATGGCCGATAGCTGACCAGTCCGCCTGTTTTGTGGGCAAAAGGCGCAAAAGAACACGCCCGCGGGCATGACGGGCGGAGCGGGGAGTGCTATAGCCCGAGGCATGACGGACGACCCGCCCTTTAGCCCGGCCCTGCTGCCTGCTGGCTTTGTAGATCTGCTCACCCCCGATGCCCGAACGGAAGCGCGGGGTGTGGCCACTCTTATGGATGTGTTTGCCTCCCACGGCTACGACAGCGTCCGCCCGCCTCTTATGGAGTTTGAGGAGACCTACCTTGCCGGTGCAGGGGTGGCTCTGGCGGAGCAGTGCTTCCGGGTCATGGACCCTGATACGCGGCGCATGATGGTCCTGCGCCCAGACATTACCCCCCAGATCGCCCGTATGGCCGCGACTCGCGTTGCCGGGTCGCCGCGCCCGCTCCGTGTTTCTTACGCCGGGCCGTGTGTTGTGGTGGCCCCTGTGGCAGCGGAGGAAAGCAGCCGCCAGATCATGCAGACCGGCATAGAGCTGATCGGCCCGGATTCCCCCGAAGCAGATGCCGAGGTCATGTCCATCGGGGCAGAAGCGCTTATGCGCCTGGGTGTGAAGGATGTCTCCTTCGACCTGACCATGCCTCCCTTTATTCCCGCCCTGCTGGAAGAGGCCGGTGTGCCCGCCGCCCAGCGCCCGGCACTTATGCGCGCGCTTGACCGCAAGGATGCCGCCGCCGTGGCCCAGCATGGGGGTGCATTGGCCGCCACGCTTATTGCCCTGCTGGATGCAACCGGGGCTGCCGAACATACTGTGGCGCAACTGGCAGAACTGACCCTGCCCCCCAAGGCCCGCATTGTTCTGGACCGGCTGATTGATACGGTTGCAGCCGTGCGCGAAATCTGCCCGGACCTGCGCATGACCGTGGACCCGGTGGAGTTCCGGGGCTGGAAGTACCATACCGGCGTATGCGTAACCCTGTTTGCCGTCGGCCGCTCGGAAGAGCTGGGGCGTGGCGGGCGTTATCTTTGCAATGATAACGAACCGGCCTGTGGGTTAACCCTGCGCCCCGATGTGCTGTTCCGCATGATCCCCCCCACACCAGCCCGCGCACGCGTGTATCTGGCAGCAGATGCCAGCAGGCAGGAAGCAGCAGCTTTGCGTTCGCAGGGATACGCCACGGTGCGGGGCTTTGCAGCCGGAGCGCAGGCCGAGGCCGAGGCGCGGCATTTGGGCTGTGGCATCATTCTTTCAGGCACTCAGCGGGTGGATCTGGCCTGAGGGCTTGCCCTTGGGTGCGATTTTTTTCTTTTTGACCAGCAGGCAGTTTTTTTCAGGAGCAGACCGTCTATGTCCAACGTAACCGTGATCGGCGCCCAGTGGGGCGATGAAGGCAAAGGCAAAATTGTTGACTGGCTCGCCAGCCGGGCCGACGTGGTGGTGCGTTTTCAGGGTGGTCACAATGCCGGCCATACGCTGGTGGTTGGCAATCAGGTTTACAAGCTGTCGCTCCTGCCTTCAGGCGTTGTGAGCGGTAAGCTGGGCATTATCGGCAATGGCGTTGTGGTGGACCCGCAGGCTCTGCTGGCTGAAATTGCCCGCATTGGCGAACAGGGGCTGAAGGTTACGCCCGAAACCCTGAAAATTGCTGAAAACGTGCCCCTGATCCTGCCCGTGCATGGTGCGCTTGACCGTGCGCGTGAGGCAGCCCGTGGCGACCGCAAGATCGGCACCACAGGGCGCGGCATTGGCCCTGCGTATGAAGATAAGGTGGCCCGCCGTGCCATCCGTCTGTGCGATCTGGCAGAGCCTGAAACGCTGGACTGGAAGCTGGACGAACTGCTCCTGCACCACAACACCCTGCTGGCAGGCCTTGGTGCGGAGACCTTCTCCAAGGAAGACCTGCTTACCTTCCTGAGCGATGTTGCCCCCAAGGTGCTGCCCTACATGGCCGCAACATGGGACATTCTGGACGATGCCCGCCGCAATGGCCGCCGTATCCTGTTTGAAGGTGCGCAGGCCGTTATGCTGGACGTGGACCACGGGACGTACCCGTTTGTGACCAGTTCCAACACTGTTGCCTCCAATGCGGGCACGGGGGCTGGCATGGGGCCGTCTGCTGCGGGGTTTGTGCTGGGTATTGCCAAGGCATACTGCACCCGCGTGGGTGAGGGGCCGTTCCCGACCGAACTGCATGACGGCATTGGCCGCCGCCTTGGTGAGCGCGGGCATGAATTTGGCACGGTTACGGGGCGTCCGCGCCGCTGTGGCTGGTTTGATGCGGTTCTGGTCCGTCACGCTGTGCGGGTGGGTGGCATTAACGGGCTGGCCCTGACCAAGCTGGACGTGCTGGATGGGCTGGACGAGATCAACATCTGCGTCGGTTACGAGCTGGATGGCCAGAAGATAGAGCGCTTCCCGTCCGGTTCAGCCGCACAGCAGCGTGTGCGCCCGGTGTATGAGACGATTGAAGGCTGGAAAGAAACCACACAGGGTGCCCGCCGCTGGGCAGACCTGCCCGCGCAGGCCATCAAGTATGTCCGCCGTGTGGAAGAACTGGTGGGGGCACCTGTAACCCTGCTGTCCACCAGCCCGGACCGGGATGACACCATTTTGGTGCGTGACCCGTTTGAAGACTGATTTATGACGGCTTTATGACAAGCCCTTTAAAGCCCCGGCCTTTGCGCTGGGGCTTTTTTGTTGGGGGTCTGCTGTTTTTAAGGGTGGGTCATAAAACATTCATAAAGCGGTTTTTCCTGTGTGAATGGCGGCTTTTATGGGGGTGCGGCGGGGGATAATGCGGCCTGCGCGGGGTTTGGGGCAGACGGGCGGTTGTTTTTTGTCATCTGCGCGTCATATCCTAGGTGCAGGTTTTTAAAAGGCATTCTGGTATGCATAAGGCAGATCTTCTGGTTGTTGAGGATGACCCGGCACTCGCCCGGCTTGTTAGCTACAATCTGGAAAAACAGGGTTACATGGTTCGCCACGCGGCGGACGGAGAGGCAGCCCTGGAGTATGTTCGGCAACGTCGGCCGGACCTGATCCTGCTGGACTGGATGCTGCCGGGTATTTCCGGGCTGGAAGTTTGCCGCCGCTTGCGCGAGCAGGCCAGAACGGCAGCCTTGCCCATTATCATGTTCAGTGCCCGTGGCGAGGAAGCAGACGCCATTCGTGGGCTGGATACAGGGGCGGATGATTATCTGGTCAAGCCCTTTAGCATGGATGCGCTGTTTGCCCGGGTCAAAGCCATTTTGCGCCGGGCTCCCCCGGCTGATAAAACCCTGCGGTTTGATACACTGGTCATGGACCGGGTGAGCCACAAGGTTGAGCGTGATGGTCGCCTGCTGTCTCTGGGGCCAACGGAATACCGGCTTTTAGAGTTCCTGATGCTGCACCCGGCACAGGTTTTCTCGCGTGAGGAATTGCTTAAACACGCATGGGAGCGCAGTTCCTTTGTCGAGCTGCGCACGGTGGATGTGCATATCCGCCGCCTGAGGCAAACCCTGAACGAAGGGGGCGGGGTGGATTTGATCCGCACCGTGCGGGCCCGTGGCTATGCGCTGGATAAAGTGCAGGACCCGGACTAAGCAACACACCGCAAAAAGGGGCGGCTGATCATGCACGCTTGGCTGGCAGCACTCTGCGGTATGGCAGGGGGCGGCGCGTTGGCGGCTTTGCCGCTGTTTATCGCCCGCTCGGGCCATTTTGAACCTTTGCCGGATGACACGGAACGGCAGAAAACCCGGATTGGGCGTGACGCTGCCTCCGCAGTAACACTGGACGAGGTTATGGCCTCCCTGCCAGCGGCAACGCTGGTGCTGAACGACACACGCCTGCCCTGTGTGATTTCTCCCGAGGCTAAGCGGCAGTTCACAAACAGCCTTGGCAGCATTATCCGCCACCCGGCTTTTCAAAGTTCGGTGGACAGGCTTCTGGCGCAAAAAAAGGAAGACCAGCAACCGGCTGAAGCGCTGATTGTGCTGGATATTCCCCATTACCGCGTTGTGCGGGCATGGTTGCAGAAGAAAACCGTGCCCGATGCCTTTCTGCCCGCAGGGTACCGTAAGGGGGGGGGAGCGTTTTCGTCCCGGACAACGCTGGTCTTTGTTGCTTTGCATGACGAGACCGAGGCCGTTCTGGCCGAGCGGCAGCATACGGACTTTGTGGCCTTTGCCAGCCATGAGCTGCGCACGCCACTGGCCTCCCTATTGGGGTTCATAGAAACCCTGCAAGGCCCTGCGGCGGATGATCCGGTTATTCAAAAAGAGTTTCTGGGTATTATGTCCGAGCAGGCCAAGCGCATGCAGCGTTTGCTTGACGGGCTGCTTTACCTGTCCAGAGTGCAGATGCAGGAGCACCACAGGCCCAAGGAAACAATAGGCATTGCCGAACTGCTCAAGCGTTTGTCGGATGAAGCCGCAGGGTTGATCGCGGGCAAGCCTGTTCGTTTTCAGGTGCAGGCGGATGATGCGCAGGAACTCTGCGTGCAGGGGGATGAGGCCCAGCTATTGCAGGTGCTGATGAACCTTGTGGAAAATGCGCTCAAATATGGGATGTTTGATCGGGGTAAACGTAATGGGGAGCCGCTGGGCATTACGGTTTCCTGTGCGCGGGCTGCCAAAAATGTCGGTTGGCCTGCCGAGCCGGGGCTGGTGCTGAGCGTTACGGATACGGGGCCGGGTATTCCCGCGCGGCACCTTAACCGTTTGACCGAACGGTTCTACCGCGTGGCCAAAACGGCTGCCAGTGTGCAGGGTAGCGGGCTGGGCCTGGCCATTGTGCAGCAGATTCTGGCCCGCCATGATGGGCGTTTTGTTGTGGAAAGCACGGTGGGCGAAGGCACGGCCTGCCGGATATGGCTGCCGCTGCTCAGCTAGGTCCGCAGTGTCATAAAACCGTCATTCAATTGTCCTGAAAGCATAACACCATTCTGTTCTGATTTACTTTAACCCGGAACAGCACGGCACGTTTTTGTGGCCGTAAGCTTTTGCAATTGGCTCAGGGAAAAAACCAACATGCGTTTTTCAGTCAGGTCTGGAATGTGTCTGGCCGTCATGACCACCTTCCTTACGGCACTTCCAGCAGCATCTCGGGCCGAGAGCGTGACCGGTGCAGGTTCCAGCTTTGCCGCTCCGATCTATGAGGCATGGGGCGCGGTTGCAAAGTCCGCTACGGGCGTGACCGTTAACTACCAGAGCGTTGGCTCCAGCGCAGGCCAGAACCAGATCGTGGCTGGCACGGTTGATTTTGGCGCATCCGATGCGCCGATGGATGCCCAGAAGCTTGAAACCAACCACCTCTTCCAGTTCCCCACGGTTATGGGTGGCATTGTTCCGGTTGTGAACATCCCCGGCGGGATCAAGCCCGACACGATCACGCTGAGCGGTGATGTGCTGGCCGAAATCTATGCAGGCACCATTACCTCCTGGAACGATCCCAAGATCGTTGCGCTGAACCCCGGTGTTAAGCTGCCAGACGTGGCCATTGCACCTGTTCATCGTGCAGATGGTTCGGGCACAACCTTTGTGTTCACGTCCTACCTTGCCGGTTCTTCTTCCTCCTGGAAGGAAAACTACGGTGCAAGCACATCCATCAGCTGGCCCGGTGGTCTGGGTGCACGTGGGAATGACGGCGTTGCCGCAACCGTGCAGAACACCGAAGGTGGCATTGGTTATGTGGAATATGCCTATGCAAGCCGCAACCACCTGACCACTGTTCGCCTGCGCAACCATGCAGGTGCCAGCGTTGCAGCAGGCATGAACAGCTTCTCCCACGCCGCGCAGGCAGCAGACTGGAGCCACGCTTCCCACTTTGCTGTGAACCTGCTGGATACGGATGGTCAGGAAGCCTGGCCGATCATGTCTGCAACCTACGTGCTGGTTCCCGTGCCTGCCCGTAATGCTGACCGTGATCAGGCTGTGCAGAAGTTCTTTGGCTGGAGCTTCAATAACGGTGATAGCGTTGCCACCAAGCTGGATTACGTTCCGCTGCCCAAAACCGTTAAGGACAGCATTATGTCCGCATGGAAAAGCGGCAAATAATCAGCCGTTTATAATTTTCACTGCGTATTTGAGCTTATTGGAAAGCGGCCCCGAAACGGGCCGCTTTTTTTCATAATTCCGTAACGAAACCATCACCGAAGCATCACGCACAAAAAAGTTATGGCGGGTTATTCACTCCTCATCGTTCTTATCATGGAATGGCCACAATGCGCTGTAACTCGCTTTTTTCTTCTGTTGCTCTAACGTCTTTTATGTTGGCTGGAATCGCTCCTGTGGCCGAGGCGGCTTCCACTGAGGATTCCGAAATCCGTTTGCTGCGTGCGGAAATGTCCCAGATGCGTCGGGATATGCAGCAGCAGATCGTCACCCTCAAGCATCAGCTGGCTAAAAGCGATGCAACCACAACCAAAGGCCGCATGGGTCAGGCAGCTGGCCACGGCCGCCACACCACGCATGTTGCCGATGGGAACTACGACCCGAACGTGCAGTTCGGCGAGCAGGAACCCATGAAAAAGGTTGCACCCCTGTCTGGCGTGGGCACTCCCCCGTCTGACCGTGGTGACACCATGTCCTGGAAAGACTTCAAGGCTGCCACGGCTTCTGATGAAGAAGTACGCGTTGGCGGCATGATTGTCGGCTTCCCCAAAGGTCGCTTTACGGTTTCATCTGAAGATGGTGCGTATGGCTTCTCGGTTGGTCTGGCATTCCATGAAGACTTTGGCGGCTTCCTCGGCGGTGGTCCGCGTCGTGGGGAAACAAATGGTGATTTCAACAGTTTTACCGAAAACGCCCGTCGTATCCGTATCCCCTTCACCTTCCGTTACAAAGACTGGGTTGCTAACGTAACGCCAGACTTTGGTGCCGGTGGTGCAGACGGTGCGAGCACTGACCAGACCCTGTATGAAGCAAACCTGAACTACACGGGGCTGCACAACACGATCCTGACAGTCGGTTACTTCCAGCCGCGCGTGACGGAAGAAGATTCCGAAAGCTCGAACGACTTCGAAATGATGGAACGTCCCGCCATTACCGATGCCGTGCGTAAGATTGCGGCAGGGGATGCGCGCTTCAGCTTTGGTGGTCTACATTACGAAAAACGCTGGTGGATTGCTGCTTACTTTACAGGCCAGAGCTTTGGCCAGCGTAGCGGCAATGCAAGTGCCAGCACCAATAATTATGGTTACAACGGGATTGTTAACAGCCAGACGGGCGGCACTTTCCGTGCGGCGGGCCGTCCCTACATGTCCAAAGATATTGATGTGCATGTTGGTATTTCCGCCATTAGCGCGTTCAAGGTGGCAGAAGTCTGCAAAGCGGGTTCCGCTTCGTGCAGCAAGTCTTATGGTCCCAGCCAGTCGCCTGAAGTTAACCTGACCAGCACCAACCTGATTGGCGCGACAATCAACAACGCATCATCTGTCTGGTCTGCCGGTCCGGAACTGGGCTTCCGCTGGAAGAAAATGGTGCTCAAGGGCGAATACTATAATATTGGCGTCAACCGCAGCAATCAGCCGATTACGGGTGTGACGGAAGCGATGTCGCAGAAAACCGTTCACCTTCAGGGTTATTATGGTTCTGCCAACTACACCCTGTTTGGCAAAGGTCGTGAATATAACATCAAGGAAGGTGCATTCGGCGCACCGGGTGTTGAACACGAATTCGACCCCTCACGCGGTTACTGGGGCGCGCTCGAAATTACGGGCCGTTACAGTGTCACCGACTTCAGCGATGTTTCGGCTGATATTCGTGGTGGCCGTCAAACCGTGTGGTCCGGTGGTATCAACTGGTATCCCAACCGCCACTTCCGCTTCATGCTCGACTTCAACCACTTCATTGTTTCCCGCACGGCTACGGGTGGTGGCATGAGCGCTTCTACCTGGAACAATGCAGGCCGCGATGGCAACTCCTTCGCTGCACGTGTGCAGGCTGCGTTCTAAAGCTTCTGCCTCTGGCCTGTGTCAGATATTCAGTGTGGAAAAGGGCCATTCTTTCGAATGGCCCTTTTTTTATGCACAGGTATGAAAGTATTTTTTAACCCGCCCGCAAGGGTGGGTCTTTCAGTAACACCGCGCGTATGGAGTAAGCGGTTTACCAACACACGGCTTCTGCCGGATGTATCCCCGGCAGAAGCTGGGCGTTTTAGCGAACGTAGCCGTAAGCAGGCTGGGGAGCGGGCAGGACGTTTTTGTAAGCAATCATGCAGGCCACATACGCATTGTTATACTGCGTTTGAATGCCACCCTGCTGGTTGTTGGAATAGAGGCTCCCGCCCAGACCGCCACCCATGGCCCCTGCAGCAGCCCCAATGCCCGCACCGGCTCCACCGCCAGCGGCAGCTCCAAGCCCGGCACCCAGAGCGGTTGCCGCCAGACCACCATAAATGGCTTTATGGTTCTGGCGTTCGGCCTGCCCCTGTACAGAGGCGGCAGCCTGAGAGCGGCAGAAGTTCTGTTCCTGCAGGAACTGCCCGTATTCCTTACCCGGGCCGGGGAGGACCTGCGTGGTTGGGCCCATTGGGGTTTCCGCACAGCCAGCCAGTAAAAGAACAGGCAAAAAAGCAATGGGGAGTGCTGTAAACTTCATCTCACTTTACTCCAAGTTGTATTGGATGATGTTAACGTGAGAGAAGTATGTCATTTTTTTGGTAGTATAGGAATAATAGAAAAAGGGGGAACAAGACCGCCAGAACTGGCAGGCCTTGTTCCCCCTTTTCAGGCGCAGGCTTTAGAGTGCGGTATTAAGCCGCGTGACCAGGAGCTGGTTGATGCGGAAGCCTTCCACGTCAACCACTTCAAACCGGAAGCCCGCTGCATCTACCCTGTCGGTCTTGCGGGCCATACGGCGCAGGCGGTGCATGATAAAGCCGCTGATTGTATCAAACTGCTCATGGTCGGGCAGGTTTGCAATGTCGAGCTCACGCATGACTTCCCCAATGGGGGCAGCGCCGTCCACCAGCCAGGAGTTGGCATCACGCTGGACAATGGCCTGTTCCTCAAACGGGCTGGCCAGTCCGTCCATGAGCACGCCCATGATGTCCTTGAAGGTGATCAGCCCCACAACCAGTCCGTATTCGTTGACCACCAGCGCAAAGCCTACGCCCGATGTGTCAAACTGGGCCAGTGTGTCCCACAGGTTCAGCGTTTCCGGCACGGAGGGTACGTCCCGTCGCATGCGGGCAATGGGGTTGGAGTGTGGGCGACCGGAGGGTGCTGTGGAGGGGTCCACGACCGAGGCCAGAACGTCTTCCGCACGGATGGAGCCAATAACCTTATCCAGCCCGCCATTGCACAGCGGGTAGCGCGAATAAGGCTCCATGCGCACTTTTTCATGGTTGTGTTCAGGCGTGTCCTGAATATCGAGAAAAATGATCTCGTCCCGTGGGGTCATGGCGGATGTAACGGAACGGTCCTGTAGACCCAGCACGTTCTCGATCATCTGGTGTTCCTGCTGGAGCAGGGCGCCGGAGGCCGTGCCCGCCGCCAGAATGGCGTGCAGGTCTTCTGGCGTTACGGGTTCGACTGCCGAGGCAGCCGGGATTTTGAGCGCTTTGAGCACCACATCGGAAATTTTGGAAAAAATCCAGACAACCGGGTAGAGAATCCGCAAGGCCAGCCGTGGGAACCAGCCTACGGCAAGGGCTACCTTGTCCGGGTTGTTCATGGCGACCCGTTTGGGCAGCAGGTCGGCAAACAGCACGAACATGCCGGTGACAAAAATAAAGCTGAGGGTGGAGGCCAGATTTTGCGCCCACCAGTCGGAGAGATTCCACTGGGTGAAAAAATCAGCCAGAGGGGGAGACAGCATTTCCGAGCTGACAATACCGCCCATAATCCCCACGCCGTTCAGGCAGATCTGGATAACGGTTATGACCTGCCCGCTATTGCGGCGGAGTGCCAGAAACGCCTGGGCACGCGGATCTCCTGCTTCTGCGCGGCTGCGGAGCCTGACTTCCCGGGCGGCGGCAAAGGAGATTTCGGAAAGCGCGATCAGGATGCTGATCACGATAAGCAGAACAAGGGTCAGCAGACCCATTATGAACAGGAGCAAGAGAACGTCCGCTATACTGTTAGGATGCCACAGTATGAACAAAAAGTGAGTCGCTGACCAGCGTGATTCCAATTGTATTTTTTATGTCACGTATGATGTGCGCGGAACTTCAAAACTCTGTCAGTGCGGGACCGAAGGGCTTTGCGGGCGTTGGTTAAAGGCTAGTGTGCCGTGTTGTTCTCTTTGGCCGGATAAAAACAGATGTTTGATGCGCTCTACCTTGAAGAAGCAGGCCAGCCGGCTGCTCTGCGGAAACTGCCCGAAAATGCCTTGCTGGACGAGGAGGTGACAGTCCGTGTTCACTGGTCGGGCCTGAACTACAAGGACGCGCTGGCCATTACCGGGCGTGGTCCTGTGGTGCGGGCATGGCCAATGGTGCCGGGGATTGATTTTGCAGGCGTGGTCGAGCGCTCCTCCAGCCCCGATTTTACAGTCGGGCAGCAGGTTATGCTGAATGGCTGGGGTGTGGGCGAAAAGCACTGGGGCGGCCTTGCGCAAAAAGCCAGTGTTCGCGCCGCATGGTTGCTGCCTTTGCCGCAGGGGTTAAATGCCCAGCAGGTTCTGGCACTGGGCACGGCGGGCTTTACGGCCATGCTGTGCGTGCAGGCACTGGTGCGTGAAGGTGTGGAGCCCGGTTCCGGCCCGGTGCTGGTGACGGGTGCAACGGGTGGGGTCGGCAGTGTGGCGGTTATGCTTCTGGCCCGGCTGGGGTATGAGGTTGTGGCGGTAACCGGCCGGCTGGAAGAGCAACCCTACCTGCAAAAATTGGGTGCTTCCGAGGTGCTGGCGCGCTCACATTTTGAAATGCCTTCCCGCCCGCTGGAAAAAGCCCGCTGGGCAGGGGCGGTGGATGTGGTGGGCGGGCAAGTTCTGGCCTCTGTCTGCGCCGCAATGAAACCGCAGGGCGTGGTAACCGCCTGCGGTCTGGCGGGGGGGATGGAGTTCCCCGCCACTGTCGCTCCCTTTATTCTGCGTGGCGTAACGCTGGTGGGGATAGATAGCGTGATGTGCCCCAAAACGGTCCGGCAGGATATGTGGGAGCGTCTGGCCTTGTTGGTCAATAAGGACCTGCTGGCGGAAATGACTCGAGTTATCCCCCTGTCAGACGCCATAACTGCGGCCACAGACCTGCTTGATGGCAAAATAAAAGGTCGTCTTGTGGTTGAGGTGCCCTGAGTCGCGGCTTTTTGGAAGGCAGTTCTGGCGGTTAGAGCTGCCTTTTTAAGTGTGTGATAATTTATTGTTTTGTGTAACTGTTTCGGATTTTTGCACGGATGTGCAAGGGTTTGGAATAGTTAATTCGGTGCAAAATAATAGGAAAATCAATAAAATGATGGTTTGTTTGTAATAATAAAACCAGAACCATATTAATTTAAAATATACCCCCATATTTATTTTTGTTTATGGGAGATTTTAATTATATTTAAATTCTATCATGAAAAATATTCAAAAATATTTCTCCTCGTTGAGAAAAGAGTATTTCCTTTAGGGAGTTGAGAAAATTCTCAACTTCATGGCGCTCTTGACGAAAGTTACATATAAATGTAACTAACAAAACGGTTAAGTAAATTATGTAAGTATTGAGCCATGGATGCCACACCCGCCCGAGCACACGGCGCAGATATGACCAAGGGACTGGCCCGCCAGGTGCGCGGCTGGTTGCTTGGTTCTGTTGTGGTTGGGGGTGTGTCGGCTGTTCTACTGGTGTGTCAGTTTATTCTTCTGGCCCATCTTGTGGACGATCTGGCGTTCCATGGCCGTGGGCTGGATACGGAATTTTCTGTGTTTGGGCTCATCCTCGTCTGTCTTGTGGGGCAGGTTGGGGCACGTTTTGTATCCGACATTCTGGGAACGCAGGCAGGTCTGCGGGTGGCTGGTCATGTTCGGGGCAAGCTGCTGGCGCATCTGTTTGCAGCCGGGCCCGTGGTTTGCGCAGGTGTGCCCGCAGGGGAGGTCGTAACCACCTTTACGGAGGGTGCCCGTGCGCTGGTGCCCTATTTTGCCCGGTATGTGCCGTCTGCGGCCATGATGGTGGTTCTGCCGCTGCTTATTCTGGCGGTGGTAGCGGGGGTGGATGGGTGGAGCTTTCTGGTGCTTGCCTGCACTGGCCCGCTTGTGCCGGTTTTTATGGTGTTTGTGGGCTACGGCGCGCAAACCATTATGGACCGGCGGTGGCGGGAACTATCCCTGCTTGGCGGGAGTTTTCTGGATGCGTTGCGGGGGTTAAAAACCCTGCGCCTGTTTGGTCGCACGCAGGATAGTCTGGACCGTATTGCCAGGCTGGCGGATGCGCATGGGCGCACCACCCTGTCTGTCATGAAGGTGGCATTCCTCACATCGGCTGCACTGGAGTTTTTCTCCAGTCTGTCCATTGCACTGGTTGCCGTTGTTTTTGGCACGCGCCTGTTGGCTGGCATGGCGGATTTCCGGTCTGCTTTTCTGGTTCTGTTGCTGGCTCCAGAGTATTTTATGCCGCTGCGCACATTTTCTGCCAGCTATCATGCGCGGCAGAATGCTCAGGCTGCCATGGAGCATATGGGCAAACTGTTTGCCCTGCCTGCACAGGCAGAGCGTTACACACTGCCAGCCCTCCTGCCCGCAGGGGGCGTTGGCACTTTGGTCTGCTCCGGGCTTGAGGTGCATACCCCCGATGGCGCACCTGTTTTGCAGCACGTGACCTGCCACTTTGCCCGGAACCAGTTGACGGTTTTAACCGGTGCCAGTGGTGCGGGTAAAACCACTTTGCTGAATACTCTGCTGGGTTTTTTACAACCTGTTGCCGGGAGCTTGGGCGCCTACGATACCTCGGGGCAGTCCATGCCGCTGCATGGCGTACGTATGGCGTGCGTGCCGCAGCACCCGCTTATGGTTTTTGGCACTGTGGCCGATAATCTGCGTCTGGGTGCACCGGGGGCGGATATGCAGCAGCTGCGGCAAGCCGCCACCTTGGCAGATGCGCTGGGGTTCATAGAAGCCCTGCCTGAAGGGTTTGAAACGCATATAGGCGAACGGGGTAGCCGCCTGTCTGGCGGGCAGGTCCGCCGTTTGGCTCTGGCGCGGGCCTTGCTGCAAAACCCGGATGTTCTGGTGCTGGACGAACCCACAGCAGGGTTGGACGCAGTGAGCGCACTGCATGTGGCCAACGCCCTGCGCCGGTGTGTGGCTGGGCGCATTGTTGTGGTTGCAACCCACAGGCAGGCACTGGCTGACCGGGCAGATGCGCTGCTGCACGTGGCTGGCGGCACGGTAGAGAGTGTTCCCGTACAAAAGGAGACTGTTGCATGAGCATGCCACAAGATTCTTTGGCCGGTGGTGCACAGGGTTTTTTCCGTCTTTCGGTGGGGCTGCGCTGGCGTCTTGCCCTTGGGGTGGGGTTTGCCTGTGCTGCGGCACTGGCC
Organism: Acetobacter sp. ESL1128; assembly: GCF_058505085.1. Taxonomy (NCBI): domain Bacteria; kingdom Pseudomonadati; phylum Pseudomonadota; class Alphaproteobacteria; order Acetobacterales; family Acetobacteraceae; genus Acetobacter; species Acetobacter sp. ESL1128. Next base: position 2,344,369 of record NZ_CP196369.1, on the reverse strand, counting down.
AGCTTTGGGCTGCTTTTTCTGTCAGGCTGGCTGCTGGCGGGGGCTGCGGTTGCGGGGCTGGGTGGGCAAGCCGTTGCGCGGGCCTTCAATATTGTGCTGCCAGCAACGGGTGTGCGGTTTTTTGCCATGGTCCGCATTATAGCCCGCTATCTGGAGCGGGTTGTGGCGCATGATGGTGCACTCCGTCTGGGCGGACATTTGCGCGCATGGGTTTATGCACGCCTTGCTCCGCTTGCCCCCGCCGGGCTGATGGACCAGCAGGGAGGGGACCTGCTGGGGCGCTTTGTCTCGGATACGGACAAAGTGGCGGCATATTATACAGATGTCGCACTCCCCTTTTTGCGTGCATTGCTGTGCGGTGTGGTGTTTGTGGGTGTGTTCGCCTGCTTTACGCTCCCCGCGGCAGCTCTTCTGGCTGTAGGGTTGTTGCTGGGCGGTGTTCTGGTGCCGTTGCTGGTTGGCCCCGCCATGGACCGGCTGGTACGGAGGGAGGCGGAAAAACAGAGCCACATTCAGGCGGAGCTGGCGCAAACACTCCAGAATATGGGGGAATATCTGCTGTTGGATGCCGCCAGCAGCCGGGCAGGGCAGTGGCAGGCGCAGCAGGCCGAAATGGATAGGGCATGCTGGAAGCTGGATGTGCTCGAAAGTGCTGCCCGCGGCTTGGTAAGCCTTATCACGTTTGCCACGGCTCTGGGGGTTCTGGTTCTGGCGGTTAACGCCTGCCGGGCAGGGCAGTTGAGTATTGCGGAAGTGCCCATGCTGGTGCTGGGGGTTCTGGCAGCTTTTGATGTGGCAGCCCCCTTGCCACTGGCGCGGCAGGCCGCAGCACAGGCAAAGCTTGCGACCATTCGGCTGGATGCAGCCTGCCCCCCCAGTACGCCGCGGCCTGTGGTGCAGGGGGCAGACCTTCCACACGCACCGTATGATCTGGTGGTGCGCGACCTGAGCTTTGCATACCCGAAAACTGTAAGCCCTGTTTTACAGAATGCTAACCTGACCATCCGTCAGGGGGAGCATGTAGGGCTGGTCGGGCCATCCGGTATTGGCAAAAGCAGCCTGATCAACCTGCTCTTTGGCTTTTATGCGCCCGATAGCGGCAGCATAAGCTTTGGCGGTGTGGATGTTGGTACACTGCGTGCGGAAGATATGGCCGCTTTTGTGAGTGTAGCCGCACAGGACTTTCATCTGTTTGCGGGCACATTAAGGGACAACCTTCTGCTGGCAGCCCCCCACGCTACGGAGCAGGAGCTTGCAGATGTGCTGGAAACGGCACAGCTCACACAATTCATTCAGTCTTTACCACAGGGTTTGCAAACCTGGGTTGGTAATGATGGCCTGCGCCTTTCCGGTGGGCAAGCGCGCAGGGTGGCGGTGGCTCAGGCCCTGCTACGCGGCACTCCATGGCTTGTTCTGGACGAACCAACCGAAGGGCTGGATGCCGCTCTGGAGCAGGCCCTCATGGCCGCGCTGGTGCAGCGGTGTGAGCAGACAACCATTGTATGCATGACCCACCGGCAGGCGGTGCTTCCGTTCATGCACAGGGTTATCAGGGTGGAGGACGCGTGTTTTCGCCCCGGAGGAGGGAGCGACATGAAGAGCTGAAAGTGAAAAACGCTTCTATTCTGTAATAAGGTTAAAAAAATGGACTTAATTAATCCTACGGTCGTTGACCTTTCGCGTTTTCAGTTTGCGTTAACGGCCCTTTATCACTTCATGTTCGTCCCCCTGACATTGGGACTGACCTTTATGCTCGCGGCCATGGAGACGGTGTACGTCGTAACCGGCAAGCAGGTGTACAAGGACATGACCCTGTTCTGGGGCAAGCTGTTTGGCATCAACTTTGCTCTGGGTGTGGCAACCGGCCTGACCATGGAGTTTGAGTTCGGCACCAACTGGTCCATGTATTCCCGCTTTTTCGGGGATATGTTTGGCACACCTCTGGCCATTGAAGGGCTGATGGCCTTTTTTATGGAATCCACCTTTGTCGGGCTGATGTTTTTTGGCTGGGACCGTCTGAGCAAACCTGCGCATCTGGCCATTACCTATCTGGTGGCACTGGGTTCCAACCTGTCTGCATTGTGGATTCTGGTGGCCAATGCCAGCATGAACATGCCCAACGGCGCACATTTTGACCCCGAAACCCTGCGTATGACATTTGACAGCTTTGTAGGCGTTGTCTTCAACCCCGATGCACAGGCCAAGTTCGTGCATACTTCGGTTGCGGGTTATGTGGCGGCATCTCTGTTTGTCATGGGGATCAGTGCGTTCTATCTGCTGCGTAAGCAGCACCGGGAATTTGCTGCGCGCTCTTTCCGGATGGCAGCACTGTTTGGTATTTTTTCCACCGTTGCCGTTATTACGCTGGGGGATGTGCTGGGCCGTCTGGACTACGAACATCAGCCGACCAAGATCGCAGCCATAGAAGGGCTGTGGCACACCAGCAAGCCGCCGTATGAACCCTGGATTATTGCGGCTCTGCCTAATGATGAAAAGCAGGAAAGCTCGTTTGAAATCGGGGTGCCTTTTGTGCTCACGCCCCTGATCACGCACAGCTTTAACACGCCCATTACCGGCATGATCGAACTTGAAGATGCCGCCGCTCCGCGCATTGCCTCTGGCATTACAGCCGTAAGTGCCCTGCGCCGGTATGAGGAAAACCATCAGGCGGCCGATCTGGAGGAGTTCCGTGCTCACCAGAACGACATGGGGTATGGCCTGCTTGCTACCCGCCATGCACCGGGGCAGGACGTAACCGCTATTGCACCCGAGCAGCTCCAGAGCGTTATTGATCAGACAAAGCCCGATATTCTGCCCAATGTTTTTGTAACCTTCTGGTCTTTCCGCCTGATGGTGTTTTTGGGCGTGTTCTTTTTCGTGCTGTTTGCCATGGCGTCTTACCTGAGCCTGAAAAACCAGCTGGAGCGTAACCCGCTGTTCCTCAAGCTGTGCATGTGGTCCATCCCCCTGCCGGTTCTGGCAACCGAGTTTGGCTGGATTACGGCTGAGGCTGGCCGCCAGCCCTGGACGGTGTTTGACCGCCTGCCAACCTTTATGTCTGCTTCCACGCATAGCGTGTCTTACATGCTGTTCTCACTGGCCGGGTTTACTGTGCTTTACAGCATATTCATCGCGGTTGAGCTTTACCTGATGTTCAAGTTCGCCCGGCTGGGGCCAGAGGCGCATGGTCCGCATGAAGATGCAGACCCCGCACACCTGTCCGTTGTGGCGCATTAAGGAAGTCCTGCATCATGGATATTTATGTTGTTCTCAAGCTTATATGGGCTGGCCTTTTATGTGTGCTGCTGATCGGGCTTGGCCTGATGGTGGGCATGGACATGGGGGTGGGCACCCTGTTGCGCTTTGTGGGGCGCACGGATGGGGAGCGCCGCACTGCGCTCAACATCATTGGCCCGCACTGGGATGGTAATCAGGTCTGGTTCATTCTGGGTGGTGGTGCCATTTTTGCGGCGTTCCCCACGCTGTATGCCACGTCTTTTTCGGTGTTTTATGTGGTTATGATCCTGCTGCTGTTCAGCATGATCTTACGGCCCGTAGCTTTTGAATACCGCTCCAAGGTGGATGCCCGCCTGTGGCGTGCAAGCTGGGACTGGGTTTTTCTGGTTTCGGGCTTCCTGCCCATGTTTGTTTACGGCGCAGCTTTTGGCAATATTCTGCAAGGTGTGGGGTACCACTTTAACTGGACCGGGCAGTATTTTCAGGATGGGTCTTTTCTGGCTTATCTGCTTAACCCCTTTGCCATTCTGTGCGGCCTTATGGCGGTCTGCCTGAGTGTTATGCAAGGCGGTGTCATGCTGATGATCCGCTCTGAGAACCCCATTCACGACCGGGCGCGGCGCTATGCCAGCCGTGCGGGGCTTGCCGCAGTTGCTCTGTTCCTTGCCGGTGGCGTATGGATCCGCGGCATGCCGGGTTTTGTGCTTGAGCAGGGGAACCCTGCCATGCCTGCAAACCCCATGCAGGGGCAGCAGGTCAGTGTGCAGGTTGGGGCTTGGCTGCACAACTATGCAGCACACCCCGTTTTGTGGCTGCTGCCTGTGCTCGGTGTGGTGAGCATGCTGGCCGGTGTCATGCTTGTGCTGGCTAACCGCTCCCATGTGGCCTGGTGGATGGGCCTTGGCTCCTGGGTGGGTACAATTGGTACGGTTGCGGCCGCCATGTTCCCGTTCTTCATGCCGTCCACCACACGCCCGGACCAGAGCCTGACAATCTGGAACAGCTCAGCCAGCCAGTACGGCCTGACCTGCATGCTGGCCGTGGCCCTGATCTTTGTGCCGCTGATCCTGTGTTACACGTCCTGGTGCTATTACGTTATGCGCGGGAAAGTTCACACGGCGGATATCATCAAAGATACGCATAGTTACTGAAAAGGAGAGGGCGCATGATCACATTGCTGCGTTTTGCGGGGCTGGGTCTGGCTCTGGTAGTGGCTCTTCTGTTTGCCGTTTTTGTGGGTGACCAGGGGCCTTGGTATTTTGCATGGGCGGTTGGCACGGTCATGATTATTCTGGTCGCAGCCGCCGGTGGCGTCCTGTTTGATGCGCAGGCAGATGCGTCTGTCTCGGAAGGGGAGTTCTGACGATGATGGGAGATCTGGAGGCTATTATATTTTTTGTGCCATTTTTGTATTTATCGTTTTATATAATAGCATTTTCTGTTATAAGAAGGATGTTTCCCTAGCCTGTAATTCGAGCATCAGGGAAGTCTCACAAAGGAATAGCCTGCATACCTCTGGTATGCAGGCTGTTTTGTTTTATGGGTACGTAAAAAACCCACCTCCATGCGTAGGGCATAGAGGTGGGTTATAAAATCCATTATTCCTTATAGAAGTTTAAGGAATAACGGGTTTGATCAGGCTTCCAGTCCGCCATCAACAGGCAGGGCGGCACCTGTAATGTAGGATGCCTTGGGGCTTGCCAGAAAAGCAGCCATGGCGGCAATGTCATCTACCTTGCCGTAAGCACCGGTTGCAACAAAACTGCTGATCAGGGCAGCACCTTCCCCATCTTCTGGGTTCATGTCGGTGTGGATCGGGCCTGGTTCGATTACGTTGGCCGTAATGCCACGGCTCCCCAGGTCGCGTGCCACGCCTTTGGCAAAACCGCGCAAAGCCGCCTTTGTGGCAGCATAAAGCGAAATGCCGGGGAAGGGCGCGCGTGCACCAAAAGCGGAGCCGATGTAAATAATCCGCCCGCCTTCCTTCATGTGTTTTACGGCTTCCATGGTTTCCACCATAACGGCACGCACATTCAGGTTCAGAATGTTTTCAATCTGTGCGACCGTCATTTCATCAATCGGGCCGTAGGGGTATGTGCCGGCATTGCACACAAGCGCGTCAATACGGCCAAAGGCAATAATGGTTTCGGCAATGACCTCACGGTTGCCTTCAACTGTCGTGCTGTTGGCTTTAATGGTCAGCGCCTTGCGGCCCATGGCGCGGATTTTTTCCGCTACCTTTTCAGCAGCGCCCGAACTGCTGGAATAGGAAATGGCAATATCGTACCCATCTTTTGCCAGAGCTTCTGCAATGGCGGCGCCAATGCCCCGGCTACCACCGGTTACAATAGCAACTCGATTGCTCATGATCGTTAAAACCTTTCAAAATTCATGCCTGTTTTCAGGCGTCGTTCAAATCCAGCATCAGGCTGATGTTCTGCAATGCAGCGCCAGATGCACCTTTGCCCAGATTATCCAGCCGAGCCGTTAGCAGGGCCTGCCTGTTCTGGGTGCTGGCATGCACACGCAGTTCCATGTTGTCGCTCCCTGCCAAAGCTTCGGCCGAGAGTTTGGGTTCGTGCGGCATAACCCGCACATGGGCCTGTCCGGCATAGTGTTCGTGCAGAATGGTATGCAGATCACTCCCGGTTATATGGCCTTTCAGGTCATCCAGGTGCAAGGGGATGGAAACAATCATTCCCCGCGCAAAATGCCCGACCGAAGGCACAAAAACCGGACGCCGCGCAAGGTTGGCGTGCTGGTGGATTTCGGGCACATGCTTGTGTTCCAGACTGAGCCCATACAGCTCGAACGCTGGCCCGCCTTCATGCTCGTGCGCCTCAATCATGCTGCGGCCACCCCCGGAGTATCCACTAACTGCGTTAATGCATACCGGGTAGCGGGCATCCAGCACCCCGGCATCTACCAGTGGGCGGAGCAGGGCAATGGCCCCCGTGGGGTAGCAGCCGGGGTTGGACACACGCAGTGCGCTGGCAATGGCCCGGTCCTGACCTTTTGCCAGTTCGGGAAAGCCGTAAACCCATGCCGGGTCCGTGCGGTAAGCGGTGCTGGCATCCAGCAGGCGGGGGGCGGCATCACCCAGAGTTGCTGCCATATGCACGGCCTCGCGCGAGGCATCGTCTGGCAGGCACAGAACAACCAGATCGGCTGCGGCCATGGCGTCCTTGCGGGCAGCCGGGTCCTTGCGCCGGGCGGGGTCGATTGAAAACAGCGTAACAGGTAGGGCCGAGAGGCGCTCGCGTATTTCCAGCCCTGTTGTGCCTGCTTCGCCATCAATGAAGATAACGGGTTTCTGTGTCATGCCTTCCTCTTCTGATTCTGGCGGTAGGTTAGGCTTTCTGCCTGCAAGCGCATAGACGCGGCACAGGATTATGGCACAATGTTTAACACATAAAGTCCCGCGCTGCCCGCGCGGCAGGCCACCAGAACAGGCAGAGAGCATGACCAGCAGAGCACAAACCCCCGCAACCTCCCCTGTGGATGCCGTGCAGAACCGGCACAAGGCCGCGCAGAATATTGAGCGGCTGCTTGCTCTTATGGCGCGTCTGCGCGACCCGGAGGAAGGCTGCCCGTGGGACCGCGAGCAGACACACCAGACTATAGCCCCCTATGCCATTGAAGAGGCCTATGAGGTGCTCGATGCTATTCAGCGGCAGGACTGGCAGGCTTTTCCTGATGAGCTGGGGGATCTTCTGTTGCAGGTGGTCTATCAGGCGCAACTGGCGGAAGAGGAGGGGAAATTCGCTTTTGCCGATGTAGCGGAAATTGTTACGGAAAAAATGATCCGTCGGCACCCGCACGTTACCTTTGGCAAGGACGTGTTGGGGAATGCCGCTCAACCCCAGCCCGTAGCGGCTGAACTGTCCGCACGTGCCATGCCGGGGCAGTGGGAGGCAATCAAGGAGCAGGAGCGCAAACGTCTGGCCCAATTCGGGGGGCAGGCAGCGCAGCGCCCCGGTGCGCTGGCGGGTGTGCCGCCTGTTTTGCCCGCCCTGCTGCGGGCTTCCAAACTGGCATCCCGTGCGGCCCGTGTCGGGTTTGACTGGCCCGATGTCTCCGGTGTGCTGGACAAGGTACATGAGGAAATAAACGAGTTTGCGGTGGAAATGCAGAAGAATGACCGGGAAAAAATGCAGGATGAACTGGGCGATGTCCTGTTTTCTGTCGCCAGTCTTGCACGCCGCCTGAAGCTGGACCCGGAAGCCTGCCTGCGCCAGGCCTGTGACAAGTTTACCCGCCGGTTCGAGGCGGTGGAAGCCCGTCTGGCGCAGGATGGCCTGAGCATGCAGGACCAGAGCGTGGAGAAGCTGGACGCCGTGTGGAATGCGGTGAAGCAGACTGAAAAGCCCTGAAAACCAGAACGGCTGGAGCAAAGCCTCCAGCCGTTCTGGTTTGTGGGCGTAAGGGAGCGCGCTCCCTTACGGTTAGTCCGCATGACGTTACTGTGCGTTGGCGTCCTGCGTGCCACCAGCCAGATAATCCATGATCCGGCGGGAAAAGGCGTTAACATCCTTTGGTGTTTCACCATTCTGGATGCTGGCAACATCAAGCAGGATATGGGCCAGCGTATCAATGTTATCCCCGGCCTGCACCTTTTGAGCCAGAGAGTGGATAATGGGGTGTGCAGGGTTAAGCTCCAGCACAGGGGTTACGTCCGGAATATCCTGCCCGCTCCGCTGCATGAGCTTGCGCAGTTGCAGGTCCGGCCCGCCTTCGGGCGCACTCAGCACCATGGCGCTGGAAACCAGACGATCCGTTGCCCGGATGTCGGATACAGCATCCCCCAGAGCGGTTTTCAGGGCTGGTAGCAGGGTGTCCATATCCGCTTTTTCGGCGGTGCTGGCTTCAGGGGCACCAAATTTTTCAAGGTCATTCAGGCCCTGTGCCACATTGCGCAGGTTTTTGCCCTCATATGTGCCGAGCCGTTCCGGCCAGAAGGAATCCACCGGGTCGGACAGCAGCAGCACTTCCACCCCACGGGCCTTGAAGCCTTCAATCTGGGGGGAGGCATTCAGCACGTCTGCATTGTCGCCTGTTACGTAGTAAATGGCGTCCTGCTCGGGCTTCATACGGCTTATGTAATCGTCCAGAGAGGTCAGGGTATCCACGGCACTGGAGCGGAAGCGGCTAAGGGCTGCCACATCGGTTTTATAGGTGGGGTCGTCCCACATGCCTTCCTTGAGCACGGGGCCAAAGTTGTCCCAGAACGTTGCATAGGCCTGCGCGTCCTTGGCGCGGGTTTTCAGCTCGTTCACAACCTTGGTGGTCACGGCCTTGCGGATACGGGCCAGAACGGGGGTTGCCTGCAACATCTCGCGTGAGACATTGAGCGGCAGGTCCTCCGTATCCACCACACCATGCACAAAGCGCAGCCATGGGGGCAGGATTTCGGCATCATCGGTAATGAACATCCGGCGCACATGCAGGCGCACCTTGCTCTCACGCGTCTGCTCGCCAAACTCGAACGGGCGGGAGGAGGGGATGAACAGCAGGGCGGAAAATTCCATCATGCCCTCTGCACGCCAGTGCAGGGTATCCCACGGTTTGTCAAAGTTGTGGGAAATATGGCGGTAGAACTCTTCCAGCTGTTCTTCCGTCACATCATTGCGGGACTTGCGCCACAGGGCCGTGCCTTCGTTGGCGGCTTCTTCCTTGCCATCACGCATGATGGTAACAGGCCATGCAATATGGTCCGACCATTTGCGAATAATGGCCTGCAGGCGCCATGGGTCCAGAAATTCATCCGCATCGGATTTAATGTGGAGTGTAATGTCTGTTCCCGCTTTTTCGCGTGTTGCGGGTTCAAGCGTGTAGGCCCCCTTGCCATCGGACGACCAGCGCCATGCCTCATCTGCCCCGGCCCGGCGGGAGACAACATCCACCTTGTCCGCCACCATGAAGGCCGCGTAAAAACCAACGCCAAACTGGCCAATCAGGCTGGGGCGGTCTTCGGGTTTGGCGGTTTCAAGCTTCTGGCCAAAAGCGCGGGTGCCGGAGCGGGCAATGGTGCCAAGGTTGGCAACCAGTTCATCCCGGCTCATGCCTGACCCGTCATCGCTGATCGTCAGCAGGCGGGCGTCCTTGTCGGGGTTGATGCTGATCTTGGCATTTTCGGGCAGGGCCTGTGCGGCATCGGTCAGGGCTTCAAAGCGGCGGCGATCGGTGGCGTCCGCTGAGTTGGCGACCAGTTCACGCAGGAAGATTTCGCGCTCGGAATACAGTGAGTGCACAACCAGGTCGAGCAGCCGCCCTACTTCGGCGCTGAACTCGCGTGTTTCACTTCCCTGATGTGCCGTGGCGTTGGAGGTTGTTTCTGTCATGCTACTGGCCCTGTTACTTCTTATAAACTCTGCACATGGGCAGTGTATGCCACACCTGATGGGGGTGTGCATCCCTGCCTGTTCTGGTTGCACAGATGTGGTGGAACGGGCCTGTTTTCAATATCTGGCGGGGGCATGTCAGCCAGAATTATGGGCTGGTTTTTCCTGCGCTGGAAAATGCGCCAGCACCTGAGCGACCAGAATGGTCAGGGCCTCGGCCAAGGCGGCAAAGCCTTCATGCGGTGTGTGTGTAGCTTCATCCATATACAGGCCGCGCCGCATTTCTATTTGCAGGGCGTGCATGTTCTGGGTGGGGCGGCCGTAATGGCGCGTAATATACCCGCCTGCGTATGGCGCGTTCCGGGCGGTTTTAAACCCCAGCCCCTGCAATGTCTGCTCTGCCAGATCTGTCAGGCGTTGCGTGCAGGATGTGCCATAGCGGTCCCCCAGCACAAAGTCGGGCGAGCCCGCCTGTGGCGCATCGGGCATGGAATGCAGGTCCAGCAACAGGCAGAAGCCATGCCGTGTATGAGCGGCCTGTAGCAGGTCTGCCAGGGCAGCGTGGTAGGGCATCCAGTAATGGCGGATGCGTAAGGCGGCCTCCATAAAGGGGATGCGTTGCCGGTAAATGGGGCGGCGGTCTGCAACAATACGGGGTATGGAACCCAGCCCCGCCAACCCCCGCTCAGAGGGCGCGACAAAGGATGGAATGGCACCATGGAACATCCGGCTGTCCAGGTCCCATGCTGCGCGGTTTACATCGCAAAACACACGGGGGAAGGTGGCGCTCAGCAGCGGTGGCCCCAGGTTATGGGCACCAAGGGCCAGTTCATCCACAAAGCTGTCTTCACCACTACGCAGGATGTCTAGGGGCTGGCGGGCAATACGTATAAACGCCTCCGGATAAAAATGCCCTGAATGGGGGGAGCCCAGCACCACGGGGCTGGTTGCGGGTGTGCCGCAGACCAGAACCGGATTGGGGGCCGCCTGCCGGTTGGCTGTGTTCTCTTCCTGCATGTCCTGCTGAGGCTGAAACAACCGCTTCAGGCTGGGTGGGAATAAAGAAGACGCAAAATTTTTCATATTCCCACTATTGTGGGCTTGCGCTTGCAAGGCAAGGAGGATAAAAGGCCCACACACGTCAGGAATGGGCGCATAGCTCAGCGGTAGAGCACTACCTTGACATGGTAGGGGTCACAGGTTCAATCCCTGTTGCGCCCACCATTCCTGAGCTGCAGTATTCTGCGGTTTAAACCATGTCTCCCGCTGAAAAATCATCCAAGTATCGGTACACGATAGTACAGCATAATTCACCAGATTCCGCCCTGAGTGGTTAGGAATTGGTTATGGGTTTTCCCCTTCCAGAGCGATGGCCGGTCCCGTCCCCCACCACCTTATAATTTCCTCTCGATATACTGGCGGCATCAGCTTGGCGTAAATCGTCACGGTATTGATATTGCTCCAGTCGCCGTCTGATTTCAGGCGCAACAAATCCCGGTAAACGCAGTAGTGCCAGGATGCCCATGTGTGGCGAAGATCATGAGGCGTAAACTCCGGGACAAATACCGTTCTTGCCTTTTTCGCGCCCGCGGGAACCCACTCCCGTATGCGCCCCGGCAGCCCTGCGCGAGAGCAGGCTCCGGCCCATCCATTTTTTATTTGTCCTCCATACTGTCTGCCAGAATCATGGTACCGGTCACCCAATATAGTCCCCTTTCGGGTTTTTATGGCGGGCCGGAATACATGCCCATCTGTATCGGCAATGCGGGCGAGCCATTTAACAACAGCGGGGCAGAGATCAACGTAGCGCTGGCGTCCCTGCTTTTGCCAGACAACAGCGCGGCATCCGTAAAGGTCAACATCCTTCCATTGCAAGTCTAGCGCCTCAGATAGCCTACACCCCGTGCCGATCAGGAAGACGAAGAGCGGTTGCAGGTGAGGAGCCGCATGCTGGACAAGGTCTGTTGCCTGATCTGGTAGCAAAAAGCGGGTTATGGATAGAGGGACTGATATGGCTGCAAAGGCTGGTCTATCGCACCACCCCTGCACCGCGCCAAATTCCAGAATGGCTTGCAGGGGAGTGCGGACAGTGCGCTTTTTGGTGGCGGGAGATGCGGCCTCGCCATCCCTCAGTATGCCCGCATAAGCGGGCCGTAGAGATGCATTATTGATTTCGGATAATTTGGTATCTCCGAAATGCTCTACGAGCCTGTCAACGTATCGTCCTGTGGATGGAGAGCGTGGAGCATCTTTGATATAAGCCGTTGCAGCATCCGCAAAGGTTATGACGGAGCGAGGGCCATAGAGTTGTTCTTGCCAGAGTTCTGCCTCTCTTTTGCGGCGGTATTCTTCTGCGAGTTTGCGGTTTGTTGTGCCCGTGCTTTCCAGTACCCGCTTACCCCCGACCGTACCCCTGATAAAGAGGTTTTTGGTGTGGGAGAACGTGACAAGCTTGAGTGGCATTCCATACTCTCAATAAGGCGTCGATAATCGTGGGGGGAAAACACAAATTTCTTCCCCCACTTCTGGTGTGTTGGGCCGCCGTTATATTCAGGGCATCCGCGAAGGTGCTCCAATAGGCGGGTGCGCCCAATCTTCCCGCGCAACCGCTCCAACACGTCTGGGAGCGTCATCAGATCAGGAAGAACCTCACCCATCTCCTCCTCCCCAAAACCGAGCAGATAACACTCTCTTTATGGAGCGCTTCACTTTCAGTGTTTTTGCGATGATGCTTTTAGCCGCCTTCTCGGCCCGTGCTTCGTCACAAACCTCGGCGCATAGATCCACGCACTCATTGCATATAAATGCCCGGGAGCTGGCAATGAGCTTAAACACATCGTGCTGCGACTTCCCGCAGAATGAGCAGTAATATGTAATCCGCTCTTCTTTCGGTTTATCACCCATCATCCCTCCTTCCCCGGAATAGGCCGGTCGTTGCGTACCTCTGAGATGGTTATGGTGTCGGGAGAGGTGCCCGCGCCTACCGCGTCCAGAGCGCATTTTGCGCAGGAAAGCCACATCGAATTTGGTATAGTCTCTCCTTCCGAAAACAGCCGTTTTAATTCTCGTGCAACTGCCTCAATCCTTGGGTCAGTCATGCCTTATCTCCCAATCCGCGAATGGCATCTGCGCAAAATGTTGCGGCACAATGCTCTCCTGTCCAGTATCGGGTTTCTTCATGCGAACCTGATGCCTTTAGTTCATCGTTTGTAAAGGCAACTTTTTCATCACATTCTTTCGCACACCTTTCCCGCTCTCCCGCCAGCAACTCGTCTATTTGCGTGGGGGTTAAGACAGGTCCGTGATATTTGTCTCCTGCAAAATCCTCTGCCTCCTTACAGCCTCGTATCGGGTTTGCAGTAACCCGCTTTTGTATATCTGAGTACCAGAACAACAAATTGTTGCCGACATGATGCCTGCCGCTGCGCTCAGGAAACATCGGAACACCGGGCCGCTCAGGGTTGGGCCAGTTTGTGGGGTTGGTCATGCCGCACCGCCTTTCAGGGCTTTCTCACCGAGGCGGCCTATGGCTGACAATTCATCTCGGCAATTCGCAGGCCTGTTATTCAGAGACCATGTTTGAGCATTCCTGCTCATATCAATCATTTTATGAATAACCTCCCGCAACCGCACAACCTCAGCCTCAAGCGCCGCGATCTGGGCTTGGGCGTCTGAATAAAGTGCAATTTCAGTTTCGTATGGCAGGTGCGGGTGGTTAAGAATTCGCACCATAGGCTGGCCATCAGAGAAATGACCGGCGACTTTGCCAATAGGTTGGAGGTTGCCACCCGTCACAGGCGTTCCGATAGAGATCATGCGCTCATTGAGGGTTCCTATAGGAGCAAGAATCTTTCCAAGCTGTTCATTGCTCAAAGGCAACCGCACGAACACGCCAGTAGGTTTGTCGCTCATGCACCCTCTCCCGGCAGGACTTCGCGGACGTGGATTGTGCGCTGTAAACACGCTGTGTATTTCTCGGCCTCTTCTTTGGTTAGGTAAACCGAGCGACCACCGCCATGATACTCATTAACCCAAAATTCCCGCGCCACAGGGACTTCGCGGGCGTTCATGATGTCGTATTCCGTGTCACTCATGCGTGTTGGGTCAAACTGCCCATTAGATTCCCATTTAGTTAGGTCTTTTGAATCGCCCTCGTAACCCTGAATTTTCCCATTCCGATCCATCTTTACCGCTATCTCAATGGGAACCTTCTTCCGATTACAAAACGGCCCCTCATGCTCCGGCGTGTACGGGCCGATGATTTCTAGTTTCGTTTGCTGGGTCATGCGGTGGCTCCTTCTGCGCGAAGGTGAAAAAACAGACGTGCGCAGGCGCGCACATCCACAAGGGCATCGTGTGCGCCTTCAAGCTTCTCGCCAAAGAAGTGCTGGATGCACTCTTCCAGCTTTGGTGCTTTGGACTTGTTGATACCTGCGGCGATCATACGAGGCGTAGGCGGAAGGTTTACGATTGGCGCGGCTTCCTCCATCGTGTCGAAGGCCGGGCCGTCGAGCTTCCATCCGCGCCCCAGACGCTCAAACATGATGTTGACGATCTGGCGGTCAAACTTCTCATTGTGCGCAACCACCAGATCAGCCTTGCGGCTCAGGTCATAGAAGGTAGCGGCAACGACCGCCTCCCTGCGCCCATGGCCAGAGCCTTTTCAGTGGTGATGCCGTGAACAGCGGCTGCTTCTGTGGGAATAGTCCAGCCGTCAGGATGCACAATCAGATTGATGCAGGACTGTTCATTGCCCGCATTATCAGTCAGCAGCGCTGCAAGCTGCACGCAGTGGGGCTGGCGTGCAGAGTTAAGGGGCGCAAACCGATCGGGCAGGCCGGTTGTTTCGGTGTCGTAGAAGAGGATCATGCTGGCACTCTCGCTTCGGGAAAGTCGACAATCTCCAGTCGCGCACCTTGAGGAAGAGCGAGAAATTTCATCCTCTCGAATTCGATCCACTCTGGATTGATTGTGGCGCGATGAATTCTGCCGCCCCTAAGTAGGGAGATTATGGTGGACAAGCTCATATTGCAGATGGCGATTGAATGAACTGGCTTGTGCAGACGGTTGTGCCAAAACCACCCCCTAAATGTCGCGATCTCTATCAGACCAGCCTCATTGTTTGGGATTATCTCCCCACATAGCCATTTCCGTGGTGTTTTCTTTCTCGCTCTCATGCCGGCACCTCATCAACCGGAGCTGCTGCATGTTCTTGCGCAAACTCTGCGCGCTTGGCGGCGATCATATCCCGCACGTCAGACTGCACATCTTCGGAAATCGGCTTTCCGGCCTCTTCTGCACGGGCCAGAGTGCGTTGCCATGTCTGCCAGAGTGTATCTGTGCAGGTCGCATCAGTGCAGCCAGCAAGACGCTCTTGGAATATGGCGCGGTGGTCTATGGGCTTTGGCTTAGCAATGCGGCCTTGGGACGGGGTTATGTCGATGGTTTCATTTGGAATATCAGCGGCCTCATCTGCGCTGATAAGGCCGCGCAGCACGTCCGGGAACGCATCGCGCAGGGCAAAGCCTCGGGCGCGCATCTGGAGCATCCGGCGCGGGTATTGCTGCCATGGGCCTTGTTTGGACCAAAGAGAGGCTTTCTTGGCGTCTGCTATGCTGAACTCGCCGCGTACTTCATCGCCATCTTTGCGCCGGACCATGCAGACGGCCTGAAAGTTATCACCTTCACCTTCGAAAAACTCTTTGACGGATCCGCAAAGCCCAGACCCGCGCACCAGCGCAAGCATGGCATCGCCCCAAATGCTCGGGCGTCCGTTAATGACGGCAATGTTCTGGATGGCCTGCATGGGTGCCAGGCCAAGTTCTGAACCCATCTGAACGGCAATCATGATGTTTTCAGGCTTACCGCGGTAATCCTTGGGCATCAGGTCGGACCCGGCTGCCATTTCTGCGAAGCTCATCAGCTCCCGAAAGTTGGTTGGCTGCAAAACAGGTGAATGGGCTGTCAGTGCATTACTCATAATTCAGGTATCCTTGCGGGCGCTAACAACCAGAACGGGTGCGCCACCATTGGTTAGGGAAACGCCGGGAAGGCTCTTCTTCCGGGCGAGTTTTTTCATTTCGTTGGTCTGAAACTTGTCAGGCTGGGGTTGCCAGAGTTCCGGGTGTGCCGCCTTCAATGCCGTTTCATCCGTCACGAAGGGTTCTGGTGGTTTATCGCGCAGGCTGGCCTTCCAGTTTTCAGACTGGAACCCAGTCACGCCGTCTTCCAGCATGCATTTCGCCAGTTCGGGGCGCAGGAGTTGCGCGGCCTGCTTGCCTTTCCGCTCCAGTTCCTCTGCCGCACCGATAAGTTCCAGATAGCAGGTGTCAATATTCGCGCCCTGTTCACGTATGGAAGTGATGAACTGGCTCCATGCTGCTAGAGCCGGGCGCAGAACGTCTGCGTGGACAGACGCTTGATCGGCTGGCTCGTAATGCCCTGTATGGCGGCGGCCAGAATGGCGTAGGCGGTTATCTGGGCGGCAATACCCGCGTAACCGCAACGCTGACTGCGGCAGGTACCGCGATTGCCGTGGACGATATTCGGGGCTTCCAGACCATTCTTTCGGATGAAGGGCAGGTGATTGCCATTGGCGCGTCCAGCGGCATGCTTGTGACTGTGGGTGCGGGCTCTTACACGCTTGTTGGGGCCGTGGCCGATGCTCAGAATACCTCCACAGCTCCACAAGGTATTTCCGGTACGCTCACGTTCAACGCCAACGTGTCTGTCGCCGATGGGACGGCAGGCATGGCGGTTGTGGCCGCGACTGCACCGCTTGTGCTGCGCCCCAATGGTCGCTCCACCACGGCCGGGCTGCTGGCGGGGGGCATGAAGGACGCCAACGGCGCGGTGGTGACTGGAGACCTCCTGACCATTCAGGCCATGCTGGCGGCACTGTCTGCCCTGCGCGATAACAACGTGCCCACGCTCGATGGTGGGGTTTACCACTGCTATCTGGATAACAGCCAGCTTCTGGGCCTGTTCCGCGATGATGACTTCAAGCTGTTGTATCGCGGGCAGTATGGGTCTGACGCCTACCAGACTGGTCAGATTTTTGACCTGCTGGGCATTCGCTTCATTCCGACTACGGAGGCTCCGCAGCAGGCCAGCCTTGGCGCTGGCGGCATCCACCGCGCCATTATCTGTGGGCAGGGCGCGCTGATTGAGGGCGATTACGCCAATATGGGGAACGCCTTTACAGATACGCTTGATGGCGGTGAACTGGTCCATGTGGACGACGTGTGCATGATCACGCGCCCGGCCCTTGATCGTCTGGCGCAGATCATCGCGCAGTCGTGGTGCTGGATCGGTGGGTTTGCCCTGCCGACCGACCTTACGGCCAACACCACGATCATCCCGACCGCCACCAACAGCTACCTCAAGCGCTGCGTGGTGATTGAAAGCCTTGGTGCCAGCGCGTGATGGCGCGGCCTCGCAAGCAGGCGGGAGCGGAGGGCGGCGAGTTGGCCGCCCCCGTTCGGCTGTTGAATGACCACGGCTACATTGAGGGCCGTTTTAACCGGGGGCGTTACCACTGGTCCGCCGGGGAGGTCATTACCAACCCTGATGAGATTGCCCATTTGCGTGAGCGGGGGGCAAAGCTGGAGCTGGTAGCATGTCCGGAACAACCGCAGACCCACCCATAGCGGATACACCCCTGACGGAAGCAGAGCTTGTGCTGTGCCGCCGTTATATGGGTTATCCGGCCATGGGCGGCATCAATTCCGGTCAGCAATCGTGGCGCTTCTTTCAGGTTTACGGCTTCAACGAGTGGCGCATGCGCAACATGGCGCCAGAGGAATACGTGCAAATCCGCACGTACCTTGGGCAATGCCAGACGCTGGAGACAGCCATTCTTGGCGCGTCCGACAATCTGGACACCGATCAAGCCGCCGTATGGCACCACAACCGGGCAGAGGTTCAGGACCGCTTTGGTCTGTTCAACCGGTGGCGCATGCAGTTGTGCGCATTCTTCGGCATCCCGCCCGGCCCCGGGCTGCGGCCTGATAATCGCATTGTAATTTAGGAGGCAGCATGCACGCTGTTGATAGTATCCGGCCCCGGCCCATGCGGTCCTGGGCGCTGGTTAAGGACGGCATTATTGTTGCTGTTCGCACAATTCTGGCGTCTGAGAAGCATGGCTTTGCGGAGGGTGCTGGCCGCGTTGTTGATGTGACGGGCGCGGATGCGCAGTTGGGCTATTACGTGGACATCAAAGGTAACGTGACGCCCAGCGAGGGCCGCAAAAGCCCCATACCAGAGGGCAGGCCCGCATATCTGGAAGGTCCGCCTGTTCCTGCTCCGGCTACCGGCCCGCTTGGCGTAGCCCTGACCTCGGTGGGCATTACACCCAGCCGAGATCCTGACCATCCGTCGAACTGGCCGCAGAACGCAGGGAAGCAGGAGGTTGCCGCCGATGGCGAAGCTGACAACGCGCAGGCGTAATGCTCTGCCCAAAAGTGAGTTCGGGCTTCCCGGCTCACGCCGCTATCCGATGCCTGACAAAGCCCACGCGGTAAACGCAAAGGCGCGCGCTGCGCAGCAGGTGAAGGCGGGCAGTCTGTCTAAGTCCTCGCAGGCGAAGATTAACGCCAAGGCGAACAGCATCATAAGGCGGAAAAAGTGATGGCCAAGCCAGCGAAACGCATGACCATGGAGCAGTATCTGCGCTCCAACACAGACCGCAAGGAAGATGGGCAGAACGCGGCACTGGTCGGCATGACTGCCGCAGCTTTCAAAAAGACCCCGCAGGCCAAGCGTATTGACCGCGAGATGGTCTCTCTTCTCAACCGCACATCCACCAAGGGGCGGCGGCGGTAATGTACCAAGCACTTCTCCAGCAGAAGGTTGCGCGGGGCTATGCTAAGGCCGCGCTCCGGCTGGGGGCGACAACCGCGCAATACCGTCCCACTGCGCTCGATGCCCCCATGAGCACGCCCTACGCTACGCTTTTGGCCGCCTTCAACAACGACAAGAAGTTTGGCTTTGATGGCCCCGCGCTATGGGACAGGCCTGCCGTTTTTGGCCTGCTGGATACCACAGACGTGCTGGCGGGCGATCTGCTGACCTGTTCGGGTGAGAATTACTTTGTGGCCCGGCTGGAGCCATTCAGGCCGCCCCTGTGCATGCTGTGCAACCGCGTTGTGTCCCTTTCCGGCTCGCCGGGGCAGGGCAGCGCGAACGGCGACGGTGGGGTGTGCACCGATGTGGGTGCTTCGAACGATTACGGGACGGGTGGTAGCGGAAAAACCATTCTGGCATCCGGCTGGCCTGCCTTCATCCAGATTAAAAACAAAGGCGGCGCAACTGGGGATGGCATACCCGGCTCAATCAAGGCCGCGGATTACGAAATGCTCCTGCCCGTGATGCCCAATTTTGTGCCCGCTACCTACATGACCGTAACCACGGATCTCGGCATGACCTACACGATCAGCGCTGTTGAGCCGAGCCAGTACGGGAACCGCTGCCTTATGGGCGTCAACCAGGTGTGACATGGCCGATATTGTATCTGTCTCCCGCGCTATTGTGGCGCAGATGGCCTCCATTGTTTACCCGAACGGGAAGGGGGCGGCGTCTGTTACCGGGCGGCCAACCAAAATATTCCGTGGGTGGATGACGCAAGGCGATTATGAGGGCGCTGAGTGCAGCCTGCGTCGGGGCGTGGATTTTGTGACCGTCATGGACCTGCAAGGCGGCTGGCGGCGGATTGATGAACCGCTTGGCAGGCCATGGAAGCAGGGCGAGGCGATGCCCGCCACGGTTGGGATTGATGTTGCCGGGGTTATGGCAACTGTCAGCATCCAACCTGACACGGCGCCAAGTGGGATTGTGGGATTGCGTATCCGGTCCAATGAGAACGCCATAGAGGACAGGGCCGTGGCGGCCTATGCCGTGCAAGCCGCCGATACAGAGACGACGATTGCCGCAGCCCTCGCGGCCCAGATACCCGGAGCCACAGCCAGTGGCGCGAGTGTGGCTGTGCCGGAGGCGACCACGATAGAGGGAGCCGTTGCCGGGTATTCCAACGCCGTGCGGGTAGCCCGAAGGCAGCAGCAGTTGTTCCAGGTCACGATATGGTCTGCATCGCCGGATGCAAGGGATGCTCTGGGGACCGTCCTGAACAACGGGATGGCCTTTATCGACTTCTTGACCGACGCCAACGGCTCGACGTTCCAGATTGAAACCCGTGGCGATTGGAACAATGACGCCGCGCAGAACAACGGCATTTACATGCGGCCCTGTCGCTATGTTGCGACATACGACACCGATGCACGGGCGGTTATGGCGCAGATGCTGTTCCATAGTGCGAGCCTAACGCCACACGGCGGCGATACCGTGACAACCGGAGATAGTCGCTTGCTCGCTGTCTCCACCACCATTTCCGAGAAATAACATGCCAGATCAAAATACGGTTGCAGCGGCACCTGTGGCGGCAACCCCTACGGCTGCCCAAACGGCGGAGGCCTACGTTGTGACGCAGCCCGGCTATGGCTACGCGCCGGGGGCCAAACTGACCGACGCCACCAAGATTGCCGCACTCAAGCAGGCCGGAACGCTGGCGCGGTTTGCCGTGCGCGTTGCCCCCATTCAGGAGAAATAATCCATGCCGACGATTTATCAGGCGGGAGATTTGAACACCAACAGCTTGGTTGTTCCAAACCTGTACACGCAGGTGCAGAAGCCCGCCACGCTCGCGCTCAATGGCGTATCCAGTGGGCGCATTGGCTTTGTTGGCACCGCAGGTTGGGGGCCGCTCAATACACCTGTTATCGTGGGGAGTATGGGCGACTATCAGGCCGCATTCGGCGGCAAGCAGCCATTGGCGACTGACATCGGGCTTGGGGTGAATATTGCCATCCTGCAAGGTGCTTCTGACTTTCGCTGCGTGCGCGTGAGCGATGGCACGGACGCTGCAGCCTCCGGAACGCTGGCGGGCGTGAGCCTGACCGCGCGTTACACGGGCAGCGCAGGCAACGGGATTACGGCGACCCTGACGCAAGGCGCCATTATCACCACCAAATATACGCTGACGACTACCCACGCCGTATTGGGTAGCCGGTCCTATAGCGGTGCCACATGGTCCGCCATCGCAGCCTCCATTGCCGCCGATGCGTCTGCATTGGTTGTGGCAACTGTGCCCGAGACTGTTCCGGCTCTGGCGGCAAGGGGCGTTACGCTGAGTGGCGGGAAGGATGGTGGTGCGCCGACCACCGAGCAGTTCCTTGGGAGCGATGGCGCAGTCCGCACGGGGATGTATGCCCTGCGCAATCAGGGCTGCGCTCTTGGCGTTCTGCATGGCCTGACGGACAATACGACTTGGACCACGCAGGCGTCATTCGGGTTGCAGGAAGGGCTGTATATGCAGTGCTGCGGACCGGCTGGGGATACCATTACCAATGCCGTGAGCATGAAGGATGCAGCCGGACTGGATAGCTACGGCGTGAAGCTGATGTTTGGCGATTGGCTGTGGTGGGATGATGATACCAACGGCGTGATGCTGGTGCCCCCTCAGGCCTTTGTGGCGGGGCTGTTTGGTGGCCTCTCGCCCGAGCAGTCCAGCCTGAACAAGCAGCTTGTGGGTGTGATTGGCAGCCAGAAGGCGGGCCTGGCCGCGACCGGCACGGTTCAGACCTATTCCGATGCCGAGCTTGGCGCGCTGTTTGAAAACGGCATTGATGTGATCTGCAACCCTGCGCCGGGCGGCAGTTACTGGGCTGTGCGCGGAGGGATCAATACATCCTCGGATGGTGCCACGAACGACGACACCTATACCCGCATGACAAACTATATTGCCAACACAATCAACTCCGGCATGGGGGCGTTTGTGGGCAATGTGATTAACGCCACCTTGTTCGGCGATATTCGGGCCGTGCTGCTGGGCACGCTCTCTAACATGGTGACGTCCGGTATTTTGGAAAACACGGCGTCCTACGCGGTGGTGTGCGATGCCTCCAATAACCCGCAGGCCCGTACGGCGCTGGGTTATGTGCAGGCAGATGTGAAGGTGCGCTACCAGGGGATTAACCGGTTCTTTATCGTCAACCTGCAAGGCGGCTCCAGCGTGGTTATTGTGCAGGCCGCCAGCGCTGCATGAGGCTTTCCTGTTCACACAGCCGCCATGATGGGCGGCTTTTTTATTGGAGGGCCGTATGGCCAACAAACCGTTTAACGTAGGCCGGGACTGCCGTGTTGTGCTGATCTACAACGGCAGCCGCGTTGACCTGCCTACCGTGACTGGGTTCCAGTCCCAGCAGCAGACGCATCAGCTCACATCCGCTCCGCTGAACGACATGCCGATGTTTTTTGACGTGCCGAATGGCTGGCGTGGGCAGTTTGACTTTCAGCGCGACAACGACAATGCGGATGATCTCTTTGCATCCATTGAGAGTGGCTTTTGGTCCGCAGGCACCATGATTACTGGCAATATTTACCAGTACGTTGTTGAGACTGACGGCACCACAAGCACATACGAGTATGTAGGGGCTACCTTGCGCCTGTCAGACGCTGGCAACTGGCGCTCCGAAAACATTACAACGCAGCGCATAGAGTTTACTGCGCGTATCAGGAATAAAATCTAATGAGCACAGAGACTATTACGGACGCCAAAGGGCGTAAAATTGAAGTGCAGGAAGTGGTGGGGAGTGCTCTTGCTCGGCTTACCCGTTTGGCCGGCGCGTCGTTCGGTGAAAACGCATGGACAACTGGCACGTTGGCCCGCGCCACTGTGCGCTCGGTTAACAGCGTGCCGACCCCGGCGGAGGCGCGAAGCATTAAGGAGCTGGACGGTCTCTGGGATATTGTTGACCCGGATGCTGCGGAGGCTGCATTGAAATGGCTCGTTGCCAAGCAGGAGGCCGTGGCAACCGAAGCAAAAAACTCTTCCGCACCCCAGGATTCCAGCAGCGCTGCTGGCTCGTAAAGAATGGGGTGCCTTACACCGTGGCGATGGAGGAGATGAGTGACGCCGAGGTTATGGCGCACTCCATCGCTTTTTCTGAAATGGAAGGCTACCGGTTTAACTGGAAGTCCATGACCATGGAGCAACCCAATGCCTGACATGACGCCGGTTGAATTTGCGGCCCTTCTGGGTGGCATGGTCGTGGAGGTTGAAAACGCCGCACAAGAGGGGTTGGAGCGCGCGACTAAACTTGTGCAGCGTGAGGCCCGGGCGGAGCTTGGGCATTACCAAGACGCCGCAGGGCAATTCCCCGAGTGGGCCGAATTGGCGGAAAGCACCAAAGATGACCGCGTGAGGCTGGGGTACCCGGAAAACGAGCCGGGCCTGCGTTCAGGCGAGATGCGGGAAGGCATTGAGCGTAACGTGCAGGGGCGGACCGGGCGTGTTGGCTCCAATGACGACAAAATGGTGTATTTTGAGCTTGGCAGCGCAAAGCAGCCGCCACGCGCTGCGCTGGCCGGAGCGCTAATCCGCAAGGAAGAGGATGTGGCGCGGGTTATAGGGCGCCATTTTGTTGGGCGGTTGTTTGGTGAGGGCGTTGCCAATGGCAGCGTGCCCGTTATTGGGGATGAATGACCCCGTGCCGCTCCAGCCAGTCGAGCGCCAGA
Organism: Acetobacter sp. ESL1128; assembly: GCF_058505085.1. Classification (NCBI taxonomy): domain Bacteria; kingdom Pseudomonadati; phylum Pseudomonadota; class Alphaproteobacteria; order Acetobacterales; family Acetobacteraceae; genus Acetobacter; species Acetobacter sp. ESL1128. Next base: position 2,321,222 of record NZ_CP196369.1, on the reverse strand, counting down.
ATGAAAATAACACCACCCACGACCAGTGATGCCATTAGGAACATTGGCACAAAATAGCCGATGAGGGCGCATTGCGCGACAGTCAGGCTATCCCACCATTCCCGCAAGGTTCTGGGGGCGGGCGGAGGTGCATTGATGGTGATTGTGTGCCTTGCCTGCTGCTGCAGGTGCGCTTGACGTGCGCGCCACATTGGCGTTCCACCATCGTCAAATTCTTCGTCGGTTTCCCATCGGGGGTTTTGCATGGCACGCACGGTACCATGGCGGCGCAGTGTGCGGCTAGGAGTTTGTTCCCGCTGTAATGTCGTACGCCTTAAAGTCCCACAGCCTGACGCAGCAGTTCATTCGCGCGGCCTTGCCAGCCGGGGCCATCGGCCTTGAGGCGCGCCACCAGATCGGGGTCCAGGCGCATGGACACGAGCGTTTTGGTGGGGGCTTTCTGCGGCCCGCGCACCCGGCGTGCGTTGGCTAGGGCAGGGGCGACCTCTTGGGCAGTCTGTGCCCGCAGGAAGTCTGCCTTCGTCAGTTCCGGGTTGTCCGGGTCCATGGCAATGCCCTGGTTGATCCGGGCGTCCTCATCATCCGTGGGCATGATAAATTCAGGTTTGCGCGGCATAGAGCTTTGCCTCCCGTTTGTTGGCCTTGCGCAGGCTGATTATGCGAACAATGCGAGTTTCAATGCTGAATACCAGAACATGAAGCCGCAGATTGATTGGGGCGACAGCGACAAGGCGAGGCTCGTTGGCGCTCTGGCTGGCCATGATGAGAGCAACGTCCCATTCGAAGCCTTCTGCCTCGACAAAATCAACGCCGTGTTTGGCGATGTTGCTCTGTCGCTTTGTTTCGTCCCAATCGTATCTCATGGGTTATTGTATATACGATAAGGTCAGATTGGGGAAGGTATATTGTATATATAATTTGACTTGAGCAGGTGGGGAGCGGGGATACTGGGAGCCCGGAATAAGGCGGGAACATCCGCCCCGTCATATTGCAATTGATGAAGAACAGCCGCATATCGCCGCGTGGAGAACGCAAGAATGACCGACGATAAAGATTTTGCTCTGTGGCTGGCCAAGGAAAAAAGAACACTGGCCGATGCGGGATACCAAGAAACAGCCGCCTCGTTCGATAGGATCAAGGGGCGTCTGAGCGCTATTCTCCCACTATCTGTTACCCTCACAACCGCATCCCTGGCGGGAGCTTTCTCCCAGAGGGAATACTCGATTGTCTGTGCGTTTATGGCGCTGGGGTTTGGCATCACAAGCGGCCTGTGCGCGGCTGGCCTTTATTCCACAACCCTCGTGACCAAGAATGTAGGGCCGGATACGGTAGATACCATTCTATCCGATGTGCCTGAGCGCAATGAAGTGCATGCCACGTTATGGATGGCTTACACAGCGTCCTATATCACAATTGAAAATGCTAAAATCATAGGAAGAGACAGGCGCTGGCTTAAGGCCGCATGGGTATCTTTAAGCCTGACGCCCGTCATGTCATTTCTTATGTCCATTATTTGTGGAGGGTGGGGTTCGTTTTAAGGCGGAATCCCCCACAAACGCTCCGGGCGATCTTTTCACGTTTTGAATAATGGACGTGGGATTTGGGCGTTGTGGCTGAGGTTTGGGCGCGGGCTTTTTGTCGGTCATGTGGATTCCCTTCCCGCCCAGCCTGCCAGTACCCGCATATCCCCAAAAGGTACACAGATGGGGAACGGGGTTAGAAGGGGATTTCTTCTTCCTGCGCACTCCACGAGGAGGATGGCTTTTTTTCTTTTTTAGGCCAAGTTTCCCAAGAATTTATCCAGCCATCATCGTTTGCTGAACCGGTGAACATAACGCCTTTTCTGGTTATTTTCCCAGCATCAAGGTTTCTAATTACAAATCTTAACTCGTTATCTTCTATTTCTATTTTGGTTACGAGGATATGTGAGCTGAGAACTTCCCTAGATAAGGCCCTTAAGTCTCTATCTTTTTGGAACTGATCCCTTACCTGCTTCATTATTTCATCAATAGAATCACGGGCCTGCAAAGCTTCACTCAAAAGTCGGCGTGCGGCTTCTACTTCTGAGGGCAATCCGCAAGAAGACTGGTATGCCTTGATGCGCTCAACAAGCTCTTCGGGCAAAAGATAAACCTTGCGCTCCATGCCGTCTTTGTCAGCCATATGCGCCTCCCAATGCACATAAAAAATAATTCCACCCTTATCTCATAAAATATATTGACCTGCATATGTGCGTCATGATGTAGTCCTGAGTGTAGTTTGGAGGCTACACATATGACAGCACGCAATCACTCCCTCAAGGCGAGGGAGGTATATCGAGACGCGCTTAAGAGCCGAGAGAGTCTGGTCCGAGTTGTGGTACTATTACATCCTGATGTAGTTCGAGATGTAGATCGGTGGGGTATCGCAAGAGGAGGAAAAACTCGTACCGATGCGATTCGTGGCCTTCTTCAAGAAGGTTTGGAAACAAAAAAGGCACCGGGCAGCCGCCAAGCAAACCCCGATGCCTCTCGCGCTGAATAGGAAAAAAACAGCTATGTCTGATCGTATCAGAATGGACGAAAAATATCAAAATCTTCATCAATCTCCTGATGCTGTGGCTTGTATGCTCAAAGATGGGATAGACCCGCAAGCCGCGTCTGTGGCGCAGCACCAAATTGCCCTTGAGGCATTTATGATGCTTACCGCGGATGTTCTTCTTTGCGGCGATGATGTGAATAAAATTCGCGCCTGCGTAGGGAACGCTCTTCGTTTGGCATGTGGGAGCAAATTCTGCGAATACTACGTGATGCACGAGCGCGTTCTAAGTGCGTTCCCGTTCCTTCGTGAAGGAGGGGCGGCATGAGCGCCAATCTCCCTATTCCCGCAGAGTTTGTCGATATTGCTGCTATCTGCGTTGCATCAGAAATGACTATTGGCGGCAAGGTTGTTCTTGGCGTTGAGGGGCGTTCGCTCCATGAGGGCCTAAAAGTAGGGCGCGCATTTCGTGCTTGGATGCCGGGACGCGTGGACGAGTTTGGTTTCATTGAGGGACAAGACTTTGAAACTTATGATGGCTTGAGCCGTCCCAATCCGGACGCCTCAAAATCTCGCGCTCAGAAGACTAAAGAATATCGCCTGACGCTCGACATGGCCAAGGAGTTGTCCATGGTCGAGAACAATGAGAAGGGCCGTTTGGCTCGTCGCTATTTCATATGGCGAGAACAGCAGGCGCTTTCTATCCAGCCATCTGTGTCAGTCGCGGAAATCGAACGCCGTATGATGCAGGCCCTTGGCGGCATGGTGAAAGGCATCGTTAATAAACAGATAGCGCCAAAGATTGAGCAGCTCTCACAGAAGGTAGAAGGCGTGCTTGCTATACGTCCTACTGGCGTAGCCGTAACCAATAGCCGCACGGCCCGGGGGTGGTTGCAGCACTATGGCGTGGTGAAGCGTAAGCGCGGCATGTCGCAAAGGGTATCGAGTGCCCTTAAGAGCCTGTCATTCCGGATGGGCTATGTGATCAGCCAGACAACGGAGGAGGGGAAGCTTTGCTTTCATGAGGCCGTTGCAAACGCATACTTCACTGTTGGCGCAGGTCGTCATCTTCTGCCCAAGGCTGTGAAGGGTCAGAAGGAAATGGGCCTGGAGGCCGCCCCTGTCCCTTTCTCCCAAACGCCAGCGTAAGCGCCGTAACGGCCAGCCATCCCTTCGGGGGGGGGCAACGCTGGTGAGAGAATGGAGTGCCACGACGTGATGGATGCGCTTTCACGTGCGGTCACTGTTTGGACACGCATGGAAAACCAGCCGCATGACGTGAACATCGACAACTGCAAGCGCTCTCTCCAGAAGTGCGCGCGGGCCATCACCCAGCTTTGGGATGATGTGACTGCGGAGGAGTGGCGCAGGAAGGTGGGACAGAAGGCGTTGGTTTAGGGGGAGGGCGGCTGGAGGGCCGCCCTTTTCCCGTACTATTTAAACATCCTTTTTATATAAAGAATTTTTCTGAAAATTACGTAGGATTCCCTTGCTTTGTACAGGTGGAGCTATCCGTTGCTTTCAAAATCTTCTGCATCATGCCCATTCAAGCGGGGCTTTACTCGATCCAAAAGATTTATGAATTCATCGTATTCCCCGTCGGGAGTGATGGTCATTAATGCTATAGTAGAGCCTATATGTGAATTCAAAGCATTCACTCCAATATCATTGGTCAGTCTTTGGTGGTGCGTGCTTCTTCTTACTCCAGTTCCAGGATCAACAGGGTTTACTCTTTGCAGCTCTTCAAGGATATTGGGCGCCAGTCTTTTATAGACAATATCATTGGTGAGATGGCCAAAATATGCGGGCCTTTTTTGTCCTTGCTCTACTGAGTAAGGTATTCCGCGCAAACGGAAAAGATGTTCATAAAACTCAGGTGGGAATCGACGGATCCAGCGCTGTATTTCTTTGTTGACAAATGCCTCAAAAATTTTTGCCAACGCATCTCTAGGACGATCACGTTGATAACCAGTGGCCTCATCAACTAGGGCGACGATGCCAACGGTAGCAAGTCCGCGCATAATAATGTCGGCTTGAGCAATAATTCTTGCATATCGGCCGGATAGTCCGGCATCTCTGGCCTTTAAAATGGCCTCACAAAGATGTACTAGCATCTCAGCAGGGTAGCCATAGGCTATGGCCCCGGCGGTCGTGCGGAATCTGATGGGTGCGTTTGTATTATTTGCGATATCTTCGGACACATACGGAGCGAAAGCTTGTCCATCAAAAAATCTTGCTAAGCGGGTTCTTCCTTCTGAACTACCCCTATCAGGTAGAGACATTGCGCTGAGCACTCCCGTTTGGGTTAATACCCGCGTCCCATCCTCTAAGACATAGCAAGGGATCTCCAGCTCGCCTATCTTGAGGGGATGATCAGCTCTGCCATGCGTAGCTTTTATTATCTGGCTTGAGCGGGATTTTTCACCGATTTTTCCTGCTCTCCTCTTGGTTCGCGTGGGTGCGAATTTTTTTTGATCATGTTTGTCAGCGCGCGTGGACATAACTAGTCATCCTTTTGAGGATGAACTGCCTTGACCTATGCTACTGCAATCCCCATAGAGGGCGCGCGAGCGTTAAGCAGCATAACCACACAGCAGTTCTGTTTGTGGTGGAAAGAGGGGCGGGGGCCTAATCCTGCCCCTCTTTCTGTATCTACGTTTACCTATGCCCGTACCTTTGTTGCTTGAGCAAGGGTACAGAATTGATTTTCTATATAGAAAAATACTTGCATTTTAGAAAAACGACAGTTTCGTTAAGAGTCCCAATGACAGCACTTTTCGTCATGAACGTTTTAGCAACAGTCGCGCCGATTCTCACCTTGCCCCTGCGCGCAGCTTTTGGCATAGTTCTGGTAGCTTGGCGGGGAGTGCGGGTTAGGGGATGGCCTTGGGGTCATTTAGTTTTCCTCGCAGCACAGCGATAATTTGCCCAGACTGAGCCGCTTCTCCCAGACTTCCTGTGTTGTTGAATGACGTATCCACTGCAACGGGTCCGGATATTCCAAAGGCCTCATAGAATGTTTGGCCAGTATCAGTAATTGTTCTATTTTTCCATTGCCACGTGGAAGATGTTACTGGCCGCCCATTTACAGTTTTGCAATACCTCTGCGCAGTAAGCGTAAGCGGCTCGGTTGTGATAAGAGCTTGCTCTGGCTTTGCAGATGCCATGTCATGGGCCGCTATTTCCAAACGTCGTTTTTCTTCGCCGGCAGGCACTCCGATCCACCCCCTTCCAGGCGCGCGGCTCATGTGGCCTTCATCAAGAGGGTCACTATCAGTGCCGAAAAGGTGGCCAGCGTAATTAAATATAGTCCCTGATGGGACCGTAATGGGGCCATTTTCGAAGAGAGCCCCAAAGTCGCTCTCGTTTCCTTTGTAATGCTTGACGCAGACTGTAATCGGAGCAGCCTGAGTTACGCCGATTGATAGAGCGGCGGAAAATATAGTCGCTGCAAGTAGTTTCATCTTAATGCTCCGTAAAGGAAGCCAAAATGGCAGACGTTTATCGCGTTGGCGTAGCTATCGGCATGACCGATAATGCAACTCAGGTATTGCAGACGTTATCCCGCAGCATACTCGGCGTAAACATGCGGGCAGAAAAGCTGACCGATGGCTTGAACCGCGCAAAAGTTGCGGCCATTGGGTTAACCGGAGTGGTTGCTGGTGGCGCTGCCATAAGCGGCATGATGAAGCTTGTTGGCGCCGGCAAGGAGTTTGTGCATCAGCAGAGCTTAATGACGCAGGCTGGAGTAACCAACCGGGACATTGCTCAGGCCACGGCAAGCGCATGGCAAGTCGCGTCCAGCGTGATTGGCTCATCTGCTGAAAAAAATATCGCCCTCGTTGCCGACTTACGCAACCAGCTTGGTTCTATGCAGGAAGCAGTTACCGTTCTTCCGCAGGTGGCGCAAATGGGCGTAGTGCTGCAAAACTTGACCGGTCAGGATCAGGAAAAAGCGGGCTTCACAGCTATTCGGTTTTTGGACCAGCGAGGCGCGCTTGTTGACCCTCGCACGCACGAAATAAGCACCGAGCATCTGGCGCAGCAAATGCGCCTGCTTGAGGGGATCGCTACAGGTACCCGTGGCAGAGCTGGCCCTGATCAGTTGCTGGCATTCCAGCAGTATGCGCGGTTGGCCGGGGCGTCTTTGTCCGATCAGGGCTTAATGAATTTGGCTCCTGTTATCGCCGCGTCTGGGTCAGCGTCCAGCGTTGGCACACAACTGTCGTCTTTGCAGCAGCAGTTGATCGGCGGTGTTATGACCTCTGGGGGCGCGCATTGGCTTGAGCGTCTGGGGCTTATGGATGCTCGGCACGTACATGAAGGGCGCGGCGGCCACCTGACGCTAGACTCTGGGGCGTTAACCGGGGCCCGGCAATTGCAATCTGACCCGGTAAGCTGGGTACGGGATAACCTTATTCCGGCGCTTCGTCGCAGCGGCGCGACAACCACGGAAGAGCAAGCCGCGGCGCTCCTGAATAGCCATCTCAGATCCACCGTCATTGGCCTTCTTGGTGAAGTTGTCCGCAATATGCCCGCTTTTCAACGTGATGCGGGCAATATTCAGCAAGCTGTCAGGGTTGATCAATATCAGGTGGGAGCGGAGACAGACCCCATAAGTAAGCTCAATGCGTTTTCAACGGCATGGCATAACCTGCTTACAGCTCTTGGTGCGCCAATTGTGAATGACGCCACGGGTACGATTAGCAAGCTGACGGGGGTTATAGCCACGCTCACGGACGCTGCGCGTAAGCATCCCCGAGCGGTAGCTGACATTGAGTTGGGAGTTGCTGGTATCGCTGGGTTGGTGGCGTTATCCGGTTCCATGGCCGTTGCTGGGGCTGCTCTGGGACCGTTAAACACAGGGCTGAGGATTTTTCTGGCAACACTGTCGAAAGCTTCCATACCAAGCGCTCCTACCGCTGCCGCTTCTGGCGCTGCGCCCGCGGCTGCGGCATCTACGGCCGCCCGAGCTTCAACAATTTTCGGTCGCCTGCTTTCTGGTGCCGGCCTCGCTTACGAGGGATATTCTCTATATGAGGACCAGAAGGCACGGGATAATCAACTCAGGGAGACACTCCGCTCTCACCCGAAAGAGGCGCAGCAAGCTCAATGGCTTTACGACCATAGCTACGGCATGTTTGGCTTGAACATGAAGGTCGGGCAAGCGCAGCCTGCAACGCAAGTAAATGTCTATGTGGATGGGAAGCAGATTGCGGCGCACGTCGAGGCGTCACAGGAGCGCCGCGCCCGCCAAGACATGCGCGCCTCAGGCACGGCCCCGGATCTGATGCAGTACGCGCAGTATCCGGGGAGGAGCGTGGGGCAGTGAAGGGGGAGGGGGTTGCTCCCTCTGGGCGGCTTGATGTGCCAGTGCGTCATAAATTGAGGCGCTATAATCAACCAAGCCTACAAAGGTGCCCTCTTTTACGTGAAGCGATACATTGCCCCCCTGAAGAGTGCTAATGTAAGAAACAGAGAAGTTCTCAAGGAGGCCGCCTGTTATTCTCGCGTTTGCTATTTCTGCACGGCTGAGCTTTCCTTCGCTCACGGCTTCATCAAACACTCTCCCTGAAATGTCTAATAAGGCATCAGAAACAGATGTGATGGATTTTTTTTCGCACCATAGTGTTGTATTGGGTAGTTTGCAGTATTGACTTTTGTTGTTTATATCAGTGGCGAATACGTATTCGCAAAATTTTTTTTCTTCTGCTTTCTTTTTAAACACCGCATGTAAATCATTAATGGTTGTTCTGAATTGATAAGATACGAGAAATTTGGCCATTGCCCGCCTTCTTTGGAGGAAAAATGAAAATAAACACACCATTCCGCCCTGTTCTCGTAGAATGGGAGGATAGTGCGCAGCCTTCCTCGGCATGGGGCTCGGTAGATGAATCATCCGACCCCGCGCCTGTGCTTTGTCAGACTGTGGTTTTTGGTGAAAAAGACTGAACGCTGCCTGGTTTTATCCTTAAGCATTGGGGGCACCACAAGCGAGCGCCCCTAAGCTAACGGCGTGATGCAGATACCGCATTCAGCCGTTGTGCGCCTTACTTCTTTGGCCCCTTGCGGACAGATCGGTTTGTATCGCGCAGCTTAGGAGATTGTGATCGGATCGCTCCAAAACGCAGGCCCATTATGGTAGGTGGAAGCATTGCAACGTTGACCGGAGTGCTCGGTTAACATGCGGTAAGCCCCAATAGAGTAAAGAGACACCCCTTTCCGGTCAGCGGCCGGCGCAACGCAATAAATGGTGTTATCAAATTGCGGCAATGCTTCATTGTGTTCTTGAGCATGTCCCTGAAGGGGGAGCGCCAATGATGCAACTGAAACGGCGCATGCCAAAGCAAGGTTAAATAGTTTCACGACATTCCCTCATTGCGCAAAAAGGTATCTAGCATCGAGTGCTGGCTCTTGTGATTACAAGAGAACGATATTGGAGCAGTGGGAGTGAGTTAATTAAATCTATCAATATCAATGTATTGATCGTCCCGTGCGCGGGGCCGTTAGAGCGCCGCGACCAACACCAGAATTTTCTTCCACTTTAGCGCACTGATGGAGGAATGGGGGCAGAAATTCGCGGACGCAGAAGGCCCGCCAAGGCATGCGCGCCTCCGGCACAGCCCTGGGCCTGATGCGGCGCGCGCTGTATCAGGGGCGGAGCATGTGGAGCGAGCTAGTCTAGCTTAAACTTGAAATGATACACCTTGCCGTACTGCACAACAGGCTTCCCGTTTAAGGTTGCTGGGCTGTACCGCGCTCTCTGGCAATACTCCAAGCTAGATTTACTAGCTTCTGGATTTGAGGATGCGACCACGCGACAGTTAACGGTTCTACCATTCGTGTCTATGTCTGCCGTGACTGTGACCTCAGCTTCGCCGTCCCGTTTTGTCAAAGTATCTGGGTATTTTGGGCCATTAGGGATTGGTTGGGAAACGTCCATCTGTGCGCTTGGCGCGGCATAGCTTGGGCTGCCATGAACTGAAATTGCAGATAGAGCCACTATTAAAATAAACCGCTTCAAACCAACCTCCCGTTAAATTTTTCTTAGTTTAGCGGGGTTTGGGGGAGGTGGGGAGGGTTATTTGGCAGCTTCGGCTCTTGTTGCTTTCCCCGATATGAGCGCCGCTACAGTTCCGCCTACTGCGGCCACCCCAATGCTTCCGCCGACTGCATCATGTCCATTCAGGCACAACCAAACAGTGGCTGCAAGAGAGGAAAGGGCGAATACAAAGCCAAAGAATTTTCCGACCAGATTGAGCCAAAAATAGCTTCTTTGCGCGGCCTTAATCTGCTCCCGCTCGCTTTGTCCGTTAGCCTCCGCCATGCGAACGATTCGGTTAACGAGATCTGGCTGTATCTTGTCATAAGCGGCCAGTTCAGATGCAAGGGGAAGCGGGCCTGTGTGGCTTTGGAATGCGAATTGAGCAATAGGCGCTGGTTGTGGTTGGCCTTGGGCCACACCAACCACATTAATCCGCGGCATATCCGGCTGGTTAGTCGGGTGTATTGGATGATATTCTGGCGCTGGAGAGTTCTGCATCAATGCTCTTCATAGATCTGCGCAGAGAAGCGCCAGTTTTTGCCCATGCCCGCGCGGTAATTTCATTCGCGCTAACAACTTTCTGGTGCTGCACGGGCGTAGCAAACGCCAAAAGGCCAGCGAATCCTGCTGCGGCACTATTCGCCAAACGGCGAGCGTAGTTAGCCATAGCTGCTTCCTTTCAGGTACAACGCTATCATTGATAGCCGCATACCATACTAGATTTCGGTTGAGTAGAAGGAAATGCAAGAGATGTGTGTAAACGTTTTTTACACTTCTTGATCCTGAATATGGACCAACAACGGAATACCGACATCGTTCCAATAACGTTCCACAACCCGAGCGCAACGTCAATACGTTCCTTGTACCCAACCCCCAACCTGTACTACGCTGCCCCCACCATTCAGGAGCCATTCATGGTCATGCAAACGGTGGCCCAGCCGGTCACAGCCAATGTTATCCCGGGGGCTGAGTAAACTTTACAGAGAGGCTCTATGATGGCACCCGCATTGGCATGAGAGCTTTATTCTTGTTGTGCGCCTTTTTGGCCGTTCCGCTGTCTGCCCTTGCGGAAGAAGATAATTGCCAAGATTTCGGGGCTAATGGCCACCTCCCCGCTGTTGTGAATCACAACCTTGAAGCCGGGACGAAATTGTTATGCAACCGTGGCTACGCTGTTCTCGCGTCCAGTATATCGCGTGGTCCTCTATGGGCGGCGGAGCATTTGTGGTCTGATGACGTTGAAGCGGCAGAGAGGCTCAAGAGATCAGGTCTATTTTATGCAGACTCTCGCTTCTCAGGGAGCGCTGATTTATCGGACTATCACGCATCAATCTATGACCGTGGCCATATGGCTCCAAGCGGCGACCAACCAACAGACGAAGCGCAGCACGAGACATATGCATTGACAAATATTGTTCCTCAGACGGCCTCCCTTAATGAGGGGATATGGGCTCGGATTGAACGCCGCGTTCGAAGCTTGGCGGACGATGAGGGCGAGCTGTACGTCGTGACTGGTCCGGCGTTCCACCTCAGGCCAATAGAGAAAGTAGGGCGCGATCAGGTTTATGTACCTTCTAGCACTTGGAAGGCAGTATATTCTCCAAGCAAAGATCGTTCTGGGGTATATGTTTGCCGCAATGCGCAGCAGCATCCGCATTGCACGCAGGTGACGGTAGCAACGTTAATTCAAAACACAGGGATAGATCCTTTCCCCGGCGTGTCTGATCGGGTCAAATCTCAGGCGTGGAGATTGCCGTCACCATAGAAATATCACCCTAACCAATTCACGACACCGCCATGGTGTGAGCATGTTCCTCTGCGGTGAAGACTGAAACTATAAGATCCGTCTCCGCACTTAGCTGACGCTCCAGGGGGCGCTTCTCCATTACGTGTGTGCGCAGGGGCGTGAACAGATTTCCCATCTTTGTTCGTATAATGATTGTGCTCCAGAAGCTGGCCTTCGTCTAACTGCTGATATTGCCTGGGTCGGTATGTGGTTGGGTCCAGAGCGTAAGCCGGGGGAATTAGGCCGAGCACTAGCAGCAATGCGAGGAGAGCCTTAAAAGGAAACCTCAAATTATCCTCCTTAGTATTCGTGATGGCGCGAGGTGGCGCCCATTCTTATCATCTTCCCCCTTGTACCTGCGCGCAATTTCTGGCACAGGTTAAATACTCTTCCACAAATGTGACCGATATTATCCGCGCGCCCTTTGCGCCTGTGAGCTTCCATGTCTTTGACGCTGACCAACATCGAAACCGCGATTGGTTCGATAGGGCGGTTGTCTGCGTCTGCCCCGGTGCAGATTGGCGGCCTCGTGCTGACTGGCATGGAAGTGCCCGATCGCATACGCGATGGCGGCCAGCAGCAGGTTGTTGTGCATCGCCTGCCCGGCGGCGGCCGAGTGCTGGATGCCATTGGCAATGACCCGTCACGCCTTGAGTTGGAGGGGAGGTTTTTAGGCCCAACTGCGTTTGCGCGTTCACAAATGCTCAAGAAGATGCGCATTGCGGGGCGGCCCGTTGCTTTTTCTGGCGCAGGCCTGACGCTCACGGTCAAAATTGCCGAGTTTTCGTGCGATTATCAGCAAAAGGGCGTCGTTATTCCCTATCGACTGGTGTTGGAGCAGCCTGCGCAGAATGTTGCAGCATCTGGCACCAGCGCTTCCAGCTTATCTTCTCTGATTGGTGATGACGCGGCCAACGCAATATCGGGCATCACGGATAGTCTGAATGACGTGGCAACCATTGCGGGCAACATAACCGGCGAACTTGGGAGCGTTGTGGGGCAGGTGACGCCCATTGCAAATATGGTTGGCGCTGGCGGCGTGTTCGCCGGGATACAGAGCGACCTGACGACTGCCAATGGTCTGTCTGGGGCTGCTGTTAACCTGGCATCTGTGCCAACGGGCGCGGCAAGCCTTGTCTCCAGCCTTGAGGGGGCTGGGAGCGGACTGACAACCGCACTTAGCCAGACTGGCGCAAACCTGGAGGGCGTTAGCCTGAACGGCGCGGCAGGACTTTCTACGCTTACGCAGAACGCAGAGCTGCACACGACGGCGGCGCAGTCTGGTGCACTCGTAAATCGAGCCTATGCCAACACAATAACGGCTACAGATGGCACGCAGAATGGCCCGCTGGTTTCAGCGTGGTAGGGTGACATGGCGAACACTATCAAAGTGACGGCAGCGGACCGGACGCTTTACCATGTGGCAGCATCCTATCTGGGGGATGCCACCCAATGGTGGCGGATTGCTCAGCTTAACGGCCTGACCGACCCTGACCTGTCTGCATTTGTGACGCCTGTTACACTGACGCTTCCCGCGAAGGATGCCTCTCAGGCCAGTGGTGTGCCGGGAGTTACAGCATGAGCGAGAGCGTGACGGTTACGGCGACCGGGCACAGAACATGGCGTATGCCGCAGGCGCGTGTACTGGTGAATGGTGCCGAGCGGCCTGAAACGGGGTTGGAGCAGTTCAATCTTACCCGCACGCGTTACAGCCGGGCGGATACGCTGGATCTGTCGTTCGCCTTGGATCGCTCTAAAATCCCGACCTCTGGGCTTTGGTTTGATGTGAAGGACCCCGCCAACGGGTCTGTGCTGCCGGATATAAATATTCAGTTGCAAATGCGCGATGCGGCAGTTGCCGGAGCGCAGTGGGTCACGATGTTTCAGGGCATTGTTGATCATGTGGACTTTAGCCCCGCCGAAACAGCGGTGTCAGTTCAATGCCGTGATTATCTGGCTAAGCTGCTGGACCTGCGGGTGCTTGATGGTTGGCTGAACATGACGGGACCGGGTGTTGTTACTGCCATGATACAGGCTGCGGGACTGACGCCGCAGGTCAGTATGGCGGACGGCATGACGGGGCAGTTCTGGCAGATTGAGCACAGGCGCAAGTCAGCCAGCAGTCACAGCCGGTTTCAGACGGCATTTGACCTTGCAAGTTACCTTGCCAACATGACCGGCTGCGACCTGTATGCGGAGGGGAAAACCATTGTGTGCGTGCCATACCCCTCGGCTAATTCGGGAGTGGTGCACACTCTGACGTACAAAGATAATGGTCCCGATGCCCCGCTGGTTATGGGTGCATCCGGCCTGCGGTTCAGCCGGGATTACCAGATTGCCAAGGGAATTATTGTTCATGTGACAAGTTGGGACAGCAGGCAGCGAAACCGGGTGGAGTATTACTGGTCCGCCGAAGGTGGTTCGACAAAGAAGGCACTGGCCAATGGGAACCTGCACAGCTTTACGTTGCCGGGGGCGAGGCTGGAGCAGGTCCAGTCGTTCGCCAAGTCCAAGTATGACCAGATTGTAGCGCATGAGCGCACGATAACGGGCACGATGCCGGGCCGTTTCACGCTGGAGCCCCGGCACTTCATGTCTATTTCTGGAACCGGAACAACATGGGACGGCACGCATGATGTGGACGCCGTGACCAGTTCCTTTTCGTGGGGTGGTAGCTTCACGCAGAGTGTGACGCTCCGCACGCGCGACGCGACAAAAGGTGAAACTTACGATGCTTGATGTGCGGTCAGTCGCGGCGGGCACTGCGAACGCCATGGGTCAGCCCGGCTTTGCGTTGGTGAGCGCCGTTGATCCCGTGAACCATGCCGTAAAGGTGGTCACGCAGCCTTCCGGCATTGAGAGTGGTTGGCTGCCGTATGCTGCGTTGCAGGTGGGGAGTCTGCGCATTTCCTGCCCGCCAGATGTGGGAGCGCATGTTGTGCTCCAGCATATAGACGGAGACGCCGAGCATGGCGTGGTGGCCTGTCCGATTTATGATGCGGTAGTCATGCCCCCGTTGTCGCCCGCGACCGGGAAGGTAGCGCAGCCGGGCGAGTTGCTGATCGTCGCAGGTAATGGGGGACCGCCGCAAAGTGCAGGATCTGCGCAAGGGGCGGCTACCGCTGGCGCGCCATGGTGGCATATGACCAAATCCGCCATTTACAGCGGAGCAGGGCAGACCACGGAAACGCTGACGCAGGCCGGGAAGGCGTGGACGGTCGGCAACGTGAGTATGGACCTGACCACAGGCGGGCTGAGCGTTACGGGCGGCTCGATCAGTACGGACAAGGATGTGACGGCGAAAGGGACTGTCACCGGGGAGACTGACACTGTGGCGGCTGGCATTTCTGGCAAGGGGCATGAGCATTCCGTGACCGCCGCGCCTGGCACAACAGGGAAACCGCAATGAGCGCCCTTTCTCACACGGTTGGCGGCGATCTGGATTTGTCGGCAACCGGAGGGGTGGCCGTGGTTTCAGGCTCGGAACTGACACGGCAATCCATCCTGCGGCGGCTCTGCACGAATGCTGGCGGGTATATCTGGCAGCCCGGATACGGAGCCGGTTTGCCTGCGCGTGTGGGTGACGTGATGGATGAAGCGGCGATCCGCGCCATTGTTCTTGCCCAGATGCAGGCCGAGGCGGGAGTTGACCAGACGCAGCCCGTCTCCGTGACGATAAGCAGTCCCAAAACCGGGGCTTATCTATTGGCGATTTCCTACACAGATGCGCAGACCGGCGCAGTGCAGGAACTGACGCTCACAAGTTGAGGCGCATGCCTTACGCACTTTAATTGGAGCCCCTTGTGGCTATTACCTTCCAATCCTTCAAAACCATGCTGGGCAACGCCGTTGCTGCGGCGCAGGGGGCATCTCCTGCGCTGCTTGAGCTTGATGTTGGTTCGCCGGGCCGCGCCATGCTTGAGGGGGTGACGGGCGTTGGTCTGTGGTTCCAGTTCGTTGCCCTGCAAATTCTTTCACGCACGCGGCTGTCTACATCCATTGGAGTGGACGCGGACAGCTTCGTGGAAGATTTTGGCCTAGCGCGGGAGCCGGGGACGGCGGCAACTGGCGTAGTGCGTTTCACGTCGTTTACGCCAGACAACCAGTCTGCGACAATTCCGGTCGGAACCCCGGTAAAAACGGTCGGCAACGTCATTTATGACGTGGTGGAAGATAGCACGAATGCCGCTTGGTCTGCTGTCGCCAATGCTTATGTCCGCCCTGCAGGAACGGCCTCCATTACCGTGCCGGTACAGTGCGAAACCCCCGGAACGGCGGGCAATGTCGCGGCGGGTGCGGTCTGCCTTCTAGGTTCTGCCATTTCAGGCATTGATACCGTCACCAATGATGCGGCTTTGACAAATGGTAGCGATGGAGAGACGGACGCGGCATTACGCGTGCGGTTTGTCTCTTACATCAACAGTCGCTCCAAGGCGACGCTGACGGCCATTGAAAGCGCGATTACGGACGTATCTGCTGGTCTGATTTATCAGGTGATCGAGAATGTAGACGCTGCGGGCATGTTCCTGCCCGGCAATGTCGTGGCCTTTATTGATGACGGGTCTGGCGACGTGGCGGATGCCGTGATTGATCAGGTTTATATCGCCATTGATGATGTACGTCCGGCGGCGGTGTCCATTCAGGTCGTACGGCCAAAGGTTGTGCGTCCGCCTGTGGCAATGACGGTTTCTGTTAACAGTACCGGCGACCTGCCGACCATTCAAGCAACGATCAGCACGAACATTGCCGCCTATCTGAATAGCCTGACCATTGGCGGAAGCGCCAGCTATTCCCGCCTCATTCAGATTGCTTACGCGTCCAGTACTGCGGTGACGAATGTTTCCGGGGTTACGCTAGATGGCGGGACTGTTGACCTGCCAGCTACCACGGGCACCGCCTATCGGGCCGGGACGGTGACGTTTGGCTGACGCATCACAAAACGGGTTTGCTCTTCGGGTCAGGCGGTTGCTGCCCGATGGGTGGTTCCCCGCTGCCCCTGCGGCAGGAGAGGAGGAAAAGGCTCCGGTCCTTAACGCCCTGTTGCAGGGCTTCGGCTCTGTTTTTGCGTGGGTGTGGAATCTGCTGGGGTGGACAAACCAGCAAACGCGCCTGGCCACCATGACCGGGGCTTTTCTGGATATGTTTGCGGCTGATTTTTTCGGCACGGGGTTGCCCCGCAAGCAGGGAGAGAGTGACGCCGAATACCGTAAGCGCATACAGGAAGCGCTTTTCCCATCACTTGGCACGCGGCCTGACGTTGAAAATACCATCCGTTACGAGGTGGGGCAGGCCGGGCGCGTTATTGAGCCGCGCAATGCGGCTGACTGCAAGGGGTTGGGGAGCGCGGCCTCCCCAGCCATCGGCGGGGGATATGGCTATGGCGCGCCGGATATGCGCTACGGGTCACGCATGGTTCCGTTCCAGTTGTTCGCTCAACTGCCGACTGGGGATACGAGCCAACCCTCAACGCAGACCTTAACCCGTATCGCTGCGGTTATGCCTGCGGGCACGATTGCATGGACACAAGATGTGGAGAGCCTTGATGGATAGGCAGATACAATACCCGGCTCAGATCCCACTGGTTGAGGATATGCTAAATGCCCAGCGCAATGCCATGGTGGGTATTGGACATTTGGCTGGGGGGGCTTTTGGCGCGAATACGGTTGCCGCTTCCGGCTTTGCGTGCTCACCGGGTGAAGATCTGGCGTTGACGATTGCTCCTGGCGCGCTTTTGGCTCCCGGCGTGGTCGATGCTTCCGCTTATGGCACGCTGGCAGCCGTTAGTAGCGCGTTGGTTCGGCAGTTTATCAGCCGCGACCCGGTAACCTTGGCTGTGCCTGCTGCGGGCGCGACATATATCGTGCATGTTTCGCCCCAGACGGTGGATACCGACGATACGGTTCTGCCTTTTTACAATGCTGCCGACCCAAGCATTACATACGCCGGGGAGAATAACAGCGGCTTATCGGCCCCCACGGTGCGGCGTGATGAAGCTGTTCTGGGCATTGGCGCAGTCGTGCCGGATGGTGCGTATCCGCTCTGGCAGGTGGCCGTACCCGCAGGAGCTACAGCAATCACTGCGGATATGATTGCCATAGCGTCTGGGGCGCCGTTTTATCCGTCTCTGTCTGCTGTGGCACCTCGTATTGTTGCGCCTTTTAACGCGCAGCTTGCGGCAGCGCTGGGGGGCTATCCGCTCAATGCTGTGGTGGCTGACCCTGCAACCCCTGGAACCTTCTGGGTCAGCACGGCAGACGCCAATGTGTCCACCCCCGGCGCAGGAGGGGCAACGTGGCAATCCCTGTTCAACGGGCTGGCCACTCAAGCCGCCCTGACTTCTGAGGCGCAGCAGCGCAGCAATGCAGACCAGATACTGAACAAGGCGATCACGGATGAAGCTGCCGCGCGGGTTGCCGCGCAGTATGTTCCATCCGTTCCCGCATCCGGCCAGACGCGCATTACGTCTCTGGTGGAAAACTCCGATGGCCGGGCCGTATTCGGGGATGGGACAAATAGCCCCGTTCTGGCCAATCTTGATGACCTTCCCTTTTCGGACACGACCCAGAAGATACAGTCATTTACGGCCTATGTTCAGTTCTCGAACGGCACCACCAGCATCACATTCCCTCGTGCATTTAAGTCGGGGACCGTGCCGACAGTTATTCTGCCGTCCACGCAGGAGCAGTCCAATAAATGGTCGTTTCTGGGGATCCTCATTCTGACTAATGGCACCCTCGCAATAACCAATACGGGTGTGAGCATCTACGGCGTTGGCTGGGGTGGGGGCAGTACGTTCGCCAATCTGGTGGAAAACAACTTCATTCCCGTAGTCGCGATAGGTGAGTTCTAATGAGTGTTCTGGATGACCTGAAAGCTGCATATCCGGCCCGGTATTATGCGGACATGAACAAGCCGTGTGGCTGGTACGATATGTGGGTATTTTCTTCCGCAGAGGGGCTGCCTGCAGCCAGCACCCTATACGCCATGACGGCGGAGCAGTGGGAGGCAAAAGGTGGCGACACAGGCACCAAAAGCATGGCGGTGGAGAATGGCGCGCTGGTTGATTATACAGCCCCGGCCGTGGCCATCCCGCTGAAAACGCAGGCCGCATCGGCGCAGGTGTGGATACAGCAACAGGCCAATCTGGCTGCCGCCATGGGCGAGGTCTTTACCGCAGACATGCGGGCATATGTGAAAGCCATTGCCGCCATAGCTGGCGGGACGGACGCCACCAGCACGGCGCTGCCTGCCCAGCCTGCGGACGTGATGGAAGCAGCCACGGCCTGACCGGTACCGTCCCGTCTGCACCGACCTGCCGCCCCGTGAGGCGGTTTTTTTATGCCTGGATAAAATGAATGACCCAACCACAGTGCGCAGGCCCATGCGCGGCTGATGATGACCTGCGCGTGATCGTGGACAGCCACGCCCGCCGCCTTGATGGACTGGAGGACGATGTGGACACACTCAAGTCCGGCCAGTCTGCTATGATGGAAAAGCTTATTTCCGTTGAAGCTCAAGGGCAGGAGCGCGAGCGTAACCGGGCTGTTGAAGCATCGGACACACGCAAGGCGCTGACGGACCTGACCAAGCAGATTGCCGAACACACGGGCGCACAGAAACGCCAGAACCAGCTTGCCGAGGACAGCTTGCGGCGCTGGCGCAAACTTGCCGTGGTCGTTGGGCTGGCCTGCACCATCGGGGCCGCTGTGGGGTCCACGCTGCTTTCCGATCAGGAGGTGGCCAGCACCATCTGGGTGCACTGGCTACACCTGCGCGAGCCGTGGGACGCGGTGCAGGGAGGGCAGGCCAATGCCGCAAGCCTCTCTACTCACTGACCCCTTGCAGGTCTCGGCCCGTACCGCATGGGGCGAGGCGCGGGGGGAGGGCCCGACCGGCATGCAGGCTGTTCTGTGCGCGGGCATGAACCGGATAGCTCATCCTGCGTGGTGGGGGCACGATATTTGCAGTGTGTTCCTTGATCCTTGGCAGTTCTCTTGCTGGAACACGACCGACCCCAACCGGGAAAAGCTTCTGGCCGTGACCAGTACAGACCCGCAGTTCCAGACTGCTCTTGCGCTGGCCCAGCGCCTTGTGAGCGGCACCCTTACCGACATCACCAGCGGGGCAGACAGCTACTATGACACGCGCCTTCCGCACGCGCCTGCATGGGCTGCTCCCCGCTTCTATCGCTGCACGATTGGTCACCATGCGTTTTACCGCGTGGGGCCTTTTGGAGAAGGATAACCCCATGGCTGACACGCCAGACAAGAAAACGGCAGTGGTCAACACTGCCAAGGTAGCGGGCATTGTGGCCCTGCTCCCCAGCCTGTTTTCCACCCTACCGCAGAATGTAGCGCTGGCTATCTGCGCCACCATGGTGACGTGTGCGGCCATCACCGCGTCCGTCCCGGCTCCAACCAGCAACCGCTTCCTGATTGCTCTGTATCAGGCCGTGCGCGTGATCGGGCTGGGCGTCAAATACGCAATTCCCTACGCAGCCACGCATCTTGTGAAGGCCGCGCCTGCTGCCCCAGCCGCCCCTCTGGTCGGCCCGGGTTCTGTTGTCACCATCCCCAAGGAAGCCGCCAAATGACCGATCTCTCCCGCCGCAATTTCCTGCGGACCTCTGCCTTGCTCGGTGCCACCGCCCTGACCGCCTGCACTGTTGCCACCAATGGCAGCACCACCACCGTCACCCTCAATACGGCCAAGGTGAAGGCTTACGGGCAGGCGGGCATTAACGCCATTGCCACGATCCTGAGCATCACCGTGATTGCAACCGCCATGGGTGCGCCCGCTGTGGCTCTGATCGAGACGGCAGGAACGGCGCTCGCTGCCAGCCTTACCGCGTTCTCCAGCGCGACCAACGGCACGCTGACTATCACGTATGACGACACGAACTGGAAAACCAAGGTCGATACGATTTTGGTGGACCTTAACGGCGTGGCCACGGCCCTGCGCTCCGGCCTGACGGCCGCACAATCCACCGTGACCAACCCGATCATCAACACCGCTATCACCGCTTTCAATGCCCTGCTGACCGTGCTGGATGCGTTCATGGGCGTTCTAGGCATCAACCTGTCCAGCGTGACGGACACGCAGGAGGCTACTGCGCTCAAGACGCTGGGGGCAGCATGACGGGGGTAGCAATTGGGGCGGCAAGTATTGCAGGTTTGGCCGTTGGCGCGATCATCGGGTTTTTCTTCGCCGCCAGCATCAATAGCCAATGGCCATGACGCCAGACTTTGAATGCGGCGCGATTGCCGGGGGCGCGTTTGTCGGCCTCGGTACGCTCCTGCTGGCGCTCATATGGCGCTGGCGGGCGAGCGCGGGCAGCTTCTGGGCTCGTCTTACGAAAGGGCAGGATGATGCGAATTAAGGCGCTGGCCTGCCTGCTCGCCCTCTCGGCCTGTGCCAATGTACCACTACAAGCCAAGCGTGATCTTGTCGGCATGGGCCGCTCGGACCTGATCGCCTGCGCCGGGGTTCCAGATAATACCGAGGCACTCCCAGACGGTGAGGTGCTGCAATGGCGGCAGGACCAGCAGGTGCAGGGGCCGTTTACGCTCAAGGGGCCAATGTCGCTGGAGCTTGACCTATCCGGCCACGGGACGTGCCACTTTGTCGCTCGGTTGCGACAGGGGCGTGTGGCACAGGTGGAATACACCGGGCCAAGCGGTACGCTGCTGGGGCCGTATTCAGCTTGTCGGCCTTTGGTGTTGGCTTGTGAGCGGTATGTGCGGAAAGGCTAGACCAACGGCGCTCATGGGCAGCGGAGAGCCGTTGGCTTGGTCGCTATAGCATGGGGATTGCGGCGGAAGTGAGTAGCTGATTATGTGGTTAGAAACTGGTTATTGAATTTATTACGAGATGATAAACCGCTAAAATCTGCCAGCTTTCAAGATAGAGAACATTCTTGACATGGTAGGGGTCACAGGTTCAATCCCTGTTGCGCCCACCATTCCTGAGTCGCAGTATTCTGCAGTTTAAACCATGTCTCCCGCTGAAAAATTACCGTTTCCCAAAGGCAATAACACGGCATCAATTTCCATTATTTGGAACCTATATCCGTGCCGCTTCCAAACGCACACCATGCGCGAATCTCATCCCGGTAAGTGTCGGGCATTTTCTTCGCATAGCGCGTCATAATTTTTTGGTGGGACGTATAGTATTTCATGCTTGGAATATGCAGTATATGGAAAGAGTAAACTCTTATACATTTCTATAAGAGTAAGAGATAGAATATGGTGGCTTTTCATTTTCAACCCTGTGACAGAGTTCCATTTTCGGAAATAGAAAGTTCACGGTACGAACTTAATGCGAGAATTGTTTATCTTCCTTCCTATGGGGATAAAAGAACGGAAATACAGAAGGTTATAGAATGCCGTTCTGGGGTTGGAGAAATATTCCCAACAGTAAATATTGGACCGCTTCAATTTGTTCTGGGTAGAGGGAATATAGTTCGCTCGATATTCCTGTATTTTTCTGGGTTGAAAAAAGAGGATTTTGTCTATCAGGCGGATTGTGGGGATGCTCCTCTGGTATCACTCGCATTGCAGGATGCAGAGATACTTCAGGAGGATTTGTATTTTAACGAGCAGGTTGCGGTTAAGATTGACAGAGATGGTTGTGTTGTCTTTGTCGAGTTCGAAGAAAATTCAAATATCTATCAAACATTTTCTTTGTCAGATAATTTGATAGTGCATGCAGATAAAGACAATAAGCTAGTATCTATGGTTTTTCGTAATGTCCGTTGGGTCGATATGGAAACCGAACCGGCAGTGCCGCAGCAGAACTGCGGCAATATTGGGCGTTTTTTATCTGTCCTAACCCGGTATGTGCGAAAATTATTCTGAACCTCTGTTCTGTAGAATTAAATTTGTCAAAATAGGCATTTTGTCGTTTCAGTCTTTTACGGTTTTTCTTCCCGGCGAATAATCCGGCGTGAGACACTCAATGCAGCACCCAGAAGAGCAAACCCTGCGGCCAGTTCAAGGCAATGTACCGCGCCACTACTGCTTTGGGAAAAACCGAAGATCAGGGCGACCAGAGCGGAGCCCAGTGCCCAGCCCAGTGTGCGGGCAACGGCCATCATCCCGCTGGCTGCACCACTGCGGGTTGCCGGGCCAGAGGTCATGACTGTCAGATTATTGGGTGTCTGGTAAAAGCCAAACCCAATGCCACAAAGCGCCATTCGCCAGCATATGTCCCAAAAGGCAGGTTGCGTTGGCATCAGACTTAGGGTTGCCAGCCCGGTTGCCAGAAGTGCCAGCCCCATACTGCTTAAAACCGAGGCAGGATGCCGGGTGGCCAGTCGGCCTGCAAAAGGGGCAGCAATGGCAACAAGCACAGGCCAGGGCGTGACAAGCAGGCCAGTGGTTACGGCGGAAAGGTGCATAACTGTCTGGAACAGGAATGGCAGTGCAACATACGCCAGAATCTGCGCGGCATAAGCGCAGATAGATGTCAGGATTGAAAGCGAGAACAGCGGAATAGCCAGCAGGTCCAGTGGCAGCATAGGCGTTTGCAGCTTTTTCTGCTGGCTATACAGTGTCATGGCGCAAAGCAAACCGGCCCCGATCTCAAGCGTTGCCAGCCCGGTTTCCTTCTGCCCCAGCGCATCAACGCCAAGAATGCCCAACCCCAGAGCACCTATATTGAGCAGTGTGCCCACCCAGTCGAACGAGAACGGGGCGCGGGGGCTTGCTGGGGCCGCCCGTAAAAAAAGAGCGACTGCCATTATGCCAATCGGCACGTTGATCAGGAACAGCCACGGCCAGGGAGCAACAGCCAGCACCATTGCGGCCAGCGTAGGCCCAACAGCGGCAGAAATGGCAACGGCTAACGCAATAATGGCAAAAGCCTGATGCAGCATGGCTCTGGGGTACACACTGCGTACAAGCGCGCCGCTTAATGCGGCCATACAGGCTGTTCCTAAGCCTTGCACGACACGCGCTGTAATAAGTGCGCCCAGCGAACCCGCAAGGGCGCAGGCAAGGGATGCTGCTGTAAACAGAGCGATCCCGAACCCGTAAACCCGTTTCAGGCCCAGTGAGTCCGCCAGAGCGGCAACGGGCAACAGGCTGACTGCAACTGCCAGATGATAGACATTGACGACCCAGACCGTCTGCGCCTCGCTACAATGCAGGTCATGGGCGATGGTGGGGAGTGCGATATTGGCAATCGCTCCATCCAGTCCGCCCAGAACAATGCCAAGGACGGCGCAAAGCATGACCAGACGGCGCTGTGTGTCGGAAACGGGCTGTGAGGTCATAAAAAATTCGGTGTCCTGATCCGGGGTGGGAATATACCTTGGTCTGGTGCTTTATTGATTTTAGGTGAAATGGAAAAGCTATTTAAAATCCATGCGCTATCGTTGGTAAGGTGTGTGCTGCATAATTGCGGGGTATACTTGCCATTACATTTAAGCCTGACAATAAACCAGAATGAGGTGATGGATGATTATGAGAAGACTGTCGCTTATACTCTTATATGGCATGATTTTTTCACCCGTCATTGCAAAAGCTGAAGACCATTTTCCAGATGATGTTGCCGGGTTTTTCCATGATGCAGATCTTTGTCAGTATCTGGCAGGGGAGTGGGATAATACTCTGCCTCCGAAAAGAAAAAACGAATTATCGTATGCAATGCAAAAGAACTGTTCAGATATCTATAAAAGACAGAAGTATTTTGAGGAAAAATACGCACAGAATAAACCGGTCATGAAAAAATTAAAATCTTATGAATTTTAACGATGTAGTGGGTCTTTATATGGGAGTATTCATAGTGCTTTTGATTACTCTTCCTTTGGTTGTCTGCCCTAAATGGCCATGATGGTTTTTCAGCATGCTCAAGGGGAAGGGATAATAGAACGTTCAAGCCTGCGGTGTGCTGGTGGCTTAGCGGTGTGGCTCTGGGTGCTGGTAGAGTGGAGAGAAGGGGGGATGCCGGGGTGCACAAAGGCAATTATGACCGCTGTATGCGGCATAGCGCCATAATGTCCTGATCAAGTAATGATAATTTTTAGGAAAGTATGATAAAAAAATCGTAAATCTGAGTTTCCGGTAAGTTCTGCTATGCAGATTATGCGTAAAAAGCCCCCGAGTTTTTCTCTTTCAGGACAGATTCAACGGTTTTATCCACGAATTTTTCGTTGGCGTTAACACGGGCCTCTTTCAGGTCGCTTGCGTAAACTTCGCCGGAACCATTCGTTGCGACTTGAATATTGCTGCTAGCATTGTTGCTCTTTGCTTGCAGTATGGTGTCCCGGATATTGGTATGTGTTTGGTCCGTAAAGGAAACTGCATATCTGTACATTGTATAGGCCTCCCTCTCTCGACTTAATTATGAACGAATCTGTAGATTCGTGTAAAATAATTTTCCTTCTGTGACCATGATATTGCGGGGGTCAATATAACAAATGCGTGAACGGTGTGTGTTTTTGGGCACCTGCGCCCCCTAGGCTCTCGCCTGCGTTGCTGCCCGGGTTTTCACGTTTGCTACAGGCATGGGTGGCGCGCACAGATTCCGCTGTATGTTTTGCCCGGAATGGAGAAACATGGTGCCAGCATTCAAACAGGGACCATGCGCAGGCAAAAGGGGCGATCGTGGGGAATACCGAACCAAGTGACTGGGCAACCGATGCTCATCTGGCTGTGCGGGTTGTGGCCATGCGCAGGGATACAAATGCCGCGGGTGATATTTTTGGTGGCTGGGTTGCCGCACAGATGGACCTTGCCGCCAGCACTGCGGCGGAAGGGTTTGCAGGCTGCAAATGCGTAACCGTGGCTATTAACGGTATGGTTTTTCATCATCCCATGGCCGTGGGGGATGAGCTGAATGTTTACACGCGCATCGTCAAGGTGGGGCGTACATCCATTACCATCTGCGCAGAATCCGTGCGGCGCATCCGGCGGACCAATATCCGGCAGAAGGTCACATCCGGGAACTTTGTGTTTGTTGCCGTGGATGATGCCGGGCGACCGCAGACCCTGGACAAGGAATGGCCTCTGGCGGAGCAGAAGGCGCAGGCAGAAAACTGACGGCTCTTTTCCACCACAGATTCGGGCTTACAGGTTGGCAATAACCTTAAGGCCCACCAGAGCCGCATCGGGAATGTGTGATGTTTCCCCCGGCCGGATCATGTATTCAAATTCTGGCTGGACGGTCACGCCGGGCATGGCGTCAATGGCGTAATACGCCTCAATCACATGGGAGTCCGTCTGCGGCCCCCGGACCTGCGCACCAAGCGACATGCCTGCATCCAGCGCATACATCTGCCCAAGCCGCTTGCGGTCGCTCACATGGTACCATGAATACAGGATACCCAGCCTATCCGTCAGGCGGGTGGGTATAAGCCCGTTAAAGGAGAGGCCGCCATAGGCCTCGTCCGAAATGGTTGAAACATGGGGGGTATTATGGATGTACCCCGCCATCAGGTAGCCGCCTGCCATCTGGTTGCGGCCCCCCATACGGTAGATCATCTGGTCGCCTTCAAACCAGAAAATATCCATGGGTGCACTGCGTTCGCGGCCGGGCTGGCTTAACAGGCTGGCGGGTTTGTTGCCCAGTTGGTCAGCGTAGCGCGATGTATCGTGGGCATAACCAAAAACATAGTGGCCGGGCAGGCGGTTGCGGGTCAGGAAGGGCTGCCAGGTAAATTCTATGGGCAGCATCATGCCTGTTGTCTCCTCACTCCCCCAGGACCACCCGCTGGGATTCCCGTTGAGGGGAGAGACCTGATACGCCCCGAGCTGCACCATGGTGTCCCGCGTGGGGCGGAAGCGCACACGCGCCCCCCATGTGGCCTTGGGGTAAACGGAAAAACCGGGGTCCAGCTTTAGCGCCACGGGAGCCGAACAGGTGACCATGAAGGAACAGATCAGTGGAGATGTCGCAAAAACATGCGTGAGCGACATGCGGCCAAAGGTTATGTCCATACGGTTGTTGAGAAACTGCTTTTCGGCGTACAGATCAACCAGATGCGCCACCACATGCCCGGAAAGGCCATAAACTTCCATGAGGTTAACATAATATTCGCCCGCCATATCGTGCGAGACTTCGCGGCCTGCGCGGTTCATGAGCAGCGTGTGCACTGACCAGCCTTCCAGCCCGGCCATTTTGCCCAGATCAAAATTCATCTGCAATGTCAGTTCATGCACGTAGTCCATGCCCCGTTTGATGCCGCCATTGATATTGCCCATGGCCTCCCCTTTGTAGGTAAAGGAAAAAGCAAACCCCTTCTGCTGCAAGCGGGTCCGGAAAGGCATGATCTGGGGTACAAGGTGGCTGCTGCCAGCTGTGGGTACGTAGTAGGGGTCCTCCATGTCCGTGCGGCGCTGGGCGTCCACCTCGGAGGGTAAGAGCCATGATGGCCCTTCATGCAGGCTCAGGGGCTCAAGGGTCATGATATGGTGCGGCTTTTTGGCGCCGTAATCATTCACGCTGGGAATGTTCATGGTTGCAAGGCCCGGCCAGGGGGCCACAGGCACACCGCTGGGGGGCAGGGGGGAGTTGAGCGGGCGTTGCAGCACATGGGGGTCGGGCAGGAGGGATTGCTCATCGCTCTGGCGCATGGCGTGCTCAACCAGATCTGCGGAGTTGGCAGGGGCGGGGGGAGGTGTTTGCGCCTGTGCGGACGTGGCGTGGCAAAAGGTCGCAAAGCTCCATGTGGCCAGAGCCAGCAGTCCTGATGGTTTTATGGTCATATGGTGTTTTTCTAATGTATTTTCATGCAAAGATTTTTTGGAAAAACACATTCAAAAAAACATGTTTTCCAATTTACTCTTGCCAGTTGCGTGGTGCGGAACATGCCGCGGCCAGTAATCCTTTTAAGGTCTGGTGAAACTGGGCTTTGCGTAACATTATTTTTTTGAAAACTTATTATAAGATAACGTGATTTAAATAACGTCTCAGTGAGTTCTGTGGGTGTGGGCATAAAAAAAACGCCCCAGACCTGCATCCGGGGCGTTTCCTGAACGGAAAAATCAGGCTGTCTGTTATGAAACGTGCGGCTTGCGGGCATTGGCGGACGCAACGCGCTTGCCCCACTGGACCAGCATATCCGTGCAGTCCGTGCGTTCGATCTGGCATTCAATAATGGTTGGGCCACGGTGGTTGGCCTGTGCCTTTTTAATGGCTTCTGCCAGTTCTGCGCCGGTTGTAACCGTCATGCCAAGGCCATGGCCTTCGCCAGCGTTGAACACGTTCATCAGGCCGGCGTAATCCCAGTTCTTGATGTAGTTGTAAGGGCCGTCATGAATGGCAATTTCAATGACGTAGCCACGGTTGTTCACAAGGAAGATAATAACCGGCAGTTCGTAACGCACCATCTGGGCGACTTCCTGCGCGGTGAGCTGGAAGGAGCCATCCCCCACCATAACAATGTGTTCGCGTTCCTGCGATCCCATGGCGTTGCCAAAGGAGGAGGGCACGGACCAGCCAATATGGCCCCACTGCATTTCTGTTTCCACACGGGCATGGCGTGGCAGATGCATGCGCATGGCGTTGAACCAGGAATCCCCCGTTTCCGCCACCAGCGTGGTTTTGGATGTGAGCATGCCGTTGATCTGACGGGTCATTTCGTCATTTGTCAGGCGTGCATCCGGGGCGGCGGGCGCAATTTTGGTGGGCGTGTATTTGGTGTCACGCGCGCTGGCAGGGCGATGGGGAGCTTTTTTGGCCAGAGCGGTCAGGAATTCACGCAGGGTAAAGCCTTCAAAGGTCTGCCCGCCAACGGTTACGCGGTTGGGGTCGGCCACCAGCACGTTCTCACCCTTGGGCCATGCGGTCCAGCCAACGGTGGAGTAGTCATTGAACACGGGGGCAATGCACAGCACGGCATCGGCTTTTTCCACCAGTTCCTGCGCACCGGGGGCAGAGACTTCGCCCCAGTACAGGCCACGGAAGCTGGCGTGATCTTCGGGGAACAGCCCTTTGGCGGCGGCCATAATGGTCACGGCGCAGCCAATACGGTCTGCCAGTGCTTCTGTTTCGCTCAGTGCATGGGCAGAGCGGGCCTTGGTGCCAACGAGCATGACGGCCCGTTCGGATTTTTCCAGCAGGGCGACTGCGGCATCCACGGCGGCGTTCAGGCTTGTGGTGTCAGGGGTCAGTTCTGCCAGCAGGGACGTAACCGGGCCGGGGCGTGCGCATTCCGCGGAGGAGACGTTGCAGGCGATCTCCAGATACGCCGGTTTACGCTCACGCAGCGCGGTGCGGATGACATGGTCGATCTTGGCCGGGGCGGAGGCGGCGTCTGTAATGCTTTCGGCCGCGCAGGTTACGTGGCGCACCATTTCAAGCTGGTAGCCGTAATCCGTGTTGCCCAGTGTGTGGTGCAGCACGTGGCCGCTGCCGTAGTCATTGCTGTTGGGGGAGCCGGAGATCAGGATAACGGGCAGGTTTTCCGCATAGGCACCGCCAATGGCGTTCATGGCGGAAATGGCACCAACGCTAAAGGTTACCACGGCTGCGGCAGCCCCGTGCGCGCGGGCGTAGCCTTCTGCGCTAAAGCCACAGTTCAGTTCGTTACAGCAGTAGATCTGCTGCATGTCCTTGTTGAGCAGGAGCTGGTCAAGCAGGACCAGATTGTAATCCCCGGCGACCGCAAAATGATGTTTCAGGCCAATCTGAGCCAGACGGTCGGCCAGATACATTCCAACTGTATAGGTCATGGTAGATGCAAATTCCTTAAAAAATGGTCCTGCGCGCAGGGGTGTTGCATCATTTAAACGCGCGATGCCGTGGGAATGTCCAATATATGAAGCTGTTATAACCCATATGTTTCCAGTATGGCTTGGGGGCAATATGGAGGCATTTTAACGTGGGAGTATGCAAGTAAGTCTGATAATTCAAAGGTTTGCAAAACATGTAAGGACCACAGCGGGGCAGACCATGGGAATGAGCGGGCTTTACGCACCGCGCGGGGTGCTCTGTGTCTCACCTCAACGTGATACAGGGCGGATTTATACAGTATAATTCGTATGAAAAACCGGGTCATATTCTTGTGCGTGGCAAGTCGTGATTTGTAAAATACGGAATTATTATTGACAGCATCCAAGGTCATGGAACACAGACCACCGTCTTTGCTCAGGAACGGCAGGGTGTGGGCAGCTTAAGGCGGCGCTAGCTGGCCTGCAGTCATGTGGTCTTTGGGAACTTAGGGAATTGGGAGAATAAGGAATGGATGAACCATTCAAAACTGAGCGCCGGATAACAGGGGCCGATATATACCGGGTTCTCTTTGCATTGCTGAGTGCAGGGGTGGGGCTTGTTCTGGCTTATGGTGGCGGGCAATTGCTGGTCCTTGGTGGCTCGGCGTACTACCTGCTGGCGGGGCTGGCTTATGTGGGGCTGGCGGCCCTGTTTTTCCTGCGTAAGCGCAGTGCGCTGCCAGCCTCCATTGCCGTGTTTGCGGCAACCTGCCTGTGGGCTTTTTACGATGCCCCGCAGATTGGCTACTGGGAGCTGCTACCCCGTCTGGTTGTGCCTGCCATACTGCTGACCCTTGGTCTGTGGCTCGCAGCCCTCTTCCCCACCGTTCGGGCGGATGCACGGCGGTGGAGTGCATGGGGCGGTCTGGCCGTTATGGCGGGTTTGGTGGGTACGCTGGTTCTGGCGTTTTTCCCGCATGGAACACTGAGCAACCCTGACGCGCTGAGTGATGCCGCCAAGGTGGTGCAGGCTGGTGCGCCAGATGCCCCGCAGGACTGGGAGTTCTATGGCCGGAGCGCTGGCGGCACACGCTTTGCGCCATATAGCCAGATTACCCCCGCCAATGTGAACCAGCTTAAGGTTGCGTGGGTGTACCGCACCGGCCGTCGCATAAGCGGGGGGGCTTTTGGCACGGATGAGAACACGCCCCAGCAGATCGGGAACGTGCTGTATTCCTGCACGCCAGAAAACCTGATTACCGCCATAGATGCCGATACAGGGCAAAAAATCTGGAAGTTCAACCCCAATGCTGTCACGGCCGAGCATGTAAGCTGCCGCGGCGTTGGGTATTATGACATGGATGCAGATACCAGCCTGACGCAGGAGCAGAAGGCTAGCTACACCGCACCAGACTGCCGCCAGCGTATTCTGGTATCCTCCATTGATGCACGCCTGTTTGCACTGGATGCCCATAGCGGTGCAGTGTGTGCGGGCTTTGGCAATGCAGGGTTTGTGGACCTTAAAAAACAGATGGGTCCAACCGAAAACAGCAAACGCTACCACCCTACAGCCGCCCCCGTGGTTATGGGGCATCTGGCGGTTGTTGGCGGCTGGGTGCGTGACATCATGCCCGGCGAACCCTCAGGCGTTGTGCGAGCGTTTGATGTGCGTGATGGCTCCCTTGCCTGGGCGTGGGATGTGGGGAACCCCGATAACACGCAGGCTCCCGCCCCCGATCAGACCTACACGCTCTCCACCCCCAATGTCTGGACGGTGCCGACATACGACAAGGAACTCAACCTTGTTTACCTGCCAACCGGCAACGGCCCCCCTGATTACTGGGGTGGGGACCGGAATGCTGCTAATGGCCGCTTCGGGGCTGCGGTTGTGGCCGTGGATGCTGCTACAGGGAAGACCCGCTGGGTCTCGCAGCTGATACACCATGATGTGTGGGATTATGACCTGCCCTCACAGCCGGTGCTGTATGATGTGACCAATGCACAGGGTGAGAAAATCCCCTCCCTGATCCAGACGACAAAGACCGGGCATATTTTTGTGCTCGACCGGCGCACAGGCAAGCCTGTGACCGAAGTGGTGGAAACACCGGTTGCCACAGCTCCCGCGGCGCAGGGCGAACATCTTTCCCCCACCCAGCCGTTTTCTGTTGGCATGCCCACCATTGGTGCGGACCCGCTGAGCGAGAGCGCCATGTGGGGGGTGAGCACGTTTGACCAGCTTTATTGTCGGATCATGTTCAAAAGTTCGGTTTATACCGGGCCGTTTACCCCACCGGGCGAAAAACCGTACATCGAATGGCCCAGCCTGCTGGGTGGCATGAACTGGGGCGGTATCTCGGTGGATGAAAACAGCGGGCTCATGTTTGTAAATGACATGCGCATGCCGCTGCGGATGTCCTTGGTTACGCGGGAGAATGCCCGCAAGTTCAAGGTCTCCACAGATGAGGTGCCGGGGTTCATGGGCACTATCCGCCCTCAGCTGGCCGGACCGTATGGCGGGGTTAAAATTGACGTTCTGCAGTCTCCGCTGGCTGTGCCGTGCAACACGCCGCCGTTTGGCACCATGACAGCCATAGACCTGCACACCAAAAAAATTGTCTGGCAGGTGCCTATGGGTACGGTGGAAGACCTTGGACCGCTGGGCATTAAAACCCATCTGCCGGTGCCAATTGGCATGCCTACGCTGGGTGGGCCTACCTCCACTGCCTCTGGTCTGGTCTTTTTTGCCGGAACACAGGACTACTACCTGCGTGCCCTGAACTCCCGGACTGGGCAGGAAGTGTGGAAGCAGCGCCTGCCGGTGGGGGCTGTGGCCGCACCCCTTATTTACCGCTCCCCTAAAACCGGGCGGGAATATGTGGTTATTTCTGCAGGCGGGGCCAGTCACTCACCAGATGTAGGGGATTATATTATCGCCTACGCCCTGCCAGAAGGTGCAGGTGCCACAACGCACTAACTGTATGTGTTAGGCAGTAAGGGGCCTGTCCGGTTTTATCATAAGCCGGACAGGCCCCTTTTTTATGCTCTCCACGCCGGGGCAGGCGCGTGGTTATGGCAGCAGTTCTTCCACCACACTGGCCGGGCGGCAGGCTTTTGCCCCTTTTGGTGTTACCACAACAGGGCGGTTGAGCAGGGTGAGGTGCTGGGCAATGGCATCCAGAATCTGGGCGTCTGTGACTCCGGGTTTGTCCAGACCAAGCTCTGCACAGAGTTTTTCTTTTGTACGCAAAAGGTCGCGCGCCCCAAGTGTATCCTGGCGTGCAATCTCTTCAAGCTGGTCACGGCTGAGGGGTGTTTTAAGGTAAAGCACCACCTCGGGTTCTATGCCCGCGTTGCGCACAAGTTCCAGCACGGAGCGGGACGTGCCGCAGGACGGATTGTGGTAAACTGTTACAGTCATGTTACATGCCTCTTTTACAAAGGCGTGATTGTTGCATGTTCTGCAAGGCTGGCAAGGGCCGACCCAGCCCGGAGCAGGCCAGCAGGGAACGCAGGGTAGGGCAGGGGGACTGCGTGCGTACATTAACCGGCTGGTGGCAAAAACCATTCTCTGTCAGCAAAAATGTGTGGGCAGGGGTGTCTTTGGCATCCATGAACATTCCGCAGGTGCTGGGCTATGCGCGTATTGCGGGCATGCCTACGGTTACCGGGTTGTACACGGTGCTGTTCCCGCTGGTGGCGTTTGCGCTTTTTGGCTCATCCCGCCATCTGGTAGTTGCCGCAGATTCCGCCACAGCAGCCATTTTTTCCAGCGCCCTGTCGGAAATGGAGCCGGTGGGTAGCGCGGCCTATATCCATCTGGTCAGCGCTGTTGCCTTGCTTAATGCAGGGTTTTTGCTGGCGGCCCGCCTGTGCAGGCTTGGGTTTTTAGCAGATTTTCTGTCCCGCACCGTTTTGGTGGGGTTTCTGGCCGGCGTAGGTGTGCAGGTCAGCATGAGCATGCTGTATGACATGGTGGGGCTGGATGTCAGCTCGCACAATACCGTGGCCCAGTTTGTGGGGCTTGTGCAGGTGAGTGCGCACATGCACCTGCTCTCGGTCGGTATTTCCTGCGTGGCCTGTGTGATCTTGCTGTGTGGTACACGCTTTTTGCCCGGTCGGCCTGTGGCATTGGTGGTGGTGCTGGGGGCGCTGGGGTTAAGCTGGCTGTTGGGGCTGGCGCAGTATGGCGTAACGGTTCTGGGGCCTATGCAGGGTGGCTTGCCGCACTTTGCGGTTCCTGTGGTGTCCTGGCATCAGTTTTTGGCACTTCTGCCGGTTTCTGCATCATGCGTTTTTGTCATTATCGCGCAAAGTGCAGCGACATCGCACGCCTTTGCTTACAGGTTGCATGAAACTGTTGATGCCAATGCAGATATTGTTGGCCTGTGTGCCGCCAATGCAGCAGCCGGGCTAAGTGGCACCTTTACGGTTAATGGCAGTCCAACCCAGACTGCCATGGCCGTGCAGGCCGGGGGCACCAGCCAGAAGGCCCAGCTTGTTTTTGCCGCCGTTACGTTATGTGTGCTGCTGTTTTTTACCGGGCCACTCCAGTATCTGCCCCGCTGTATTCTGGGTTCGGTTGTGTTCTGTGTTGCCGTGGGCATGATTGATACCGCCGCCCTGAACCATATCCGGAAGGAAAGCCCCGGGGAGTTCCGGCTTGCGCTGGTGACCATGGCAACAGTGGTGAGCATTGGCGTGGAGCAGGGCATTTTTATTGCGATTGCCCTCTCCTTGTTCCGGCATGTGCGGCACAGCTACCGGCCCCATACCATGGTGCTCAAGCCAGACCCGGCAACACAAGCACTTGAGGCCGTTCCCGTAAGTGCAGGGGAGCAGACGGCGCCGGGGCTTGTGGTTTACCGGTTCTGTGCGGATCTGTTTTACGCAAACTGCTCGCTTTTTGCGGAAGATATTGACCTGCTCCTTGCCAGTGCGCCTGCGCCGGTGCGCTGCCTTGTTGTGGATTGCAGCGCGATTACAGATATTGATTATTCTGCCGCCAGTGTTGTGCGCGATGTGCTGTTCCGGCTGCACATGCAAGGTGTGCGGGTTATTTTGGGCCGGGTTGCTTCCTATGCACTGGCGGACATGGAGCGGCACCATATTGTCAGTGCTCTGGGGGAGGGGAATGTTTATGCCCAGCTTCATCAGGCCATGGCCAGTGCAGAGCAAACAGTGGCGGAGCAACCCCGGCCACAGGCCCAGCTCTAAGGCTGATAGGTTGCGCTTTGCATCAGCTGCGGGTGCAGGCAGGCCAGTGCCGTCAAAATGTTTGGGAAGGAAGAGACGGCTCCGCCCCTAGAACTGGCGGATGCTCTGCCAGATCATATAGGCGGCAACAACAAAGATCAGGCTGGCAAAAACTGTGGTCAGCCTGCCGGTAGAGCCTGCCAGCGCGCGTGATGCCCTGGTGCCAATGCTGCACCCAATGGCTCCACCCAGAATAAACAGCCCTGCCAGTTGCCAGTCCACATAACCGGAGAGCATGTAACTGATGGTGGTGCTAAACCCGAATGCCGCCACAGCCACCAGCGATGTGCCAACAGCATTAAGAATAGGCATGCTGGTGGAAGCCATAAGGCCCGGCACAATCAGAAAGCCGCCGCCAATACCAAAAAAGCCTGAAAGCAGGCCCGTGCCAAACCCGCAGCCCATGACCTTGGGCGCATTCTCCCTGTTACAGCTGGCACCCGGGCAGCCGGTATTATGGCGGCCACGGATCATGAGCACACCAACCCCGATCATGAGCAGGGCGAACAGGAGCAGCAGGTGCTTGCCATCCACAGCCTTGCCGAGGGACGCCCCCAAAAAGGCCCCGCCCACACCACAGAGGGCAAAAATACCCGCACATCGCCATTTTACGGTTTTGTTGCGCGCATGCTGGGCCAGTCCAACCAGTGCATTGATGGAAACAGACAGGGCACTGGTGCCAATGGCGACATGCGCATTGGGCACCCCAACCAGATAGACCATAAGCGGCACGGCCAGAATGGACCCGCCCCCCCCGACCAGCCCAAGGGTGAACCCCACGGTTGCGCCAGAAGCAATTTCCAGCGCGATGTGTAGAAGGTGGGGTGTTAACATGGGAACTCCGGGGTGTGCGTGGTCAGGGCGCTGGGGTGCTTACAGGCGGTTTACAGGGATTTTGATATAGCTAACCCCGTTATCTTCCGGCTCGGGCATGTGCCCCCCCCGAATATTGACCTGCACGGAGGGCATGATCAGGTTTGGCAGGTCCAGAGTGGCATCCCGCGTGGTGCGCATGGCCACAAAAGCTTCCTCGTCCACGCCATCATGCACATGAATGTTGTGTTCGCGTTCGGCCCCTACGGTTGTTTCCCACGCAAAGGTATCGCGTCCGGGGGCTTTGTAGTCATGGCACAAAAACAGGCGTGTCTGGGGGGGCAGGGTTAGCAGGCGGCGGATGGAGCGGTAGAGCATGCGGGCATCCCCACCGGGGAAGTCCGCCCGGGCGGTGCCGTAATCGGGCATGAACAGTGTGTCCCCGATAAAGGCGGCATCCCCGATAACAAAGGCCATGTCCGCCGGGGTGTGGCCGGGAACATGCAGGGCAATACAGTCCAGATTCCCCAGCTTGAACTGCTCTCCATCCTTGAACAGGTGGTTGAACTGGGAGCCATCGCGCGCAAATTCCGTGCCGGCGTTGAATATTTTCCCAAATACCTCCTGCACCCGCACAATATCCGCCCCGATGCCCAACTTGCCGCCAAGCTGCTCCTGCAACCACGGCGCGGCAGAAAGGTGGTCGGCGTGGGCGTGTGTTTCAAGCTGCCAGACCACGTTCAGGCCCTGCGCTTTAACATAATCCACAATCTGCTGGGCAGAGGTGTAATTGGTCCGGCCAGATGCGGCGTCGTAATCCAGAACGCTGTCAATGACCGCAGCCTCCTTTGTTGCCGGGTCATGCACAACATGGCTTGCGGTAAAGGTGGCCGGGTCAAAAAAACTCTGCACCACAGGGCGGGTCTGTGGATGGCGGAGCATCATCAGAATCTGGGCCGTTGCTGTTGTGATGGCGGTGTCCGACATGGGAGACTCCAACTGTTTATAATTTACTGTAACAGTGTATATTTGATTTCACTAAATATGAAACCATCTTGCGTCAAGATCAGGATTTCGCGTAAAGGAAACTGCCATGAACGATCGCATAGCAGATGCCTGCCCTTTGGTGCCCCTCTCCTCGTCCCTGAAGATCGGGGATGCAGCACCTGATTTTACGGCCCGCACCACGCAGGGAGATTTTACGCTCAGCAGTTTGCGTGGGCGGTGGGTTAT
This sequence comes from Acetobacter sp. ESL1128, assembly GCF_058505085.1. Taxonomy (NCBI): domain Bacteria; kingdom Pseudomonadati; phylum Pseudomonadota; class Alphaproteobacteria; order Acetobacterales; family Acetobacteraceae; genus Acetobacter; species Acetobacter sp. ESL1128. The sequence goes on along the minus strand of NZ_CP196369.1, from coordinate 2,284,921 downwards.
TCTGTTTTCGCACCCAGCGGATTTTACGCCGGTCTGCACCAGCGAATTTATTGCCATGGCGCGGGCTGTTCCCCAGTTTGAGGCCATGGACTGCGCATTGGTCGGCCTGTCGGTGGATAGCCTGCCTGCCCATCTGGCATGGCTGGAAGCCATACGGGTGCGTTTTGGCGTCACTGTTTCCTTCCCTGTTATTGAAGACCCTTCGCTGGCCATTGCTCGTGCCTACGGTATGCTTGATCTGGATGCGCGCAATAGCGCGACCGTGCGCGCCGCGTATTTTATAGACCCCAACGGTATTGTGCGCGTGATCACATGGTACCCCGCAACCGTTGGCCGCTCCGTGGCGGAAATGCTGCGGGTGCTGCGTGCCCTGCAACGGGTTGAGCGGGGGGATGTCATGACCCCCGAAGGCTGGACACCGGGGGCGGATGTGGTGCTCCCCACAGGCCAGACACATGAAGATGTCATAGCTGCGGGGCCAGACTGGTTCATGAACATGAGCAAGGATACCGAGGCATGAGTGCTCTGGGGGTGGAAGAAGCCCGGCAGCTTGTGGAACGGATGAAGCTGTTTGCCCAGCCACAGCGGTTGATGATTCTGGATGCACTGCTGGAGCAGGGCTCCCTTGCCGTGGGGGAGCTGGAATCCTGCACCGGTATTGGCCAGCCTACGCTCAGCCAGCAACTCGGGGCTTTGCGGCGGGCAGAAATTGTGGTGCCAAGGCGCGAATCCCGCACAATCCATTACAGCCTTGCCAGTGAGGAGGAATCCCTGCGTGTGCGTGCCCTTATCGGGCTGCTTCGTGGGGACCGTGCTGCTCTGCCTGCCCTGCGGGCCGTATCCGAACGGTATGCCGCGTCCCGCCGCACCACCGCCCAGCGGGAAGCGGAGGGAGGGGCGCAGTTCGCCTTTATCCGCACGCCAGATGCGCCGCGTTCGTAATACGGGCAGGGGATGAGCAGTTCTGGTGCGCTGGTGCGCTGTGGGTGGGCCGAATCCAATGCTCTGCTCCGCGCATACCATGACCAGGAATGGGGCCAACCCGTTACCGACAGCCGCGCTTTATGGGAGGCGCTGGTGCTGGAAACCTTTCAGGCCGGGTTGTCATGGAATACTGTTTTACAAAAGCGTGAGAATTTTCGGCGTGCTTTTTGTGGGTTTGACCCGCACAGGGTTGCCGCGTTTACACAGGATGATCAGGCACGGCTGATGGGGGATGCAGGCATTATCCGCTCCCGCGCCAAAATTGCCGCGACTGTAGCCAATGCGCAGGCATGGCTTGCCATGCACGAACGGGGGGAGGATTTTGCCGCGTTTGTGTGGGGCATGGTGCGCGCGGCACAGGCCCATGAGCGCGGGAGCGGGCTGGAGCCACATTCCCCTTTATCCGTAACCGTTGCAAAAGCCCTTAAGCATAAAGGGTTCCGCTTTGTTGGCCCTACAACCGCGCAGGCATGGATGCAGGCGGTTGGTATGCTGGATGGGCACGAGGCCACGTGTTTTTGTTACCGGGCAGGTTCATCCACCCCCTGATCTGGCACATTGCCAATGGCGCCGGTTGCAAAGCCAAGGCTGGCAGCCGCAATAAGGGCGGCATAATACGCATCCGACTGGGCGAGCTGGGCATCCAGCAGCCCGCTTTGGGCGAGTGTTGCGGGTGTTATGGATCCAACTCCACTGCGGTAGGCTGTAAAGGCGGCGTCAAAACTGGTCTGGGCTGCGGCTTCCAGCTTGGTGGCGGCCCGGTAAGCGCTCAACCCTGTGTGCAGGCCGTTTTCTGCTGCGACAATCTGCTTGGCGGAGTCGTCCAGCGTTTGCTCCAGAGTAACCTGTGTGCTGTCTGCCCGGTTCTGAACCTGCTTCAGCACGGCAGCACGCATCCCGCCATCAAAAATGGGGACCGAAATACCCCCCAGCACAAGGCTGCTGAAGTTGTTGGAGGACAGGTTAAGGGTTGGTGATGAATCCGACCCCGCACCGGGCACGGAGGAAAGTGCCAGATGCCCGGTTGTATAGGCCACGTTGCCGGTAACAAAAACTTTTGGCAAAAACTCGGCTTTTGCTGCCGTTACATTGCTGCGTGCCGCCTTGGCCGCAGCATAGGCGGCCAGTACATCCGGCCGTTGGGAAACGGCCGTGCGGATCATGTCATCCGTCATGCGCATGTCGTTAATGTTAAGTGGCCGCCCTGCCACGTCCTGCGTGCGTAGCTGGGTGGAGGGGGAAATACCCATGGAGGTCATGAGTTCCAGATACGTGTTTTCAATCCCGTTCTGGGCCTGAACCAGACGGAGTTCGGCCTGTGCGGTCATCTGCTGGGTCTGGGCGACATCCACAATTGTCCCTTGGCCCTGATGCAGGCGCGCCTCGGCTGCGGCCTGCACATTGCGGGCATTGCGCAGTGCCTGCTCTACCAGCCCTGCACGGGCTACGGCTGCGGCATGCGTATAAAAGGCCAGTGTAACACCGTAAATGACCTTCTGGTGGGCAGCGGTAAACAGCACGTTGCTGGCGAGTTGTAATTGGGATGCGGCATCAATCATGGCTTCGCGCTTGCCAAAGTCAAACAGCAGCCATTCCATGTTCAGCGTTTGCACTTCACCATGCCCGTTATTCTGGGTGCGTGGAGTGTTGGTGTTGTTGATAATGTTGCCAGCCAGTCCGCCGTTTTCAACACTAAAGGAGTTGTTGTTGTGCCGGGTGCCATACCCCCCAACAATGGAGGCCGTAAGGTGGGGCACATAGGTGGTGCGGGCAATGCCTACGGCCAATGCGGCATCGCGCGCGGCATTCCAGGCCCGGCGTGTGCTGGGGTTGTTGGACTGGGCAATATCAATGAGTTCGGGCAGCGTATAGATGTGCGAGGTGTTGATGTTGCTATCTGCCGGGCGGGGGGCAAGGGCATGGTTTGCGGGCAGTACGTAGCCGGGGGGGAGCATAAGCCCCCGGCGTCCAGCCTTGCCGGGCAGAAGCTCCCCATTGGCGGCAATGTTGGGCTGCCAGGGCATGTCTGGCCGGGCAGGAGCGCTCTCAAGCGCCTGTGTGGCACAGCCTGAAAGGCCAAGCAGAAGGCAGGGAAGGCCAAGCAGGACCGGGGGCGGGGCGCGGTGTGTCATGTCAGGGCCTGTTCCATGTCCTGTATGTGTTGCTGAACGGCCTGTTGCCGGGAGGGCAGTAGCCCATCCTCGGCTGCAATGGCGGCCTGCCGTGTTAACGTGGCGTAAATGGGCAAAAGCGGCATGCGGGCACGCATGTGTTGGGGCTCGGCCTCGGCCAGTTCCAGAGCACGCTCCGCGCTGGACAGGTCTTCCTGAACAGTGGCAGCCAGCCGGGTATGTTCGGCGGGATCGGGGGTGGTGATCTGTTTTTTCAAGGCATCAAGCAAACTGCTAAAGCGCTGGGCAATGGGGCCGTATGCGCTGGAGGGCCAGAAAGTGACAAAAACGGCGTAGGTTATAAAATTGCCAAGCAGAATACCGATAATACGGTCGCGGGCCGTGGTCATATCTGTTGTGGGGCCGTAGCCTTTAAGGTCGCTCAGAAAAAAGGCAAGGCCAATCTGGAAGCCTGCATAGGCTATGCGCTCATCCCCGTTTTTGATCCATGAGGCAAAAAGGGACACAACAAAAATCAGCAGTAGAAAAGCCGCAATATTATAAAGATGGGGCATAACAAAAATAATGGAGGCAATGCCAATGGCCCCTCCAACCAGTGCCCCGCTAATACGCAGCCGCAGCTTTGTTGTCATTTCCCCCACGGTTGGCAGGGCAACAATAAAACAGGTGATGATACAGGTGTGGATGCCCGGCCAGCTGAGGATGATAAAGATAAAATAGCTGATCAGCACAGCTACCGTTCCTTTGACCGCAAAGCGCACGTGTTCGGGGTTGCTGAAGGCATCTGGGGTAAAAAAGCCCGATTTTGGCTCAGGCACAGGTGTGTTCTGTGTTGCGGGAAGGACCGGCTCAGTAAAACCATGCAGCACATTGGCCAGTTGGGCCAGTGCGGGCGCATGGTCTGGTGCGTTGAGGCGAGGAATATCCTGCGGGTAGCCGTTATGCGAAAAAATTTCCGCCATATCGCGCAGGGTTTGTGAAAATTCTAGAGTTTCCGGCTGTTCTTCCCCATCCCGGAAGGCCGTGTGGGCCAACGCAAGGGCCGCAACACTGGAGTAGGCGGACTGCTCCAGATGGGCAAGCGGGTCCTTGTGCAGAATCTTCTCCAGCTTTGCCATTTTTAGCAGTTTGAGCATGCTGCTGGCCCCCTCGCGCAATGTGGCGCGGGCGTAGTCCAACTGGTAGCTGTCGGGCTGTTCGAGCAATGTGGCGCATAGGCGCAGGCGTGCGGCAATTTCACGCATCATCAGTGTTGCGGGGGAGGGGCATATGAGCGGGCCGCACACAATCATTACCGCGCCGGGAACCAGAATGAACAGGTCGGCATAAAGCAGGGCGCGGGTTGCAATTTCCCCGATCGGGACCTGGTCGGCAACAACCAGGGCAAAGACAACAATCAAGCCCAGAAGATAGGCAACAGGCTTGAGCTTGCTGGCTGAGCCCAGAAAAAAGAAGCAGAAGGACAGCAGCATGATCGCCACGACCTGACCAAACGGATGGTCCAGTGTCAGGTGGATCAGCACAAAAAGTAGTGCCAGAATGGCCACGATCAAAAGGTTGACCGCAACACCTGCCAGCATGTTGGTCGTGCGGTCTTTTTGCCAGATAGCCATGGTGCACAAGGCAGGTACGGCCACATCGGGGATCTGCCAGATCTCACCAATCAGCACGACCATGGTGCAGGCGGCGGCCATGCGCAGGCTGTGGCCGCCACGGCCCGGCAGGGGCGCGCGGATCAGCCACCATATCCGGGCCAGAGTACTTTTGCCTGTGTCAGTCGCAGGCGGCGCCATGGCGTATTTCCACTGTGGCTGTGGCTCCAAGCCGCAGCAGTTGCGGGTTGGCCTGTTCCAGCCTGATCCGAACAGGAAAACGCTGGGCCACATGCACCCAGTCCATCTCCCGCGGGACAAAAGGCAAAGTGCGGCTCAAACCTGCGGAATCAGCGGAAAATACTCCCCAGCCAATGCTTTCCACATGGCCGCGTATGGGGGTGTTCCTGTTAATCATGGAGTAAACCGTGGCGCAGTCGCCCGGGTGAATGGCATGGAGCGTGCCTTCACGCATGTTGGCGGTAACAAACCAGCCGTCATTGGCGATGAGCGTAAACAGAACCTGCGAGGGAATAAGCACTTCCCCCGGAATAACCCGCAGGCTGGTCACATAACCATCAGCAGGGGCCGTAACGGTGGTCTGGCGCAGGGCATACCGGGCTTGGGCCAGCGTAGCCTCGGCTACTTGCCGGGCGGCAATGGAGCTGTTCAGGTCCCCAACAGCAACCTGTGCTGCTGTGGCCTGCAGGTGGCTCTGGTCCAGAGTAATGCCCGAATCATGCAGGGCAACCTGAGCCTGATCATATTGCTGCCACGGAATATAGGATTTGCTGGCCAGTGGGCGCAGGCGCTCCACGGTGCGGGCGGCAAGGTCATGGTTGGTTTTGGCCCGGGCGGCCTGATTCTTGGCAATGTCGGCATTGGCGGCTTCTACGGCCACCAGACGCTGCTGCTGCTCTACCCCTGCCTGTGTCAGCGCCAGCCCGGCTGTGGCCTGCTGCACCGCCAGATTATAGGGTTCGGGGTCCAGCTGATAAAGCACATCCCCCTTCTTGACCGACTGGTTGACATGCACATTCAAAGCCTGCAACCGCCCACCAACAGTGGAGGCAATATGCACCAGCTCGGCATCTACCGTTCCGCTATCGGTGGAAGGGTAGGATTCATCCTGCCCCAGAACGTAGTAGCCAAGCGCAGAGGCCGCCGCAATGCAGAGCACAGCTACAGCAAGGCCAATAGGGTTGCGGTTGGAAAGGGATATTTTTTTCATGCGTTACGGCCCAAATGCCAAAAGCCAGAACAGCAGGCCCGTTATGGTGCCAAGCGAGACATAGGTGAACAGCCGCAGGCGGAGCAGGGCGTCAATATCCGTGGCAAGGAACAGCACGCGCAAACCCACTGCCACCAGAATGCCCAGCAGGCCGCAGAGCATCCAGCTGGGGAAGTAGGCCCCAGCCAGTGGAAAAGACGGGGCGCCCGCAACCTTACAGCCCGCCAGAGGCAGAAGCAGAGCAGGTATGGCGCGCTGGAGGGGACGGTAGCGCATGGTTGTGGCATTAGGACGTGAACATGCTTTTACTGTCAAGAAAATGCAGTCATTATTGGTATTTATGTGCCATTTTTCGGATAAGATATAATTGTTAACATTACACTAACCCACACCAACACCGTAGAGGCAAAGTAATGACCCAGAATGTCATACAGCAGCGCGTGGAGCTTGCACGCAAAGGGGCCTACCCCAAGGTTATCGGCCGTATGGCATCCGGCTGGCTGGTGGTGGCTGATACGCAGCCGGTGGAAGGATACTGCATTTTGCTGGCAGACCCCGCCGTGCCCAGTGTGAATGACCTGCAAGGCCAGCAGCGGCTGGACTACCTGCAGGATGTCGTGCGGGTGGGGGATGCCTTGCTTGAGGTGACAGGGGCTGCGCGCATTAATTACGAAACATGGTGTAATCAGGCGCCATCGCTGCATACCCATATTGTGCCGCGCTATGTAACGGAACCGCAGGCCCAGCGATTACTGCCTTTATGCGTGGCGTATAATATTGCGCAGGCGCGGGAGTTCAATCTGGCAGAAGATGCAGCATTCATGCAAAAAATGCGCAATGTTTTGGGGATTGGTCCCGTAAAGGAGAACACCGTGTCTGGCGGATTGACATTATATGGCATTAAAAACTGCGATACCGTGCGCAAGGCCCGCAACTGGCTGGAAGAGCATGACGTTGCGTATATCTTCCATGACTACAAACTGGCCGGTGTTACCGCGCAACAGCTGGAAGCATGGGCCGCACAGGTAGGGTGGGAAAAACTGCTGAACAAAGCTGGCACAACGTTCAGAAAACTGCCTGATGCCGATAAAGCTGATTTGACCGAAAAGCGGGCTATAGCCCTTATGGTCGCCCATCCAACACTGATCAAACGCCCGGTGCTTGAAACGCCGCAGGGTTTGCAGGTGGGCTTTAAGCCGGAACTTTACGCTGCGGTATTGGGTAAAAACTAAACAGGTAAAAGCAGGCTGTTGCCCGGCTCGTTATAAGCCGGACAACAGGGCAATTTTTATTCCTGCTCAGGAGCGGAGGCGGAGTTGAGCTGGATGTAACGCTCAACGCCAATCTGCTTGATCAGGTCGAACTGGCGATCAATGAAGTCTTCATGTTCTTCTTCATTGGACAGGATCTTCAGCAGCAGGTCGCGGGATACGAAGTCACGCACGCTTTCGCAGTACGCAATGCCTTCGCGCAGGTCGCTCATGGCCTTTTCTTCCAGCTTCATGTCGCATTCAAGGATTTCCTTGACGTCCTGACCGATCAGAATCGTGTTCAGGCGCTGCACGTTGGGCAGGCCGCCCAGGTACAGAATGCGTTCGATCAGCCAGTCAGCGTGACGCATTTCCTCAATGGATTCTTCGTATTCTTTTTTGCCCAGCAGGGTCACGCCCCAGTGGCGCAGGGTGCGGGCATGCAGAAAATACTGGTTGATGGCGGTCAGCTCGTTGGTGAGCTGGATGTTCAGGTGTTCAATAACTTTAGGGTCTTTGACCATGGTGGCTTACTCTCGATTACAAAAGGAACTGAAGCGGACCATAATATAAAACGCAACCACTCGCAAACAAAAAAATGTTCAAAATCAAGTGCTTTTGGAAAAATAATTATCACTTGCAACAAACTTACTTCTAAATGCGAGCGATATGCATGTATTGCCGTTATTTTTATTTATTCGCAAGTGCGAGCGGGAGGGATTCCCGTATTTCATTAGAGTAATTCGCATCTGGCACGGCATTCGCGGGGCGCTTTATTCGGCTGAGTTCGTGGAGTGTTGCAAAATCATAGTGTGTGTTCAGCAGCCCCAGATCATAGGCAAGGGAGGCTGTGTACCCGCTTAGCAGCACCCGCCAGTCCAGCCGGTAACGGGTGCGGGCATTGGCACGGGCCAGAATTTCGGTCGTGCAGTTGTCCATAAGCGTATTGTACCACCGTGGGGTGGTGGTCAGTTTGTGTATTTCCGTCAGGTAGTTTTTAAAAACGGCTTCTCGGGTCTGGGCAGAAAGTTCCAGCCGGTAAAGATACACACGTTCCTTGCGTATATCCGTGCGCACACCAATCAGGTCGCGTTCATCGGCTGTAACGTAGGTCAGTTCATAATGATGGAAAAAACCGGCGATGGTGGAATAGGAAAACTTTTTCTGGCGGCGTGTTTCAATGGAAACAGCAAGGTGCCGGCCATCATCAAACCCGAAGGACAGGAATACATGGGCAATGCTGTCCCCCGCCCAGTAAGACGTTATCAGGTCTATGGTGGCAAGGTGGTCCAGATCAAAGTCCGCGTTGTAATAGTGCGGGGTATAATCGGTTTCGGTTTTATAGGTAAAATCACGGATATTGCGTACATGGACTGTACGACCATCCTGTATGGCATCGGCCAGCACGGCATATTCCCCAGCCCATTCGCGGTTATTGCTGGGGAGGTTGGTGCAGAACCATATGGCAAAGCACGCACAAAGCACGCACAGGGCTGCAATGCGGCGTATGGGCTGGCGGATACAGGATGTTGCCACAAACAGCAGCCCGCACAGGCCGGTTGCCCCAAGGCGCAGCAGGTTTGGCTCAAGCGTGGAATAGTAAAGCGCCGCACAGGCATAGACTGCAAAAAGCAGGGTTATTGCAGTCAGTTTCCAGTGTCTTGTGTGGCGGCTGCGGTGTTTGCGCATGATCATGGCTTTGCCCATGTGGCGGGGATGACGTAATCTCCACCAATACGCATGATGTTGGTGTGGTTCATATCCCCCTTAACGTGCAGGTCGGGTATGGTGGCTGCTAACTGTTGCAGCAGAATACGGCGTACTTCGGCAATGGTGATCGGGTTGGCCTGTGTGGAGTGGCCCGAATTGCGCACAACCAGTTCGCTCTGCACCCGTGGGTCATGCGCACTGGCGTAAGCCACCACACCATCATCCGCATCTTCCAGCATTCCGTTGCCCAGCACGGGAATAATGGAGTGGCTCTGCACATCCGGCACAACAGGAACAGTCGCCAGCGCCTGTATGAACGCACTGCGGGGGGACATGCCATAAACACTGCCAAAACGGCTGGGGCTCATATCCACCTTGAGCGCGCCGGTGTTGCCCTCAAGGACCTGCTGGGTCACTTCCGTAATGGCTGCGGGAAAAGTGACCATCCGTCCTATAAGGTGCGCAATGGAAAAGTCGGCCAGATAACTGCCATGTTGTGGCGTGGAGATAAACACAACACTTTTGACTTCAGGCATGGGGGTGGGGAAAAGGGCCTGTTCCAGAAACTGCCGTACATTGGGTGAAAGGTGGAGGCTGGAGAGCGCGCGGTGGGTCAGCCCGTTCCACAGGGCATCATGCGGGTCAATGGCCAGCATTTTTGCCAAAAGTCCGCCCTGGCTGTGTCCGATCAGAGTAATCTGCCCTAGTGCCGGGTCTGCCTGCGTGCCACCAAGGTCATGGATGGTGCGGTTCAGGGCATCGCGGAGTTGCAGGGCGGAGTAGGGGATAGGGTTGCCCGTGGCGTAGGAGAAAAACCAGAATTCATAATGTGCGCGTATCTGCGGGTCTTCCAGCAGGTCATTGACCATATCTGCCCAGCGTCCGGGGCTGGAGGCCGTGCCATGCACCAGCACAACGGGCATATGGCCATACTGGTGCGGTTCTATGGCAATAAGCTGGGCACGTTTGTTAAAGAGATTGCCATCCAGAAAACCCTTGTATTCCACGGACCAGTCAACCGCGTTGCTCAGGCTGATCGCGCGGGAGGCGGTCTGGTCATATTGTAGGGGAATAACACCGTCTGTGGTTGGCAGGCTGCTTGTTGTGTCAATGGTTGCCAGTGTCAGGCGCGCATCAATGTGGTTTGTAAAAATCTGCTCGCGTGGGTTGGGGATTTCCAGCAGCAGGTTAACGGGAATACGCAGCTTGTCGGTAATGGAGAAGGAAATCTGGCTGTTTTCTGGTGGGTGGGGTACTGCTGCCAGTGGCACCCCCAGCCCCGCCCGGCGATAGATGTTTTTTATCCCCCGCACCGAAAGGCGCGCTGTGGGGCGGAAGTCGGTCAGCGTATAGCCGTACCATTCCTTCTGCGCGGGGGTGGTGGACAGGTCCAGTGTGCCAAAGGGGAGCGTCCAGCGTTGTGGTGCCACCTCCACAGGGTTACCCAGTGCTTCGGTCAGGCCAAACATGTAAAGATCACACGCCTGACGGAAATGTACGTCATACGGGTTGGGTTTCGCGTTATCCGGCCCGTTGGGGTTCAGGTAGGCATAGGCGTACAGGGCTGCTGCCATAAAGGCCGCACGGTCCGTGTTCTGGCGACCCAGCAGGTAGTTCAGCTCCGCAAGGGCAAAAAGCTGGTCCTGCACGTCGGGGGTGTAAAACTGCGCCTGTGTGCTGGCGCGCAGGATGGCCAGTGCCTGTTCGGGATTTTTCTTCCATATGGCCAGCAGGTTCTGGCGCTCAAGCACAATACGAGTGGTGTTGCTCAGTTTCTGCCCGCTCAGTGTGCTCTGGCTGCGTTCCTTGTAGCTGTCTGTCAGGCTCAGGCGCTGCACGGTAATGGGGGCCGCACAGCCTGAAACGGCCAGACAGACCGCGACCCACGAAAAACGGGAACACAGAGCGCTGGATAAAGTGCTGGAAAAAGCGGGCATCCGATTCTCGGTTTTAAATCGCGGTAAAATAATGCCTGATGGTGTAGGGTGTCTGCGGCATGCTGGCAAATCCTGTACAGTCATGGCCCAGTGCGGGAAAGGTTTGTGGGTTGAAGCTGCTTTGCTGTGCGTCTGCACTACCCGGTGTTGTGCGCAAGGGTGTGCTGCCTGATGGGGCTGAACAGGTTGCACATGGTTATACCCCCCAGACAGCCGCAGCTTATCTACCGTCCGTGAGCCAGTTAACGGTATTCTATGCCCCGGATGTGGCCGTGCCGGATGGGCAAGGGCACATCATGCGGCCACAGGATACCCTGCGGGACAGGGATTACGGAACATGGGCGGGCACAGGCCTGCAAGCTCTGGACCCTGTGCAGCAGCATGCCTTTTTAACCGATGCGACTTTTGCCCCACCAGCAGGGGAAAGCTTTGCCGCGTTTTACCACAGAACGGCCCTTTGGCTGGATGATATAAGCCAGACCCTGCCCGCAGCCGTTGTGCTGGCACGGCCTGCTGTGGTGCGCAACCTGCTGTTGCGGGTTTTGTATCAGGGGGAAGGGGCTGTGGGTCTGGCCCATGCTGCGCGGGTGGATGTCCCCCCCCTGAGTTACAGCCTGATCAGCTGTCATGCGGGTCAGTGGCGTTTGGGTCTGCTGGGAGTGCCGGCGGAAGGGGCGTGAGCCTGTTTTTTTGCTCGCGGCAAAGCGCGCATGCCGCTATAGCCTGCCCCTGTTAGTCGAAGGTTCCGCGCGAGCGGATGAAAAGGGAACACCGTAAGCTTCGCCAGAAGTCAGTCGGAGACTGTACCCGCAACTGTAGGCAGTAGCTTACACCCGTTGCCCTGGAGGGGGCGGCCACTGGTGCATAACCGGGAAGGCAGGGTGTGTCGCGTATCTGCAAGTCAGGAGACCTGCCTTCGTCTTGCAAACCATGTCACCGGGCGGGACTGACCGGGGGCTGAGATGTCTGATGTCACGCTATTTACTGCCGGGTTCTTATCCGCCTGCTTCCTCCTGCTCCGCGCATATTGCGGGTGGAGTGGGGTTGCTGCACCCTTTGCTGCGGCATCTGCTGCGCGTTGCGCCGAACAGGGCGGAGGTTCTGGCCCTGTTCAGAGAGTCCCCTCAGCTGGCCGAAGAGGCCGCCTTGCAACAGGCCGGAGGGCAGATACTGGGGATGTTTATGCCAGAACAGCCCTTACCTTACCGTGCCAGAGCCTTGCAGCTTGAGACCCTCTTCCGCGGCATGCTGGAGCACGCACTAAGTCTGGCCATAAAGGCCCGTTGTGCCCCCGAGCAGGAACGAGAGGAAAAGACCGAAAACCCCGCAGCCCATGCCACGCTCATGGCCTATGTTGCGGCCCAGCACGTTGTGGGCGCGCGCCACATGGCTATGGAGTTATATAACCGCAGATAGCGTTAGAGTGATCACAGGTATTTTTTTGCCTGTTGGCTTGGACTTTTTGTGGCTTTTGTTCTTTTTTAGCACCCAGCACGCACCACCCTATGGGCTGAACCGGCCAGAGGGTGGTGCGTGTTGCTCAATGCACTGTGCAGGACCTGGCCATGCCCCATGCTTTTTTGCCTTTACTGACCTTTGCCGCCGCGTGGGGTGTTCTGGTGCTCACACCGGGGACAGAAACGGCCCTTGTTATCCGTCTGGGCATGAATGTGAGCCGCAAGGCGGCCCTTGGGGCTGCGCTGGGCACCGGCACAGGGCTTGCCATATGGGGAGCAGGCACAGCGTTTGGGGTAAGCGCTTTGGTTGCGGCCTCTCCCACACTGTATCTGGCGCTGGAATGGGCCGGGGCGCTTTATCTGGCTTATCTGGGGGTTCGCCTGCTTATGCCTTCTGCCGGGGCGCATGATCAGGCGCGGGCAGATGCTCAGGCGCAGTCTGTTGGCGGTATGGGGGCTGGCTACCAGCGTGGGCTGTTGACCACATGCCTTAACCCACTTGTTGGTGTGTTCGACCTGACCGCCTTTGCCCAGTTTATTCCCGCAGGTGTGCACCGGGTCAGCTATTCCCTTCTGCTGGCGGGGGTGCAGGTGGTTATGGCTGTTGCATGGTATGCGGTTCTGGCCTGTCTGGCGTTTTCGCTCGGTCGTGTTCTGTCCAGCCCCAGAGTTGTGCGTGCGCTGGATGTGCTTACGGGGGTAGTGTTCCTCTTTTTTGCCTTCAGGCTGGTCATGAGCGGTATTCCATCCTGAAGGATGGAGGCCAGAAAAGTCAGGCGTTCTGCCAAGGTGCTGTTATGCTGCGGGCCATAAGGCGGGCGGAGTATGGTCAGCCCCTTGGGTAGTGGGAATGCGGCATGAGCAAAACGCCAAGGCTTATCCAGTCCATAGAGCGGTCCGCAGCTATTCTGGAAATTATAGCCCAGCAGGGTGGTGGTGCACGTTTGCAGCAGATTGCCAGTATTTCGGGCATAGGCAAAACAACGGTGCACAATATTCTGCAAACGCTGGACCATTTGGGATACGTCCAGCGCAGGGCAGGGGATATGCGTTACCATCTGGGCGGGCGCATACTCAACCTCGCCCGTATTGCGGGGGATGATAACAGCGTGCGGGCCCGCTTGCGCCCTGTGCTGGAAGCCGTTGCCCATAAAAGTGGCGGCACGGCATGGCTGGCCGTGCCTAGCGGGGATCAGGCAGCGTATCTGGATATTGTCGATCCCAATGGGCTTTGTGCTGCTTGGCCCAGCGTGCCAGTGCGGGAAAATCTGGAAGGTTCAGCCGTTGGGTGGGTATTCTTGGCCTGTGTGCCCGGTCTGGGCAAGCGGGTGCTGGCAACCCGTGCCAATGCGCTGGATGCAGATGTACTGAGCCGCATAGAAGATGTGCGGATCAAAGGATATGCGCTGGACCTGCAGGCCTACAGGCCGGGGCTGAACGGTGTTGCTATTCCATGGCGGATAAATGGGGAGGTCAGGGCAAGCCTGTGCCTGACCGGCCCTCCTGCGCAGTTTCCGCAGCATCGCCTGATCAGGCTTGCGTGGATGATGATGCGTTCACTTGAGCAGCTTGATGTTCAACAATATTGAATAAATAAACTTTTCCCTGTTTTTCCGGTTCCCTTATCTGCCCGTGTGGCTAACGTACCTGCCTTTGCACAAAAGGAATGTACGAGCCATGAACGCAACACTTGCAACCGCCATGCTGGATGCCGCCCATGCCGAGGCACGGCGCATGGGTGTAACTGTCTGCATTTCCATTCTGGACGCGGCAGCATGGCCTGTTGCCTTCCTGCGTATGGAAGGCGTTATTCTGGGGGCGGTTGATGTGGCCAGCAAAAAGGCCCGCACGGCGGTTCTGTTCCAGATGGACAGCGCGGATTTTGCAAAAATTGGTCATCCCGATGGTCGTGCCTATACGCTGGAAAACACCAATGGCGGCATGACCAGCTTTGGCGGCGGTCTGGTGCTTAAGGCTGCAGATGGCAAGGTGCTGGGTGCCATTGGTGTTTCAGGCGCAAGCACGGAAGAAGATATTGCCATTGCCCGCGTGGCTGCAAAAACCCTTTCGGCCTGATGGGTTTCTGGCACAGAGCATAAACCATGACAGAACAGACCACTCCCCCAGTAGGCAGCATGGCCCCAATGGCCCCACCCGCGGGTAGAGCTGCGGCACTCCTTGTCCTGACCTTTGGCGCATTTGTTGTTGGCACTGGTGAATTTGCCATTATGGGAATGCTGCCCGAATTTGCAGCATCCCTGCACCTGTCCACGGCTGATGCGGGCTACGCCATTACAGCCTACGCGCTTGGGGTTGTTATTGGTGCGCCGCTCATTACCATTCTGGGTGCGCGCCTGTCGCGGCGGGAACTGCTGCTTGTGCTGCTGTTACTGTTTGTTTTTGGTAATCTGCTCAGTGTTGCCATGCCCACACCGGGGCTGGTCGAGGTGGCGCGGTTTATTACCGGATTGCCTCACGGTGCCATTTTTGGCGTATCGGCTCTGGTTGCGGCCTCCATGGTGGAGCGTGCGCGCCGGGGTTGGGCTGTTGGGCGTGTTTTGTCCGGCATTGCAATTTCTACTCTGGTAGGGGCACCGTTTTCCACTTTTGCAGCCAATCATTTTGGCTGGCGCATTGCGTACCTGATTATTGGCCTGTTCGGGCTTTTAACCTTTGCCGGGGTGTGGCGCTTTATTCCGGCGGATACACCAAACCGTGCCAATTCTCCGCTCAGGGAGGTTACGGCACTGGGTAATACACAGGTGCTGCTCACGTTGCTGACCGCAGCAATCGGCTTTGGTGGCATGTTTGCAATTTACACGTACCTGACAAGTGTTTTGCAAAATGTTACGCACGTGCCCGAATGGCAGGTCATGCTGTATATGGTGGTCTGGGGTGTGGGTATGCTGGCAGGTGCCAATATCGGGGCATGGCTGGTGGACCGTAACATCAATCTGGCAGCTATTTTTGCGCTGGCCGGCAGTGCGGTAGCCATGCTGGTTTTTTCAGCACTTTTACACAGCAATCTTGCGTTGATGCTTGATGTATTTCTGATCCCGGCCTGCGTAAACGCGCTAGGCCCCGCCTTGCAGACACGGTTGATGGATTTTGCAGGCGATGCGCAAACTCTGGCTGCCTCCCTTAATCATTCTGCATTTAATATTGCCAATGCGCTGGGGGCGTCGCTGGGGAGTGTCTTGCTGGGGCAGCAGTTTGGGTATGCTGCACTGGGTGTGGGTGGGGCGCTGCTTTCTGCTGGTGGGCTGCTGGTTTATCTGCTGGCTCTTTTTATTCTCAAAAAAAGCGGGGTGCCGGAAGAACGCCAGCCCATAACATAATGGGCTCATAGCCTTAAAAAGCCCCTTGCCCGATAAGGGGTTTTTTATTGCCTGCCAACAGGGCCATAGCAGACGCTACTCAGCACTTGTATGGCGCCATGTGCGGCATAATTCGGCAATGTGCGGGAAAATAACAACGCGCTTGATACCAGATGGTATCCCGTACGGGATTCGAACCCGTGTTGCCGCCGTGAAAGGGCAGTGTCCTAGGCCTCTAGACGAACGGGACAGAGGCGTTGTTGAGCCGCTGTTTAGAGTGGAATGTACGGAGCGTCAAGCAACTAAATGACATTTGTGCATTTTTTTTTAAACGAGGGGCCAACGCCCTGACATTCCCCCATGCAGGCGCGCTGTTCCATGCCGGGTTGGGGCTGCCTTACAACCCAAGCAGGGTCAGTTCCTTTTGTAACGCGGGGGGAAGGTCGTCATGCCGCGCGCTGCTGCTCAGGTCGGGCGGTGCGTCAGCCGGGTTCAGGTACCGCCAGCCCTGAAAAGGGCGCAGGGCGCGGGCTTCCACCCGGATGATGGTGGGGTCGATAAAAAGCAATGTGCCATTTGTGCCATCGGCCCGTGTTTCGGGCTGAATGTCCACAAGGCGCTGGCGGCACAGAATAAGCCCC
Source organism: Acetobacter sp. ESL1128 (assembly GCF_058505085.1). Lineage (NCBI taxonomy): Bacteria > Pseudomonadati > Pseudomonadota > Alphaproteobacteria > Acetobacterales > Acetobacteraceae > Acetobacter > Acetobacter sp. ESL1128. Next base: position 2,268,670 of record NZ_CP196369.1, on the reverse strand, counting down.
GCAATAACCCGGTAAAGTGACCCCCCCTGGAGCAGTGCTGCCGCCTGCTTGGGAAAAGTCCGTGTGTGCACAACAGGCAGCATTGTGCCGCTGCCGGGGTGGCGGCGCTGGTTGGCGGGTAAACGCTGGCGCTCCGCCAGCTCATCCAGCGAGGAAACACCAACAACAAGTTTGATCAGGTTTATCATGTCCCTCACATGGTGGTGGTCAGGTATGGAACACCCTGCCGGAGTTAGAGCACAAGAGCGGCCAAAAGGGCCTCAAGCCGCAGCCTGCCTTCTGCTGTGGCGCGGAGTGTCTGGTCGTCGCGTATCAGGTAGCCTTCGCGCAGTGCCTGCGCCAGAATGGTCTGGTCCACGGCGTTGTCCAGTTCCATGCCGGTACGGGCTGCAAAACGGGCCAGATGAATACCCTCATGCACACGTAGGCCCATCAGCAGCATTTCCTGCGCACGGTCATGGGGTGTGAGGTCTTCTTCCGATGTCTGGCCGGTGCCTGTGTGTTCCACCCGTTCGGCCCAGGGTTCGGGCGCACGGTGGCGGCGTGTGGCCTTGAGCGCATTGCCAAAGCTCAGGCGGCCATGTGCCCCCGGGCCAATGCCCAGATAATCTCCGTACCGCCAGTAGGTCAGGTTGTGCTGGCTCTCGCTGCCGGGGCGCGCGTAGTTGGACACTTCATACGCCGCCATGCCGTGGGCCTGTGTGAGTTCGGCCGTGGTTTCGTACAGGGCGGCGGCTGTATCACTGTCGGGCAGGGTAAACGTGCCTTGGCGGTAGAGGGCTTCAAACCGCGTGCCCGCCTCGATTGTGAGCTGGTAGAGGGAAAGGTGGTCATCCGCCAGTTGCAGGGCCGTGGCCAGTTCCTGCCGCCATGCGGCAATGCTCTGTTCTGGCCGGGCGTAGATCAGGTCAAATGTCAGGCGGGGGAACAGGCTGCGTGCTGTCTCCAGCGCCGCGCGGGCCTGTGCCGCGGAATGCTCCCGGCCCAGAAAGGCAAGAGCCCGGTCCTCCAGCGCCTGAATACCAAGGGAGACACGGTTGATACCCGCCTGACGGAACTGGTGTAGCCGCCCGGCCTCCACACTGGTCGGGTTGGCTTCCAGCGTGATCTCCATGTCCGGAGCTGCGTCAAACAGGGTGCGGGCATCTTCTATCAGGGCTGCCACGGTTTCTGGCGCCATGAGCGAGGGTGTGCCGCCGCCAAAGAAGATGGATGTCAGCTTCCGGCGGCCCAGCCGTGCGGCGTCGTGCGCCAGCTCGGCCCGGAGTGCCTTGGCAAACCGGGCCTGCGGAATATGCTCGCGTACATGGGAGTTGAAGTCACAGTACGGGCATTTGGCCAGACAGAACGGCCAGTGGATGTAAAGGGCGAGTGGTTCGTGCTGCACGCGCTCAGATGGCTACCTTTACGCCCAGTTCCACCACGCGGTCGGGCGGAATACGGAAGAACTCCATGCTCGAAGTCGAGTTACGCAGCATGAACAGGAAGATGGACATCCGCCACCGCGACATGCGCGGCACCGAGGAACGTGTGACCAGTTCGCGCGATGTGAAGTACGAGGCCTGAAGGGCATCAAAGTCCACCCCATTGGCTTTGAGTTCTTCCAGCGCGCGGGGGATGTTGGGCATTTCCATAAAGCCGTAGCGCAGGATGACCCGGTACACATCCGGTGCCAGTTCTTCCACCGTTACGCGGTGGCCACGTTCGGCTTCCGGCTGGTCAAGGTTCTGCACGGTTACAAACAGCACGTGGTCATGCAGGATCTTGTTGTGGCGCAGGTTATGCAGCAGGCAGGGCGGCACAAAGTCGGGCGTGCTGGTCATGAACACGGCCATGCCCGGCACACGGATAATGGTGCGCGACTGGGGCAGACGGGCAATAAAGGAGCCCATGGGCAGGCTGTCCTGCCGCTGGCGGGCAATAATAAGGCCGCGACCCTTTTTCCATGTCGTCATCATCAGTGTCAGCACGCAGCCGAGCATTACGGGCACCCACCCGCCATCAGGGATTTTGAGCGCATTGGCGGTAAAGAATGTGCCATCGAGCAGCAAAAAGCCGCCAAACACCATGCCCACCTGCCATGCGGGCCAGTTGAAGTGCTTGCGAAAGACCGCAATGGCCAGAATGGAGGTGCAGATAAACGTGCCCGTAACCGCAATGCCGTAGGCCGAGGCCAGAGCATCCGAACTGCGGAAGGCCAGCACCAGCAGCACGGCACCCACAGCAAGGAAGCGGTTGAAGTCGGGCAGATAGATCTGGCCTTCTTCTTCCGCATTGGTGTGGGTAATGCGCAGACGCGGCATGTAACCGAGCTGAATAAGCTGGCGGCAGAGCGAGAACCCACCCGAAATCCCGGCCTGGCTGGCAATAACCGTTGCCAGTGTGGACAGCACCACCATTGGCCCCTGCATCCAGTGCGGGCATAGCAGGAAGAACGGGTTAGCCAGCGCCTTGGGGTCTGCAATAACCAGTGCGGCCTGCCCAAAATAGTTCAGCACCAGCATGGGCAGCACAAAAAACAGCCATGCGTAGCGGATGGGAGCGCGGCCAAAATGCCCCATATCCGCATACAGCGCCTCTGCCCCGGTTACGCACAGCACAACCGCCCCAAGGGCCAGAAAGGAGAGTTTGCCGTGGTAAAACACGAACTCCAGCGCATAGGTGGGGGAGAGGGAGAGCAGAATATGCGGGTGGTGCATGATCTCGATAACGCCGAGCGTACCCAGCGTACCAAACCAGAGCAGCATGACCGGGCCAAATATGGTGCCCACCCGGCCCGTACCCACCCATTGCACGCTAAACAGGCTGATAATGACCAGTATGGCAACCGGGATAACCACCTCGTGCGCTGCGGGAATACTGACTTCCACCCCTTCGATGGCTGAAAGCACGGAAATGGCGGGGGTAATAATGCCATCCCCAAAAAACAGACAGGTGCCAATAATCCCGACCATGCCAAGCACCAGCCGCGTTCGCGTGCTGGTGGTCACGCGTTGGGCCAGGGACATGATCGCCAGAATACCGCCCTCGCCATTATGGTCTGCCCGCATGATGAGCAGCACATATTTAACGGTCACGATCAGGATCAGGGTCCAGAAGATAAGGCTGGCAACCCCCATGATTTCCCACGGCTCCACCTTGTGGTGGTCAGAAATGACCTCCACCGTGGACCGAAAGGCGTAAAGCGGGCTTGTGCCAATATCACCATAAACAACACCCAGCACGCTCAGCAGGGCAGCAAAGCCTACGGGCGCCATGGCATGTTGGGGTTGATCCGCGTCGAACTCGGCAATCCGCCGTGGTTCTGGTGCTCCGGTGGTCTGGGGCGTCTCGCCCGGAGCCGGGGCGGAACCTTGGGGCGTTGTACTGTCGGCGTCGGTCATGGCATTTCTGGCTCCGCGTCAGGGGCAGAAGAAGAAAAAAGAAATTCTAGGATGCCCTGCATAAAGTGCGCAGAGTGCCAGAGGCAAGGCATACCGGCTACCATTATTGAGAATGGGCCGTTCAGGCTAGTGCCGGGCGTGGGCCAAATATGGCGCTGCCAACCCGTACAAGGGTGGCACCGTGCGCAATGGCCTGCTCAAAATCGGCCGACATGCCCATGGACAGCACAGGCAGGCCATGGGTCTGGGCCATACTGCGTAGGAGCTGAAAATGCGGGACCGGATTCTGCTCTGCAGGGGGGATGCACATCAACCCCCGCAGGGATGGGCCAAATCGCTTCTGGCACAGGCGTATAAACGCATCGGCCTCTTCTTTTGGCACACCAAACTTCTGGGGTTCATCGCCTGTGTTGACCTCCACCAGCAGGTCGGGCAGCCGGCCCTGCGCATCTGCCGCGCGGGCAATGGCATCCACCAGTGCGGGGCGGTCGAGGCTTTCAATCATATCGGCAATGCGGACTGCATCGCGCACCTTGTTGGTCTGTAGGCCCCCAATCAGGTGCAGCCGCAGGTCGGGGTTGGCGGCCCGCAGGGGCGGGAACTTGGCTGTAGCCTCCTGCACCCGGTTTTCACCAAACACACACTGCCCCGCGGCAAGAGCCTCCTGCACGCTTTGCAGGGGGTGGAATTTGGAGACGGCCACCAGAGTCACCTCAGCCGGGTCACGCCCGGCGGCAAGGGCTGCGGCGTGCATGCTGCGGCGCACGGCGCAAAGCCGATCGGCAATGCTGGACGTGGCGGAAGGGAGAGACGTATCCATGGGGCCCCGGAAGTGCTTGCAAAACGGAAAGGCAGGGTTGCCCCTGCTCTAGTATCTTTCCTTTTAGGCGGGGGAGACCGTTAAGACAATTTTGCCAATGTGGTTACCTTCCTCCAGCGCCTTGTGCGCCTGATCGGCCTGCGCGAGCGGGAAGGTGGCATGGATAAGCGGTTTTATGCTCCCCCGGTCCAGCAGGGGCCATACCCGCTCATGCAGTTCGCGGGCAATGCGGGCCTTGTTGGCGCTGTCTCTGGGGCGCAGGCTGCTACCTGTTACGGTCAGGCGGCGGGTCATAATCCGGGCCAGATCGGCCTGTTCCGCCTTGGCGCCTCCCTGAAGGGCAATAATGACCAGCCGGCCATCAAGCGTGAGGGATTTGAGGTTGCGGTTGAAGTACGCGCCGCCAATCATGTCCAGAATAATGTTCACGCCCTGATCGTGGGTCAGTTCGCGAATACGGGTTAAAAAATCTTCTGTGCGGTAGTTAATGGCAGTGGCCCCCAGCTCCGTGCACAGGGCGCATTTTTCATCTGTGCCAGCGGTTGCAAAAGCCTGCCCGCCAAAGGCTTTGACAAGCTGAATGGCCGTTGTGCCAATACCGCTGGTACCGCCATGGATCAGCACCCGTGCACCGGGTTCGGGCATGGTCGGCATGAACAGGTTGGACCAGACGGTAAAATAGGTTTCCGGCAGTGCGGCGGCCTGCTCGGCATTAAAACCCTTGGGCCATGGCAGGCACTGGCCTGCGGGCACAAGGCAGTACTGCGCATAGCCGCCGCCATTGGTTAAGGCGCATACACGGCTGCCGGGGGCGGGCATGGGGGTGCCCTCCTGTGGCAGGCCACAGGCGACCACTTCGCCCGCTATTTCCAGCCCAAGCCGGGGGCAGGCTCCGGGCGGAGGGGGGTAAAGTCCCTTGCGCTGCATAAGGTCGGGGCGGTTAACGCCTGCGGCCATGACGCGTACCAGCACTTCCCCCCGGCCGGGTTGGGGAACCTGCAGGGTTTCAAGGTGCAAAACGTCTGGCTCTCCGGGTTCGGTAAAGCAGATTGCTTGCATGGAGGATGGAACAACAGGTGCAGCAGGCATGGGACACCGCCGGTTTTTGATAACAATCAGACCCTGTTATTATGGGGGGTAGCCGTGCGGGGCAAAAGAGGCCGGGCGATCACGTCCGTGCTACGTGGCGCGGAGGCAGGCGGTTGCCGGGCTATTTACCGTGTTTTTCCCCCGCCAGTTCGCGGCGGGTGCGTTCGAGTTCTTCCGCGTAACGGCGCAGGACGTAACGCTCGCTGAGAATACCCAGCACATGGCCCTCCCTGTCTGTTACGGCCAGTGCCGGGCGGGTTGTGCGCTCAAAGGCGGCGACGGCATGCCCGATTGAAAAATCGGGGGAAAGCACTTCCCCGTCATGTTCCACCAGAGCGGAAAGAGGCTGGTCGGGGGCAATGGTAATGGACTGGATCAGGTTGCTTTCCAGCAGTCCGGCGTAACGGTTCTGGCCATTGTGCAGCACGATATAGCGGGGCATGCGCCCGGCAAAGTTTGTGCGGGCCGTAGCAACGGTTGTGTCTGCGGCCAGCGTATCCAGCTCCGTGCGCATCATGCGGCCTACGGTTAAGGTGCGCATCCACCCCACATCTACACCGGAGCGAATATTTTCTCCCCGCAGGTGGAAGCGCCATGTGGCGAAGGAATAGCCAAAAATGCGTTTGACCGTAAAGGAGGCAACAAGGGCGGTCAGGGCTACGGCGGCGGTCAGGTTGGCACTGTGGGTGGTTTCCAGCGTGAGCAGGATCATGGTCAGCGGTCCGCCAATAATGGCGGTGGCCAGCGCGCACATGCCCGCAATCGTGCACAGTCCCAGAGAAAGATCCATAACGGGGGCGACCACACTGGCAAAAGCGGCCCCGGTCAGCACCCCCAGATAAAGCGAGGCAAAAAACAGCCCCCCCCTAAACCCCGACCCGATTGAGAGGGTAGAAGCCGCTGCCTTGAGCAGCAAAAGCCCCAATGCGGCCCAGAGCAGGGGTGGGCTGACCAGCCCTGCCCGCATGGCAATATGGCCCGAGGACAGAACGGTGGGGGATATAATGGCCAGCCCGCCGACCAGCAGCCCCCCCACCATGGGCCGCAGCCACAGGGGTTTGATGCACACCGCAAAAATCTGTTCCGCGTAGGCAGCACTTTTCATGAGTGCAACGCCGATCAGGGCGGAAATACCCCCCAGCACCGCCAGAAGGGGGTAGGCCAGTGCTGGAATATCCTGCGGAATGGTCATGGTAATGGCGGGGAGTGTTTCCCCCGTCAGGTGCACAACAGCCAGCGCACATAAGGAGGCGCAGGCAACCGGGGCCAGCAGGGGAAAAGCGTAGGAACCTATAATCAGTTCAAACGCATAAAACGCCCCTGCAAGGGGGGCATCAAAAGCGCCACCAATGGCCCCCGCTGCGCCACACCCCACAAGCAGGCGTACATCAGCCCGGTGCATGCGCAGGTTGCGCCCGATGCGCGAGCCAAAGGCCGCGCCAATCTGGGTAAATCCGGCTTCCAGCCCAAGGGAAATACCACAGCCGTTGGAAAGAATGGTCTGCCCCGTTACAATCAGGCTATCCCGCAGGGACATGCGCCCCCCATGCAGGGCATTGGCCTCAATCGGGTCAACCGGTCTGTGGCGGTTGTGGCGTTGCAGGGTGTAATGCCAAAGCCCCAGCAGCAGGCCACCAATGGCGGGTACCAGCAGGGCGCGCCAGGGAGCCACATGCTCCAGCCCGGACAGGCGCTTGTAACCGGGAGCCAGCAGATTGTGGGCGAGCAAGGTGGTAAAGGTGATCAGGCTTACGGCCAGCCCTGCCAGCACGCCGGTTATGGCCCCCAGAACAAGCAGCCAGAGCGAATCCGTGCGCACCAGTGCCCGCAGGGCCGCAAGCCACCGGGCTGGCGTCTTATGGGAGCGCAGGTGTTCCAGCAACGCTGTCATGCTGCATGGCATAACAGCATGGGGGCAGGGCGTCCAATAAGATGTATGAATGCCATACCGCTTATGGGGCAGCCTGCTATTGCGCTGGCTTATGGGGCAGGGGGCTGTGCTGCCAGAATGCGCGAAATATCATCCTCGCTCAGATGGTAGCGGAAGAAGATGTTGTAAAAATTGCGCAATGCGGTCCGTATATCCAAGTCCGCGAACAAGGTGGGGTGGAGTTTTTTTGCAACCCACTGGACCTGTAGCAGGGCCTCGCAGCCGTAGCGGTCCCATGCAAATACCCCTTTGGGGTTGGTCCACCATTTTTGCTGCTGGAATGCGTTGAGCGTGCGCAGGGGGGAAGATTCGGGTAGTTCCCCGGCGGCGGAGTCCACAATAACCACATCGGGGTTCCACACAGCGATCTGCTCAAAGCTGACTGGCCTGTGATTGCCTGCAATTTTTGCGGCGTTGATGCCCCCGGCGGCCTGAATCCAGGCATCAATCAGGGTTTTCTGCCCATCAATCTGCAGGGGGGAAAAACGGGCAATGTGGAGCACGCGTGGGCGTTCGGTCGCAGGAACCTGTGCCGTGCGGAACTTGAGCAGCTCCAGCACGCGCTCCATTTCCTGGCGGTAACGCTTGGCGGTATTATGGGCCTCCTGCGTGCCAATGGCCTCGGCACTCATGTCCAGAGAACTCAGCAGGTCCGGCATGGTCATGTATTCGGCAGCAAGGGCTGCCACGCCTGCGCGCCTGAGCTCTTCCGCCTTGGCTTTGGTGGGCACAAATGTCAGGCCAATTCTGTTGGCCAGCAGGTATTCCGCGCTGGCCGTATCGGGTTTGACACCCATATGCGCCATGTACAGAACGGGAGAAATTTTGAAAAGCCAGGGATTATCGCCCGGATTTTCCGCCGTGACCCGTATGCGCGGTGCCGCACCCAGCATGACGCTTATTTCATTATGGGCAAACCACAGGTCGGCAATGGGGGGGGCGCCATCCTTGATCTCGACCGTTGCGCCACTCATATCTGTTACAAGGCGGGCCTGTGCGTGCAGGGGAGCGCAAAAAGCAAGGCTTGCAGCCATGGCTGCCATAATGCGTGGCAGGCTGAAATATCTGGGGCGGTGGAAGGTCATGCGCTTATCCTAATTTCAGATATATTAAAATATGGACAGGCGGCTTGCAAGCCACATCGGCGGGGGAGGCAAAAGCCCCGCAGCCATACCAGCAGAAGGCGGCAGAGCGTGCGCAAACATAGTGTTATGGTGGGGGACAGGGTTCTGTATTACGCAGCGCAGTTATCGCACGCGCAGCGTTTTGCCCGCGCCCGGCAGGCGGAGGGCATACAGGCTTATGTTGTGCCCGACCCAACGCCCCAGCGCACCCGCACAACACGCATAAACCCCCTGACCGGCAAGCCTTACAATAAACCCCAGACCGGCAGGCAGGCGGCAAAGCGGAAAGCCTGAGCTTTATGGCGCATGTTATGCGCGGATGGCGGGCTATTGGGTTTTTAACGTCAGACCGTAACCGTGCGGTTACGGCGCCAGCTATCTTCCAGTGCATCGGCCGGGTCGGGGTGGAGGTCACTCCATGCGCCATCCTGGCCGGGGGCATGGGCTAGTGCCCGCCATTGGGCTTCCCCCGCCTGCCGCTCCATTACCACATGCCACGATGGGGGAATGCGGCCTAACAGGCGTTCCATTTTTTGGCCCGAGGTCAGTGGTTTGGCGTAGTTATGCCCCATAGCTGGTGGTCTTTCAGTGTTTGCTGGCTTTGAGCAGACCCATGATCTCGGCAATGGTTTCTGCTGGCTGGTGCAGGGTTGGCAGGGACCATGCAGCCTCGTCCGGGTGTGGGGGTTCGAGTGTTTCCAGCTGGTTGGGTAGTTGCTCGGGGGGCATAAAGTGGCCTGTACGTGTGCTTAGGCGCGTGTGCAAAGTTCCTTCATCTGCATGTAGATAAACAAACTGCACGGCCAGCCCCTGTGCACGCAGCATCGTGCGATATGCACGCTTGAGTGCCGAGCACGCCAGAATACCACCGGTATTGCGTTCCGCGCAGGATTTGAGCCATGCGTGGCACCGCTCCAGCCATGCTTTGCGGTCTGTGTCGGTCAGGGGAATACCATCGCGCATTTTGGTAATGCTGCTGGCATCGTGCAGGGTGTCTGCATCCAGCCATGGCCAGCCCAGTTCGTTATGCAGGCCTTCGGCAATAGTGGTTTTACCAGACCCACAAACCCCCATGACAACAATAAGGCGTTTGCCAATACCATGTGCCGCAGGCTGGGCGGGCAGAACATGCCCGGGCGGAAAAGCTGAACTGTTCAAAGACATGCCTAGCTCCCTTGTGGTGTGATGATCCGAATACCTTCCGGGCCTGCGGTAATGGTCTGTGTGGCCATGTGCAGGAATAGCCCATGCTCTACCACGCCAACAATGCCATACAGGGCGTGGCTCAGCTCTTCGGGCTCCATAATGGCTGGAAAAACACAATCCATGATCAGGTTTTTTTCATCCGTGAGAAAAAAAGACCCATCGCGCATGCGGCGCGGTGTAACCTGTGCCCCCAAAAGCCCCAGCTTGCGTGCGGCATTTTCCCATCCAAAGGGAATGACCTCTACAGGCAGGGGGCAGCGCATGCCTAAGTGGTCCACGTATTTGCTGGCATCAGCCACCACCACAAACTGGGTTGCTGCGGCTGCCACAATTTTTTCCCACAGGAGTGCGCCGCCCAGCCCTTTGATCAGGTTCAGGGTTTTGGGTTCAATTTCATCCGCGCCATCTATGGCCAGATCAAGCTCGGGCTGCTGGCCAAAGGTAGTCAGGGGAATACCCTCTTCACGGGCCTGCTTTTCTGTCACGATGGATGTGGGAATGGCGGTAATCCGCAGCCCTTCCTCGCGAATGCGGCGGCCAAGTTCAGCAACCACAAACTTGGCGGTGGAGCCAGTGCCAAGGCCCACGGCCATACCGCTTTGCACCAGAGATGCGGCTTTTACGGCGGATTGCTGCTTAAAGGCTGCGGCGGGGTCGGGTGTGGTGGTTGTCATCTGTCTGTTTGTCCTTGTTATTTTTGGCCCGATGGGGCTGCGGCCTGGTCTGTAAACCATATCAGTTCGCCTTGCGCCGTAACCGCGCTGGCCGGGCATGCGGGGTCCTGCGCACGAATGCGGGCCAGAATATCCCGTTTGGCGGCACCTTCCACCAAAAAAACCACATGCTGGCTAGAATGAATGGCAGGGTAGGTCAGCGTCAGGCGGGTATGGGGTGCCACGGGGGGCACGCAGCTTGCAACCCAAGCACTACGGTTGTCGAGCACAGGCTGGCCTGGAAAAAGCGAGGCCGTGTGCCCGTCCGTGCCTATGCCCAGCAGCTGCACATCAAAAAAAGGCCGCTCCGGTGAAAAATCCTTGGCACCGTAAAGATTTTTCAGGATCTGTTCGTACGCTCCAGCAGCATCTTCGGCCAGCCCATGGTCTGGCATGGGAAAAATGTTGTCGGCAGGAATAGGGGCTTTTGAAAAAAGCAGACGCTGCATCATGCCAAAATTGCTGTCGGCATGGTCATGGGGCACAAAGCGGTCATCCCCAATAAAAAACTGCATATTATGCCACGGAAAGCGCGCAACATAGGGTGCGCTGGCCATAAGGGTATACAGATGCTGGGGGGTGGAACCCCCGCTAAGCGCCAGCCGGAACGGTGCTGTATCAGCCTTGGCAAGGCTGCGTTCGAGCAGCCAGTCCGCCAGTCCGGTTATCAGCGCCTCCTGATGGGGAAAAACATGCATGGTTCCAGTGGCGGTGGTCTGTCCGGGCATCATGGGGTCTTTCATACTCATGGAGCGGGTGCCGCATTTGCAGGGGCGGGAGCATAGTGCAGGGCGGGGGCCGTATGGCAACGGGGCAGCACAAACTCCGTTATCGCGCGGGCCCAGCCCTCCTGCGTGTTGGGGGTGGTTATGCAATGCGCGTAGGCCTGCACATCCGGGGTGGACTGGCCCATTGCAATGGCAAGCCCGGCAATGGCCAGCATGGGAATGTCGTTGTTCATATCCCCAATACAGGCAACTTCGCCCACACTTATGCCGTAGTCAGCGGCCAGTTGGCGCACGGCATGCCCTTTGTTGGCATGCAGGGGGGTAATGTCCAAAAACCATTTGCTGGAGAGGGCAACACTGGCCTGCCCTGCCAGTTTGCGGCCTATCAGGGCTTCCTGTGCCTGTAGCATGGCGTGGTCTGCGGTGGAGCCGGTAACCTTGCCAATATCATGCTCGTAAGCGCGCAGGTCGCTCACTTGTGTTGGTGTGCTTTGCACGGTCCGGCTTTCTGCCAGCACAAGGGGGTTCTGCGCATCGCGCACAAGCCACTCATGCCCACGGAACAGCCATGGGTCCACCTGCGGGGCAGCCAGTAGGTTCAGGGCTTCCTGCACGGTTTGCGGGGCGAGCGAGAGGCTGGAGCGGATGGTCCGGTCGGGGTTGAACAGGGTGCCGCCATTAAGTGCGCCATAAGGGGTGCTGACCCTTAACTGCGCAAAATACATTTCCATCCCACCGGGGGGGCGGCTGCTGACAAGGCAGAGGGGCACGCCCGCAAGCTGCAATGCCTGCGCTGCCGCCATGCTTTGGGGGGTAACCTGCTTGTCCGGAGTGAGCAGCGTGCCATCCATGTCGGAAACAACAAGGCGGATCTGGCGGGCAGGAGGGCGTTCGGGGCCATGCCTGTTCTGCCCAAAGCCTGCCATTGTGTTCATCCCCCAATGCCCCGACCCGTATAAGGGCCGGGGGTAAAAGGCGTTTAGCCTTTGCTTTCTACGTGGCCGCCAAAGCCGAAGCGCATGGCGGACAGGATTTTTTCTGCAAATGTATTGTCACTGCGTGAACGAAAGCGCGTAAACAGTGCGGCCGTCATGACCGGCACGGGCACGGCTTCTTCAATCGCGGCTTCAATGGTCCAGCGGCCTTCGCCCGAATCGCTGACTTCCCCACTGAATTTGGAAAGCTCGCCGTTATTGGCAAGGGCCTGTGCCGTCAGGTCCAGCAGCCAGGAGGACACCACGCTACCCCGGCGCCACACTTCGGCAATATCAGCCATGTTAAGCGAGAACCGTTCGTCCTCGGCCAGAAGCGGGGAGTCCTTGCGGTACATAACGTCAAAGCCTTCGGCAAAGGCCTGCATCATGCCGTATTCAATGCCGTTATGGACCATTTTGACAAAATGACCCGACCCCGCCGGACCACAATACAGGTACCCCTGCTCGGCCCGCGGGTCCAGCCCTTCGCGGTCACGCTCGGGGGTGCGGGGGATGTCCCCCATGCCCGGAGCAAGTGCTGCCAGAATGGGGTCAATATGGTCAGCGGCTTCTTTGGCGCCGCCGTACATCATGCAGTAGCCCCGATCCAGCCCCCACACGCCGCCGGATGTGCCAATATCAAGGTAATCAATCCCTTTTTCGGCCAGCACCTTGGCGCGGCGGATATCGTCCTTGTAGTAGGTGTTGCCACCATCAATAACGATGTCGCCCCGGCCCATCAGCCCGGCAAGGGACATAACGGTTTCTTCCGTAATGTCGCCAGCGGGGAGCATGGACCACACAATTTTTCTGGGGCCACGTAGCTGCGCAACAACATCGGCCAGACTGCTTGCCCCTGCTGCGCGGCCGGATTCTGCCCGTGCCACGGTTTTTTCCACCGCTGCGGCGTCCCGGTCGTACACAACAACGTCGTGCCCAAAGCGTGTCAGGCGGACGGCAATGTTGCCCCCCATCCTGCCCAGCCCAACAATGCCTATCTGCATGATCTCTCTCCGCTTTCAGTCTTTATTACAGGGCGTCATGCAGGGCGGAGGCCAGTGCTGCAAGCCCTTCCTTGAGATTGCCACGGATATGCACGCGCAGGGCGCGGCGTTTGCGCTCGCTCAGCACGTCAAAATCACCACGGGCCTGTGCGGCCTTGACCACGCCAAACGTGTAGCTGGTGCCGGGTACGGGCAGGTCACGCGCATTGTCTGCCGTAATCTGGAGGAACACCCCCGTATTGGGGCCACCTTTATAAGCCTGCCCTGTGGAGTGGAGGAAGCGCGGCCCAAAACCTGTTGAGGTGGCAATGGTTTTGGCATCACGCACATGCAGGCGGATGTGCTGGAGCCATTCTGCCGTTTCGCGGTTACGCTCGATAAAGGCGAGCAGGGCCACGTAGTCACCCGGTTTTACGCGGTCAAAATGGGCCTTGAGAACACCACAGGCGCTCTCGGCCTTTACGGCAGCGGCGTTGGTGGGGTCCGTATAAAAGGCTAGAGGCCCAAATTCGGCAAACGGAGCCTGTGCAGGCAGTGTGCCGGTCTGTTCGTAAGCTGCGGTCAGCTTGCGCGTTTCGATTTTTGTGGATTCCACATCGGGCTGGTCAAACGGGTCTATGCCCAGAAAAGCCCCGGCAACAGCGGTTGCCACCTCCCAGCGGAAGAACTCCTGCGCAATCTGGCGCTTGTTGTGCAAGGTGATGGTCAGCACCGGCTGCCCGGCTTCGATCAGGGTTGCAATGGCCTCATCCTGCTCATGCCGGTGTTCGGGGGCCAGACGCAGGTAAACAAACAGCCGGTCGTGGCCATAGCGGCTGGGACCACCCAGAGTTTCGTTATCAACCGGAATAATGCCCTTGCCGTGCTTGCCGGTGGATTCCGCCACCAGCTGCTCCAGCCATGCCCCAAAGCTTGCAATCTGGGGTGTGGCAATAATGCTCAGCTTGTCACGGCCCAGTGCCTGAGCGGCAACGCCCATAAGTGTGCCAAGCTGCACACCGGGGTTGAGCGCGGGTGGCACGCTGGCATCGCACAGGCGTACGCCACGCAGGGCATCTTCCAAAAACAGGCGGATGGGCACACCGGCGGCAGCCGCTGGCACAAGCCCGAAGTTGGAGAGAATGGAATAGCGCCCGCCAATTTTGGGGTCGCCTGCAAAAACCTTCCAGAACCCTTCCTGCCGGGCCAGTGCCTCCAGCTTGGAGCCGGGGTCTGTAATGGCTACAAAATGCGCGCCTGCTTTATCCTTGAGGGCGCGCTTGGCCAGATCCTGAAAATAGGACAGCATAATATTGGGCTCAAGCGTGCTGCCGGATTTGGAGGCAACAATAAACAGCGTGTGCTCGGGGTCTATTTTGCGCTCAAAGGCCGCAACCTGCTGCGGGTCCGTGCTGTCCAGCACATACAGGTGGCCAAAGCCTTCGTGCTTGCCAAAGGTCATGGCCAGCACTTCCGGCCCCATGCTGGAGCCGCCCATGCCCATCAGCAGCACCTGCTTGAAGCCGCGCGCCTTGACCTCGGCCTGAAACGCTTCCAGCTCATCCACATGGGCCAGCCGTTCGTCCACAACATCCAGCCAGTTCAGCCAGTCGGATTCGGAATTGCCGGTCCAGACGGAGGCATCCTTGCGCCACAGTCGGCGGATGGTGCCATCCTTGCGCCATGCTTCCAGCCCCGTATCCAGCGCCGTTTGCAGGTCGGCTGGCAGGTTGGTTCTGGACGTGGTCAGCTTGTTGCCCATCAGGGCGATCTGTTTGGCAGCAACGGAACCAAGGAGAGCGTCAAACGCATCTTCAAACGCGCTCACACCTTCATTGAGCAGCGTGGTGGTTACGCCATCCAGGTCAAGGCCAAGGCGTTCGGCCTCTTCCATCACCTTGCGGGCTTCGGCCACGCCCTGTGTCAGGCTTTCGCTGACCGTACCGTGGTCGCGGAAGGCATCCATGGTGGCAGGGGGCAGGGTGTTGACTGTCTGCGGGCCGATCAGCGTGTCCACGTACAGCACATCGCTATAGGTTTTGTCCTTGGTGCCGGTGGAAGCCCATAGCAGGCGCTGGGTCTGTGCCCCGGCTTCTTCCAGTGCTTTCCAGCGCGGGGTCTGCATGATGTTCTGCCAGTAGGCATAGGCCATTTTGGCGTTGGCAATGGCAACCTTGCCGCGCAGGCTTTTAAGGTGCTCTGCGTCCTTGTCCGCTGCTTTGGTCCGCTGGTCTATGGCGGCGTCAATCTTGCCATCAATCCGGCTGACAAAGAACGAGGCCACAGAGGCCACGCGGGACAGATCCCCCCCGCGGGCCTTGAGGTCTTCCAGCCCGCTCAGCCATGCTTCCACCACATCCGCATAGGCTGCGAGTGAGAAAATGAGCGTGACGTTAACGTTAATCCCTGCGGCAATGCTCTGGCGGATGGCCGGAATGCTCTGCGGTGTTGCAGGGATTTTGATCATCAGGTTCGGGGCGTTTACATCTGCCCACAGTCGTTTTGCCTCATGCGCAGTCCCGGCCTCGTCCCGCGCCAGATAGGGGGACACTTCAAGGCTTACAAACCCGTCGCGGCCTTTGGTCTGCTCGTAAACAGGGGCCAGAACATGGGCTGCGGCCTGAATGTCGGCTACAGCAAGCCGCTCGTACAGAGCGCCGGGGGAGAGTGTTTCATGTGCCAGAATATCGCGTATCTGCGGGTCATATTCCGTGCCTTCTCCCATGGCTTTCTGGAAGATGGCCGGGTTGGAGGTTACGCCGCGTATGTCGCCACTGTGCACCAGTTTGGCCAGCGAGCCGTCTTCCACAAAGGAACGGCGGATAAAGTCCAGCCAGGGGGACTGATGGACCGTGGCCAGGGCCTGTAATGGGTTGCTGCCTGTTGGCACAGAGGCGGTCATACGTGCATATCCTTATCCTGCCCGGCTGCTGTTTGGCAGTAGCCGGGCTTTAGTCCTGTAACCGTTACGCCAGAGGGGCTGTCTGGTTCAGCCTGCCTGTTTGCGGGCGGCGTCTACAACAGCATCCACCGTAAAGCCGAAGTGCTTGAGCAGCTGGCTGGCCGGGCCAGACGCGCCAAAGCCGTTCATGGCAATAATGGTGCCGGTGGGGCCAGCGTAACGGTCCCACCCAATGGGGGAGCCCGCTTCTACCACCACGCGCCCCGTAACGGCGGAAGGTAGAACGCTTTCGCGGTAAGATTGTGGCTGCGCTTCAAACAGTTCCCAGCTTGGCATGGAAACCACGCGGGCAGGCACGCCTTGGGCACTCAGGGTTTCATACGCTTCGACTGCCAGCGAAAGTTCGCTGCCGGTTGCGATCAGGATCACCCGGGGGGTCTGTTCGCTGCTGGCCAGCACGTAAGCACCTTTTGCCAGACCAGAGGCCGGGGCATAGCGTGTGCGGTCCAGTGTCGGCAGGTTCTGGCGGCTCAGGGCCAGTGCCGCAGGGCCGGAACGGTTGGCAATAAGGTAGCGCCAAGCCTCGGCAACCTCGTTGGCATCTGCCGGGCGCAGGGTGGTCAGGCCGGGGGTTGCACGCAGTTGCACCAGTTGCTCAATTGGCTGGTGAGTTGGCCCGTCCTCGCCCACGCCAATGGAATCGTGGGTGAAAATATAGGTCACTGGCAGCCCCATAAGGGCGGACAGGCGGATAGGGGCCTTCATGTAATCCGAAAAGATCAGGAACCCTGCACCATATGGGCGCAGGCCATACAGGGCCATGCCATTTACAATGGCGCCCATGGCATGTTCACGCACACCAAAATGGAAGTTGCGGCCAGCATAGCTGCCACCCCATTTGGCAGGCTGAAAACTCTCCTGCCCCTTGAGCAGCGTTTTGGTGGAGGGGGCCAGATCGGCCGAACCGCCCAGCAGCCATGGCAGGCGGCCTGCAACGGCGTTCAGCACTTCGCCCGAGCTGGCGCGCGAGGCAGTGCCCTTGGCATCTGCTGGGTAAAGCGGAATATCCGCATCCCAGCCTTCGGGCAGGGTGCCGCTGAAAATGGCATCCAGTTCGCCCGCTTTTTCCGGGTGGGCGGTGCGGTAGTCCGCGAACAGTTTTTCCCATGCCGTGCGTGCGGCCAGCCCGCGCGCGCCAAGCCCTGCGCGCATGTGCGGCAGAACGGCATCGGGCACGGCAAAGCTGCTGTCTTCGGGCCAGTTGAGGAACTTTTTGGTTTCGCGCACTTCTTCCGCACCCAGCGGCTCACCATGGGCGGAAGCCTTGCCAGCCTTGTGCGGGGCACCCCACGCAATAACCGAGTGCGCAATAATCAGGGTTGGTTTGCTGGTCTGGGCGCGGGACTGGGCCAGAAGTTCTGCAAAAGCGGCTGTGTCGTTGGCGTCCTTGAGCTCAAGCACCTGCCAGCCATAGGCGGCAAAGCGTTCGGCTACGTTTTCGGTGAACGCGACATCGGTCGAACCTTCGATGGAAATCCGGTTGGAATCATAGATCCATGTCAGGTTGCCCAGTTCCAGGTGTGCGGCAAGGGAGGCAGCCTCGCTGGATACGCCTTCCATCATGTCCCCATCCCCGCACAGGGTGTACACGTGGTGGTCGAACAGCGTAAAGCCGGGCAGGTTGTAACGCGCGGCCAGCCATTTTTCGGCAATGGCCATGCCTACGGAATTGCCACAGCCTGCACCCAGCGGCCCTGTTGTGGTTTCCACCCCCGTTGTGTGGCCGTATTCGGGGTGGCCGGGAGTTTTGGAACCAAACTGGCGGAACTGGCGGAGGTCTTCCACGCTCAGGGAGGGTTCGTCCGTAACCTTGCCGTTGGTAACCTGCCGGATGCCTGCAACATGAATAAGCGCGTAAAGCAGCATGGAGGCATGGCCGATGGACAGCACAAAACGGTCACGGTTGGGCCAGAGCGGGGCAGTGGGGTCGTAATTCAGGGTGTTCTGCCACAGGGTGTAGGCAATGGGGGCCATGGACATGGCGGCCCCGGGGTGCCCGGAATTGGCGTTCTGCACGGCATCCATCACCAGAGTGCGGATGGTGTTGATGCACAGCGTATCGGGGCTGTTCACTCTACCGGCTTCTGCCCCGGCAGGTGCACGCAGGGGGGTAGAAAAAGAAACGCGCATAGCGGGCCTGTCCTCCAGCTGGGCTTTAGTGCCAAAGCCCGCAAATATAGGGTTGGGGCCTGCGCACGAGGCCCCATTAAAAGACGTTTTTGCACAATTCCACGGTTCTGCATTTTTCGGCAAGAGACGAGCTTGCCGGGAGCGGAACCCTTGCGGAGTTATCCAGTTCAACCCATTATATCAAAAGAGTTGTTGTTCTGCCATGTTCCCCGCCCGCCATATGCCAACAAGTTGCTTTGCGGTGGGTAGGCAATGTGACAAAATGGAACAATCGCGCAGGGCAGGACGTTGCCTTGATCAGGATAAACCGTTTTTTCCGGAGGTCAGCCATGACAGAAGAGTCTACACGGACACAGTCCGAGCAGGCCCCCGCCAATCCGGCAGCCGGAGAAGGCGGGCAGGCTTTTACGCGTGAGCAGGTGGAAGCCCTGTTCATTAACGCAGCCAGAGAAGGGGATGCGGACCTGCTGGCCCGCTTCCTTGAAGCTGGCATGGACCCGAATCTCAGGATGGAAAAAGGGTATACCCCCCTTATTCTGGCGGCCTATAACGGGCACACGGACGCCGTGCGCGTGCTGCTGGACCGTGGCGCGGACCCGAACCTGAAGGATGAAAAAGGCTCCACCGCTCTTTCGGGTGTGGCGTTTAAAGGGGATGTTGCCTTGGTGAGCATGCTGCTTGCCGCCGGTGCCGAAGTAGATGCCGCCAATGCCGTAGGCCGCACCCCGCTGATGTTTGCGGTCATGTTCGGGCGGGACGATGTTGCCCGTGTGCTGCTTGGGGCGCGGGCCAATGTGCTGCTGCGTGATGGGGAGGGCCTGAATGCCCTGGACCTGGCCCAGCGGCAGGGCAATGGCGCATTGTTGCAGGACCTGAAAAAAGCGGTAGGCGTTTCCGCCTGAGCCTGATGCAGAGGTACTGCTGCAAAGCTGTGCCGCGCCTGATTTTTTGACTGAGCTTTTTTGAGCAACGGCCTGCCAGCGCAGGCCGTTCAACTTATGTGCATGGAATGATCGGAATGAGCCGTTTCTGGAGCCCTCTTGTTCACACCCTTACGCCTTACGTGCCGGGTGAGCAGCCAAAAATTGCCAATCTGATCAAGCTGAACACCAATGAATCGCCCTATGGCCCATCCCCCCGTGCGCTGGAGGCCGTAAAGGCCGCCACCAATGACACCCTGCGCCTTTACCCCGACCCGGAAGCCTTGGCACTGCGCACGGCGCTGGGCCAGCGTGTGGGGCTGGGTGCGGACCATGTGTTTGTTGGTAATGGCTCGGACGAGGTGCTGGCCCACGCTTTTCAGGCTCTGTTTGCACACGGGGATCCGCTGCTCTTCCCCGATGTCAGCTACAGTTTTTACAAGGTTTACTGTGGGCTGTACAAACTGCCTTACCGCATGGTGCCATTGCGTGCGGATATGGGCATTGCGGTGGAGGATTACACCGGCCCATGCAGTGGCGTGGTCATTGCCAACCCCAATGCGCCAACAGGTATTGCTCTGGGGCTGGATGCCATACGCAAGCTGCTGGACATGCACCCCGAGCGGGTGGTGCTGGTCGATGAAGCCTATGTGGATTTTGGCGCACAGAGTGCGGTGGAACTGGTCCGCGATTATCCTAACCTGCTGGTTGTGCAGACTTTTTCCAAATCCCGCGCGCTGGCAGGGGCACGGGTGGGTTTTGCCTTTGGGCAGCCTGATCTGATTGAGGCACTGGTGCGGGTCAAGGACAGCTTTAACTCGTACCCGCTGGACCGTCTGGCACAGGCGGGGGCTCTGGCCTCTGTTGAGGATGAAGACTGGTTTGCCAAAAGCGTGCAGCGGGTTATGGACAGCCGTACGATGCTGAGCGAAGGACTGCGTGGACTTGGTTTTGAAGTCTTGCCGTCCATGGCAAACTTTGTTTACACTCGGCATCCCGACCGTGATGCAGGAGAACTCGCGGCGCAGTTGAGAGCCCGGGCCATTCTTGTCCGCCACCTCAAGGGTGAACGCACAATGGCGTGGTTGCGCGTTACGGTGGGAACGCAAGAGCAGTGTCAGGCCTTGCTTGATGTGTTGCGCGACAGTGTTCTTCGCAATTCGTAAAAACTGTCTGGTCATTCGCCCAGCCGTTACAGGCTTGCCCGGGCCTGTGCCGCGCAGTGTGCGCGGTGGGTTTGGCAAGGCGGTCAGGTATTAAATTTTTAAGACATAAACCGTGCCGCGACCCCGCCGCACGGTCTTGATTTGATGGAGGGTCTGTTCATGCGCGCTTTTCGCGGCCAGATGTCTGATAACCAGCCAATCCGGCGCTCCCTGCCGGAAAAACAGAAGCAGCTGCGTGACCTGAAGGAAACGCTGGCTGCCATGAAGTCCCACACATCTCCTGCACTCAAGGAGAGTGTGCGCAAACGCATTGCCCAGCTTGAGGCCGAGCTTACGGCGGCTCCTGTTCTCAAATCCAACAACCGGCCCAGCGGTAATGCCCGCCCCCGGCAGGAGCGGGGGAACGCACCACGGCGGCCAACAATACGGTCTCTTTAAATAATGAGCCAGAAAGGGGAGAGGTGGTTGACCTCTCCCCTTTTTGTGTGGCTTGTGCGTGTTATAGCGTTTGCTTGACGTCTTTATTACCGCAGAATCAGATGGTTTGCGGTGCATTGGAAAACCCCCCCATAACAGATTAGCAGAGCAGGGAGATCGGAATTGGCTGGAACCACCTTGTCTCAACTGACCGATCTGCTTTCTGAAGGGGGAACCCTGCTGCGTGATGGTCTGGTCTGGGCCATTTACTGCCGCCCCGGTCAGGAGCCGCAGGAGCTTGAACGCGATGTGGTGGTCCACCGCCTGACAACGGGGAACTTCCCCCCCGAATTTGCCGAGGGTGAAGGCTGGGCGTGGTTTCATTTTGATATTGTTCACACCATGTCCCGCCATCAGATCGAGACCATTCCCTCCCTGCCGGAAGAAGTGCGGCAGGTTCTGACCAACCTGGAACGTAGTACCCGGCTGGAAAACGAGGGGGATATTGTGTTCGGCGCACTCCCCGCGTTTGACGATACCTCCACCGATGATGATCGCAACGTCAGCACGTGGCGTTTTGCCCTTGAGCCGGATCTGCTGCTCACCACCCGCCGCCACCCTATTCCCGCCCTTGGTGTTGTGTTCCACGAACTCAAGCGTGGGCTGGTGCCCCGCTCCCCCGCCAAGGTGGTGGACCGCGCCCTGCTGGAATTTGCAGATACATTGCGGCGTGACTTTGCCCGGCTGGATGACCAGCTTGACCGGGCGGAAGATGTGCTGCTGATGCTCGACCGGGATACGGATCTGGGCCGTATGAGCGGCCTGCTGGGTATGGTGCGCCGCCGTTCCACGGAACTGCGGCGGGTACTGGCCCCCGTGGACCGTATTTTCCGTGATGAAGAACTGGAACTGCCCGAATGGGCCGAGGACGACCTGAAGGACCGCTCGCACCGGCAGGTTCATGCCGCACTCGATGACCTTCTGGCCCTTCAGGATCGGGCCCGTTCCTTGCAGGACGAGCTGACATCCAATCAGGCGGAAGAAACCAACCGTCGGCTGTATATTTTGACCGTGGGCACCATTCTTATGCTCCCCGCAACGCTGGTCACCGGCTTTTTTGGCATGAATACGGGCGGCATGTTCCTGACCGATGGCCGCTGGGGCACGGTGGATGCGGGTGGACTGTGTTTTCTGATCATGATGGGAACATGGTTTTTGCTCAAGTTTATCCGCTTTTTGTAAAAGCTGCTGGTGGCATGTGGCAGGGCAAACCACACGTATCAGAATTGTTACGTACGGGTGTGCGTGCCATAAAATAAGCCAAGTTGAAGAACACAGTCTCCGGCTGGGGATTTTGGCATGTTCTGGCCAGCCCATGGGTAAAAATAGCCATGTCCGTGTTGTTTGCGCATAGTAAAGCCGGTTCTGCCACAAAACGCTTGAACGCGGGTGGAGCGTTTTCTTGCATGTGGGGTATGGCCCGTATAAACACATGGGCGTATTTTCTGGTCCGGGCATGCGGGAGTGAGCATGGAACCGGCCGGTTTTCCTGTGCCACGGCAAGGATGGATAAAACAGCATGACAGGCAGACAGCCCTTTTCCAGGATGCAAGACTGTTGTGCCGCCCGTAATGCCCCCATCAGGTTTGGGCGTGGTATCAGGGGTGTGCTTGCTCTGGGGCTGCTGGCCGTGCTGGCGGCCTGCGCTGGCCAGCCGGGTGGAAGCGATACGGATGTTCCCATAGCGCAGGAAGCCGAGTTCTACCGTGCTCATGCCCGGTCCTACTATGCGCCTCCCGGCCCGGCGGAAGACCCGTGGGGTCCTTATATCCGTGAAGCTTCCAAACGCTTTGATGTGCCTGAGGAATGGGTGCGCGCCGTTATCCAGCAGGAATCCGGCGGCAAGCTGTTCCATGACGGCCAGCTTGTGACATCCGGCCCCGGCGCCATGGGCCTGATGCAGCTTATGCCCCCAACCTATGATGAAATGCGCGCCGCGTATAATCTGGGTGGGGATGCTTACGAACCGCATGATAACATCATGGCGGGGACTGCATATTTGCGGCAGTTATACGATGTTTATGGCTCCCCCGGCTTTCTGGCCGCATATAATGCGGGCCCTGGACGTCTGGAAGATTTTATCACCCGTAACCGGACCCTCCCGCGGGAGACACGGAATTACGTGGCCTCCATCGGGCGGCGCATTGTGGGTATTTCACCCCTCAATCGCTCTCAGGCCGATATGCAGGTGGCCAGCCATGATTCCTTTACACAAAGGGCGGTTGGTAATGGCGCTGGCCGGAATGCTGGCGGCATAAGTGCTGTACAGGCTGCATGGTCGGCCCGGCAGCAGGGGAGCATGCAGCCCGTGCAAGTGGCGGACGCCATTGGGGATGATACGGCAGATACCGCCAGTGCTCCCGCGGCCACCTATGGGCAGGACTGGCATCCTGTTTCACGTAAAACAAGAGTGGATGGGCTGACGGAAAGCCCGTCGGATGTACGGGCTATATGGGCCAAACGGCTGGGAGCAACCGCGCAGACTACCCCAGAGACACCCGTGCAGGTTGCTCAGGCGGGGGAGGCGGAAACAGATGAACCCGCATATATTCCCGCGCCCCTGACCGAATCGGGTGTGTCTGATCCCGAACCGGCCCGGCTAAGCGTGGCGGATGGGCGCAAAGGGGGCAGTTTACGCCTGATCCCCATGGCGCATGCGGAACCCGCTCCCTTACTGAGCAGGAAGGTACGCGGTGTGGATGCCAGAAACTGGGCTATTCAGGTTGGCGCGTTTGGCTCCGCTGCTCTGGCGCAGCAGGCATCGGGGCGAGCACAGCACCAGAACACATCCCTCTCTGGCGCGCGGGTGCAAATTGCTGTGGTGCAGGCAAAAAAGGGACGGCTGTATCGTGCGCGTCTCACCAACCTGTCGCATACCGATGCAGTGGGCGCCTGCCGCAAACTGAGCGGGTGCGTTGTGATCTCGCCTGAATCACACCTCTAGGCAGATGCTTCTGGCCTCTGGCCTGTATGGGCCGAGGCACTATGCCTGCCGGGGTTATCTTGCCCCGCTCAGCCCGCCGGAGCGGGTGTGGTGGCAGGCGCTGCCGGGGCGGGTTTGGATGTGCCGGGGGCCGCAAGAGGGGCATTATCCCGGCCGGAATAACGGTCAATAATCTGTTTTGTGGCGGCGGCGGCTTCCTGTGCTGCGGCTACGGCTACATCCCCCCAATACTGGTCGAGCGAATGGGCGTCTATGTCATGTAGTTGCGTGGCGGCCCCGGCTTCCTTGCCGTTTGCATCCACAACATGCCAGACAATTTCGATATGTTCCTGAGGGTGCCCCGTAGTGCCAGCCGGGCCGGGCGTGAGCTTTACGGTGGTGCTTACAATAAAGTCGGCATTTTTGGCCGAGTTCTGGATTGTATCTTCACTATCCCGGAACGAGGCGGCAAAGGCTTGCGCCAGTGATGTGTTGCCATCGCCCGGAGCGCCGGTAACGCCTGTAAAATACACCCGCGCGGCCCGGTGCTTAAGGCTGTGCGGGTCCTTGTCCATATCATCAGCCTGAATACCCGTCAGGACCGCGGCAATGCGGCTTGCCGCATCCTGCGCAACCAGCGTGAAGAATGGCCCATCCCCCGCAGACCATTGCTCCACTGGAACCGGCTGGCCCTCCTGCGTGGCGCGAACCGTGTTTTTGGGGGTCATGACCGTATAAATGGGCACAACCTGCCCGTTGCGCAGTTCGGCCCGCATGTTCAGCCACCAATCTCCCTTGCGTGTGGGCTGGGCAATGGCTGGAATGGTCTGCTGGAGGAGCGCCTGTGCGACATCCTTGGCCCACAGGCTGGCATTGGCGTCGGAGAGCAGGGCATTGGGTGGGGTGGGTACATCCAGCCGTGCAGGGGGCGCATTGGCAGCCAGTCCCGGCCCGTTTTTGCCTGAATGTGCAAACGGGTGTGGCACATCAAGGCAACCGCCCAGCAAAAGCAGGGCAGAACAGGAAAAAGCTAGGCGTAAAGGCTGCTGGCGGCGTTTCATCCGTTACGGGTTCCCGTGGCGATAACAGAAATCTGGTGTCCAATGGGGCCGCCCCCCGCCAGCGTGCGCCGCCGGTGGCTGAAAAAACGTGTCTCGTCACTCAGTGTATCCACGCCCAGAGCGGCTACATGTTTGAGCCCTGCACGTTGCAGGCGAAAAACACACCATCCGGCCAGGTCAAACTGGTAATGACCTGCCTGTTTGCCGGGGGCAAAAAAACGGGCAGCCTGTTTGTCAGCACTTGTAATGGCGGTGTGCATGTCCTCGGCTGTTTCATAGCTTTCCTGCGCAATGCAGGGGCCAACTACGGCGCGTATATCTTCCCGCACGGCACCAAGGGGGAGCATGGCCTCTATTGTTGCTTCCAGCACACCACTTAATGCACCGCGCCAGCCTGCATGAGCCGCGCCAACAACGGTGCCCTGCGCAGTGCTGAACAGGACCGGGGCACAGTCTGCCGTAATCACCCCTATGGCCAGTGCGGGGTTGCTGGTTACCAGTGCATCTGCCTCAGCGCCGGTGCCCGCAGGCCACGGGCTGGTAGCCGTCACAACAACTGGGCCATGCACCTGTGTTACACCCAGCAGGCAGTCTGCCTGCACACCCATATGGCTGGCAACAAGCTGGCGGTTGCGTGCCAGATTTTCTGCGCTGTCCCCTGATCGGGTGGAGCAGTTCAGGCTGGCATACGGGCCGCTGGATACACCGCCTTCACGCGTAAAAAAGCCATGCCGGGCTTGCCCCAGCAGGGGGCTGGTCAGGGGGGCCAGACCAGTGGGGGCGGTGGAGGAGCCGCTCATGCAACCGGACCTTTCGTAAAGCCGGGAGGCGTAGGCAGGGAGGGGCTGGCCAGCGCCATGACCTTGAACAGATGCCCCATTTTATCTGGTGCGACCAGCCGGTTTGCAGCCGAACGCAGCATGGCTGCATCCTGTGGTGCGGCGTTGCGTGCCAGTTGCTCGGTGCGTTCCATAATGCCCAGATGCTGCAAAAAATCACCCTGATCTTCGGTCCCGTAAGTGGCGGCCTCGCCTTTGCGGGCTACGGCAAGCAGGGCTGTAAAATCGACATGGGTGGTCAGGTCTGCCTCACCTTCCTCCGCCTGAAGCGGATGGGTCGGGCGGGCATGGCGCAGCGCCTGAAGCGAATCCCCGGTGGAGCTTGTGTTGTGCCCATAGTCAATAAACAGCGCCACACCGGGGGAATGGGTAAACCTGTGGGCAAGGCCACGCACAATATGCTGGGCCTGTTCGCAGACTTCCACAACCGTATTGGGTTCGAGCACACGGCTGTCCGGCAGGGTAGGCGGGGGGCAGGCGATCAGCTCCAGCGTCTTGTTGGCCACATAATGCTCATGCCAGCCCGTGCTGGTCTGGATGAACTGCCGCACGGGCAGGGCGTCCAGAAACTCGTTGGCCAGCAGGATCATGGGGCTGGCGGGTATGTCCTCGACGTGTTTGTGCCACACGGGCTGCGTGTAAGGCTGCAGTATTTCTGCCTGCACCTGCCGCAGCCGGGGGGATGTTTCGACCAGATGCACACTGAGCGCCTGCGCCATGGCAGGGGCCTGACGGGTGATGACACGCAGGGCATCGGCCATGAGTGTGCCCCGCCCCGGGCCTGCTTCGGCCAGAATGATCTTGGCGGGGCTGCCCATGCCCTGCCACACCGTAATGGCCCACGCACCCAGCAGTTCGCCAAAAACCTGAGAAATTTCTGGCGCGGTAATAAAGTCCGACAGGAACGGTGTCTCGGCGTAATACTGGGCGTTTACCCGTGCCATAAAGTGGTCAAGTCGCTCTGCGTGGTAGATGTGTGGTGCCATAGGTCCGTTCAGTTTTTTTCAGCGGGTTGATCTTGCGGGTCGGGCAGGCCGACGTAAATGGGCTGGCGGCGGGCGTACAGCATCAGGCCAATGCCTGCGACCAGCATGGGCAGGCAGAGCAGCTGCCCCATGGTAATGCCGCCGGGCAGGTAGCCGAGAAAGGAATCCGGCTCGCGAAAGAACTCGCAAAAGGATCGTGCACAGCCATATCCTGCCAGAAACATGCCAGCCAGAAAACCGGGATGTTCCCGTACCGACAGGCGGCGGGATGCGGTAAACAGGATTAAAAACAGCAAAAGCCCTTCGGTCAGGGATTCATAAAGCTGGGAAGGATGGCGCGGGATTGGCCCCCCGGTAGGGAAAATCATGGCCCAGGGCAGGCTTGCCGGGGCTTCGCGGCCCCAGAGTTCCCCGTTAATGAAGTTGGCCAGACGCCCCAGCCCCAGCCCGATGGGAACAGCCACGGTCACGCGGTCTGCAAAAGCCAGAAAGTTCAGCTTATACCGCCAGGTAAACAGCACCATGGCGGTAATGACCCCGAGCGCGCCCCCATGGAAGGACATGCCCCCATGCCACACTTCCAGTATGGAAAGCGGATGGCTGAGGTAATAGCTGGGCTGGTAGAACAGCACGTAACCAAGCCGCCCTCCCACAAGCACGCCAATGGTGACCCATGTTAAAAAGTCGTCCGCCAGTTCGGTTGTGCCAGCCCGCGGGCGCAGGGCCAGCAGTTTACGGAGCAGCATGATGCCCAGCACAATGCCCAGAATATAAGACAGCGCATACCAGCGAACGGCCAATGGCCCGAAATGCACCAGCACCGGGTCGAACTGTGGAAACATCAGAACAGGAAGCATGGAAAGGTCAATCCGGTGCGTGAGGGGCCAGAGATCGGTGCGGCCTGCGTTTGGGTGGACCAGAGCAGGAACCGGCCCACCAAGGGGTGGGGCTTAGGCGGGACTATAAAGGGCGTGCCTGTTCCCTCCAACCCAGCAAATGCGCGGCAGCGTATTTGAACGCGCAAAAACAGGGCAATAAGCTGGTAGTCAGGGCGGTGTCAGTTTTCTATCATGCCCGCTATTATCCCTTTTTGAGAAGACAGAAGGTTTTTACCCATGAGCGATGAAATTACGGTCGTTGCCATTCTCAAGACCAAAGTGGGCTGTGAGGATGCGGTTGCAAAAGCCATGGCGGCCTGTGCGCCCGCGTCGCGCGCGGAGGCTACAAACCGCCAGTATGTGCCCAACCGGGATCTGGATGACCCGCAGACACTGATTTTTATTGAACGCTGGGCCAGCCGGCAGGCTCTGGCTGACCATATGGAAACACCGCACTTCAAACAACTGGCTGCTGCACTGGAAGGCAAGCTGGAAGCGCCCTTGCAGGTGCATATTCTGCAACCTGTCGGCTGAAGCCTAAAAAAACCCCGCGCTCCCCGGCAAAAGGGGTGCGCGGGTGTTGTGACTAACGCAGGACAAACTGCTGGATAACCACCAGCACCCCCATGCAGAAGGTCAGGAACAGGCTGTGCTTGAACGTGCGCGCCAGCACGACCCCCTCCTGCCCTTTGAGTGAGGTTACGGATACACCGGTAGTAATGTTCTGGGGTGAGATCATCTTGCCCATGACCCCGCCAGAGGAATTGGCCGAGGCAAACAGAACCGGGTCAAGCGAGAGCTGGTGGGCGGCCGCCACCTGAAGGTTGCCAAAGAGCGCATTGCCCGATGTGTCGCTCCCGGTCAGGAAGACAGCCACCCAGCCTAGAAAGACCGAAACAAGCGGGAAGAACATGCCGGTGGAAGATACCGCATAGCCCAGCGTGTAGGTCATGCCCGAATAGTTCATCAAAAACGCCAGACCAATGGTCAGTGCTACGGTTACAACCGCCAGCCATGCCTGCCGCACGGTTGTAACAATGGCCGCACCAAACTGGCGCAACGTAGTGCGGGTGAGCAGGGCGCTCAGAATAGCGGAAACCAGAATGGCCGTGCCCGTGCCAAGGGGTTCAAACTTCCAGACCGCAGCATAAACGGATTTGTACAGCGATATGAAAACAGCATTGTCCAGCCCCGGCCAGTGTATGGGCAGCGCGCCAATACGGGCAACGTGCAGTGCGTCCCACGCGATAACAACGGCAATAACCGTAACCCACGGAATCCAGCCCTGCCAGAGCGGCACGGGGGCTGCGTTGGCGGGTTTTTCCGCGTTGATCCGGCTAAGGTCTATGGCATATGCCGGGTCCGGCGCAGGCTGCCAGAAGCGCAGGAACACAATGCTGGCCACAAGAGATACGCTGGAAGACAGCACATTGCTCAGGCTGTACAGCCCCGCGCCGGAAATGACGAGCAGGGTCAGGGCAAAGCTTCCACCGGCTACAAGCAGAATGGGCCATGTCTGCCGTATGGAGCGCCACCCACCGTAAAGCGCCATAACATAAAACGGAATAAGGCAGGCAAAGGGGGTCAGCTGGCGGCCAATGGTCGCACCAAGTACATCTGGCGGCAGCCCGGTAATGGAGCCCAGCACGGTTACGGGAATGCCCAGGCCCCCAAAAGCCACGGGTGCTGAATTGAAGATGAGCACATAGGTTAGCGCATCCAGTGCGGGAAAACCCAGCATGATCAGCAACGCACTTGTAATGGCAACGGGTGTGCCAAACCCGGCAACCCCTTCCAGCGCTGCGCTGAAGCAGAAGCCAAGCACGATCAGGATTATGCGGCGGTCATTGGGGACATGCTGGATAATCCAGCCCCTGAAGGCATCAAACCGGCCGTTATGCACGGCAACGTTAAACAGCAGCAGGGCGCACAGCGCGATCCACATGACCGGCAGCAGCGAAAAAACCATGCCGTTGGTTATGCTGGCCACAGCCAGTGCAGGGGGCAGGCCCCATAGGCCAATGGCAATAACCAGCCCCACGGCCAGCCCCCCAAGGGAGGATTGCCAGGCAGGGCGGCGCAAAACCCCCATAAGAAACAGGGTAACAAGAATGGGGCAGGCTGCAACAATAAAGGAAAGCAGCAGGCTGTGACCCACAGGAGCAAGAGGCTGTATGAACATGATTGTTCTCAAACAAGGCGTTGTACCTCTCTCGTGATGGAGAGAGCGTTTGAAGTAACGCGTGCTCCTGTGTGAAGATGCAATAAAATTTCGTGTTATATCATGCACGGTGTTCCTGCGAGCCGCCTGCGAGTGCGGTTTTTGCCGTGCAAACCCGCGGCCACATGCTGCGTTCGGGTTAACATGGATTAAGTGTTGTGCGTTGTACGGAGGGCGGAGTTATGGGGTCACGAAGAATATGGGTGGCGGGCGGTGCGCTGGTTGCGTTGGCTGCCGTGGTTGGTGGGGGTGTTCAGTATTCCCGCACTGAGCGGGCAAGGCTGGCTGTGGAGCAGGGTATGGGGCCTGCCCCCGAGTTGCCCGCACCTGCGCCAAGGCTGTTGCCTACGGTTAACATTGCCAACCCTATAGGCTGGGGCAAAGGGGAGCACCCAACTCCTGCCCCCGGGCTTGATGTTGCGGCTTTTGCATCGGGGCTGGATCATCCGCGTTGGCTCTATGTCCTGCCCAATGGGGATGTATTGGTCGCCCAGAGCAACTCTCCGGGAACGGATATACAAACATTCAAGAACCGTATTGCCAGTTTTGTTATGGGGGCTGTTGGCGCGGGGGAACCCAGCCCCAACAGGATTATGCTCCTGCGTGATGAAAAAGGGCAGGGGAGAGCAACACTGCAAACGGTCCTGCTGGACCATCTTTATTCCCCATTTGGCATGGCGCTGGTCGGGAATGATCTTTATGTGGCAAACGCCAATGCCATTGTAAAATTCCCATACCATTCGGGGGATACGCATATTACGGCCGAACCTGTAAAAGTGGCTGATCTGCCTGCAGGGTATAACCACCACTGGACCAAAAACATTCTGGCCAGCCCGGACGGGCGCTTTTTATATGTGACCGTCGGCTCCAACAGTAATGTGGCCGAACATGGCATGGCGGTGGAAGAAGGCCGCGCACGAATTGACAGGCTGGACCTGCAAACCGGAAAGCTGGAGCCATATGCAACAGGTTTGCGTAACCCGAATGGCATGGGGTGGGAGCCCAAAACCGGTGCCTTATGGGTGGCAGTCAATGAACGTGATGAAATTGGCAGTGACCTTGTGCCGGATTACATGACATCGGTGCAGGAGGGAGGGTTTTACGGCTGGCCCTATAGTTATTACGGCCAGCATGTGGATGTGCGGGTGAGCTCACCACGCCCCGATCTGGTCGCTACCGCACTGGTGCCTGATTATGCGCTCGGCCCGCATACCGCATCCCTCGGCCTGACATTTACAGATACCGCACGGCTGTTGCCTGAAGCCATGCGTCAGGGTGTTATGGTTGGGCAGCACGGGTCTTGGAACCGGCGGCCAAAAAGTGGTTACAGGGTCATTTATGTTCCCTTTAACGCGGGCAAACCCGACGGCGCTGCACAGGAGGTGCTGACAGGCTTCCTCACCCCTGATCAGGAACATGTGCATGGGCGGCCTGTGGGCGTGGCCATTGACCAGAATGGCGCGCTCCTTGTTGCCGATGATGTGGGGAATACCATCTGGCGCGTGACCGAAGCGCCCTGAGCAGTTCAGGGCGGGGCGTGTTTGGTTTTTTGTGTCCTTGCGTCCGGGGCGGGATAATGAAACTCTGCGGGCATGAAATTGGCGGAATGTTTGTATTTCCGCCGTTTTTTGCAATGTGGGGCGCATAAGCCCCGTATAAGGGGTCTTTCATGAAATCCGTCCCACGTCTTGTTGCTGCTGTTTCCCTGCTTGCTCTGGCGGCATGCCAGACGCCAGCACCGCAGGTTCCGGCCCCACCTGTGCCGGTTAGTGGTGCATTAACGCAGCACCAGCCGCTAGCTCCCGCGTTGGGGGTTACGGGGAGTGGTCCGGCTTTTAGCATTAAGTATCTGTCCACCAATGGGGTGTCAGGTGTTGGGCTGGTGCCGGTTACGGGGGTTGTTATTTACCCTGCGGGCCCGGCCCCACAGGGTGGCTGGCCTGTTGTGGCATGGGCACACGGTACGGTGGGGGTTGCCAACAGTTGTGCGCCCTCTCTCAACCCCCGCTCCGCACGGGACCAGACATATCTGGGTGAGTGGCTGCGCCGTGGGTTTGCTATTGTCGCAACCGATTATCAGGGCTTGGGGAGTGATGGCACACATCCGTACCTGAACGCCCGGACAGAAGCCTACAGTGTGCTTGATGGGGTAAAGGCTGCACTGGCCGGTCTGCCTGACCTGAGCAACAATATCATGATTGTGGGGCAGTCGCAGGGGGCGGGGGCGGCTTTTGCCTCCGCG
Source organism: Acetobacter sp. ESL1128 (assembly GCF_058505085.1). NCBI lineage: Bacteria > Pseudomonadati > Pseudomonadota > Alphaproteobacteria > Acetobacterales > Acetobacteraceae > Acetobacter > Acetobacter sp. ESL1128. The sequence continues at coordinate 2,236,915 of NZ_CP196369.1, read as the reverse complement.
GCGTATGCCCCGGCATACGCTCCGGCATTGCATGTGCGTGGGGTGGTGGCCACGGGTATTCCCTACATGTCGCCCGAGGTTATCAAGGCCGTGCTGCATGCCAAGCCGCAGAACAGTGCCAGCGGCATAGACCCGGTTGTTGCTTATGCCTTGCTGATTGGCGCATCCGAGGCCGGGCTTAACCCTGCGTTCAATCCCGAGCAGGCCTTTACGCCGCGCGCCATGCCCGCATTCCATGCTGCATCGGAAATATGCGCTCGTCCGTTGATGGAGCGCATAAAAACCGAAGGGCTGACGCGGGCCAATGCGTTCGAACCAACTCTGCCACAGGCTTTGGCACCGGCGTTTAAAGGCATGCTGTTTCCTACGCTCAAGCTTGATGTCCCATTGTTCGTTGGCATTGGCATGACAGACAGGGACGTAGCACCCCAGGGGCAGCTTATGCTGGTCAAGGATGCCTGCAAGGCGGGCACAGTTGTGCAGGCACATCTGTATAAGGGGCAGGACCACTCTCAGGCTGTTCTGGCATCCATGGTGGATTCCGCGGCCTTTACAGCAGCGGTTATGAGCGGCCAGTCCGTTCAGGCGGTATGCACGCCCGTTGCGCAGTAAGGTTCTGTAAAAAAGCTGGCATAAACCGGAACATTACGCAGTGTTCCGGTTTATCCAGAATATGAGCGGGGATTTCAGGCGGTGCAGGTGCGTGCCACGGCGTAACGCCCTTGGAACCCGCTTGTGGCCACAAAGCCAGAACAGTGCTGGTTTGGACTAGCAGCGTTATTCAAGTGTAAACAGGAACAGAAAAACTGTTGTCTGTTTCAGGCACTTTTTATTTTAAGGAAAGTGTGGTGCACCCGAGAGGACTCGAACCTCTAACCCCCAGATTCGTAGTCTGGTGCTCTATCCAGTTGAGCTACGGGTGCGCCGTGAGGGGGTGTTTAGCCGAGCATCCGGACCTCGGCAACCCCTAAAAATGATATTTTTGATTTTTTTTCTAATTTCGGTTCAAAAAGTTATCCAGCGGGTGGTTTTCCGGGCGGCGGAGTATGATGTGCGCGCGACAGGTGGGGGTGCCGTAAACACCTTCAAACGTGTCGTCTATCGGGTGGGCCTCAAAAACAATGGGTAGGGGCTGCTTGCGGGCATCGGTCAGAATAAGCTGGGCATGGTAGTGCTGGCGCTCCTTGTCCGGGACACCATGCAGGACCAGGTTGCCCATCTGGGGCACAAAGATCATGCGCTTGGGCTGGATCTGCATATAGGATAGCCCTTCGGTCGGGCAGTCGCGGCCTTTGTCCGTTACCAGCATGCCTGTCCAGTCACCATATGGGTCATTGGCAGCGGAGGTGGCTGCCTGTGCGGGGCTAAAGGCTGCCAACCCCATGCCCAGCAGGGCGGCGTATCCGCATAACTGCAAGTGTCTGGCGTTCATGTTCGGTGCTCTCCTGTGCTGTCAGCCTGAATCTGGGGTGATAAGCAGGTTGTGGCAAGCCCGGGTGGAAAACAGATTTGCTCGTTATTCTGGCTTTTATAGGGTGACGAGGCCGCCGCATGGCTTTATATCCGCTGTCATACTTACTTAGTGGTGGGCCTTGAGCGTGTTTGTCGCCACTGCACAAGAAAGCCAACCCTGACGCAGACCAGAAAGAACCATGACCCATGTCCGATGCCGCTCAACCCGTTTCACCTGTTGTGCTGGATGAAGCCTTGCACCATGACCGTATTCTGATTCTGGATTTTGGCAGTCAGGTTACGCAGCTGATTGCCCGCCGTGTGCGTGAAAGCGGCGTGTATTGCGAAATCTGGCCCTTTACGACAGATGCTGAAAAAATACGTTCTTTTGCTCCGCGTGGCATTATTCTGTCCGGCGGCCCGGCCAGCGTAAATGGGCCCGATGCCCCCAGAATTCCGGATGTGGTGTTTGAGATGGCAGTGCCCGTTCTGGGTATCTGCTATGGTCAGCAGGCCATGTGCAAGCAGCTGGGCGGGGAAGTGGAAAGCGGGGAACACCGCGAGTTTGGCCGCGCCTTTGTTGATATTGTAGAAGATTGCGCCCTGTTCCGTGGGGCATGGGCACGTGGTGGGCGTGAACAGGTCTGGATGAGCCATGGTGACCGGGTGGTGGCATTGCCGCCGGGGTTCCGTACGGTGGCGGTCAGCCAGGGGGCACCGTTTGCGGTGATCGCAGATGAAGGGCGTCGCCTTTACGGTGTGCAGTTCCACCCCGAAGTTGTGCATACACCGCACGGTGCAGCATTGCTGGAAAACTTTACGCATAACGTGGCAGGCTGCTCTGGGTCATGGACCATGGCGGGTTTCCGCGAAATGGAAATTGCCCGTATCCGCGCTCAGGTAGGGACCGGCAAGGTAATCTGCGGCCTGTCCGGCGGTGTGGATTCCTCCGTTGCTGCCGTGCTGATCCACGAAGCCATTGGCGAACAGCTTACCTGCATTTTTGTCGATCACGGCATGCTGCGTGCAGGAGAGGCGGATGACGTTATCAAAACCTTCCGGGGCCAGTTCAACATCCAGCTTATTCACCGGGATGCGTCTGACATCTTCCTGAGCGCGCTCGACGGCGTGACAGACCCGGAAATCAAGCGCAAGACCATCGGCCGTTTGTTTGTAGAAGTGTTCGAGGAAGAAGCCACCAAACTTGGCGGCGCGCAGTTCCTTGCTCAGGGCACACTCTACCCCGATGTGATCGAGAGCGTGAGCTTTACGGGTGGCCCGTCTGTTACCATCAAGTCCCATCATAACGTTGGTGGCCTGCCCGAACGCATGAACATGCAGTTGGTGGAACCGCTGCGTGAACTGTTCAAGGACGAAGTGCGCGATCTGGGGCGTGAGCTCGGGATTCCGGAAGTTATTGTCGGGCGGCATCCGTTCCCCGGTCCGGGGCTTGCCATTCGTATTCCCGGGAACATCACGCGTGAAAAGCTGGATCTGCTGCGCAAGGTGGATACCGTTTTTCTGGAAGAAATCCGCGCGGCCGGTCTGTACGATGCCATCTGGCAGGCTTTTGCCGTGCTTCTGCCCGTGCGCACCGTGGGCGTTATGGGGGATGGCCGGACGTATGATCAGGCCTGTGCCCTGCGTGCCGTAACCAGCACAGACGGCATGACAGCAGATGTTTACCCCTTTGACATGAGCTTCCTGACCAAAGTGGCCGGGCGGATTGTTAACGAGGTCCGCGGCATTAACCGCGTGACATATGACATCACCTCCAAACCCCCGGGCACGATTGAGTGGGAATAATCCCGCGTCTGGCATAGGGTGGTATCACCCGGCATGAAAGTGCCTTAAAGCCCGCAGAAATGCGGGCTTTTTTTTGTTTTTTGCTCGGGCATTGTCTGGCACCGAAAAGTATCGTCAAGCAGCATTTTTTTACGGCATAGTGCGTGGCACAGACCGAGTCTGATGCCATGATTTAAACCGATACCAAGTTGGGAAACTTGTAAGCGGCATGGAGCGATGCTGGCCAAGAGCCCGTTGATTAGTGAGTTATGAATCCATTTAATGTGTCTAATTTTTACTCAGGCAGGAAATATCTACTGATTAATGATAAAAACGATAAGCGCATTTGGGGTGGATTTTAAGAGCTGATGTCTGCTGCGCTTATGTCGGCAATGGGGCGAGAATGGAAGCTCGGCTTTATGTTTGCGTGTAATAAAAAGCAGCCTTTGAAATTGAAAAGGGATGTCTTGCTGTCGTTCGGCAGACTGTTTGCTATGATGGCACGATGAATCGCAAAAAGCCCACAAAGATTGCATTAACCAAGCCAATGCCCCTTTCCAGATGGCAGGAGTGGAAAAAAATATTTCCTCTGCTTGGTATCATCTTGCTTCTGTTTTCTGGCGCTGCATGCTTGCGAATATTTCTGACGTCGCAGAAGCATACGCAAATAGGCGGGCCTTACACTCTGGTTAATGGTCAGGGGCAGATTGTCACTCAGGCGGCTTTTGAGGGCCACTATACGCTTCTGTATTTTGGCTATACGCACTGTGTAGATATCTGCCCGTTGACACTTGCGACTGTATCAGCCGCTCTTGATGAGCTTGGTAAGCGGGGAGAAAGCATTATTCCCGTGTTTATTTCAGTTGATCCTGAACGGGATACCCCTAAAGTTTTACAGGATTACGTTGAACGGTTTTCCCCTCGTATTGTTGGCCTGACTGGGTCGGAAGCTCAGCTTCAGTCGGTCGTGAAGGCTTTTCATGTCTCCGCACGGCGTCAGGCCCCCAATGGTTCAGGCTATCTCATTGATCATAGTTCGCTTCTTTACTTCATGGATGGGCAAAACCATCTGGTCGGCATGATCCCCGTGGATGCCAGTGCCCACCAGATTGCAAGCGAACTCAGGCGGCTTTTACCGCCATCGTGATGTCAGGCCGGACGGAATTTCGCAAATATCCGGTTTGCAATGGCCAGAACAAGTAATGCTGCCCCCAGCTCTGGTAGAAGCAACCCTAGAGTGACGAGCATTACAATGCCGATAATTCCATATTGCTGAGAGTGCATGGCGGGTGGAGCACCCAGGGAGCCCGCAGGTTTACGTTTAAGCCACAATACAGTTGCAGCACTACTCATTGCCAGTAAGCCCATTGCCACCAACAGGTTGATGACCTGATTTATCCCCCCAAAAAGCTGGCCCTCATGTGCCGCAACGCCGTAGCCAATGATGCGATCCATAAGGCCTTTCCGGGCGAAGGTTGTATGTGCCAGCACATGGCCATCTGGTGTTACCGTCACACTTTCTCGCAAAGGTCGGTTTTGCGTGTCGGAACGCACAGTCCACATAGAACCAGACGGCGTAATAATGACCGGAGCGGGCAGGGAGAGAGTGCTCGCAGTCTGTACAACAGTATCCAGACTGCTTACCAAGTCCTCTTCAGGAAAAGAGGTGGAGACGGTTGGCATGTCCATACCGGGCATATCCATGCTGCCTGTTGCAGGCTGCTTCTGTGATGGCCCGACCGGGTGCCCGGCAATGACCGTGGCGGCTGGAACCGCGCCGATTTCCCAGTCCTTGACAGAGGTCAGGCGACCAAACGTGTTTTCGACCGATTGCAGGGTATGCCCCCAGACAAAAGACCACGGTAGACCGGATACCAGAAACAGCACCAGAAACACTGACGCCCATACGCCAGTGACAGCATGGAGATCCCGCCATCGGGTTCGTCCCTTTATGCCAAGGCGTGGATAAACAACGCCTGCCAGCCCATTCTGACCGCGAGGCCACCAGAGCAGCAGGCCTGTCACAATGAGCACAATGGTCCATGATGCGACCATTTCCATAATGACAGAACCCACATTACCCAACAGCAACTGCCCATGCAGCCGGAAAACCAGCCGCTCAAATCTGCTTTCTTCCAGAACAGTTTTCACAACAGTGTGGGTGTTCCTGTCCACATAGACCCGCACGGCTTCTCTGTCGGGCCTGCTGACCAGAACACGTGCGGCACTCTGCGAAGTCCGCGGAAGTTCATAAGCCAGGAAAGTCCCCTGCGGCACTGCTGATAAAGCAGCCTGAACGTCACGCTTGGGAGAGGGCGACTGAACTGTGGGCAGATGGTCATATCGCCAGTCAATCCAGTCATCAATCTGGGGTTTGAAGAGATAAACCGCTCCGGTCAGAGAGAGAAAAGCCACAAAAGGCAGGCAGAACAGCCCTGCGAAGAAATGCCAGCGCCAGAGCGTGCGGCGGTCTGGCCAGAGAGTGGCAATGTGTATGGTCATGGCACTATCCCTCAAAACCTGATCCGCATGCCGCCAAAATACGCACGGGGCGAACCCGCGTAGATGGAGCCTGTGCTGTTCATGAGTGTTGTCGCACCGGCCTGCTGACCATTGGCCTGCAGTTTATCGCTGATGTTTGTGGCCCCCGCGATATAGGTCTGGTTGGCGACGTTTTGCACCTCAAAATACCAGTGCAAACGATGTGCCCAGCCAAACCGGGCGGGGGGATCATAATGTATTTCAAGATTAAGCAGCGCATACCCCGGCGCTTTCAGCCGATTGGCGTTATCCAGCCAATAAGAATCACGCCACGTGACTTCCGCGTATCCGCCCAGTCCCTCCAGTAAACCGTCAGGCTGGTCATAAAGAAAGCGGGCATTAAGAAAATTGGGAATGACCCCGGGGATATAATGCCCTTTACGGCTGAAGCTGCGTGAGAGCGTGCTATTGGAAAGAACCTCGGTATAATTGGTATAAATCTGATTATCGTAGGTGTAGCTCAGTTTAACCCGACCGCCGGGAAGCATTTTGGGCAACGGTTTCCACTCCACACCCAGAACAACACCACGATGTTCGGACGCGGGTGCGTTAAAAGTGTAGGAGCCAACGGTGTTAACACCGGCAGACTGGCTGACCAGTTCGTTCTTATAAAACTCGTAAAAACCTGTTGCCTGAATGCTGATCGTCGAAGAGGGATGCCAGTCAGCGCCCAGATCAATGCCGACACTTGTCTGGCTTTTCAGTTGTGTATTGTTCCCGTATTCCCCCTGCGGGGTAATGAAAAGATTGGAAGAAGATGGCGTGCCATAGGCTGTGCCAACACGGGTATGAAGCGTCCAGTCTTTTGATGGCGTGTAAATTAACGCTCCTTCTGGTGCGAGATTGAAATAGAAACGATTGGCTGTGATGACCCGCTGGGTACTGGCTGTGGCGGAGTAGCCATAAAGTGTTTCGGTTGCACCAATGTCGGAATATGTGCCGCCAAGACCGGCGACGATGTGCCAGTCAGGCGCAAAATGCCAGTCTTCCTGAAAGCGCGCACCAAGATTCCATTGGTGCCCATAACTTTCCGAATTCATGGCCCCTCGTGTTGCACCGCCCAGGGGCATGATATTGTAAGTCTGTGAACCAAAATCGAGATAATCAAAATTCACGCCAGCAAATGTTTCCAACGCTCTGCCAGCAAGTTGCGCATGGTTGGTTATGTCGCTGCTTACATTATAGGAATTATAAGGACCGACATACGCCATAGGTGACGTTGGTTGGTCGATATGGCGCTGATCGTACGTAAACTGGTTTCGCCAGATTGTGTGGCTGTTGAAATCATGCTCCCAGCGCAGGCCAACCACCGTACGCCGGTCAAAGCGCCCCAGCCCTGCCTCTTCAGGGCTCATGGCAACCTTCGTGCCATAGCGGCCATTGACCAGCAGATTGACAGACGCACAACCGGCCGCTGCACTGGACGCATTGGTGCACCCCTGCTGGTAAGGATTGGCCCGATACTGGTTGAGTGACAATCTTGCTGGCAGAAAAGCATCCGTAACGTTGTTGACGAATTTCAGGATAAGATGATCCGATGACGTCAGATTGACACGAAGCCGCATATTTTCTGTCGAGGTATTATAACGGCTATTGGCAATGAAGCCGTTTCCACGCACATCGCTGCCAAAGATCATCAGATCGTAGTGTCTGTTGCCAAAGCCGAGGGTGGCATAGTTGTTGAACATCCCGAAACTGCCGAAATCGGAGCCCAGTTCCAGCCCGTGAATATCTGCTCCCTTCCGGGTGCGGAAATTGATGGCACCGTTGATGGCATAATTACCATACAGGGTTGAGGCAGGCCCCTCAAAAACATCGACACCCTGATAAGCATGGGGGTCGATCAGATCGGCCCGGGCTGTCCCATCTGGTTGAGTCATGGGGAATCCATCTTCCAGAACCTGAATATTTTTAAGTCCCCATGATTGACGATCTCCCGACCCACGAATGGAAATATTCGTATCGCGGGGGCCATTTCCCTGCGTAAAGCTGACGCCGGGAATGGTCACCACCATATCGGCAACGCTCTGGCCAACCTGGTTTGCGAAATTACTTCTGTCAGAACTATAAGTCGTCTGGCCTGCCGGACGCGTAAGGGCAGACGACCGGCTTAATCCCGTTACAAGAATCTGTTCGGTTTTGACGGGGTTTTTGTGGGTTTTGGGCACAGAAGGAGCATGTTGACTCAAAGGCGAGCGGGGCTTCTCTGCACCGATGGCAGCGTGCAGAGTGCTGGCCGAGAAAATGGCGGCAGCCGTAAGTGTCCCGTAAAACGGGAGTGAAAAACAAGACGTACGAAACATGTGAAGGAACCTGAATAGACAGCACAAAATGCTCACCTGCATGGGAGGTGAGCGGCTCTTTCAATTCAGATCAGGCAGGAGGTCCCTGCGGGCAGAGAGAAGTCCGTTTTGGTGTTGGCGGCCCCCGGATGGATGTGAACATCCATGACTGACGAATGACAGCAATACGCAAGTCCACAAAAAGACAGAAAACGATGCTTACAATAAGCAGGTCCAATGCTTCGGACAGAAGAAAGCCGTCATCATCGGGGGCGGTTGAGTGATGGTTCTGTCCGTCTGGATCAGACGATGTGCTCTGAGCGTCGCAAAGAATGCTCAGCTTCGTAAAAGTTTTGAGGGGATCGTCGATCAGTGCTGTTGGGGAAGCAATTCCGCCAAATGTCAGGCGTGCAATCAGTGCAAGCAAAACGAGAGGCCAGAAGGCCAGCAGGTAAGCTGAACTGTGAGCACGTGGAGTCATGTCTCACCGTTACATCAAGTTCTTTCGGTTAACCAGTCCATATCGGCAGCGCCAACTCTACCTTTCGATGACGATAGCCCTGGTCTTTGAGCCGTATTGCATGTCCGCTTTCGGGAAACGTAGATTGATCTCTGCACGACTGACAACGAAGGCAGAGCTGCCTGTCTGACTTCATAGTCATGCAGTTCTTCACCTCGTGTATGTGCTGGCGAGAAGACCCCTTCATCGTCCGGATGTTGCCTCGGCGTCAGGAGTGGAGCAGCTGATCGGACTAGCAAGGCTTGTAGACGCGGCCTGTTCGTCAGAGGCTCGCATATCCACAATGAGGGCAAGAATGGACGGGCTGTACCAAATGGATCAGGCTAGAAATCTTGCCGACAATTATGATAATTGTAGCCAATCCACCGGGCAATGGCGTGACTGGATGGGTAACAAGTCGTGCGGGGATAGTGCCGTGAACAATGAAAACCTAACTGATCGTCAGAGACAAATCCTAAATCACCTTTATACTGAAGCGCCTGTGTCGGTTAAAAATCTAATCCGACATACTCTTGATGGCGTTTTGGCCCGAGAGAATATTGAAGCTGTATGTCACATTATAAATGACGAATATCTTATGAAAGGTATAAAAGAGGATTATACTCCCAATGCGTATGGCAGGGAGCTTGAGGCTCTTTTAGATACGATCAACAGAGTTCGCCTTTTACAACCACACAACGTTCAAAAAAATCCACGGGATCAATAGTTTCGTGGATTTTCTTTTATTCTCAGGTCAGATTGAATGTGATAATTCTAAATTATGCCAGTTCATGTCTTGTTACGAATGCGCGAAAACCACCATGATTTTTTTGGAGGGGATGGATAAACCTGTGTGCCAGCAAGAGATTCAATGCGTGCGCAATTCCAGACACCATCGTCTATTGCCTGCTGGAGCATGGCTAATGTGACTGGCACTGTTGTCTGTTTTCGAACTGGTTGGCCCAGCAAAAATTGCCAGATCAGAAATCGGGAAAGAGCAAAAAGGATCATGGGAATAAATAATAAAGCGTCTGTTTCATCATTAAAATATCGATGAAAATCAAAATCCCCTTCATCGATTGAAAACGTGTCGGCGTAAGATTCCATAAGATAATGAGCATCAATTCCATCTATACCAAGATCTTCTGAAAGTCTTGTTGACAGTTGCATTTCATTTTCAGAAATTTTTTCTTCGGATATCAAGAGGTTCTTGAATTCTTCTGAGAGGAGATGCATTTAAAAAATCCCATCTTCAAGTTCAACCAGTGATTATATGTCTAACTAGTATAAAAAGAAATTTTCGATATGTCGTAAAAAGTGATGGTTACACCTGTGTAAGGTAAAGCTCTCCCAACAGAAAATCCATTTTTTATTATTTATGGTACATTTGTGATGGTTTACTATAGAGCCATTAATTTTTCGAAACTGTTGTTCTGTTGATAAAAGCCTTATCAGCTTGTTTTTCCTGTTTTGCAAAATCGGTTTTTGCGGGAAATGATGAATGCGTTGCTGCTAGGTCTGTCCTAGCAGAGCTCCGTGAGTTTCTTAACGGGATGGTGGTGGCACTGCCCATGGCGTGACATATAAACGCTATGGGAAATGGAACTTGATCTATGCCCGGTTCCGCCTGTGAACTGAGCGGGTGTCTGGGACGCCTGAATGGTGCTGGTCGTAGCTCTACGCGGTTTTCTGGTCGACTAGGGGTATGATGGAAACGGCGCCCGGGAAAACCTGCTTTTCCACGGGATATTGCCCATCATTCTGTAAGTGCGAACTGCACACAGCGCATTCGTTGCAATTCTCCTCGAGACTGTGATCGCAATAGGATCAAGAGAATGTTCAGCAATTGCTGCATGGCAAGAATATCATAGTACCCTTGTTAAGAGAGGCTGATATTCTGCTTCCTCTCCCCCTAAACTGTCTATCTGTTCTAGGGGGTGGGGTTAGATAAAAAGCTGATATTCCATAAGGGTATGACCTATTTTTTGCCCAAAAACGAGGTGCCTGTGGCGAGTTTTGCGTAAGGTTGAAAATGCCGGGCGTGAGTAACTGCCCAATTCTTCAGGGTTTGCGCAGGCAAATGAAGATGATGGAAAGCGAGAATGTTTTGGGGAGCCAGTCAAACGGATTTGTATGAATCTGGCTGATCCGCATGTTGTGGCGGATGGTTTGTGCCAGCCAGCGCCAGTCAAACCCTTTATGCCCCGTGCCGTGTGTTTCCACCTTATCCAGATTGAACAGTGCGGCATGCAGGGTTTCGGTCCATGTGTATTCCTTGTGCCGCATGTAGCCGGTGAGCAATGAGCCAATGTTCTTGACCAGAATAACCGGGCCGACCTCGTTAGGGACCGAGCACATAAAGGCGGCAGGCCGAGCAAGAGCGACCTGCTCTATAATGCGGACAACAAGATTTTCTGGAATATGCTCTAGGGTTTCCAGCGCAAGAATAACATCGGTATTCTGGAACTCGCCATAGTGGTCGGCAATGGAACCCGTGATGATTTTAAAGTTCGGATGGGCCGAATACCTTGCCCGTGCAATGCCGCTTAATGCCTCATCCTGATCTATGCCGATATATGTGATGTTGAAGCGGCTATTGAGGACCTGGAACGCTTTGGCATGTGCACAGCCTATGTCCACCACCCGTAAGGTGCGGGATGGGGCTTGGGCGGCCAGCTTGGTAAACAGGCGGATTAAATGCTTGTATCGGGTAGTATGCAGGTAAGAAACCAGCGGGTTAAAAGCCTGTTTTTTTTCATAACAGGTCAGGCTCTCATTGCCGGGTGGTGTGGATGAAGTGGGCTGTACCATAAAAATCTAGCTGTCATGCGATGGCGGGCGGTTGTGCCAATCTATGCAGACATCTGACAGCCACAAGGTAAGTGCTGAAACAAAAAGCCAGAGAAGGCCGGGGAAGATATTAAAATCCAGAATGACAACAATGCCGATACAAAACGCGGCAATGGAAATGCTCAGGTTAACAAGGCAGCAGAACACCGCAACAGGCCAGCTTTCGGGAAGACCAAGTTTTGTCATCAACACCTCACGCCAAAAACGGGGGCGTGCTCCTTGATAAGGGCCAGAAAACAGGCGTAACCCCGAGTGCTGGCAAAATCTGCCCCGAGAGCGGACCTGAACGGTCTCTCTTGGGGCAGGGGCATAATCTTACTGATCAAGCCAGGGAGCAACCGGCAGGTTTTTCTCCCGCAGGAAGGTCGGGTTGAACAGTTTGGATTCATATCGTGCGCCACCATCTGCCAGAATGGTCACAATTCTATGGCCCGGCCCAAGCCTGCGTGCGGTGCGTATGGCGGCCGCGACATTAATGCCCGATGACCCCCCAACAGACAGGCCTTCTTCCCCCAGCAGGCTGTAAATCACGTCCAGTGCTTCGGGGTCGGGAATACGCTCTGCATCGTCAATGGGAGCGCCTTCAAGGTTGCCGGTCACGCGGGACTGGCCAATGCCCTCGGTAATGGAAGACCCGGCTACGGACAGGTCGTTATTCTTGACCCAGCCGTACAGGCCGGAGCCTTCGGGGTCTGCCAGTACAATCTGCGGGGCCTTTACACCGTCGCGCCGGGCTGCATCGTGCAGGCCAAGGGCTATACCTGCCAGCGTGCCGCCCGTGCCGCATGCGCAGGTAAAGGCATCCACCTTACCATCCATCTGCTGCCAGATTTCCTGCGCCGTGGTGGCGCGGTGGCCTTCGCGGTTGGCGGTGTTGTCAAACTGGTTGGCCCAGACCCAGCCGTTTTCTTCCGCCAGACGGCGGGAGACATGCACGTAATTGCCCGGGTCGCGGTAGGGTTTGGCGGGCACAAGGCGCAGGTCCGCGCCAATCATGCGCAAAAAGCCGATTTTTTCGCGGCTTTGTGTTTCAGGCATGACAATAACGCATTTATAGCCGCGGGCGTTGGCGACCAGAGTCAGGCCAATGCCGGTATTGCCCGCTGTGCCTTCCACCAGAGTGCCACCGGGCTTGAGCACGCCACGGCGCTCCGCATCATCAATAATGGCAAGGGCCGCGCGGTCCTTTACGGAGCCGCCGGGGTTCATGAACTCCGCCTTGCCGTAAATCTGACAACCTGTTGCTTCAGATGCCTTGCGCAGAAGGATAAGAGGGGTTCCACCTACCGCACCGGGCATGTCGGGCGAGAGTGAGGTCCAGCCTGGACGGGTGGTGGAGGGCGCTGCGCTTTCGGTCATCTGTATACCCTGCTTGCTATGATCAGGTTGGGCGATCGGGGCTGGTCTGCGTTGGGGATTGCCCCCTGCGGCCTACCGGCCTGCGTCCGGTTCTTCTTGTGCATCATATAGCACTTCCAAAACCGCACACCAAGGATAGCGTGGGTCGTAGCTCTGCCCGGTCGGGCTTGCCAGGCGCCCCTGCTCATCCGTGGGAACGTGGGTCAGGGCTACGGCATCATCAATATTACCGCCAATAATGCTGATCTGGCGGCCAAAAGGCGGGCCATTCTGGCCTGTGGCGACCACATAGCCGCAATGTGCGGGAAAGCCGTAGGACGTCGGCAGGCTTGCAAAACGGATGCTCTGCCTGCCACGCCCACGGGCCACACAGATCAGGTCGCCTGCCTTGGGGGTATAGGCTGCGGGGTCATGCGCACGCAGGATGGGGGACAACCCCGATGCTGCGGCGTTGATATAGGTGGAATGGTTGGGCGAGTAGGGGAAGCGGTCATTCGCCCCGGCAATACGCATAACGTAGGAGATAAATGCAGCCGACCATGCAAAAGACCCGTCATGCACAAAGTCCGTCAACTGGCCATCGGCATTGTGTTTGCCGCTCCAGGAGGCTTCGGTCATGTTCGGGTCCATGCCAATCCACCAGTATTCGCCCACGCGCTGCCACAGGCCGGGCGCTCGCTCGGGCTTGATGGCGGCGACCTGTGGTTCGGGGCGCTGTTCGGGGTCATCGTCATTAACCGGGCTGCCAAACAGGCGCCATTCGCGCATGGCAATGGCTACGACATCCTGCGGATTAAAAGGCTCAAAATTGCGCGTGGCAAAGTCCGGCACATGGCTGTTTAAACCATAGCCGCCCGATACACTGCCGCCACGGGAGGACGTACCGCCCCCCGAAGAGGGCTGGGAGGTGCAGGCCGCCAGACACAAAGGTGCCAGAAGGGCCACAGTCAGCTTGCGTGGCATCTTGTCTCCATACCAGAACAGGGCCGTGTTCGGGGCCGGACGGAGTGGTTCCACCGCCTTGCAGAACAAAGCCCTGTTGTAAGGAATAGGCGTCCTTTATGGAGGGTGGAAGGGGGTTTATGCTCCTTTTGCTCCCCCCATGTGCTTTTTTGTCTGCTCAGGCCGGGGGTGTATCCACGGTAATGCTGGCAGTCTGGGCCTGCACGCAGCGTATGGCGTCTGCCGGGGCCAGTTCCACAACAAGGCCACGACCACCACCGTTGATGTAGAGCTTGTCCAGCTTGAGAATGCTCTCGTCAAACACAACAGGTACGGTTGTGCGTGCGCCAAAGGGGCTGATTCCCCCAACCTGAAAACCCGTGAGTGCTTCAGCTTTTTCAGCGCCAAGCATACGGGCGTTGCGACCGCCAAAAAGAGCGGCCACTTTTTTCAGGTCCATTTTCAGGTGAACAGGAATGGCAGTGCAGACAACCTGTTTTTTGTCGATTTCCACCATCAGGGTTTTAAAAACCTTTTGCTGGTCAATGCCTATGCCAGCCGCAGCATGCAGGCCGATCTTGCCCGGATCGGACACGTAATCATAATCATGCATGGTGTAGGGCACGGCATGGGCGGTCAGGAACAGTGTTGTCGGTGTTTGATCAGAGTTTGGCATAACAGGCGTTTTTTCCAATGTGATCCGGGGTTTCAGCCTCGTTCGGGAAAAAGGGAGAGCAGGCCGTCCGGTGTGGCCGCGCAGCAGCCTTTTTCTGTTATCAGGCCGGTAACAAGGCGGGCCGGAGTGACGTCAAACGCGGGGTTGGCGGCCTTGCTGCCGTCTGGAGTAATCTGCACCCGGTTGATCTGCCCGCTGTCATCCCGCCCGTGGATATGGGTAATTTCGGCTTCCGAGCGTTCTTCAATGGGGATTTCACGTATGCCATCGGCCACGCGCCAGTCTATGGTGGTGGAGGGCAGGGCAACCCAGAACGGTACATTGTTGTCCCGTGCGGCCAGAGCTTTCAGGTAGGTGCCAATCTTGTTGGCAACATCGGCATTGCGGGTGACGCGGTCGGTGCCAACAATAACCATATCAACCAGCCCGTGCTGCATCAGGTGGCCACCGGCATTGTCTGCAATAACGGTGTGGGGCACGCCGTGGCTGCCAAGTTCCCACGCCGTTAACGCAGCGCCCTGGTTGCGGGGGCGTGTTTCATCCACCCAGACATGCACGTTCAGTCCTTCGTCGTGTGCCATGTAAATGGGGGCGAGTGCCGTGCCCCAGTCCACTGTGGCAATCCAGCCGGCATTGCAATGTGTCAGAATGTTAATTCTGTCATTCTTGCCACGTTGCGCTGCCAGTGTGCGCAGCAGTTCCAGACCATGCAGGCCAATGGCCTCATTCTGGGCTGCATCTTCATCACAGATCCGGCCTGCTTCGGCATAAGCTGCATCGGCCCGCTGTGCTGGGGGCAGGGGGCGGAGGTGGTTCAGCATTCTTTCAATCGCCCAGGCCAGATTTATGGCCGTGGGGCGGGTGGCGGCCAGCATGGCGGCCTGCTGTTCCAGTGCGGTATCGGAGCTGTCCGTGCGCAGGGCCAGGGCCAGACCATAGGCTGCAACTGCGCCAATAAGTGGCGCACCACGGACCTGCATGGTTTTAATGGCGCGGGCAACCTGCTCGGGTGTGGTCAGCTGAAGAATATCCAGTGCAAAAGGCAGGCGCGTCTGGTCAAAAATATGCACGGACCAGCCGTCTTTTTCATTAACCCAAACGCTGCGGTAAGGTGTGCCGTTAATTTTCATGGCCAAGGTTCCTGATGGCGGAAGATAAAAATCGCTCGCTGATCATAGGGTTTGTTTGAGTATGTGGGCAATATCCTCATGTCATGACAGTTTTGCGAACAAGTGTAGAACATATAGTGTGTAATGGTTGAATCCAAACAGCCTATTCTTGAAAAGACGAGAGTATTTTTTTGCATTTCCGGTCATTTTTGTTATGTAGAGGGGGAAATGGGCGCGCTTTGCTGATACTGCGGAATGTGCCACGAACAGGTTTGTTTTTGTTTTTTGAAAAGAATGTTTTCTCTTCTTGATATTTTTAAAGAAGATGAAAAGGGAATGCTGGAATGAGTGAAACCAAAAAAGGTCGCAAGGCTGTTGCCGGTAAACGTGCCCCCGCCCGCGCCGCTGCTGTAACCACCCCCAAAAAGCGCGCGCCGCGTGCAAAAGTGGAAGTGGTAGAAGAAATTTTTGAAGTGGAAGCCCCCGCTCCCACCACGCGCAAGACCCGCCAGAGCGCCGCACCACGTAAAACGGCCAAAGTAGAAAAAGTGGCCAAGCCCGCAGCAGCCAGAAAAACCAGCAAGTCCACTGCCGCCGCCGCTCCGGTGGAAGTCCCGGCCAAGCCTGCCCGCCGTACAAAAACTGCAGCCGCCGCCGTTGTGGCCGAGGCTCCGGCCAAGGCAACCCGCAAGGCAAAAACTGCCAAGGCAGCGCCCCGTGCAACGCGTGCCAAGGTTGCTGCTGTGGCAGAAGTGGCACAGCCTGCACCAACCCGCGCGCGCAAGCCAGCCCGCAAGGCTGTGGTGGAAGCACCGGCTCCCGCCAAACCAGCTGCCAAAGCAACGCGGAAACGGGCAGAAAAGGCCGAAGCCGCAGAGAGCGCAAAGAACCTGTCCGCAGTTGAAAAACTGCGCATTGTGCAGGAACGCCGCCGCCGCAAGCGCTATGAGCGTCTGGCAGCTGAAGCCGTGGCAGAAGCAGAAAAAGCCGCACCTGCACGCAAGCGCAAAGCAGCCACAACGCGGCGTCCCCGTGCCACAAAGGCATAAGGGTTAAGCAGCGTTACGGTGTGAGCCTGACCATACAGGTTGGTCAGGCTTGCATTGTTTGGCTGGGTTTTTGCTCCTTTTCCCGCACTGGATTGCCCGGCAAATTGTGCAAAGGCCCATAATTCCGGATAACCGTTTGGGTTATCCGGTTTTTTTATGCCTAGTTCTGAGCCAATGGAGCAGGTGGCAGATAAGTCTGCGCCAGCAAGCTGGATGCACGCAACTCCCCGACGAGCTGACCATTCCAGTTTTTAAGCGGGCGGCGCATGAAGTGTGTTAAAACAGGTGCGTTCTCTATGCGGGCAAAACGGGCGATCAGGGCTGCTGCCGCAGTTTCTGCCGCGCGCACGCCGCCATCACGGCATTTTATGGCCATACCCAGCCCCTGTTCTGGTAGGGCGACAATCATCACGCCCTCAGCCCCCATTTTTGTCAGGACCTTCGGGGCCAGTTCGGTCATGATCCGCGTGTCAAACTGCCCGCTGCCTGCGATCATGAACGGGTTTTGGGCTATGGCGTTGCGCAGGCGTTGTGCGGCCAATGCCCGGTTGGGGGAAAGGCCAATGCCGCTGGCAAAGCGGGCATAACCCAGCGCCAGCGCAGACAGGGGGATAGCCCATGTGGGAATGGCGCATCCATCGACTGCCCTGTTGGCCGTGGTGTGGGGGGCTCCGGTAACCTCCTGCAGTGTTTGGGCAACTGTTTGCATTACGGGGTGTTCCGGGCGTGTGTAGTGTGCCACGTCCTGCCCGGTTGCGCAGGAGAGGCAGATAAAGCCCGCATGCTTGCCCGAACAGCAGTTGTGGAGTGCGCAGGGTGCTTCCCCCGCCGCAGCCAGTCCGCGGGCGGCGGCTGTATCCAGCGGCCAGTGGGTGCCACATTCGAGTACACCATAATCCAGACCCGTGCGGGCAAGCATGTCTGTGGCAACAGCAATATGTTCAGGCTCCCCCTGATGGGAGGCACAGGCTAGTGCCAGCGCTTTGTCTGGTAAGGCAAAGTGGTCTGCTGCACCTTCGGTCAGCAGGGGGAGTGCTTGTAACGCCTTGACCGTGGAGCGTGGAAAAACAGGTGTTGTGCAGTCCCCGGCGGAAAAAACGGTTTTGCCGTGGGCATCCACAACAATGGCAGCGCCATAATGGCTGGATTCCACAATGCCGTTGCGGGTTGTCTGAGCAAGAAGGACATCATCTGTCATAAAACTGGGCCTGTTGATCAAGAATGTTTAATTGCCGCTGAGAAGGTAGCATGGTGTGGCAAATTCTGCCGTATGGTCTGGCTCCAGCTCCAGAGCTTGCGCAACAAGGGAGCGTTTGAGCTTGAGCACAACAGGCATGTTATGGGCATCACACGCCGTGGTTTCTGCCGTTTTTGCCAGCCATGCGGCAATCCCGGCCCGCTCGGTCAGCATAAGGGGCGCGCGTCGGTTCAGGGGAAGGCCGGTGGCCATAAGGTGTTGCGCATGGTTTTGCGAAACAACCATGTATAAAAAACAGTCTTCACCAGCAGGCGGGAGCTTTTCCGGCGCAGGCACAAGGCTCAGGCGGATTTCGTCGGGCAGGAAGTGCGAGCGGGGGAGTGGGGGCAGGGGTAAGGCAAACAGGTCTGTCTGTTGCAGGTCCGGTGTTGTGGAAACTGTTTTGGGTCTGGCTGTTTTTTTACCCGCCCGAATGGGTTTGCGCACCTTGCCAGCAGGCAGGGTTGGCAGGTCTGGCTGAACAGGGCCGGTTGGGGCGGGGTGTTCCATCAGTTGGGGGCTGGGGCAGGCCCCTTCTGGCCGCGTGTGGCGGGGGCGCAATCCTCACACACACCTTCCACTTCGACCGATGCGCTTTGCATGGTAAAGTTTTTTTTGTCACAAATGCTTTTCAATACGTCCAGAACACGCGGGGCGTCGGCAATTTCGGTCACACCGCCACAGCTCCGGCAGATCAGGAACTGCGCGCTATGCAGGCAGGTTTCCGCCGGTCCATGAGAGTGGTCGTGGGGATGGTCATGCTGGAGGTGGGTGCATGGCACAAAGGCGGACAGGCGTTCAATGCGGTGAATAAGACCATGTTCGAGCAAAAAATCGAGCGCGCGGTAAACGGTAGGGGGGGCAGGTTTGCGGCCCGATGTTTTGAGCTGTTCAAGCAGGTCGTAGGCTCCAACAGGCGTTGTGGCAGTCAGGATCAGGCCCAGAACATCACGCCGTTGCGGGGTCATGCGTCCTCCCTGCCCGGCGCAGAGGTGAGCAGCGTGTTCAAGCTGGCGCTGAATACGGTCCGAAAAACCGTAGCCGTTATCTGCTGGGGAGGAGGCTGGTGTTCTGGTCTGCATGTTCATCATCCGTTCTCTCTTGTTTCTAGCCTAAACGAGCCAGAAGAGGAAGGCCAGACATGCGTGATGAGGTGACGGATGATCAGAACTAATGTAATATTATTACATATCATTGATTGAGGTGTCGGCGTCATGGTTCTTCCGGGTAAGAAAAAACAGAATTTCTGGTTAAAAACAGCTCTTTGCGCGTTGGGCGTGGTCAGCACGCTCGGGTTTGTGGCCGGGAGCGCGCAGGCCGCCAAAATGCCGCTTGTTGTGGCAGCGGAAAATACGTGGGGTGATATTGCCGCACAGATTGCCGCACCAGACATGCGGGTTGTGGCCATTTTGTCCTCCCCCACAGTGGACCCGCACGAATATCAGGCCACCCCGACCGATGCGCGCATGATTGCGGCGGCAGAACTGGTTGTGGCCAACGGCGCAGGGTACGATGCATGGGCCGACAAGCTGGTTGCCGCCTCCGGCCTGTTGCCCGTGCGGTATGTTAAGGCCGATTCGTGGTCAGGCTGGCAGGAAGGGGGCAACCCGCATCTGTGGTTCAATATGGATGCGGTCAGCGCTTTTGTGCAGCATTTTGCCGAAGCCTGTGCCCACATAGACCCCGACCATGCGGATGGGTATGCAGGCCGGGCGCAAAAGATGCAGTTGGCCATCCAGTCCATTCAGGCTTACGCGGGTTTGCTGAAGCAGCATGTCGCGGGCATGCACGTGGCTGCAACCGAACCGCTGTTCACCCCTCTGGCAGATCTGCTGGGTTTGCAGATGGACGAACAGGCCTACCAGCTTGCCATCATGAACGATGTGGAGCCAGCCCCTTCCACCGTTGCAACATTTGAGAGCGACCTGAAGGACAAGCGCCTGAAAATGCTGGTTTATAACCAGCAGGTGGAAGAACCATCCGTCCGGCATCTGCTGGAGCTGGCGCAGCAGTCCAATGTGCCCACCATGCCGCTGTCTGAAATGCTGCCACCGCGCAAGCACTGGCAGGTCTGGGTGCATGATATTCTTGCACGCACAGGCCAGCTTCTGGGAGTGCAGCAGTGAGCACTCCGGCTATCGAGGCCGGGCAGCTCAGTGTGTCGTATGGCGGGCGGCGTGTGCTTGATCAGGTCAGTTTTGCCATTCCACCGGGCAGCTTTGTAGCTGTGCTGGGGGGCAATGGCGCTGGCAAAACCTCACTCTTCCGGGCTATTCTGGGGCTTACCACGCCAGAGCAGGGCTATGTGCGCGTGGAAGGGCAGAGTTTTGGCAGGGGCCGCATGCCTGTGGGCTATATGCCGCAAATGCGGCGTATGGTTGCCGGGCAGCTTAATGGGTGGCACATGGTGGCCGCCGCTTTGCAGGGACGTGCCTGGGGCCTGCCATGGTGCTCGGCCAGTGCACGGGCGGAAGTAAACGCCGCGTTGGATGCGGTGGACGCGCAGGATCTGGCCATGCGGCCGGTCATGTCTCTTTCCGGTGGGGAGCGGCAGCGGCTTTTGCTGGCGCAGGCCCTGCTGGACCAGCCGCGTATTCTGCTGCTGGATGAACCCTTGGCCAGTCTGGACCCCGCCCGCATGCGTGAAACTACGCGCCGGATTTATGATCTGGCGCGTGAGCGGGGGTTAACGGTTCTGTTTTCCACGCATGATATTAACCCGCTTATGGGGTTTATGGACCACGTTCTTTATCTGGCGCATGGCAAGGCGTTGTTGGGGAGTGTGGATGAGGTTATGACAACCCCGGCCCTGAGTGCGCTCTACGGTGCGCCGGTCGAGGTGGTGCGCGCAGATGGTCGCTTGTTTGTGGTGGCCGATGGCGGGGCAGACACCCTGCATTGTTGTGACTGTGCGGAGCATACGCGCTGATGTTTGCCTACGAGTTTATGCGCACCGCATTTGTGGCTGCTTTTCTGGCGGCTTTTGTCTGCGGTCCCGTAGGGTGGTTTCTGGTGCTGCGGGGGCAGAGCTTTGCCAGCCATGCGCTCTCGCATGTTGGCTTTGCCGGGGCAGGTGCTGCTTTGCTGTGGGGGCAACCCGCGCTGCTGGGGTTCGGGTTGAGTGCGGTGATCAGCGGTATGGGCATGGGCATGGCAAGCGACCGGGTGATCGGCCGGGATGTTATGATCGGGCTGGTACTGTCGCTCGCCATGGGCACCGGAGCTTTGTGTTTGCATTTTCTCACGCGCTCGGCAGGGGCCGCCACAGCTTTGCTGTTTGGTGATATTCTGGGTATTTCCCCATCCAGCCTTTACTGGCTGGGCGCACTGGCCATTGGCTGTGTTGTGTGCCTTGGCGTTATGAGCAGGCCTTTACTGTTCGCCTCTCTCCAGCCTGATGTGGCTGAGGCCAAAGGCGTTAACCTACGCCTGCTGGATGTGCTGTTTCTGGCCCTAGTGGGTATTGCCACGGCCATGTGTTCACAGATTACCGGCGTGCTGCTGGTTTTTACCCTTATGGTCGCCCCGGCGGCTGCCAGCCTACGTCTGGGTTTTGGCCCAATGCTGGGCATGGCTGTAGCATTTGCCCTTGCCCTGTTCGAAGCATGGGGCGGGTTGTGCCTGTCATGGCTGAGCGACTGCCCCGCATCCTTCTGGATTGCGTTGCTGGGGAGTGCTGTGTTTGCCGCCGCTAATCTGGTGGCCCATCTGCGCGGGCGTTAAAGCCGGGCAGATGGTGCCTGCTGTGCGGTAATTTTTAGGTGAGTAGCCAGTTCAGGCCCGTGCCCAGAACAACGGCGGCGGTCAGGGCCGCGTACAGGGCCAGTACCATCTGGTTCCGTGTGGCGGGAAGGGCCAGAGCGCGGCTTTGGGAATGTTTACGGACCATCAGTTATGCTCCTTATGTAAACAGGGGTGCAGCGCCCTTTGGGCCGCCGTTAACCCTGCTGATAAGGTAGAGAGTGGTATCTGCGGTTAAAATAAACAAGCCCTTCTGCACCCGCATGGCATAAAATACCCTGCACAACGCCAAAAAGAACACTATGGGTGCCCACTTCCACAATCTGGCTGATCTGGCAGTCAAAGGTCGCGGCGGCTTCGTGCAGGACCGGGGCACCGGTGGCCAGTGTCTGCCAGTGGCCGGCGGCAAAGCGCTCTGCCATGGTGTTCGGGCTTGCAAAATGGTTGGACAGGTCCTGCTGGCTGGACGTGAGAACATTGACGCACATGGCCCCTCCCTCATAAAAGGCAGAGCGCGCACGACTGTTGCGGTTCAGGCATACCAGCAATGTGGGGGGCGTGTCGGTCACGGAGCAAACGGCAGATGCAGTAAATCCGACCGGGTTATCCAGCGTTCCTGTAGTTACAATATTCACGGCCGCACCCAGTCTGGCCATGGCTTCACGATAGGCACTGGTCTCCGGAGCCAACATCTGCTGTCCTCATCACAACGGTTGATGGCTACGTGTTTGTGCATGAAACAAAGAGGAAAGCAATGATCGAGGACGTCCTTTCCGGCACGGCATGCGTGCGAACGGCCCGGCGGGGGCATCTGGGATGCATCATACTGGACAAGCCCAAACGGCTGAATGCCGTTGATCTGGAGATGGCAACCGGTATTGAACGCGCTCTGGCCGCATGGCGGGATGATCCATCCGTGCAGGTCGTGTTGCTGCAAAGCAGTGCTCCGCGCGCGTTCTGCGCAGGGGGGGACCTCAAGGCCATACGGGACGTGCTGCTGGCGGATGGCCCGGACCATGCGTTTGAGCTGATGGACCGTGTTTACCAGACCATGTTGCACATAGCGCAGTATGCCAAGCCTGTTGTGTCGTTCATGGATGGTATTGCCATGGGTGGCGGTGTGGGGCTGGGTGGTCATGCCCGTTACCGGGTTGTGACCGAACGCTCCATTGTAGCTATGCCTGAAACATCCATAGGGCTTGTGCCCGATGCGGGTGGGTCGTGGCTGTTGTCACGCGCTCCCGGTGGCGCTGGGTTGCGGCTTGCCCTGACCGGTGGGCGCATGAACGGGGTAGAGGCCGTGGCCATGGGCTTTGCGGACTATATGGTGCCATCGGATAGTCTGGATAATCTGCGCGGGTTACTGGCCCTGCGCCCGGTGGAGGATGTGTTTGGGCTTATTCGCCCGCTAGCCTTGCCCGCACAGGCCTGCACGCTGGAGGAATACGACCCCTCGGCCAGTCTGGAGCACATTGTGCGTGGGCTGGAATGTTCGGACCAGAATGTAGCGCAAACGGATTTGCAGGACATTTCACGCGCCTGCCCAACGTCCATTTTTGCGGCATGGTATGGCTGGCAACATGCCCGCAAGGCGTCCTCGTTACAGGAGGCTTTTGCGATTGAAGGGCGGCTGGTCCGTTACATGCTGGGCCGTCCGGATTTTGTGGAAGGTGTGCGTGCGCGCCTGATCGACCGCGATAACGCCCCGCTCTGGCAGCCCTCAATGCTGGCTGCGGTGGATGTGGCAGCACTGGAAGCCGCGTTAACCAGTTAGGCAGGCAGCACAGCAGCCCTTACCCTCTCATGGCGTAGGGTAAGGGCCGTTGCTAATATTATTTAAAAAAGCGTGCTGTTTTGGAAAAATATGGGCTGTGGCAGCTTCAGGCTGCGGCGGGGGTATAAGGCCCAACAGGCAGGACCGGGCATTTGAACTGGGCTTCCAGAATTTCGGCCGCAGCCAGATACACGGCGGACAGGCCACATATCAGTCCTTCGTAACCCGCGATAACCGTAAGCCCCGGCTGGGCCAGCAGATCACCCAGCCCCAGCAATACAAACAGAATGACCAGGGTGCCAAAAATAACCTGATGCGCGCGTGTAGCCCGCAGTGTGCCCAAAAACAGGACAAAGGTGAACAACCCCCAGAGGAGCAGATAGCTGCCTACCAGAGCGGGGGAGCTTGCAGGCACAATGCCCGTGTGTGGCATGGCAATAAGGGCCACCAGGGTCAGCCAGAATGCCCCGTAGGAGATAAAGGCTGTCATGCCAAAGGTGTTGCCCGCGCCGTATTCCAGAATACCCGCAATAATTTGTGCAATGCCGCCAAAAAGCAGGCCCATGGCCAGAATGGCGGACCCCATGGGTACAAACCCTGCATTGTGCAGGTTGAGCAGAATGGTGGTCATGCCAAACCCCATCAGGCCAAGCGGGGCCGGGTTGGCCCGCAGGGGGGTGTGGAGCGCAAGATCAGTTTGAGCCATGGTGTTTCTTCTTATGGAGATTAATGTAATGGCTCGGTTATAAGAGGTGTTGTTAGGTTAAGTTCCCATAAAAAATATATTAACAGCGTAAAAACTAATTTATTAAAACAAACTATAAAGTTCGTTGCTCTCTAAAATTTGTTTTTTACAGTATTGGGGATATTCCCCCAGCAGGTCCGTAGTAAAAAGCTAGCGTGCAGCCGGGTGGACAGAAACGGGAATGGCAGGTCGCGTCAGGTCTTCTGCCTGCTGGATGGGGCCGTGGTCATGGAAAAAACCGGGCACGGAGAGAATGATATTGGCCGCCTGCTCCAGGCAGGACAGGGTTCGGTCACGGGTTAGGGATAGTCCGGCCTCCTGCGTTGGAATGGTGCGAATGGCCATAGCCGCCTGTTTGAGTGCACTGGCTGTTTCTGCCGGGTTATGGCGCAGTTGGGCAAAGGCGTTAAACGCGTTTGTCAGAGCGGTTTGTGCCTGCGGGTCCAGCGTTGCGTGGGCCGCGTTCCATTTGAGCCGCACAATCAGTCTGCCAAGGGAGAGCGAAGCAAAGGCCGCATCCGTATAACCCTGCCGGTCCAGATTGGTGGTAATAAAGGAAAGGCGCATCATCAGGCGTGAGATTTTTTGCAGTTGCAGCCCTTCCCACGCCACCCATGGTTCGGTGCGGCCATAAGGGGTACGCGCCAGTTTTTGAATACTGCGCGTCAGGGATGTTACCAGCCGTGCGGCATCCAGCCTGTGGTCGGCCGGCAGAATAACCCTGAAAACAATGGCCAGCAGGGCGCATGCTGCCACCATGCTCATCCAGTTGTTGGTCAGGGTCAGGTCGTCATACACAATCGGGTTATTGACCGAGAGCATCATGGTAAAAAACACGGCATACCCAAACGCGCCAATGCTGTAACGCGGGTGGAACTGCAACCACACGCCCGGCAGCAGGAACAGGCAGAGACTAAGCCAGAGCAGGGGGTAACCATCTATGCGTGGCAGGGCCAGCGTGTGGCACAAAAACCCCATGGGTATGGCCAGAAAAGTGCCTGCCGCCATCATGGGGCTGGCCTTGGCCGCTGAGGGCGTGGTGGACAAAAGGCTGGATGCCGCAACGGTGTATATGATCAGCAGCGGGCCAGAACTCCAGTGCAGAACATACCACAACATGCCCGCCAGCAGGGCAATAAAACTCCCGCGCACGCCGTTGCGCAGGGCTGTTGGCCATTCCAGATAAGGCTGGATGTTGGCCTGTGTGCGGTCGGGGCGCAGGCTGGTCAGGTCATGCAGGGCAAGGTCCATCTGCACCAGTGCGTCCCGCGTGTTGTCCAGTGCGGCCAGGGTGGTGGTGCTGGTGGTCTGGCGGGCAAGCTGTTCCAGTGTTTTCAGGGCGTCATGCAGGCAGGTGGAGAGCGGGGCGGGGTTTGTCAGCCAGCCGGGGTTTTCCGTCAGTTCCAGAATCCGACCCAGTGTCTGGGCAACCAGCAGGTGTACGGCGCGGGTTTCTTCCACCCCGGCAGAAAAGGTCAGCCAGTATGGGTGGTAGCTGACAATCAACCCCGTCAGGCGGCTTAAGCACAGGCGCAGGTTGCGCACGCGGTTTTGCATATCCGGGTCGTCGGCTGCGGCAAATTCTATGGCGGGGGTCAGGCCGGTCATGTTGGCCAGCAGTTTGCTGCGGCTGTCATAAATCGGTTGGCTGAACCCACGAAAAGCTGCGTTGGTGCTCTGGGTTTTCTGTTCCTGTTTTTCCAGCGTGCTGGTTACAGTGGCATCAAGCGCTTCGGGGGTTGTGCGTTCACTTTCAGCTTTATGAAATGTTCTGGCGTGCAGAACAGTTTCCCGGAACGCCTGACCAAGCTTGTGCAGCACGGTGCTGGGTTTGCGCACGGATGTGACCATGAACACGCAGGCCGTAACCACAATGCCCGTTGCCACAACAGAAAGGCGGCTCATGGCGGACAGAAAAATGCCATCGGGGTTGGCAAACGCAGGGGCTGCAATAATTACAATCGTATAGCCGGTCAGCACCGCTGCATACGCACGAAAAAACCGTAAAAACGTGGCGACCATACAGGCAAGGCCGACAAAAACGGACAGAACCGCAAAGTAGAGAACGGGGGACTGCACAAAAACAGCCATAACCCCCACGCTGATCGTGGCCCCGATCAGGGTACCAATAAGACGCCACACACTTTTGGAAACCATGGCCCCAACCGTGGGGTTGGAGACAATCAGCACCGTTGTGGCCGCGCTGAGTGGGGACTGGAGCTGAAAAACAAAGGCCAGAAAAAGCGCAATGCCAATGGAAAGGAACACACGCATGGTATAGCCCGCCGTGGCGGTAAAGCCATTCCAGCGGGCATCATCGGCAAAAACTGCGGGGGCAAAACGCTGGTTGGCCCAGTGCATGAGCGAGCCGGGCAGGGTGAGCAGGTCAGAGCGTGTGGGCATGATGCGCTTCGAGCAAGGAGGAGAGGGTCTGCGTCAGGCTATCGGCCTGAGCCGGAGGGAGCGAGTGCCGTATGGTCTGCTCGAGTTCAGCGGCAATCGTATGGAACAGCCTGCATTGTTCCCGCCCCGCATCTGTCAAAAACAGGCGTTTTGCGCGGCGGTCCTGCGCATCGGGTTTACGGGTGACCAGCTTTTGTTTTTCCAGTAGGTCAAGCACGCGCACCAGTGCAGAGCAGTCTATGTTCATGGTCTGGGCCAGGTCACGCTGGGTCGCCCCTTCAGGCAACATGCGCAGGTAGGCCATGGGCCGCATGACAGCAAGGGACATGCCATGCGGGCGCAAGGCCCGGTCCAGTTGCGTGCGCCAGAGCGTTGCCAGCCGCATGACCCGGAAGGTCAGCGCCATGCCGGGAAAATACGTTTCGTCCAGTGCTGGCATGTGGCGCTGCTCAGTCATGCGGTCCATTAACTTAGTGTCATTATAGTTGAGATAAAAAGTATATGGGCAAACTAGGCCAGCCTACTCTGTGGGTCAATCATGTTCCGCACTCTACGGCACTGGGTGGTCCTTAACGGCCTGTTCGTGCCGTGCAGCTATGCTTGGCCACAGCGCGACATGCCTTGAATCGGCAGGGTTTTTGTGCACATCATGCCCGCACTTGATGGTGCCCCTGACCGGGGGTGAAAAGGGAAGACCGGTGCAAGGCCGTCGCTGCCCCCGCAACTGTAAGTACCCATCATGTTCCGCCCCGGCCGTGTTCGGGGTTGCCACTGGTTCTTTCAGGACTCGGGAAGGCAGCGGAACAGTGCTTTGCGTCAGTTCATGGCTGGTGCAGGCAGGGTACAAGCCAGGAGACCTGCCATCACAAGTCTGTAAGGCCGTTCCTGTGGGAATGGTTGCGTTCTGGCGTTGTTTGCTGGCGGGGTGCCCGGCAGGCACGGATGCACCCGGTGGTGCGTTTTCTTTGCCATATGCGTGGCAGAGGGCTGGTTGTTACTGCCCCATGCCTGCCACAACCCCACGTTGTGGAAAAACGGCCTGTTGGAAAGACGCATGACCGCCGAACACTCTTTGCCTTCCTCTTCTGCTCATTCAGCACAGGCGGGGCCACCCGTGCTGCATGTCTGCGTTACGTGCAGGCGGGGCGGGCCTGCCATGGATTGCCCGCCGGGTGAACAACTGCTCGAGCGGCTGCAGGTTCTGCTGGATGCGGAGCATCTGGCTGGGGTAGTCCCTTCCGCCACGCTGCGTCCGGTGGCCTGTCTGGCAGCGTGTGACCGGGGGTGTACCGCGGCCATAGCCATGCCCGAGCGCTGGACATGGCTGCTGGGCCAGCTTGGGCCAGAAAAGGCTGAGGATATTCTGGCTTATGCCCGCCTGTATGCGGCATCGGCCAAAGGGACTGTCATGCCATCGCGCCGCCCTGCAACGCTGGCCGATATGGTGCTGGGGCGTGTGCCCGCAACGCTTTATAACGAACAGGAAGAACCATGACTGCTGCCAAGACACGCGTGCCCGTAACCATTATCACCGGTTTTCTGGGCGCTGGTAAAACCACCTTGCTGCGGCACCTGCTCAGCCGGGCGCAGGGGCACCGTATTGCCGTGGTGGTGAATGAATTCGGCTCGCTCGGTATTGATGGCGAAATCCTGCGTGGCTGCGGGGTGGAAGGTTGCCGCGAGGAAGACATTGTCGAACTGACCAATGGCTGCCTGTGCTGCACTGTCGCGGATGACTTCCTGCCCACCATGGAAGCCCTGCTGGACCGGGCCGACCCACCCGAACATGTGGTGATTGAAACATCAGGGCTGGCTCTGCCCAAGCCCCTGCTCAAGGCGTTTGGCTGGCCCACGGTGCGTAACCGCATGACGGTAGATGGCGTTGTGGCCGTGGTGGATGCCCCTGCCGTAGCTGCCGGGCGCTTTGCGGATGACCCGCAGGCCGTGGAAGCACAGCGGGCCGAAGATCCCTCACTGGACCATGACAACCCGCTGGCCGAGGTGTTTGAAGACCAGATCAACGCTGCCGATCTGGTAGTGCTGAACAAGACCGACCTGCTGGATGCAGCCCAACTGGCAGCAGTGGAGCAGCATATTCGGGACCATGCTCCCCGCCCTGTGCAGATTGTGCGGGCAACGGAAGGCAAGGTAGACCCTGCCGTGCTGCTGGGTATTGGCGCTGCGGCCGAGAGCGACCTTGCCGCCCGCCCATCCCACCACGATGCGGAAGATGGCGAGCACGAACATGATGATTTTGAAAGCTTTGTGGTAGCCGTGCCAGAACAGCACAGTGTGGATGAGTTCCTGACCACCTTGCAAAACACGGCCCGCAGCTTTGACGTGCTGCGTATGAAAGGCTTTGCAAGCGTTGCAGGCAAACCCATGCGTCTGGCCGTGCAGGGGGTGGGCAGCCGCTTCCGGCATGAATTCGACCGTCCCCTCGGTGCCGGGGAGGATCGTACGGGCCGCATTGTGGTCATTGGCCAGAAAGGGCTGGACGCCACGGCCATTGCCACCGCTCTTGCGGGCCATCTGGCTGCGTAAGGGAGTTTACGGGCATGCACCTTCTGGTCCGCGAAAACCGGACACTGGATGAACAGGATACAGCCGAAGACCTGGGCCTGCCCGGTGCGGATATTGTTGTTCTATCCTTTACAGAGAGCGATCTGCTGGGGCTGCGCCACGCGGCACAGCAGATGCGCGCGCAGGTGCATGCCCGCTTACCATCCGTTCAGGTGACAAGTCTGGCCCGCCTGCGGCACCCCATGTCGATCGACCTGTATGTGGAAAGTACCTTGCAGGGTGCCAGATGCGTGGTGGTGCGTCTGCTGGGTGGGCTGGATTACTGGCGTTACGGGGTGGAGGAGCTGGCTGCGTGGGCGCGCGAGCAGGCTGTGCCTGTCGTGTTTCTGCCCGGTCATACCGGGTGCGGTGGGGCTGGGCAGCCAGCAGGCGGTACGGTGGAAGATACCCGTCTGACCGAACTGTCCTACGGTGTGCAGGCCGCCCAATGGCAACGCCTGAACGGCTTTTTTGCCCAAGGTGGGCCGGATAACATGGCCGCGGCCCTGCGGCTTATGTCAGCCCTTGCCGGATATGGGGAGGATGACGGCACACAGCCCGAGCCTTTGCCCACATGGGGTGTTTACCGTAAGTATCCAGCAACTGGTGAGCAGGCGGTCTGTTCGGCTGTGCTGGTTTTTTACCGGGCACACCTTCAGGCATCGGACATGGCGGGGGTGGAACGGCTGGCCACGGTGCTGGCCGGGCAGGGCTGCACCGTGGCGGTGCTGTTTGTGACATCCCTCAAGGACCACGGCGTTGCGCAGGGTGTTGCTGAGTATTTGCGCCGCACAAAGCCCGATGTGGTGTTGAATGCCACCTGTTTTTCCGCTCGTGGGGGGCTGGGGAGTTCCCCGCTGGATGCGGCGTGTGCGCCTGTTTTGCAGGTGCTCCAGCCGGGCTGCACGCAGGCCTTGTGGGCTAAAAGCGCACGCGGACTGGGGCGCTCGGACCTTGCCATGCAGGTTGTTCTGCCAGAACTTGATGGAACAATCGCCACATTTCCCATTTCCTTCCGTCAGGAGGCGGCTCCGGGCCTGCCTGCACAG
Organism: Acetobacter sp. ESL1128; assembly: GCF_058505085.1. NCBI lineage: Bacteria > Pseudomonadati > Pseudomonadota > Alphaproteobacteria > Acetobacterales > Acetobacteraceae > Acetobacter > Acetobacter sp. ESL1128. The sequence goes on along the minus strand of NZ_CP196369.1, from coordinate 2,206,860 downwards.
CGCGTGGCGTATGATGCCGGCATTGCCATGGTGGCGGCACGGGCCATGGCATGGGCGCGGTTGCGGCATACGCCTGTAGAGCAAAAACGGGTTGGTATTGTACTCTCGGACTACCCCGGCGCAGGGTTGGAGCAGGGCAGCGCGCATGTGGCTCATGCCGTTGGTCTGGACGGTTTTGCCAGCCTGCACAACATTATGGAGCATATGCAGCAGCAGGGGTACCAGCTGGGGGCGCAGCCGGTGCCAGCCGCGCAGGAACTGGCCCGCCTTATGGCTCAATCCCCCCCGCAGGCCGTTTTATCTCTGGCAGAATATAAAGCTTTAAGCGCGGAACTGCCGCCGGACTTCATGGCCACCATTGCGGACGCATGGGGCCCGCCAGAGCAGGATGCAGCGGTAAGGGATGGCGCATTCCACCTGCGTTACGTGGCTTTGGGTGCCATAACCCTTGCCGTGCAGCCCGACCGAGGAAAAACCGCAGAGCGTAAAGCCACTTATCACGACCCGGACCAGCCACCATGCCATGCCTATGTGGCGTTTTACCTCTGGCTCCGCCGCCGCCAAAAACTGGATGCACTGGTGCATCTGGGCACACACGGCACGCTGGAATGGCTGCCGGGCAAGGCAACGGCTCTTTCCCCGCTCTGTGCGCCTGCTGTGCTTACGGGGGATATGCCGGTTATTTACCCCTTTATTGTCAATAATCCGGGGGAGGCCGCTGCTGCCCGCAGGCGTCTGGGTGCTGTAACCATCGGGCATATGACGCCCCCGGTCATGCAGGCCAGCCTGTCGGGTGAAATGCAGGAACTCGAACGCCTGATTGATGAATACGCAGAGGCCGATGGGCTGGACCCCCGCCGTGGTGCCCTGCTGCGGGCGGATATTCTGGAGCGTGCAACCCGCACGGGTGTTCTGGCCGAAAGTGGTGTCAGGCCCGGCGAGCTGGATGAGACAGAAGCACTGGCACGGCTGGATGCGTATCTGTGCGATGTCAAGGACCTGCAAATCCGTGACGGGCTACATGTTTTTGGCAAAACAGCACCGCGCTGTACGGCTCTTGTGCAAACCATTGCACAGGCCTGTGCCCGGCAGGGGGACCAGGCATTTGTGGCCGATGTTGCGCAACGCATAAAGCAGTGCGGCACGGCGGAAATGCACGCCCTGCTGGCAGCTCTGGCAGGGCAGCCGGTAGCGGCCGGGCCAGCCGGTGCTCCCACGCGTGGGCGTATTGACGTGCTGCCAACCGGGCGCAACCTTTTTACCGTGGACCCGCGCGCCCTGCCAACGCCGTCTGCCGTGGTGCTGGCGACCCGGATGGAGCAGGTCCTGCTGACCCGCCACCTGCAGGAACACGGCGAACCCCTGACCAGACTTGTTATGGATATGTGGGGTTCAGCCAGCCTGCGCACGGGGGGGGAGGACCTGGCTCTGGCCCTGCGCCTTATGGGGGTGGAGGTGCAGCGCACTGCCAGCACGGGCCATGTGTGCGGGTTTGAGGTCATTCCCCTCCCCGTGCTGGACCGGCCTAGGGTGGATGTCACGCTCCGTATTTCCGGCCTGTTCCGGGATGCTTTTGGCGAGCAGATTGCCCTGTTCGATCAGGCGGTCAGCGCAGTTGCCGCTCGGCGTGAACCTGATGACTGGAACCCCCTTGCAGCACAGGCCCGTGGGTTGGAAGGGGAGGCCCGCAAACGGGCAACCGCACGTATTTTTGGTGCAGCCACAGGAAGTTACGGTACCGGGGTGGAGGACCATCTGCTCCACGGCACATGGCATAACCGTGAAGAACTGGGGGCCGCATGGCTGGAAGGTTCCTCGTGGATGTATGGTGGCGGGCGGGATGGCACGCGCGATCAGGCAGCCCTGTCCACCCTGCTGGGGCGGGCGGAAACCGTCCTGCACGTGCAGGACAATGCCGAAACCGACTTGCTGGAAAGCCCCGATATTGCTGCGCATGAAGGGGGGCTGGCCGCCGCCAGTCACATGGCGGGGGGCGCACCTGCGGTTCTGCATGGAGATACCTCCCGCCCACAGTCCCCCCGCCTGCGCGGCACAGCAGATGAGGTCGCCCGCATTGTGCGGGGCCGTCTGGCCAACCCGCAATGGATAAAAGGCATGCAGCAGCACGGATATGCCGGTGCCGCCGAACTGGCGCGCGGGCTGGACGCGCTGCACGGTTTTGCCGCCACCATGCTCCAGCGCTTTGACCCGCAGTTTGATCTGGTGTTTGCCGCAACACTGGGGAATGCGGAGTGTGATGATTTTTTGCGTCAGGCCAACCCCGCGGCAAGGGAGGCCATGCGCCAGCGCTTTAAGGAGGCCATGCGGCGTGGCCTGTGGCACCCACGCGGTAACAGCGTGGCCTGTGTGCTGGATGAGGGTGAATAACGCATGACAACACGGGCCATTATGGTCGCTGCTCCACGGTCTGGCGGGGGCAAGACAACGCTTACACTGGCCCTGCTGGCAGCGTTTGGCAGGCGGGGTTTGCGGGTTGGCGCGGTCAAAACCGGGCCGGATTACATAGACCCGGCTTTTCATGCCGCCATTACGGGCCGTCCGGGCCTTAATCTGGATAGCTGGTGCATGCCCGATGCCCTGCTGGGCCGTGTTATGCAGGCCGCTTGTCAGGATGTGGATATTCTGGTCGTGGAATCGGCCATGGGGCTGTTTGATGGCTTATCCCTGCCCGACGGGCAGCGGGGAGCGCCGTCCGATATTGCTGCGCATTTTGGTATTCCGGTTCTGCTTGTGCTCGACATGTCGGGGCAGGGGCAGTCTGTGGGGCCAATCGCCAGAGGGTTTGCGCAGTGGTCCCCCCATGTGCAGGTGAGCGGGGTTGTGCTCAACCGCGTGGCCTCCCCCCGGCATGAGCGGCTGGGGCGCGAGGCCGTGCAGGCCGCGCAGCTACCCGTTTATGGCGCATTGATGCGGCAGATGGGGCAAACCCTGCCAGAGCGGCATCTGGGGCTTGTGCAGGCGCGTGAGCACGGGAACCTCGCTGGCTGGCTGTCCGATCTGGCAGACAAGGCCGAGCGTGAACTGGATCTGGATGGTATTCTGGCTGCTGCCCGGCCTTTGCAGGGCGGAGTGGGGGAAGAACTATCCCAGACCGGCGTGTTACCGCCACCGGGGCAGCGGATTGCCGTGGCGGATGATGCGGCTTTTTCCTTCCTGTATGGGCATCTGGCCCTGTTCTGGCGGCAGGCTGGTGCGGAGCTGGTGCCTTTTTCCCCTCTGGCGGATGAAGCCCCGGACCCATCCTGCACAGCCTGCTGGCTCCCCGGTGGTTACCCCGAACTCCATGCAGGCGTGCTGGCGGGGGCTGCCACCTTCCGTACCGGGTTGGCGCATTTTGCCCGCACACGGCCTGTGCACGGCGAATGTGGGGGCTTTATGGTGCTGGGGCAGGGGCTGGAAGATGCACAGGGCGTGCGGCACGGCATGGCAGGTTTGCTTGGCCACAGCACGTCTTTTGCGCGACGCAAGTTGAATCTGGGCTACCGTGAGGCCACTCTTGTAGCCGATGGTGTTCTGGGTGCGCGTGGGGCGCGTTTGCGCGGGCATGAGTTCCATTATGCCACCGTGCTGGAGGGGGGGCAGGATGCTCCACTGGCCAGCCTGCGCTCTGGCATAGGTGAGGAACTGGGGATGTGTGGTGGCCAGCGTGGGTTTGTGTCTGGCTCCTTTTTCCATGTGCTGGCCAGTGTGCCAGAGCCGATCACCATGTCTTGCGCCTGAATTAAGGGGGTGGTGGTGTGCCCGGCTTGTCGGCAAAGTGTCTGGGGCAGGTCGGGGCCGGTTTGTCTGGCCCGTCTGGTCGGTGTGAACAACGGACAGAGATGAAAAGAGGAGACAGGCCATGCAGTCTTTTCCTGTATTGCTGGTAAGGCATGCTCCCGTGCTGCTGCCCGAAGGTGTCTGTTACGGCAGGCAGGATGTGGCGTTGCGTCCGGGGTGGGAAAAAATCGTGTCCGGGCTTTCTGTTCTGGCCAAGGGGGCGGTCTGCCGTGTGCTGTATAGCTCGCCAGCACAACGCTGCCGGGACATGGCGCAACGTCTGGCATTGGCAACCGGTATGGAACTGCGGGTGGACCCAAGGCTGGCCGAACTGGACTTTGGCCGCTGGGAAGGGCTGCGCTGGCAGGATATCGAGCGCAGGCAACTGGATGAATGGGCCAGGGATCCATCCAGCTTTGCCCCGCCGGAGGGGGAGAGCGGTCTGGCGCTCTGCCACCGCATTACCGACTTCTGGCAGGATATGCACCGTAAGGGGGAGGCCGCGTGTGTGCTTTCACACGGCGGGCCGTTGCGCATTCTCAGCGCACTGGCGGCGGGGGAGCAGCCGGAACTGCTGGCCCCTTCCATGCCGCAGGGCTTTGCCCGGCTGTTTATGGTGGAGCAGGCCGTGACCCGCCCGGCCCTGCACCCTGTTGGGTGAGCCGCCCGTACACACGCATTGGACAGACAGAGAATACCAAAACCATGAGTAACGAGCAGCACAATACGCCAGAGCACGACGCCGAACGTCATAAGGAAAAAATGCGCAAACGCAAGGCTGTGCAGGATAAGGAGGTCGCCAGCAAAACCGGGGAAAAAGGTCTGCTGCTGGTTAATACAGGGCCGGGTAAAGGCAAGTCCACGGCAGCCTTTGGGCTTGCTCTGCGCATGCTGGGCTATGACCGGCGCGTGGTGGTGGTGCAGTTTATCAAAGGGGCATGGCATACGGGTGAGCGCCGGGCACTCGAACGCTTTGGCGATCTGGTGGAATGGCACAGCATGGGCGAAGGGTTTACGTGGGAAACACAGGACCGCGCGCGGGATGTGGCAGCGTGCGAACGCGCATGGGTCGTGGCAGTGCAGGCACTGGCCCGGCCGGATGTTGCCCTTGTGGTGCTGGATGAACTGAATGTGGCTCTGCGCTACGAGTATCTGGATATAGAGCGGGTGCTGGCGGATATTAACGCCCGGCCACAAAGCCAGCATGTTGTGGTAACGGGCCGTAACGCCAGACAGCCCATGCTGGACGCGGCTGATCTGGTCACGGAAATGACATTGGTCAAGCACCACTTCAAGGCCGGGATCAAGGCGCAGGAAGGCGTGGAGTTTTGAGCGCTCGCGTTCTTATGGTGCAGGGCACAGGCTCAAGCGTTGGCAAATCCACACTGGTTGCAGGGCTGGCGCGTGCTCTGGTGCGGCGGGGGCTGCGGGTATTGCCCTTTAAGCCACAGAACATGTCCAACAATGCCGCCGTTACACTGGATGGTGGAGAAATCGGGCGGGCACAGGCCCTACAGGCCCGAGCCTGTGGTGTGCCGCCCATAGCGGACATGAACCCGGTTTTACTAAAACCACAGGGCGAGACTGGGTCTCAGCTTGTTGTGCGTGGCCAGCGGGTGGATACGGTGGAGGCCCGGCATTACCAGAGCCGCAAAGAGCAGCTTATGCCGCAGGTTCTGCAAAGTTTTAAAAATCTGGCGGCCAGTGCGGATATTGTTCTGGTGGAGGGAGCGGGATCTGCCTCCGAAGTTAATCTGCGGCGGCATGATATTGCCAATATGGGCTTTGCCCGCGCCGTGCAGGCACCTGTTGTGCTGGTAGGGGATATTGACCGAGGCGGCGTGATTGCCAGCCTTGTGGGCACACAGGTCGTATTGCAGCCAGAAGATGCAGAGCGGATCAAGGGGTTTGTGGTCAACCGCATGCGTGGTGACCCAACCCTGTTTGCCGATGGTATGCAGTTTGTTGCCCAAAAAACCGGCTGGCAGGCGCTTGGGTTGGTGCCTTACCTGCCTGATGTACACGACCTGCCCGCCGAGGATGCCGCCGACCTCATGGACACTTTGCGGGCAAGGCGGTTGCAGGGACGAGTGGGGGATACGCAACCAGAACCCCGCTTGCGCGTGGTTGTGCCCATATTACCCATGATTGCAAATTTTGATGATCTGGACCCACTCTGTGCCGAACCGGGGGTCGAGGTTATTCCTGTTATGGAAGGGGAGGCCCTGCCGCAGGCCGATGTTATTCTGCTGCCCGGTTCCAAAGCTACTCTGGCGGATATGGCGTGCCTGCGCGCGCGTGGCTGGGCCGAGCGTATTGTAGAGCATGCGCAAAAAGGCGGTGTGGTTATGGGTATTTGCGGTGGCTATCAGATGCTGGGCCATAGCGTTGCCGACCCGCACGGCACGGAAGGCCAGCCCTGCACGGCGCAGGGGCTTGGGCTACTGCCCATCCACACCGTTCTGGGGGATGATAAAAAACTTGAATACGGCAAGGGTTTTCTGGCTCAGGGCGGTCAGCCCGTTGCAGGGTACGAAATGCATCTGGGGCACACCCACAGGCCGGAGGGCTTTACCCCTCTCCTGTGGTTGAACGGGCAGGCCGAAGGGTGCGTGTCGGGGAATGGCCGGGTCTGGGGCACATACCTGCATGGCGTGTTTACACACCGTACGGCCCGGCTGGCCTTGCTCGAACGTGCTGCAGGTGCCGCGTTTGCACCAGAGGGCATATGGGCGCAGGCCGGGCAGACCCTGCCGGACACGCATGATGGTGTAGTGGATGCCGCACTGGACCATCTGGCTGACCATCTGGAGCGGCATATGGATATAGACGCTCTTCTGGCACTGGCCAGTCTGCCGGTTTACGCTGCGTGATGGCAAAGGGGTGTATGCCCCGCACGGTACGGGCTAGCGGGCAATCCATTTGCGGCGTGCGGGGTTGCGCTGTTCCCAGCCACGGCGTTCCAGCTCGGGTGAGCTGGCAGGTTCCAGCGGATAGCCAACGCACAGATAGGCCAGAAACTGCCATTCCGGGTTAATGCCCAGCACCCTGTTGGCTTCTTTTGGGTCCAGAATGGAAACCCAGCCAACACCAATGCCCTGTGCGGTTGCTGCAAGCCAAAAGGTATGGATGGCCATAACGGCGGACCATGTGGTGGTCTGGGGCATGGTGCCCCGGCCTAGCCCGCGGCCTTGCGCGGGGTTGGTTTCGCAAAAAACGGCAATATGGTGGGGGGCATCGTCCAGCCCGGCCAGTTTGAGCGATGCGTAACGCTGGGCGTCGTCCCCGCCTCGTCCGGCCAGTTCACGCGCATTGCTGTGAGCAAAGTTCTCACGGATCGCATGGCGGCGGGTCGGGCTATCCACTTTTACAAAGCGCCACGGCTCGCTCAGCCCCACGGAGGGAGCCAGGCAGGCGGTTTCCAGCAGGTGTGTTAGGGTACGGTCGGGGAGCGGGTCTGTCCGGAAATGGCGCACATCCCTCCGCCATGTAAAAAGCTGCTCAAGTTCGGCTGCAAAAGCGGGGGAAAAGGAGGGTGCATTCATACCCCTATCATGCCGCCAAGTGCAGCGCACAGCAACCCGGCAATAAGCACGCCGCATGCACGCCGGTACAGGCGCAGCCCACGCTCCAGATCAGCCACACCGGCTCCGGACGTGCCGCTGCCAATCCATGGGTCTTTGGTCATTTTGCCGCCATAGGAGCGCGGGCCTGCCAGCAGGGTGTTCAGGGCTGCGGCCATGGCGGCTTCCGGCCAGCCTGCATTGGGGGAGCGGTGGCGGGGCGCATCGCGTTTTATGGTCCGCCAGATATGGGGCCATTGCTGCCGTGGGGCGGCCAGCATCAGGCACAGCGCAGCCAAGCGGGACGCTGGCAGGTTGATCAGGTCATCCAGTTTGGCCGCAGCCATGCCAAAGGCTCTGTAACGGGGGTTAAGATGGCCGATCATGCTATCGGCGGTGTTGACACATTTGTAAAAAACCGCCCCCGGCAGGCCAAACAGGGCGGTCCAGAACAATGGCGCCACAATCCCGTCTGAAAAGTTTTCGGCCAGACTTTCCAATGCCGCGCGCACAACTGCGGCTTCATCCAGTGCGCTGGTGTCGCGCCCTACAATCATGCTTACGGCTTTACGGCCAGCAGACAGGCCATTGTGGCGCAGGGCTGTGCCCACAGCCTGCACATGCACCCATAGCGAGCGCTGTGCCACAAGCGTGCTGGCCAGCCCTGCCTGCACAAGCAACATGACAGGGGCAGGCAAAAGAGTATAACCCACCCCAAGCAGGCCGGCTGTAAGGGTAACGGGTATGGCAATAATCAGGGCCAGTGCCACAAACCCCAGTAACCGCCGTGTGCGCTCGGATGTGTTCATCCTGTTCAGCACATGTTCGAGCCGGTCGATCAGCGCGCCAATCCACATCACGGGGTGGCCGATCATGTTTAGCAGGGGGGCGGGGTAACCCCAGGCGGCTTCCATGCCAGCGGCAAGGGCTGCCACTGGCAGGGTGATGGAGAGGGGGAAGAACAGCATGGGGGCGGGTATGAACACTAGGCTGGCACAAAAGATCACGGACGCTACCATGCACCACGTAGCACCGCCTAACGGTTTGTCCTCCACAACAGGTGCTGCAGAACTGCCGGTGCCCAGCCATGGCGGGCAGGTGCAGGCTGTCATGCGGCATTTTGTGGGCGCGCCGGAGCCTTTTATAGACCTCTCCACAGGGATTAACCCCGTTGCATACCCGTTAGTCTGGCCAGACCCGAAAACCCTGCAACGCCTGCCCGAAGAAGGGGAAGAGCAGGCTTTGCAACAGGTTGCCGCTCGCGCCTATGGCGTGCCATCGCCCGACATGGTGGTAACCGGGGCTGGCAGCCAGAGCCTTATAGCCCTGCTGCCCCGGTTGCTGGGGGCACGGAGGGCCTGTGTGCTGGGGCCAACCTATTCTGGCCACGGGCAGGCGTGGGAGCACAATGGTGTGCCATGGAGCGGCGTGGAGCACGTGCAGCAGGTCCGCCAGGCCGCACAACAGGCGGGAACGGCCTGTGTGATCTGTAACCCCAATAACCCCGATGGCCGCCTGCTGAACATGCAGGACCTTGCTACACTGGCGGAACAGTGCGCAAAGGCGGGGAGCTGGCTTGTGGTGGATGAGGCTTTCGGGGATTTTGCCACCCATAGCGTGGCTTCCCTGCTGCCGCACCCGGCACTTGTCGTGCTGCGTTCGTTTGGCAAGAGCTACGGCCTGCCGGGTGTGCGGCTGGGCTTTTTGCTGGCGGCTCCCGCACAGGCACAAAAGGCGCGGTCCCTGCTGGGTTCATGGCCGGTCGGGGCAGTCGCCCTTGCCGCGGGCACGCAGGCACTGGCCGATACGCACTGGGTGCAGCAGGCGGCGCAAAAAGCCCGTCTGGACCATGCAAGGCTGGTAGAGATGCTGCATGGCGCAGGCCTTGCATGGCGGGGGCAGGCTACGTTGTTCACGCTGGTTGATACCCCCCATGCCTATGGGTTGTGGGTGCATCTGTGCCGCCACGGCATTGTAACCCGCCGCTTTGCCGGGTGCTCCCATAGCCTGCGGATTGGCTTGCCCGCCAACGAGGCAGAATGGACCCGGCTGGCATGTGCGCTCAAGGCATGGCAGGTGGCCCGGCAGGAGGCGTAAAAAAGAGATGAACGCGGCGTGGAATGGCGGATTTTAGCGCCTCATGGCCGTAAAATCCTGCCTTGTCATATTTTCATCAAACTGTTTGTCACGCTTTCCTCTTCCCTTTTTTGCGGCATGGTTCATAGAAGGAAACAGGCAGAAAAGGATACCGCCATGCAAGACCAAGACGAAGTGATCGTAGGCTACCTCATCCAGCGTGAAGATGCAGAGGGCGAACTGTCCTTCTGGGAGCCACGGAACGAGTGGCAGGAAGACCCCAACGAAGGCAAGCTCTACGAAAAGGTGGAAGAAGCCGAAGCAGACGCCAAGGCCCTGCAGGAAGGGGACGACGCGACCATTACGGTAGAACTGGTCTTTGAAGCAGACGACGAAGACTGGGACGAAGACGAAGACGAAGAAGAAGACGCCCCCAAAGCCTGATAAGGCCCCTTGCGTGCCGCTTTAACAGGGCGGCACGCAAATGCGGGTGCTTGTATGCGGCAGGGCTTAGGCTAATGCCGCGTAAAAGCTCAGCAGCAGGCATTCCGCCACCACTGCGCAGCACCCCAGCACATCCCCCGTAAAACCACCAAGCAGACGTCTGGCGCATAATGCAACAAGTGCTGCCGTGGCGCAGCCGATGCCCGCAGGTGCCGCCATAAGTGCCAGAGAGGCCCACAGGCTTAGCCCTGCATGGCCATATGCCAGAACGCTCAGGCAGGCCATGACCCCCACCGCCACAAAAACCGCTCCCCACAGGGAAGGAAAGGGAAGGGGGGAGAGCATGCGCGCCAGCCCGTTGGCGCGGGCCGGGGGCACAAGGGCTGGCACCAGCAGCATGGCCATTCTGGCAAGGCAGGCGGTTGTGGCGCATCCCCCAATGCTCGCCCATATGGGGAGTGCCGCCAGAGCGGCCGCACGTACAAGCAGGCTTAGCCCAAGGGCCATAACGCCGTAACTGCCCACATGGCTGTCCCGCATGATGGCCAGCCTGCGCTCTGGTGTGCTGCCACCACAACCATCGGCCATGTCTGCCAATCCATCTTCATGCAGGCCGCCTGTCAGGATGCTCTGGCAGGCAAGGGCCAGACCGGCGGCGGCAAGGGGTGGCACATGCACCATACGGAGTGCAGCGAGCACACTGCCGGTTAATGCCCCGATCAGGGCGGCAATAACCGGCCAGCACCAGATTGATCTGGCCAGTGGCCAGGGTTGGGTGCTGTCTCTGTCCGCAGGTGGGGCCAGCCATGTGGAGGGCAGGCGTGTCAGCAGGCTCAGGCCGCATGCAAGGTCCAGCCTGCGCCTGTCCAGCCAGTGGCCGGGCTGGGCGGATGTCATGCTTTTTCAGAAACAGCAGCTTGGGCAAAGGTTGCCATGCCTGTATGGCACGCAACCGCCGCCCGCAGGATGGGAATAGCCAGTGCGGCACCAGAGCCCTCGCCAAGGCGCAGGCCAAGTCCGCTCAAAATGGGCCGCATATGCAGGTGTCGGGCCAGTCGGGCGGTATGGCCTGCTTCGGTCGGGCAGTGGGAGAGGGCGGTATGCTCCAGCGCATTGGGGCGCAGGTGTACCAGAGGTGCAACCGCTGCGGTGCAGACAAACCCATCGAGTATGACGGGAATACGCATCAGCCGGGCAGCAAGGGTAGCCCCCAGTGTTGCGGCCAGTTCGTACCCGCCCAGACGGCGTGCCACTTCCAGCGGGTGTGCCAGATGGGCGGCATGGTGCTGGAGTGCTGTGTCTATAACCCCGGCTTTATGTGCCGTGCCTGCGGCGTCCAGCCCGGTGCCCTGACCGGCCCAGTCTGCACCGCTCTGGCGGGTCAGGGCGGCGCACAGGGCAGAGGCAGCGGTTGTGTTGCCTATGCCCATTTCGCCCAGACAGAGCAGGTCGCATGTCCGGGGCACAGCGTTAAAACCGACCTGCACGGCAGCCAGAAAATCCTGCTCCGTCATGGCCGGGCTGGTGGTAAAATCCGCGGTGGGAACCAAGTTGTTAAGTGCGACTACCGCCAGTTCCGCCTGTGCCACGCGGGCAAGCTGGTTAATGGCGGCCCCTCCCTGCTCAAAGTTCTGCACCATCTGGGCCGTGACCTCCACAGGCCAGGGCGAGACATGGTGCGCCATAACACCATGATTGCCTGCAAAAATGAGCACCTGCACGTGTTCCAGCCGGGGGGGCGCGCTGTGTTGCCATCCGCCTAGCCAGCGTGTCATCTCCTCCAGATGGCCAAGGCTGCCGGGTGGTTTGGTCAGCTCCGCCTCCCTTTGCGCTATGGTCTGCTGTGCCTGCAGGCTGGGTGGGGGCAGATCCGCGCACAGGGCCTCCAGTGCAAGCATGGAGGAAAACGGGCCGGGCTGGGGAGGGGGGGAAGAAGAGGGCATGGTGGTAATTGTGTGCTGTTATGGAGGTTCACGCAAATGGAAACAGGGGCAGACGCGCGTATGCACAGTGTAAGGCTCGATCTCCACAAGGGAGGTGCCGCAGGTAGCCTGCTTGTGCTGGGTGGCGCAAGATCAGGCAAAAGCCGCTTTGCCGAAAACGCCATAACAGCTCTGCCCGGCCCAAGAATATACCTGGCCACGGGCCGCGCATTTGATGATGAAATGCATGACCGCATTGCCCGGCATAAGCGCGAGCGCGCCAGTGCAGGCTGGCAGACGGTGGAAGAAGCCCTGAATGTGGCCGATGTGCTCCACCAGCACGCCAGCACCCCGGTTTTGCTGGACTGCCTGACCTTGTGGCTGACCAATCTTCTGCTCGATGGGCGGGAGGTGGAAGGCCCCACTACAGCCATGCTTGCCAGTTTGCACGCACGCACCGCTCCGACGGTTATGGTGGGGAACGAGGTCGGGCTGGGTATTGTGCCCCAAAGCCCGCTGGGGCGGCGCTTCCGGGATGAGGCCGGGCTTTTGCACCAGCGTCTGGCAGCCTGTGTGGGCAAGGTGGTGTTTGTGGCGGCAGGGTTGCCCATGGTGCTCAAGAATGAAGGTGCTTCTGCCTAAGTTACGGTAAGGGCCCGGTGGCAGGCGGAGGGTAAAACGCCCTTTGCCCGGTGGCGCGTGGTCTGCCATTATGGCGCTGGCTTTTTTGCGGGCATGCCAGCGCAGGGCGTAAAATGCAGCCAGACCTCTTGCGCACTTGGGCGGAAGATGGTGAGTGGCTGACGCTTGTGTGGGCATAACCGGGTTATCACCATACCCGTTCATTTTGGCTGAGAGATGCATATGTCAGAGACACCAATCAACACCCAGCTTCTGATCGCAGGACAGTGGCAGGATGCGGCCGATGGCCGTACACTCCCCATTCTGGACCCTGCCAGTGGCGAGCTTATTGGCAAGGTTGCCCATGCCTCTGTTGCCGATCTGGATAAAACGGTGGCCGGTGCCGCTGTGGGTTATGACGCATGGCGCAACCTGAGCGCATGGGACCGCTATGCGATCATGCGCAAGGCTGCCGACCTGCTGCGTGAGCGTGCGGATGCCATTGGCCGGATCATGAGCCGAGAACAGGGCAAGCCTCTGGCTCAGGCCGTGATCGAAATTAATGCCGCCGCCGGTGTGATCGAATATTTTGGTGAAGAAGGCCGCCGCCTGAACGACGAACTGGTGCCCGCGCGCGTGCCAGATGTTGAACAGCGTGTGCTGCACCGCCCCATTGGTGTGGTGGCTGCCTTTACGCCGTGGAACTTCCCCATCAACCAGATTGCCCGCAAGCTGGGGGCAGCACTTGGGGCCGGGTGTGGTGTTATTGTTAAAGCTCCGGAGGATACCCCCGCCTCTCCGGCCGAGCTGATCCGCTGTTTTTGCGATGCGGGTATTCCCGCAGGGGCTGTGTCTCTGGTTTATGGCACGCCAGCGGAAATTTCGGAGTATCTGATAGCCCATCCGGTGGTGCGCAAGATTTCCTTTACCGGTTCTACCCCCGTGGGCAAGCATCTGGCCGCACTGGCTGGTGGGCAGATGAAGCCGGTGACCATGGAACTGGGTGGCCATGGTCCGGTGATTGTCTGCCGGGATGCGGATCTGGATCAGGCGGCCGAGCGTGTGGCTGCTGCCAAGTTCCGCAATGCCGGGCAGGTGTGCATCGCCCCCACCCGCTTTTTGCTGCACAAGGACATTGCCGCTGCGTTTATTGAAAAGTTCAAGGCCCAGATGAGCGCGCTCAAAATTGGCCGTGGGCTGGACGCAGGCGTGACAATGGGCCCCGTTATTAACGAACGGCGCGTCAAGGCATTGACCGAACTGGTGGATGACGCCCGCGCCAAAGGGGCAGAGCTGTGGCAGCCCGATACCGCGCTGCCTAACAAAGGCTTTTTCTTCCCCCCGACGCTGGTGCTCAAGCCCACATTGGATATGCGGGTCATGCAGGAAGAACCGTTTGGCCCGATTGCCATTATGGATGAGTTTTCCGAACTCGCAGACGCCGTAAAGGAAGCCAACCGTCTGCCTTACGGTCTGGCTGCATATGTGTACACAAGCTGTGAGCGTACAGAACGCCTGCTGGGTGAAAAACTGGAAGCTGGCATGGTGGCTATTAACCACCACGGTATTGGCGTGCCGGAAGTGCCGTTTGGCGGCCTCAAGGATTCCGGTTACGGCACGGAGGGTGGCCCTGCTGCTCTGCGGGCGCACACGATCATCAAACTGGTTTCCAGCCTGCATCGGCCATCTGCTTACTAAAAGCATTTGGTTTTATCATCGGGTTTAAAAAATGCCGTGCGCTGGTGGAGCGCACGGCATTTTTGTATGTAAAAGACGGCTAAAAAATCAGAAAGTGGCAGAAAGACTGACGTTGAACGAACGACCCATGCCCGGCATGGGCATGCGTGTGCCATCGCGCTTTAAGTCGTATGTCAGAATACCGCCAAGAGGCATGTAGTAAGCCTGATTCAGCACGTTATCGATCCCTGCTGTCAGGGTCATCATTTTCCAGTTGTAACTGCCGTTCAGGTTCAGCAGCGCATAGCCGGGGGTGCGGGGCTCGTTACGGAGTGAGTCCACGGTATCCTTGGCTTTGACAAAGTTCATTTCTGCCCGGCCTGTCCACGGGCCTACGGTTTCGTTCAGGCCCAGTGTGCCGTTCAGGGGCATCTGCTGGTACAGGCCGGTATGGGTGACCTTGTCCTGCCCACGGACCCAGTTGAGCACGCCGGTTATTTCCCCTTTGCCGTAACGGCTTGTATTCCACACCGTATAATGGCCGGAGGTGTTAATGCCGTACATCTGGGCATTATGGTTTTCAAAAATATACTGGTTACTGTTGGCGCTCAGGTTTTTGACAAAATTGACGTTAATGTAGTTGTGCACATAGGTGTAATAGGGCTGCACCTTCAGCTCCCACCTCTGGGCGGAGGTGGGGTCATGCCAATCGAATGTTACGCTGGCCGTGTTCCCGATTTCGGACTTCAGGTTCGGGTTGCCAACGTAGCCGTTGCCATCACCAAACCAGCCGATCATTTTGGAGGACATGCCTCCCTGCCCCCATGCATAGCGCTCGTACAGGTTGGGCGCGCGGGATTTGCGGGCATAGCCTGCTTCTATGGTCAGGCTGTCTGTCGCTTTCCAGCGGGTCAGGGCGGTGACGTCAAAGTTTACGTCCGAGCGCCCGTGGTTAATGCGGTTGAAGTTGTCGGCGGCTTTTATGTCCGCAGCACTCATCATGCCGGTCCAGGAATAGGGCGAAACATTGCCCGTGTTCATCATGACCAGGTCATTGCGCAGGCCAAGCAGGGTGGAAACGCGGGGTGTCCACTGGGCCTCCCATTCGGCAAAGTGGCCCAGTCGGTCTCTATGGCCGTTATTGATGTTGTTGAAGGTGTTGGGCCCCATCATCATGCTGCCAACAAGGGGGGGCCACCAGTCCCGCAGGCCTTCATGGTCGAATGAGCTGCCAAGGCGGAGTGTATGCTGGCGGGCCAGCGGAATTGTGGCCTTTATGGAATAACCAGCCGAGCGCTGGTCATCATTCATGGGCATGCCTTTTGTGGTGGAGTGTCCACCCTTGTCATCCAGCATGTTCATGGCGTGGGTGACGCGCTGCCAGTGGCCACGGGCTTCCAGCGTACCCCAGTTGAAGTCCCCCACATATTTGCCGTTTACGTAGGTGGAGCGGTTGTTGGTCATGTCCATGTACTGGTTGGCAAACCCTTCCCGCGGGGCGTCCTGCTGTCCAAAGGTCAGCACCAGCAGGTGGTTTTTCTTATGTATGCCAAGCGTTACGTCATGCGTGTAGCGCACGTATTCGGTCGATCCGACTTTACCTATGCCGCCCCCGCCGCTGTAGTCCTCCGACTGGTCGTAAGAGGCATTGTAGCGTAGGCTGAAGGTGTCGTTCGCAACGGTCATACTGCCTGCGGCGGAATAGCCGCCACCATTGCTGCGGTAGGTGCCGCGTGCGCGCCCGGTAAACAGGATTTTGCCGTGGCGGGCAAAGCGTGGGTCTGCGCGTTCCACATCAATGGTGCCACCCAGACTGTCCCCCCCATTGCTGACCGATGTCAGCCCTGCAATGGCGGTTGCGGTCTCCACACTGTCAGGGTCGATGTAAGAGAGTGCAGGGTTCATGTGGTTAGGGCAGGCGGGGTTGATGCGCACGCCATCCACCACGGTTGCAACCCGGTCATCCGCCATGCCGTTGAGCACGGGCAGGTTGGCTAGCCGCCCCCCGCCGTAACTGCTGAAACCTGGCTGGTTACGGAAGAGCGATGCCGCATCCGGGCTGGAAAGGCGCGACATGCGAGCCGAGCTTTTATCAACCTGTGACGCACTTAAAAGGCTATCGGCCAGAGCGGCATCTTCCTGCGCGGTGGAAATATCCACCCGTGGAAGGGTCACAACAGTTGCGGCCAGGCCGGGGCTTGCGGCGCAGGGGAGTGCGCACGCAGCCATAAGCCACAGCCAGTTACGCTGGCTGCGGGCAAAAAATGGATAGGACATAAACAGAAAAAACCCTGTTCAAAGCATACTGAGTAAAGTCCCCGGCCAAGAGCACACGGGCGCAAGCGCGCAGATGCACCAAAGCGGGGAGCGAGGTTTCAGAAAGCCTGAAGCAGGGTAAGGGGTGGTCCGCGGGAGGGGGGCAGGCCCAGAATGCAGGCGGGTGGTGCCCGTGGGGCGGAGGCCGCACTGCCACGGCGGATCCAGCGCAGGGCAGGGGCTGGCAGAAGCAGGAAAACAGCAGGCAGTGCCGCAAAAAATGCCAGTAATGGGCAAAGCGGGCAGCTTGCCTCATCATGATGATGGGTGGGGTGCTGCTGCTGGTTTTTTTGCGCACTGGCCATGCAGGGCATGTGGTGCATGCTGCCCCCGGGCATGGGGGCGCAGTGTGCCTGCGCAGTGTGCGGTTGTACCGCATGCGGAGCAATATCTATGCCTGTCAGCCGGATAAGCGTTGCACGGGGGAGCTCTTCTGGCAGGGAAAGCGACTGGAGCGCCATAAGCCCAACAAGACCCGCCAGCGTAACCATGACCAGCGGCCATAACAGCAGCGCGCGAATAATGGGGTTGCGACGGAACATAGGGCGGATCAGAAGCTTTTCAACAGTCAGAAGTACACAGGCACTTTGCCATGGTTGTGCCATGTTTGCGCTTTTATGAACCACCCTGTCAAATCAAACAGGGCTATGCCATAATTCAGGGCGGAGGCAGCACCGTGAGCAAATGGCATACAGACAGACAGGAACAGGTTGAGCCTGACCACAGGGCCGTGCCATGCGCGCCTGTGGAGTGTTCTGTTGGAGCGCTCAGGCAGCGCGGGCTGGCTATTGGGCTGTCTGACGAGCACAGGTTTGTCTGGCTGGTGGCTTTTGCCGTGGCGGTTCTGGCGCATGTTGCCATGACCGTGTGGCTGATCATGACAGTCTCTCCCCAGACCGGCACGCAGCAACCCGCTGCGGTTTCCATGCTGTTTGAAGTGCCCAAGGCACCATTGCCTGAAGCTGAACAGGCGCAGGCGGGGCAAACAGCTCCCAAACTTCAGGCCCAGCCCGCCCCGGCCATGGAAGATATGCCGGATATGGATCCGCAATCCCTTACTCAGAACGAGGCAGTGGTTCTGCCGCCTTCTGCCAGGGCTGAAGCCGAACATCTTCCCCCCGCATCTGCCGTGCCAAAAAAACTGGTTCAGCCCGCCCCGGCTATGCAGCACGACAAAAGTGTACAGGCCACCACCAAAGCGCCACCGGAGGCAGCGCATACGGGGGAAGGCACTACAACCGCTCATACCCATGCAAAAACGGATATGGCTGCAACAGGTGGGCACGCCGTGGCACCTCCCAGCGCTGCTGCTGCGGGGCAGAAAGGGGGCTTTCAGCTCTCCTGTTCTGCCCCCGAATCACACTACCCCGTATCTGCACGCCATTTGCATGAAGAGGGTGAGGCCGTGGCCGAAGTCAGTATCAACGCCAAGGGACAGGTAATTGCTGCAAGGCTGGTGCAAAGCACGGGGTATGATGATCTGGATGATCAAGCATTGCAGACCGTTAAAAATCTCCATTGCACTCCCCCTGAATCGGCTGTGGTCACGGGCCGGATACCTGTTGGCTTCCACATTCAGTAATTAAGCTTGTGTCGGGGAGAATTTTACAGTAGGAGACTGGTCATTGCCTCTGTCCCGTTCGTCTAGAGGCCTAGGACACTGCCCTTTCACGGCGGCAACACGGGTTCGAATCCCGTACGGGATACCATAGGTTTTTGAAGCATTGATTTTTTAAGTAAAAATCAGGCGCATTTTTCCTTAAAAGTAAAATTACTTTCCTCTGCAATTATTAATATGTCTTGCGGCCATAGTGCCCATAGCAACGGCCGTTGCCGTGCAGGGATGGCGGGGATTGGCGACATCACCAATGGCATACACAGATGGAATGCTTGTCTCGCAGTTCCCATCGACTACAAAATAATTATTCTCATCCCTGACCGGGCGAGGATTTCCAAAAAATTCTATTGTTGCAGAGGAGTTGGCACTATATCCGAGCATTAGGAGAATTGAATCCGATAAAATCGTCTGGTTGTTATTTGTTTCTATTTTTATTTTCTCATCATCTTGCATGGAAATATTGGTTATTTCTGTTTCCATGTGTAAATCAACCAAACCTGTCTGAACGAGGTCTTTAAATTTCCCTTGGCTGTCCTGATCTGCCCGGAAATGTTCTGAGCGAACTAAAAGAATAGGGTGGCTTCCTCTGCGGCTTAAAATGGAAGCGCATTCCAAAGCATTGTCGCCGCCCCCTACAATGACTGGGTGATCACCAAACCAAGAGTTGGGGTTCATATAGGATGCCGGTCCCATATGAATTAAATTTTTACATTTTTCAGCACCGGGGATCGATTTAATCCACTTCTGGCCGACAAAATCAGTGCCCGTAGCAATAACAATTGCTCTGACAATCAGGGTAATATTTTTAGGTCTGGCCCCTTCTTCTGCACGCAATAAAGTCGCCTGCCATTCGGTTTCTGAGAGTTTCGTGATGCTTATGATCTGGCTGGATAACATTGTCTGAATACGTTCATATGCGACATGTTTGGAAAAAATCGCGGCAACATCTTTGCCTAGAACAGACTGCCACCCTAAAAGCCATGTATTGGAGGCTAGGCTTTTCGCCTGAAGCCCCCCTAGGTTTTTGTCTTTTTCAACAATAACTGGATTTAAGCCATAATTTTTGAGCCATAATGCGCAGGACATTCCAGCGGGTCCGCCGCCGATGATCAAAACATTCAGGTTTTGTCTTTTTTGCATTTACCGGCTCCCTTCAATGTCACAATTACATTGTCAGTGTCTTTTTTATTTCGTCATCTAAATGAGCGTTCGGGATCAGGCTAAAACAGGCAGGGCATTCTTGTGTAAATGACCGCAAGAAGAATAGCAGATCCTGTGAGAAGAAGAGCTGTTCGCTTGGGTCCCAGAGAAATTCAGAGGACACATAGCATGTGGCAACCAGACACAAATAGGGGTCTTGGCCATAAACCCGTTCAAGCAGAGTATCATTGATTTTATATACGAGACGAGAAGTTGTTTCTTTATTCACTCCCTCGTCTTCATAATCTTCGGTTTCTTCATCCACAGTTTTTTGCTTATGCCCCCCTGTTGTATGATGGAATTTATTGATGACAAAGTCAGATATGTCATCAATGTTGGGGGAGGAGTTGTTATGACTCAGTGAGTATTGGCTAGTAATGATGTTTTTATCTAAAATAAGATTGAAATTGATTTTTCTGACATTTATTTCGAGCCTGATCATCAATTTAAGATGATGGTCATTACCATGAGGCAGATAAGTTATGACATCTGCGTAGCATTCGCCTTTTTGTAAATTGGTGAAAATATAAGGATTGCGTGTCCGTTCTTTGAGTTCAACTGAAGACGAGGCTTGATAGAATTTTGAACGGATTTCATGAATGCCAGACAATGTCTCAGGTAGAACTGACAGGAAAAACTCTTCTGTTTTTCGGCGTAGAGCATCCACGCCAGTGCTGGAATGAGATACCAGAAGGGCAACAATAATAATTGGAAGAATAACCCCCAGAAGCTCGATACTGACCTTGATCAGTTCATCACCGTTCCATTCGAATATACCAAAGAAAAACACAATGGTATTAATAATACCAACGGTAAATAATAGAATAAATATAAAGGCTTTGACCCAGCGGGGAACGCTAAGTATTTTAATTGATTGCAGTAGCTCCATTTATGCGCTCCACTTCCCGCTTTGTAATGTCAATATATATTAAAAATTATTACTCAAACGACCGTTGTATCAAAAGCCACGTCTCTTACACGGTTGATAAGGCTTTCTCCTCCGTCAAGGTAGATGACCTGCCCAACCATGGATGCGGCCGACAGAATTAAACTCAGGCATGCAGAAATTTCTTCCGGGGTGGAACTGCGACCGAGTGGGGTGGCACGCCAGGCACGCTCAAAGCCTTCGTCTGTCTGCTTGCCGCTTCTCAAGGTCAGGCCGGGGGCAATGGCGTTGACCCGGATCTTGGATTTGAATGCCATGGACAGGACCTGTGTCACGCACAGCAGTGCTGCTTTGCTGATTGTGTAGGAAAGAAAATCGGGGTTAAGGCTTTTAACCTTGTGATCCAGAATATTTACGATGCAGCGGTCATCAATATTCCCCGGTGCACGCGCAAAATCCCTTGATAGGAAAAGGGGTGCTGTGAGGTTGGGTTCCATATGCTTGTCAAATGAATCGTAAGTAAGTGAATCAATATTATCGTATTCAAAATTAGAAGCATTGTTCACAAGAACGTCTATGGCACCATAACGCTCGACAACTGCCGGAATAAGTTTTTGAACATCTTCGCGATTATTAAAATCGGCATGAACAGCAAAGCACTCGTAACCCATGGAGGTCAGAGAGTTTACAAG
The DNA here is from genome assembly GCF_058505085.1 of Acetobacter sp. ESL1128. NCBI lineage: Bacteria > Pseudomonadati > Pseudomonadota > Alphaproteobacteria > Acetobacterales > Acetobacteraceae > Acetobacter > Acetobacter sp. ESL1128. Next base: position 2,186,065 of record NZ_CP196369.1, on the reverse strand, counting down.
TTCAAGAGCTTCCTGTTCGGAGTGATTATACTGAATGGCAACTTTCCAGCCGTTCCGGGCAAGATCCTGCGAAAGAACAGCTCCGATGCGCTTTGCTCCCCCTGTTACAAGAGCAACCCGGGCATTGTTATTCTGATCGCGACTGGTCATTGTTTTTCCTGTTTACATTACCTGCGGGCAGTAGCTCAGAGCGTTCACCACAAATCTCAATACCAGCTCCGTCTGCTTCGTTAAAGATATCAAGTTTCGTGATGGAGATACGGATTGCATCTACTAATGGGTTAGCAAAACAAACTTCAACCAGTTCTCTGGCAAGGGTTTCCAGCAGGGGGGTATGCAGCCGTTCTGGCCATTTGATGATGGCATTGCGGACCGGGTCGTAATCAATGTAAAGGTCTTTGTCGTGGGCTTTTGCGCCGTGCAACCATGCAAACATTTCAACATTAACGCAAAGTCGTGTCGGTCTTTCCGGGTAGAGTTCCCACGGGTGCAAACCAACCTGCGCATTCACAATTACATTCCGTAAGACTGACTTGAGGTATGGTCTGGTGCCTAAAGGTGATGCAGCATTAGGTGATGGCATGTTGTCCCTAATCATCTCACCAAACATCCTTTGTTGGTAAATAATAAAATATAAGATTTTTGAGTATAAAAAAATCCTCAATCTCGGCAAGGGGAATGTCCGAGCGCTGATGCTTGGAACTTGTTTGAGTTATTGTCTTTTTTGGCTCCCGCTGCGTCAGTGGTAATGGTTTGGTATGATATTTCAATTCAGTTATTTGGTTATATTGAAATAAAAAAGGTATTTTACAGAGTTTCGTAAATAAAATTATATATAAATAAAATATAGTTTATAAGATAATAAAAGTTATTTTCCAATTTGTGGGAGAGATATTTTCACCCTCCCACTAGGGGAGGATCAGGAATGATTGTCATGGTCGTATGCCTGTATTACGGAAAGAAAGAGGGCTATAGCGCGCCGTAAGGCTTGGGGGTACGAGCATGGTTGGTGACAAAGACGGAACCGGTGGTAGCCCGGAGCAGGAGGGCATGCCCGGTATTGTGCCGGTTATTCTGTCTGGTGGGGCTGGGAGCAGGTTGTGGCCCGTCTCCCGCGGGAGCTTTCCCAAGCAGTTCTGGTCCTTGTTAACCGACTTTACACTTTTGCAGGATACGGCTTTGCGGGGGCAGGCCAAAGGGGTGGCAGCTCCGGTTGTTGTCTGTAATGCCGAGCACCGCTTTGTTATTGCCGAGCAGCTTCGCGGTGTGGGTATCTACGATGCCCGGATTATTCTGGAGCCCGTTGGTCGTAATTCGGCCCCGGCCATTGCTGCCGCCGCATTTGTTGTGGCCGAACGTAACCCCGATGCCGTGTTGTGGGTCATGGCTGCGGATGCGGCTATTCAGGATGTACACAAACTGCATGTTGCTCTTGAACATGCCGTAACGGCAGCCAAAGCAGGCTATGTGGTCACCTTTGGCATGGCCGCAACCCGGCCGGAAACAGGCTACGGGTATATTGAGCAAGGTGCCGCTCTTGCGGGCATGCCCGAAGTTTATTCCGTCACCCAGTTTGTGGAAAAACCGGACAAGGGCAAGGCAGCCGCTTTTCTGGCGCAAGGGGGGTATTTGTGGAATTCGGGCATGTTTGTTGTCCGTGCCGCGACTTTTCTGGCCGAGATGCAGCGTTACGAACCTAACCTGTATGCCTGTGTTGAAGAGGCCGTGCAAAAACGTAAGACAGATATGGATTTTGAAAGACTGGACCCGGACAGTTTTTCCCGCTCTCCCGATATTTCGGTTGATTATGCCGTGGCGGAACGCACGGATAAGGCAGCCGTTGTGCCCGGCAGTTTCGGCTGGTCGGATGTGGGGAGTTGGGACGCCTTGTGGGAATTGGGGCGCAAGGACGCCCAAGGCAATGTGATACATGGCAACGTGCTGCTAGAAGATGTAGGCCAGTCTTACGTGCGTACCGATGGTTTGCTGGCGGCGGTTCTGGGCGTGGATAATCTGGTGGTTGTGGCAACGCAGGATGCGGTGCTGGTTGCCAGTAAGGACCGGGCGCAGGATGTTAAAACCCTTGTGCAAAACCTGAAAAAAAACAATATGCCCGAAGCGGATGCGCATCGCCTGACCTATCGGCCCTGGGGGTATTATGAAGCTTTGACAGCAGGGCATCGTTTTCAGGTCAAAAAAATTGTCGTCCAGCCGGGGCAGAAGCTCTCGTTACAAAAACATTATCATCGGGCTGAACACTGGGTGGTTGTGGAAGGCACAGCCCTTGTCAGGCGTGGTGTGGAGCAGGTGATTGTGCGGGAGAACGAGAGCATCTATCTGCCACTGGGCAGTCTGCATAGGCTTGAAAATCCCGGCCGCATGCCTGTTACCCTGATCGAGGTTCAGTCCGGTTCGTATCTGGGTGAGGATGACATTGTGCGTTTTGATGATATCTATAGCCGGACTAAGTAGATTTTTTCAGTAAGGACTGGGGAAGAAAAAATGCCTAACGTTTCTTTTATTCCCCATGCAGCGGCGCGTGTTTCTGCTGTTTTGGCGCAATTGAAGGATTATCTGGGGGACAAGGTCTCCACCAACCAGTCTGTGTGTGAAGCGCACAGCCATGGCGAAGCGCTGGAACTGGCGCGCCTGCCCGCAGCGGTTGTGTTTGCCGAAACAACGGAAGATGTCTCGACCGTTCTGGGCATATGCCACGGGGCCTATGTGCCTGTTGTGGCCTTTGGGGCTGGTACATCGGTGGAAGGGCATGTTACGCCGCCTGAACATGCCGTGAGTCTCGACCTGTCCAGAATGACCGAGGTTCTGCAGGTGAATGCGGAGGATATGGACTGCCGCGTGCAGGCAGGCTTGACCCGGCAGGAGCTCAATATCCGTTTGCGTGATACGGGGCTGTTCTTCCCCGTGGACCCGGGTGGTGAGGCCACGCTAGGCGGTATGTGTGCAACCCGTGCTTCGGGCACCGCAGCAGTGCATTACGGCACAATGAAAGAAAACGTGCTTGGCCTGACCGTGGTTATGGCAAATGGAGAGGTCATAAAAACTGGTGGACGGGTAAGAAAATCCTCCACCGGGTATGACCTGACCTCCCTGTTCATCGGGTCAGAAGGGACTTTGGGCATTATTACGGAAGTCCAGTTGCGCCTGCACGGTATTCCCGAGCAGCTTTCGGCTGCGATCTGCCAGTTCGAAAATCTGGAAGATGCGGTACGCACGGCGGTGGAAGTGATTCAGGCCGGGGTGCCGATTGCGCGCGTGGAACTGATGGACGACGTGCAGATGGCGGCCAGCATCCGCTATTCCGGGCTGGATGAACTGCGGCCGATTACCACCCTGTTTTTTGAATTTGCCGGTGCCCCCGCTTCCGTGCGGGAGCAGGTGGACGTGACCGAAGCTCTGGCCGGGGACAATAACGGCCTTGGCTTTGCCTGGGCAGACACACCCGATGAACGGGCCCGGTTGTGGAAGGCGCGGCATAACGCTTTCTGGGCCGTTAAGGCACTTTATCCGGGCTTTAGGGTGATCAGCACGGATTGCATCGTGCCTATTTCTCAGCTCGCTCCCCTTATTGTGGGGGTTAAGGCCGATATTGAAGCATCCGGGTTACAGGTTGCCATTCTTGGCCATGTTGGGGATGGTAATTTTCATACACTGATCATGACGGAAGATACGCCTGAAGGGAGTACAAAGGCTCTGGAGCTTGACCGCAAAATTGTTGCGCGCGCACTGGCACTTGATGGCTCATGCAGTGGAGAGCACGGCGTAGGGGTTGGCAAGCTGGAGTTTCTGGAACGAGAACATGGTGCGCAATCCCTTGAGGTGATGCGAACATTAAAAGTTGCTCTGGACCCACGGAATATTCTCAACCCCGGTAAGCTTTTGCCAGAAGGGCTGGCTTATATCGGATAACGGGCTTGCAAAGGTCTGTGCGGAGTGCTTCCGGGTAAAAACCGTATTACCTTTGCGGATCATGGGGGTGGGACACTACAAATAAACTTGACAATCGGGTGCTATATTTTATTCAAGCAGAACTGATAGTGATTTATTGTGTTGTCTCTTCCCATTCCTTATAGCGGGGTTTGTCAGCGATGGTTTCTTTCCTTCTTTCCCGTCGGGCTGTACTGGCTGGGAGCATGGCGTTGGCATGTGCTCTGGCGGGCCAGACCGCATATGCCGCGCCACAGGTCCTGCGCGTAGGCATTATGGCAGGGGAAGATGAGGACGTGTGGCCGGTGGTGGCAGCCAATGCCGCCCGGGATGGGCTGGAACTCAAGCTGGTTACTTTTTCAGATTACAACGCTCCGAACGAAGCGCTGGCAGAGCATGAGCTGGATGCCAACGCCTTCCAGCATACTCCTTTTCTGGATGTCCAGAACAAAGCCAAGGGGTATGGCATTGTGTCGGTCGGGCATACTTACGTGGCGCCGATCGGGCTTTACTCAACACGCTGGAAATCTGTTGCCGACCTGCCAGACAAGGCTGTGATTGGCGTACCCAATGATCCGACAAACGAAGGGCGCGCCCTGCTTCTGCTGCAAAAACTGGGGTTGATCAAACTCGCGGCGGATGCAGGGAATACCCCAACAGCGCTCGACATTACGGAAAACCCCCATAACATCAGTATCCGCGAGCTTGATGCCGGTGTGGTGGGGCGTGCCCTGACCGATCTGGATGGCGCGATAATTAATACGGACTGGGCCAAAAAGGTTGGCGTGGATATTGAAAAAACACGCATTGCGCAGGAAACAGCCGATAATAACCCGTATATCTGCATTATAGCCGTGAACGAAGCCGATAAATCCGCTCCGTGGGTTGCCAAGCTGGTGCACGCCTATCAGCAGCCCAATGTGCGGCAGGCTCTGGACAAGGCGTTTCATGGCGCTGTGCTGCCATCCTGGCCATGAACCTTTTAGAAGTCGAACGCCTTAACCGCTCCTTTGGCGGCCAGCCTGCCCTGCACGATATTTCGTTTACGGTGCCCAAGGGGCAGCGGCTGGGTATTATTGGCCGCTCAGGGGCAGGTAAATCCACGCTTTTACGGTGCCTGAGCGGTCTGGACCGCCCCCAGTCTGGCAGAATACTGCTGGAAGGGGAGGATATGGCTATCCTGCCCGAGGCAAAGCTTGTTCTGCTACGGCGCAGGATCGGGTTGGTTTTTCAGCACTTCAACCTGCTTAACTCGCGCACCATTGCGGCCAATGTGGCCCTGCCGTTGCAAATTGCCGGTACGCCCAAGGCCGAGCGCAACAAACGTGTGGTGGAACTGCTGGACCTTGTTGGTCTGGCGGATCACGCGGGTAAATATCCGGCTATGCTTTCTGGCGGGCAAAAGCAGCGTATTGGCATTGCACGGGCATTGGCTGCCCACCCGGCCCTGTTGCTGTGTGATGAAGCAACCTCGGCGCTGGACCCGGAGACAACCCAGACAATTCTGGCGCTTCTGGCCGATATTAACCGTGTGCTGGGCCTGACCGTTGTTTTTATCACGCATGAGATGGATGTCGTGCGCAGTCTGGCGCAGCAAGTGCTTGTGCTGGAAAAAGGGCGCATTGTGAGCCGTGGCAAACCGGCCGATATTCTGGATGCCAACCAGCTGGCCGCTGTTCTGCCGCCCAATCTCAGCCAGACCCCGCAGGATGGCAGCCACGCCATTGTACGCTTGACCGTGGCCACACAGGCAGCGTTTACCCCTTTGCTCCACACGCTGGAACAACAGTGTCAGGCCAGTTTTGCCCTGCTGCACACCCTCCCCAACCCGGAAAGGGAGGAACTGGTGGATGTGGTGGTGCAAACAGATGGTCTTTCCGTCGCAACCATGAACGCTCTTCAGGCGCATGCCTGTGCAGCCGAGGTAATTGGATATGTCCCGGCTCATTCTTGATCTGCTCTGGCGCGCTACGGCTGAAACACTGGAAATGGTTCTGGCCTCCGGAGCGCTGGCGGTTGCTGGCGGCCTGCCGCTGGCTGTGCTGCTTGTTCTTACCTCCCCTTCGGGGCTGTATCCTCTGCCGCTGTTATCCCGCTTGGTGGGTGGGGTAGTGGATGCGGTGCGGGCCGTACCGTTTATTATTTTGCTTGTGCTGCTTATTCCCTTCACCCGCATGGTGGTTGGCACGGCATTGGGTACAACGGCTGCTATTGTACCTTTGTCCATTGCGGCCATTCCTTATTTTGCCCGTATTGCCGAAGTGTCTTTGCGGGAGGTGGATACCGGGCTGGTCGATGCCGTACGGGCCATGGGGGGCACTCGGTGGATGGTGGTGCGCTATGTGCTGCTGCCAGAAAGTCTGCCGGGGCTGATCTCGGGCTTTACGGTTACGCTGGTAACGCTTGTGGGCGCATCTGCCATGGCCGGGGCCATAGGCGCGGGTGGGCTGGGTGATCTGGCAATCCGCTATGGGTATCAGCGCTTCAACACCACGGTCATGTTCGGGGTGGTGGCTGTTCTAATCGCTCTGGTTATGGCCTTGCAGGGTGTGGGTAATTTTCTTGCGCACTCCTTGCGTCATACAGGCCCGGGGCGGGCAGAGTAAAAGGGTAGCACTACCCAACGCTCGCCTACGGGGCCAGTGCACTAGGGATTCAGCCGAGTCACTGCACGGGTCGAGCTATGTGGAGCAGGTAGCGAAGGTGTTATTTTTAAAGCATAAGTCATGCAGGTGCTGTGGCCGCTCCAAGGCTGCAAACTTGTGTGCCGTATTTTATTCTTCCTGCGCACATCACTGAATAAAGCAAAAAATAACACTTATTTTATTGTTTTGAGCACCAAAATAAATCTCGCTCACACAGGAATGTGACCACAAAATAGAGCTTTGAAAAATTAACGCCCCGTAATTTGTTGCACATGATTGATTCTGTGTTATGACTATAACAGGTATGCACCACTTTATTGGTTACCTGCTTTTCTCATGGATATGATTTGAGGCAGAGCAGCGCGCACTCTGTGCATTTTTAAATATGGTGCGAATTTTTCCGGCAAAAGCATTCTGCCACGGCGTGGTAAAATGGAGGAATTAAGATGGCTCAACGGGACAATGTTATCTCGCCGGGTGTTGAACTTGGTCAGAGAATCAAAATTCTTCGCAAAACTGCCGGTCTTACACAGCAGCAGGTTGCCGATGCACTCGGTGTCTCCCGCCCCGCCATAGCATTCTGGGAAACAGGGCGTGAGGGAAGTGCGCGCAAGCATATTCCCAAACTGGCAGCATTGTTGCACGTGGAACCAGAAGTGTTTCTGACAGGCTACGTGCAGGAAGATATTGATCTGATCGTCTCGCCCGATGAGCGGGATATGGTTTCCCTTTACCGGATGCTCGATGCGTCCCGCAAAGTTTCCGCCCAGAAGTGGATGGAACGGCAGGCAAAAACGGTTAATCTGGAAGGGTAATCGTTTTTAGGCAGTCTGGCTGCCAAAGGTAAACGTTCTTACCGTTGTGCATGCGGTGCAGGGTTACGCACGTAAACGGGCTGCCTGCAAACGGGGTTGAGTAGGGGAAAACCTACCCAACCCTGAACCGCTTAGAACTCCATGGAAAGAGTGAAGTGGTAGATGCGGGGCAGGCCGGCATAGAGTGTCTCAGGTGTATTGGACACTGCACCGGGGGAGCCTGCAAAAACCGATGCCCAATAGCGCTCATTTGTCGCGTTGCTCACCCCAAAGCGTACAACCCAGGGGAACTTGACGACATTAAAGGCATAACGCGTGCCCAGATCCAGCGTGGTGTAGGATCCTGTATGGAGCGTATTTGTCAGGTTTGCTGCACGGTTGCCCATGTAATGCACATTGGCATTGAACGCCCAGCCAGAAGCAAAGGAACCAAGCGAGGCAGGCAGCCGGTAGTCCAGCAGCATGTTGGCCTGTAGCGGAGCTGCCCCAATAATTTCCTTATTATTATATTTGCTTTCCTTGCTGTTAATAAGCTCGGCATCCAGCCAGGTGACACCAGCCAGAACGGACAGGTTGGGCAATACTTCGCCAGAAATCTGGGCTTCCACACCGTAGTTACGCTGTGTTCCAACATAACCATATTCCAGCGGCAGCTGCGCTCCGCTCACGGGGTTGGTGCAGGTGGAACCGTTGGGACAGTAGCTTGCCGCGTATTTTGATGTCATACGGAAACCTGCAACGTTAAACTGCATTTTCCCGTAACGGAGTTTATAGCCGACTTCATATTCTTCCGGGCGGATCAAAGGCTGTGTCTGATACGCGTTGGAGTTGGAGGCATTGGCCACCGCACCCGGTTCAACCGAGCGGGCATACGTGAAGTACAGGGTCTGGTTATCGGTGGGTTTATAGAGCAGGCTAACCGTCGGGCTAAAAGCAGCACTGGCCTGAACGGATTTTTCCAAAGGACTGGGTACAACTTTGCTCTTGGGGCCTCTCTGGTCTATCCAGCTCCAGCCCAGTGTGCCCAGAATTGACCAGTGTTTGTTAAAGGTCAGGGTATCACCAATAATAAAAGACTGTGTGGTAATGCGCCCTGATTCCCAGCGCCCATGGTAATAAGGCTGTTTGCCGTTGACCTTGATGGGGTTGTAGATGCTGGCGTGGTCGGCGGCTGTTACCGTGCTGACCGCGGTGCCAGGGGTGGTCGGGTTATAGGTCCCTGACATGTAGCCATTTGTACCAATTACCAGATCATGCTTGACGGGGCCTGTGTAAACACGCCCGTTGAAGTAGGCCATGTTACTGCCGGTACGGAAATCATTGGCTGTGGCAGCAGCCGTGACCGTCTGGGTGTACCCCCCGGTGTTATTGATAAGCGTATCGTTTGAGGCAAAAGACTGGCGTGCGGCGTCTTGGTACAATCCGCCGAGTGTAAAGCTCCAGTCTTTGTTGATCTCATGCTTGATCTTGGCCAGAAACGTATTGGTTTCCATATTGTAGCCGCTCCAGTCCTGCCCCAGATAGGGCTTGCTCAGGTCCGGAGCAGTGGGGAGGGAGCTGACATAGGACGGAATCGCTTTTGTAGGCGTTTCCTGCACAGCAAAGCCCGGGGCGGTCCCGCGTTCCACAAACGTGTAATGGCTGGCATCAAGCTCAATAACCGTTTTTTCATCCAGATGGATGTCAAAATCAGCACTGACCATCTCACGCCGGATCCAGCTGCCCTGTGTATAGGCCGTGCCATTGGCGTGCAGCATGTTCAGCCGGTAACCAAACCAGCCATTTTTGCCAACCCGGCCTGAAATATCACCGTTAACCGTAGGTGTGCCGATGGAATCCACACCAACGGACAGGCGTTCGGTCCGTCGGTCTGTGGGGCGTTTGAGCGTGTATTCAAACATACCGGCAGGGTTCTGGGGGCCATACATTGCACCAGACAGGCCATTGAGGACCTGCAGGTTATCCACCCATTCCCCTGCATAAGGGGTGGTGGAAACCACGTTCAACCCATCCAGACGGGAGTTGGACCACACATCCGCCTCAAACCCGCGCGACTGCGGGCGGGAGGTATTGGGGTCCCCGCGAATTTCAAGCTGAACAGACGGCAGATACTGCGCCATGTCATTAATGTTGCGGATCTGCTGGTTAACCACAACGTCATGCGGTACCCCCATAACGGAGTAAGGCGTATCCAGTGTATCCCGGTTTCCCAGCGGGCCAAGATAGACAATCTTGTTCATGTATTTGGCGCTGGTGCCGTCTGCTGCGTGGTGGCCATGCACGTTTACGGTTTCACCGTTCGAGCCATCCAGAATCCCGGCAATGGGGGCCATGGTTTTGGCTGTTTTGGGTGCTGCGGTTTTTGGGGTGGTGGAGGCGGATGCCTTGATGGAAGTCTGCTTGCCGGTGGTGTTCTGTTGCTCTGGTGCCACAGGTTCTGCGGCCAGCGCGGACGTAGTTAGCAACAACGCGCTAAATGTTCCGGTGGCGAAAAATGTATGGAAACGTGCGTGCATGGATCAGGCTCATCCGGGATAAGGAGGGGTATAAAATTGATGCCTGTTTTGCCGGGTGAGTCGGGGGCTTGTCTATATACGGTCACACATAAACCTATATATGAACGAATATAACCATGAAGTGATGCAGGAATAACACACCAGCTCTGTATACCATGACAAATGGCGATAAACCGGGTTTTTAAGGCCCGAACGCGCGCAAAGCCAGTGCCGCGGCAGTTGCCACATCCCTGCGCAGGGCCACCACATTGCCTTGCCCTTGCGGGTGCACGCGGTTTGTCAGAATCATCACAAAGCTACGGGTATTGGGCACCAGCCAGAGGGACGTGCCGGTAAAACCGGTATGGCCAAAAGAGGAGGAAGGAAAGTAAGCCCCACGGGCCGTGGAGTAGTGGGTTGCTATATCCCACCCCAACCCGCGCAGGTCGGTTTTGCCTGCGGGCTGCTGGGGGGTGGACATAAGGTACAGGGTTTCTGCCCGTAGAGGAAAAGCCGAGGGTAGGCCGGCCAGTTTGTTCAACAGGGCTTGTGCGTAAGAGACTGTATCCTGCGCGCAGGAAAATAGTCCCGCGTGCCCTGCCACCCCGCCCATACGCCGGGTTGTTGGGTCGTGCACAACCCCGCGTAGCATATGCCCGTTTTCATCATACTGTGTGGGCGCGATAGTGTTCTGGTATGATGATGCAGGAAGAAAAAAAGAATTGTGTAAACCAAGGGGTTTGAGAATATGCTCCATGGCATACGCGGCAAGGGGCTGGCCGGATAGGCGCTCTACAATCAGGCCCAGCGTTATAAAATTAAGGTCACTGTAAACAAACTGTTCGCCCGGCGTGGTTTGGGGGGCACTGTTCATGAGCATCTGCACCCCTGTCTGCTTGCCCTGCCATGCAAAGCTCAGGTCCAGATCCGGCGCAAGGCCGGAATAGTGTGTGAGAAGCTGGCGGATGGTAATGTCCTGCTTGCCATTAGCCGCGAATGCGGGAAGGTAATGGCAGGCCGGTGTATCCAGCGCGATAAGGCCTCGCTCATAAAACTGCATGATGGAGGGTACCGTTATCAGAACCTTGGTCAGGGAGGCCATGTCAAAAATGGTATCCCATGTCATGGCTTCTGCTGGGGGGAGCAGGCTGCGCTGGCCAAAAACACCGTGCCATACCATGCGGCCTTCATGGCCTATGGCGGCAACGGCTCCGGGCATTTTGCCATTCTGTATGGCCTTGCGGAAAATTTCTTCCACCGGGGCAAACGGGGCAGGCTGAGTTTGCTGGGCATAAGCTGGGGGGCATAGGCCCGCAAGGCAAGTGGCTTGTGCCAGCCCAGCATGCAAGGCTTTGCGGCGGGTCAGCAGAGTACGCAAGGGCATGTTGGGTAGCTCCGGGCCAGAATAAAAGATCAGGAAGGGGCCGCAACATGGCGGAAGGTGATGTTGTAGCGCGTCAGCCCCGTTACCGGGTGTGGGGCAGGGGCAAGCCCTTTAATGCCGTGGTAGTGCAGGCGCGCGGGTCCGCCCCAGACCAGTACATCCCCATGGTCCAAGGCAAAGGTGCGCACCCTGTCACGCCGGTTTTGTCCACCCCACATAAAAAGACCGGTTCGCCCGAGCGAGAGTGAAACAACGGGCTGCGTCATATCTCCTTCATCCCTGTCCTGATGCAGCCCCATATGGGCACCATCCTGATAACAGTTGAGCAGGCAGGCATTGGGGGTAAAACCGGGGTACCCGGCTGTTTGCGCGGCGTTGCGTGCAAGGGCAAAAAGGCTGGCAGGCATGGCAGGCCATGCCTGCTGGCTCAGCGGGTCCACGGGTGTGTAAGCGTAGCCCTGCGCGGAGCTGACCCAGCCCAGTGCTCCGCAACTGGTCATGGCGGCGGACATGGTGCCCCCACCGGGGGTGTGCATGTGGCGGAAAGGTGCCTGTTCGGCTACCGCCTGCAAAGCCTGTAAATAAATGGTGGCTGAGGATGTGGCAAACTGGCGCAGCAGCAGGGCACCGGGCTCCAGCACCTCGCGCGCGGGGCGGTTGTCTGGCAGCAGGAGGTCCAGTTGTCTGGCGGAGGGCTGGGGGTGTGTCATGGCGGCTCCTGATGAAAACCGTTTGCGACCCCGCACACTCTTTGGCACAGGACAGAAGAATGCTATCAGCATTGCCAAACACTGCCCCCGCTTGCAAGGAGCCAGACAGCCCCCATGCCCCCATCCGCACAGGATATTATGCTTATTGGTGGTATTCCTGCCCTGATCAGCTACCAGGTGCCACGCTCGGTTTTTCGGGGGGTGTTTGTGGGGCTGAACGCCGAAGTGGACTTTTTTGCAAGCACGGTTGCCGGGCTGGAACCGCAGGGCGAGGCCGCGTTACGCTCCTTTTTAAACCTGTGCCAGAGTAACCGGCGGTCCCCCCTGCTTTTGAGCGGTGATGCCCAGAAAACCTATCTGCTGGAAGAGATTTATGAGCAGATGGCCGAACCTGCCCGCCGGTGCGGCATAGATTTGTATGACGTTGTGCGTGAGCAGGTCAGGACTTTTCAGCCCGGTGGAGGAAAAGCAGCTCCGGCTATTCTGCTAAGCCTGTAAGGCCGCGCCAGTTGTATAGCCATAAAAAAGGGATGCGCCCTGCCGGGAGCATCCCTTTTTGCTGTGTAGCGTGTGGACCGGTGTTTAGGCCGGTTCTTCCACATTGTCGTGTTCTGCCACGATGGTTGTCTTTTTGGCTGGATAGAGAGCCGAAACCACAACAACAATAATCACATTGACCCCAAGGGCCAGCAGACCCGTGGAAACATTGCCCGAGAACAGGCCAAAGTTAACCGGGTGAATAGGCTTAAGCCCATCCATCCAGCACAGGCTGACCCCAAACACGGTGCCAATCAGCCAGCCTGCCAGCATGGCCGTGGCGGAAAAACGTATTTTGAGCAGACCCAGAATAAGTGCGGGAAAGGTCTGCAGAATGAACACGCCGCCAAGGAGCTGGAAGTCAATGGCGAACTGTGCATTCAAAAACAGCACGCACACCAGAGCGCCCAGCTTGACCACAAGCGAGGTCAGGCGGCTGGTACGCACAGGGTTTTTCTGTGTAGGAAGCAGGTTGCTGGTGACAAGGTTGGCAGCCCCAATAGCCATAACGGCTGCGGGTACAAGTGCGCCAACAGCAATGGCCGCCAGACAGAAGCCCGCAAACCATGCAGGAAACACTTTCTGGAACAGCATGGGCACAACCATGGAGTTATTGGTTGTGATAATCCCAGCGGCATGCGCCATAAAGCCCAGCATGGCAATCAGGCCCAGCACAATGGTGTAAATGGGCAGGAAGACCGCGTTCTGGCGGATGGTGTCGGCCGAGCGGGATGCCAGAATACCCGTAAGCGTGTGCGGGTACAAAAAGGCTGCCAGTGCGGAGGAAAGGGCAAGCGTTGCATAAGGCAGGCCCTGACCGGGTTTGAGCATGTTCTGCGCATGTTCAACCGAGGTAAAAAGTGCTCCATACCCGCCGGTGTGCAGCGGAATGACCGTAACTGCCACAAGCACGGCAATATAGATCATGATGTCCTTGATAAATGCGGTCAGGGCCGGGGCATGCAGCCCACCCAGCCACGTATAAGCGGCCAAGGACAGGAAGGCGATAATCAGGGGCAGGTCCCCCGGCAGCCCAAGTGCCTGAATAACGGTGCGGATCCCAATAAGCTGCAGGGCAATATAGGGCATGACGGCAACAAGCCCGGTCAGTGCAACCACAACTTCCAGCGCGCGGCTGTCAAAGCGGGCACGCACAATATCGGCCGCCGTGGCATGCCCGCCTTCACGCGCGATTTTCCACAGTTTGGGCATGACGATAAAAATGAACGGGTACACGATAATGGTGTAGGGCAGCGCAAAAAAACCGTAAGCGCCTGCGGCGTAAACCAGAGCCGGCACGGCAATAACGGTATAGGCCGTGTAAAAATCCCCACCGACCAGAAACCACGTAACCCAGGGGCCAAACCCACGCCCGCCCAGCGACCATTCCTCATGCGAGGTGGCCGTGTTTTTTTTGCTGAACAGCCCGCGTATCCACTGGATGGAAGACCCGATCACAATGGTTGCGGCAAAGAACAGGATAAAGACGCCAAGCGCCCACGGATTGATCGTGCTCATGCGCGGTTACCCTTTTTCCAGACCACCCAGATCAGGACGGATGTCACCGGAACCCAGGCGAACTGGTACCAGTAAAAGAAGGGAAACCCGAGCAGGACCGGGTCGTGCCGATCATACAGCGGCGTCCAGAGCAAACCCAAAAAGGGCAGCAGAAGGAGGTAATTAAGATATTTCATTTCGTGAGACCGGCTTATTTTGTTATTTTTGTTCGCAACCGGCTGACCATGCCGATGGAAACCGGCTTATGTCAATTACGCCTGAAGCGATTTCAGGCGAGTATAATCAGAATTGTGTTTTTTGCGCATCAGGTATGCCCCTGTTATAACGCGAACGTCATAAGCAGGGGCAGAAGCGGTTAGCGTGTGGTGTTGATCTTGTGTTCCTGCAACACCTTGTTCAGGCTGTCGCCGTACTGGCGGTAGCTGCCTTCTGGCACACAGCCAAGCTCCTCCAGTTCTTCCAGATCAGCACCATGGTTGATCCACTGGTTGGCCTCGCGCGAGTCCAGTGTGCTGGGAATGGGGCGGGCCTCGTACACAACCGGCTGTTCCGAATCCTCCGATGCACCAAAGGACAGGAAACTGTCTTCAGCCGGAGCCTTGTTTTCGCTCAGGCTGACTTGTCCGCAGACAACCTGTTTCTTGTCGCTGTTGGTATGTACGCTCAGCTTGCGGAACTTGGGGTGCGCGCTGGGAAAACGCGTTGTCAGCGATTTGAGCGTTTCCTTGACAAAAGGTGATGCTTTTTGGGCGCTGTTATCCAGCATGGTCTGGGCTGCGGCAGTGTGGTGCACGGCCACGGAACCCAGGCTGGGCAAAAGAATGCAAAGCGCGAAAAAACGTTTCATCAAGAAGGTCTTTCCTGTCAGTCTGAATGGGGTGGGGGAGGGCTGGTCGTGTGTGCATCCGGCCAGAGCCGACGCCCCCACGGCGTAATGCTCATGCAGGTCAGCCGCCCACCTGTCTGGGGCGACGGTACACCCGTTGTGGTGGGGAGGGAAAGAGGCAACCCGGCAAGGCTGCGCACCGCCAGAAAGCCAAAACATTCGGCTTCCAGTGCATCTCCGTTCCAGCCAAGCTGTTCTGCCGGGTGCAGGGTGCCGGGCAGGGCTTGGGCCAGTGCTGCCATAAGGGCCGGGTTGTGCCTGCCTCCCCCGCAGACAAACCATTCCTTTGGCTGTTCTGGCAGCAGGGTGCGGGCAATGCTCTGTGCAGTAAAGGCGGTCAGCGTTGCTGCCCCATCCGCCGCACCCAGTGCCCCGACCTGCGCCAGAGCGGAATGGAAGCTCATGCGGTCGAGCGATTTGGGGGCAGGTTTATGGAAAAAGGGATGCGCGAGGAGGCGGTCCACCAGAGTCAGGTCGGCGGTACCCTGGAGCGCCAGTTGGCCATTGGTGTCGCACGGTATGCCGGTGTGCTGGTAGGCCCAGTCATCCAGCAGGGCGTTCCCCGGCCCGGTATCACACGCAAGAATGTGCCCGTCACGGGTGACAAGGGTCAGGTTGGCAACGCCACCGATATTGAGCGCTGCAACGGGGTAAGGTCGGTTACGGAGCAGGGCCGCGTGGTAAAGCGGGACCAGAGGAGCCCCTTCTCCCCCTGCGGCAACATCAGCGCTTCTAAAATCATGCACCACGGGCAGGTCAGTCTGGGCAGAGAGGCAGGCGGCATCCCCGATCTGCCATGTGCGGCCGGGCTGGTGCAGAATGGTCTGGCCATGAAAGCCCACAACATCCACCGCCCAGTCCGGGGCAAGCGCGCGTAGGCGTTGCACGGCCTGCACATGCACCAGTGTCAGGGCATGTTCTGCTTCCTTGAGTGCGGCACTATCGGGGGTAAGGGTCGGTGCACTATCAAGCAGGTCGCGCAGATTCTGGCGTATATGCGCGGGGTAGGGCAACGTCAGCGATGGACCATGGGCGGTAACGGATATGCCATCCGTGCGGATGAGGGCTGCATCCACCCCGTCGAGCGATGTGCCGCTCATCAGGCCCAGTGCGTTCAGGCTGCCATCTGGCGTAAACGGGGGAGGGGGCGCAGGCATTAGCGCATCAGGGCTGTGTGGTTTCCAGCCCGGGCTGAACCTGCCCGGTAGCCACATTCCACAGCATGATCCGCTCGTGCTCCTTGCTCGCAATCTGGATGGCCAGCAGGTCATCATGTACGCGGGTTATGGCCAGCATGTGCTCGTCCGGCCCAAGGGCAAGGTGGGCGTTGCGGGCGTCCGTTAGCGGGATGGCACTGGCAAGGGCAGGCTGGTGGGGGGCGTTCATGCGGTGGATGACCACGCCTACCAGAACAACCACACCGACAATAATCAGCACCCCCATGCCCACAACCGCAGCCATGAGCGCTTTTGGCGTCTTGTAGTTCTGCTCTTCCATTTAGTGTCCTGCTGCTTTGTCTATATGGGCGCGCATGGTCTGGATAACCGTTGGCAACCCGTCAAAAATGGCCTGACCGATCAGGAAGTGGCCGATATTCAGTTCCCGCACAGGGGTAAGGGCGGCAACAGGGCCGACATTCTCGTAAGTCAGGCCGTGGCCTGCGTGCACTTCCAACCCAAGGCTGGCTGCCTGTGCGGCGGCGTGTTGCAGGCGTTCCAGCTCTCCCGCCCGACCCTGTGCATAAGCGCCGGTATGCAGTTCCACAACCTGCGCGCCTGTGGCGGCTGCCGCGGCAATTTGTGCGGGGTCGGGGTCTATGAACAGTGACACCCGGATCCCCCAGCCCTTGAGTGCATGGACCTTGGGTGTCAGCACCAAGGACTGGCCAGCGACGTCCAGCCCGCCTTCGGTTGTCAGCTCCTCGCGGCGTTCGGGCACAAGGCAGCAGGCATGGGGGCGCAGGTTCTGGGCAATGCCGAGCATTTCCTGCGTTGCGGCCATTTCCATGTTCAGGGGGGCGTCTACCTCGGTGCGCAGGCGCTCAAGGTCTGTATCACGGATATGGCGGCGGTCTTCGCGCAGGTGGGCTGTTATGCCATCTGCTCCGGACTGCACGGCCAGCAGGGCTGCGGCTACGGGGTCGGGGTGCTGGCCCCCACGGGCATTACGGACGGTGGCAACATGGTCAATGTTGACGCCAAGCCTGATGGCCGGTCTCATGCATTTTTCCTTCTGTTCGCGGCCAGTGTTGCGGCCAGCTTTATGGCCGCTGCCAGGCTGCGTGGGTCTGCCTTGTTCTGGCCTGCTATGTCAAATGCCGTCCCGTGGTCTGGCGATGTGCGGATAATGGGCAGGCCAAGGGTTACGTTTACGCCTTCGGCCATATCCAGTGTCTTGAGCGGGATTAGTCCCTGATCATGGTACATGCACAGGGCAACATCGTATTGCGCGCGGGCATGGGGGGTGAACATGGTATCCGGCGGTAGGGGGCCGCTTACATGCAGCCCTTCATTGCGCAGGGTATTTATGGCGGGGAGAATAATCTCCTGTTCCTCATGCCCCATGAGCCCGTGTTCGCCTGCATGGGGGTTCAGGCCCGCAAAGGCCAGTCTCGGGTGGGGCAGGCCAAAGTCACGTTGCAGACCGGCAGCAACCGTGCGGGCTGTGCGGATGATCAGTTCGGTGGAAAGCTGGGCAATGGCATCCCGCAGTGCCACATGCACGGTAATGGGCACGACCTTGAGCGAAGGGCCAGCCAGAAGCATGACCTCATCCCCCGGCGTCTGGCAGAGTTCTGCCAGATAGCTCGTATGCCCGGGGTGCCGGAAGCCTGATCCTTGCACAACCTCCTTGCTGATCGGGTTGGTGATCATGGCCGAGGCCTCCCCGCTCAGGGTGAGTTCCGTGGCAAGGCGAATGCTCTCAAGAACACTGGCGGCATTGCGGCGGTCCGGCTCCCCCGGTGCGGGGGGCGTTGCCAGATGCAGGGGCAGCACCGGCAGGGCGTGGCCAAATACATCTGCGCCATCAGACAGGTAACGAATGGTCTGTACCGGCACGCGTCGCTCCAGCAGGGAGGGATCGCCCACATATACAAAAGAAGGCCCGTTCTGGCGGAGGGCCTGCCAGACCGCGGCGGTAATTTCGGGCGCAATACTGGCCGGGTCACCCTGCGTCAGAACCAGCATGGCTGTGTCTTCCTTATCCGTCATTGTTGCTGTCTTTGCCTGAACCTCTGGCAGAGAAACGCAGAAAGGCGCGTGCGTAAAGGGGGAGAGTGTTTGGCCGGGCGGGATATGTGTTTATGCCAACACGCGGATAAAAGACCGTGGTAGGGTGGTACAGGCTGCCTTGCGGCTGGTTTGTCTGCCATTCTTGTTCTTTGCGTAGGATAGGGCTACCACATCATCATGATCAGGCTCATAATTGTTGTACCGTTCCTGCTTGCACTTGTTGTGTTCAGTGCCAGTAATCAGGACCCGCTGGATATGTGGATGCTCACATATAGCTGGAAGTGCTCGCTGGGTGTGCTTGCACTGAGTGTGGGGGCTCTGGCTTTTCTGCTTGGAGCGTTCTGCCTGTGGGTGGTCGAGTTCCGGCAGGGGCGCAGGGCGCGCAAGGCCGAACAGCAGGTCCGGGACCTGGAGGCACAACTGGCACAGGTGCGGGCCATGCTGGCTAACCGTGCACCTCCCGTTGTGCCTGTCCCTGATGTGCAGCCTGTTGTTACACCACAGCTTAACCCTGCAGGGAGCGAAGAGCACTCCAATGTCTAATACACCCCGGCGCACCGGCCTTATTGTTTCTCTGGATACGCAGGACCCTGCTCAGGCGCGCCAATGGGTGCAGGATGTAGCGCCCGTGTCCGGCATCATCAAACTGGGGCTTGAGTTTACTTACGCTGCCGGCTTTCAGGCTGTGGCAGATGTTGCCGGTGGGGCACCACTGTTTCTGGACCTGAAGCTGCACGATATTCCCAATACGGTTGGTGCAGCGGTGCGCTCCCTGTCGCACTTGCGGCCACGTATGCTTACCCTCCACGCTTCTGGCGGTCGGGCCATGATGGAAGCTGCCCGCACGGCCTGTGATGAAGCTTTTCCCCAAGGGCAGCGGCCTCTGCTGCTGGGTGTTACGGTTCTGACCAGTCTGGATGATCAGGGACTGGCGGAAACCGGGGTTATGGATGGCGCGCGGGCACAGGTGCGCCGTCTGGCCAAGCTGGCTGTTGAGTCCGGTATGGATGGCCTTGTCTGTTCCGCGCATGAGCTGGATGTGCTGCGTGATGATCTGGGAAGTGCCCCGGTTATTGTGACGCCCGGCATCCGTCCCGCTGGTGCAGCAAAAGGTGACCAGAAGCGGGTCATGACCCCCGCTCAGGCGCGGGATGCAGGTGCAGACTGGATTGTGGTTGGCCGCCCCATAACGCAGGCTGCACAGCCGGCGGCGGCTGCTGCTGCCATTATGGCGGAACTGGAAAGCTGAACATGCCCGGGCGTTTACACACAGGTGTTAAAATCTGCGGCCTTACGGAGGAAGCGGGGTTTGATGCCTGCGTGGAACATGGGGCAGACTGGATTGGCTTTGTTTTTTTTGATCGCTCCCCACGTTGTGTAACGCCGCAGCAGGCTGCAAGGCTTGCCACCCGTGGCGTGGGGCAGGCCAAAACTGTTGGCCTGTTTGTGCACCCACGGGATGAGGATATTGCGCGGGTGCTTGAGCATGCAGCACTCGATGTCCTGCAGATTTATGCTTCAGAGGAGTGTGCGCAGCAGGTGGCGCACGCATTCGGCGTACCTGTCTGGCTTTCGTTCCCGGTTGCGGGTGCTGCGGACCTGCCAGCATCCTGCCCTGTCCAGAAAATGCTCATAGAACCGCGTCCTCCCAAGGAGGCAACCCGCCCCGGTGGAAACGCCCAGAAGCTGGACTGGTCCATGCTGGCAGGCTGGAAGCCTTTATTCCCGTGGATGCTCGCCGGAGGGCTCAGGGTCGATAACGTGGCAGAAGCGATCCGTATTACAGGTGCTCCGGCTGTGGATGTTTCGTCAGGGGTGGAGAGTGCTCCGGGCATCAAGGACCCGGCTTTGATTGCGCAATTTGTGCGCAACGCACGGCAGGCGGACAGGAATTAAGGAAAAAACAGAGCCGGAGGACTTTTTCCCTCTTGCCTGTTCCGATAATCTTGCTATTACCGTCCTCGCGCTGGAGAGATGGCCGAGCGGCTTAAGGCGCACGCTTGGAAAGCGTGTGTACGTTAATAGCGTACCGAGGGTTCGAATCCCTCTCTCTCCGCCACACCACTTAAGTGGTTAATTTTGCAGCATAAAATTTTTAGCTTTCCGTTGTGTAATACACTTGTGTGTTGCAGAGGCGATAAAGATTTTGGCTTCTTTCCTCTCTTCATGTTGTGTTTGCATCAGGCTGGTCTCTCCGGTGGAGGGAGCCTGCTGAGCGGGATTATTTGCGTCATTTGCAATGATTTTTAGTGGAAAGATACCCCAGAAGCGTGTGGTCCGCAGAAGGCGTTTTACAACAACTGGAGCGCCATGGGTGGTTTTGCCCGGATGATAGGTGGCCTGCCTATCGAGGAAACTTTAGGGTCGATACGACCTGCCTGAAATTGCGTATCGTGTGATGTCGAGCCCGTGGATAAAAACGGGGCCGAGGTGATCCGATCAGTCGCACCATAAGCGGCATGAATGCGCAACCCGTGTCGTGACCGACAGGAATGGATGCTCTTAGAGAGTTTCTTCGTGACTGGGTGTGGGTCAGTGATGACACACGTAGGGAGGGGCGTAACTCTTCCTAGCCGCCTTCCAAAAGCACAATGGCTGATCGGGGTTATAACGCGGGCAGGTTTCGTGATGCTCTGCATGTGGGGGAGGTCAAGCCTTACATTCCAGAGCGGAGTTTTTGCTCCCGGCCATCATGCGCGACAAATGACACCATAGTGCCAAAACCACATCGAAATCATGCTCGACAGGCTCAAGAGGTGTCGGGCGTTGTTGCTCGCACCAGCGGCGGCCATGGTTTTCTTTATGCCACCAGTCCTCTTCTGGTCATGAGATCTGAACTTAATTCCTCAGATATTCGGCTGATCTGGTCATAACCAACGTACTCCGCGCCCCACATG
>NZ_CP196369.1:1200000-2160000 GCF_058505085.1 Acetobacter sp. ESL1128 | reverse complement strand
ATCCTGGGGCTGGAGCAGGTCCCAAGGGTTCGGCTGTTCGCCGATTAAAGTGGTACGTGAGCTGGGTTTAGAACGTCGTGAGACAGTTCGGTCCCTATCTGCCGTGGATGTTGGAGATTTGAGAGGATTTGTCCCTAGTACGAGAGGACCGGGATGAACATACCTCTGGTGCACCGGTTGTCGCGCCAGCGGCACAGCCGGGTAGCTAAGTATGGACGGGATAACCGCTGAAAGCATCTAAGCGGGAAACCCACCTCAAAACTAGATCTCCCTGAGGGTCGTGGTAGACCACCACGTTAATAGGCCAGATGTGAAAGCGTGGTAACACGTGCAGCTAACTGGTCCTAATCACCCAATAGGCTCACTCTCACACTATCCTTACGGATAGCCCGTGCACAGAAATCATCCATAACCACGTCACACGCAAAACACCAAAACGCACCAACCGCATCCACACACCCTTATAGGGTAGTCTGGATGACCTGGTGGCCATGGCGGGGAGAGTTCCACCCGATCCCATCCCGAACTCGGCCGTGAAAACCCCCAGCGCCTATGATACTGCGGCTTAAGCCGCGGGAAAGTCGGTCGCCGCCAGGTCTTCCAGTCTACCCTCACAAAACTAAGCCAAAACAAAATCAGCACTCTCTCAACCGCGGGGTGGAGCAGCCCGGTAGCTCGTCAGGCTCATAACCTGAAGGCCGCAGGTTCAAATCCTGCCCCCGCAACCACGCATAAACGTCTGAAAAGACACGACAAACCCGCCCAACCACGGCGGGTTTTTTTGTGGTCAATTCCCCGTGCAGGAAAACGGAAAATCATCCTAGTCTCAGCAGTGGAGAGTAAACCTCTAGCCCCGTAAAAAATCTAGACGCAGGGGGGGGCAGACATTTGTGAAAAATAGGATTCGTCATAAAAGAAATCTATGGATATCAAATGGCTTGAAGACTTCGTAACGTTATCGCGTTTGCAGAGTTTTTCGCGTGCAGCGGAAGAACGCCATGTAACGCAGTCTGCTTTTAGCCGTCGCATTCAGGCTCTGGAAACATGGGTGGGGGTACCGTTACTCGATCGCAGCCGTTTTCCTACGACTTTAACGCCAGAGGGACGTCGCTTCAGGGAGACGGCGGAAGAAATTCTGCGTAATCTTCTGCAAAGTCGCGCAGCACTGACGGTATCATCTCCGGGTGATCTTCCTTGCATCGCTGTGGCAGCGTTGCATACTTTATCTGTCACTTTTTTTCCCAAATGGCTTTCCTGTATGGAAAAAGCTGCTGGGATGTGTGGCAGTCGTTTATTGGCCGATGATTTTCATAACTGCATGGCCGCTATAGTTGATGGTTCTTATGATTTTTTCCTGACTTTTTATCATGAAGCTGTTCCACTGTTGCTCCACCCCAGTCAATTCCCCCACTGTGTTTTAGGGCAGGATTCTCTGGTTCCTGTCGGGCATTCTATGCATCAGGTGCACTCAGGCTCCTCCTATCCTTTACTGATGTACAGTTCCAATTCTTTTCTCGGTCAGGTTTGCCAGTGCCCGCAAGCGCAGGCCGTGTTGCCATATGGTGCTGATACTGTTCGACACGTGAATGAAAATGCCATGGCAGAAGGTCTTAGGCAGATGGTTTTGGCTGGCCACGGATGTACATGGTTACCCAGAAGTCTGATTGCAAAAGACCTCGAGGCCAACAGGATGGTTGTGATGGGACAAGAAATTCCCTTGGAAATCAGACTGTACCGCAAAGCTGAACATACGCGCTCCGTTATTGAGCAGGTCTGGCAGGCTTCTCAGAAAATGGCGTTATGCAAATGAGGAATAACCTAGACTAACGCAGCATTGGACGGGTTGTTATGGCTCTCCTATTCAGGAGCGAGTGTTGTCGGGGCAGGGGGGCGAGCGTGCTGTGCAAAGTAAAAACTGCCACACTTAGCTGAGTGCTCACTCTGTTTGCAGGTGCTGTGCAAAGTTTGGTCGAAACAGACTCAATACGTGGGCCGGTCGTTCTGGCTGAGGATATGACTGCTAGCTGTATTGTAATGCAGGGAAATGCGGGCCGAGCCCATGGCACCGACATTCCTGACAAAGATCATGACGGTCTAACGTGGTCTTTGATCCGCGTGAGCAAAGTAAGACGAGGCTGGATCGTCCCCTCACGGTCATGCCGTCCGCGTGGAAGAGATGGCGTGGCGTTGGAAGAAGTAAAACATGTCGATTATTTTTCTTAATGGTGCATATGTTCGTGCCGAGGATGCGCGCATTTCTCCCTTTGATCGTGGCTTCACATTCGGGGAAGGTGTTTATGAAGTCTGTATTGCTGTAAACGGAAATTTTGTGGATGCGCCAGCGCATCTTGCGCGTCTGGATCGTTCTTTGGCAGCATGTGGAATTGCCGCACCGCCTGAAAGGGCGGAACTGCACAACATCATGAAAGAGCTGTTGCAAAAAAATGATGTTCGTACGGGTCTGGTTTACCTTCAGGTAACATCGGGTGTGTCCCCTCGGAATTTCACGGCCTGTCCTGAAGGACGGTCGACGCTGATGATGCTTGCGCAGGCGTCGGACTTTGAACAACACCTTGCGTTCAGGGAGGGTATTCATGTCCAGTTGCAGGAAGACATCCGCTGGTTGCACCGGAATATTAAAACAACCATGCTGCTGCCCCAAGTGATGGCTAAGCGCAACGCACTGGTCAACGGTGTATCTGATACCCTGTTTTATGATGCACTGGGCATTACCGAGGGGGCATCGTCAAATGTGTTTCTGGTGGACGGGCATGGCACTCTTGTGACCCGGCCTTTGTCTAACCTGTTGCTGGCGGGGTGTACGCGTGAGCGTATTCTGGAACTGGCACAAGGGGCGGGTTTTTTAATTGATGAACGTCCGATCCAGCGGGCTGAACTTGCGACTGCTGCAGAATGTTTTGTGACCAGCGCTACTTATCTGGTCGCGCCGGTTCTGAGTGTTGATGGTCGTATGATTGCGGATGGCAAGGCAGGACTGGTTACACGCAGGCTTCAGCGCTTGTATTGTGCTTATATTGCTGGTGAAGGTAGCGCCTGCGCAGATATGTGAAGTCTAGAAAACAGCGCATCTCGACGAAAAAGCGAGATGTGCATAAAATAATATGAGCATGTTGATGAAGAGGGCTCATATATGTCACGCGAGAATCTGAATGACTTGGTCTCGTTTCTTGCTGTGGCGCGGGAGAAGAGCTTTACGCGGGCGGCTGCAAAACTTGGGGTCTCGCAGTCGGCCCTGAGCCATACGGTCCGATTGCTGGAGGAGCGTCTTGGCCTGCGGTTACTGACACGGACAACACGTAACGTGACCCCCACGAACGCAGGTGAATACCTTATCCGCAATCTTGGCCCGCATTTTGACCAGATCGAAACCCAGATTGCTTCTCTGGGCGAGTTGCGTGATCAACCGAGCGGTATGATCCGTATTACGGCAACGGATGATATTATTGCCTATGTTCTGCGGCCAAAAATTGAACAATTCCTGAAAAAATACCCCGATGTCAAAATCGAGATTAATGCAGATCTCAAGCTTGTGGATATTGTGGCCGAGCGTTTTGATGCCGGGATCAGGCTGGGGGAACAGGTTACAAAAGAAATGACCTCGGTGCCGCTAACACCAGATATCCGTTTTGTGGTTGTGGGTACAAAATCCTATTTCAGGAAGAACCCTAAACCCAAAGTGCCGCATGACCTGCTAAAACATCAATGCATTACAATGCGCCTGCCAACATATGGTGGGATTTATGCCTGGGAGTTTGAAAAAAACGGTCGGGATATTCGGGTGCGTGTTGATGGCCCCCTTATATTCAACAGCATTTTTCCCGTGCGGGATGCCTGTCTGGATGGATTGGGGCTTGCACATATGCCTGAAATGGTTGCGGAAAAATACATTGCCGAAGGCCATCTGGTACAAGTGCTGGAAGACTGGTGCCCCTACTGGACAGGCTACCATCTCTGCTTCCCGCATCATCACCAGAACACCATGCCTTTTTCACTTTTTGTTGAAGAGATGCGGCATAAAGCCAGCACTTCTGGGCATTCATGAGCAAAATGGAAGACCATCAGTGATAATAGGGGGCTAATCAGACGCGCTGGGAAGACCTAAGTAAAGCATCAGTCAGTTTGGCAGATAAAACAGGCGAACCAACACCATGAAAGCGGTTTATCCTATTGTATGTGCGGTTTCCATGTTCGTAACGGGGCAGGCCCTTGCCGCGCCCACGCTGGAGCAGGTGGTTCATTCTGCCACGCGGGATGCGCGGTTTGTGGCGCGTGACCCTATCCGCCATCCTGTGGAAGAATTGCAGTTTTTTGGTTTGCGCCCGGATGCCAGCGTGATTGAAATCTGGCCCGGTGGTGGGTACTGGACGCAAATCCTTGGTCCGTATCTGCACGACAAGGGGCGCTACACTCTGGCGCTGGGGCCGGAAGATGGGGCCGGGTCAGCTTTCACTAAAATGCAGGCTGTACACCCCGAACTTAAGGGAACATTCAGAACAACGCAGTTTGATGGCGAACATCTTGATTTTGCCCCGCCCGAAAGTGCCGACTTTGTTCTGACATTCCGTAACCTGCACAACTGGATGGAAGCCGGGAATGTGGAGCAGATGCTTGCCGCCATTCACCGGGTGTTAAAACCCGGTGGAATTTTGGGGGTTGAAGATCACAGAGGCCACACGAATACCCCGCAGGACCCGCGCGCGGAGGACGGGTATGTCCGTCAGGCATATGCGATCTCGCTAATTGAAAAAGCCGGGTTCAGGCTGGTTGGCACGTCGGAAATCAACGCTAATCCGCGTGATACGGCCAACTGGCCCAAAGGGGTGTGGACATTGCCGCCCACCTTCGCTTTGGGGGACAAGGACCGCGCCAAATATGCTGCGATCGGCGAAGGCGATAATTTTGTCCTCAAGTTCGAGAAAATTGACCGTTAACACTACGGAGACTGATCATGACAAACACCATTGCCAACAAGATCATTGTTATCACCGGTGCCAGCAGTGGTCTGGGGGCGGAAGCTGCACGGCATCTGGCCGAGCAAGGGGCAACAGTTGTGCTGGGCGCGCGGCGTGAGGAGCGGATCAAGGCACTTGCCGCAGATATTACCGCCAAAGGTGGGAAGGCGCTGGCGATTGAGACAGATGTGACGGATCGCGCCTCCGTGCAGAATCTTGTTGATACGGCGGTTAAGACCTATGGCCGGGTTGATGTGCTGCTCAACAATGCAGGGGTTATGCCGCTCTCTCCACTTGAAAAACTGCGTGTGGATGAATGGGACCTGATGATTGATGTGAATATCAAAGGTGTTCTGTACGGCATTGCCGCAGCCCTTCCGCACATGAAGGCACAGAAGAGCGGGCATATTATTAACGTCTCTTCTGTTGCAGGGCATCATGTGCTGGAAAGCAGTGCCGTTTATTCTGCCACAAAATTTGCCGTGCGTGCGCTTTCCGAAGGATTGCGGGCGGAAGTGAAGCCCTACAACATGCGTACAACGGTTATTTCGCCCGGGGCTGTTCAGTCGGAACTGCTTAATGGCGTTCATGATAAGGCAACTGCCGAACAGCTCCAGAGCTTTGTGCCGGGCATTGCCATTAGTGCCAGTTCGTTTGCCCGGTGTGTGGCGTTTGCGATCAGCCAGCCTGAAGATGTGGATATTAACGAAATTCTCTTCCGCCCTACCCAACAGCGGATCTGAAGTAGAACGGTTTATTCACCGCCCTGCATTGGAAAAAAGCCATGGAGCAGACCGCTTCATGGCTTTTTCTATGTTCAGGATTTTAAAGGTGCTGATAATAAAAGCAGTTTTATCTGTGCCCCTTGGTCAGTTCATCTGCCAGTGTCTGCTCATCATACACATGCCGAAGGGCGGCAATGATCGCGCTGGTGTCGGTTGAAACAGCGCGGTTGGAGGTGATGTCGTAATACAGATCACCTGCAAGGCTGGGTAGATTGCCATCAAAAATCAATCCAACGGCATGGCCTTCCCTGTTCAGCACTGGCGAGCCGGAGTTGCCGCCGACAATGTCGTTCGTGGAAACAAAATCCAGATGTGTGGAGAGGTTCAGTCTGCCTTTTGCATCCAGCCACCGTTGGGGCAGGTTGAACGGTGCGCTGCCAGTAGTGTGGCGGTACATGCCTGCAAAATCGGTAAAGGCGGGAATGGTCTTGCCGTTCTGTGTCCAACCTCGCACCGTGCCGTAGGATAAGCGGGGTGAGAATGTTGCATCCGGATACAATGCATCAAGCCGCCCTTCCGCTTTTGCCTGTGCAAAACGAGCGCGGGCAATTGCTCCTTCGGCTTTGTGCAGGGGAGCGGAAACCTCATCGCGCATGAGATCGCGCAGGGTGACCAGAGACGGGTGAAGGCGGCGTGCAAAGACGATCATCGGGTCGGATGATGCGTTGATGGCATCTTGCCCGCCTTTCCAGAGTGCAAGACGCACAGCAGGGTCAGCCAGCTTTGTTGCATGCACAAGCCGGGCGGCAAGAGCGTCCGGGCTCTCATGCCCCAGTGTCATCTGCACCAGCGGGTCATCCGCACCCATAAGCTGGCGCAGTGTTGTCAGGCTCAGGGCGAGAGATGTGGTTTCCAATTCGGGGTAAACAGGGGTTTTTGCACCCAGTGCGGCCTCGATCTCGCCGAGTTGTGCGTCATGATACCCCGCATTGCGTTTGGCATCGGGTTTGCTGCGTTCGGCGGCACCGTTCACCAGTGTCATGGCCTCACCGGCTAGCCCGTCCAGTGCCATGCGCAGGGCAATATTCTGTGTGAATAACTTGCGCTGGGTGGCAATGGCTTTGTTGATCGTTGCAAATGGTGTTCCAAACTCCTGCCTGCGCGCGGGGTCGGCATCAATCCATGCCTGTAGTGCCGCATCTTCCTTTGTGCGGCGTTCTACAATGTCGCTTGTACGTAGGGCTGATTGTGTGCCGGAATAGGATTTCAGGCTGTTTTGCACACTAAAGAGTTCATCTTCAGCCTGTTTTTCATGTTCGGCACTTTCGCGCGCATATTGCCACAACATCCCTTCGCGCACGCTGAGCAGAGCGATGACTGTGGGGTTGATAACATCGCGCTGGAAGGCGAGTGCCGCTGCTGGCAAGCCACGTTCCGTCCGGCCCGGATTGCCGGATGTAAAGACAAGTTCGTGCTCGCTTGGGCCGTTGATGTCGAACTGAAGGTAAGGCGTGTGAACAGGCTTGCCGTTTTCGTAAACACGGAGCATGGAGAGATCAATATCGTAACGGGGATAACTGAAGTTATCCGGGTCGCCACCAAAAAATGCAATGCCCTGTTCGGGCGCCATGACAATGCGCACATCCTGATAACGGCGATACCGGTAGAGAGCGGTTTGCCCACCATGGTAAAGTGATACCATATCGCACCGCCAATGTGCGGCATCGCCTTGCAGGCAGTCTTTTGTCAGGCGGCTTTCAATAGCCTGCATGGCGGCAGAGTAAGCGCTGGCATTCTTGCCTTTGGTTTCCGCCTCGACCTGGGTGGAAACATCCGAGATGGAATCCAGCCGGTCCAATTCCATGCCTGGGCATTGCCGCTCTTCTGCGAGGGATTTGGTATAAAAACCATCCCGGAAGTAATCGTGCGCTTTGTCCGAGAGGGCCGCAAGGCAGGAATTGGCGCAATGGTGGTTTGTCATCACCAGCCCATCAGCAGATACGAACGAGGCGGAACATCCTTCCGCCAGCCGGGCAGAGGACTGGATGACGTGCCTGATCCATTCCGGCGTTGGCGTAAAATGGTAGGCGGACTGCATGGCCGCAATCGGCAGGTGGTCAAAGGTCCACATGCCTTCTTCCGCCCGCCCGGTGTTTGGCCCGGCAAGTGCCGTGGAGACAAGGGCCAGAAACGCTGTCCGGGAAAGGTGTTTGCCAAAAAAGCGTTTCATGGCGGATGGGTCTCCAATTGTTATACTGTAACCTTTATGGTTCTTGTGTAGCAGCTTTGTTTTCCAAAGAAAATGCGTGTCTTCTTTGGCGGAAGAACCCGTAAATGGCCGGGGCCGCCACTGTTTTAAAAACCTGCTTCTCCCATAAAAAGAGCAATGGTTTTGCGGTAGATACGTAGGAGTGTGGATAACGGGCGTCCTTGGATGCAGGCTACCCCCGTGCTCCGCTGCGAGAGGCCGCGGATATGGCCGTAACATGGGCTGGTACTGGCACCAGAAAAGGAGAGTCAGGGTAAAATGTTGCAGCCGCACCAATTTTGAAGCGGCCCTGAATTGGTTCTGATATGAGAACATTTTTTGATTGCAACGAATGAGCGTTTGTGGTGAGTATCAGTAATACGGTTTTTGCAATTCGTATTACTGGAGTCCTCCCCCATGCGCTTCTCATCGCTTTTTCGCAAAGGCCTGCTTGCCAGTGTTTGTGCCGCGGTCTCTCTTTCCTCGGCGTCTGCTGCGTCGTTGAAGATTGGCTATAGTGACTGGCCGGGCTGGGTTGCGTGGCAGGTTGCCATTGATAAAGGCTGGTTGAAGGAGGCGCAGGTTGATGCCGACTTCCAGTGGTTTGACTACAGTGCTTCGCTCGACGCGTTTGCCGCGCATAAGCTGGATGCCGTTATGGCAACCAATGGGGATGCGCTGGTAACCGGGGCCAATGGCCACAAGGGGGAAATGATCCTTGTGACCGATTATTCCGATGGGAATGATATGGTCGTGGCGCAGCCCGGTATTAAGGACATGCAGGGCCTCAAGGGTAAATCCGTTGCGGTGGAAGAAGGGCTGGTGGACCACCTGCTTTTGCTCAAGGGGCTGGAAAAATCGGGCATGAGCGAAAAAGACGTCAAGCTCGTGAACACAAAAACGAACGAAACACCTCAGGTTCTGGCCTCGGGGCAGGTTGCGGCCATTGCAGCATGGCAGCCTAACTCCGGTCAGGCGTTGCACGCGGTGCCCGGAGCGCGGCCGGTGTTTACTTCGCATGAAGTGCCGGGCCTGATTTACGATACCATTGCAGTCGATCCGCAGTCCCTGCACGACAATCATGACCAGTGGCAGCGTCTGGTTGGGGTGTGGGACCGTGTTGTTACCTATATTCAGGACCCCAAAACACAGCCGGATGCCCTGCGCATTATGGCGGCACGCACGGGTGTGACACCGGAGGCTTACAAGCGCTTCCTCAAGGGCACGCATCTGCTAAGCCTTGCTGATGGAAAAGGCATTTTTGTAAAAAAGGAAGGGCTTGGCTCTTTGTACGGATCAACCGAAGTTTCGGATGCTTTTAATGTTCAGCAGGGTGTTTACAAATCACCCCAGAACATTGACAGCTATATTGATCCGTCCTTTACGGCATCTGTTAAGTAACGGCAAAAGGCAGGAGCACATTATGCAGGGCTTCCTTGCCTCATGGAGGCTATACGGCCGGACAGACCGGATGTTGCGGAATATATTCGGTATTCTGGCGGTGCTCCTGCCTTTGCTCCTCTGGAGCGCGGTTAGTTATCTGCCTTTTGTCTGGCATCCTCAGGTTCTGATTACCGACCCCGGGGGGGAGGAGTATCTGGAAACGGGGATGCGGATGAACCGCGCGGATTTTGCCCGTGCGGTTACGGAAATGCAGGAGCAGCACCAGCCTGTTCCGCAGGGTATTCCAAGTAACCCCGTTTACCTGCCATCTCCGGGGGATGTGCTGAGCGCGTTTGTGCATGCTTTTACGTCTTCTGCCCCTGTTGGGGCTGAACATTCCATTACGCAGGCTTTTGCACACAGTATTCGTATTATCTTCTGGGGGTTTGTTATTTCTTCCATCATGGGGGTGCCTCTGGGCATTATGTGCGGCTCCATTCCGGCTGTTGCGCGGCTTGTTGAACCCTCGGTCGATTTTTTCCGCTACCTGCCGGCTCCGGCTTTTGGAGCGCTCGCAGTGGCCATTCTGGGTATTTATGATGCCCCCAAGATTGCCATTATTGTTATAGGGACCCTGTTCCAGCAAATACTTGTTATTGCCAATACCACGCGCAAACTCGATTTTTCTCTGGTGGAGGCATCCCGCACTTTGGGTGCAAAAGGTCTGCGGCTGCTTTTTCGGGTGGTTATTCCGGGTATTCTGCCCGACCTGTACAGGGACCAGCGTATTCTGCTTGGCTGGGCCTGGACTTACCTGATTGTGGCAGAACTGATTGGCACATCGTCGGGGATTACCTGGTTTATTACACAGCAGGCCCGCTACCAGCATTTTGACAATGTTTTTGCCGCCATGGCGCTGATCGGCATTGTCGGGCTGGGCACGGATATGGTCCTTGGCGTTGTTGGCCGCAAACTGTTTACGTGGAAAAGGGAGAATGGCTGATGGTTGACCATGTAGAGCATACGCTCCCTGATTATCGTATTCTGCCGCCAGATGTGGCCGCACGTATGGAGCAGATCAAAAAGCGCGACTATGTTCTGGAAATTGACCGTGTTACCAAGGTTTTTACACAAAAGCGTAACCGGACCGTAGCTCTGGATTCCATAGAATTTGGTGTGCACCGGCGCGAACTGGTGTGTGTGGTTGGGCCTTCAGGGTGTGGCAAATCCACCCTGATCCGTATTCTCGCCGGGCTGGAGGATGCCACTGAAGGGCGTATTCTCATGGATGGCAAGCCGGTCCGTGGTCCTGGGTCCGACCGGGGTATGGTCTTTCAGAAATACACGTTGTTCCCTTGGCTGGATGTCTGCCGCAACGTCATGTTTGGGATTGAGATGGGGGGCGTGGACCGGCTGGAAGCCCAGCGTCAGGCCATGCAGTGGCTCCAGATGATCGGGCTGGAACAGTTTGCGACCGCGTATCCGCATCAGCTTTCTGGTGGAATGCAGCAGCGTGTTGCCATTGCGCGTGCCCTTGCTGCATCCCCCCGTGTGCTGCTGATGGATGAATCCTTTAGCGCGCTGGATGCCCAGACACGCACAAAAATGCAGAACTATCTGATGGAGATCTGGCGCAAGATCGACATTACCATAGTCTTTATCACGCATGATCTGGACGAGGCCATTTATCTGGCTGACCGTATTCTGGTGCTTAAACCCCACCCCGGGCAGGTGGAGGAAGTGATTGAAGTACCGCTCTCCCGCCCCCGCCGTGCGGAACAGATGACATCGGCCGAGTTTCTGGCAACAAAGGCGCACCTGGAGGGGCTTATCCGCTCCTTTGGCACATCGGATGACATGGAGGAGGAGGAGGTAACAATTGATCTGCCGCTTCTCACCCTTGTAACAGACCAGGTCGAGTAGGGAATACAAGCATGAGTAGCAAGGAACAGATCAGCCGCGTCAGTATTTCCCTGTCGCCAAGCCTTCTGCATGAGCTTGATGCCATGGTGGCGGAAAAAGGTTATGCCAGCCGCTCCCAGGCGATCCAGAACATTCTGCATCAGGAGCTTATGGCGTGCCGGCAGGAAAACGGCGATGAGCTGATGGCCGGCGTGATTATTCTTTTTTACAATAATGCCGCCACAAACCTGCAACAGAAACTTGCAGAGCTGCAATATGAAAACCTTGCAGAGGTTATCAGTTCACTGCACGTCAACCTCATTCGCAGGCAGACACTGGAAGTGCTGCTTGTTCAGGGTAAGGTTAAAAAACTGCAGGATATAGCAGACCAGTTTATCACGCAGCCCGGTGTTATTTCCGGGCGCCTGCACCTGATTGCCTCCCTGATTCCCCCCGTTCATGAAAAAGGGCGGGAACTTACACTTGATATGGAAGCGTCCTGAACGCGCATTGCCATTCTTGCCTGAATACAGGAGATTTTCATGCAAATAGACCAGCAAACCCCAGATTGGTACCGGGCCCGCTACAACCAGCTCCGGGATCAGGCGCTCCAGTCCGAAAATACGGTACGCCCTGCTGCAACCCCGATTGAAATGACCGAAGCCAGTGTTCTGCACCGCGAAACCATACCCGGCGGGTGGTACTGGAGCACATTTGTGCCGCGTGGGCAGGCACTGCGCCTGATCAACACATCCGGCAACAATGGTGTGTCGGTCATGTTGTGGAATGCGGATGACCTGAGCGAACGCTACAATGCGGGCGATACCATGAAGCTGCAATGGACCACCTGCCTGACCACAGGGCGTGTTCTGTTCTCTGATATGGGCCGCGTGCTGGCATCCGTTATTGGCGATAGCTGCGGGTTTAGCGATACGCTGGTTGGCGGGAGCACACCGCAGAGCAACCAGCGCAACTTTGGGTCTGCCGGTTTGCGCAATACCCGCAACAACCTGCGCCTGACTGCGGGAAAATACGGCATGGCGCAGCATGATGTTGCCTCCTGCATTACGTTTTTCTCCCATATCAGTACGCAGGCCGATGGTAGCTTCAAATGGGTGGAGGGCGATGTGCACCCCGGCGCGCATGTGGACCTGCGGGCAGAAATGAACCTGCTTGTTGCCGTCTCGAACTGTCCGCACCCTCTGGCGCCGGATGCCAGTTTTGCACCGGCTCCTGTTGAGGCCGTGCGCTGGCAGGCTCCGGCCCCGGCGGCGGATGATCTGTGCCGGACGTTCAGCGAAGAAGCACGGCGCGGGTTTGATAACACAGATATTCTCTTTGCCTGATCAGGGAGCCAGATTTATGTCAGAACATGATCTCAGCAAGATTTTTTCCAATATTGTTCTTGATCAGCATGTGGCCGCGCGTACTCCGTGGTCGGGTCTGGTGCGCAAAGGGCAGGTTATCCGGATTATTGACCTGAAAAGCCAGCAGGCTGTGGATGCCCTTTTTTACAATGCCCATGCCTACCATGAGCGCTACAGTGCGCAGGATACGCTGCTCAATCAGGGTTCGGCCTATATTGGCAAGGGGACTGGGCTGTATTCCAACGAAGGCAATGTGCTCATGACCGTGGTGGATGATACCTGCGGACGCCACGACACGTTGGCCGGGGCCTGTAGCTGTGAATCCAATACGGTGCGTTTTGGGCATGAGACCAAGTACATGCATTCGTGCCGAGAAAATTTCCTGCTCGAAGTTGAAAAATACGGCATGAGCAAGCGCGACATTGTCAATAACGTCAATTTTTTCATGAATGTGCCAGTCCTGCAAAATGGTGAACTGGTGATTGATGATGGCCTGTCCGACCCCGGCGGGTATGTGGACCTGCGCGCGGAAATGGACACGCTTGTGGTTATTTCCAACTGTCCGCAGGTTAACAACCCCTGCAACGGTTTTGTGCCGACCCCCATCCGCGTCGTTATCGGCGACCCTGTTTCCATCTGACCGTTCGGACTGCCTGCCATGTTCACAAAGGTTCTTATTGCCAACCGCGGAGAAATCGTACGCCGTGTCGGCCGGACACTCAAACGGATGGGAATTGCCTCCGTTGCTGTGTGTTCCGAGGCAGACCGGTTTACGCCACCGGTGCTGGAGGCCGATGAATCCATTCTGATCGGGCCTGCCGCAGTAAGCGACAGCTACCTGAACATGGATGCCATTTTGCAGGCATGCGCCACCACAGGTGCGCAGGCAGTCCACCCCGGTTACGGCTTTTTGAGCGAACGGGCCGAATTTGCGGAAAAACTGGCAGCCCAGGGCATACGCTTTATGGGGCCACGGCCCGAGCATATGCGGGCTTTTGGCCTTAAACACACCGCGCGTGATCTGGCTAAACAGAACAATGTGCCGCTCCTGCCGGGCACGGATATTCTGAACAGTGTGGAAGAGGCACTGGAGGCCGCCGCTGGCATTGGGTACCCGGTCATGCTCAAAAGCACGGCGGGTGGTGGCGGCATTGGCATGCAGATCTGCCATAACGAGGCCGAACTGCGCGACTGCTTTGCTGCTGTGTCGCGCATGGGGGGGAACAATTTTGGCGATGCGCGGGTGTTTTTGGAAAAATTCATTGCCTGCGCGCGGCATGTGGAAGTGCAGATTTTTGGGGATGGCCGCGGGAACATTCTCACACTAGGTGAGCGCGATTGCTCCCTCCAGCGCCGCAACCAGAAAGTGATAGAGGAAACCCCAGCCCCGGGCCTGTCCGAAGCAACGCGCGTGGGCCTGCGGAACGCAGCACGGGCCTTGTGTGCGGCGGTTGCGTATGAGTCCGCTGGCACGGTGGAGTTTATTTACGATACGGAAAGTGGCGAGTTCTATTTCCTTGAAGTCAACACAAGGCTTCAGGTTGAACACTGCGTTACGGAAGAAATTTTCGGGATTGATCTGGTCGAGTGGATGATCAGGCAGGCCGATGGCACTCTGGTTCTGCCAGCGCAGGAAAGTCTGGTGCCCAAAGGGGCTGCTGTAGAAGCGCGGATTTATGCCGAGAACGCAGCAGAGAACTTTCGCCCCTCCACCGGGCGGCTGACCGAGGTCAGCTTTGCACCGGGTGTGCGCGTGGATGGCTGGATAGAAACCGGGACCGAGGTCACCCCGTACTATGACCCGATGCTGGCCAAAATTATTGCCCGAGGTGCCACGCGGGAAGAGGCTTTTGCCAACCTGCATGCAGCACTGACCACAACCCGGATCAGCGGTCTGGAAAGTAATCTGGATTATCTGCGCGCAGTTACGGCGGATAATGCCGTGCGCGCGGGGAGTGTTTTTACTGGGCTGCTCAACAGTTTTGCCTATATACCCGCTACGGTGGAAGTGATTGCACCGGGCCTTCAGTCCACAGTGCAGGACTGGCCGGGCCGCGTGGGGTACTGGGATGTGGGGGTCCCCCCCAGTGGCCCTATGGACGACCGGAACTTCCGTCTGGCCAACCAGATTGTGGGGAATGCGCAGGGTGTGCCAGCACTGGAGTTTACGGCTACTGGCCCGGTGCTGCGGTTTAACACGGACGCTGTTATCGGCCTGTCTGGCGCATTCATGCCCGCTACGCTGGATGGCGTGGAGGTGCCTTACTGGGAGCCGGTTACGGTGCAGGCGGGGCAGGTTCTGGCTCTGGGGCAGATCAAGGGGGCAGGGCATCGCACATATCTTGCCGTGCGTGGGGGGATTGATGCCCCATTGTACCTTGGGTCCAGTGCCACGTTCATGCTGGGCCAGTTTGGCGGGCATGCAACCGGGCAGCTCCGCACGGGGGATGTGCTGCGCTTGGCCAAACCTGCGACCAACGCGGCGGCCCCAGTGGCCATTGCCCCACAGGACCGGCCTGAGCTGACCCGTACATGGACCCTCGGGGTCATGTACGGCCCCCATGGTGCGCCTGATTTCTTCCTGGATGAAGATATCGAAACCCTGTTTTCCAGTGAATACGAAGTACACTTCAACAGCGCACGCACCGGTGTACGCCTGATCGGCCCCAAACCACGCTGGGCCAGAACAGATGGGGGGGAAGCCGGGCTGCATCCTTCCAACATTCACGATAACGCATATGCCATTGGGGCCATCGACTTTACCGGGGATATGCCCATCCTGCTTGGGCCGGATGGGCCAAGTCTGGGCGGTTTTGTGTGCCCCGCGGTGCTGACCAGTGATGAACTGTGGAAAATGGGGCAACTGCATCCGGGGGACAAGGTGCGTTTCCAGCGCATACAGCCCAAGCCGGTCAGTGTATCCTTCCTGCCTGAACCTATTGCGGGGGATAGCCCCATCCTGTTCCGCTCGGAAGGGGAAATCCCGGTTGTGTACCGCCGTGCGGGGGATTGTTACCTTCTGCTCGAATTTGGCCCGCCGGAACTGGATATTGCCCTGCGCCTGCGTGTGCAGCTTGTGCTGGAGCGGCTCAGGGCCGCAGCAGTAGAAGGGATTGTGGACCTTACTCCGGGTATTCGTTCGCTTCAGGTCCATTACAATCCGCAGGTGCTCCCCCTGCCGGTATTGCTGGAACGGCTGCATGGTATTGAACAGGCCCTGCCCTCGGGCGAGGATGATATTGTTGTGCCCAGCCGCATCGTGTACCTCCCCGTTTCGTGGGATGACGAGCAGGCCCGGCTGGCCATGCAGCGGTATCAGGAACTGGTGCGCCCCAATGCGCCGTGGTGCCCGTCCAATATCGAGTTTATCCGCCGGATTAATGGTCTTGCTTCCATAGACGCGGTCAAGGAGATCATTTTCAACGCGTCCTACCTCGTTATGGGGTTGGGGGACGTGTATCTGGGGGCACCCGTGGCCACCCCCATTGACCCGCGGCACAGGCTGGTCACAACCAAATATAACCCTGCACGCACATGGACCCCGGATAATGTTGTGGGTATTGGCGGCAGTTACATGTGCATTTACGGTATGGAAGGGCCGGGGGGCTACCAGCTTTTTGGCCGCACGACCCAGGTCTGGAATACATGGCGCACAACAGATGTATTCCATGAAAATACACCGTGGCTCCTGCGGTTTTTTGACCAGATACGCTTCTACCCCGTCTCGCATGATGAGTTGATGGAGGCGCGGGCTGCTTTCCCCTACGGTCGTTTTTCCGTCAGGATTGAGGAAACACAGTTCAGCCTGTCGGAATACCGGGCTTTTCTGGAAGCCAACAAGTCCGAAATCGCTCAGGCCTGCGCCCGCCAGCAGGCCGCCTTTGAGGCGGAACGTCAGGACTGGATTGCAAAAGGCCTTGATACGTTTGAGGAGGAAGCAAACACCACGCAGGCCGATGAATCCATTCTGCCCGAAGGGTATATGGGCGTGGACAGCCCTGTGCCGGGCAGTGTGTGGCAGCTCAGGGTTGCTGTGGGGGATCACGTAAAGGCAGGTGATGCCGTTGCGATTATTGAATCCATGAAAACGGAAATGAAGATCATCTCCCCTGCAACCGGTGTGGTGAAGGACATTCTGTGCCGCAAAGGCCGCGAGGTGCGTGGAGGTGAGCGGATTATGGTGGTCTGCACGGACTAACCCCCACCCACACACGCCAGAGCCTGTAGGCAAGGACAAACATTATGACATTTCCTGATATGTTGCAGATTGACTACCTCCTGACTGCCTGCCGGAACGGGGCGCTTACCCCGACAGATATTGTCAGGGAGGTTCTCGCGCGTGTGCATGCCTATGCTTCCGTGGATGCGGCGGTGTGGATCAACCTTGTGCCTGCCGAGCGCCTGCAGGCCAGAGCAGCAGAGCTGGAAAAACAACCGGTCGCGGACCTGCCGCTTTATGGCGTGCCCTTTGCGGTTAAAGACAATATTGATGTGGCTGGCCTGCCAACAACCGCAGCCTGCCCGGCCTTTGCTTATGACGCCACGGAAAGTGCCGAAGTGGTCCGCCGGCTGGAAGCCGCAGGGGCTATTGTTATTGGCAAGACCAATCTGGACCAGTTTGCAACAGGGCTGGTTGGCATGCGCTCCCCCTATGGGCAGCCTCATTGCGTGTTCAGTGCGAAGCATGTGTCCGGTGGTTCAAGTTCCGGATCTGCCGTGGCGGTTGCTGCGGGGCTGGTGTCATTCGCATTGGGGACCGACACGGCGGGCTCAGGGCGTGTGCCTGCGGCGTTTAACAACATTGTAGGGCTTAAACCCTCCCGTGGGGTGCTCAGCACGACAGGTCTTGTGCCTGCGTGTGAGTCTCTGGACTGTATTTCCGTCTTTGCTGCTTCAGCAGCAGATGCGTGGCGGGTTGAGCAGCTTGCCATGGCGCCGGATGCCCATGCGCCGTACTCACGCGCCATGGTGCCACGCAGGTTGGCGGCGGATACGTTCCGCTTTGGTGTTCTACGGCAGAAAGATCGTTTTTTTGATGGCTGCACTGCCAATGCAGCACTCTATGACCGTGCCATCCGCCAGCTTGTGGAACTGGGGGGGACTGCGGTCGAACTGGATTTTGCACCGTTAAAAGAAACAGCCGAGCTGCTCTATAGTGGTCCGTTTGTTGTGGAGCGCCTGACTGCCATTGCGGACTTCTATCACGCACATCGTGCAGATATGGACCCAACGGTTGGCGCCATCATGGACGGCGCGACCCGCTATTCCGCAACCGATGTGTTTAAAGGGATTTACCGCCAGCACCTGCTTAAACAGGTGGTGGACCGGATGTGGGCGGATTTTGATGTCATGCTGCTCCCCACCGCTCCGCGGCTTGTCAGCCGGGAGGAGGTTATTGCGCAACCAGTTGCTGCCAACAGCATGCTTGGAACCTACACCAATTTTGTTAATCTGCTGGATATGGCCGCCTGTGCCGTACCTGCCGGGTTTGGGCCGGATGGCCTGCCATTTGGGGTAACCTTTATTGGCCCGGCTTTTAGCGACCATGACCTTGCAGCCCTTGCCGGGCGCTTCCATGCGGCGGCGCATAATACCAGCGGGGTGTTCCGCAATGCGGTTCTGCCACTGGTGGACAATGCTCCTGTGCCAGCACCGGGTAATGTGCTGCTGGCTGTTGTTGGTGCACATCTCAAAGGTTTTCCGCTCCATTGGCAACTGGAGAAGGAACACGCAATTCTGCGTGCCACAACCCGTACGGCACCTGACTACCGCCTTTTTGCACTGCCGGATGCCTCTCCCCCCAAGCCCGGCCTGGTGCGGGAAAAAGGTTTTGTTGGTCCTGGTCTGGAAGTTGAGGTTTACGAGCTGGATGCGGCAGGTTTTGGCCGCTTTGTTGCCGGCCTGCCGCAACCTATGGCTATTGGTAAAATATCGCTGGCAGATGGGAGCGAGGTCTGTGGTTTTTTGTGCAGCGAGGCTGTTGCACGGAGCGGTAAGGAGATTACCGCCAGTGGCGGGTGGCGTTACGCAAAACTCTAACCTCTATTTTTTAGGAAACTGTTTTAAAAATTAAAGGATTTTGCGGCATGCATGGTTTTGCATGCTGCAAATGCCGTTGCTTGCAAAGCCGGTCCCTATGAGTTGATTGGGCAGCAAGGCAAGGGCATGGTGTTGTGTGTGCCTGAACGTGCCTGAAACCATTGGCTGGAAAATTCGTTTTATAATCAGTCAAGTCAACGCAGGGGTATCACATGCCGCTTCTTCATTTCCATGTCATCAAAGGGCGGAAGCCTGAAGCCATTCGTGCATTGCTGGATACGGCGCATGAGGCCATGCTGGAAGCATTCAAGGTGCCCGCGCGCGACCGCTATCAGATTGTCACCGAGCATGAGCGGGATCATATGGTCATTGAAGATACCGGGCTGGGTATCCCCCGGACTGATCAGGTCGTGCTGTTGCAGATTACCTCGCGCCCACGCTCCAAGGAGCAGATAACAGCTTTTTACAAGCTGCTGGCCGAACGGCTGCATGAACGCTGTGGTCTGGCTCCATCGGACCTTGTGGTGTCCATTGTGCAGAATGCAGATGAGCACTGGAGCTTTGGACTGGGTCGCGCCCAGTTTGTAACGGGCGAACTGTAAGCCCAAGCCCTGCTGGCGCGTACTCACCTATGGGGGCACGCCAGTTTACACCGTCATTGCGAGGAGTGCCCCGGCCCGCGTAGGTCCTAGGGGTTGTCCCACCCGGAGCGGAATGTCGGGCTGATGGCAAATTGCGGTTCAATCCTGTCCATGTGCCGGTGTGCGTCAAAACAGCCAAGTGCAAATTCCACTGTGCCGTCACATTGCCGGGCATGCTGGCCCGCTACAGCGTTTAGCCAGTAAATGGCTCCCTTGCGGCGCTCCCCATGCTGGCCGCCCAGCCAGCGGTTCCACTGCCTGCGCGCAGTCTGCCCTGCCTTGTAGGAGGCGGCATTGCGGTCCATTTGGGGGGAGGGGGCTGATTGCGCCATAATAATATTGTCAGGCGGAGGTGGGGAGCCCGCCAGAATACGCAGGCCGAGTGTAACGGTAATGACCGCAACCAGACTGACCAGACAACTGCGGATTATACGTGTTTCCCGCTGTTGTGGGGTGGGGGGCACGCTAATGGCGGCCAGCGCCCTGTTGGCTTTTTTCTCACAGCGTGCGCAACAGTAAGGGGCATGGGCAGTGTTGAGCATCTCCCGCTCGCACCATGCACAATGTATGTTCATCCATGTCCCCGGCAATGCGTGCCGCTTGTATAATGGAAGCTGCTTCCGCGCGCCTGATATAGATCAGGGGCTAACTGGTTGGCTAGCCCCTTTGCTTACTCATTTACCGTGTTTGGCGGTGTGTGGGCGTTTGCCCCCGCATTTAATCGCGCAGGCGGTCCAGAACTTTCTGGCGTAGGGTCTGCTGGCGTTCGAGTTCCTCCTCACGCAGCCTGCGCTTGCGTGCACGCTCCTGTGCCATGTTCATGCCCAGATGGGTTTCTCCCCTCTCGGCCGCCAGCCGGGTCTGGCGTTCACGCTCGGCATGGCG
This sequence comes from Acetobacter sp. ESL1128, assembly GCF_058505085.1. Taxonomy (NCBI): domain Bacteria; kingdom Pseudomonadati; phylum Pseudomonadota; class Alphaproteobacteria; order Acetobacterales; family Acetobacteraceae; genus Acetobacter; species Acetobacter sp. ESL1128. The sequence continues at coordinate 2,139,837 of NZ_CP196369.1, read as the reverse complement.
GGCGCGGTTGTGAGCACTTTGCGTGCCATGGCAATGCGGGCAGCTCACGCCTGCCTCATACTGAGCAGAGGCTTTGTCCTGAGGAGAGAGGGGGGCGCGGCAGGCGTGGCATAGTTCCAGATTGCCGGGTTTCAGGCCGTGCCCTACGGTCACGCGCTGGTCGAACACAAAGCATTCGCCACGCCACAGGCTTTCTTCCTGCGGAATGGTTTCCAGATATTTGAGAATACCACCTTCAAGGTGATAAACGTCCTCCAGCCCTTCCGCCTTGGCAAAAGCGGTGGATTTTTCGCAGCGAATACCCCCTGTGCAGAACATGGCAACGCGGGGTTTGCGGCCCTGTGCCTCCAGCTGCTCGCGCTTCTGGCGGAACCATTCGGGGAATTCCCGGAACGTCTTTATTTTGGGGTCCACCGCACCTTCGAATGTACCAACGGCCACTTCGTAATCATTGCGGGTGTCGATCAGAATGGTGTCCGGGTGCTGGAGCAGGGCGTTCCAGTCCTTGGGGGCAACATAGGTACCAACAATGTGGTTGGGGTCGGTCCCTTCTATTCCCATGGTGACAATTTCTTTTTTCAGGCGGACCTTCATGCGCAGGAAGGGCATGGATGGCGCGCGGGAGAACTTGACCACAATATCCGCACAGCCGGGCAACTGGCGAATATGGGCCAGAACGGCCTCTATGCCTGCATCGCTGCCCGCTATGGTGCCGTTAATGCCTTCCCCCGCCAGTAGCAGAATACCTTTTACGCCGTTTGTCTCGCACGCCTGCAACAGTGGGCCGCGCAGGCCCGCCGGGTCTTTAAACCCTGTAAAGCGATAAAGAGCCGCCACACAGATGGGCAGATCAGCGGGGGTGTTGGTAACAGGCGGGACAGAACTGGCGGTCACGGTATGTTCCTTGCAGGCATGTAAGGCGGTCCGGCCCTGCCAGTACATTCTGCTGGTGGAATGCAGCAGATCGCCTGACAGGCAGGCTCCTGCTTTAGCTGCCCACTTCCCTACCCGACAAGTGTTTTTAACCGGGCCTGTTTTGCCTACCAACAAGGGGCGGGCAGATGCCCAAATCTATCTTTTTTGTAGTACTGAACCAATAAAGAGGAATATGCCGTTATCAGGCATGATTCAATATATAACGGATGCGGAATGATGTTGACAGCGTCCAAACCCTGTCCTTATTCTGGAAATGTAACGAGTAGTTTATTCCATTCATCTCTAACCGTTTTTCATAACGGGAATAGATGTTTTTGTTAAGGAAAGGCAGCAGCATCGCGCGGTTTGCACTCTCTGTTCTGTTCCATTCCGGGGGAGCGGAAGGTGCGGATTCTGGCTTTTGTTCACCTCTGGCATGCCTGGATACGCATGGCCCATGAAGGATGTGTGCTTATGAAAAAGACTTCTATAAGTTCGGCTTTTTTGTTTTGTGGCACTCGCCTCTGTTCGCGCAGGGGGGTCCTCTCATCGCCGGTGGTCCAGCAGGCCGGGGGTATGGCCGCGCAGGGTGCCGCCCCGGTACACCGCACCGGGGAGTGGGTAAAGGCGCATACCCTGCTCTTTGCTGGTTCATAAGTAAATAAAGAGAGGCAGATCATGCTTGTGGCTGGTTATGATAAAGAAGAACTGACATGACAAATGAGCTTGAACAGCAAAAGAAGAAAGCTCAGCGGTATGATCTGGAGGTCGGTACTGCTGTTGTAGCTGGCGCTTTTATTGTTGTTCTTTTCCTGCACATTCTTGGCATATGGGGGCTGATCTCTGGAATGGGGAAGGGCGATAGCGCTCCACCACCACCCAAGCCGCCCATTCAGACGCGCGTTCTGCCGCCGCCACCCCCTCCGCCGCCGCCTCCGCCGCCTCCACCACCCCCGCCGGTGATGACGGTGCCTCCGCCGCCGTTCATTCCGCCGCCAAAGATCGAGGTGCCGCCGCCCCCCAAGCCACCCATGAGGCACGTGGCCCGCACACCGCCCAAGCAGCCTGTGGCTCCGCCAACCCAGACCGCAAAGGCCCCGCCCGCGGATACACCGCCCAATGATTCGCCCGATACAACGGCCGGAACATCGCCGCTGAACAATGTGCGCCCCGTCTATCCGCCAGAAATGGAGGAAGACAACATTGAAGGCCGCGTAACCGTTGTGTGCGATGTGGAAACAACAGGCATGACCAGCAACTGCCGTGTGCAGGCGGTAACCGGTGGTCAGGCATTTGCGCAGGCCGCGCTGGATTATGTGCACAAGGCCCGCTACCGGCCCGCAAGCCGCAATGGTGTGCCCGTGCGGGAAGTGAACAAGACATATGTCATCCGCTTCCGGCTGGATGACTGACACAGACTAACGGTTCGGCCTTGTGCCGGACCTCTGGATAACACAGCAACACGGACCCGCCCGGTCCGCTCCGGCAGGGGAACAGGACCGGGCCTTTGGATGAGGATCTTGAGTAAAATGAGCAGACTGCCCCGTTCTTTTGTGTCAGGTCTTGCCGCTCCGGCTCTTGCGCTGCTGATGAGCACGGTAGCCCCCATTGCCGCCTTTGCGCAGGATGCCGCCGCCCCCGCACCGGCAGCCCCGGCGGCTACCGCTCCTGCGGCACCGGCAGCCACAGCTCCTGCCCCCGGCCCGGCCACACCCGCTGCCCCGGATGCCGCAACAACCCCCACACCCACCGATGGCACAACAGCCCCGACCCCGGCCGCCGCTGCCGCAGCAGAAGCTCCCGCGTCGGACGCCAAGGATGACGCCAACCCCTACGGCCTGTCCGCCCTGTGGTCGAACGGCGATATTATCGCCCGTGGCGTGCTGCTGATCATGCTCGTCATGTCGCTTGGCACATGGTTCATCATGATCACCAAGTTCATCGAACAGGGGCGTCTGTTTGCTGCTGGCAAGGATGCCACCAAAAACTTCTGGACCAAGCACAGCATTCAGGAAGGGGCTTCCGCACTCTCCACCTCCTCTCCGTTCCGCTATATTGCCGATACCGGCATTACGGCAGCCGAACACCATGAAGGCACGATGCAGGAAGCCATTGACCTGCATAGCTGGACCTCCATGTCCATCCAGCGTGCGGTCAACAACATCCAGAACAGCCTGCAGAAGGGTCTGGCCTTTCTGGGCACCGTGGGGTCCACATCCCCGTTCATCGGGCTGTTCGGCACGGTCTGGGGTATTTACCACGCGCTGACCGCCATTGGCATTGCCGGTCAGGCATCCATCGACAAGGTTGCCGGTCCTGTGGGTGAATCCCTGATCATGACCGCCATTGGTCTGGCAACGGCTGTGCCTGCGGTGCTGGGTTACAACCTGCTGGTGCGCCGCAACAAGGGTGCCATGGACCAGGTGCGCGACTTTGCCGATGACCTGCAGTCCATCCTGATCGGTGGCGTGCGCCACGGTGCAGCCGCGGAGAGCGTGCGGGTCAACGCCGATAACTCCCCGACCACGGTCACAACCTCCAACCGGGTGGGCTGAACCATGGGAATGCAGGTTGGCAACGGAGGAGGGGACGACGAAGTCGTCTCCGCCATCAACACGACCCCTCTGGTGGATGTGATGCTGGTTCTGCTGATCATCTTCCTGATCACCATTCCGGTGGCCACCCATACGGTCAAGGTCAACCTGCCGCGCGACATGAACCAGCCCACCCAGACCAAGATGAGCAACGTGGTGCTGGCGGTTACGGCGGATGGCAAGGCCTTCTGGGATGAAACCCCGCTGAAGGACCAGGCTGACCTGCTGGAGCATCTGGAAAAGGTGGCGGTGGTCAAACCGCAGCCGCAGATCCAGATCCGTGGGGACATGAAGGCGCGGTATGAGACGGTCGGCAGGATGGTGGCGGCATGCCAGCAGGCTGGCATCTATCATATCGACTTCATTACCGAGAAGCCGAAGACCAACTGACAACGGCGGGCTGCGGCCCCCCGTCCCCCGCGCGGCACGCGTGGGGGCAGGAGTGAAGAGAGTAACTGATCATGGGCATGAATGTCGGGTCGGATAGCACAACGGAAGACGAAGGCATTGTCGACATCAACACCACGCCATTGATTGACGTGATGCTGGTTCTGCTGATCATGCTGATCATCACCATCCCGTTGCAGACCCAATCTGTTGCGATTGATCTGCCGCAGGGCAACCCGCCGCCTTCGACGGAGGAGGTTCCGGTTGTGACCCTTGTGGTGGATTTTGATAATACGATTACCTGGAACGGGCAGCCGGTTAACAGCGAGGACGAACTGCAGGCCCACCTGCGCGAGATTGCCTCCGCCCAGCCCAAGCCCGAGTTCCACATCCAGCCCAACCGGCTGGCTGATTACAAGACTGTCGTCCATGTCATGGCCGACGCCCAGAGGCTCGGGGTCACCCAGATGGGCATTGTCGGGCAGGAACAGTTCGTCGATCAGTAAGGGAGCATAAACCTCCAGATAAAAACGGGCATGCCATAAGGCAGGCCCGTTTTTTTATGTCTGGTGCAGGTGATCGTTCACCAGAAATCATAAAAATAACATCCGGACAAAAATGTTTGTCGCGTATGATGCAGCCAAGGGAACTCAGGCATCTGTTGGGCGTATGGCACGAACAGGGCTGCATTGCGTAACAAGGAGCAAAACATTATGTGCCGGATGGGGGGAGTGCTGGTGGCGGCTACGTTGCTGTTGGGGCATGCAGGGTACGCACAGGCCCACCAGCGCACTGTTCATTTTCGCACACAGGGGGAAGAGGCCACTGTTGCCGGCACGGTCGAGGGGGAAGAGGTCGTGCAGTACAAGGTGCCTGCAAAAGTCGGGCAGTTCCTGCTGGTTGGGGGGCATGCGAAAAGCGCGCGTGTCAGCTTTTGGGTGCGCGACCCCGGCGGGGCGGAAGTTTATAACAGCAAGGTCCAGAATGCCGCGTATATTGGCAGGCCCGAGCAGGATGGAACGTATGTTGTAGGAGTGTTCCTGCGCAAGGCCGATGCTGCGCGCGGGCAGGCTGCGTTTTTTCGGCTGCGATTTTCACGTAGGCTTCTGCCAGAAGGGTAAAAGCCGGGCGGGGTGATGTGCGCGGGGACGCAGGCACATATCTGTCTGGTGCAGGGCAACCGTGCTGCCCGTTGTGATATGGCGGACAAGGTGGTTGGAGTATGTTACAGCGCACGCGGCAATGCCCGCTGCTTATGCGCGCAGCGTAACTGAAGAAGAGACTCCATGAGAAAGCCCGAAACAATAGCCAAGTCCCTTATCACGCGGTTTAATGTGGCCGTGGCCGTTAAAATGACCATGCTGTTTGGCAGTATCTGGTGCGTTTATGCCTTTTTTGTCTTTTCTCTGGTTCCGGTTATTGTGCCGCAATGGCAGAACACGCTGCTTTATATAAGCAACTGCATACAGTTGGTGGCATTGCCCGCCCTTATGGTGGGGAGTGCGGTGCTCAGCCAGGGGGCAGACCAGCGGGCATCGGAAGACCATGCGGCCTTGCTGGAAATCTTGTCTGATGTGCGTGAAGAACTTGCAGACCTGAAGGATAAAACCGCCGGGATCGCGCGGGATACAACCGAAGCCCTGCAACGCCCTGCGGTTACCGATGTCTCCATTTCCGACCAGACCATTGTGCTGGGGGATAAATCGGACGGGGATGAAAACTAAAACCATTTCGTGCGCTATACACCTGCATGCGTGGCTATGAGCATGATGGGGAGGTGTGCGCTGGATAAAGGTTACAAAGGGGGCCAGACCTTGCGGGTGGTATGGGCCTGCTATGGGGTATCTGCCGTGTTTGTGGGGGCTGCGGGGTCTTCTGCCATGGCGGCGGAAACCGTGCAGACTGAAGCAGTGCAGGCAGGCAAGGCGCAGGTTGTTACGGTGCATGCCAGTCTTGCGCACCTGCCCGCGGGCGGGGGGCTGATCCGCCCCCAGTCCGAGCCTCAGGCCCAGAGCGTGGTGAATGCCGAATATATTGCCCGTCAGGCTCCCTCTGCCACGGCGTTTGACCTTGTGGCCCAGTTGCCGGGGGCTACGGTAAGTGGGTCAGACCCGTTCGGCTTTTCCCCCCAGAGCAATATTTCTGTCAGGGGGATGAACGGGGATGCCATAGGCTATGTGCTTGAAGGCATGCCCCTGAATGACATTGCCTATTACACAGGCTACCCGAGCCAGTTTGCCGATAACGAGAATTACGAAACCATAAGCCTGCAACAAGGTGCGCCAGACCTGACGAGCCCGGTGCTGAATGCGGCTGGCGGGTTGATGACGCTGCGGTTTAAAACCCCGGCGGACAAAGCGGGAGGGGTGTTTGATACGTCTTATGGTTCGTACAATACCAACCGCCAGTTCCTGCGCCTTGAAAGTGGTGAAATAGGCCATACCGGCCTGCGGGGTTTTGTCTCCTACTCCCACGGGGCAACAGATAACTGGCGTGGCCCGGGGCGGGATGAGCGCCAGCATGTGGACTTCAAGCTGCTTAAAACATGGGGGCGGCAGAGTAGTGTTGCCCTGCTTGGGTCCTGGAACCAGGCGATAGACAGCTATTACCCACAGGTTACAAAAGACGCTTGGCTGACCGAGGGCATACATGGGGGCAATAATCTTGCCGCTCATTATAATGCGGACAATGCAGTAGGGGGGACGGATTACTGGCGTCTGGCCCGCCAGCCCGAGCGTACTCTTTACATGGCCGCCCCCGTTAACCTTGGTCTGGGCAATGGGCTGGAACTAAAGGTAACACCCTATGCACAGGGGGCCTACGGTAATGCGCCGGGGGGCATGCAACTGCCGAGCACAGGCCTGTTTAATGGCACGGACGCCGTGCAGCTTGCTCCAGCTCTGGCAAATAGCCCCGATGGGTCCATACCCGTGCGGGCGGATTATACGCAGCGGAGTTACCGCTCCGGCTTTACCACAACACTGGACTGGAAACGTGGCCCCAATGACCTGACCATAGGCTACTGGTACGATTACGGGGACGATGCGCAAAAGCAGACCTTTGCCATACTGGATGCCTCGGGGGCGGCCGGGTCCATATGGGGGGGCAGCCCCTTGCGCACGGCCGGGGGGCAGGCGTTGTGGGGGGCTAACAACCATACTATTGCCCAGACCAACGCCCTTTTTATAGGCGACCGGCTAAGCCTGCTCCATGACCGGCTGTTGCTGAGTGCGGGTTTTAAGGAAGTCATGTTCTCCCGCACCGGCACAAATGCCATGCCGGGTAGCCGCTATAATATTGGCACAAACACGGCCGTACCCTTGCCCCGCCTTGGTGCCAGATTCCAGATAACGCCGCATCATCAGGTCTTTTTTAACGCCACCACCAACTTTCGTACCCCGGCGGAAACAGCGCTGTATGATGTCTATGACCCTACAAGTGGTGCGCTGGAGCAAAAAGGTACTGGCAATCTGAAGAATGAATACTCCATTGCAGAGGAACTGGGTTACCGTTACGCGGGTGATCTGCTTGTGGGGAGCTTGACCCTGTTCAATTACAACTTCACCAACAGGCAGGTTTCCACTCTTGTCATGCTTAATGGTGCGCCAGTGCAATCCACCATTAACGCGGGCGGGCAAACCACACGGGGCGTGGATGTGGAGGTGGGGCTAAGGCCGTGGCACCATATAAGCCCTTATTTTTCAGGTGAGTATCTGCATTCCACAATTGATAATGACCTGTCTTCGGGCTCGGAGGTTCTGCCAACACGGGGCAAACGTTCGGTGCGCTCCCCCACCTTGCAGGCCGCAGCTGGGCTGACATACGACGACGGGCATTTTTTTGGAGTGATGACGGTCAAATATACCGGGCACCAGTACGCAACCTTTATGAATGACGAGCGCATGCCCTCCCACGTTACGGGCAATCTGGCGCTTGGTTACCGTATGAAGGATGTATCCGTGCTGCATGCGCCGCAGCTGCGCATGAACTTCATCAACATCACCAACCAGCATTATCTGTCTGGTATTGCCGACCCAACCCTTGCTGCGCACGATACGGTTGGGCGGCGGGGGAGTGTGGTTTCTGGCCAGTCGCCTGACTATTACATTGGGGGAGGTTTTGCCGCCCTGTTTACCGCATCCACCGGTTTTTAAGGCATGAGTGGGGGGGAGCAGGCCCAGTTTGGGGTAAACGGCGTACAGCAGCGGCGTGACTGGCCCTGCCTGACACTGGATGAAAGCCGGTCAGTCCTGCGTTTTTTCCACAATATGCCGCCTGCGCAGAGTGTGGCGTGGCATAGCATGCGCCCTTTTTCCGCTCTGGGGCGTGTGCGGCTGGAGGGGCAGGGGGAATGCCTGCTCAAACGCCACCACGTAACCCTGCGCTCTGTAAAGTGGCTGGAGGAAGAACACGCTTTTATAAACCATCTGGCAGGGCAGGGGGCTGCTGTCTGCCCTCCGCTGGTTCTGCCCGATGGCCATACGGCCCTAACCGTTGGGGACTGGACATACGAGGCTTTTTTGCCCGCCCGTGGGGTGGATGTTTATCAGAATGTCATGTCCTGGCAGCCGTATTTTTCGGTCAGGCAGGCTTATGGTGCGGGTGTTGCGCTGGGCAGGCTGCATCTGGCGGCAGCCGGGTTCAAAGCCCCTGCGCGTGGCGGGGCAGAGGTGGTGCCTCTGCTCTCGGGGTTGCAGGTTATTGGCCAGCCAGAGCTGGTGCCTGCCTTGCAGCATTGGGTGGCCCGGCAGCCCCGGTTGCGATCCGCTCTGGCACACCGCAACTGGGTAGGGAGCGTGGAGGCCGTGCTGCTGCCTTTCCACCAGCGTTTGCAGCCCTTGTTGCCCCATATTGTTCCCGCATGGGGGCATGGGGACTGGCACGGCTCCAACCTGTTCTGGGCTGGGGATGATGTGAGCAGTGTGCTCGACTTCGGCATGGCGGACCGGACCTGCGCACCGTTCGATCTGGCCGTGGCGCTGGAGCGGGCTGTGGTGGACTGGCTGGCCCTGCCTGCCTCCGGTGTTGTTGCATGGGAGCAGGTGGCAGCTCTGCTGGAAGGGTACCAGTCCGTTCGTCCGCTGAGTGCTGGGGAATGTGCACAGGTTGTGGCGTTTCTGCCCCTTGTGCATGTGGAGTTTGCCTTGTCCGAAGTCGGCTATTTTGCCGGGCTGGTGCATGATCAGGCTTCGGCCGAGGTCGCCTATACGGATTATCTGCTCGGGCATGGGCGCTGGTTTGCCAGTGGGGAAGGCAAGGAACTTCTGGCCCGCCTGCCTGCCCTGCTGCGCCAGACCGCAAGCCAGCAGGGGGCGGAATGACCACGCTGGAATGGGCCGCTGCCTTGGCCAGTGCCCTTGGGGTCTGGCTAACAGGGCAGCGTATGGTGGTGTGTTGGCCTGTGCTGGTGGTGGCATCGGCCCTGTATGGCGTGGTGTTTGTGCGTGCCGCTTTGTACGCGGATGCCGCCTTGCAGGGCGTGTTTATTGGGTTGTCCCTTTACGGCTGGGTGCAATGGTTGCGCGGAGCCCGGGCGGAAGGGCAGGTGCGTGTGCTCCGCTCCCCCACAGCCCGGCGTTTATGGGGGCATGTGGGGGGCACGGGCCTTGCCGGTCTGGGCCTTGCACTGGTTTTGCGGCACTGGACGGATGACCCAACCCCCATGGGGGATGCCCTGCTGAGTGCTTACAGTATTCTGGCGCAGTTCTGGGGGGCGCGCCGTTACAGGTTAAGCTGGGTGTTATGGATAGTGGTGGATGTCTTCTACACCGTGCTGTTTGTAGAGCGCGGCCTGTGGGTTACGGCAGCCCTGTACGCAGGGTTTGTGGTGCTGGCGATGCGGGGCTGGCAAAAATGGGGGCAGGCCCAATAAGGCATGCCTTCCCATACTGGCCCGCGGGTGTATGGGAAGGGCCAGCCAAACTGCGGGTCAGGAAAAAATAATGGTGCGATGCCCGTTGAGCATCACCCTGTGCTCCGTATGTAGTTTGACTGCGCGCGCAAGCACCTGCGATTCCACCCCTCGGCCTGTGGCAATATAATCGTTGGGGGAGAGGTTATGGCTCACCCGTGCGGTTTCCTGCTCAATAATCGGGCCTTCATCCAGATCAGCGGTTACATAATGCGCAGTCGCGCCGATCAGTTTGACGCCGCGTGCATAAGCCTGATGGTACGGGCGTGCTCCTTTGAAGGAGGGCAGGAAAGAATGGTGGATGTTGATGATCCGCCCGCTTAACTGCGCGCTCAGAGTGTCCGAGAGCACCTGCATATAACGGGCAAGAACAATCAGGTCCGCCTGTGTGGTGTGCACAAGCTCCAGCAGTCTGGCTTCCTGCTCCGCCTTGTTCTGCGGGGTTACCGGCCAGTAGTAATAGGGAATACCCGCCTGTTGGGCCGTGGCTTCACTGTCCGGGTGGTTGGAGACAATGGCGACAATCCGGGCCTGCAACCACCCGACACGGACCTGATACAGCAGGTTGAGCAAAGCGTGGTCAAAGCGGGAGACCATAATAATCATGCGTGGCAGCACGGCTGCATCATGCAGGCGCATGTTCATGCCGAACTGTTCTGCCACAGGGGCCAGACAGGTTTTTATGTCCGCCATGTCATTGGGGGCGGGGGTGGAAAAAGCCAGCCGCATGAACAGCTGGCCCGTACTGCGGTCACTGAACTGGTGGGTCTCGGTAATGTCTGCCCCCTGGCGTGCCAGCGCCGAGGTTACGCCTGCAACAATGCCAGCCTTGTCCGGGCAGGAAAAAGTAAGAATGAACTGCATAAGGCTCTGTCTGCTCCTCGGGCCTGAAAGGAATCGCGCCGTAGTGTGCCAGCCGTTCCCGTATCTGTGCAATCGGGGGTGTGGGGGCGGGAGCATGGTTTGGGCGTGCGGTGGTGGGCAAGTCAGGCTGTGGATGAATTGCAACGCTCCGACTCGTTGTTGGAGTAAGAGGTCAAGAGGGTTTGGTGTCATAAAAGCTTAAAAAAGCTACAAACCGCAGTAAACAGACATTTTTTATACTATTCAGGTCCAGAGGCGGGTAAGTTTATCCACAAAGCAGGGGGACGGATTGCGGGAAAACCCTGTGGATAGTTTTGTGGAAGGCAGGAGCGCGCATATGTTTCATCGTCTTTCTGCATTTGTTCCTTATTTTGCCAGTTTGTGGGCCGTCTGGTGGGGCATGGGTTCGCATTTTATAAAAACCATGCCAGTTAGGCGGCGTTCAGGGTTAGTCCTGCCTGCCTTGGTGTGGGGTGTTCCCCGTCCTGCCCGTAACCCGCTGGAGCAGATTTTTTTGTTATGCGTCTGACTTTGTACACCGACTATGCACTACGCACCTTGCTTTACTTGGCCGTACATACGGACAGGCGTGTTTCCATACGCGAGGTGGCCCAGACTTATGGCATTTCTGAAAATCATCTGGTCAAGATTATTCACCATCTGGGGCGTGGCGGGTTTGTGCACACACAAAGAGGGCGCGGCGGAGGGTTAACGCTGGGGCGCCCTGCCGAGGAAATCTGTGTGGGGGACGTGGTGCGCCATACGGAAGAGGATATGGCACTGGTCGGCTGCATGGCCCGTAATGGCGAAGACGGCGCTCCCTGCCTGCTTGCCGGGGGGTGCAGCCTGCGCGGGGTTCTGGGGCAGGCGCTGGATGCGTTTATGGGGGTTCTGGACAAGGCCACACTGGCGGACCTGCTCCACCCGTATGAGCGGCGCACACTGCTGCAGGCGGCAAGCCCTCCGCCACAGCTCTGACCCTGCCACCGGGTAAACCGGGCTGCACCTTGCAGGCGTCATGCATTTGTGTGTGTGCCAGAGCGGGTTACGGTGTTGGTTCTACCAGCATGCTGGCATAGGCTGCTGGCGGTATTCTGGCAGGAATGGAAACAGATCAATGTCGCAGAAATTCAAGATTGCACTGGTAACCGGGGCAACCGCCGGGTTTGGGCATGCCATAGCCTTGCGCCTTGTGCATGAAGGATACCGGGTTATTGCCACCGGCCGCAGGCAGGAACGGCTGGAGGCCCTTGCAGGGCAGGTAGAGGCCGGCCGTATTCTGCCGCTACGGCTGGATATGACCGACCTTTCCGCCATACGCGCCCTGCCACAGAGCCTGCCGCAGGAGTGGCAGGCGGTTGATGTGCTGGTGAACAATGCAGGGCTGGCGCTCGGGCTGGAAAAGGCATGGCAGACCAATCCGCAGGATTGGGAGACAATGATAGCAACCAACGTAACCGGGCTTGTGGAAATCACCCGCGCCCTGCTGCCCGGCATGGTTGCGCGCAATAGCGGGCATGTTGTGTCTTTGGGGAGCACGGCTGGCACTTACCCTTACCCCGGTGCCAATGTGTATGGGGCGACCAAGGCTTTTGTGGACCAGTTCATGCGGAACCTGCGTAGCGACCTGCTGGGCAGGCAGGTGCGGGCAACCACCATTGCGCCGGGCCTGTGCGGGGGGAGTGAGTTCAGTCAGGTCCGTCTGGGGGATCAGGGCAAGGCCGATGCCGTGTATGCGGGCACGGCCCCGCTGCTACCGCAGGATATAGCCGAGACCGTGGCCTGGGTGCTTGGCCTGCCCGCCCATGTGAACATCAACCATGTGGAAATGATGCCAACCTGTCAGGCCTCTGCCGGTCTGGCAGTGGACCGTAGCATGCTGGGTTCATAGAGCGCTGGCTGGGTGCCGGGTTGCCGCACCAGACAGGGAGTTCAGGCCCGTGTTGTGGCCCTGCACCTGTCTGGCGCGGCAGGAGTAAGCTCCCCCCTGCATAACGGATCAGTGCGTTCCGTATAGCAGGGGGAGGCGCAGTAAAGCCGCGTTATGCGGGCACTTTACAGGCAATACACAGCTTGTTGCCATCCGGGTCACGCAGGTAGGCAAGGTAGAGCGGGCCAACCGGGGTCTGGCGCACGCCGGGTGGGTTTTCAATGGTTTTACCACCGTTTTCCACGCCTGCCTTGTGCCATGCGTCTGCCATGGCCGGAGTATCCGCCTGAAAGCTGATGGTGCCGCCATTAGCCGCTGTGGCGGCTTTGCCATCCAGCGGCGGGGTGACAATAAACCGGGCACCATGCTTGCCATAGGTAATACGGCCCGTGGCGCTGATTTCTGACGGAGGAATGTTCAGGGCAGCAAAAACGGCATCGTAGAATTTTTTTGAGCGGGCAATATCGTTAGTGCCCACCATGATGTGCGTGAACATGGTCTGTCTGTTCTCCAGCGGTTGGAACGCAGGGAGGATGACCTGCCACGCCACGCACGGCAAGCCCTGTTCAGTTTATGTCGGCAATGCGTGCAAACCGTTGCTGCCGCCGGATGAACAGTTTTTCTGAAATGCGGAACGCCACGGTCTGCAACCAGCTATGGGGGGGCAGGCCAATAATCTTGAACACCATGGTGGTAACGCGGCGCAGGTGCTGGGGGCGGTAGTTGCGCATGGCCCGCACCATATAGGCCGCAATGCAGCGTGTATGGTCGTAAGGTTGGTCTGCTGGCACATTGGTTGTGTAGTAGGCGGAGGCCAGTTCGTCGTCCTCAGTTTCCGTCACGCGGCCCAGCGCGATGCGGATACGCTGCCAAAGACCAATATTTTCGCGCTGCAGGTAGCGGTGCATGTGGTCATAAAACAGTTTGAAATGCCGGAACTCATCCGCGGCAATCTGCTTGCACAGGGCCTTAAGCACGGGCTCTTCCGTGGTGTCGGCCAGCGCGGAATAAAAAGAGGATGTGCCGGTTTCCACCATACACCGTGCGATTAGCTCCCCTGTGCGGGAGCCGCGTACCGAGTGGTCCACATCCAGTGGAATCTTGTAGAAATCGCGGTAACGCTGGAATGCAGCCTGATAGTCCCACTCCGGGTCGGCCAGCATGGCCCAGCGGCCCAGCGCATCCCCATGCTGGATTTCTTCTTCCGCCCAGTGGTCGGCCGCCGTGCAGAAATCCGGGTCATTGTGGAAGACGTTGTTGAGGTACTGCGCGTAGTCCACGCTGTTGCGCTCCACAACAGCGGCCGCCTTAATGGCGGGGATCAGCTCCGGGTCAACCTTGGAGGGATCAAACCGATCCCATGGCAGTTGATCAATCTGCCAGTGCTTCATGTACCGGACCTCCTGTTACGCCAAATCCACCGCCACGCCTGCATGGTCCGCCCTGTTGGAACAGGGGGGTAGCAGAAGAGGCTGGCGGGTTTTTTAAACCATATGGCGCGTTGGCAAAGTAGTGCGCGACAAAAAAGTACATCTGTACCCAAAGTGCCGCATATCTTGCCCGGGTCTGGCCCTGGCGCAAGGTCGGCGGCGCAAGGGTCTATCTATGGCACGGGGAGCCCGCGTACTGGAACAGGGAAAAACACGCCACGGCAGATATGGCCAGCTGCGCACCGTTCCGCCCAAGGGGAATGGTGCTGCCCGACTGGCCATAGCCCCCGCCCGGCATTGGGGGGGCGCTGGGGAGTGTTCAGGCGTTTTCGTGGCTGGTTGCGGGGAGTGTGTCTTCAAACGGGGGTAAGGCGCGTGGGCGGCGTTTGTCGTCCAGTGCGACAAAAATGAACTCCCCTTCCGTCACCTTGGACGTAATATGGGTGTGGCGCGCCCTGCGCCATGTTTCCACATGAATGGTCAGGGACGTGCGACCCGCGCGGATGATTTTGGTGTAGATGCTCACCTCATCCCCCACCACAACGGGTTCAAGAAACACAAGGCTGTTGATCGCAACGGTCACGCACCGCCCATTGGCCCGGAAGGCAGCGGTTGTGCCAGCGGCAAGATCCATCTGCGAGACAATCCACCCGCCAAACACGTCCCCTGCAGGGTTGGTGTCTGTTGGCATGGCCACAACGCGGATTGTGGGCACACCTGGCGGCAGATCGGAGCTGGATGAACGTGGCATCGCAAGTATGTCCTTAACTCTTTGGGTCGTCTGGAGTGGCAGAGGCCAGTTTGTAAGATAAGCAGAATTGCACCAAGGATGCCTCCTCAGTTTTGTGTGATCTGCATGTCATGCCCACGCATCAGCCGCGAATAATCCGGGGGGTGCAGGCAGCATGCCTAGTTGCGGATAAGGACATAATGCACCGTGACATCGAAGTTGATATACTGATCCTTCATGTCCGGTGGTACCGGAGGGAGTTGTGCGCCTTGGAACATGCCAACCGTGGAGGCATCCAGTGCCGGGGTTGAAGACCCGCTCATAAAGACTTTGAACACATGGCCCGACCGGTCGAGAATAACATGGACCGACGTGCTGCCCTCTTCCCCCCGCTCAGCGGCTTCGGGGGGGTAGAACAGATGGCGCTGGATCCATGCGTCAATTTCCTGACCATAGTCGCTGCTTACGCCATGCACACTTGTGCGCGAGGCGTAATGGGCATTCAGCTGCCCATTTTCCACCATTGGCCCAATGGACATGTCCAGCGGAGCGTTTGACCCGCCAGGGCGGCCCCGGCGGTTGGGGCGGCGCGGGGCTGGTGCCTCGTTAAACGAATAATCCATCGGGTGCTGGAGCAGGGATTTCAGGTTTTGGGGGAGCTGCTGGGGCTGGGGGCGTGGTACAGCGCGGCTGCTCGGCTTTGATGTGGATTTGTGCGGGGTTGGCCGCGCTTTCTGGGGGGTAGGCTGGGGTTTGGGGAAACCATCATCCGACTGTGCAAGGTGGGGCACGTCCGGTGCTGCCTCACTGGCTTCGGGAGGGGATTTCTGGGTATCGGGCTGCTGCTCGGCCGGAGGGGGCGGGGCCACCTGCGGGGCCGCATTGCCGCCACCAGCTTCGGGCGAATGGGGGCCAACCATGCCGCTGGAGGTTGTGGGCTGGGAAAAAACCATTTCCACCGGGGAAGCCTGGTTGGACTGGGGGGAGCCAGTCTTGCCGTGGTGTGTTGCCTGATAAAGGAGTGCGGCCAGTAACAGAAAATGCGCAAGGGCAGAGGCCGTAAACACCGGTCCCAATGTGGGGTCGGCGTATATATCCTTACGGATCAGGGGAGTGGAGGAGCCGCGCACCGGGCTGCCCGATGGTTTGGGCACAGGCATGAACGGGAACAGCCGCGGCCGTTGCCCTGCACCACCTTCCACTTCGGCCGGAGGGGGGGCAGAAAGAGGGCGTGCAGGTTGCAGGCGGGGTTCCTGCCTGTTGGGCAGGGCGGTATTCGGGCGTGTGGAAGAGCGACGCGTATCGACCATGGACTGCCCGAGTTCTCCCTTGCCCCGCATGAGTATGGTGTGCGTGGGTATAGCCCACTTGCCTGCTATTTTGCCATTGCTCAAGCCCCGGTGCTACAGAGAACTTTGGTCCGGGGCTTGGGCAGGTAACGGGCAGGGTAGAGGACCACTACAGGAATGGTCCGGTGTTGCAAGGCAGCCTGCACTGCCACCTCAGGTGATTTTACCAGATTTTAACGCGCTGCTGCACTGGCAGGTATAGTTTGTCGCCGGGCTGTACGTTCCAGGCATCGTACCATGCGTCAATATTGTGCATGGGCAGGTTTACGCGCGCTTCGGGCGGGGAGTGCGGGTCCGTGACAACAAGCCTGCGGATGGTTTCCTCCCGCAGTTTTTCGCGCCAGACCTGCGCCCAACCCAGAAATACGCGTTGCTCACCGCTCAGCCCGTCCACTACCGGGGCGGGTTTGCCATTGAGCGATGCGTGGTAGGCATCCAGTGCCAGGGTCAGCCCGCCCAGATCGGCAATGTTTTCGCCCATGGTCAGTTTGCCGTTTACATGCACACCCGGCAGCACTTCAAATGCGTCATATTGCGCACCCAGACGGTCAGCCAGTTTCTGGAAGCGTTCGGCATCGTCTTTTGTCCACCAGTCGCGCAGGCGGCCGTGTTCATCAAACTGACGGCCTTCATCATCGAATGAGTGGGTCATTTCATGGCCGATCACGCCGCCAATGGCGCCGTAGTTTACGGCCGGGTCCGCCTTGATATTGAAGAACGGCGGCTGAAGAATGGCGGCGGGGAAAACCACCTGATCAAACAGCGGATTGTTGTAGGCGTTAACCGTTTGTGGGGTCATGTCCCATTCGTTGCGGTCCACCGGCTTGTCCAGACGGTCCAGCCAGTAGCGCCATTCAAAGGCCACACCGTTGCGCGCATTGCCGTACACATCGCCTTTTTTAACGGTAAGGCCCGTGTAGTCGCGCCAGCGGTTGGGGTAGCCGACCTGAATTTCAAAGTTTTCCAGCTTGCGGAGTGCAGCCTCCTTGGTGGCTGGACTCATCCAGCTATTGTTCTGCAACCGGACCCTGAAGGCGTTTTTCAGGTCGGTGGTCAGTTTTTGCATGGCCACGCGGTTTTCGGGGGGGAAGTAGCGCTGCACGTAAACCTTGCCCAGCGCCATGCCCATGGCGGCGCTGGTGGCCTGTACGCCCCGCTTCCACCGGGCGGTCAGGGTTGGCTGGCCGGTCAGGGCTTTGGTAAAGACAAACCGGGCCTGCTCAAAGCTGTCTGGCAGGTAGGCTGTGGCGTTTTCTACCAGATGGAAGGCAAGCCACGCCCGCAGGGTGTCCATGTCCGTTGCGGCCAGCACCCGGGCCTCGCCTGTAATGGCGGAGGGTTCTCCAACAATCAGGCTCCGCTTGTCCATGTCCTGTGCGGGCAGGCCGGAGGCGCTGAGCCATGCGGCCCAGTCAAACCCCGGTGCCTTGGTCCCCAGTTCGGCTAGGGTCATGGGGTTGTAGGTTTTCTGTGGGTCACGCAGGTCCGCGCGGGGCCAGTGTGCTTCGGCCAGCTTGCTCTCAAAAATCACAATGGCGGCTGCGGCCTTGCCGGGTTCGGGCCAGCCTGCAAGCGTGAGCGCTTTTTCGATATAGCTCTGGTAAGCGGCTTTTTTGGCGGCAAATACGGGCTTGAGGTAATAGTCCCTGTCCGGCAGGCCCAGCCCGGCCTGATCAAGCGTGAGCGCATAGCGCGTGGGGTCCTTGGCGTCAGGGTTGATCCCCAGCGAGAAGGGACCAAACTGGAACGACCCCACAGCTGTACCACTCAGGGCCGCAAAGCCCGCCATGTCCTTTATGGCGCGGATGGCATCCATATCCTGTGCCAGTGGCTGCGTGCCCAGACGTTCCACTTCCGCCACATCCATGTAGGAGGCGTAGAAAGTGCCCAGTTTTTCTTCCGTGCTGCGGGGGGCGGCCTGCGGGTGGGCGGACAGATCATCCAGAATGCTCTGGACCCGTGTGCGGGAGAGTTCGGCCAGAGCATTGAACGGGCCGTAGCTGGTCATGTCCGCAGGGATTTTAAGGTGGTCCAGATACGTGCCGTTAGCGTAGCGGAAAAAGTTGTTCCCCGGAACAATCGCCAGATCCCGCCCGGCAAGGTCCACCCCCCAGGCCCCAAAACTGGCCTGTGTGCTCTGTGGTGTGTCCTGTGGTGCAGCATGGGCCTGCCCGGCCAGACTGCCCGCCCCCATAATGGCGGAAAGCATAAGGGTATGGCGAAAGATGGCACGCAAGGACAGGTCTGGCACAGGGGAACTCCGGTTCTTTTTTATAGTTGCTGACACTACGGATTGCTGGCCGTGTTTTTTATGCAAAACACAAGATGAACACCTACCTTAGCCAGCTTGTTCCAGCCTGCCTACCCTCTTGCATGCGGAGGTTTTCTTAAAAAAAACCTTACACACCGGCGCAGGTCTTTTTGATCGGGATTTGCATGAATGTGCAGCCGAACGGTTAAAAATAAGATGGATTTGGGCCAACAGCCTTGCACAGGGGGGGCTGTTTCCGTCATGAGAGAGGCCAGCTTTGCCGGGGGAGCATGGCTTGCGCGGCAACGTGGCGGCGCATGGGTGGGGAAGGAGCGGGTTATTTTCGGGCAGCAAGCATATGGCCTTCCTCTGGCCATACACACCAGCAGGCACAGCCGCGCGCATTGGCAGCGTATGCTGTGCTGTGTCAGCCTGATCCCGCTCGGCCTGTTTGCAGCCCCTTTGGCGCAGGCGCAGAATACTCCCGGCCCAGTGGGCAAACCGGCTGCATTGCCTGCCACCCCCGCTATGCCCGGTAAGGCAGGGCAGGCAAAACCCGCCCATGTGGCCGCTCGTGGCGTAACCCATGTGGATGTGGGGGCGCACCGGTCCGATTTTGCTTTTCCCGCAGCCCAGCATGAGCCGGATGCCACAACGCATCTGAGCGCGGAAATGCTGCGTAACAGGGATGTCACCACCCTACGTGGGCTGGAGCGTGTGGCCCCGAACCTGACCATGCAGAGTATCAACGGTACGGCCTCGACCAATTTTTACCTGCGCGGTGCCGGGTTTAATGATTTTACGCAGAACAACATGCCCCCCGTTCTGACGTATATGGATGATGTGGCCTACGCGTACCCCGCCATGAGCAACGGGTTGCTGTTTGATATGGCCGATGCAGCCGTGGACCCGGGGCCAGTGGGTACAAAACATGGCCAGTCCACCACAGGGGGGGAGGTGCGCCTGCGCACCAACGACCCCACCACCACATGGCATTATGGCGGGATGGAGGACATAGCCTCCTACGCGCGGAGCCGGAGCGAGGCTTATGTGTCCGGCCCGCTGGCCAAGGGCTGGAGTTTTCGGCTGGCAGGGCAGACGCGCCAGGGCGGGGGGTGGCAGTACAACCCGACCAACGGTGCACATCTGGGGGATGCGGACCTGTGGGCCTTGCGTGGCAAATTGCGCTGGCAGCCCAATGAGCGCACGACTATCCAGCTCGGGGGCCACTTTGTGCAGGATAACAGCCAGGTGGTTACGGCGGTTCCCGTGCACAGGCTTATCGGGTCACAGCCTTTGCCGGGTTTTGGGCTGGGGCGGCGGGCGGAGTGGTCCATGCGGCCAGAGTTTGCAAGCCTTGTTGGGCGCGGTGCGGGGCTTAAACCCAGCGAGCATAACCAGTACTGGGGGGCAGACCTGCGGCTGATCCATGATTTTGGTCCCGCTACCTTTACGGCCATCAGCGCGTTTGAAACCGAGCGGCAGGGCGAATACACGGATCAGGATGGCACGGCGCTTTCTCAGGCAGATACGTACCGCACCATAGATGCCAACGTGTTCACGCAGGAAGCCCGGCTGAACGGGGTTGCCCTGCATGGCCGCCTGAGCTGGGTTGTGGGGGCATATTACCAGCGCAGCCGCATGAACCAGCGGTTTTTCTTTGACTATACGGATTACTCTGCCCGCAAATACATGATGGCCACAACCTTTGGCATGAATCAGGAGAGCGTTTCCGAGTTCGGGAATGTCAGTTACCGTCTGCCGCATAATGTGACCATCTGGGCCGGGCTTTTGCATGAGCTGGATGACCGGGGCATTACCAGCCTGAAGTCCCAGATATTCGGCGGGGCAACCCGGAGTTTCGACCCCGAGAACACCGCCGCCAACCAGTTTGCCGGGCAGGTTGGGGTTTCGTGGCAGTTTGTACCGCAGGCTTTACTGTATTACAAAATGAGCAAGGGCTTTAAACCCGGCGGGTTTAGCGCCAACAATACGCAGGTGCAGGCCCAGTTGGACCCGTTTAAGCCGGAAACGGTTCTCACCTACGAACTCGGCCTTAAATCGGACCCCATACCGGGGCGTCTGCGCCTGAATGGTGCTGCGTTTTACAACGACTTTCATAACCAGCAGGTCATAGGCACCGTGCTGATCCCCAATTTTGGCCCGTTGAGTGAAATTACCAACGCCCCCAAATCCGAAAGCTGGGGGGTTGAGGCAACGCTGGAAGCCCACCCGTTTGGCCATCTGTTTTTAATGCAGAACCTTGGCTGGCAGCGCGGGGATTTTCAGGATTTTCCAAATGTGGACCGGGCCGCTACCAATGCGTACCACGCAAGCCACCCGCAGCAGTGGAAGGCCATTGAACGTAATTTTAGCGGCGTGGATAATGGCTCCCCAAAACTGACCCTGAACGGGGATGCCACATGGCGGCAGCCCCTGCCCCGGAACTACAGGCTGGATTTTGGGCCAGACTGGCAATACAGGGGCAGCCAGGCCATTACGGTGGGGGGAACCGGCTTTTACCGCCTGCCGCCGTATTTTTTGCTGGGAGCCCATGCAACCCTGCATTCTCCCTCCCAGTTGTGGGACATAACGGTTTATGCCCGCAATATTCTGGACCGCCGCTATGCGGAGAGCGGGGGCATGGCCACCACAACCTATTTTTATATTCCCGGCGAGCCGCGTTTTATTGGTGGCCGCATTGCCTGCCATTTTTAACGGCTGAAAAAAGCCATGGCCTGCAATCTGGCCCCCTAGGGGCAAACAGGGCATGATGGCGGCATGACAAAACAGGCTGTTCAGACACAATCCTTCCTGCTCCGGCTGGGCGAGCAGACCGTGCATGTCCGCCAGATGGGGGAGGGGCCGGGTCTGCCGCTGCTGCTGGTGCATGGCTTTGGTGGCAGTGCAACCAACTGGCAGCTCACCCAGCAGGTACAGGCGGCCCACCGGCGGGTTATTGCGTTTGACCTGCCCGGGCATGGCCAGTCCAGTGCTCTGGTTCAAGCCCCCACACTGGCGCGTCTGGCGCAGGTTACAGCCCTGACGCTGGACGGGTTGGGGGTGAGCAAAGCCCATGTTCTGGGGCATTCGCTGGGTGGTGGTATTGCCCTGTCCTTGCTGGAGAGTGTTCCCGCACGGGTTGCCAGTCTGTCCCTTCTGGCCCCGGCAGGGTTGGGGCGCACGGTCAACATGGCGTTCATGACCCGCTTTGTGGAGGCCAGCACTGCGGCGGATATGGCGCAGGCCATGGCCATGGCTGTGTATGATCCCAAACTGATCGGGCGCAAGGTTGCGGAGTTTTTGGTGGAAGCCCGCGCCGTGCCGGGGGCGCGGGATGCACTGCGCGCCATTGCGCAAACCTGCTTCCCCCATGGTGAGCAGGCCAATAACCTGCGCCCGCTGCTGCATAATCCGCCATGCCCCGTGCAGATTATCTGGGGGGAGGCAGATCAGGTATTGCCTGCCACGCAGGCACAGGGGATTCCTGCACAGGATAACTGCCATTTTCTGGCCCGCACCGGCCACCTGCCCCATATAGAGCAGGCGGCTACGGTTAATGCGCTGGCAAGGGATTTTTTACATGCATGTGAAAACCCCTGATCGTATTGGGGGTTTTCAACTGTAAGGTGTAACCCTTCCCCGCTAAAAAATGGGGGAAGGGGGTACGTTTAGTCCATGCGTACGGAGGGGCGTACAAAACCGTCCAGCCAGTCCGTAAAGCAGGCAATGGCACCACGGAAGGGGCCATACAGTTCAAACTGATGCTGCCGGTAAAGGGCCATATGCCCAAGGCGTGCGCTCAGACCGTTTAAAAAACCGCCGCCAAAGGTTTTGCCATCGGCAAAGGCGCCCCAGCCATTATAATCCCCAAGGGCAACAATGGCCCCCCGGTTACGGAAGTTGAAGTCCGGCACAGGCTTTTTGTTAAAGATGTAGCCCGGTAGGTGGCGGGCCAGATGGTGGGCCTGCTGGCGGGCCACCTGTGCGGTGGGGGCCACTGGCGCATCCTTGATAAAGGAGCAGTCCCCCAGAGCAAACACATGTTCGTCCACAGTGCTTTGCAGGTTGGCCTGCACGGTAAGCTGCCCGCCACGCTGGTAATCCAGCCCGTCCATATCCCGCGTAACATCCGGCGCTTTAACGCCTGCGGCCCAGACGCGGAACTGCGCGTTAACGCGGCTGCCGTCCTTAAGAATAAACCCGCTTTCGTCTGCACCGCTGACCATGGTGTTGGTGCGTACGGTAATATTCAAAGCCTCAAGCTGCTTCTGGGCTGCGTCCGAGACATTCTGCGGGAAGGCAGGCAGAATGCGCGGCCCGGCTTCCAGCAGGGTTACGCGCATTTCCGGCGTGACCGGGGTAAAGTTGTACAATGCGCCAATGTCGAGCGCCTTGTGCAGCTCCGCAGCCAGCTGCACGCCGGTTGCCCCACCGCCAACAATGGCAATATCGACCGGTGTGCCACGGCCATAGGCCTGAATAATGGCATGGCGGAAGCGTTCGTTAAAATTATTGGCCTCAACCACGTTGTCGAGGAACATGCAGTGTTCCACCACACCGGGGGTGCCAAAATCATTGGCCCGGCTGCCAATGGCAAACACCACGGCGTCGTAATCCAGATGCCGTTCTTCAAGCAGCAGCTGGTTGTTTTCTTCCATCAGCGGGGCAAGGGTAATGCGCTTGTTGGCCCGGTCCAGATGCGCAATTTCGCCATAACAGAAGCGGAAGCCGTGGGCTGCGGCGTGGGAGACAAACGTAATCCGGTCGTTTTCGTTCCGGGCGGTTCCCGCGGCAAAGCAGTGGAGCATGGGTTTCCACACATGGCTGAAGCCTTTGTCCACCAGCGTGATTTCCAGCCTGCCGGAGCGGCCGAGCGTGTTGCCCAGGCGGGTCGCCAGGGCCAGACCGGCAACGCCTCCACCAATAATCACGAGCCGGAACCTGTTCGTCATATCATTCCTGTCCTTTGTCTCCCCCTTTTGGCCTGAGGGGGAGGCTGTTTTGCGGTATGTCGTCTTTTATGCCACTGCGCGGCGGGCCGGCAGTGGCTGGGGTGGGCGCAGTTTTGCGCGGTTCAGGCTGCGCTGGACAGGTCCAGCAGCCCGATCACCCCATCTTCGGTGCCAAAGCCCAGTGTGCAGCCATCCGGGCTATAAGCCAGTGCGGTAACCGCGCCAGCCTGCCCCAATGATACAGGAAGTACGCGCTGGGTCGTGGGCTCCATCATCACAACCGTGCCATTGGCAAAGCCGGCCGCCACAACTTCCTGCGAGGGATGGAAGGCAACGCGGGTGCACAAAGCACCCCCTGCGCCGGGGAGTTCTGCCGGGGGCTTGCCCATGGGGCCGCCACCAAAGAACGGCCACATCACCACAATGTCCGCACCACTGGTGGCCAGCCATTTGCCGTTGCTGGAAAAAGACATGGAGCGCACCTTGGTCGGGTAGCCACTCATACGGATGTTATGCCCATCTGCCAGCCGCCAGCCGTGCAGGTCGTTTTCCTGCATGGCGGTTACAACCGCATCCCCATTCGGGTGCATGGCAATACCCAGATGGCTGCCTTTCCATTCCAGCAGCCGGGCACTGCCATCCTTGGACTGGGTGAACCACAGGGACACACCATTATAGTGCGATGCAGCAAGGCGCTTGCCCTTGGGGTCAAACGCAATGCCGCCAACGGTGGTGGGGTGTTCAAACGTGCGGATAATTGTGCGGCCTGTGGCATCGCGCAGTTCCACATTCTTGCCCGATGCCGCAGCGATCAGGGCAGTCTTGTCGCTGACAAATGTGGTAATGTGCTCCACCCAGCGGCGGGTTTTGGCCAGTTCTTCAATTTCGCCCGCAGGGTCAAGGCGGCACAGGCGGCCATCATCCCCGCCGGTTAAAAAACTGTCTGCCAGCGTATCGGGGGAGAGGGCCAGCACTGGCCCGTCATGCACCGCGTAGGTTGCCCACGCATTGGGGGCGGTTAGGTCATGCCGGTGGGCGACCACCACATCCCCCTCACCCGTGGTAAAGGCGAACCGGCTGGAATCGCGCGAGGCAACG
This sequence comes from Acetobacter sp. ESL1128, assembly GCF_058505085.1. Taxonomy (NCBI): domain Bacteria; kingdom Pseudomonadati; phylum Pseudomonadota; class Alphaproteobacteria; order Acetobacterales; family Acetobacteraceae; genus Acetobacter; species Acetobacter sp. ESL1128. Next base: position 2,115,423 of record NZ_CP196369.1, on the reverse strand, counting down.
CAGCCCGTAATTTCTCCCTCGACCTGTTTGAAGGCACCGCGCTTTTCAATCAGCCCGCGCAGAAGGGTTTCCTGGGTCGCGCTCATGCTGCAATGCAGCTTTCAAGCCCACGGCGGAGCTGTGGCCTGTTCAGGTTGCGGCCAATAAAGACCAGACGGCTCTCCCGGGTTTCGCCATCCTTCCATGGGCCAATGGCGTTGCCATCGGCCATCATGTGCACGGCCTGGAATGCAAAGCGCTCGGGCTGGCCTGCAAAGTCCAGAATCCCCTTGGTGCGCAGCATGTCTGCCCCTTTTTCCTGCAACAGGGCGCTGATCCATGCCTGAAAACGCCCCGCGTCCAGCGGCTGCTTGACCTGAAGGGACACGCTGGAAATGTCTTCCTCATGGTGGTGTTCGGGATGTTCAAGAAAATCAGGGGTGTTTTCCAGCACACGGGCCAGATCAAACCCGCCACGGTCCAGCACATCGGTCAGGCGCACATTGCCCTTTTTGGCGTGGTGGATGGGGGCCGAGGCATTAATCTTGCGAATGGCGGCCTCAATCTGGGCAATCTGGCCTGCATCCACCAGATCGGTCTTGTTGAGGATAATCACATCGGCAAAAGCCACCTGTTCGCGCGCTTCGGGGCTTTCGGCCAGTGTGCTCAGGAAGTTAAAAGCATCCACAACTGTTACCACGGCGTCCAGTTTTGCTTTTTCGCGCACGTCTTCATCGGCAAAAAAGGTCTGGGCCACGGGGGCGGGGGCGGCAAGGCCGGTGGTTTCCACAATAATGCCGTCAAACTTGCCGCGGCGCTTCATCAACCCGTTCAGAATACGGATCAGATCGCCCCGTACGGTGCAGCAGATGCAGCCGTTGTTCATTTCGAACACTTCTTCATCCGCATCTACAACCAGATCGTTGTCTACGCCCAGTTCGCCAAATTCGTTAATGACCACGGCATATTTGCGCCCGTGTTCGGCGGTCAGGATATGGTTGAGCAAGGTGGTTTTGCCCGCGCCCAGAAAGCCGGTCAGCACCGTAACGGGCACACGGGTATCGGGCGTGCTTGTGGCAGCATTTTCCGGCGCGAGGGATGCGTCAGACATAGGGTAAGCCTCCAATTCAACAATCGTGCTTTTCATATAGGACGCCAGATTATGAGAAACCAGAGAGGCACGGCCCCGCCGCGCCATAACCGGAACTTCCGTGGCGTGTAAAAAGCCTAGTTTCTGTGTGTGTCCGTGGCGGTAACAAGGGGCTGGGGTTTTTGTTTGGGAGCGGCAGAACGCAGGAACCGTACGGCCAGCGCGCCATAAAGGGCATGGCTGCACAATGCGCGTGAAACCCCGAAGGCCAAAAAGGCACTGGCCATAAGCGCTAGCGTGATCTGCTGGTTATCGCACATTTCCATCACAATAACGGTTGCGGTCAGGGGGGACTGGGTGACCGCGGCAAAATAGGCCACCGTGCCCAGCAGCACCACGGCACCGGGCGTGGTGTGCGGCAGAAAATGCGCGATCCACCCCCCCATGCCAGCCCCGACAGAAAGCGAAGGCGCGAACAGCCCACCGGGAATACCCGAACAGTAGGAAATAAGAGTGGCCAGCAGTTTGAACAAAAAGAACGAGGCCGGGTACTGGTCGGAGCCCATAATAATGTCACGCGCCTGCATGTAGCCCGTGCCATAGGTCATGCCGCCGCAAAGCAGGCCGATGATGGCCAGCGCCAGCCCGCACAACGCGGCGAACAGAACGGGACGCATGCTGATAAACCGCCCGAATGCGCCCGGAATCCCGCGGGAAATGCGGACCAGAAGGGCCGAGAACATGCCCCCGCACAGCCCCCCCACAACCCCGCAGACCACCACAGCCAGCCAGCTCGCCCCAACCGGCACGGCGGAATAGGTGTGGCCGAAATAGGTGTAGTTCCCCACAAGGGCTATGGCGGTTACGCCAGAAATAACCACACAGGTCAGCATGGTGCCGCTGGTGCGCTGCTCAAAGGAGTGGGCCAGTTCTTCTATGCCAAACACAATGCCAGCAAGTGGGGTGTTAAAGGCCGCCGCAACCCCGGCAGCCCCGCCAGCCTTGATCAGGGCACGCTGCTTGGTCACGTCGGTCAGCCCCGCAAGGCGGCCCACCGTATGCATGATGGACGCCCCCACCTGCACGGTCGGCCCTTCGCGCCCGATGGAAGCACCACTGAGCAGGCCAAGGCAGGTCAGGCAGATTTTGGCCAGTGCAATCCGCAGGGCCAGAACCTTGTCCACAATGGTCATGTCATGCAGGTGCATGCAGGCAATGGCCTGCGGAATGCCGCTACCCTGCGCACCGCGGAACCATGTGCGGGTCAGCCAGGTGGAAAGTGCCAGCCCCAACGGGGTCACCAGCAGCATCAGCCATGGGTTGATGTGCATAAGGGTCGTGCGCACATGGGCGGCCTTGTCTGCCAGCCCGGCAAAGGCCACGGCTACCAGACCAACCAGAACTGCCCCCGACCAGTACATAAGCTTGCGGCGCCAGCTTACCGTGCCAGCCTTGGCGTGTTCACGCAGATGGCGCAGGGACTCTGCGGTGGGTATCACGCTCGCGGGGGGCATGAGGCATCTCTTGCATAAAAGAAAAAGGATGCGGGACAGTCTAACATTTCATGCGCCAGAAGAAAGACATTCCCGCCTTTTATTACGGTTTTCTGTTTATTTTTCTGCTGAAGAACCCGAATTGGCGGGGGATACCCCTGCGGGCGGTATGCTCAGGACCGTATTATCATGCTTGGCGCAGGTTTCGGGTTCTATGTGAATATGGACCAGCGTGCTGCCCATATGCGCGCGCAGGGCGTGCTCAATGCGGTCGCATATATCATGCGCGGCCTTTACGCTCATGGTGCCTGGCACAACCAGATGGAACTCAAGGAACGTCATGGCCCCCACAATGCGGGTGCGGATATCATGCGCCTGAATGGCCCCATGCCCGTTGGAGGTAATAATCGAGCCGATCTCGCCCAGTGTCTGGGCATCCGGGGCTTCGTCCATTAACCCGGCTATGGAGTCCCGCATGACCTCCCAGCCTACCCGCAGCACGTTCAGGGCCACAAGCCCGGCCAGAACTGCATCCAGCTGCGGCCAGCCCAGCAGGGGGATCAGCGCAACACCGGCCACAAGGGCCACACCTGTCCACACATCGGACAGCACATGCTGCCCCCCGGCAATAAGGGCGGGGGAGTGGCGGGCCTGCCCGGCGCGGAGCATGATCAGCCCCCAGCCCAGATTAACGCAGGTTGCCGCCGCGTTCAGCAGCAGGCCGTTCCATGGTGCCAGTGCGGGGTGGGGGTGCAGCCAGCCTTCCACGGCCTCGCGGCCAATAATAAAGGCGGTAATGACCACCAGTGTTCCCTCGGCCACGGCAGACAGATACTCCGCCTTGTAGTGGCCATAGGTGTGGTTGTGGTCCGCCGGGCGCTCTGCAACGCTTAATGCCCACAGCCCCCCAGCGGCGGCGACCACGTTAATAATGGTTTCTATGGCATCTGCATGCAGGGCAACGCTGCCGCTTACGGCAAAGGCAGCGTATTTGAGCCCCAGCGCCACAAGGCTGACAAACAGGCTGACAACGGCAAGGCCCCGGTTACTTTGGGGGAGCGGAAGTTCGGGCATAGGCTCTTGTTATGCTGGTGTTAGACGGTGTGCGGGTCAGACAGGTGGCACGTGGGGCTGTAATCCTGTGTTTCCATCTGCACGGTGGGGTGGGCAATGCCAAAGCGCTTGCGCAGGGTGGTGACAAGTGTGTCGAGCAGGTGGCTATCGCTTTGCGCATCCGCCGCGTTTGCGCTGCGGACCAGATGCACGGTCAGGGCGGTTTCGGTCGTGCTTATGGGCCAGATGTGCAGGTCATGCAGGTCGGCAACGCCGGGGGTGCTGCGCAAAAAGCTTTCCACTGCACCGGCGTCCACCTCACGCGGGACAGCATCCAGCGCCATATCCAGCGAATCCCGCAAAAGGGACCATGTGCTCAGGACCACCACAACAGAAATGGCAAGGCTTATGGCGGGGTCTATCCATGCAACATGGGTCAGCAGTACCAGCCCCCCGGCAATAACCACGGCAAGGGATGTCAGGGCATCGGCCATGAGGTGCAAAAAAGCCCCGCGAATATTCAGATCCCCTTTCTGCCCGGCGGCAAACAGCATGGCGGATGCCCCGTTTACCACAATGCCAATGCTTGCAACCACCATCATGGTCATGCCCGCAACGGGGGTGGGGTGCATCAGGCGGTGGATGGCCTCCCACGCAACGCCGCCCGTAACCAGCATGAGAATAATGGCATTGGCCAGTGCCGCCAGAATGGAGGAGCGGCGTAACCCATAGGTAAAGCGCACGGTCGGGCTTTTGCGTGAGAGGTGCTCGGCCAGCCAGGCAGCAGCCAGTGCGAGCACGTCTGAGAGGTTATGCCCCGCATCGGCTATGAGCGAGAGCGAATGGGCATAAACGCCCCATATGGCCTCGGCCACCAGATAGAGCGAGTTAACGGCAATCCCTATGGCAAAAGCCGTGCCAAAGGAGGCCGGCGTGTGCACATGGTGGTGGCCAAATCCGTGCTTGTGCGTGCAGGCCGCCCCGTTACCTTCATGCTCATGCTCATGCTCATGCTCATGCTCATGCTCATGCTCATGCTCATGCTCATGCTCATGACCGTGGGCGCAGGGCGGGGGGCTGGCATGGCCTGCGCAACCCGAGTGGTCCGCATGGTCATGCGTGTGCATGTCTGGGGCTGGCATGGCTCTGGCTGCTTTCATTCACACAAAGGGCCGTGGGGGAGGGGCCCCGTTCCGGGGTTGCCATCTTATGTAGGGTGGGTTGGTGCGGAATAGAAGTGGAATATTCCCACACCGATTGCGCGGCAGACGTTGCACGCCCAAGCCGTTCCAGAATAGGGAAGGGGACAAAGGATCGTTTGGCCCCACTTGCAATTATACTGGATGAACACGCCCCATGCTCCGTCTGACTGAACTGCGGCTACCGCTGGACCACCCGCCCGAGGCACTTCGGCAGGCGATCTGTGAGCGGTTGGGCATTGGTGCGGATGCGCTGGAACACTATACCGTGTTCAAGCGCGGGCATGACGCACGCCGCCGCTCTGCCATATGGCTTGTGTACACGCTGGATTGCGCCGTGCGGGACGAGGCAGATGTGCTGGCCCGTTACCGGAGCGCGCACCCCGGCAACCCCCACGTACAACCCGCGCCAGACATGGCCTGGCATGAGCCCATTGCCAATGGCGCAGCCCTTGCCGCGGCAGAAGGGTATAAACGCCCCATTATTATCGGGGCCGGGCCATGCGGGTTTATGGCCGCCCTGATTCTGGCCCGCATGGGGTTGCGGCCCTTACTGCTTGAGCGTGGCAAGGTTGTGCGTGAACGCACGGTGGACACGTTTGCCCTGTGGCGTCGCTCCGTGCTGACCCCGGAGAGCAATGTCCAGTTTGGTGAGGGCGGGGCTGGTACCTTTTCCGATGGTAAACTCTACAGTCAGGTGCGGGACCCGCGTTTTCTGGGCCGCAAGGTGCTGGAGGAGTTTGTAAAGGCTGGTGCCCCGGAGGATATTCTGTATCTGGCGCACCCTCATATTGGCACGTTCCGGCTGGTGTCCATGGTGGAGCATATCCGTCAGGAGGTGGAGCAGACCGGTGGAGAATACCGCTTTGGGGCCAGAGTGGATGACCTGCTGCTCAACGCATCCACCCGCAAGGTGGAAGGGGTGCGCCTTTCCAGTGGGGAGGTGATTGCAGCAGACCATGTTGTGCTGGCCGTGGGCCACAGTGCGCGCGATACGTTTGCCATGCTGCAAAAACAGGGTGTGAGCATGCAGGCCAAACCCTTTTCCATGGGGGTGCGGATCGAGCACCCGCAATCGGTTATTGATACGGCCCAGTTTGGCCCCAGCGCAGGCAATGAGCAGTTGGGGGCTGCCGAGTACAGGCTGGTCCACCACGCAGCCAATGGGCGGGGTGTGTACTCCTTCTGCATGTGCCCCGGCGGTACGGTTGTGGCGGCAACATCGGAGGAAGGGCAGGTCGTTACCAACGGCATGAGCCAGTATTCCCGCGCCGAACGGAACGCCAATTCGGGCATGGTGGTGGAACTGCGCCCCGGAGAGGATTACCCGGATGACCCGCTGGCAGGTATTGCCTACCAGCGTCACTGGGAGCGGCAGGCATTTTTGGCCGGGGGTGGGGATTACCGCGCCCCTGCCCAGCGTGTGGGGGATTTTCTGGCTGGTCGCCCCTCCACCGCACTGGGGGATGTGGTGCCCTCCTACAAACCGGGAGTAACACCAGCGGACCTGTCCACCTGCCTGCCGGATTTTGTGGTGGAAGCCCTGCGTGAAGCCCTGCCCCGGTTCGAGCGTAAACTGCGTGGTTTTACCATGGATGATGCGGTCATGACCGGGGTGGAAACCCGCACGTCCTCCCCCATCCGTGTGCCACGGGGGGAGAATGGCCAGTCCGTCAACACACCGGGCCTATACCCTGCGGGGGAAGGGGCCGGGTATGCCGGGGGGATCCTCTCCGCCGCCATGGACGGTATCCGCATGGCCGAGGCCGTTGCGCAGGATATGGCCGGCCTGCCGGTTACTCTGGCGTAAGGACCTATCCCGCGCGTGCGGGGCTTCAGGGAATATTGGCCAGAAACTCTTCCACCAGTTCGGTAAAGCGCTGGGGGGCATCGGCATGGACCCAGTGGCCCGCACCGCGAATGCTCTCCAGCCGGTGGTTGGGAAAAAGTGCCCGCATGGCGGCGTAATTACCCGGGCTGATATAGGGCGAGTTTTCCCCACGAATGAACAGGGTTGGCCCTTCATAGCGTAAATCTGGGGCAAGGTGTGGCCAGCCCATAATGTCGGGCATGGCGGCCTGAATATCGTGCAGGCCAATGGCCCAGCCGGGATTATCCCCCTGTCGTATGTTCTGCGCCATAAGCTGGCGCACCGCATCGCTTGCAATATAGGGGCGCAGCAGGTCGTTGGTGCTGCGCTGGTCCAGATGCGGGGGGAATTGCAGCTGCTCCAGATTGTCGGGCAGGTCCAGCCGGTCAAACCCGCCCTGTGCGGGGGCTATGTCCACTACAATCAGGGCGCGTATGGCGGTTGGGTGGGTCAGGGCTGCCATCATGGCGGTTTTGCCCCCCATGGAGTGCCCGAGCATAATGGCGGGGCTGGCGTGGAGGTGCTCCATTGTGTCCAGCACATCCTGCGCCATGGCAGGGTAGCTCATGGGGCCGTGGGGGCTGTTGCCGTGGTTGCGCAGGTCCATGGCCAGTGTACGCCGGGTTGTGGCCAGCTTGCGCTGCACAAAACCCAGGTTGCGCGCCCGGCCAAACAGGCCATGCAGCAGCACAACCGGCAGGGTTTTTTCGGGCGTTGGGTGTTCGGGGCCGCGCTCGCTCACGTTTAGCAACACTGTTCTGCTCTTTCCTCTGCTCTGGCGCGTATGGCGCATGGTGGGGCAGTTTTGCCCAGCTTTGCCGCTGAATGCGAGGGGCAGAGGGCTGTTTTTTCTTCACCTTCCAGAGAGAGGGCAGGTGTGCCACAGTCAGCCCCATAGTTTATGGTGTGCGAGAGGGGGCGTGCATGCAACGGTGCCTTGTTATTCTCAGCCAACTGGACCAGACCGAGGTTTTGCTGGGCATGGCAGCACAGGCGCTCACCCGTATCCGGGGGATGCAGCGGATTGATGTGCTGGCCGCGCGGGAACCTCCGGAGCAGATTCTGGGGCGCATAGGGTTTTCCGATACACAGGCCCAGACCCTGCGGGCTCAACAGCGCGAATGGGCCGATGCCCTGCATACCCGCTTCCAGCAATGGCTGGCGCAGGAATATGGCACTCCCGCAGACCGGCTGGGCAAGGTGGAGGTCAACTGGCTGGACCCCGAAATTACGGTGGACCGCATTATTGCAGGTTACGGCAAGGACGCCGACCTGCTGATTCTGGGCTTCCCCGATAGCCGGGACAGCGCACAAAAGCATGTGGCCACCCGTGCCGCCATTTTTGAATCCGGACGCCCCGTTCTGTTTGTGCCCCCATTCTGGGAGCAGAGCAGCGGGAACCGCATGTTCATGGCATGGAAAGACACCCCCGCCTGCCGCCGCGCGTTTTTTGCCGCCCGTTCCTTTGTGGGGGCGGCCGAGGCGGTTGAGGTTGCCGTATCCGCCACCGACTCGTTGCCGCTGGATATTCTGCCCGGCGTAACCCTAACCCAGCAGCCTGTTGTGGAGAGCCACAACGCCGGGCAAACCTTGCTGGATATGGCCGGAACCTTCCGTGCCGACATGCTGGTGATCGGGGGGTACCAGCATAACATGCTCTATAGTCGGCTTATGGGCAGTGCGACCGACTATATTCTGGCTAACCCCCGTGTGCCGGTGCTGTTACAGCACTAATAGCTTTGGCCGCTGTCTGGCAGGAGTTCAGGGCGCGCGGAGAGTTTTGCGCGCAAAAGCCCAGCACAATGCACCAAAGCCCAGCGTGCCCAGAATGGCGGGTACGTTCTGGGGCACAAAGGTGGCAAGGGAAAAAGCATTATCCCGCCCTGTGGCACCGGAAAGAACAGCCAGTAGCACCCCGGTCAGGCTTTCCCCCACAATAAAGCCAGATGCCAGCATGGTGCCGGTGGAACCACCCTCCGGGCTGCTCTGGCCTGTGGCGCTGGCAGCATGCCGGTTACGGCTGATCCGCTTGAGCATCCACCCCAGTATGGCCCCGCAGGCAAGTGTCAGGCTGACGGAGGCAGGCAGGTACAGGCCCACGGCCACCCCCAGCGGTGGCAGAGCCTGCCCCCGGCGGCGCAGGCCAAGGTCCAGCACGACCAGCCCCCCCCCCAGCCCCATGCCAACGCAAAGCATGGTCCAGTCCAGTGAATGGGTAAAAATGCCTTTGGCAATCAGGGTGATCAGGGCGGGTTGGGGGGCAGACAGGGCATGGGCCGGGTCCATGCCGGGGCGGGGCATGGCGCCAGTAAACCCGTATGCCTGATACAGCAGGTTAAGAACAGGCGGGATAACCACAGCCCCAACAAGGCAACCCGCAATAAGTGCGACTTCCTGCTTCCACGGGGTAGCCCCTACGAGCTGGCCGGTCTTGAGGTCTTGCAGGTTGTCGTTGGAAATGGCGATGGTGGCGGTAATGGCCGACAGGAGCAGGATGGTAAACGCTGTGGCCAGTTTCTGGCCATCTGCCATCATGGCGTCAGGTGTCAGGCCCAGAGCCTCCAGTGCCAGAATCATCAGCGCGCATAAGACTGCGCCAATAATGATAATGCCCGAAATGGGGGAGGAGGATGACCCCACAATACCCGCCATGTACCCGCAGGCTGCGGCCATAACAAAGCCGAATACAACGCAGAATACCACAGCCACGCCAACAATAGGCCAGAACCCGTGAGCCACGGGGGCCAGAAATGCGGCAAAAAAACCAGCCAGCAACAGCATGGCCCCCACCATAAGCCCCCCCATGGTGCGGGCGGAAAGGTCCTTGTCTGTTGTGGCGGTCAGGCCCGTTGTGCGTTGCAGCATGGTGCGTATGCCCCGCAGCACGGGGGGCATGAGCTCGATCAGGGTCCAGAGGGAGGCAATGGCAATGGCACCAGCCCCCACAAAGCGGACCTTGTGCAGCCATATGTCCTGCGCAAACTGGGCGGGGGGTAGGTGCGCGGGGTTGGGTAACAGGCTGGTCAGCCAGGGCACACCTACGCCCCAAGCCAGTATGCAGCCTGTTAGCATGGCCATGCCCCCGCTCAGGCCAACCAGATACCCCGCCCCGATCAGGGCGGGGGAAAATGCAGCACTGAGCTGGAATACGGCACTCCCCGCACTTGCGGTCAGGTTAAGCCCATCGGCCAGCACGCGCAGGCCGCCGCTGCAAAACGAAAAAACAGAGGCCATGACCCCGCCGCTGATCAATGCCTGCAGGCCGCGCTGGTTGCTCCTGTCCGCTCCTGCACGCAGGATTTCGGCCGCGGCCACGCCTTCGGGGTAGGGCAGGCTGCTTTGCGTGACCAGCGCACGCCGGAGCGGGATGGTAAACAGAACCCCCAGCACCCCGCCCGCAAAGGATAGACCCGCCGTTTGCCAGAAGGGAAAATGCGTCCAGAACCCGGCAATAATCAGCCCCGGAAAGGTCGCAAACACGCAGGACAGGGTGCCCGCAGCCGAAGCCTGACTTTGCACCATGTTGTTTTCCAGCAAGGTGCCCCCACCCATAAGGCGCAGCACGGCCATGGAAATAACCGCCGCGGGTATGGATGAGGCAAATGTCAGCCCGATCCGCAGGCCCAGATACACATTGGATGCGGTAAATACGATGGTAATAAGCGCGCCAAGCAGCAGACCACGGAGTGTGAGTTCCCGTTGGGGGTTCGGGCTGGCCATGCGTCCTGTCTCTCCCGGAGGGTCATGGAGGTTACGCCATCCATCATACGGGTGGTCTGGCGTTCCCTCGCGTACGGTCTAAGGGCGGAGGGTTTGCGGGCAGGCCGCAATCCTCCGCTCTTTTGTGCACATACGATGCTCACAGGGATTTGTCTGCCCCAAAGCGGGTCAGAAGGTCAGTTCAATGTTGCTTTGCACAAAGGCGCCAGATGTGGCTCCGGCGTTGGTCATGGTGCGCGAGGCAAAAATGTATTCCCCATCAATACCAAGCGTAATGTGGCGTGTGGCCCGCCAGGTAAAGCTGGCCTGTGGCATGGTGGCTGTGTAGGCCCCGTGCGGGCGGTAGGCATAAAAGGCGGTGCCGCTGGCATAAATGGCATCCTGCCGGCTGTTGCGCCACACGGCGGGCACCTTGAGCAGCAAGGTGGTGTTGGGGGTGGGGGCAATGGTGGCAATGGGGCCTACGTCAATCAGGTTCGACTGACCGATATAGGTGCTCATATCCAGGTAGTAGGCGCTGGGCACATAGGGGGACAAAAAGCTGCCCCAGGAGCTACGCTGGCCTTTGCGCATATTCCCGCCGGAAACACTGTCCACCTGTATGCCAATGGCAGGGTGGCCGGGCCATTTTGCAAACCGCCAGGAGAGCGTGGCATCAATGGCGTAAGCGGAAACCGGGCGGGTTGGTCCGTTTTTGGCGGCACGGAACTCACCCCCCTGCCACATGGCCCCGACCGAAAATTCCAGCGGACCAGCATTACCCCATATGCGTGTGCCGGGTGTGTCGCGGTGGGTGGAGCCCGCAATGGAGCCACCAGCCAGCGAGGGCAGGGGGCTTTTGGAGAGAATGGTCCCCAGATAGAACGTATCCACAAAAATCTGGCTGTTGCGCCCCAGAAACTTGAAGCTGGGCACCGCATAGGACGTATAGGCCCCGAACAGGCGCGAGTTCCAGCCGACCTGATCATGGAACATGGCCGAAGGCGCGTTGTTGGTCAGGGTCAAATAAAACCCGTCTATGCGAAAGTTTTTCCAGAACGCGTAGCCGCGCAGACCATTCCAGGAATAAGGCACGGAGGGGTACACGCTGCCTGCGGTAAAGTAGGGTGGTGCATCCAAAAAGGTCATGCGCCCGGCCATGCCGCCCACGGTGGCGTTAAGCACCCTGCCGCGCACTTCCACAAAAGCCTGTTGTGCATCCAGCCTGCTGCGCCAGCGGCCCCCGGCATAGCCGTAGTAATTGATCCCCGCTGCCTGACCGCTCATTAACTCACCATACAGGCGCACATGCTCGCCCAGATGCAGGTCTGCCCCAGCGTTCCAGCGGAAGTTATTACGGTAAGCGGGTTCTTTTTTGGTTGAGCCAAAACCTGCGCGCTGGTCATAAAAATTATGCTGCCGGAAGTTGCCGCTCAGCGTCAGGTAAATATCACCGTTTGTGTTGAACGGGATGTATTTGAGCGCATCCATGGGGTCCAGCCGGTTGCGTTTGTCACGCAGGCTGGACCAGTCCTCCGCCCAGCGGGAGACGGCATAATAGCCCACGGTGCCAAAACCCGCAGCGGCCCCCGTATTGGCGTTGAACACTCCCCACGGGCCCTGATGCAGCAATGCTGTTGGCAGGGGGGTGAGCTCGAGCGACTGCGGCTGGCCATACGCTTCGGGGCGGCTGGTCAGGGGGGGGAGCAGGCGGCTGTTATCCCAAAAGCCGGGGCGTGGGGCCGTGGCAGCTGGGGGTGTCACGGTAACAATGCGGGCCCCCGTAATCTGCGCAGGGGCGGTTACGGTGGTGGTCGTTGTTGTTGTCGTCGTCGTGGTGTCCGGCTGCGTGCTCTGCTGTGTGGCAGGTGGTGTGTGCGGCATGTGGAGATACGCCGCATTGGGCGCGGTTTCGGCCCCGGCGGGGGCAGCCCACAGGCAGAGCAGGGCCGAGCCAGAGGCCAGCAGGCCCGTGCGCAGGGCGACGGAATAAGCGTAACAGCGCGGGCCGGGCAGGGGGTAACGTGTGGTGCTGGCTGGTTTTGGAGTGGTGTGGTCGGTGATTACGGTCATGGGCCGAGGTCACTTCTTGTTATTTTTATTAGGTCTGGCAATTCATTCAATTATTGAATGACTTATATTATCATTATTGCTATAAATGCGATTATGTCATATCGCATTTGCGTGTGCTGCATCCCTTATACGGAATACAGCGCCACACTTCGATAAAAAAATTGGAAAAATCTGGTTAACAAATCTGTGTTTTTTCAAAAACTGTTAGAAAAAACACAACTCAGGCAGACGGAACCCGGCGCTGGAGCGTATGCAGGCAGGTTTGCGTGCGCGTAGCCAGGCGGATGTCATGCACCTTGGTTACGGCCTGCTCTGCCTTTTTGCGCCATGTGGTGGACATGCCCGTGGGGGAGCAGATGTTTTTGGTACTGCCCGTTGCGGCGGCGTTGGGTTCGGTCGCGCTCAGCACCATTGCAGGCTGGCGGGGGAGCAGGCGTTGCAGTGTGTGCTCTACCGTTCGGGCCGTGCGGGCATCGGTCTGTGGCAGAACGGTTGCCACAATACGGGCGGCTTCCGGCCTGCCCTGTGCCAGAGCCTGCATCACATCGTCCCACCCATGGGGGCGGGAGAGTGCTGTAGCTGTCTGGGCCACGCCATCATGCGTTGCCATGTACAGCACATGGTCTGTTTTGTCGCTCTGCATGCTGGGTGGCAGAGGCTTGTCCTGCGTGGCCATAACGCACAGTCCAGCCGACAGGCAGACCAGCAGGGCAGACAAAAGAGGGCGCAGTGCTCGCACGGTGTAGGTATCTCCCTTGGTGAGAAAGACAGTTGCACGGTGGAAAATGGCGCGGACATGGCAAGGGCGTGGCACGGCTGCCAAAGGTTGCCCCGCCCAAGCGGGATGGCCTATAGGGTGCGGAACAGATCGGAAGGCGCGCACGCCGGGTTAATGGTCGTTCGCCGTTTGTGGGGCGATCGGGTATGCCCCGTGTTCCGTTTTTCCTGATGCATGATTTGGCTCGACTAAGGAATGAATGACATGAGCGCTTCTCTTTCTGCTTCAGAGATCACCCGCCTCCAGAGCGCGCTGCGCCGCCTGCTGGGTTCGCCTGAACTGACCGTAAACCCGGCCCCACGTGCAGGCATGTCGGTCGAACTGGCCGTAAAGGGCGAAGTCATCGGCACCGTTCATCGTGATGATGAAGATGGTGATGTCAGCTACGCCGTGAACATGGTGGTGCTGGAAGAAGACCTGCCCCGCGCCTGAACCGCAGCGCCAGTAAAAAAGCCAGTCCTCCGCAAGGGAGGGCTGGCTTTTTTTATGGGTTCAGTGCGGCCTGTTATTCAGGCGTTGGAAGGGGTGGCCGATGCCTGCATGACGGGCGCACGCCGCATGGGGAATTCCACGTTGGTAATTTTCCACTTCCAACCCTGAATACGCAATTCAACGCGCAGGGGCGTTTCGCGCTCATGGCCGGGCAGGGGCATTTCCATAACAAACTGGTCCAGCCGGTTAAAATGGACCGAAGCCCGCGTGGCCAGCGATGCAAAAGAGGGCGTGGCAGGCTGCTCTGCAGAGGTGGCAGCAGGCAGGGCCTCATCCAGCAATGTGCCAAGGTTGGCTTGTGTGACTGTGGTATCCACCGCGTTGGATACGGCTGTTGTGGCAAAGGACGACCCAAAATCGGGCAGTTCATCCGCTGCGGGCTGGATGTTCAGGTGCAGGCCAGCCAGCGTCTGCCGTTTGAGTGAGGCATCAAGCGCACCCCAGTTGATCATCCGCCCAAGGGCTGTGGCATCGTGGCGTTGCAGGTCGGAGGCAACAGACCACAACGTGACAAAAGGGGAGGCCAGATACAGGCCAAACGACGCAGCTGCCGTGGCAACACACACCCGGCGCGCGGTCTGGCGGCGGGGCAGACTGGCTGGCCGGACTGCGGGTCCGGGCTGGGTGAAGGTTGTCATGTTACACATTCCTCATATGCGTTTGGTGCAATTCTTATAAACCAGTTACCTTCTTCTAACCAGATAATAATGTGTACGGTTCCATGCGTTATTACAAAAATATGACCTTTGTTACACAGTGTTAGGGTGCCCATAACGTGTATGGGGGCGTGTATGCCCCCGGACTACTCAGGAGCGGATACAAAAGACCCATGCAGCTTGACCTCAGCGAAAATGAAATCCAGCGCTATTCTCGCCACATTCTGTTGCCCGAGGTCGGCGGCACGGGGCAGGTCGCGTTAAAAAACGCCTCCGTGCTTGTGGTAGGGGCCGGTGGGTTGGGTGCGCCAGCGGCTTTGTATCTGGCTGCCGCAGGCGTGGGCCGAATCGGTCTGGTGGATGATGATGTGGTCGAACTGTCCAACCTTCAGCGGCAGGTGCTGCACACCACGCGCGCCGTGGGGCGCAAAAAGGTGGACACCGCGCGTGAGCAACTGGCTGCCCTGAACCCCGAAATTGTGGTGGAGGCATGGGATATGCGGCTCAATGCCGGCAATGCCCACGACCTTGTCGCTCAGTATGATCTTGTGTGTGACGGGTGTGACAACTTTGCTACCCGCTACGCGGTCAACGCTGCCTGCGTGCAGGCTGGCAAGGTGCTGGTCTCCGCCGCAGTACAACGGTTTGAAGGGCAGTTGGCCACATTCAGCCCCACGCAGGGTGGCGGGTGCTATAACTGCCTGTACCCTGCAACAGACGGCCAGGCATCCGGCCTGAGCTGTGGTGATGCCGGTGTGTTTGGCGCGGTAACAGGGGTTATGGGCACGCTACAGGCAACGCAGGCGCTCAAGCAGATACTGGGCTTAGGCAATACTGGTGCCGGGGAACTGCTGATGTGGGATGCCCTGCGCATGAAGTTTACAACCATGACCCTGAGCGCGGACTCGGCCTGCACCGTCTGTGGCGGAGGGCACGCCCATGGCTGAGGTGCATCCCCCCTGTGATCTGGCCTTGCTGGTTGTGGAGTCCCGGTACGAGCGTATTCATGCGGCTTACATGCTGGCGGCCACGGCTGCTGCCATGGGTCAGACTGTTCTGCTGTTTGGCATGGGGGCCGGGGTTTGCGCCTTTTGCCGGGAATGGAATGGGCTTGATGCGACCGAAGGCGCGCGTATGCGCGCGCAGGCAGGTGTTGCCGGGCTGGATGACCTGCGTGATGCGGTCGTGGATATGGGGGCAACCCTTATGGTGTGCGACTCCGGCGTAAAAACACTGGGCTTAAATGCGCAGGACCTGCTGGCAGGGGTTGAAACCGTAGGGCTGCCGAGTTTTTTTGACCGCGCAGGCCGCGCCAGACAACTCGTGTTTTAAAGGGCGAGCGCGCATGCAAAGGCCGGTTTGAACAGGGTTGTGGCGCAAGTCTGTTCTGCTGTGAAACGTAAAGTCATGCGCGAAGTGTGTGCGGCCTCTTGCCCCCGCGTCACTCTCTTGGCAGGGATGCAGCCATGATGTGCACTCGTTCCTCTTTCCGGTTTCGTCTGCTTGCCTGCGTGGCGGGCTGCATGGCAGCTTTTTCTGGCATCACGGCGTCTGCCGGTGTTGCGGCCGATGGTGTGGCACCCCCGCTCCACAAGCACCACAAACATGCCCTGACGGCCCCACAGGCCACAGCCGCGCACAAGGCCGGGAGCGGTAAGGCCAAAACCAAAGGCAAGCATGAGGCCGCTGCTACGCGGAGCAGCAAAAAAGGCGCGCATCACAAAAAACATGAGACCGCTACCGCGCAGGCCAAGCCTGCACACCATGCTCCTGCGCACCATCATGTTGCCGCGGCTGCTGCGGGTGCGGCTGTTGCAACGGCTGCGGCAGGTGCCGCTGTGGCAGCGCCTGCTCCCGGCACACCCGATATGGGTGCACCCGATGCAGGTGTGCAGAACGACCCTGCAAAGGGGAGTGTAACCGGCCTGCCGCTGCCACGTTATGCCGCCCTGCGCTCGGATGAAGTAAACATGCGGGCCGGGCCGGGGCAGCGTTTTCCCATTCTGTGGGTCTATCACCGCCGGGGTATGCCGGTGCGGGTGGAACGGGAATTTGATGTCTGGCGTCTGGTGGAAGACCCCAGCGGGCAAAAAGGCTGGATGCAGCAGGCCACATTGGCTGGCGGACGCGATTTTCTGATCCCCGGTGAACCTCCGGGGGATGAAACACCCTTGCCCGCGCAGGCCAGCAAGGAAGGCGAGAAGGCCTTGCCACCGGGGCATATGGATGCTCGGGTTATTGCCAGTGTTGGCACGGCGCAGGATGCGGCAAAAATGCCCGGTGTGGTGTTCATGCGCGCTGGTGCCAGCGAAGATGCCGCCATAGTGGCCGTGTTGCGGCCGGGTACGGTTGGCTCGGTCCGGGAGTGTGCAGCAGGCTCGGCCTGGTGCAAGGTCTCGGTCAAGCAATATAACGGATGGGTGCCCCGCCGGGCCATCTGGGGTGTGGATGCTGAGGACGTGATCAGCCCCTCCTGAATTTTTCCGGCGGATTGTTAAGGAGAAGCTGCTTTATGTCTCTTGTCACAACGCCGGATAGCAAAAAAACAGAGGCAGTGGCCTGTCGCACCAAAATTGTTGCAACACTTGGCCCTGCTTCATCCGATTACGCAACCATCCGTGACCTTGCTCTGGCAGGGGCGGATGTGTTCCGCTTCAACTTCTCCCACGGTACACATGCCGACCATGCCAGCCGCCACGCGTTTGTAAGGCAGGTTGAGGCCGAACTGGGGCGCCCGATTGGTATTCTGGCCGACATGCAGGGGCCAAAGTTGCGGGTCGGGCGTTTTAAGGATGGCAAGGTCGAACTGGTGCCGGGTGCGCCTTTCAGGTTTGACCTGTCCGACACACTGGGGGACGCCACGCGCGTGCAGCTCCCCCACCCCGAAATTATCAAGGTGGCCACACCGGGCAGCCGTCTGTTGATGGATGATGGCAAACTGGCTGTAGTGGTGGAGCAGGCCGGGTCGGACTGGCTGGCAACGCGGGTGGAAATTGGCGGCCCGCTCTCCGACCATAAAGGGGTGAACGTGCCCGATGTGGCGCTGCCCATTCCGGCGCTGACGGAAAAGGACAAGGTGGATCTGGCCTACGCGCTGGAGCTGGGGGTGGATTATGTGGCCCTCTCCTTTGTGCAGCGGCCCGAAGATCTGGTGCAGGCCCGCAGTCTTGTGGGTGAGCGGGCTGCATTGCTGGCCAAGCTGGAAAAACCTCAGGCAGTAGAAAACCTGTCTGCCATTCTGGCCCTGAGCGATGCGGTTATGGTGGCACGTGGGGATCTGGGGGTGGAACTGCCGCCAGAGAGTGTGCCCCTTATTCAAAAACGGATTATCCGCGAGGCCCGCAGGCTGGGCAAACCGGTGGTGGTGGCAACCCAGATGCTGGAAAGCATGATAACCGCGCCAACCCCCACACGGGCCGAGGCATCGGACGTGGCCGCTGCGGTGTTTGATGGGGCCGATGCAGTCATGCTCTCGGCAGAATCGGCCGCAGGGCAATACCCGCGTGAGGCGGTGCGGATCATGAACCGTATTTTGTGGCGGGTGGAGCAGGATGCAGGCTGGCAGGCCCATATGGCCGCAGCCCGCCTTGCCCCGGAAGACTACGTGGCCGACGCCATAGCCAGTGCTACCCAGCAGGTTGCGGCTACTCTGCGCTCTCCCGCCATTGTGGCGTACACGCACAGGGGGGCCACGGCCCTGCGTATTGCGCGTGAACGCCCGACCTGCCCCGTGCTGGGGGTTACGCCCACGGCGCAGGCCGCACGGCGGCTGGCGCTTGTGTGGGGCGTGCGGGCGTTTGTCAGCCCGCCGCACACGGCATCCACCACGGTAGAACGCATGGTGGAGGAGGCTCTGGCTGTTGTGGCCCGTGCACAGGTTGGCGCTCCGGGGGATTCGGTCGTGATCGCTGCGGGTGTGCCCTTTGGCGTGAGTGGTTCCACCAACCTGCTCAGGGTTGCCAGAATCCCCTGAGCGCTATGCGCTATGCTGGAACCTGCTGGTGGTGACAGCCCCCCCGTTGCAGGGTATGTGCGGGAAAGCGGGGCCAGACGTGGGCCGTATGGGCGGCCTGCTGGCAGGGTAAGGCGCAGGGGACTTGGATGGTAACCTCAGTACGGAACAGGCTGGTCAGGCGCAATGTGCTCAGGGGGTTGTCCGGCCTGTCTGCCGGTCTGCTGCTGCCACGCCTGAGCATGCCCCAAAAAGCTCTGGCCGCCAGTGCAGGTGCCGCTGCGACTGCTTTCCCGCCAGACGTAACCACCCAGCCACCCCGGCAATGGGGGCCGGAAGCGCCTCCCTCCTACGCACCAGACCCTGATGTGGTGGTTATTGACCGTTCTTTCCGCGATCTGGTCAGCGGTAATGCGACCATCCACCGAGTGTGGAATGGCGGGACGTGGATAGAAGGGCCGGCATGGTCCTCCGAAGGGCGATACCTGCTGTTTAGCGATACGGTAACAAGCCGACAGTACCGCTATTTGTGGGAGACAGGCGAGGTTACGGTTTTTCGCCCGGAATCCTACCATTCCAACGGCAATACGTTTGATTATCAGGGCCGCCAGATTTCCTGCGAGCATTTTTTACGCCGCGTTGTGCGCTGGGAGCATGATGGGTCGGTGCATGTGGTGGCTGACCATTTTGAGGGCAAACCCCTGAGTTCTCCCAATGATGTGATTGCCCACCCCGATGGTAGTATCTGGTTTACGGACCCGGGGTACGGAGCCAGCGTTGCAGAAGGCCACGCTGATGCTGCCGGGGGGGAGGCCAACCCCGATGGGCGTATTCGCTGGCGGGTGGGGGAAGAACTGATCGGCGCTGTGGGCGGCATGCACAAACAGCCCGACCACACGTTCCGGGTTGATCCTTCGGGGCGGATTGATGTCGTGTTAACGCAGGACCAGTTGCCCAACCCCAACGGGTTGTGTTTTTCGCCCGATTTTTCGCACCTGTACGTTATTTCCACAGGGCGGCAGAGTGGGGCCGGCGGGCATGATGGGGATCTGGCCGTGCATGAGTTTGACCTGCACAGGCAGGAACTCCCCCTCTCCAATCCAAGGCTGTTTACCAATATGCGCTTTGAAGGGGTCCAGATGATTCCCGACGGGCTCAAGGCCGATATTTATGGCAATCTCTGGTGTGGCGTAAGCGGCCCACTTGGCCTGTGCGGAGTGTTCATCTTCAACCCCGAAGGGCATTTGATCGGGCGCATCCGCCTGCCTCATGGTGTGTCCAACCTGACCTTTGGTGGTCCCAAGCGGGACTGGCTGTTCATGTGCGCAGGGGGGGCTCTTTACAGCCTTCAGGTGAATACCCAAGGCGCTGGCCCGGCCTGAGCACTCCTCTGTTTTTTAAAGCCAGTAAATAGGGCTTTGTGGCAGGATAAGCCGCGGCACGGCAGGTTGGGAGCGTATTACACGCTCTTTTTCAAAATCAGGGGCAGCAGGGCAAACAGCCCGCATAAAGTGGCGGCAAAAAGGGCAAGCCCGTGGGGGCTGGCCTGCATGGCTGCCGCACTTATGGCCGGGCCGGTAAAGCTGCCCAGCCCCCATGCCAGCGAGCACAGGGCGTATATGGCAATCAGGTCTCCATCGCGGTAGCGGTTGCCTGCGGCGGCCATGGCAACGGAATACAGGCTGGCAAATGCTCCGTCCCACACAAACATAAGCGGGTAGGCAAAAGCAGGCTGGTGCATGGCCAAAGGCCAGAGCAACGCGCCACCACAGGCCAGCAATGCCAGAATGATCTGTAGGGACCGCCGGTTGGTTCTGTCTCCAATCCAGCCAATGGGCACCTGCATGACCGTTGCCCCCAGCAGCATCACGCTCAGCAGCAGGGTTGCCGCCCGCTCGCTCCAGCCGGACTGGATGGCATAAAGTGCCAGAAAGGAGGTGGCTGCGGCATCCAGCATGGCAATCAGCAATGTTGCGGTAATGGCAATGGGGGCCAGCCACAGGTAACGCCAGAGCCGGTGCCGCGTCGGTGCCGCAGGAGGTGGGGCCACCATCCATGGGGCCTGTGTTACGGCAGCTCCCAGCAGCAGGAGGGCCGCAGTGGCAAAAAATGGCAGGTTTCCCTGTCGACCGGTCAGGCTGAGCAGGGCCGGGCCTATGGCAATGCCAATAAAAAGCAGCGTGTTGTAAAGCCCCATCACCCGGCCGCGTGCATGGTTGTCTGTTATCTGGTTCAGCCAGCTTTCAGAGAGAACCAGAATGACCTCGCAAAAGGCCCCGAGCAGCACACGCAGCGGAAACCACGGCCAGATGGAATGGCTTGGCGGAAAAAGCAGAAGTGTAACCCCAGCCCCCATAAGAGCCAGAAAAATGGCACGCCGTGGCCCAAGGCGTCTGGCCAGACGGGGCATGAAGGGCGCAATGCCCAGCGCGCCCAATGCATGCATCATGCTGTTGGCCGCCACCATGCCCGTGCCGTACCCCAGATCTGTCAGGTCGAGCGTAAAAAGGGGAGCGCCCAGCCCCATGACCAGCCCAAAAACAAGGCCCATAAACGTCAGTGTGGCTGTGGGCCAGAACTGGATGCGCGGATTTAAAGGGGGGGCGTGGCCCGGCATGCGGTCCTTCCGGGTTGTTGGCGGGTGCGGCGTAAAACAAAAAAGACCAGCGGAGTCGCACAGGGGGGAACCCGTTGGATCGGGCTATCGGGCCTGTGCCGTGGCGCTCTGGTTCTGACGCACACAGGGCTCAGGCCAACCCCCATGTGGGGCAGACATAAGAATTTTACGTGCATTCTGGTGCGGGGAGGGCTATCTGTGCGCCACGCAAACACCACAGCGATCGCTGACCGCCCTTTCAAGCACGGAGGAGGCGGTAAGGCGCGCAGGAGCAATCAGGCCGACTTCATGGATATCCGCAATATCGCCATCATTGCACACGTCGATCATGGCAAGACCACTCTCGTTGACGAACTGCTGAAACAGTCTGGCTCTTTCCACGAGCATCAGCACGTTGCTGAACGCGCCATGGACAGCAATGATCTGGAACGTGAGCGTGGTATTACCATTCTGGCGAAATGCACGTCTGTTGTGTGGAAAGATACCCGCATCAACATTATCGACACCCCCGGACACGCCGACTTTGGCGGGGAAGTGGAACGTATTCTGAGCATGGTGGACGGCGCGGTTGTGCTGGTCGACTCTGCAGAAGGCGCTCTGCCCCAGACCAAGTTCGTTGTGGGCAAGGCTCTGGCCCGTGGGCTCAAGCCGATCGTGGTCGTGAACAAGATCGACCGTGGCGATGCCCGCCCCGACGAAGTTCATAACGAAGTGTTTGACCTGTTCGCAGCCCTTGGCGCGAATGACGAACAGCTCGACTTCCCCATGCTGTACGCCTCTGGCCGTCAGGGCTGGGCCGATCTGGAACTGGAAGGGGCCCGTAAGGACCTCAGCCCCATGTTCGACCTGATCCTCAAGCATGTGCCCGCCCCCGTGCTGGACAAGGAAAAGCCGTTCGCCATGACGGCCACAATCCTTGAAAACGACAACTTCCTCGGGCGCGTGCTCACCGGTCGTGTCGAACAGGGCCGTGCCCGTGTGAACATGCCCGTCAAGGTGCTGCGCGCAGATGGCTCCGTGGTTGAAACGGGCCGCCTGACCAAGCTGCTCTCCTTCCGTGGCCTTGAACGCGTTGCGGTTGAAGAAGTGGAAGCAGGGGACATCGTGGCCGTGGCCGGTCTGTCCGAAGCTACCATTCCGGATACGATTGCAGCACCTGAAATTGTGGAACCGCTGCATGCCATTCCGGTTGACCCGCCGACCCTGTCCATGACCTTCCGCCTGAACGATGGCCCTCTGGGTGGCCGTGAAGGCAAAAAGGTAACGTCCCGCCAGATTCGTGACCGTCTGTTCAAGGAAACCGAAAGCAATATTGCTATTCGCGTGACCGACAGCCCCGAGAGCGAAGCGTTTGAAGTGGCTGGCCGTGGTGAACTTCAGCTTGGTGTGCTGATCGAAACCATGCGCCGTGAAGGGTTTGAGCTGACCATCGGCCGTCCGCGCGTGCTGTTCCGCACGAACGAAGAAACCGGTGAACGCGAAGAACCGTACGAAGAAGTCACCATTGACGTGGACGAGCCCTATTCCGGCGTGGTCGTGGAGAAGATGTCTCTGCGTAAAGGCCAGATGCAGGACATGCGCCCCTCCGGTGGGGACAAGGTACGCCTGACCTTCATCATCCCCTCACGCGGGCTGATCGGCTACCACGGCGAATTCCTGACCGACACGCGCGGCACAGGTATCATGAACCGTCTGTTCCATGGCTATCAGCCTTATGCTGGCAGCATTGAAGGACGCCGCAATGGTTCGCTGATCTCGGCTGAAGATGGCAACACCACAACGTACTCCCTGTTCTCCCTGCAAGAACGTGGC
This sequence comes from Acetobacter sp. ESL1128, assembly GCF_058505085.1. Classification (NCBI taxonomy): domain Bacteria; kingdom Pseudomonadati; phylum Pseudomonadota; class Alphaproteobacteria; order Acetobacterales; family Acetobacteraceae; genus Acetobacter; species Acetobacter sp. ESL1128. The sequence continues at coordinate 2,092,660 of NZ_CP196369.1, read as the reverse complement.
ACGCTGTTTGTGGATGCTGGCGAAAAAGTTTACGTCGGCATGATCATTGGTGAGCATTCGCGTGAAAACGATCTGGAAGTTAACCCGGTTCGTGAAAAGAAGCTGACCAACATGCGCGCATCCGGCAAGGACGACGCTCTGATGCTGACCCCGCCGCGCCGCATGTCTCTGGAACAGGCGATTGCTTACATTGAAGACGATGAACTGGTGGAAGTGACCCCTTCGGCCATTCGTCTGCGTAAGCGTTACCTGGACCCGAACGAGCGTAAAAAGCGGTCCAAAAGCCGCGAAGGCTGATTGACCCAAGGGCCACGCGCAAGCGTGGCCCTTGTTTTTTGTGGGCACGGGCGAACTAAGGTTACTCTGTGGCAAGAATCACTTTTTTCGGGTGCATTACAGACCTGAAAACTAGGTGCTTCTTCATAAAGCCAAGGAAAACCGCCATTTTTGTGCGTTTTTTTTGTTGGGGACTCCCACAATAAGGCAAAAATGTGGCGCGAGTGCGTTAAACTCATAATAAGTGAAAATGTTGCGCAAATTTTAAACGCAGACGGCCTGTTTATGCCGTGTTATGCATGTAGTCAGAAACCGGCTGATGTTTTTTGCACGGGATGGTGCAGTAAAACTCAAGGAATTCTGGCCGGTTGTATTGGAGATTTAAGAAATGATTTCTCGTCGTCTGCTCGCAGCTCTTTCCACAGTCGCTCTGATGGGCGCTGCCGCTCCTTCCTTCGCACAGGAAGTCGCAGCACCTGCAGCGCCTGCTGCTCCCTCCGCACCGGCTGTTGCAGCTCCCGCCGCTCCTGAAGCTGCAGCTCCCGCAGCAGCAGCTGAAGAAGGCAAGAAAGCTGAAAAGCACGCAAAGCATGCCAAGCATGGCAGCAAGCACCACGCCAAAAAAGGCGCCAAGAAGGCTGCTGAAGGTGAAGCTGCTCCGGCTGCTGAACCCGCTCAGTAAGTCTGCCATATCCAGCGGTGGGGTGGCATAAGCCAGCCCATCGGTGATGTGGAGGCATAAGAGCCTTAAAAGTAAAAGGGCCGGGGAAGAAATTCTCCGGCCCTTTTCTTGTGTCTGCTGGCTGGTGGCCGCCGTTTAACCGTAGCGGGTTAAAGCCAGATCCAACGCAGGAATATCGGTTTTGCGGCCATCAATCATGTCTGCAATCAGGCGGCCGGAGCCGCAGGCCATGGTCCAGCCTAATGTGCCGTGGCCTGTGTTGAGCCATAGGTTCCCAAAGGGCGTGGCCGGGCCAATAATGGGTGTGCCATCGGGTGTGCAGGGGCGCAGGCCGGTCCAGTATGTGGCGGCACTCAGGTCGCCCCCGCCATAGAGTTCGGAAAAAGAGAGTTCAAGTGTTTCCCGCCGGTCGGGGCTGAGCTTGAGGTTATACCCGGTCAGTTCCGCCGTGCCGCCCACCCGTATCCGGTTGCCCAGCCGTGTGATGGAGACTTTGTAGAACGCATCATTCACCGTAGAAACCGGGGCATGGCTCTCATCTGTTAAGGGGAGAGTCAGGGAATAGCCTTTAACGGGGTATATCGGCAGATGTAGCCCAAGTGGGCGTAGCAGGCGGGCGCTGTAGCTGCCCAGCGCCATAACATAGGCATCTGCGCTCAGATGCCCGGCACTGGTCCTGACGGAAACAACCGTGCCTGCCGTGGCATCCAGCCCTTTGATGGTGGTGTTGTAAAGAAAGCGCACCCCTTTGGCTTCGGCCATGCGGGCCAGCCTTTGGGTAAAGATATGCGCATCCCCCGACTGGTCATTGGGGAGGAAAAGCCCCCCTTTGAGCAGATGGGCTGCATGGCGTAGTCCCGGTTCTTGGTCCAGAATATCGTCCACGCCAAGTAACTGGTGGGGTATGCCGCTTTCGGCCAGCAGGCGCATGTCGCGCTGGCTTTTGCTGATCTGCTGGTCCGTCCGGAAAAGCTGGATCAGCCCTTGCTGCCGGTCATCATAGGTCATGCCGGTTTCCTCGCGCAGGGCGTCAAGGCAATCGCGGCTGTATTCGGCCACGCGGAGCATGCGGGCCTTGTTGAGTGCATAAGACTGCGCGTTGCAGTTTTTCAGCAGTTGTCGCAACCAGCGCAGCATGGCCAGGTCCAGCCGTTTGCGAATGACCAGCGGGCTGTGGCGGGGGTGCAGCATCCATGTCGTGGCCTGCCAGGGCAGGCCGGGTGCTGCCCAGGGGGAGGAATAGCCGGGTGAAACCTGACCCGCATTGGCAAAAGATGTTTCCAGGGCAGGGGCGGGCTGGCGGTCTATAACGGTTACGTCATGCCCCTGGGCGTTGAGGTACCAAGCAGAGGTTACGCCAACCACGCCTGCGCCAAGGATAATGATTTTCACGGCTTCATCCTTATAAGAGGATGGGAGAGAACTCTCCCGCCAGTATGGAAGCGGGGCCTGCGGGACACCCTGCCTTTACCCCCTACCCGGCAAAGGCGGTGGCATTATGGCAGGCTGCCCGGCAGGTTGAATGGCGCAGATTACGCGGCAGGAACGCCCTTGCTGGTCGAATATTCAAAGTGCAGGGCCTGCTCGGGGTAAATGATGGGATGAATGGCGTGGGCGGCCATGGCAGCCTCGCTAAAGCCTTGCAGGATCAGCTTGAGCTTGCCGGGGTAGGTTGCCACATCCCCAATAGCAAAAATGCCAGCAAGGCTTGTTTCGCAATTGGAGGGGGTAACGGGAATGGTGGAGCGCTGGGTATCCATTCCCCAGCGGGCAACGGGGCCAAGGTCGGTTGCCAGACCAAAGAAGGGCAGCAGCACATCGGCTTCCAGCGTGCGGGTGGCACCGTCCATGTCAATCACATCTACGCCGTTCAGTGCGCCATTGCTGCCTTGCAGGCCGTGGAGCTGGTAGGGCACCACTTTTTCAATCTGCCCGGCGGCTACGGCTTCATCCAGTTGGCGCAGGCTTTCTGGTGCCCCACGGAAGCGGTCACGCCGGTGTACCAGATAAAGCTTTGCAGCCGTATCCTTGAGGGAGAGCGCCCAGTCCAGTGCAGAATCCCCGCCGCCAGCAATCACGATGCGCTTGTTCTGGAAGTCTGCCTTGCGGCGCACGTAGTATTGTACCGCGCCACTTTCCTCATACGCACCAAGGCCATCCAGCGGGGGACGGTTGGGGCCAAAAGCGCCAGCACCAGCGGCAATAATCACGGCCTTGGCGTGCAGTTGAGCGCCTTTGTCCGTGGTGAGCGAGAAGTCTCCGCGCTGGCCACTCAGCCCCTCGACCCGGTGCTTGAGCAGGCGGGGAATATCAAACGGGGCAATCTGGCGTTCCAGATTGGCAATCAGTTCGGCACCTTCCACGGCGGGGCAGGCGGGAATGTCGTAAATCGGTTTTTCGGGGTAAAGGGCCGCGCACTGGCCGCCCACTTCGGGCAGAACATCAATGAGCACGCAGCGCAGGCGCAGCATGGCGCATTGGAAAGCGGCAAACAGCCCGGCCGGGCCTGCCCCTATAATGGCTACGTCTGTTTCTGCGGGGATGACTGACATGCGCAGGGTCCTGCTCTTAAGGTTATGCTAAGATTCAAAGCCCTGTTTTGCGTCAGCGCCGGTTTGGACGCAATGGCAAATGGCATGACCTTTGGCATATTTGGCAGGCTCTGCGGTGCTTGCTGGTGGGGGGAGTAAAAAGCAGGCCCGCACACTGCGGGCCTGCCGGTATGGGGTTCAGGCTTTGGCCAGTTCTTTTTTCAGCTGTGCGTCCAGCACATCCAGGAAGTCCTGAGTGTTGAGCCACTGGGCGTTTTTGCCAACAAGCTGGGCAAGGTCCTTGGTCATCTGCCCGGCTTCCACCGTATCAATGCACACTTTTTCCAGTGTGTTGGCAAAGTGCACCACGTCCGGGGTGTTATCAAATCGGCCGCGATAGGCCAGCCCGCGAGTCCATGCAAAAATGGAAGCAATGGGGTTGGTGCTGGTGGGGTTGCCCTTCTGGTGTTCGCGGTAATGGCGGGTTACCGTGCCGTGGGCGGCTTCGGCTTCCACCACATCGCCAGAGGGGCTGAGCAGGACGGATGTCATCAAGCCAAGGCTGCCAAAGCCTTGTGCTACAATGTCGCTTTCCACATCGCCATCGTAGTTCTTGCAGGCCCACACATAGCCACCGGGCCATTTGAGGGCACAGGCCACCATGTCATCAATCAGGCGGTGTTCGTAGGTCAGGCCCAGTTTTTCAAATTCGGCCTTGAACTCGTTTTCATACACCTCGGCGAACACGTCCTTGAACATGCCGTCATAGGCTTTGAGAATGGTGTTTTTGGTGGACAGGTAAACCGGCAGACCGCGGTCGCGCCCGTAGGAGAGGGAAGCCCGGGCAAACCCTTCAATGGATGCACGGGTGTTGTGCATGCCCAGCGTTACACCGGGGCCTTTGAAGTCATGCACATCCAGCGTAATGGGCTCTCCCCCGTCATCTGGCACATAGTTCAGCGTGACTTTGCCGGGGCCGGGAATTTTTGTTTCCGCAGCGCGGTAGATGTCTCCGTAGGCATGGCGGCCAATCACGATCGGCTTTGTCCAGTGAGGCACCAGACGGGGCACGTTGGAGCAGATGATGGGCTCGCGGAAAATGGTGCCGTCCAGAATGTTCCGGATGGTGCCATTGGGGGAGCGATACATTTTTTTCAGGCCGAATTCCTTCACCCGGGCTTCGTCCGGTGTGATGGTGGCGCACTTGACCGCAACGCCGTAGCGCTTTGTGGCTTCGGCGGCATCAACGGTGACCTGATCATTCGTGGCGTCGCGGTGTTCAATGCCCAGATCGTAGTATTTGAGGTCAATATCCAGATAAGGCAGGATCAGCCGCTCGCGGATGAAGTGCCAGATAATGCGGGTCATTTCATCCCCGTCCATTTCCACAACCGGGTTTTTGACCTTGATTTTAGCCATGATTACCAATCCATTTCCGACATGGTTTTCTTGTTCGTTCTCACAAATGCTGCGCAATATGTATGAGCGTCATGCACTGTATGGATTGAACAGCTTGCCGCAGCCGTAAACAGCTCCGCACTTCACATTCGGGACAGGGGTATGGGCTTTATGCGGATATCTGGCGGGAACAGGCCGTTTTTATGCCCGGTTGGCCCGGTTCATCACATTCCGGTCAGGTCCGCAGGGAGTGGTGGTTGCGTAAGGCTCCGGCCTCGTGGCCGGGTGCGGGTTAACGGTTTGGGGCGGCAGGGACTGGCTGCAAAATAGGGTCCATCGGGGTGTTCATCTGTGCTTTTTGTTGCACAAGGGCCGAATTTTCCTGCTCCTGAATAAGCCCGATCTCACTCCCGAACTGGTCGGGGGTGTAAATGCCTTCGCGCAGGTGCCGGGCGGCTTCCACCCCTTTTGAGGCACCATCCATATAAATGGGGGCATAGGGACCATAAGCCTGTCGCCCGTATTTTTGGGTGGCTCTGGCAAGGCAGGTCATCAGCTTGCTCATGTTATCCTTGGCAACCTGTCCGGGGCGGGTCTGGTAGGTGTCCAGACAGGTCTGTTTGGCCCGATACAATGCGGCTTCAGCCGGTGGCGTGTTGGGTGGGGCCACAGGGGCAGTGCAGGCTGGAAGCATAATCAGGGCGAGCAGGCTTATGGGGGGCAACGTGCTTTGCATTGTGTGGTTTTATGCCATTGCCACGGTGTTGGAAAATACACCAAACCGGGATTCTGGCCTGAACCAGCCTGTTGCCTGCATTTTTTTGTGTGAGAGGCGTGTTCTGGTAGCGCCTGTGCCGCCGTTATGGCAGCCTAGGGCTGGTGGTTTTGGAAAACCTGATTTTAAAAGGAAATATGCTGGGGCGAACGACGGGACTTGAACCCGCGACCACCGGTACCACAAACCGGCGCTCTACCAGCTGAGCTACGTCCGCCGCACAGCAAGCGGACGTTTAGAGAAAAGAGTGTGGTCCGTCAATTGGATAATTGCGGAATTGGTGGAAAAAACCGTTTTACCGGTTTTTCCATGCCTCCAGACGGTTCAGCGCTTCCATGAGCACCTCGGGGCGTTTGCAAAAGGCAAAGCGGATCAGGTTGCGGGGCGGCTCGGCTGCATAAAATGCGGAGGCGGGAATGGCAGTAACACGCGCCTGCTCCGTAAGCATGCGGGTAAAGGCCACATCGTCCTGCCCGTTGGCCAGCGGGGTAATGTCGGCCATGATAAAGTAGCTCCCCTGATAAGGCAGCACACCAAAGCCCAGGCGTTGCAGGCCGGAGGCAAGGATTGCCCCCTGCGTGGCCATGTCCTGCGCAAGGGTGGTAAAATAGGCTGTATCTTTGTTCAGCCCAAATGCTACGGCGCGTTGCAGGTTGGGTGGGGTGGCAAACACAAGGTTCTGGTGCGCCTTGGCAATAACGGCAGCCAGTGGGGCAGGGGCCGTGGCGTAGCCCACCTTCCAGCCGGTCAGGGAAAAACTCTTGCCTGCACTTCCAATACGCACGCAGCGCTCACGCATGCCGGGCAGGGACATGAGCGAGATGTGTGGGGTGTTGAACACCAGATGTTCGTAAACCTCATCGCAGATGGCGAACGTATCGTGCTGCTGTACCAGCGTGGCAACAAAGGCCAGCTCGTCCGCCGTGAACACCTTGCCGGTCGGGTTCATGGGGGAGTTGAGGATAATTACCTTGGTGCGGTCGGAAAAAGCATCGGCCAGTGCTTGCCGGGGCAATGCCCAGTCTGGTGCTTGTAGCCGCACAATGCGCGGCACGCCGCCCAGCTGGCGGATAACGGGCAGGTAGGTGTCGTATAACGGTTCCATCAGCACCACTTCATCCCCCGGCTCGATCAGGGCCATAAGGGATGCGGCCAGCGCTTCCGTTGCGCCGGATGTGACCACGACTTCCGAATCGGCATCGACCGTAATGCCCTGAAAGCGCAGGTTGGCCTGTGCCACGGCCGCGCGTAGTTCGGGTAGTCCTGTCAGGGGTGCATACTGGTTCTGTCCGTCAAGCAGGGCATCGGCTGCAAGGCGAATCATGTCCTGCGGGCCTTCCTGGTCAGGAAAACCCTGCCCGAGGTTAATGGCGCCATGCTGGCGGGCCAGAGCGGACATGACCGTAAAAATTGTAACAGGAAGATCGGCAAACTGCCTGTTAAAAGCTTTTGTCATTACAAATTCCCTTGCCCGGCAGGCGGAAAAGAAGAAAGAAGGAGACGGAACCGAAACGGTCGGGATGAAACTTCTGTTTAATGCTTTACCGATACAAATCCGCATCTACCCGATTGCCCGACGGGTCAAGCCGTGCAAGTGTGTTCGGGTCTGGTGCCTGAGGTTTGTAACGGGTCAGGCAAAAGAACAAGAGAGTACAGGCCCCCATGCGGGTCCAGCAACGGTGTGTTGACGACGCGAGATGAAAAAGATCGAGGCCATTATAAAGCCCTTCAAGCTTGATGAAGTGAAGGAAGCCCTTCACGAGCTCGGGTTGCAGGGTATTACCGTGATCGAAGCCAAGGGTTTCGGACGCCAGAAAGGCCATACAGAGCTTTATCGCGGCGCTGAATACATTGTTGACTTTCTTCCAAAGATGAAAATCGAGGTTGTCTGTCCCGCTTCCATGGTGGAACGGGCTGTGGAGGCTATCTCCACGGCTGCGCGCACCGGACGGATCGGTGATGGCAAAATTTTCGTGATCCCGGTGGATGATGTAGTTCGAATCCGCACGGGTGAGCGAGGAGAAGACGCGATCTGATCCCTGCTGCATGTCAGCAGGCTCGGGCAAGGCGGGCTCCACAATTCCACAGCATGTTTCCGCAGGGTGCGGAACATAAACAGGCTTTTTAGGTGAAGAGAGCATGGTGAAGAAAACAGCTTCGGCGGGCGACAGCAAGGCTGCTGCAATTGCCAAGGTTTTTGACCTGATTCAGGAACATTCGGTCGAACTGGTTGACCTGCGGTTTACGGACACGCACGGCAAATGGCAGCACACGTGCCAGCACGTCAGCACCATTGAGGAAGACAGCTTTACCGACGGCTTTATGTTCGACGGGTCTTCCATCGCAGGCTGGAAAGCCATTAACGAAAGCGACATGGTTCTGCTGCCCGATCCCACATCGGCTGTTATGGACCCCTTTTCCGCCCGTCCCCAGCTTATCCTGTTCTGCGATATTATCGAGCCGTCCACCGGGCAGCCCTATAACCGCGACCCCCGCTCCACCGCCAAGCTGGCCGAGCAGTACCTGAAGTCCTCCGGTCTGGGTGACACGGCCTTCTTTGGCCCCGAAGCCGAGTTCTTCATTTTCGATAACGTCCAGTTCGGCACGGGCCCCAACTACGGCACCTACCAGCTCGACAGCATCGAAGGGCCTGATGCGTCCCTCAAGGACTACCCCGAAGGCAACATGGGCCATCGCCCCGGTGTAAAGGGTGGTTACTTCCCCGTTGCTCCCGTTGACAGCGAAAGCGACCTGCGCGCTGAAATGCTGGCAACCATGGGCGAAATGGGCCTGGCCATTGAAAAGCACCACCATGAGGTTGCGCAGTCCCAGCACGAACTTGGCACCAAGTTTGAAACGCTGGTCCGCTCCGCCGACTTCATGCAGATTTACAAATACTGTGTGCACAACGTGGCGCACTCCTATGGCAAGACCGCCACGTTCATGCCGAAGCCGATCTTTGGCGATAACGGCTCGGGCATGCATGTCCACCAGTCCATCTGGAAAGACGGCAAGTCCACCTTTGCTGGCAATGGCTATGCGGACCTGTCCGATACGGCGCTGTACTACATCGGCGGGATCATCAAGCATGCCAAGGCGCTGAACGCCTTTACCAACCCGTCCACCAACTCCTACAAGCGTCTGATTCCGGGCTTTGAAGCACCCGTGCTGCTGGCATACTCTGCCCGCAACCGCTCCGCTTCTTGCCGTATTCCGTACGCAACCAGCCCGAAGGCCAAGCGCGTTGAAGTGCGCTTCCCCGACCCCACGGCTAACCCTTACCTGGCATTCTCCGCAATGCTGATGGCGGGTCTGGACGGTATCAAGAACAAGATCCACCCTGGCGATGCCATGGACAAGGATCTGTACGACCTGCCGCCCGAAGAGCTGAAGCAGATCCCGACAGTTGCCGGCTCCCTGCGTGAAGCGCTGGAAGCTCTGACCGCTGATCACGAGTTCCTGCTGGCTGGTGGCGTGTTCACCAAAGACCAGATTGAAAGCTACATCACCCTGAAATGGAATGATGTGTACCGCTTTGAACACACGCCGCACCCGGTTGAGTTCGAAATGTACTACTCCGTCTAATCCCGGGCCCTCAGGGGCTAAGGAATGGATGAATAAAAGGCGCGGCTCCCACACGGGGGCCGCGTTTTTTTTATGATTTATCCTGAAATGAAAACTTATTCATTTTTCGATTATAATATGATAGATTTTTTCGGAAATAAAATTGATCAACTCTGAATAACCGTTTCCATCCCACAAAATGGTTTTCTGTAACGCAAGGAGAATGCCGGTCATGCAAGGCGGCCGTTCCCATAGTCTGTCAAAAATCACGGCGCTGCTTTGCGTTGTGCTTGGTTTTGTTCTGGCGGGGGGAGGCGGCTGGCTGGCCGTGCTGGGTGGCTCTGCTTTTTATGCAGTATGCGGCTTGGCCCTTATGGCCACAGGTGGGCTGCTCTGGGCGCAGCGGCGCGAGGCATTGTGGCTTTATGCGGCCGTTGCCGCGGGCACACTGGTCTGGTCCGTGGCCGAGGCGGGGTTTGACTTCTGGGCACTCGCCCCCAGAGGGGATGTTATTTTACCGCTAGGGGTATGGCTGCTGCTGCCTTTTGTTGCAGGGGCCTTGCAGCCGGCATCCATCTGGAACCGTGTTCCCCTGCTGGCGGTTATTGTAGCTGGTTTGGGTGTGTATGGTTACGCACTCACGCAGGACCCGCAGGATATGGCGGGCGTGCTCCCCCGTGCGCAGGCTGTTTACGCAGGTGTGCAGCTTCCGGGGGATGCGGCGGCTGTGCCAGCGCAGGACTGGCCATCCTATGGGCGCACGCAGGCGGGGGACCGTTATTCCCCCCTTAATCAGATTACCACGGGCAATGTAGACAAGCTCAAGGTTGCCTGGACCTTTAGAACCCACGACCTGCGCGGGCCGGATGATCCGGTGGAAGTCACGGATGAGACAACCCCGATCAAGGTTGGCAACACGCTCTACCTGTGTTCCCCCCATCAGGTTGTGTTCGCGCTGGATGCAGCGACCGGCAAGCAGGTCTGGCGGTTTGACCCCAAGCTGGTGGTTAACCCGACATTCCAGCATCTGACCTGCCGTGGCGTGTCCTATGCGGTAACGCCCCCCCGTGCCGCAGATGGTGCAGAGGTGCAGGACGGTGCGGCAACGCCTGTGTCCTGTGCAGAGCGTATTTTCCTGCCGACCAATGACGGGCGACTGATGGCGCTGGACGCAAAAACGGGTCAGGTGTGCCCGGCGTTTGGCAATAAGGGTATTGTGGACCTGACCGAGGGCATGCCCATGCGTGTCCTTGGGTTTTATGAACCGACATCCCCCCCTGTGGTGACGGACAGGTTTGTCATTATCTCTGGCGCGGTTACGGATAACTACTCCACGCACGAACCCTCGGGTGTGACGCGGGCGTATGACCTGTATAGCGGCAAGCTGGTCTGGGCGTTTGACCCGGGGAATGAGGACCCGAACCAGCTCCCCTCCGACAGCCACGAATACACACCCAATTCCCCCAATTCGTGGATTGTTTCAGCTTATGATGCCAAGCTGGGCCTGCTTTACATTCCTACCGGTGTGGCAACGCCCGACATATGGGGTGGCAAACGGACAGATGTGCAGGAGCGGTACGCATCAGGCATTCTGGCGCTGGATGCCCAGACAGGGCACAAGGTCTGGTTCTACCAGACGGTCCACCACGACCTGTGGGACATGGATGTGCCGGCCCAGCCCAGCCTGATCGACTTCAGGCAGGAAGATGGCACGGTTATTCCCGCGCTGTATGCTCCGGCCAAAACAGGCAATATTTTTGTGCTCGACCGCCGTAACGGGCAACTGCTGGTGCCTGCCCCCGAGCAGCCTGTGCCGCAGGGTGCCGCACAGGGCGACCATGTCTGGGCAACCCAGCCGTTTTCTCAGCTGACCTTCCGCCCCAAAAACAAGCTGACGGATGGGGATATGTGGGGTGCCACCATGCTGGACCAGCTGGTGTGCCGGATCATGTTCAAGAAGTTGCGTTACGAAGGGCCGTTTACGCCGCCCTCCGTGCAGGGCACGCTGGTTTTCCCCGGTAATCTGGGCATGTTTGAATGGGGTGGTCTGGCCGTTGACCCCGTGCGGCAGGTGGCGTTTGCCAACCCCATTGCCATTCCGTTTGTCTCCCGCCTTGTGCCGCGCCCGACTGATAATCAGGTTGTGCCGCCAACCACGCATGACCCTGCCGCAAGCGGGGGAGAGAACGGGTTGCAGCCTCAGTACGGCACGCCGTTCGGGGTGGAGCTGCATCCGTTCCTGTCCCCCCTTGGTATTCCGTGCAAGCAGCCCGGCTGGGGCTATGTGGCCGGGGTGGACCTGAAGACCAACAGCATTATCTGGCAGCACCGGAACGGCACAACGCGGGACAGCTCCCCCCTGCCATTGGGCTTTAAGGTGGGTATTCCCTCCCTTGGCGGGCCGATCATCACAGCGGGTGGGGTCGCGTTCCTGACCTCTACAGCCGATTATTACATCCGTGCCTATGATGTTACGACCGGCAAGGTCCTGTGGGCGGATCGCCTGCCCGCAGGTGGCCAGTCCACCCCCATGACGTACGAGGCCAATGGCCGCCAGTATGTTGTGACGGTTGATGGCGGGCATGGCTCCTTTGGCACAAAGGAAGGGGATTACATCGTGGCTTATGCCCTGCCCGAAGCACCCCGCTGATAACGGGTAGAGCCACGGAGTAAGCCTTGCAGTTCCATGCGGGATCGGTGATCCTGCATGGAATGTGGAATGACCCTTACCTGGAAACATGTTGCCGCTCCGCCCTGCACAGGCTCTACCTTGCCGGTGCAGATGGTCGCCCCTGTGGCCTGATGGATGGCCCATGCCTTGAGCGGCTTGAGCGCATGGGGCTGGCAGAGCGCACAGCGCAGTCACGCTTTGTGGCAACCGATGCAGGGCTGGCCCGCCATGCGCAGGAAGTGCTCAGGCAGCAGGGCAAAACTGCCCCCAATTCATCTTCCCGGTCATGATCGCGCAGTCGCAGGTCTTCTGGCATACGCTGGACGTGCTTGCGCGTGAGCGCGGGTTTACACCTTCCGCCCTTGCGCGGGCGGCGGGGCTGGATGCCACGGCGCTCAATCCTTCGCGCAGGGTGGGGGCAAATGGTGCCATGCGCTGGCCATCGCTCCCCACGCTTTTGCGGGTGCTGGAGGTTTTGCAGGTGCCGCTGGCAGTTTTTGCCCGCTCCGTTGCGGGCGAGAGGCTGAACCCGGCCGCGCAGGCCGAAGGGGCCGGGCTGTTACGCACCCTTGCATATTCCATGCTCCAGCAGACCGGTGTTTTCGACCAGAATGGCCTGCCCTGCGGGCCGGTGTGGGTGCAGGAGGAATCCCCCGGCCAATGGTGGGGCGAGCCCGATGCCTATGTTGTGCGGGTGGACACCGATGGCATGGAGCCGGTCGTGCGCGATGGTGGGGCAGTTGTTGTGGTGCCTTCTCTCCCGCTGCGGGAGGGGGACCGGGTTCTGATGCACGGCCCAGGCCGTGAGCCTGTTATGGGGTTGATGCTGGATGTGCAGGACGGGCCAGCCGTCTGCTCTTTTCGCGGGGGGGAGGTGCACGCGCCCCCCGCGCGGGAAGGGGAGGCATGGCTGCACAGGATTGTCATGATGACAGTTTGAGAAAAACTATTTTTAAAAGGACAGAGAGTGTTTGATTTTTAAAAAAACTGTGCCGAATAATGTTGCATAAGGCGACGGTTTTGGTCGCGGGTTTGGTCAGTTTTGAGTTTATTGCAGTAGATTTTTTAAAATTTATTGTTTTATCAATATGTTAAAAAGTGGGGCGTGCGTCTGATGATGGTTGTAAGGTGCATTATTGGCCAGCATAACCTCGGGCTGGTCTGTGTAGCTGCCTTGCTATGCATCTCTGGCTCCGCAGTCACCGCCTCTTTGTTCCGGCATGCTTTACGGGCCAAAAACAACCAGTGGTACGCGTGGCTTTTTTTGACCGCCCTTTCCAGCGGCGTTGCAATCTGGTGCACACATTTTGTGGCCATGCTGGGTTATGCGGGGGATACGCCCGCACGGTTTGACCCCTTGCTGACCAGCATATCCCTGCTGATTGCCGTTTTTGGCAGCACAGTTGGCTTTATGCTGGCGACCTGCCGGTTTGCCCGCTTTCTGCCGGAAATGGGCGGGGTCATTGTCGGGCTGGCTATTGTTGCCATGCATTATACCGGCATGTTGGCCTACCGGGTGCAGGGGCAGACAACATGGAACATGCCCTGCCTTGTGCTTTCGGTGCTGGCCGCCATTGTACTGAGTGTGCTGGCTGTGCGTGCAGGGGTCAGGCCCGGGCGGCGGGTCATTGCCTGTATGGCCGGTGTGCTGGCACTGGCTGTTCTTTCCGTCCATTTTATTGGTATGGCGGCCTACCATGTGCAGGCGGGGCCGCATGCTTTGGAGAGCATGGGGCATTCCGAGGATTCGCTGGTGCTGGCCGCAGCCATTGCCATCATGTCCTTCCTTATTCTTGGGGGCGGGCTTGTCAGCGGCATGATCGACGATAGTTCACGGGCAGAGTCGGTGGAAAAGCTCCGGCGTATGGCCCTGAACGACACATTGACCGGCCTGCCCAACCGGCTGAACTTTCATCAACGCCTCGACCTTGAGCTGGACTGGGCGCGGGAGAACAACGGCAGGCTGGCGCTGATCGGGATCGACCTGAACAGGTTTAAGGAAATTAACGACCTGCGTGGCCATAGGGCCGGGGATGAAGTTCTGCGTATTCTGGGGCGGCGGTTGCGCGGTTTGCTGCATGATCATAGCGGCGAGTTTATTGCCCGCACCGGAGGGGATGAGTTTCTGGCCCTGTGCCGTGTTGTGTCGGCTGAGCAGATCAAGGGGTTTTTGCGCAGGCTGGAGGAGGTGCTGTTCAAGCCCATCCGGTTTGAGGAATCGGAAGTGCTGCCGGGTGCCAGTCTGGGGGTGGCCATATGGCCCGACCATGCAGCGGATAAGGAAACCCTGATCAACAATGCCGATCTGGCCATGTATCGCGCCAAGGCTGATCCGGGGCGGCATCCGTGTTTTTACGAACCCTCGATGGACGAAAAAGTGCGCACCCGGCGCAAGCTCTCCGCAGACCTGCGGCAGGCGGTCAAGGCGGGGCAGCTAACCATCTGCTATCAGGTGCAAAGGGTGATCGCTACGGGAGAAATCCGTGGGTACGAGGCACTGGTGCGGTGGCAGCACCCCACGCGGGGCACCATTATGCCCGATGACTTTATTCCGCTGGCCGAAGAGAGCGATCTGATCCTGCAGATCGGGGAATGGGTGCTCCGTTCCGTTTGTGCCGAGGCCGTGCGGTGGCATCAGCCCTATACGGTTGCGGTCAACCTGTCGGGCATGCAGTTTGTCCATTCCAACATAGCCCGCATTGTTGCCAATGTTCTGGAAGAAACCGGGCTGCCCCCCCAAAGGCTTGAACTCGAACTGACAGAATCGACCATTATTGCCGATCAGGCCCGTGCCCTGCAGGTGCTGCACCAGATCAAGGATATGGGGGTCAGTCTGGCGCTGGATGATTTTGGCACGGGGTATTCCTCGCTTGATACACTGCGCAGGTTCCCTTTTGACCGCATAAAAATTGACCGTTCGTTTTTTGGGGCCGCGCAAACCAGCGACCATACGCAGGCAGTTGTGCGGGCTGTGCTGGCTCTGGGCAAGGCGTTTGATATTCCGGTTATGGCAGAGGGGATCGAAACTGCAGACCAGTTGAGCATGCTCAACGCCGCCGGGTGTGATGAGGCACAGGGCTTTTTGCTCGGGCGGCCTGCGGCACTGGCGGATATTGTTAAAAATGGCCAGATCACCATGAATCACGCCCTCTAGCCTGCATGTGGGGGAGGGGTGCGGGCAGGGCAAAGCACCCGTGCGTTAAAAAATTGCGCGAAAGTGGTGTCCAAGGCAGAGGAACAGGCTGACTTTTCTCTTTATTTACCGTAAAGGGGCAGCATGACCGATGTACCCCTTTCGCTCATTCGCAATTTTTCCATCATCGCCCATATCGATCATGGAAAGTCCACTCTGGCCGACCGCCTGATTCAGGCGTGTGGAGCCCTGACTGCCCGCGAGATGACCAATCAGGTTCTTGATAACATGGATCTGGAGCGGGAGCGTGGCATTACCATTAAAGCGCAGACCGTCCGGCTGACCTATCCTGCCAAGGATGGCAAGACCTATGTGCTGAACCTGATGGACACGCCCGGACATGTTGACTTCGCTTACGAGGTCAGCCGCTCCCTGGCCGCGTGTGAAGGCTCGCTTCTGGTGGTGGATGCCTCCCAGGGGGTGGAAGCCCAGACCCTTGCCAACGTGTATCAGGCCATAGACGCCAACCACGAAATTGTGCCCGTGCTCAACAAGGTGGACCTGCCCGCGGCAGAACCTGAGCGCGTGAAGGCACAGATCGAGGAAGTGATCGGCATTCCCGCCGATGATGCGGTTGAAATCTCGGCCAAGACCGGCCTGAACATTGAAGGTGTTCTGGAAGCCGTGGTCACCCGCCTGCCGCCCCCCACCGGGGATGCGGAAAAACCGTTGCAGGCCATGCTGGTCGATAGCTGGTACGACCCCTATCTGGGCGTAATCGTGCTTGTGCGGATCAAGGAAGGCCGGCTGAAGCGGGGCATGAAGGTGCGCATGATGTCCTCTGGTGCGGTGCATCAGGTGGATCAGGTGGGTGTGTTCGCCCCGCGCATGACATCGGTGGAAAGCCTTGGGCCGGGCGAGATGGGGTTCATCAACGCCGCCATCAAAACCGTGGCCGACTGCAATGTGGGTGACACGATCACCGATGACCGCCGCCCCGCTGCCACACCGCTACCGGGCTTTAAGCCCTCCATTCCGGTTGTGTGGTGCGGCCTTTACCCCATTGTCTCGGATGATTTTGAAAAACTGCGTGACAGCCTTGCCAAGCTGCGTCTGAATGATGCGTCTTTCCACTACGAGGCAGAAACATCGGCGGCCCTTGGCTTCGGCTTCCGCTGCGGCTTCCTTGGCCTGCTGCATCTGGAAATTATTCAGGAACGTCTATCCCGCGAGTTCGATCTCGACCTGATCGCCACAGCGCCGTCCGTTGTGTACAAGGTCTACCGCACTAACGGAGAGATGGAAGAACTCCACAACCCGGCCGATATGCCCGACGGCTCCCTGATTGAAAAAATCGAGGAACCATGGATCAAGGCCAACATCATGGTGCCGGACGAGTATCTGGGTGCGGTGCTGACCCTGTGCACGGAGCGACGTGGTATTCAGGTGGACCTGACCTATGTTGGCAACCGGGCCATGGCCGTTTACCGTCTGCCCCTGAACGAAGTGGTGTTTGACTTCTACGACCGGCTCAAGTCGCTCACACGTGGTTATGCCAGCTTCGATTACCAGATGGATGGGTACGAAGAGAGCGATCTCGTGCGTATTTCCATTCTGGTTAATCAGGAACCGGTTGATGCGCTGTGCTTCATTGCCCATCGCTCGGCGGCGGAAACACGGGGCCGCTCCATTTGCGCGCGCCTGAAAGACCTTATCCCCCGGCAGTTGTTCAAAATTGCCATTCAGGCAGCCATTGGCAGCCGCGTTATTGCGCGTGAAACCATTGGGGCCCTGTCCAAGGATGTGACAGCCAAATGTTATGGTGGGGACATCTCGCGTAAGCGCAAGCTGCTGGAAAAGCAGAAAGAAGGTAAAAAGCGCATGCGCCAGTTTGGTAAGGTGGAAATCCCACAGAGCGCCTTCCTTGCCGCGCTCAAAATGGAACACTAGCTATTCAACACCGGCTGCTGCCATATATGTGGCCGGTAAACCCCGGTCTGGCAGTGCTGGTGTAATCGGGGCTGACACGGTTTTTTGCCCGGCTTGTCCGGGTTGGAGAATGCAGCGGGTTTATGAACAGCACAACGCCCCTTACCGTTGGTGACCACCCGCATGCCAGTTTTCCCGAAGGGGTGGAACTGGACTGTGGTGTAACACTGGCACCGGTTGATATTGCGTATTGTACGTATGGCCAGCTTTCGGCCAACAAAGACAATGCCATTCTCATCTGCCACGCCTTTACGGGTGACCAGTATGTGGCAGAAGCTCACCCCCTTACGGGTAAGCCCGGCTGGTGGGAGCGCATGGTCGGGCCGGGCAAGCCGATTGATACAAACCGCTTTTTTGTAATCTGCTCCAATGTTCTGGGTGGCTGCATGGGCAGCACGGGTCCTCGCTCGCCCAGAACCGACGGGCAGGAAGCGCCGGGCGAGTTATGGGGCACCGCATTCCCCCCCATTACCATCCGCGATATGGTGCGCGCCCAGCACAAGCTGGTGCGCAGTCTGGGTATAGAACGCCTGTTTGCCGTGGTGGGCGGTTCCATGGGGGGCATGCAGGTGCTCGAATGGGCCGTAACCTACCCGCAGATGATGCTGGCTGTTATGCCCATAGCCACAGCACCTTTCCATTCAGCCCAGAACATTGCGTTTAACGAGGTCGGGCGGCAGGCCATTATAGCCGACCCGGACTGGCGGGGCGGGCGCTACTGGGAGGCGGGTGTTGTGCCCGCGCGCGGGTTGGCCGTAGCCCGCATGATGGCGCACATTACCTACCTGTCGGAAGAGGCGCTGACCCGCAAGTTCGGGCGGCGTATGCGGCGTGGGCCAGCAGGCGGGCAGGGGCCGGAAGGCCCGGTTTCTACATTCGGTGATATTTTTGAGGTGGAATCCTACCTGCGTTACCAAGGCTCCAGCTTTGTCCGCCGGTTTGATGCCAATTCCTACCTGAGCATTACGCGGGCCATGGACTGGTTCGATATTGCGGCTGACCATGATGGGGACCTGACCCCGGCCTTTGCTGGTACGGCAGTCCGGTTTTGTGTTGTCTCTTTTTCCTCGGACTGGCTGTTCCCCACCTCGGCTGCGCGTACGCTGGCCCGTGCCCTGAACAGGGCCGCGGCCAATGTGTCATTCGTCGAGATTGAAACAGATAAAGGCCATGACGCCTTTTTGCTCGAAGAGCCGGATTTTGACCGCACGGTGCGCGGCTTCCTGTGCGGTGTGGCCGAACATGCGGGGTTGTCCTGATGCGTCTTGACCAACGCCTGATTGCGGACATGATCGAACCCAAAACCCGCGTGCTCGACATCGGGAGCGGGGATGGCACACTCATCGGTCATTTATACCGCGAACGTGGGTGCGATGCCCGTGGTATTGAACTGAACATGGAACTGGTGACCCGCTCCGTAGCCCACGGCCTGCCCGTTGTGCACGGGGATGCGGACCACGATCTGGCCTATTACCCCGACCATTCGTTTGATTATGTTGTGCTCCAGCGCACATTGCAGGCTGTGGAGCGCCCAAGGGAAGTGCTGCGGCAGATGCTGCGCATAGGGCGGTATGCCATTGTATCCTTTCCCAATTTTGGGCACTGGCAACTGCGGCTGCGCCTGCTGCTGGGCGGGCGCATGCCCATGACGGCCGTATGGCATACCCCGTGGTATGAGACACCCAATATCCACCCCTGTACGATTCGGGATTTTCTCGAACTCTGTCGTCAGGACGGATATATCGTGGAAAAATGGCTGGCGGTGGATGAAGATGGCGAGCGCGCACCTTGGCGGCGGTCCATACGGCTTGCCAACCTGTTTGGTGAACAGGCCCTGTTTCTGCTGCGCAGGCGCTAGCGCGGGTCAGTGCCGGAGTTGCGCAAATGGCTGGATTGATGGGCGGTTATTAACAGTAGCCTAAAAAATATGTTAGATTTGAGAATGCCAATCACCTCCCCAGACGTGGGTGGCGCATGGGGCGTATGTGCAAAAATATATTAAAAATACTAGTTATATGATAAAAATCCTGTATATATCGGGCGTCTGATAATCGTGATTTGCAGATGTTGTAACGGTTCTGTGGGCTGCTTATTTTCGGACCAATATGGTACGGAACCCTTGCGGGGCGCTCACACTGCTTTTATATAATTCTTCCAAGACAGTCTGCGCGGGATGCATGATTCCGAAAATTTCTTATTCTGTCTGTAATGTAATAAAATTCATGCTGACCTGTCCGTAAGGTCTGGCTTAGAGACGGTTCTGCTCTGTTCTCAATTCTGGTTTGGCAGTGCGTGACTGAAAATAAGGTGGATGTGACTCGTTTTCAGGTGCATGGAGAGGTTGCCCCTAAATGACTACTTTTTCGGATCTGAAACTAGCTGCACCCCTGTTGCAGGCGCTGACGGACCAAGGGTACGAAATACCGACACCCATTCAGGCGGGTTCCATTCCCCATCTGCTCGAAGGGCGTGATCTGTTAGGCCTTGCGCAAACTGGCACAGGCAAAACCGCGTCTTTTGCACTGCCGATCCTGCAGCATCTGCACAATACCCCCAAGGCTGCAGCGCCCAAGCAGCCGCGTGTTCTGGTGCTGGCGCCCACGCGTGAACTGGTTGCCCAGATCAGCGACAGCTTTAAAGCTTATGCACGTTACATGAAGTTTTCTCAGGCCGTGGTGTTCGGCGGCGTGGGGCAGGGGCGGCAGGTTGAAGCCATGCGCCGTGGCGTGGATGTGCTTGTGGCTGCTCCGGGCCGTCTGCTGGACCTGATCGGTCAGGGGTATATCGATCTTTCCGGCCTGGAAGTTCTGGTGCTGGACGAAGCTGACCGCATGCTGGATATGGGCTTTGTGCGCGATATTCGCCGGATCATGAGCTATGTGCCTGCCCAGCGGCAGACCCTGCTGTTCTCGGCCACCATGCCCAAAAGCATTGAGGACCTTGCCGCCTCCCTGCTGAGCAACCCCGCCCGCGTGGAAGTGGCCCCGCCGTCCAGCACGGTGGACCGTATCCAGCAGGCCATCATGTTTGTGAACGGCACCAGCGACAAGCGCGATGCACTGCTGACCATGGTGGAATCTGACAAGGTTGCCCGTGCCGTGGTGTTCACGCTCATGAAGCATGAAGCCAACAAGGTTGCCGAGTTCCTGAACAAGAACAGCGTGACGGCCGAAGCTATTCACGGCAACAAGTCTCAGGGTGCGCGTGAGCGGGCCATGAAGGGCTTCCGTGCCGGTTCGGTCAAGGTTCTGGTGGCAACGGATATTGCTGCCCGTGGGATTGATGTGGATGAAGTCAGCCACGTGTTCAACTACGATCTGCCCAATGTGCCGGAAAGCTATGTGCACCGCATTGGCCGTACGGCCCGTGCCGGGCGCGATGGCTGGGCTGTTTCCTTCTGCGATGCGGAACAGCGCGCATGGCTGAAGGATATTGAAAAAACAATCGGCAAGTCCATCCCCGTAGTCCGCGACCATCCGTGGCATTCGGAAGAAGCCGAGTTCTCCACGCAGCGTCCGCCTGTGCTGGGTGGCGGTGGTGGTCGGGGCCGTGGTGGTCCGCCGCGTAATGGTGGCGGTGGTGGCCGTGGTGGCCCGCCGCGCCGTTCCGGTGGTGGGCGTTCGGGGGCTTCGCACAGGTCCGGTGCTCACGCCTGATTGTGTTACGTTGTAAAAAAGCCGCTACGCAAACCGTAGCGGCTTTTTTTTTATGGCGAGGTTTAACGCGGTATTTTTAGCGTTACGGAAACGGGGCAATGATCGCTCAGTATCCGTGCGCTGTTCTGTGGCAGAACCATAACGCGCAGGGACTCTGGCTGTGCCCATTGGGTGGCGCCTCCACCAAGAAGAATGTGATCAATAAAGCTGCTGCCATTCTGGCAGGGGCTGGCATGCCCGGCAGTGACAAGCGCCAGCGGTGTGATCTGATTTAACACGATAAACAAAGGGTCCGTGCGCGTGAGGCGTCGGTTAAAATCCCCTATAATGGCAAAGGATTCCCGATTTTTTGCTCGTTGAGCCAGCCAGTCCTGCAGGGCATGAAATTGCTGGAATAAAATGGGGCAGGCGTGGTGTGTTTCAGATAACGGGTTGTCCCAGCAGCCAGTTTTGAGATGAATAACCAGCACCCGTAAATCTGCGCTGTCAGTGCTTATGGTTGCGTCCAGCCCGCTGCGCAGGCGGTGCCGTGTTGCGGTGGGGCTGAGTGCCAGAGCACTTACGTCCGGGTTGCGTTTTACGCGCAGGCCTTGGCGCACGGCAAGCGCGGTATGTTGGGGAATATCATCCCCCGAAAGAAAAAGCTGATACTCCTGCGTGCCAAACAGGCGGGCAAGAGTTGCTGTATCTCCCACCTCCTGCAAGCCAATCAGGTCGGGGTGCAGGCGTTTGGCGTAGGTTGCCAAGGCGGCAAGGTCATCCGCTGTTCTGTGGGGAATATCGGGGGGTATTTGCGGGGCGTGCTGCATCTGGCTGTCCAGCAGCCAGTCCACGTTCCATGTGCTGATTTTCAGGGTTTGCGCAGGGGCTGCAAGGCAGGCTCCGGGCAAAAAAAAAGCCGGCACCCGCAAGGGCTATCAAGCCCAGACGGCGTGCCGACGTGCGTAAGCCTGAAAGGTCAGGCAGTTTCCTGTTCGGTCTGTTCTTGCAGTTTTTCAATAACACCACTGATCGGAACACTCGTGCGGGTCTGTTCATCCAGCACCGAGATTTCCCCCGTGCCAATATCGTAGAACCACCCTTGCAGGAAGAGCGTGTTACGCGCCAGCCCTGCGGCAACGGCAGGGTGGGTGCGCAGGTGCGCAAGCTGGAGCAGAACGTTCTGCTCGGCAAGGCAGCGCACGGTAGCTGGCCCGGCATCTTCAGAATGCAGGGTGTTCACCGTGGCAGCCCGTGCGGCTTCCGCATTACGGAGCCAGCTGCGCACTGTGGGCATTTTGTCCAACCCGTTCTTTTCGGGTTCGAGCAGTGCTTTCATGGCGCCACAGTCGGAGTGACCGCACACGATAATGGAGGACACGCCAAGCCCAAGAACTGCGTATTCAATGGCGGAGGAAACACCCCCCAGCATTTCCCCGTATGCGGGAACCAGGTTGCCAATGTTGCGCAGAATAAACAGATCACCCGGTTCGGTCTGGGTGATCAGGTTGGGGTTGATGCGGCTATCGGCGCAGGCAATGAACAGCGCGCCGGGAGCCTGCCCTTTGGCCAGACTGGCAAACAGGGCTTCCTTCGCGGGGAAAATTTCGGTGTTGAAGTGTTCAACACCACGCAGGAGAGAAAGCAGCTTGCTTCTGGCTTCGGAACAAGTGGGCATCAGTTAACTCCAGAAAACCTTGACGTTTGGCCTGTGGCAGGCACACGGCCCGCAATGGGGTGGTGTTTAGGCCAAACGTGCGAGGGGCAGATACGTTCTAGAACATAGAGCAAAATTCTGTTTTGTAATATTGCGCTTAGCTTAGCGGATCATCCTCGGGTTCGCTCATCTGGTCAGCCGGGTGGCGGATCGGTGCGGGGTTGGTGCGGGGGCGGTTGGGTTCGGTCTGGCGGCGTGTAAAGTTGGCCCCCAGAGACGCCAGCTCAAGGAACTGGTCGGCCTGCCTGCGCAGGTCATCCCCGATCAGGGGCGGGGAGGAGCGCATGGAGGACACAACGGAAACGCGCGTACCCTGCCGCTGCACGGCCTCGACAACCCGGCGGAAGTCTGAATCCCCGCTGAACAGAATGGCATGGTCTATGTGCGGGGCCATTTCCATCATGTCCACCGCAATTTCGATGTCCATATTACCTTTAACGCGGCGCTTGCCGGTCGAATCCGTAAATTCGCGCGCGGGCTTGGTTACAAGGAAATAACCGTTATAGGAGAGCCAGTCAGTCAGCGGTTTGAGCGGAGAGTAATCCTCCGTGTCCAGAATGGCGGCGTAATAATAGGCGCGGATCACATGCGTTTTGGCTGCAAAAAATTCGAGCAGTTTTTTGTAGTCAACATCAAACCCAAGGCTGCGCGATGTTGAATAAAGGCTTGATCCGTCAATGAAAAGACAGGTTTTTTCGTCTTTTTTCAGGTTCATGAGCGTGGTCCTCTAAATAAATTCAAAGTTGTTTCTTTTGGGTTTCGATTATGTGGAAATGAAATTTTTATCATGCGGTTCGGAATGAAAGCCCCTCTGGCTGTTTGTTTGCAGGGCGCTCTTATAAAAGAGGCCCCAATTGTGTCCAAAACAAGATATTCCACTCAGGCGTGAGGCGTTACATGGCGGAAGAAAAAAATCATACCAGATCGGTCCTGATAGCAATAGGTGCAAATCTGCCCCTGGGGGAGCAGCCTGCGCTGGAAAGCTGCGAACAGGCCGTGCAGGCTTTGCGCCGGGTGCCGGGGTTGAGCGTGCAGGCTGTTTCCCGCTGGTATGAGACGGCCCCCATGCCGCCCTCAGGGCAGCCACCTTACGTGAATGGGGTTGTGCTGGGTGTGACGAGTCTGCCTCCTCTGGCCTTGCTGGATCATCTTCAGAGCATAGAAACGCAGCAGGGCCGCGTGCGTTCCGTGCCCAATGCCGCGCGCACGCTTGACCTGGACATTATAGATATGGATGCTCTGTGCCAGAATACGGAGCGGTTGGTTCTGCCCCACCCGCGGGCGCATGAGCGCGCCTTTGTGCTTTGCCCCCTGCATGATGTGCTGCCTGGCTGGGTGCATCCGCGCACCGGCCAGCCACTGGAGCAGATGCTTCAGGCCGTAAAAGGGCAGGAAATCCGGGTGATCGGGTAATAAGCCTTTCCTGTCGGGGGTGGATGCGGTAATATGCCCTTTCTGTCTTTTTTATCTTATTTCTGTGCTGAACTGTCTGGAGGCTCTTCGTAATGGCCCGCGTCACCGTCGAAGACTGCGTTGAAAAGGTTCCAAACCGCTTTGAACTGGTGGTGTACGCCGCGCAGCGCGCCCGCAACATCTCCCGTGGCGAGGAGCTGACCATTGACCGCGACAACGACAAAAACCCTGTCGTTGCCCTGCGTGAAATTGCGGATGAAACCGTGCAACTGCCCGCTCTGCGGAACGATCTGATCCGTTCGCAGGCCCGCGAGCCCGAACCCGAGCCCGTGGAAGAAGAAGTGCAGGATCTGGTGCCGACCGAACAGAACATTTTCGGTCTGCAGGAAGTTTCCGCCGAGGAAGAAGCCGCCGATGACGTGCGTGCTATTGAAGCGGCACTGACCGGTCGCGCGCGGCGGTAAAGGGCGCGTGGACCAACCGGGCGGCGATATTCCCGTTCACACCTCCTCCCCCGAGCGGGAGGGGGGTGCCCCGGTTGAGGCGTCTGTAGCGTCAGCATCCCCCACTGGTCGTGTGGGGGAAATCGGCTGCGAGCGGCTGGTTGCCAAGGTGCTGAGTTATGCACCGCAGGCCGATGTACAATCCATCCGTCGTGCGTTTGATGTAGCCAACAGGGCGCATCAGAGCCAGATGCGCGATAATGGCGACCCCTACATAACCCACCCTCTGGCCGTTGCCATGATTCTGGCGCGCTTCAGGCTGGATGTGCAGTCCATCTGCACCGCTCTGCTCCATGATACCATTGAAGATACCGGCGTTACGTATGAGACGCTAAAGGCCGATTTTGGGCCTGTTGTGGCCGATCTGGTCGATGGCGTGACCAAGCTGACCCGGCTGGAACTCCAGTCTGACCGCACCAAGCAGGCCGAGAACTTCCGCAAGCTTGTGCTGGCCATGTCCAAGGATATTCGTGTCCTTCTGGTCAAGCTGGCGGACCGTCTGCACAATATGCGTACCCTCCATTTTGTGGAGCGGCAGGACCGCAGGCAGCGCATCGCGCGTGAAACGCTCGATATTTATGCGCCGCTGGCCGAACGTATTGGTATGGACCGGGTCAAGACCGAGCTCCAGAACCTCTCTTTCGCCCAGCTTGAGCCAGAGGCCGATACAACTATCCGCACACGCCTGAACTATCTGCGTGGGCAGGGGGCGGATGTTATTGAGGACGTGCGGCGCGAACTGCTGCGCCTGTGCCACGAAGCGGGGCTGAAGGACGCTCAGGTTTCGGGGCGTGAAAAATCGCCTTATTCCATCTGGGAAAAAATGCAGCGCCGGAATGTGGCGTTCGAGCAGTTGTCCGACATCATGGCTTTCCGCATGATCGTGGACACGCGCGAGGACTGCTATATGGCGCTGGGCGCGGTGCATGCCGCCTACCCCATGATCGCCGGGCGGTTCAAGGACTACATCTCCACCCCCAAGGCCAACGGGTATCAGAGCTTGCATACGGGGGTTACGCTGCGTTCCCCCCGTAACCAGAAAATAGAAGTGCAGATCCGCACGCAGGCCATGCACGACGTGGCCGAAAACGGTGTTGCAGCCCACTGGGTGTACAAGGAAGGCGGCACCAGCAGCCCTGATGAGGGCGGGTATGGTGGTGTGCGCCGCCCACGCTGGGTGCAGGACCTGCTGGAAATTCTGGAGGCCTCATCCGCCCCTGATGAGTTTTTGGAAAACACCAAGCTTGAGCTTTATCAGGATCAGGTTTTCTGCTTTTCGCCCAAGGGGCAGCTTATCTCGCTCCCGCGTGGGGCAACCCCGGTTGATTTTGCCTATGCGGTGCATAGCCAGATCGGGGATACCTGCGTAGGGGCCAAGGTTAACGGTCGCCTTATGCCGCTGCGGCATGAGCTGGAAAACGGCGATCAGGTCGAAATCATGACCGCCCGTGGTGGCGCGCCCTCTCCCTCGTGGGAGCGGTTTGTCGTTACGGGTAAGGCACGCGCGCGCATCCGCCGTTATGTGGCGCAGCAGCAGCGCCAGGTTTCGCTGGATAACGGGCGTGCCGCATTGGCCAAGGCCTTCCGCCAGGAAGGTGTGGATGGCTCCGAAAAAATCATGGAGACCACGCTCAAGGCGCTCAAGCAGAGTTCCTTGCAGGATCTGTATGTTGCGGTTGGTACCAGCAACCTGAACGCGCGGGATGTGGTGCATGCGGCCTACCCCGAACTGCGGCGTGTGCAGCGTGTGCCGCGTATGCTGGCGGGCCTGCCCGGTGTGCTGGGTACGGCAGGGCCACGGCCGCGTGGCGCGCCCACCATGCGCCGTCCATCGGGTGGGGCGGTGCCGCTGGTCGGGCTTGGGGCCGGTGTTGCCGTGCATTACGCAGCCTGCTGCCACCCCTTGCCGGGAGACCGGATTGTGGGTGTCGTGGCAACAGGTAAGGGCGTGACCGTGCATACGCGCAACTGCCAGACGCTGGAAAGTTTTGCCGCAACGCCCGAGCGCTTTTTGGATGTGGACTGGGATTACGACGCCATGGCCCGCGCCGGTGGAACCGGGCAGATGCGTGTTGGCCGTATCAGCATTGTAGCCGAAAACGAAGGCTCTGTGCTGGCATCCATTACCAATACGATCTCCAAGTGCGATGCGGCTATG
Source organism: Acetobacter sp. ESL1128 (assembly GCF_058505085.1). Classification (NCBI taxonomy): domain Bacteria; kingdom Pseudomonadati; phylum Pseudomonadota; class Alphaproteobacteria; order Acetobacterales; family Acetobacteraceae; genus Acetobacter; species Acetobacter sp. ESL1128. Next base: position 2,066,215 of record NZ_CP196369.1, on the reverse strand, counting down.
GTCAACCTCAAGATCGTGCATCGCCAGCTCGACTTTACCGAAATCCTGCTGGATGTGGAGGTGCGTGACCTGCGCCACCTGTCCTCTGTTATCGCCGGATTGCGGGCTGTATCGGGCATTGCGCAGGCGGATCGGGCCAAGTCATGACCCTGCTGGCAACTGGTGTGGACCTGTGCGACATGCGGCGGATCGAGCAGGTCATGGAGCGGTTTGGGGAGCGTTTTCTGGACCGTGTTTTTACGCCGTATGAGCGTGCCAAGGCTGAACGGCGTGTGGGGGCTGCCAGAATAGGCACCTACGCCAAACGCTGGGCGGCCAAGGAGGCATGCGCCAAGGCGCTGGGTACAGGTTTTGCCCACGGGGTTGCGCAAAGCCAGATCGGGGTGGAAAACCTTGCATCGGGCCAGCCGGTGCTGGTGTTAACGGGGGCTGCGGCCCGGAGGCTGGCAGAACTTGTGCCCGCAGGCCATGAGCCTGAACTGATGCTGAGCATGACCGATGAGCCCCCTTATGCGTTTGCACAGGTGTTTATCTCGGTCCGCGCGGGTTGACATCACACCAAGCGCACGGCTTGATCCAGCGGATTTTATTTTTCTGGCATGATTATGGGAGCAGATGGGCAGCGCATGAGTAAACCGGAGACTTCTCCAACTGGAGCGCAGCACGCTGTTACCGTCAGACATGCTGTGGTGGAATATGTACGGACAATTTTAACGGTCGTGATCGTTGTTGTTTTTGTCCGTACGTTTTTGTTTGAATCCTTTGTCATCCCGTCCGGGTCCATGATCCCCACCCTGCAGGTGGGGGACTACATCTGGGTGTCCAAATACAGCTATGGCTATTCACGGTTTTCGCTGCCGTTTTCGCCAGACCTGTTTAACGGGCGGGTCTGGGCGGGGCAGCCGCACCGGGGCGATGTGGCCGTGTTCCGGTTTACCAAAGATACGTCCATTGATTACATCAAGCGGGTTATTGGCCTGCCGGGGGACCGTATTCAGGTAACCGGGGGGCAGCTCTTCCTTAATGGTGTGCGGGTTCCCTGCGTGCAGCCGCATGCTTACGTGGCGCAGGATGAAACGCGCATGCCCATGGAAGGCGAAGCCTGCACGGAAGAACTCCCCTTGCGCGACGGGCAGGGAGTAGTCCGGCACGATATTCTGAAATTGACCAATGATGGCCCGCAGAACGACACCCCCGAATACGTAGTCCCCCCCGGTTACTTTTTTGCCATGGGTGACAACCGTGATGACAGCGCAGATAGTCGTTTTGTGGGGGATGGCCCCAAAGACCTTGGCTTTGTGCCCATGGAAAACCTTGTTGGTAAGGCCCAGCGTATTTTCTTCTCGGTTGAGGCGGCACATCCCATCTGGCAGGTCTGGTACTGGCCGACCGAAATCCGCTGGGCTCGTCTGTTAAAAGGCGTGATGTAATGAATGCGGGCCACTCCACGCCGCAATATCTGGCGTCCATGGCGTTGCAGGAGCGTCTGGGCTACCAGTTTGCCAATCCTTCCCTGTTGCAGGAAGCGCTGACCCACCGTTCGGCCGCACATCAGAAGGCGGGTGGGCGCAGGCGGAACAAAACCAAAGGGGCAGGCTCCAACGAGCGTCTGGAGTTTATTGGCGATCGTGTTCTGGGTCTGCTTATGGCGGAACTGTTGCTGGAGCGGTTTCCGGGCGAGCAGGAAGGGGCCTTGGGTTCGCGGCTTGCGCATCTGGTTTCACGTGCAACGCTTGCGGATATTGCCGAGCAACTTGGTCTTGCCGAAGCCCTGTCCGTAGCGGAGCATGAGGCCCGCGCCGGTGTGCAGACTGCCGCCAATGTTGTGGCCGATGGGCTGGAAGCCGTGCTAGGCGCGGTTTTTCTTGATGGTGGGCTGGCTCCGGCACGCAAGATTGTGCGTGCTTGCTGGAAGCGGATACTCGATGCGCAGGCCCTCCCCCCCAAAGACCCCAAAACCGCATTGCAGGAATGGGTTCTGGGGCGTGGGCAGGGCTTGCCGTTTTACGAAACAATAGGGGCCGATGGTCCATCGCATGCTCCCGTGTTTGTGGTGCGGGTCAGTGCTGGCGGGTATTCGGCAGAAGGATGTGCAGGGAGCAAGCGGGCAGCAGAAAGTTCTGCCGCGGCAACCCTGCTGGAAAAACTTGGAGGCAGCCATCAGGGCTGAAGCAACAGGCATGACACAAACAACACGTTGTGGCTTTGCTGCGCTGGTGGGTGCACCAAACGCAGGCAAATCAACACTGCTCAACCGTATGGCGGGTGCCAAGCTCTCCATCGTTTCGCCCAAGGCACAGACCACGCGTTTTAGGGTGCTGGGTATTCTCATGCGCGGGGCCAGCCAGATTCTGCTGGTGGACACGCCCGGTATCTTCAAGCCGCGCCGCAAGCTTGACCGCGCCATGGTGGCCGCCGCCTGGACTGGCTCGGATGATGCGGACATAACCTTGCTGCTGGTGGATGCCCGCACAGGCCTGACCGAAGCTGTGCAGGACATTATTACCCGTCTGGCGCAGGCTGGGCGCACCACGTGGCTGGTGCTGAACAAAACGGACCTTGTGCCTGCATCTGCCCTGCTGCCCCTTACGGCGGCCATTACCGAAAAACTGCCCGTTGAGCATGTGTTCATGGTCAGTGCGCGCACCGGTGGTGGTGTGGACGACCTGCTGGACAAGCTGGCTGCCAGCCTGCCCGAAGGCCCATACCTGTACCCCGAGGATGACCTGACCGATCTGCCCGACCGCCTGCTTGCAGCCGAGTTGGTGCGTGAGCAGATTTTCATGCAGACGCATGAGGAAGTGCCCTATGGTACCACGGCCGAGACCGAGAGTTTTCAGGAACGCCCCGATGGTTCGGTGCGGATTGAAGTTACAATTTACGTTGGCCGCACCGGGCATAAAGCCATTCTTATTGGGAATGGCGGGCAGAAGATCAAAATGATAGGTGAGCGGGCGCGCAAGCAGCTTGCCGGCCTGCTGGAACGCCCGTGCCACCTGTTTTTGAATGTCAAGGAACGTTCTGGCTGGGATGAAGAGCGGGCCCGCCTGCGCGCCATCGGGCTGGATGACGTGCCATAAAGCACGGCTTGGCGCTTGTGGCCGTGCGCCTTGGAGGATAAGAGAGAGCGATCTTACACGCTGCGCGCCTGCGCGTGGCGGAGGTCTGTTTTTTGTCGGACTTTGCATGATTGAGGGCCTATGACTGCTTCTGTCTCTGAAACGCCAAGGCGTAAACGTGTATTGCTCAAGGTGTCTGGTGAAGCCCTGATGGGTGAGGGCGCCTTTGGGGTGGAACAGAAGACGGTCGAGCGGATTGCCAAGGATGTAGCCGAGGTCGTTCGCAGCGGTACGGAAGTGTGCCTTGTTGTGGGTGGTGGCAACATTTTTCGTGGAGTGGCTGCCGCAGCCAAAGGCATGGACCGCGCGCAGGGTGACTATGCGGGTATGCTGGCAACGGTCATTAACGCGCTGCTGCTCCAGAATGCGCTTGAACGTGAACTGATAACAACGCGGGTTATGTCCGCCATTCACATGTCTTCCGTGGCTGAGCCGTATATCCGGCGCAGGGCGGTCCGGCATATGGAAAAAGGCCGGGTGGTTATTTTTGCCGCCGGTACGGGCAACCCCTTCTTTACCACCGATACGGCAGCGGCCTTGCGTGCGGCGGAAATGGAATGCGATATTCTGCTTAAAGGGACGCAGGTCGATGGCGTGTATTCGGCCGACCCCAAGCACGACCCCAGCGCCACGCGGTATGATGAGCTGACATACATGACTGTGCTCTCCAACCAGTTGAGCGTCATGGATGCAGCGGCCATCAGTCTGGCACGTGAGAATAAACTGCCGATTATTGTCTTCAATATTGGCGAGGAAGGTTCGTTCGGTCGCGTTATGCGCGGCGAAGGTGCGTTTACGCGCATTATTGAAGCAACCTGACACCATGCAAACCGCTGCCCGTTAAGGCAGCACGCGGAATGAACTAGGCGAGGGCAGGACAGCACAGTGCCTTCGCGACAAAACGGGAGAAACCGCCGTGTCTGACTTGAATGACCTGCTTGATGACATCAAGCGCCGTATGGATGGCGCGCTGGAAAGCCTGCGTCGTGATTTTTCGGGCCTGCGCTCCGGTCGGGCCAGCCCGGCTCTGCTCGAACCCGTTCGGGTAGAAGCTTATGGGGGGGAAGTGCCGCTTACGCAGGTTGCCTCCATTGCCGTGCCTGAAGCGCGCATGATTACCGTACAGGTCTGGGACCGTGTTCTGGCCGGGGCCGTGGAACGCGCTATCCGCGATGCCGGGCTGGGCCTTAACCCCGCCGGTGAAGGCCAGACCATCCGGGTGCCTATTCCGCAGTTGACCGAAGAACGCCGTAACGAACTGGCAAAAGCTGCCGCACGTTATGCGGAAGGGGCCAAGATTGCCGTACGTGGCGTGCGCCGCGATGGTATGGACAAGGCCAAGGGTTTTGAAAAGAAGGGCGACATCAGTCAGGATGACGTTAAGACTTGGTCTGACGCCATTCAGAAAACGACTGATCAGTATGTCAAAAAAGTAGATGACATGCTTGCCGAAAAAGAGAAGGAAATCAAGCAGGTCTGAAGACCTGCCTGAACGGGGCCGGTTTATGCCCGCTGAACTGAAACGGTGGATTTTTTCCTGTTATGTCTTCCTTGCCAGCCGACAGAAAAGCGGTCGTTCCTTCGCATGTCGCCATTATCATGGATGGCAACGGGCGCTGGGCGTGTGAGCGGGGGCTGCCGCGCCTAGCGGGGCATCGTGCCGGGGCAGATGCCGTGGCGCGGTGCATCAAGGCGGCTATTCAGCGGGGTGTGCCCTACCTGACCCTTTATGCGTTTTCATCCGAAAACTGGTCACGCGGTCCCAAGGAAGTCTCAGACCTGACCGGCCTTTTGCGCTACTACCTGCGCCACAAGGTCAAGGAACTGCATAGCGAGGGCGTCTGCCTCCGCTTTATTGGTGATCTGAGCCGGTTTGATACGAGCCTGCGAGAAGAACTGGCCCGTGCCGAAGCCATGACCCGCAATAACGGGCGGCTGGTGTTGCTGCTGGCCCTGTCCTACGGGGGGCGGGGGGATATTATGCAGGCTGTCCGGCGTGTTGCGCAGGAAGTGCGCGATGGCTGGCTAACCCCCGAACAGATTGATGAAAGCCTGTTTGCCAACCACTTGTGGACCGCTGGCGTGCCTGACCCCGATGTGGTCGTGCGCACGAGCGGGGAATACCGGCTTTCCAACTTTCTGCTCTGGCAGAGCGCATATGCGGAACTTGTTTTTCTGGATGTGTTCTGGCCAGACTTCAATGAAGGGCATTTTGCAACGGTGCTGGATCTTTACGCCCGCCGTGAGCGGCGCTTTGGTGCGCGGCCGGTGGCTTCCGCATGACAACGACCGGACAATCCTCCGCATGGCGGGACCTGCGGCCGCGCGTGCTGTCTGCCATGGTCATGATCGCGGTTGCGGGTGGGTGCATCGGGGTAGGCGGGGTCGCCTATATCCTGATGGTGCTTGTGGCCATGGGCGGTATGGCGTTTGAGGCTGCGGGCCTTCTCAAGTTACCGGTCCAGAGCTGGCAGGGCAGGCTTTATGTGCTGTGGGCGGTTTGTGGTGGGTTTTCTGCCGCAACCGAGCACTGGCGTTATTTTATCATGTTCAGTGTCGGCTCATGCGTATTCGGTGCGGAGTTGTGCGCCATGATGTGCGTGATCATCATGGCGGGTACGGCTCTACTCTGGCTACGGGTGGAAAGTATCTGGCCTGTTCTGTTTGTTGTCGCCGTTGTGGTGGCAAGTGATACATCGGCCTATATGGCAGGCCGCCTGATTGGCGGGCCCAAACTGGCCCCGCGCATTTCCCCCGGTAAAACGCGCTCAGGTGCTCTGGGCGGGTTTGTGGGGGCTGTGCTTATGGGGGGGGGCATAGCACTTCTCTCTGGTCTGGGAAGCACGCATATGGCGCTGGTCTGGGGAGGCATTCTGGGTGTGTCCGCTCAGCTTGGAGATCTGGCCGAAAGCGCCATGAAGAGAGCACTCGGCGTTAAGGATTCTGGCACGCTGCTGCCCGGCCATGGTGGTCTGCTCGACCGGTTTGATGGTCTGGTGGTGGCCGCACCTGTTGCTGCCGCGGTTTCCGTTACCGTGCCTGATGCACCCTTCTGGAGCGCTGGCCTGCACGATCTTGTTTATAGCCTTGTTTCTGGCATGCCTGGTTAGTCCAGTTTTTGGCTTTTGCCCTGCGTGGTCGGGGCTTGTGTTATTTTTCGGGTTTGGAAAGACAAGACATGAGAACCGTAACCGTTCTGGGAACTACCGGCAGCATTGGCTGCTCTACCGTGGATCTGCTGGAGCAGGCGCGTGACCAGTATCGGGTGCGTGCGCTTGTGGGTGGTAAAAATGCTGCCAAGCTGGCCGAGCAGGCCCGCAGCCTGAAGGCCGAACTGGCCGTGCTGGCTGATGAAAGTGCCTATGCTGAACTCAAGGCGCTTCTGGCCGGGAGCGGTGTTGAGGTCGCCTGTGGCCGTAAGGCGGTCATAGAAGCAGCGGGGCTGCCAGCGGACTGGACCATGGCAGCCATTGCTGGTGCCGCGGGGCTGGAACCTACACTGGCCGCTGTGAAGAACGGCAACAGCATTGCGCTGGCTAACAAGGAAGCGCTGGTCTGCGCGGGCGATGTCATGCTCCGTGCGGTGCAGGATGCCGGGGCAACACTGCTGCCGGTCGATTCCGAGCATAATGCGGTTTTCCAGTCCATGGCGGACCGGCAGGCTGATCAGGTTGAAAAAATAATTCTCACCGCATCTGGCGGTCCTTTCCGCAATGCTTCGGTGGATGTCATGCGTGCGGCCACACCGGCTCAGGCACTCAAGCACCCGACATGGAGCATGGGGGCCAAGATCAGCATCGATTCCGCCACCATGTTCAACAAGGGGCTGGAGGTTATTGAAGCGGCACGTATTTTTGGCCTGACCGAAGACCGGATTGATGTGCTGGTGCATCCCCAGTCCGTGGTGCACGGTATGGTGCAGTACACCGATGGCAGCCTGATCGCGCAGATGGGTTCGGCTGACATGCGTATTCCCATCGCCCATACGCTGGCATGGCCGCGGCGTATGGCCACGACCTCCAGCCGTCTGGACCTTGCCGCCTTTGGCACGCTAGAGTTTATTGCACCAGATGAGGTGCGTTTTCCCGCACTGCGTCTTGCGCGGCAGGCCCTGCGGGCAGGCAAGGCTGTTCCGGCCATTCTGTCTGCGGCAAATGAGATTGCGGTTGCAGCGTTCCTGAAAGAACAGATCGGTTTTCTGGACATTGCGCGTGTGGTTGAAGATACCATGAACGCTCTCGGCGCTCCTCCGGCCGATACGCTCGATGCCGTGCTCCATTGGGATGCAGAGGCCCGGCGCGTTGCAACCCAGCAGATTTCTGCCGTGGTTGCTTGAGAAAACCGCCTTCAGCCCCGATATCGGAGGAATGATGATACACGAATATCTGCGCACCCTGATTTCCTTCGTTTTCGTGCTGGGCGTTCTGGTTACCTTTCACGAACTGGGGCATTACCTTGCAGCCCGCTGGCGCGGTGTGCATGTGGAGGTCTTTTCGCTCGGCTTTGGTCCCGCCCTGTTCAAATGGCGTGACAAGAGCGGGACAGAATGGCGCATCTGCCCGATTCCCTTGGGCGGTTATGTGCGCCCGCACGGGTTTGATGACCCCGAAGATGCGACCGAAGAACAGAAAGCCGCGTGGATTCCGGGCCGGACTTTCCACGATAAATCCGTATGGTCACGTGCCATTGTTATTCTGGCCGGGCCGGTTTTTAACTTCATTCTGGCGTTTGTGCTGTTTGTGCTGCTGTTTGCAACGGCCGGCCAGCCGCATGTGCGGAACGAGGTTGCATCCGTCCTGCCCGGCAGTGCCGCGCAAAATGCTGCCCTGCAGAAGGGTGACGTTATCCTGCGTATAGGCACGCACGATATTGCGGGGGTTGAGGACGCACAGGCCACAGTGGCCCAGACACCGGGGCAGAAAACAACACTGCTGGTGCAGCGTAATGGCCAGTCGCTGGAAGTTCCCCTGACCATTGGCTCTACGCAGGATTCGCGTGGTGGGCCTGCGCGCGGGCTGCTGGGTGTGGTCTTTGCGGTTGAGCCGGGCAAGGCCCTGCCGCTTCCGCAGGCTGTCTCTGCCGGGGCCAAGGCAACATGGAACACCGTTGTGCAGACGCTCAATGGCGTGTGGCAGATTTTTAGCGGGCAGCATACCGCGCGGGATTTGGGCGGTCCGCTCAAGATTGCGCAGCTCTCCGGGCAGGTTGCTCAATACGGGTTTGCCAGCCTGCTTTCCTTCATGGCGCTGCTGTCTGTTAATCTGGGTCTGATCAATCTCTTTCCCGTTCCGCTTCTTGATGGTGGACGTCTGGTTTTTTATGCCATAGAGGCAATAAGAGGGCGCCCGGTTTCCAAGCGGGTGCAAGAGGTTAGTTTCCAGACCGGGTTTGCATTGCTGGCAGGTCTGTTCTTGTTTTCGACGTTCAATGATCTGTCCAGCTTCGGGTTGTTCAGGTGGGTTGCAACGCTCGCAGGGTGATAGTGAACTGGGCGTGAAGGGAAGGCTTGCGTGACAAGGGTAATTTCGGATACGTCCCTTGCGGGCGAGACAAGAACGGGAGATAGGCTTCCGTGCTGAACCGACCCGGATGGAGGGAGGCAGATCTTGGCGGGTAAACGTTCGGCCCTGTTCGTTTCTGTCTGCATGTTGCCTTTTTTCCTGCTCGAGGGACGGGGGGCTATGGCCGCCCAGACCCAGGACACACAGGCACCAGCAGCTGTTGTTGCATCGCCCGAAGGTGATGCCGAAAGTCCTCCAGCACCTCTGCCGGATGCTCAGCCAGCACCCGTGGGGGTGATTGATGAGATCCGCGTCTCAGGCAATACCCGCATCGAGACCAACACGGTCCTGTCCTACATGGTTGTCCGCCCGGGTGATCCGTTTACGCAGGATGACCTCGATCGTTCCCTGAAGACCCTGTATGCGACCGGTCTGTTCAAGGACGTAACCTTGCGGCGTGAGGGGAATACCCTCCTCGTCAAGCTCAAGGAAAACCCGATCGTCAACCGGATCGTGTTCGAGGGCAATCATGCCGCGAAGGATGAGGACCTGCGCAAGGTGCTCTCCCTGCGTCCGCGTGCGGTTTTCTCGGCAGAAACAACGGCGGATGACCGGCAGCGTATTCTGGAAGTCTATGCCCAGAAGTCCCGCTTTGCAGCGGTGGTGACACCCCAGATCGTGCGCCTTGCGCATAATCGTGTGGATGTGATCTTCCAGATCAATGAAGGCCCGAACACCAAAATCCGCAAAATCGCGTTTGTTGGAAACAAGGCTTACAACGAGGCCGAACTGGCTGGCGCGATTTCCTCCAAGGAAACGGCCTGGTACCATTTTCTGGGTTCGTCTGACGAATATAACCCCGAACGTGTGAAGTACGATGGCGAGCTCCTGCGCCGGTTCTACCTGCACAACGGGTATGTTGATTTCCAGATCAAGGATATCAAGGGCGAACTTTCGCCTGACCGCAAATCCTTCTACATCACCATCACAATGGATGAAGGCATCCGCTACCGTCTGGGCAAGGTGGATATCCGCTCCAGTCTGCGGCACGTGCCGGCCAAGTCGCTGCGTAAGTATGTCGAGCTGTTCCCGCACCAGTGGTACGATGGCAAAGCCGTGCAGGATAACGCGACCGACATGGAAGAACTGCTCCAGTCGGAAGGGCATCCTTTTGCCGTGGTGCGTCCGGTTATTGCCCGCAACCCCGAAAAGCATATTGTTAATCTGCTGTTTGACGTAAGCGAAGGCCCGCGCCGGTATATTGAGCGGATCGATATTAACGGCAATACCATTACGCAGGATAACGTTATCCGCCGGCAGCTTCCGTTTGCCGAGGGTGACCCCTACACAAGCAGCTACAAGAAATACGCCAAGGAAGGGGTCCAGGATCTGGGCTACTTCAAATCGGTGGATGTAAAGGACGCTCCGGGTTCCTCCCCCGATCGTGCCAACGTGTCTGTTAACGTTGTGGAAAAACCAACGGGCGAGTTCTCGCTTGGTGGTGGTTACTCCACCGACGTGGGTATTATTGGTAACGTCGGGCTCAAGCAGCACAACCTGCTGGGTACAGGGGTGGATGCCGGGTTCTCGGGTACGGTTTCGTACTACCAGAAGCAGGCCGACCTTTCTGTTACGGACCCGGTCTTCCTCGGGCGCAATCTGGTTGTTGGTGCGGATATTTTCTTCATCGAAAACAACTACCAGACGTATCAGAACTACTCGGAAGGGCGGTACGGTATTACCCTGCGTATGGGGTATTCGTATAACCGTTACCTTTCGCAGTCGTGGAACTACAGCCTGATCCGCCGTTGGGTGGGGGATATGTGGAGTGAATCTTCTCCCTATGTTCAGGAGCAGAAGGGCAAGTCGCTTCTTTCCCAGCTGAGCACCACGGTTATGTATGACCGGCGTGATAACCGCATGCAGCCGCATAGTGGGTATTTTGTCTCTGTTGGGGGTGACTTCGCCGGTATTGGCGGGGACGAAAACTACGTTCGCGGCAAGATTAACGGTGGTTACTACATCCCGCTTGATGACCTGACCAACAGCCACAACTGGACAATCATCTTCCGTGGCGGCACCGGGTATCTTGCGGACTGGGGCAGCAACGGCCGCCACGATATTATCGATAACTTCTATCTGGGTGGTAACAACCTGCGCGGCTTCCTTGATGGTGGTGCCGGCCCACGAAGCGTGGGTAACGCAGCCCATCACTCCGAAGATCTGATCGGTGGGCGGTTCATGTACAACGCGACGGCGCAGGTGAACTTCCCGATCCCCTTCCTGACGGAAATGGGTGTGGGTGGCCGTGCCTTTGTGGATATGGGGTCCGTGGCAGGTTTGCGCGTGAAGCACCTTTACACCAACCGCGCTACCGCCGGGGCGAACTACACGGCAGTATCGGGTGATATGGTGAGCCCGCGTATCAGTGCGGGTGCAGGTTTTTCATGGAAAAGCCCGTTTGGCCTGCTGAATATTGACCTTGGTGTGCCGGTCAGACGCAGTTATAATGACCGTACACAGCTCCTTCGCTTCGGCTTCGGCCAGCAATTCTGAGGTAATGATGCGTTTCAGTTCAAAAGCTGCCCTTCTGGGGGCTGTTTGCCTTTCTTTTTCCGCAGCCCTCATGCCCGCTGCTCAGGCAGAAGGTGGGAATGGCTGGTTCGTTCCCAAAACCCAGCCCGCTGCACAGGCTCCGCATCCTGCTGCTCGTAATGCCGCTCCTGCACCCGTAGCACTGCCTGCTCCCGCAGCTGATAGTCAGGAAGCAGCAGATCAGGCTCCTCCGGTTCTGCCTTTGCCGCCCATTCCCAGCGCACCTGAAGTTGCCAAGGAAGCACCCCCGCCCACCACCATTATTGGTGTGATCAGCGTATCTGGTGTTATGCGTCAGACCTCTGCTGCCATGCAGGTGGAGCGTGTTCTGGGTGCCCGCCGCGATGCGCTGGCGCAGGACCTCCAGCGTGAACAGGCTGGCTGGCGTGACGAGCAGCAGACGCTGCAGGCTCAGGCCAAGTCCCTGACATCTGACCAGATCCAGACCCGCGAACGCAGCCTTCAGGCCAAGGTCATGAAGGCTCAGCGCGACTTCCGTAACCGCAACCGGATTATTCAGGAAGCGGCTCAGGTTTCTCTGGGGCAGATCGAGCGTGAGCTGGTGCAGGTTATCCAGAAGGTTGCTGCCGCACATGGCATGAACCTTGTGCTGCATAGCGAGCAGGTTGCCCTGCATGTGGATGGTCAGGATATTACGAACGAAGTGGCTGCAAACCTGAACAAGGTTCTGCCCAGCGTTTTCATTCCTGAAGCCAACGTAGACCCCGAAGAGCTGGCAAAGTCCGGCAAGATGCCCACAACGGCTGATGGGGACCCGCAGATGGCAGCATCCGGCCCAGCTCCGGCGGCACCTGCGGCTCCTGCCGGGAAAAAATAAGCATGGTGGATTGCAGGGCGTCTTCCGGCCCGGCTGATCCGCGTTTTTTTACGCGTGTCGGACCATTTGATGCATCGGTACTGGCAGAAACAGCCGGTGCCGAGCTGCGGCCTCCCCGGCGGGGGAGTTTTCCGCAGGATGGTTATACCGGCATAGCGCCTTTGCAGGTGGCCCGCGCGCGTGATGTGAGTTTTCTGGATAACCGCCGCTATGCTCCCCTGCTGGAGCATACGCAGGCTGGCCTGGTTATTGTTGCCCCTGCTTTTGCAGATAAGGTGCCAGAACATTCCGCAGCCCTTGTGACCACCACGCCGTATCTGGCGTGGTCGCGCATTGCGCGGCTGTTCCACCCGCGCCAGATTGGCAAGGGTGGTGTTCACCCTTCCGCAGTGGTAGATCCTTCTGCTGTTGTGGACCCTACGGCAGAGGTGGGGCCTTTTGTGGTTGTCGGGCCTGATGTGCAGGTTGGGGCCGGCTGTATTATTGGTTCTCATTCCGTTTTGGACCACGGCGTGCAGCTTGGTGCGGACTGCCGTATTGGCTCCATGGTTACGCTGTCTCATGCTCTGGTGGGGGACCGTGTTACCATTCTGCCCGGTGCGCGCATTGGGCAGGAAGGTTTTGGGTTTGCGGTCGGGCCTGAGGGGTTTGAGAGCGTTCCCCAGCTTGGTCGTGTTATCATCGAGCATGATGTGGAGATTGGTGCCAACAGCACCATTGACCGCGGCTCGGTTAATGACACGGTTATTGGTGCGGGGTCCCGGCTCGATAATCTGGTCCAGATCGGGCATAATGCCCAGCTTGGGCGTTGCTGTATTGTGGTATCCCAGGCGGGTATTTCTGGCTCCACAGTGCTCGAGGACTATGTAACGGTTGCTGCTCAGGCTGGCCTTATTGGCCATATCCGTATTGGTGCCAAGGCGCGCATTGGTGCGCAGTGTGGTGTTATGTCGGATGTTGAGAGCGGTGCAGATGTCATAGGTAGCCCTGCCATGCCGTTCCGGGAGTTTTTCCGTAACGTGGCGGTGCTGCGCAAGTTGGCAAAAAAAGCGTCTGGGTCGGCCAAGGGCGATTCAGACAAGGTATGAACTTATCCCGGATTGCGGTCCGGTACAGAGGGTGGTTTAGGGGACGTGGAGACACAACAAGAATCCCAGCAGGACGGCAAGACAATCGCACGGATTGATGTCAACCGTATCATGCAGGCGATTCCTCACAGGTATCCTTTCCTTCTGATCGACAGGATGGAAGATATTGTCCTGGGGGAAGAAGCGACCGGTATCAAGAATGTCTCGGTTAACGAACCGTTTTTTCCGGGGCATTTTCCCGGACGGCCCGTTATGCCTGGCGTCCTTATTGTGGAAGCCATGGCCCAGACCGCGGCAACGCTTGTTGTCCTGTCGCTCGGGGAAGCCTTTGAGGGCAAGCTCGTCTATTTCATGACGATCGAAGGGGCAAAGTTCCGCCGTCCGGTAGAGCCGGGTGACCAGCTGCGTATTCATGTGGTCAAGGAACGGCACCGCTCCAATGTATGGAAGTTCCGTGGGGAAGCGCGCGTTGATGGTGTTGTGGTTGCAGAAGCAACCTTTAGCGCCATGATCATGGGCTGATTTTTTACGCTTGGTGTGCCGGTTGGCTCAAGATATGCTCCAGTTCTGTTCGCTTTTACCGGCCGACATTCTGGGGCAGGGCCCAGTGACTCTGTGTTGCAAGTCAGGCGGAATATAAGGAACTGAAGTGGTGCACGCTGTAGAGGAAGCCAGGCAGACGCTTGTTCATCCAACGGCTCTGGTTGCCCCGGGGGCAAAGCTTGGGCAAGGCGTGGTTATTGGTCCGTGGTGCTCTGTTGGGCCAAATGCAGTTCTTGATGACGGGGTGGAGCTGATCTCCCACGTTGTTGTGGATGGGCATACCCATCTGGGTGCGCATTCGCGCTACTTTCCGTTCTGCACGGTGGGTATGGCGCCGCAGGATCTCAAATACAAAGGCGAACCAACCCGGTGTGAGGTCGGTGCCCGTACGGTTGTGCGTGAGCATGTGACCATTCACCGGGGAACGGCTACAGGTGCTGGGGTTACGCGTGTTGGTCAGGATGTGCTCATCATGGCCAATGCGCATGTCGCCCATGACTGTGTGCTGGGTGACCGTGTGATCATTGTCAACAACGTGGTCATGGGTGGCCATGTGACAATTGGCAACGATGCTCGCGTTATGGGCTCTGCCGCCATCCACCAGTTTGTCAGGATCGGGCACGCTGCTCTTGTGGGTGGGGTGGCTGGTGTTGAAGCCGATGTTATTCCTTATGGGAGCGTGCTGGGTAACCGCGCTCGGCTGATTGGCCTGCACTGGATATGGCTGCGCCGCAACGGCGTGCAGTCGGCCGAAATCCAGCTGATGCGCAAAGCCTTTTTTACCTTGTACCCCAAGGTCTGTGGCGATGTGTCTTTTCAGGCGCGGCTGACACATGTGCGTGAGACTTTTGCGGGCAATGCACGGATTAAGGAAATTCTGGACTTTATTGATGCTCCCAGCCACCGTGGGCTCGTGCGCCCCGCACGTGGTGGTGCTGCTGATCAGGCGGAAACCGAAGGCGCGTGAGTGCCGCGCCAACAGCGGTTGGCATTCTGGCGGGGGGAGGCCCTCTGCCAGCCAGAGTGGCAGAGGCAGCACACGCCGCAGGCCGACCTGTTTTTATTATTGGATTTGAAGGGTTTGCCGACCCTACCACGTTAGCCCCCTGGCCGCATGAATGTGTGCGTCTGGGGGCCGCGGGCCGCATGTTAAGCCTGTTACGTGCCCATGCCTGCTCTGATCTGGTGCTTATCGGCCCTATCCGCCGTCCTTCCCTGCGTAGCCTTTACCCCGATGCTGAAGGGGCCCGTATTCTGGCCCGCCTTGGCAAAGCCCTGTTTGCGGGGGATGACGGCCTGCTGGCAGCTTTAGTGCGTATTCTGGGGGAAGAGGGTTTTCAGGTGCGTGGCGCACATGAATTTTTATCCCACTCCGTGGCTGAGGCCGGTGTGCTGGGCCAGTTACGGCCAGATGAGCAGGCTCTGGCGGATATAAAGCACGGTGTTATCGTTGCTCAGGCGCTCGGCCGGCTGGATATAGGGCAGGGCTGTGTGGTGCAGAACGGCGTTGTGCTGGCCGTAGAGGCTATGGAAGGCACGGATGCCATGCTGGCGCGCTCGGGGGCATGCCGCCAGCCCGGGGATGGCGGTGTGCTGGTCAAGCTGCTCAAGCCGGGGCAGGAAAAAAGAGCCGATATGCCGACGATAGGGCCGATAACGCTGCAAAACGCGCATGCTGCAGGTTTGCGCGGGATTGCGTTTGAGGCGGGGAATACCCTGTTAACAGACCGCGCCGCCTGTGTGGCAGAGGCCGCAAAACTGGGTTTGTTCCTGATCGCCATAGACCCGGCAGAAATACAGTCCGTAGAATAACAGCGTACAAGAGTTGTTTGTTGAGCTGAGGGGAGAAACGCTATGTCCAGTTTTTTGCATACTATGGTGCGTGTTCGTAATCTGGAGCAGAGCCTGGCATTCTATGCGCTGCTTGGTATGCGTGAGCTACGCCGCCGTGATGTGCTAGAAGGCAAATACACCCTTGTTTTTATTGGCTTTGCAGATAACGCTGCGGGGCAGGCGGAAATTGAGCTGACCTATAACTGGGGTCAGGATAATGGGTACGAGGTTGGCACTGGGTTCGGGCATTTTGCCATAGGCGTGGCCGACGTTGCCGCTGTTGTGGAGCGTGTTCGCGTAGGCGGTGGCAAGGTTGTGCGGCCTGCCGGGCCAGTCAAGTTTGGAACCAGCATTATTGCGTTTGTGGAAGACCCGGACGGCTACAAGGTGGAACTGATCGAACGCCCGTAAGGCAGGGCTTAATCCGTTTTGCGTTGTTTGAGGCGGGCAGTCAGCCGGTCTAGCGAATCATTAATGGTTTCGGCCGCTTTTTTTGTGGCAGGGTCGGGGCTGAGCGCCAGTTGGTCCGCAACCAGCATAACGGGTGAAATAATACCACGTATGTCATGGCGCAGTTTGGGGTCGTTTTCCCCCGCTGGTGCCGTAGGGGGTGGTGGGGTGTCTGCCTGCGGTGCGGGGGCTGCTTTGGGCTGACGCACCGCTATCCATGCCGCACAGGCCCCTGCAAGCCCCACAAACGCTGGGGTGAGCATATGCGGCACCCCCAAACCCACAGCCAGCAGGCAGGCCAGTACAGGCAGGCCAATAACGGCCAGAATGGTCCAGAAGCGGGTGGGGGAGAGGGGCATGCGGCGTTCCATCATGCGGGTGATCGTGCGGGAATGGGCATGCGACTCTGCGCTGCACATTGACGTTCTTCTATCTGAACTTTATAAGCCGCGACTTCAAGAGAGAGTGGCTCGTACTGCGGCCACTGGCGAAGCATATTCAAACTGAAGGGAGTGCAGCCATGAAGCGCACTTATCAACCGTCCCGGCTGGTCCGCAAGCGTCGTCACGGGTTCCGCACCCGTTCGGCTACCGTTGGCGGCCGTCGTATTCTGGCAAACCGTCGTTCCAAGGGCCGCAAGCGTCTTTCCGCGTAAGCGTTGTCCGGCAGTCCGGTTTTGATGGACTGGTCTGAAGGTCAGGAGCAGCCAGCAGCAGGGGCGCAAGCGTCCATGCGGCTAAAAAAGAGAAAAGAATTTCTCTTTATGGCGGCCAAGGGGCGAAAAGCCCCGGTGTCTGGTCTTGTCCTTCAGCTTTTCAGGCGGCCCGATTCGGACCCTGCGCGTGTTGGCTTCACGGTGACCAAAAAAGTCGGGAATGCCGTGGTGCGTAACCGGGTGCGCCGCAGGTTGCGTGAGGTTGTGCGCAGAGTGGAAGCCGATACACCGCTAAATGGGCTTGATCTGGTGCTGATAGGGCGGGGTGCTACGCGCGACCGCTCTTTTGACGCACTGGTGGCCGATTTTCGGAAAGCGTTGAAGCTCTGTATGCGGGAGTCGTGAATGTCCCGTCTTGCATTCCTGTCAATCCTGCGCTGGAACACGGTTGTGCCGTTCAAGACCGCCCTTTGGGGTGGGTGTTGAGTTTTCCATTTTTGTTATGTGCAGGGGGCCTGTAGGCCAGAGCTCATGGATTCAAAACGTCTCATACTGGCAACGCTGTTGTCAGCTCTGGTTCTTATCGGGTTTGATTACTTCTTTCCCCAGGCTCCGGCACATCAGCCTGCTCCGCAGGTAACACAGACTGTAGCCAGCCAAGCGGCTCCAGCCTCGGCAGCAGTCGCTGGCGCGGGTCAGGCAACCACTGCGCAGGCTGCTACTGCGGCGGTCGCGGATGTGCCCGATGGGCCGGATACCCGCATTGCCATTAATGCCCCGTCCGTTCAGGGGAGCATCAACCTGCGTGGTGCCCGGTTGGATGATCTGGTGCTCAAGCAGTACCGCGAAACCGTAAAGCCCAACAGCCCGGACGTACGCGTTCTCAGCCCTGTGGATACCAAGCGGGCTGATTATGTGGATTTCGGCTGGCGCGCGGCATCGTCCGATGTGCCGGTCGCTCTGCCGAATGCTCACACATTGTGGAAAGCCTCCGGCACGCTGCTTGATGGCGAACACCCGCTGACCCTGAGCTGGGACAACGGTGCAGGGCTGACGTTTGAAGTCGCTCTTGGGGTGGACAAGGACTATATGTTCACGGTCACCCAGCGCGTGCACAATGCAACGGGGCAGAGCATTGCCCTGTACCCCTACTACCGTGTGAACCGTGGTTACACCCCGGAAGAAACCGGCGGTATGCTGGTGCACGAAGGCCCGATTTCGGTCATTGATGGCCGCCTGAACGAAGGGTCCTACAAGTCCGTCCGTAATGATGGTGTGCCGCCTGAAAACGTGGCCTGGAGCCATCAGGGTACAGGCGGCTGGGCCGGGATTACCGACAAATACTGGCTTATGGCTATTGTGCCCGATCAGGCTGCCAGCGTGGTGGGGACGTATGCGTGGCAGGCTGCGCAAACGCAGTATCAGGTCGGGTTTACGGCAACGGCTCCCATGCAGGTGGGGGCGGGGCAGACCATCTCCACTCAGGCGCATGTGTTTGCTGGTGCCAAGGAAGTGCGGCTGCTTGAGCAGTACG
This sequence comes from Acetobacter sp. ESL1128, assembly GCF_058505085.1. Taxonomy (NCBI): domain Bacteria; kingdom Pseudomonadati; phylum Pseudomonadota; class Alphaproteobacteria; order Acetobacterales; family Acetobacteraceae; genus Acetobacter; species Acetobacter sp. ESL1128. The sequence continues at coordinate 2,048,059 of NZ_CP196369.1, read as the reverse complement.
AACACGACCTGCATATTCCCATGTTCTGGAAGGCCGTGGACTTCGGCTGGCTTTCCTTCCTGACCCGTCCTGTGTTTTTTGTGCTGGACTGGCTGAACAGCCATCTGGGCAGCTTTGGTCTGGCACTGCTGACCTTTACGGTTATCGTGAAGGTGGCCTTCCTGCCGCTGACCATCAAGCAGATGCGCATGACCTGGAAGACCTCGCGCCTGAAGCCGCAGGTGGACCTGATCCGGGCACGCCACAAGGATGATCCGGTGGTGATGCAGCAGCAGATCATGATGCTGTACCGCAAGGAAAATGTAAGTCTGTTTGGCGGCTTCCTGCCCCTGTTCATTCAGGCTCCCGTGTTCTGGTGCCTTTACAAGGACCTGTATGTCACGATTGAAATGCGGCATGCGCCCTTTATTGGCTGGGTGAAGGATCTTTCTGCTCAGGACCCGACCAATATCTTTAATCTGTTCGGTCTGATCCCCTTTGATCCGGCGCAGATCCTGCCCATTCTCACGCTTGGGGCGTGGCCCATCATTTACGGTGCGACCATGTTTGTCATGCAGAAGGTCAGTGCCAGCTCCACCAGCATGGACCCCGCACAGCAGAAGGTAATGATGTTCATTCCGCTGCTGTTCACCTTCTTCATGGCGCGGCAGCCGGTGGGTCTGGTCATTTACTACTGCTGGAGCAACGTGCTGACCGCCATACAGCAGATTATCATCATGGGTCGGCTTAAGGCGGCGGACGCCAAGCCCCAACTGGTTGCCAAGAAATGACGTATCAAGAGCCTTCTTTCCGCGAACTGAAGGACGAAGCAGACATCGCCGCCGCTCTGGAAGAAGGGCGGCGGCTTTTTGCCGGTTCATGCGATTTTGTGTTTGGTGCCCAGAAGCTGGGCCAACTGCCACCGCAGACACTGCCAGAAATCGCATTTGCCGGGCGCTCCAATGTGGGCAAGTCCAGCCTGATCAATGCCCTCACGGGGCGTAAGACGCTGGCCCGTGCCTCCTCCGAGCCGGGGCGGACCAAGCAGCTCAACTTCTTTGATCTCGCACAGCGTCTGATGCTGGTGGACATGCCCGGCTACGGCTATGCCCGCGCTGCCAAATCCGTAAAGGAAGACTGGCAGGAGATGATGTTCGATTACCTGCGTGGCCGCCCCAGCCTGCGCAGGGTCGTGCTGCTGCTGGATGCACGTGTGGAAATGAAAACGCATGATCAGGAAGTTATGAAGCTTCTGGACCGTGCAGCTGTCAGCTTTCAGGTTGTGCTGACCAAGTGTGATGATGTTAAGCCCACCGCACTGGCCCGCAAGCAGGCTGATGTAGAGGCTGAAATTGCACGCCATGCAGCCGCTTTTCCGCATCTTTCTCTTACCAGCAGCCAGACCGGACTGGGTATTGAAGCATTGCGGGCGGAACTGGCAGAGTTTGCCCTGGCGTGATCAGGGATTATGGACAGACGATGGCAGGATTTTCACAGCATGACTGAACCGAGACTTCCTTCTACCGGCGACAAGCATGATGCTTTGCATGAAGCTGCCGTGCTGGCCAATGCCCTGCCGTACCTGCGGCGCTACGCGGGGGATACCATTGTGGTCAAGTACGGTGGCCACGCAATGGGGGATGTAGGGCTGGCCAAAACCTTTGGGCGGGATATTGCCCTGCTCAAGCAGGTGGGCATTAACCCGGTTGTGGTGCATGGGGGTGGTCCGCAGATCAACCAGATGCTCAAACGGCTGGATATTCCCTCCCATTTCATTGACGGGCTGCGGGTTACGGACGCCAATGTGGTGGATGTGATCGAGATGGTTCTGGCTGGTTCGGTCAACAAGCAGGTGGCCGAACTGATCTGCGAGGCCGGGGCCCTTGCCGTTGGGATTTCGGGCAAAGATGGCAAAATGATCACCGCCCGCAAGATGCGGCGCACCGTGCGGGATATGGACAGCCAGATCGAGCGCGTGCTTGATCTGGGTTTTGTGGGGGAGCCAGTCAAGGTTGACCCGCGTGTGATCTACGCCCTCTCCGGTTCGGGGCTTATCCCGGTTATTGCGCCGGTAGGCCTTGGTGAAGATGGCGAGACCTATAACATCAATGCCGACACCGCAGCCGGGGCAGTGGCAGGGGCCGTGCATGCGACCCGCCTGCTGATGCTGACTGATGTTCCCGGCGTGCTGGACAAGCAGGGTAACCTTATTCCCGAACTGACCGCCGCACAGGCGCGTCAGGCCATTGAGGAAGGGGTGATTACCGGCGGCATGATCCCCAAGGTGGAAACCTGCATCGAGGCTGTGCAGGGTGGTGCACGCGGGGCTGTTATTATTGATGGCCGCATGCCCCATGCCTGCCTGCTGGAACTGTTTACGGCTTCCGGCTCGGGCACGCTTATCCGCGCGGAATAAGGCTGCGCGGGCAGGGGTAACAGAACAAGACCTGCGTTGACAGGACAGGTCCCTGTCCGCATGGTCTTTTCCTCTTTTGTTGCCGGGCGGGCCTGTCGCCCGGGTTTATTTTTCATGTTTCTGATTGGTGTGCCATGACAGACGAAACCCTCCGCGCTCACATTGAAACCCTGTGGGAAGAGCGCGATCGCATTTCTTCCGCAACCGTGGGCAAAGACCGTGACGCCATTGAAACAGCGCTTGAAGCGCTGGATTCTGGTCGCCTGCGCGTGGCTGCCCCGCAGGAAGATGGTTGGGTTGTGCATGAATGGCTGAAAAAAGCCGTGCTGCTCTCCTTCCGCCTGAATGACAGCATTGTTCAGCCCGGTGGCGCAGCAGGTGCTCCGGCTTACGATAAGGTGCCCCTCAAGTTTGCTGGCTGGGATCAGGCCCGTTTTGACAAGGCCGGGTTCCGCGTGGTGCCGGGTGCAGTTGTGCGCCGCTCTGCCTTTATTGCCCCTGGGGCCGTGCTGATGCCGAGCTTTGTCAACGTTGGTGCTCGCGTGGACAGCGGGACCATGGTGGACACGTGGGCAACTGTTGGCAGCTGTGCACAGATTGGCAAGAACTGCCATATCAGCGGTGGCGCAGGTATTGGTGGCGTGCTGGAGCCGTTGCAGGCTGCTCCGGTTATTATCGAGGACAACTGCTTTATCGGTGCCCGCTCCGAAGTGGCCGAAGGCGTTATTGTTGAACGGGGTTCCGTTCTGTCCATGGGCGTGTTCCTTGGGGCCTCCACCAAGATTGTGGACCGCGCAACGGGCGAAATCTACATGGGTCGCGTACCGGCCTATTCCGTTGTGGTGCCGGGCACCATGCCGTCTTCCAACCCGGTTGGCCCGGATGGTCGCCCTAACCCGGCACTGGCCTGTGCGGTTATTGTCAAGCGTGTTGATGAGCGGACCCGCTCCAAAACCTCCATCAACGAACTGCTGCGCGACTAAGCACGCCAGACGTAAAGGACGAGACTGACGTATGACAAAGGCCACATCCGGCTCCCTTCCCGCTGATCTGGCGTTGACAGACCCGCTGGGTGTGGCCCGTTTGCTCATCCGTCAACCGTCTGTTTCTCCCGACCCCGGTGAATCTCAGCGTCTGCTGGGGGCTATGCTGGAGCGCCTTGGTTTTGCCGTAACCCACCTGCCTTTTGGCGAAGGGGCGGAGCGTACCCCCAACCTGTTTGCCCGTCTGGGCGAAGGTGCCCCCCATATCTGCTACGCAGGCCATACGGATGTGGTGCCCGCCGGGAACGAAGCAGACTGGACGCACCCTCCCTTTGCCGCAGATGTTGTGGATGGTGTGCTCTACGGTCGCGGTGCGTGCGACATGAAAGGCGGCATTGCCGCCTGCGTGGCTGCCATTGCCCGCCGGGTACAGAGCGGGGTTGGCAAAGGCTCCATCAGCCTGCTGATTACAGGGGATGAGGAAGGCCCAGCCACCTACGGCACCCAGAAGGTGCTGGAATGGATGGCCGTACAGGGCCAGATTCCCGATTACTGCTTGGTGGGGGAGCCCACAAACCCCCAGACATTGGGCGAGATGGTCAAGGTAGGCCGCCGTGGCAGCCTGAACGCCCGTATTGTGGTCGAGGGCACGCAGGGGCACGTGGCCTACCCGCACCGGGCGGATAATCCCGTGCATCGCCTGCTTGCAGTGCTGGCGGTTCTGCGCGCTGCACCGCTGGACCATGGTTCGGAGTATTTTGAGCCTTCAAGCCTTCAGGTCACCAGTCTGGATGTGGGGAATACGGCCACCAACCTTATTCCTGCACGGGCGGAAGCACGGCTGAATATCCGGTTCAATGACCTGCACACCGGTACTGCCCTTGGTGGGTGGATCAAAACCGTATGCGCCCAGCATGCACCGCGCGCACAGGTGGAGATCAGCATTAGCGGCGAATCCTTTTTTGCTCCCCCGGGGGCGGAAATGGCGGTGCTGCAAGAGGCCATTACAAGCGAGACCGGGCTTTCTCCCAAACTGGACACGGGTGGGGGCACGTCAGATGCGCGCTTTATTGCCCGTTACTGCCCGGTTGCGGAGTTTGGTCTGGTCGGGGCCAGTATCCACAAAGTGGATGAACATGCCGCTGTTGCTGACATGGAAAAACTGACCAGGATTTACGAAGCCTTTTTAAAAGGGGTAGGGGTGTGATCCCAGATACAGGCAAGCTGGGCGCGGCTAGGCGCATAGTGCAGGGCATGTTGCAGTTGGCCGCAGGCAAGCGGGAAGGGCTGGCCTGTTTTGAAGGCACGCCAGACGCCTTTGGTGCAGCCCTTGCACCACAGATGGCCTGCATACTGGTAGGGGGGATTCAGATCTTCCTGCTGCCTGATAAGGTCATGTCCGCGACCAAACTGCTCCTTTCCTTTTGCGTGCTGTTGCTCCCTGCGGTTATTTCCCAATTTTATGCCCAGCGCTGGGGGCGTGGCGCACTCTGGCTGCGCTACATAACGGCTGCAACATGGTGTGGTTGGGTTGTGGTACTGATCTCGCTGGCCTGTGCGGTTATTGCGGCGGTTATCACGCCGGATATCGCGCGCCAGCAGGTTTTTATCGGGGCACTGGCATTGTGTGCCGCAGCCTACGAGCTCTGGCTGCAATGGTTTGTGGCCAAGGTGGGGTTGGGTATTTCCGGTGGCCGGGCTGCGTTGCTGTATGTGTCCATTCTGGTGGCATCAGCCACGCTTTATGGGCTGGCCGCGCTGTTGCCCCCGCATTACATGGTTATTCACGACCTGCTCCAGCCTATGGTGAACGTTAAGGCAAAATAAGGGGGGGATCCCCTTTTTTGCTTTAAGGCTGGATGTAAGCCGCCAGTCAGGTGGCTTATGTGCGGTTTTGTGGGGTCGGGCTGGCAAACGGGTCTGGCTCATAGCCAACACCATTTAAATATAAGCCATCTGGCGGGGCTGTGGGGCCAGCGGCACTCCGGTCGCGCGCAGCCAGAGCCTGAGCCACCCGTTCGGGCTCCCATGCGCCGGTTCCCACCTTTTTGAGTGTCCCCACCATGTTGCGGACCTGATGGTGCAAAAAGGACCGGGCCTTGGCAAACACCACCACTTCATCCCCTTCACGCGTAATGTCCAGCTGGTCCAGTGTGCGGACAGGGCTGTTGGCCTGACAGGCCACGGCGCGGAAGGATGTAAAATCGTGCAGGCCGAGCAGCATGTTGGCGGCCTGCTGCATACGGTGCACATCCAGCGGGGATTTAACGTGCCAGACATGGCCTTCGGCCAGTGCAGGGCGTGTGCGCCGGTTGAGAATGCGGTAGCGGTAAGAGCGCCATGTGGCAGAAAACCGGGCGCTCCAGTCCAGGCTGACCGGGGCCGCATCCAGCACAACCACGGCATGGGGTTTAAGGTGGTAGCTCAACCCCTCTCGCACGGAATAGCTGGAAAAACTGGCATCTGCCGGGAAGTCCAGATGCGCGACCTGCGCAAGCGCATGCACGCCAGAATCTGTGCGTCCCGCTGTAATGCTGGGTACGGGCCTGCCACCGGCAAGGCGAAAAGCGGCTTCTTCCAGCAAGGCCTGAACAGACAGGCCCGAAGCCTGCCTTTGCCAGCCGACAAGCCCACGCCCGTCATATTCCAGTTGAACAGCCCAGCGCTGGATGGCGGGGGTAGTCATGGGGTGCTGTCAGGTGCAGGGGTGCCAAGGCGGGTGCCCGCAGGCAGGGGTTGCCCGCGCAGGAACGCATCGGCTTCCATCATGCCGCGACCGGGGCGTTGCAGGCGGGTCAGGTGGATGCAGTCTGTGGCACAGGCCACGGTTAGCTGGTCGTCCACAACCGTACCGGGCTGCTGCGCAACCGGGTTGCCGGGCAGCGGTATGCCCCCCCCGATTTTGATAACAGTCCCATCTTCCAGCGTGGTGAAGGTGCCGGGCCAAGGTGTGAGGGCACGAATCTGGCGGTCGATGGTTGTGGCGTCCTGCGTCCAGTCAATACGGCCGTCTTCGCGCGTCAGGCGGGGGGCGTAGGTTACGCCTGTATCTGGCTGTACCTGCCGTGCCGGGCGGTTTGCGGCTATGCGGGCCTGTGTATCTGCCGTGTTGGCGCTGGTCGGGGGGAAGTCCTGCAATACCCGCAGCACCATTTCTCCCCCCAGAGCGCTCAGGGCGTCGTGCAGGGTGGAGGCGGTTGTTTTATCTGTAATGGGTACGGCCTCACGCAGTAGCATGGGGCCTGTGTCCAGCCCGGCTTCCATCTGCATGATGGTCACACCACTTTGGGTATCTCCGGCCAGAATGGAACTCTGGATCGGGGATGCTCCCCGCCAGCGGGGCAGCAGGCTGGCATGGATGTTCAGGCAGCCCAGCCGGGGAGCGTCCAGCATGGTCTGGGGCAGGATCAGCCCATACGCTGCAACAATGGCGGCATCGGCCCCTAGTGCTGCAAACTCTTCCCATTCCTGCGGATTATTGCGCAGCGAGAGCGGGTGGCGCACTGGCAGACCAAGCTCCTGTGCGGCCTGCTGCACGGGGGATGCACGCAGTGCCTTGCCCCGCCCGGCCGGGCGGGGGGGCTGGGAATAGACGGCAGCAATGTCGTGCCCGGCGGCATGGAGTGCCTTTAGGGCGGGTACGGCAAAATCTGGCGTACCCATAAAAACAAGACGCATCGGGCGGGATTTTTCCACTTAGTTGCGCTTCAGGTCCTTGGCCAGACGGCGCAGGATCATGTTGCGGCGCAGGGCGGACAGGTGGTCCACAAACAGAACACCATCAAGGTGGTCAAGTTCGTGCTGGATGCAGGTGGCCAGCAGCCCGTCCACATCACGCTCCTGTTTGTCGCCATTAATGGTCTGCCAGCGCACACGCACTTTTTCGGGGCGGACCACTTCGGCGTACTGGCTGGGGAGGGAAAGGCAGCCTTCCTCCCGCGTGGCCATTTCTTCCGTTTCGGCCACAATTTCCGGGTTGATCAGGATCATGGGCTCGCGGTTTTCTTTTTCGCCCAGATCAATCAGAACAAACCGCTGGCTCAGGCCAACCTGCGGGGCGGCCAGCCCAATGCCGGGGGCTTGGTACATGGCGGCAAACATGCCGGGGAGAATCTTCTGGATTTCCGCCATGTCTTCGGGTTTGACCAGTCTGGCTTTCTGGCGCAGCACGGGGTGGGGCGGCGTCAGGATGGTCATGGGGGCCGCTTTATCCGAGGCAGCGGAAAATGCGGCGTCTGTCAGGGCTGCGTTTGTCATACAGCCCGATTTAGCGTTCCGTTGTGGTGGATGCCAGCACAAAACGGCAAGAAAAGCTTTTCTTGCACAAAAAACCTGTAACTTTGCCGCCACAATATGGCGTGCAGACCACAGTGTGTGCCCATCAGGCCATAATGAAGCGGGACACAGGGTTGCGTGTGCCCGCTTCTATCCCATATCGTGAAGAGATCGGATGCCGTGGCGGGTCCGGTTTTATACGTCTCGCTCAGAAAGGAGGAGGCTTGTACGATGTCAGGCAGGCTTTTTGGCTCGCCCATGTTTTTGGGTTTTGATCATCTGGAACAGATGCTGGAGCGCGCCAGCAAGGGTTCGGGTGACGGGTATCCACCTTACAACATAGAGCAGATAGCCCCCAACGGCCTGCGTATTACCCTTGCGGTTGCCGGTTTTCGGATGGAAGATCTCCAGATCACGCAAGAGGACAACCAGCTTGTTATCCGTGGGCGTCAGGCGGAAGAGGGGGAGGAGCGTGTTTACCTGCATCGTGGTATTGCCTCCCGCCAGTTCCAGAAGGCGTTTGTGCTGGCCGAGGGTATAGAAATCGGCGGTGCATGGCTGGATAACGGGCTGTTGCACATTGACCTGTTCCGCCCTCAGCCCGAGGTCAGGGTCAAGCAGATCGAAATTATGCAGGGTGGGCAAAAAGGGCAGGTTGGTGCGAGCACCGGCGTTAAGCCCCGGTCCACGCCGCGTATGCTGCATCCGGTTATGGATGTGGATGGTAGTTGAAACCCGGAAGGAGGACGCAATGAAAAGCAGCATGCAGGGTGGTTACATGCCAGCTGGTCTGCCGCAGGCCGAACGTGTGGCGGATGTGCGGCAACTTTCGGATATGCAGTTCCGCTCCCTTGGGTTGAGCAAGGTCGCCTATACGCGCCCGGCTACTCTGGAGGACGGCGAGGAAGGCTGCGCCATTTACGCAGCCGACGGGTCGCTGCTGGCCGTGGTGGATGACATGGAAACAGCATGGGGCGCCATTGTGCAGAATGACATGGTGCCAGCTTCTCTCCAGTAACCCGTATTGATGGGATTATAAAAAAAGGACCGGTTTGTGCCGGTCCTTTTTTGTTAGGGGCATGGCCTGCCAGATCAGGCTGGGGGGGGATCCAGCGGGGCTGTGTCCAGCCAGCCGATGTTGCCATCGTCCCGGCGGTAAACAAGGCTGATATGGCGGCTGGCCGAATTGCGGAAAAGCAGGAAGTTCTGGCCCGACAGGTCCAGCCGCATCACGGCCTCACCGACCGAGAGCACGGGAATATCCGCAGGCTGTTCGGCAATAATGGTGGCAAAGGTTTCCTCCTCCGTTGTCAGGGGGGCAGAGGGGGCTGCGTCTGTTTCGTGTTCTTCTATGGGTTGCAGAACGTAGGAGCGTGCGCGTTCGGGCAGTTCCTGCCGGGTGGTGGAACGGGCATGGGAGGTGACGCGCTTGTGGTAACGGCGCAGGCGCTTGGCAATGTGCTCGGCGGCATCATCAAACGCGGCATTGGCATCCGCGGCCTCGCCTTCTCCACGCAGGACCAGACCCCGGCCGGCTTTTACGTTGATGTCGCATGTAAAAAAGGAGCGGGCCTTACCAAAGGTGACCTGCGCCTGTAGCCCTGTATCAAAATATCGCTCCGCAAGATTACCCAGATGGGTGTTAACCCGATGTTTCAAGGCGTCGGAAAGATCAATCTGTTTACCGGAAACCTGAATATGCATAGGACATCGTTCCTTGCGACTGGCAGGACGGTCCACCCTCCAAACAGCTCAGTACCCGTTCAGGCGGCACTGCGGAGCAATGGACTGGCCTGTGTTGCATTGCAGGCAGGGTCTGCAATGTTTCATCCTGTATTTGGGCATGGGTAAGGTGTTTATGTCCATGCCTTTGTTACAGATATAATGCAAAGCTTTGCCCGCTGGTTGCATGGCCGATGCGTTGGATAAAAATATAAAGGCGCATGGCAGGCTTGTCGCCAGCCCCACCCTGTGCCTACACAGGATGTGCAGGCCTTACACGTTGTTATCCGGATATTTGCCCACCATGCTTTTACGTTCCGCTCCACCTGAGCATATGCCCAAAATGCCGCGTGGCTGGGGGTGGCAGATCAAGCTGGGGTGCCTTGCGGCCCTTGTGGCGTTGTATGGCGGCTTTATGTGGCATGTGACACACCAGAAAATTCGCCCGGTCATGGAGCGGGTGGATATTCCGGTAACCGTTGTGGCCCCGCCCAAGCTAGCTGCGCCACCGGCACCTCCCATAACCATGCTTCCGCCGCCACCGCTGGCTGTGGCGGCTCCCCCGGTTTTGCCGGGAGCTGCGGCGCAGCAGCCCTGATTACCTGAACTGGAGATAGGGTGTGAGCGAACTATGCGTGGCCAGCGTGCATATCTACCCGGTCAAGGGGTTGCATGGGCTTTCTCCTCCCGCCGCCATGCTCAGCCCGTGGGGGCTGGAGGGTGACCGCCGGTGGATGGTGGTGGCCCCCGATGGCAGGTTTATAACCCAGCGCACCTGCCGCGCCATGGCGCTGGTAACGCCCATTCCCACAGCGGAGGGACTGACGCTTACCCGTGCTGGCATGCCGCCCTGCCCGGTGCGTTTTCCCGGCTCCGAGGCCCCCATCGCGGTGGTAACGGTCTGGAAGGATCAGGTACAGGCGCGCGATGCGGGCGATACGGCCGCAGCATGGCTGGAGCAGGCATTGGGGCAGCCGTGCCGGCTGGTGTGGATGCACCGGCCAGAGCTGGCGCGTATCCGCCAGCTTGGCGCGCAGCCACGCCCCGTTTCTTTTGCTGATGGCTACCCGCTTCTACTGGCCAATACTGCCTCGCTGGATGACCTGAATACACGCCTGCCCGCAGGGCAGGGAGTGCCCATGACCCGCTTCAGGGCCAATATTGTGCTGAGTGGCGCACAACCTTGGGCGGAGGACGGGTGGCGGCGTTTATCCATTGGCGGGAGTGTTGTGGTGCGTGTGCTCGCCCCGTGCTCGCGCTGTGTGGTCACATCCATCGACCAGAATACGGCGCAGGTGCCTAACCCCAAGGAACCACTGGCCACACTGGCCAGCTTCCGGCGTGCGCAGGGTGGGGTTATGTTTGCGCAGAATGCAGTGGTGGAAAAAGGCGGGCTGATCAGCGTGGGGGATAAAGCCCAGGTGCTGGAGGAAGGCCCTTCCAACCTGCTGGATATGCAGGCCTGAACAAAGCCGGGGAGGAGGGGGGAGGACCTTATACCCCCCGGTTCAGCCATGCCTGCTCTGGGTGCTGGACGCCGGGCTAGAGCGAGAAGCTATCGCCCAGATAAACGCGCCGGACGTCCTCATGCGCGACAATTTCTTCCGGCACGCCCTGCATCAGAACCTGCCCGCTATGCATGATGTAGGCGCGGTCAATCACTTCGAGTGTTTCACGCACGTTGTGGTCGGTGATCAGCACCCCGATCCCCCGGTCCTTGAGGTGGGAAACCAGATCACGGATTTCGCCCACGGCAATGGGGTCAATCCCGGCCAGAGGTTCGTCAAGCAGGATGTAGTGCGGCTGGCTGGCCAGAGCGCGTGCAATTTCCAGCCGTCTGCGCTCCCCACCGGACAGGGCGAGGGAAGGGGAGTGGCGCAGGCGGGTAATGCCAAATTCGTTGAGCAGCCCATCCAGCATGACCTGCCGCTGGTCGGGGTCGGGTTCAACCACCTCCAGTGCCGCCATAATGTTCTGCTCCACATTCAGGCCCCGAAAAATGCTGGCTTCCTGCGGCAGGTAACCAATGCCAAGGCGCGCACGCCGGTACATGGGGAGCTGTGTAATGTCGGCCCCATCCAGCGTAATGGTGCCGGTATCGGGCTGGACCAGCCCCACAATCATGTAAAAACTGGTGGTTTTGCCTGCGCCGTTAGGGCCAAGCAGGCCAACGGCCTCCCCCCTGTGTACTTCGAGCGAGACGTTTTTGACCACCTGACGCTTTTTGTAGCTTTTGCCAATGTTATGGGCGATCAGGCCGTGCCCGGGCTTGTGGGGGGCGCTCAGGTCAATGGGTTCTGGGCCAATGCTTACAACTTCTTCACGCACCGTTTCCTCGGACGTCCAGCTTACTTCCCGGTTCATTGTTACTTCCTGTCCGATGAATCGCCATTATTGGGAACAATAAGCCCGCTTACCCGGTTGCCCGGCCGTTCTGTCATGGTGGCGATACCCGTGTGCATGTTAATAATGGCCGCAGCCCCCTGAATCTGGTTTGGCCCGCGTGTAATATGCACGTTGCCAACAATGCGGGCTATGCCCGAATCCGGCACATACACGCCGCGGTCACCGGTTACGATTTCGGTCTGGGTGCGGACCCACACATGGCCGAAGGCATTGACCTTTTCCAGCTTGTTGGAGCTGGAGGCAAGGGGGTCCCCCGAACTGCCGGTTTTGTTCTGGCTTGGGGTTGCCGTTTTGGGGGTATCAACCGGGGTGCTGTACCCCACAAGTACATCGGCCCGAATCTGCCTGTGATCATCCGTGGTTACGGTGGCATCGCCCCGGCCAATGGAAATATGCTGCTGTGAGTAATATTCCATGGAATCCCGCGCGGTCAGCACATCCTGCGGGGTTGTCAGCCGGAGGTTTTTGCCGGTCATGACCAGCACGGCCTTGTCCATGTCATAGACCGCCTTATCCCCCCATGCCTGATCGGTATCGGTAAAGATATGGACGTGGCCTATGGCTTCCAGCCGGTAAATTTCGTTCGAGCCGGAGTCCTGGCCATCGGCGGTCTTGTCGTCACCCGTCGTGGCGGTGGGGGGCGTGGTGCCCGGTGGCGTTGCCGTAGTGGTGGACGGGGCCGGGTCGGGAGTGGGGCGGTCCGGCTGGACGGCAGGCGGGGGGGCTGCCTGTTCGGTCTGTGTGGTGGCTGTGGTGCCGACTGGCAGTTTTTTGCGGTAATAGGCAATCAGCTTGTCCGCCGTGACCGTGGCGTTGTTCCGTACGGCTTTGGCCTGATCATAAGCGACCACTTTTTTAAGGTTCTGGTCCCAGTCAAACCCGCCCAGAGCCGTTACCGCAATCTGCCCGCCATGTGACAGGTCAATCGCCTGCGCCTGTGCCGCACCATGCCAGAGCATGCCGCCTGCGGGCAGGCTGGCCAGCAGGCACCAGCAGCGCGCAAAGGAGCGTATGGCGGAGGAAGGGGAGGGCGAGACTTGTGTTGTCATGCTTCAGGATGCCTTTTTGCCAGTCTTGGCATCGTTCTGGCGGTCATCATTAAGGATCAGGAGGCCGGGGCCACGGAACTGGGCCAGACCATCATGCTGGCTGAGCAGGAAGCCACGCGCATCCAGCGAGCCAAACGGGCCTTCTGCCCGGACCCATGAATCAGAGGTGATAATGCCTGCCTTGATGTCAATATCGGCAAGGGGGGTGTGCATCATCAGGCCATCATCGCGGTACAGGGTGACTTCTCCGGTCAGGTCAAGAATCTGTGCGTGTTGCATGTAAACGCCTTTTTCCGATCGGACCATAAGCCAGTCCCCCCCCTGTGTCAGAATGTCGGCCATGGGGTTGTTCAGGTCCAGCCTGTTGCCGGGGGCCTGATGCACCGTATCCGCCGTGATCGTGAACGGGCGGTCGTGTTCATCCACGCCACGGTAGGTGGCCCCGACAAGGTTACCGCTTTCTATCTTGACCTTGCTTAACTCGCGCATGGTGGTCTGGTTGGCGCTTATCAGGTGCTCCACTTCAGGCCAGACGGCAATGGCGGACAAAAGCAGCAGAGCCGTGGCCGGTAGCAGCCATTTGGCCCAGCGCAGCATGGTGCGCCTGCGCGCCAGTGTGGCGGCATCTGGCACCTTGCGCCGGATGGACGACGCCGCAAGGCGTTCGCGCTGCTGCTGTATATCCACGCCCGATCGGGCGTAGTCCTCACGCTCGGGGCGTTTGCCGGGGGTGTCTGTCATCCAACGCCTGCCCGGACCAGATCATGCAGGTGGACAACCCCAATGGGCTGGCCTGCGGGGTTAAGAACAAAAAGGGCAGTAACGGGCCGCTCACGCGCATTCATGACCTGCAACGCCTCGGAGGCAAGCACATCCGGGTTTATGGTGAGCGGGCGTGGGTTCATAATGTTTTGTGCCAGTGTGGTTGTAAGGTCATGGTCCAGCGCGCGACGCAGGTCACCATCCGTGATCAGCCCCGCCAGTTCCCCATTCTGCCCCACAATGCCAACGCAGCCTAGCGCCTTGTGTGTCATTTCCATAATGACATCCCGCATGGGCGTGTCAGGCGCGGTCAGGGGCATGGCGTTGCCTGTGTGCATGACCTCGCGCACCGTGCGCAGGCGTGCGCCCAGCCTGCCACCGGGGTGGAACGCTCCAAATTCTGTTGCGGTAAAGCCCCGCTGCCGCAGCAGGGCCACGGCCAGTGCATCACCAAAGGCAAGCTGCATGAGCGTGCTGGTGGTGGGGGCCAGCCCCATGGGGCAGGCTTCTGGCATGGCGGGCAGGGTCAGGGCCAGTGTGGCTGTTGTGGCCAGTGTGGAGGTAGCCTTGCTGGTTACGGCCAGCAGGGGTTGGCCGGTGCGCAGGGCATGGGCGGCAATGTCGGCCAGTTCTGTGGTTTCCCCCGAATTGGAAAACGCCAGAATGGCATCTGCGGGCAACACCATGCCCAGATCCCCGTGCGAGGCTTCGGCAGGGTGCACATAAAACGAGGGCGTACCCGTGGAGGCCAACGTTGCCTGTATCTTGCGCGCAACATGGCCGGACTTGCCAATGCCCGTAACCGCCACCCGGCCGGTAATGCCCAGCAGAACAGCCACAGCCTGAGCAAATGCCCCCCCCAGGCCGGAGGGGTCTTCCAGCGCAAGAGCCAGTGCATTCAGCCCGGCCTGCTCCATGCGCACGGTCGCTGCGGCGTCCATATCGGGGGTGGGGGGCGTGGTGTGGGCTGGGGGTGTCATGGGTGTCAGGTCGGTCCGGTGGCAAAGGGGTGCCAGATACGCCGTTGCTCAGGCGCGGTGGGAGAAAATATCCGGGTCTTCGTAACCCATCATGTCCAGCCGTGCGCGCGTGGGCAGAAAATCATAGCATGCCTGCGCCAGATCGCGCCTGTTTTCACGCTCCAGCAGGGCGTCCAGCTTGTGCCACAGCGCGTGCAGGTACAGCACGTCCGAGGCGGCATAGGCCAGTTGTTCGGGTTTGAGTTCTGGTGCGCCCCAGTCCGAGCTTTGCTGCTGTTTGCTCAAATCCACACCCAGCAGGTCCCGGCACAGGGCAGCCAGCCCGTGGCGGTCCGTAAAGGTGCGGACCAGCCGGGCCGCAATTTTGGTGCACACAACGGGGCTGACCGTAATACCCAGCGCATGTTGCAGAATGCGCACATCAAACCGTGCAAAATGCATGATTTTGGTCAGCGTGGGGTCTGCCAGAACGCGCTTGAGGTTGGGGCAGTCATACCCCGTTCCGCCAAGGGAGGGCGGTATAAGCTGGACCAGATGGGCCGTGCCATCCCCGCTGGAAAGCTGGACAAGGCAGAGCCGGTCCCGGTACGGGTTCAGGCCCATTGTCTCCGTATCCACGGCAATGGAGCCGGTAAAGCGCAGGCCATCGGGCAGATCATTTTTATACAGGGTAATGGCGCCCGCACATGGGCCCTGAGCTGCGGACATGGGGCGCTCCCGTTCTGCTGTTGTGTCTAGGCTGCTTTGCATCAGACGGATTACAGCCGCAGGGGGGGAATGTCCATCTCCCTGCTACGCCCGGGCACGCGACAGACAAAGATAACCCCCGCGCCGTTGTAGGGATAGGCGGATACCCCGCTCATGCGCTAGGGGAGAGGCAGAGTGACTCCAACCTGGAACCGTATTGTCCATGCAGAACCCCCGCAAAGCCGCACGCCCCGCACGCCGCTCCCGTTCATCCGCCCATGGTGGCGGTGGGCGCGATGGTACGGCCCCGGCGGGCAAATGCTGGCTGTTTGGTACACATGCCGTGGCGGCGGCTCTGGCCAACCCGCGCAGGGTGTACGAGCGCCTGCTGGTGACCGAGGCCGAACACCCGGTGCTCGAAGAAGCCGCACGCACAGGTGGGCGGGGCTTGCAGGTCAACCCCGAACTGGTGCAGCGCGCGCGGCTGGACGACCTGCTGGGGCCGGAGGCGGTGCATCAGGGCGTGGCCATGCTGGCGCAGATTCTGCCCTCGCTCTCGCTGGAGGAGGCGCTGGAACGCCCCGGCCCCGTGCTGGTGCTTGATCAGGTTACAGACCCGCGCAATGTTGGCGCCATACTGCGTTCTGCCGCAGCCTTTGGGGCGGCCTGCATTGTGGTGCAGGACCGCAATGCTCCGGAGGAAACCGCCGTGCTGGCCAAGGCCGCATCCGGCGCGCTGGAAACCGTGCCTTTTGTGCGCGAGGTCAATCTCTCCCGCGCAATAGAAATGCTGCAAAAGGCGGGCTGCTGGACGGTGGGGCTGGATGCTGGCGGCACAATCCTGAACGGTGCCGGGTTTGACGGGCGGCGCGTAGCCCTTGTGCTGGGGGCGGAAGGGCGTGGCCTGCGCCGCCTGACGCGTGAAAGCTGTGATGAAATTGCCGGACTGTACATGCCCGGTGAGATGGAAAGCCTGAATGTGTCCGTTGCGGCCGCACTCGGGCTTTATGAACTGGTGCGCCGCGGCATGCCTGCCGCGTAACAGCCAGCAGCAACAAAAAACCCGACATAATACCCAATATCGGCCCCACCCAGCCAGCGGGCAATGGGGCCGGTGTACAGGCTGCTGGTGGAAAACAGACCAACGGTCAGGGCGGTGGTTATGGCAAATATGCTGGCACCCCGTGTCCATCCGACTGGCGTGGGCCGTGGGGTGTGGTCTGTGCAGTACCAGTCCGCCAGCACAATGCCGATCCACGGGGCAATCCAGTACATGGTCACCATCAGGTAGTCAGTGTAGAGCGTGGTGTACCGCCCTGCACCGGCTACGGCCAGCACGTAGCCCAGTGTGGCTGTCAGTATGGCTGCAGCAACGCGGGGTACATGCACCCCGGCGGAAATAAGGCTGTAACTTGCCGTGTTGTCATTGAACGAATTGCCGGTAATGGAAGACAGCGCAATGGCAGCCAGTGCAAACGTACCCAGTGGGCCCAGAGTATGCAGGAGCGATGCAATAACCGCTGTGGGTGAAGCATCCGCCACACTACCGGCTGAAATCAGGCCCAGAATCTGGAATGGAATGGCCGAAGCCAGCAACCCGGCCAACGCAAGCAGCACCACTTTTTTGGAGTTGGCGCTGGCAGGCAGGTAGCGCGTATAATCCGAAGAATAAGACGCCCATGACAGGTTAAAGCTGACCAGAACCCCCACAGCCAGCAAGAATGTGCTCACGCTGACGGGGTGATGACTGCCGAGTGGTGCCTGCCCGCGCAGGGCAAACACAATGCCAATAAACGCAAAGGCCACCAGCAGGAACGCGCCAAGATATTTCTGCAATGTCTGCACCACGTGATGGCCGTAAATGGAGGCCAGCATCTGCACCCCGGCCAGCACGCCAAGGGCTGCCCAGAACGGGGCGTGTATGCCGCCTGCCAGAAGCAGTGCAATCAGGGCGGTTGCTGCGGGTACGTTGTTCACCGCGTCCCACCCCACGCAGTAAATCCAGTTCAGGAACGCAGGCAGGCGCAGGCCCATCTGCCCCAGCGCACGGCGTGAGGCCTCCATTTGCGTCAGCCCGGTTACAGGGCCAATGGCAGCAGCCAGTGCTACGGGCAGTGCGCCAATCAGGTTGCCCAGTATTACGGCGGCAATCCCTGTTTTAAAATCCAGCCCCATGCTTGCCAGCAGCGCCCCTGTAACCCAGCCGCCCAACCCCAGATTGGGGGCAAAATGGCTCCAGAACACGCGGTCCATTCGCATGGTTTTCAGGTGTTCGGGCACAGGTTCGCGCACGGCGGCGGCGGACATGTCCTCCATTACGGCATGTGCGCGCAGGGGGGTGTGCTGCGTCATGTCTGGGGTTTTTTCTGCATTGGGCTGGGGGGCGGGGTTTGGGGTCAACTCAGGTCGGGTTCGGGCATGCTGCCGGGGGCTCCGGCAGGCTGGTTGTTATAGTAGGCTTCTGCCAGTGTTATGGGCAACAGGTCCATAAGGCGTGAGCCCGCCGCCAGCCAGAGCGGAAAAGTGATGCGCCGCTCATTGCGCGCAAGCCCGCGCAGAATGCGGCGGCATGCGCTGTTAACATCGGTCAGGCCGGGCATGGGGAACGTGTTGCGCGCCACCATGGGCGTGTCCAGAAAACCACAGACAACGGAGCTGAGCAGAATACCCGCCTTTTTGGCGGTGCCCCCGGTTGCCACCATAAACCGGTCCACCGCCGCCTTGGCTGCACTGTAAGAGGGCGTACCGGGGAAGGAGACAAGCCCGGCTACGGAGGAAATGGCGCAGATACGCCCGCGCATGCCATCTGCGGCGCGGGGCTGGCTTTGCATCAGTTCCAGTGCGGGGAGCACGGTATTGAGCACGCCGGTCAGGTCGGTTGCAAAAATCCGGCGGATCTGGGCCTGTGGTTCGGTGGCAGCACTATCCGGGCCAGTGGGCCTGCGCGTGCCGCCGGTAATGCCCGCGCAGGCCAGAACCATGTCCACCCCACCTGTGCCATGCACCCATTGCGCCATGGCTGCGGTATCTGTGACATCGCATATGTTCAGGTGGACGGCAGCGCCACGGCTTATGCAGTGCCGCGCTGTTTCTTCCAGCCGTGCCGTGTTGCGCCCACCCAGCCAGAGCGTGCGGCCGGGCCGGGCCAGAGTCTGGGCCAGTGCGCGCCCCAGACCAGAGGATGCACCGGTTATGAGAACAGTGTTGTGTTGCATGGCAAGGTCCGCCTTCCTTGTGGCATAGAGCGCGGTGGCGCAGCATGGCCGCTTCTGGCATGAAGGGGCAAGAGCGTAAGTTTGAACAGACAGGGTGTGAAAAGAGCAGTATGGCGCACAATGGAACGGCTCATCCGGGTCATGCAACGCGGCGGGGCGTATGCCTTGTTATTTCTGCCCCTTCGGGTGCTGGCAAATCAACAATCGCCAATGCGCTGCGTGCGTCGGATACAAAACTCAAACATTCTGTGTCCGTGACCACGCGCCAGCCCCGACCGGGGGAAAAAGAGGGCGTGCACTACTATTTTCGGACCATGGAGCAGTTTGAGGCCATGGCGCAGGCGGGTGAACTGCTGGAATGGGCCATTGTGTTCGGCCGGGGCTACGGCACCCCCCGCGCGCCGGTGGAGCAGGCCCTTGCCGCAGGCCATGACATGGTGTTCGACATAGACTGGCAGGGACACCGGCAGATACGCGAAGCCCTGCCGGGGGATGTGATCAGCCTGTTTGTGCTCCCCCCCTCTCTGGAGGAACTGGAACGCCGCCTGCATGGCCGTGGTTCCGACCACCCGGATGAAATTGCCCGGCGTATGGCTGCCGCGCGGGATGAAATTTCGCACTGGCAGGAGTTTGATAGTGTTATCATCAACACAGAACTGGACCGGGCCGTGGCCGAGGCACGCTCCGTGCTGGTAGCGGGCCGCCTGCTAACGCGCAGGCAAACCGGACTTGCCGATTTTGTGGCCACCTTTGGTGCCTGAAAGCCCAACCTGCCCCGCGCCATATGCCAGACCCGCACCCGTAACAGGCCATTAATGTGAGCATGACAACACAGACCGACAAACCAAAGGAAGATGGCCTGCTGGGGCTGACCCTGCGCCAGCCCCCGGCCAATATTGAAGCCGAGCAAGCGCTGCTGGGCGCGTTGCTGACCAATAACCGGGCGTATGACCGGGTATCCGACTTTCTGGCCGGGGAGCATTTTGCCAACCGCGTGAACGGGCAGTTATATGCCGCCATTGCCCGCAGGATAGAAAACGGGCAACTGGCCGACCCCGTTACCATGCGCGCGGAGCTGGAAAACTCCGGCATGCTCGATAACGTGGGCGGCATGGCCTATCTGGCCAAACTGCTGACGTCCATGGTCGGGATTATTAACGCCGGGGATTACGGGCGCGCCATCCATGATGCGTGGATCCGCCGCCAGTTGATTGAGATTGGCGAAAATGTTGTTAACAGCGCCTTTGGGGCAACGGGGGACCTGTCCGGCCCTGACCAGATTGAGGCAGGGGAAGAAGCCCTGTTCAAACTGGCGACCGAAAAAGGCAAGGAGGGCGATTTTGTCGCCTTCAACAAGGCGCTCACAGGCGCAATCAATGTAGCAGCCCTTGCCTTCCAGAGCGAAGGGCACGTTACGGGCCTGACATCCGGCCTGCGGGATCTGGATAAAAAGACTGGTGGGCTGCATCCGTCCGATCTGCTTATCCTTGCAGGGCGTCCGGCCATGGGTAAAACGGCGCTGGCGACCAAGATTGCCTTTTCCGCCGCGCGCTCCCTGATGGACGACGCGGAGGAAAAAGGGGGCAAACCCAATGGGTCTGTTGCCATTTTCTCGCTCGAAATGTCGGCCGAGCAGCTTGCTACACGTATTTTGTCCGAACAGGCCGAGGTATCGGGCGAGCGTATCCGCCGGGGTGATATCGGGCAAAAGGAGTTTGACCGGTTTGTGCGGGTCAGCCACGAGTTGTCCCGCCTGCCATTGCTGATTGATGATACGCCTGCCATTTCGCTTTCTGCCATGCGTACGCGCTGCCGCCGCCTTAAACGCACGCAGGGGCTGAGCCTGATTGTGGTGGATTACCTCCAGCTTATGCGCCCCTCCGTTGGCACCCGCCCCGAAAGCCGCGTGCTCGAAATTTCCATGATCACGCAGGGCCTCAAGGCCATTGCCAAGGAACTGGAAGTGCCGGTTATTGCGCTGTCCCAGCTCTCCCGTCAGGTGGAAAGCCGTGAGGACAAGCGGCCAATGCTCTCTGACTTGCGTGAATCCGGCTCCATTGAGCAGGACGCCGATGCGGTGATGTTCGTCTATCGTGACGAATATTACCTGCAACAGCGTATGCCCAAGGAAACTGCCTATGATTCCATGGACAAATACGCAGTGGCCATGGACGAATGGCAGCGCAAGATGGGGCTGGTCCATAACAAGGCCGAACTGATTCTGGAAAAACAGCGTCATGGGCC
The DNA here is from genome assembly GCF_058505085.1 of Acetobacter sp. ESL1128. Taxonomy (NCBI): domain Bacteria; kingdom Pseudomonadati; phylum Pseudomonadota; class Alphaproteobacteria; order Acetobacterales; family Acetobacteraceae; genus Acetobacter; species Acetobacter sp. ESL1128. The sequence goes on along the minus strand of NZ_CP196369.1, from coordinate 2,027,341 downwards.
AACAGGCACCATTAACCTGTTCTTCGAAGGCGAATACACACGCTTTGCCGATCTGGATAATATTCACGAGCAGTAATGCCCGCCACGTCTGGCTGGTGTGACCTGCGCGTAAAAAAGCCCGGCTCCCATAATGGGGCCGGGCTTTTTGCTGTTGTGGGCGGGCGCTTAGGGCGCGCGGACGGTCTGGCGGAATGTGACGGGGATCTCGTTTTCCTGAAACGCCTGCCAGATTGCAAACAGCGCGCTGCTGCGGGCGGTTTTTATTTCCACCCCGTCGCGTGCTTTGGCTGAGCCGGTCAGCACAGCCGAGCCATCGGCAACCGATGTCATGCTTACGGTCGGGGGGCTGTCCGGGTCGGTATCGGCACAGGCGCTCAGGGTGGCAATCACCACGCTGCTGGCCTTGTTCAGGTCCGAGGCAAAGGGCAGGTCCAGTTCCACGGTAAACACGCCGGGCTTTTGTGCCCGTGTGGCGTTTTTGACCGCGGATGTAATAAACTGCGAGTTCGGGACAATCATGGTGGATTTGTCGTCCAGCCTTATGTCCGTGGAGCGTACGCTAATGCGCTCCACCTTGCCGGTAACCCCGGCAATGGTCACCACATCCCCAACAGATACAGGGCGTTCGGCCATAAGAATAATGCCCGATACAAAGTTCTGCACAATGGATTGCAGGCCAAAACCAATCCCCACCGACAGGGCGCTGACAACCCATGTCATGCTTTTGACCGTAACCCCAAGGGCTGCAAACATGGCCAGCCCGATCAGGATCCATGCCGCATACCCCAGTATGCTCAGGATGGAGGCCTGTGCGCCTATGTCCAGATTGGTGGCGGGGAAAAACCTTTGCTGGAACCACGATTTAACAATTTTGATGGCCTGGTACCCCACCAGCGGCAAGGCAATGCACAGTAGAATGGCATCGAGCGAGACGGAGGATGTATTACTGTCCTCCGTGCCGTGGAACAGGGAGTAAAGCTGCTGCCATATCTGGGGCGGGTCAAAATTGGCGCCCGATGTGGCCACGGCATAGGCTACAGCCAGCAGCAGCACGTTGATCAGGCCGGGGATAAGAATACTGGCCTGATTGATCAGGCGCGGTGGCAGCCCCAGTTCCACCAGATGGCGGCCCAGCGGCGCGCGGGAGGCAAATAGTGCGCCCCCAATGGCGGTTGTGAGCATGGACAGCAGCAAGAGCGTGGTCATGCTCAGCGCCATGACGCTCACCCACGAGATCAGGGTATAGGCGAGGGGAATATAGCCCGAAAGTACTGCAATCCAGCAGATGATGGAAATACCCATGGCCATGCTACGTAGGAACTGCGCGAGTGGCGGGGTCTGCTCCGTTACGCCCGGTTCGGCATCTTCCTCCTGATCCTGTGCGGCTGTCAGGCGCAGCTTGCGCGGAATGGCAAACAGGAGCGGGCTGACCGCAAGAGTATAAAGCCCATCCATAAGCTGCACACTCAGCAGGGAAAGCCCGCTCTGCGTATCCACATAACGCAGGATGCCCCGCACGATCATGGCAATGGCCAACCATGCGGGGAACAGGCGCAGGCTGCGGGCCAGATCGTCCGACATGTTGAAAACACGCCATTCTGCCTTGCTGCTTAAAAAGCAGAACCCAAGCTCAAGCACCAACCCGCACAAGGGGGCTTGTGTGGCAACCATGCTGGCAAGCTGGTCCAGATCATCCCCCACGGCGGGGTTGTCAAATGCCAGCGTGTTCCAGAAAACCTGAAAGGAGATGGCGCAGGCCAGCACGCTTATTGCCCCGCACAGAACCGTTGCGGCAATGGGGCGCACGCGGCCTGTGGGCAAAAAGCGGCTACACAGCAGGCGCACGGGTTTGCGTGCGTTCAGCCACCCGACCAGCAGCAGAATGGATGCACACAGGCCCGCCAATGTTATAAAAACCCGTTTGCCGGTCAGGGCTGTTGCCAGCATGGCAAGGGTTTCGGCCCCAAGTGCATTCAGCCTGCGGCCATCCTGTGGTGCGCTTTGTACAAACTGCGACCAGAAGTTGACCCCAAGGGGGGAGGGCATCTGCTGCCACAGCGTGGCCTGCTGGATGGCGCTGTCATGCTGGCGCAGTTCATTTACGAGCTGCTGCGCCTCGACCTGATAAAGCCTGAGCCGGGTCATGCGGGCGGAAATATCTTTTTGCCGCCGGTTCAGGCTTGCGCGCTGTTCGGTAATGGATGCGGCTTCGGGCGGGTCATCCTTGGCGGGGGGCTTGCCCAGAATATCCACAAAGTTCTGGTAGATGTCCTGATACGGCTTGATCCGCGCCATCAACCTGTCTGTGCGTGTGGAAACCGCCGTTGCACGCTGGAGCAGCGCGCTCAGGTCCAGCGCACTGTGTCCTGCCTGCTGTTCCGCTATGCCACTTGTGTAGATCGAGCGGATTTCCGCCCCGATTTCATCAAGCGTTTTGTCAGAAACAATATCCTGCGCACTCATGATCAGGGGAGTAGGTGCACTGCCTGCCGTTACGGGCTGGTCGGTATTCTGCGCACCAGCCGGAGCGGACAGGCCGGGAAGGGAAAAGAGGAAGAGCGAAAGTAAAAAAACTACGCGGACAGGCATACGAAGCATCAGGCAACCTTGCGCCGTGGAGAAGAAACATTACGGCTTAAAACGATCAGGGCGGATAACAGGTTGCATGCCGCCATGGCGCAAAGCCGGGGAGCTTTATACCATGGCCGGATTAATGTGAGAAAAGTTTATCTTTTTTGAAAACGGTCTGGCGGCAAGGGCCATACTGTAGAGCATACGGGCATTACTGGCTTGCCCTTGCGTGGCCTGCGCCCGATGGCAGGACGTATTTTATACCCTGCTGCCAGCCGCCACGGGGTGCGTGGCGCTTATACCCGCCGGCACCCGGATAGCCCGCCCGGGGCACCCCGTGTTGTGCCCGGTGGGTTGCCTTGTGCGGGTTAGTTGTCGCTGCTGCTCAGGTGGTCGTGGTAGCCCAAGGGCTCCCACTGTGCGGGTTTGGTCAGTTGGTGCGGAGGGTGGTGGAACATTCCACAGGCGGAAAGTCCAAGCGCGCATGCCAGCAACAGAACCGCACGTTTCATTATGTGTCTTTCTCCACAAATGGATATGAGTGTCTCTATCTCATTCCCGCCTGCCATGGGCAAGGTAATTAGAAGGCCGTTAAAATCGTTATCGTCTTAATTCCATGGTAATCGGGCCTTGGCGGCGGCCGTGGGTAAACTGGTCCACGTAATCGTTGCCGCTATCCATGAGCGATGCCGCAGCCCCCTGCCAGACAAGTTTGCCCTTGTAGAGCATGGCGGCTTCATCCCCGATCCGCTGGGCGGAGGCCATGTCATGCGTAATGGCAATGGCGGTGGAGCCGAGCTTTTTAACGCAATCCACAATCAGCCCGTCAATGACAGCACCCATAATCGGGTCCAGCCCGGTTGTGGGTTCATCAAAAAACAGAATGTTGGGCTGGGCAGCAATGGCGCGCGCCAGCCCGACACGTTTTTGCATGCCGCCAGACAGCTCGGAAGGGAACAGGTCCCCCACGGAAGGGGCCAGCCCCACCTGCTCCAGAATGGCCCCGGCCTTGTCGCGTGCATTGGCACGGGTCAGCTTGTTGAGGGCGAGCAGGCCAAAGGTCACGTTTTCCCATACGGGCAGGCTGTCAAACAGCGCGCCGTTCTGGAACAGCATGCCAATTTCGCTACGGAGCTGGTCGCGCCGCTTGGCGGAGGCTGCAAGTACGTCCTCGCCATCAATTTCAATACTGCCCGAATCCGGGGTCATCAGGCCCAGAATGCAGCGGAGCAGAACGGACTTGCCAGAGCCTGACCCGCCAATAATGACAAACGACGTTCCCTGCGGCACATCGAGCGAAATGCCATCGAGCACCTTTTTATCCCCGAAGGATTTGTGCAGGTCCCGAATACGGATTTTGGGGGGAGCACTGGTCATGCTCTGGTCCATGGCTGCGGCACTCATTGTGAAAAGAACAGGTCTGTAATCAGGTAGTCAAAGGCCAGCAGTAGAATGGAGGCCACCACAACGGCCGATGTGGTGGCAGAGCCTACGCCCTCGGCCCCGCCCTTGCTGTTATAGCCATAATAGCAGCCCATGAGCGTGATCAGGAACCCGAACAGCCCGGCCTTAACCAGACCCACCGTTACGTCCATGACCTTAACCGAGTTAAGCGTTGCCGTAATATAAGCGGTGGGAGAAAACCCGAGCTTGACCACGGCAACCGTAAAGCCACCAGCCACCCCCAGTACGTCTGCCACCAGAACCAGCAGGGGCAGGGCGATCATGCCTGCCAGCAGGCGGGGGGCGACCAGATACTTCATGGGGTTGGTGGAGAGCGTGCTCAGCGCATCAATCTGGTCAGTCACGCGCATGGTACCAATCTGGGCGGCCATGGCGGCCCCCACACGGCCAGCCACCATAAGGCCAGCCAGCACGGGCCCAAGTTCGCGGGTTACGGCCAGCACCACAATCCCGGCTATGGCGCTCTGGGCGTGGTACTGTGCAAAACCCGTATAGGATTGCAGCGCAATAACCCCGCCCGAGAACAGGGCGGTCAGGGCCACAACCGGCAGGGAGAAAAACCCGGTTTCCAGAAATGTGCGTACAAACACACGCCCATAGAACGGTGGCCGCAGAATGTGGGACAACCCCGCCAGTGCAAAGAGCGCGAGAGCGCCCGCACTGCGGATAAGCGAGAGTGTGGCGCGGCCTGTGCGGGCCACAAGATCAAGCACCATATCCATGGGTTCGGGCTGTCTGTTCCTGTTGTGTGTGGTCTGGGTCTGCTGTGGTGTGAGCCGTAACCCGTTCGGGCCGGGTTCGTCAAAGCATGGTTTTGTTTTGTCGGCCCTGAAGGGAGGCCACGCACTGGTGTGGTGTGGGGCACTGCCTGTGCCGGGGCTTGAGTTTGTTCTTGTTTTATTCCATTTATAACGCTCCAGCAGGGCAGGAACAGGGGAGTCTTCGTGGCCAAAAAAACGTCCCGCCAGTATGTGTGCAAAGCGTGCGGCGCTGTTCATGCCAAGTGGGCAGGCCAGTGTGATGCCTGCCAGGAATGGAACACGCTGGAAGAAATGGCCGTGGAGCCTCTGGCGGCCTCCTCGGCATCCCCCCGCGCAGGCAAGGGGCGGCGCGTGCAACTGCACGGGCTGGGGGGCAAGGTTGAACTTCCCCCGCGCACGGGCACGGGTATTGCGGAGCTGGACCGGGTGCTGGGCGGCGGGCTGGTTCCGGCCTCTGTGGTGCTGGTCGGGGGGGACCCGGGTATTGGCAAATCCACCCTGCTGTTGCAGGCGGCCAGCCGTCTGGCGGGCAAGGGGGAGCGGGTTCTCTACATTTCGGGGGAAGAGGCGGTAGACCAGATCCGCCTGCGCGCCATCCGTCTGGGGGTTGCGGAATCCAGTCTGGACCTGGCGGCCTCCATTAACGTTGCGGATATTGTGGCAACGCTTGAGGCCGAGCCGGACGTTAAGGTGGTGGTGATCGATTCCATCCAGACCATGTGGCTGGAAACGGTGGATAGCGCGCCCGGAACAGTCTCGCAGGTGCGGGCCTGCGCGTTTGAGCTGATCAGGGCGGCCAAGCGCCGGGGCTTCAGCCTTATTCTGGTCGGGCATGTGACCAAGGAGGGCGCACTGGCTGGCCCGCGTGTGCTGGAGCACATGGTGGATGCGGTCATGTATTTTGAAGGCGACCGGGGGCACCAGTTCCGTATTCTGCGCGCTGCCAAAAACCGCTACGGCGCGACAGATGAGATTGGCGTATTCGCCATGACAGACCGTGGGCTGGAGGAGGTCAGCAATCCTTCTGCCCTGTTTTTGGCCGAGCGGCGGGGCAATATTGCCGGTTCCGCCGTGTTTGCCGGGCTGGAAGGGTCGCGCCCCGTGCTGCTGGAGGTGCAGGCGCTGCTCTCCCCCAAAGGGGGGGATGGCGCGCCCCGCCGGGCCGTGGTGGGGTGGGACAGCGGGCGTCTGGCCATGCTGCTGGCGGTGCTGGAAACACGTTGCGGGCTCAAGCTATCGGGCATGGATGTTTACCTTAATGTGGCCGGTGGGCTTCGGGTGGTTGAGCCTGCGGCCGATCTGGCTGTGGCAGCGGCTCTGGTTTCTGCCGCCAGTGGTGTACCCACAAGCCCCGGTGCCGTGTATTTTGGAGAGGTCGGGTTATCGGGGGAGGTCAGGCAGGTGTCGCAGGCGGATGCACGGCTTAAGGAGGCCGCCAAGCTGGGCTTTACACAGGCCGTTCTGCCACGCCGCATAGCCCGGGGGAGCGCGCGCTCCCGCCCGCCAGAAGGCATGAGCCTGCTTGAGTTGGGCCATATTTCCGATCTGGTTGGCCCGGATGTGGAGGCGGAATAATATCCGTATGGCATTGCAAGTCGTGTTGGAGCGCGCTATAAGCCGCCCACGCGCTATTGCGGATGTAGTTCAATGGTAGAACGGCAGCTTCCCAAGCTGCATACGGGGGTTCGATTCCCCTCATCCGCTCCATGCGTGCTTTCCCCTAAATAATTCTGGAAAAAAATATTTTTCGGTCCACGCCAAACCTGCTTCTCGGCATGGTGGGGTGTAGGGGCTGTGTGTCTGCATTTTACCCGCAATAAGCGGGTGCGGCAGGCCATGCTTTATGTATCCATTAAAATATATTGGGCGGGCGCGGTTAACAGGGGCTGAATTGATTACTGTGTATATTATTTCGGTGTCGGTATATTAAGGTTATTTTTCAGGATGAACCGTAAAAGAAACGATATAAAATTATCCCATTACTTGTATCTGTAGTGGAGTGGTTTAAAGAATACATAAGTAAGGATGGTGCGTATTTTTTCTTATATCATCTTGAACATATTATAGGATAATGCGATGATTATATGTCATTGCTTGGCCCGGACTGTGGGTGCGCGGGTTCTATAGCTTATTTTCAAGGGGAGTGCTTCTGGGCGTGACTGGTCTGCTGCAAACACCCAAAAATCATGTTGGCCTGTTCCGTTACGCTCCCGCTCAGGCTGTGCAGCCATACCCTGCTGGCAGGGGGCGCGCATGTTCTGCCCGTGCGGCGGGGGCAGGGCTTTCCGGCGCGCTCAGGTTTGGTTTCTGTTCCCTGTTGCTCAGCATGCTGGGCGAGATCGTGCCCGCACAGGCAGAACAGACGCTTATCTCGATTAGTGGCGTCACTATCCAGAGCGGGCTGGATATTGGGGGGGCTGCGTTCCATCTGCCGCACACCAATTTTGGCGGTGGGTCCTACGCGCCCCGGGCTTCGGGTGGTTACACACGCCATGCAAACACGACCTATGGCGAACTGTATGGCAAGCCCATGCTTAAGGGGGAATGGAAGACCGGCTGGGGGTTTGACGTCATTGGCAATGCCTCAGCCATTGGTGCAACCACCCTGGGGGATGGGGATGCCGAGCAGGTTTCGCAAACATCGGGTACCCCACGCTCGATCTATCTGGAAGAAGCCTATGCCGGAGTGCGTGTGCCGGTGCGTCTGGCGGGCGGGCATCAGGTTTTTACCGTTCAGGGCGGACGTCAGGCTTTTGCGGTGGATGACGGGTTTTTGATCGGCAAGGGCACCTATAGCTCGGGTGAGCGCGGGGCATGGTGGTATGCGCCCCGTTTTGCTTTTTCCGGCCCCGGGGTGATCAAGCTGGAAGGCGACCCCATCCGCGCCGATGTGTTCATGCTTGAAAGCAATTCGGATAACGATATTGACCGGGGCTTTGACCGGCCCAAAACCAGTTTTGTCGGGTTTGACGTGACATGGTTTGCCAACAAGGCTGGCGGGCATGGGGCATCGGTTTATGCCGACCGCGCCGCTTATGTAACGCTCACCTATTTTCATGTGCGGGATGCCGATACATCCGCCCATTATGATTATTCAACCCGTGCGGACCGGAATGGCATGAATGTGGCTGCCCTGAGCTGGGGGGGCACGGTGCTGCCGGTCAAGGCCATGGGTATTTCCAAGAACTTTACGTTCTATGGCAATTTTGTTTCGGAGCAGAACAGCCACCCGGGCAACGGGTATAAGGGGGTCTCGGCTTACGGAATGTATTTTGAGCCGGGCTATACGTTTTCCATGCTGCCATGGACCCCGCATGTTTTTTACCGTTACACCCGCTTTGGTGGCGGCAAAAATGCCAAGGGGGGCGTCAAGCACAACTACGATACGTTCTTTTTGTATGATGGTAAGCGCTACACTTATGGCGGCTACTGGCCGGGCGAAATTGTGGGCATGTATCTGGCCCCTCTGTCCGATCTGGAGGACCACCAGATTGACCTGACCGTGATCCCCCCCGTGCACCTGATTCGCCCGGGTGATCAGGTCAAGCTTGGTCTGCATTTTTATGACCTGTCGCTTATCCATGTTTCGGGCATGGGGCTCAAAAACACCGGCCGCCACGTGTCGGACGAGCTGGATGCCTCGGTTGAATACACGCTGGACGAAAACACATCCGCCGCACTGGCTGGCGGGGCCGCCTTTGCCGGACCGGCAGGGCGGGCCCTGTCTAAAGCCGGGGTGCCGGGGAGCCAGCCCATGCCCAAAATTGGCCATCACGCCGGAGTGGTTGAGGCATATTTTTACAAGCACTTTTAAGGGGCATTTCCCAGTTTATTCCTCTTGAGTTATGAACGCACCAAGCCAACAAGAATAAAGGACCCCTCAATGGCTGAGCAGAACACCAAGCCCACCGTTAAACCTGCCACCGGGCTACGGAGCCGCCACATCGCCATGATCGCGCTGGGCGGGACCATTGGCGCGGGTCTGTTTGTGGGGAGCGGGGCTGCAATTCAGGCGACAGGTCCGGCGGTTCTGCTGGCTTTTGTCATGGTCGGGCTACTGGTTATTCTGGTCATGCGCATGCTGGGCGAGATGGTGGTGGCAGACCCCGGCCGTGGTTCGTTTGTAGAATATATCCGCGCCGCACACGGGGACAGGCTGGGTTTTACCTCGGGCTGGCTTTACTGGTTTTTCTGGGTTGTGGTGCTGGGGAGCGAGGCCATAGCCGGAGCAATCCTGATTCAGGACTGGATTCACCTGCCAATATGGGTGTTGTCCATTGGGCTGATCGTGCTGCTTAAACTGGTCAATTTTGCGGCTCCACGCGTGTTTGGGGAATGCGAGTTCTGGCTTTCCGCGGTCAAGGTGTTCAGCATTCTGGCTTTTGTGGCTGTTGGCGCGCTGTATGTGGTGCATGTTTTTGGCCCCGGCGTACCGGCATGGCATAACCTTGTGGGGCATGGTGGCCTTATGCCGCATGGTATTGTGGCGGTGCTGTCCATTATTCCCACCATTCTGTTCACCATGATGGGGTCGGAAATTGCAACGGTTGCGGCCGGCGAATCCCCCGAGCCGGACAAGAACGTGGCACGGGTTACCCGCAGCCTTGGTACACGCGTAACCCTGTTCTATCTGGCCTCTGTTGCCATGATCCTGCTTGTTGTGCCCTGGAACAGCATTGTGGCCGGGCGCTCCCCCTTTGTAACCGCCATGGATACAATGGGCATTCCCGGTGCGGGCATGATGATGCGCATTGTGGTGCTGAGCGCCATTCTCTCCTGCCTTAACTCCGCCATGTATATTACCTCGCGCGTGTTGACCGAACTGGCCGCACAGGGCGATGCTCCGGCGTTCCTGACCCGCCGTTCCGCCAGTTCCGCGCCAAGGCTGGCCATTACGGTCAGCAGCATTGCGGGCACTCTGGTGGCGTTTTCCTCCATTCTGGCGCCGCAGACCATTTTTGCGTTTCTGCTGAGTTGTAGCGGTGGGGTTATCCTGCTGATCTACAGCCTGATTGTAACTGCTTATATCACCACCCGTTTTGTAGCCCGCCGGAATGGGACAGAAAAAGGGAATTACACGCTGTTCCTGTTCCCGCTGTGCAATTACGCAACCCTTGCCGGTGTGGTGCTGGTGTTTGTTGCCATGCTGATCAACCCCGAGGAGCGTATGACCGCTCTGGCAACGCTGGGTACATCGGTGGTCTGCTACGCTCTGGCATCCTACTTTGCCATGCAGAACAAACAGACCGTCTGATTTTTAGCCTTACCCCGTAAACCAGAAAGGCCCGCCAGTTATGGCGGGCCTTTCTGGTTTTGGCTCCTTCGGGCTGTGCCCAAAGGCCATGACTGCGGCACAGGTTTTTACGGAATGCTCATCCGGTCCAGATGGAAGGCCAGCGGGTGTTTGCGCAGCAGAAGCAGGCCGCCCGCCACAACAATGGTGCCGCCAGCCAGCGCAATGCCCAAAGAGACACTTCTGCCAGAAACCAGCGTGCCAATGGCCGCCCCCACAAACAGGCTTAAAATAGCCGCAACACGGCGCAGGGTGCCAGAACTGCTCCCCCCGGCAGCGGAACTGTTATGGGCAAGCCCGTGCAGCACCATGGTGGCTGCGGGTAAAACCATGTCGGGCAGTTTGGCGTGCCGTGTGGCCGATGTCTGCAACCCCATGGCGCAGGAGAGCAGGGCCAGAGTGACGTAAATATCGCCCGGAATATTGGCCGACCAGATCCACGCTGCAAGGCCGACCATAGCCCCCACGCCCAGCAGAATATCCCCCACAATGGCCCGAATGCTGCGTTGGCGGCGGACGAGCCGCCCCCCGAGCATGGCCCCCAGAAAATAAAAGCCAATGGCCTCCAGCCCCGAAAGCACAATGGCCTGAGACGTTGCGATGTTGACGGCCATCAGAATAATGGTGGCGGTCATGTAGCCTGCAAAAATCTTGAGATGCAGCAGAGAAATGGCGTCCAGCATGCCCATGGCCATGGTAACAAGCAAAATGGCAATGACCAGTTTGGCATCATGCCCCGCGCGGGTTGTCATTGTATCTCCTGATGACATGAAAAAGGGAAAACGGTGGCCCAGCGGTATAAGCCGCCGGTATGGGCGTGTTGTAACACTTCGGGCGGTCACGGAAAAATGATCTTAGTTGGATGGTGCCATGCTCCGCAGCGCAGCATGGCCCGCATGGGTTGAACAAAAAAAGGCCCGGCACAGCAGCCGGGCCTAAAGCAGAATAAGGCTGATCCTGTTAGTTCAGGGTCATCAGGCTGGCGTTGCCCCCTGCTGCCGTGGTGTTGATGCTGCGCGACTGCTCCTCCAGCACGGCTTCTATCGAAGGCAGGCCGTTCTGGGTGATATAGGCCGACACAATAGGTCCGTTGCTGGCAGCCAGTTGGGCACGTGTGGCGTTGAATGCCGCGTTGTCCGCATCGCTTAGCAAAATGCTGCATGTGAGGGATTTGGCGGAGGAAACCGGCCGTACAAACTGCCCAATAGATGCTGGCAGGGTTGCAATGGCAGCCAGAACCGTGGCGTCCGCCAGAATGGCTGCGGTGTTCCCGCCCGCCAGAGTGAGGGAAATCTGGTCATAAAGCCCTGCTGTGGTCTGGGCCATGCACAACACCGCGCCACGTGCGCCCAGCCTGTACAGGTTCAGTTCTCCCACAGGGCCGGGCAGAGTGATCTGGGCGTTGGTCAGCGGCTGGCTGGCAAGGGCATGGGCGCGCTGGGCGGCTTCGCTTTCGCCTTGCGTGCGGAGCCAGTCTACCCATTCGGTCATGGCCTGTGGGGTCGTGCCGCGTGCAATCTGTGGCAGGGGGGGCACCTGTGCCAGCAGGCGGCGCAGAATAAGCGGTCCCCCCGCTTTTGGCCCCGTGCCAGACAGGCCACGCCCGCCAAAAGGCTGCACGCCTACAACTGCGCCAATGGTGTTGCGGTTGACGTAAAGATTGCCCGCTTCCACCTGTTCCAGAACGCTCTGCACGGTGGAATCCAGCCGGGTATGCAGGCCAAAGGTCAGGCCGTAACCGGTGGCGTTAATGTCTGCCAGCACAGAGGCAAGCTGGGCGCGTGGGTAGCGCAGCACATGCAGGACGGGACCAAACACTTCCTGCCCGACGTCCCGAATGGACATGACCTCGATCAGTGTTGGCGGCACAAAGCTGCCATTGGCACAGTGGTCTGGTACGGGCAGGGCGTGGACCGGGGCGTTTTTGCTGCGGAAGGCCTCAATATGCGTGGTAATGCCGGCAGCGGCTTCGGGGGTAATGACTGGCCCCACATCGGTTGCCAGAATGCTGGGGTTGCCCAGCCGCAGTTCCTGCATGGCGCCGCGCAGCATGGCCAGAACGTGGTCCGCGCAGTCGTCCTGCACGCATAGGATACGCAGGGCGGAGCAGCGCTGGCCTGCACTGTCAAACGCCGAGGCCAGAACATCGGCCACAACCTGCTCTGCCAGTGCCGACGAATCCACGATCATGGCGTTCTGCCCGCCGGTTTCGGCCACAAATGGCACGGGCTGGCCGGTGGCTGTGCGCCGGTCGAGCAACTGGCGGTTGATCAACTGAGCCACAGCGGTGGAGCCGGTGAACATGACCCCCATAATCCGGGCATCGCCGACAAGGGCTGCCCCCACGTCGCCCTCACCGGGCAGGAGTTGCAGGGCAGGGGCGGGTATGCCTGCTTCGTGCAGAAGGGCCACGGCCACGGCTGCAATCAGGGGTGTTTCTTCCGCCGGTTTGGCAATTACGGCGTTACCAGCGGCAAGGGCTGCGGCAATCTGGCCAATAAAAATGGCAAGTGGGAAGTTCCACGGGCTAATGCAGGCCACAACACCAAGGGGAACATGGGTCGTGTTATTAAAATCACGCTGGATGGTGGTGGCGTAGTAACGTAGGAAGTCCACCGCCTCGCGGATTTCGGCCACAGCGTTGGGGAGGGATTTGCCGGCTTCTCGGCAGATCAGGGCCATAAGGGCTGGGTGGCGGTCTTCCAGCAGGTTGGCGGCTTTAAGCAGGCACTCCGCCCGTGCAGCGGGGGGCTGGGCTGCCCAGTCCGCAAAGCCTTTTTGTGCGGCGTCCACCGCCTGTTTTACGGTTTCCGGCGTGGCGTAGGTAACGTGGCCGACCAGATCCCGCCGGTCGGCGGGGTTAGTTACCGGGTGCTGGGTGCCTCCGGGTGTTGCGCCGGGCACAATGGGGGCAGCCTGCCACTGCTGGGGAGCCGCTGCAATGCCTGCTGCCAGTGCCTCAAGTGCGCGGTCATCGGCCAGATCAATCCCTGCGGAGTTCTGGCGTTCTGGCGCAAACAGGTCGAGCGGTTTGCGGATTTCGGAATGAGGGGCCCCAAACGGCGTGTAGCGCTGAGCGGATGTGATGGGGTTTTCAATCAGGGAGGAAACGGCAATGGCGCTATCCCCGATCTGGTTGACAAAGGAGGAGTTTGCCCCGTTTTCCAGCAGGCGGCGGACCAGATAGGCCAGCAGTGTCTCATGCGTGCCAACCGGCGCGTAAATGCGTGCGGGGCGGTTGAGTTTGCCTGCCCCGACAACCTGACGGTAGAGAGGTTCGCCCATGCCATGCAGGCATTGGAACTCGTAAGACCCGATCTCGTATTTTTGTCCTGCCAGTGTGTAAATGGTGGCAAGGGTGCGGGCGTTGTGGGTGGCAAACTGGGGGAAAATCACATCCCGCGCGTTCAGCAGTTTGCGCGCACAGGCAATGTAGCTGATGTCTGTATGGCATTTGCGGGTGTACACGGGGTAGTCCGCCATACCCTCGACCTGCGCTTTTTTAATTTCGCTGTCCCAATAGGCACCTTTAACAAGGCGCACCATAATCCGCCGGTTGGTGCGCTTTGCCAGATCAATAATGTAATCCAGCACAAAGGGGGCGCGCTTGCCGTAGGCCTGCACCACAAAGCCAATACCGTTCCAGCCTTCCAGCCCCGGTGTGGCGCACAGGGCTTCCAGCAGGTCGAGCGAAATATCAAGCCGCTCGCTTTCTTCGGCATCAATGTTGATGCCAATGTCATACTGGCGGGCGAGCAGGGTCAGTTCCTGCACAACGGGCAGAAGTTCCCCCATGACCCGCGCATGCTGGGCGCGGGCATAGCGTGGGTGCAGGGCGGAAAGTTTGATGGAAATGCCGGGGCGTTCGTAAACATTGCCCCCTTTGGCGCTGCGGCCGATAACGTTAATGGCGTTAATGTAGTCCTGCCGGTAACGCTGGGCATCTGCTGCGGTGTAGGCGGCCTCCCCGAGCATGTCGTAGGAATAGGCGAAGCCGGTTTCTTCAAGCTTTGCGCTGTTCTTGCGGGCCTGCTCAATGGTCTGGCCCAGCACAAACTGTTCGCCCATCATGCGCATGGCGGCATCCACGGCTTTGCGAATAACGGGGCGTGTGCTCCGCTCCACAAAACCCATGAGCGCGCCAGAGAGCGTTTTGTCATTATGCTCGGCCACCACGCGGCCCGTCAGGGCCAGCCCCCATGCGGCGGCGTTGGCAAAGAGCGGTTTGCCGCGCCCTACGTGGGAGAGCCAGTCGCTCTCACCAATCTTGTCCTGAATAAGCGCATCGCGCGTTGCCATGTCGGGAATACGCAGCAGGGCTTCGGCCAGACACATCAGCGCCACGCCCTCGGCGGAGGAAAGGGCAAATTCCTGCACCAGTGTTTCCACCAGTCCGGGGTTGCGCTGGCTACGCAGGGTTTCGGCCAGTCTGGTGGCCAGTGCGGCTACGGCGTTGTCCTCTGGCGCGCTTAGCGTTGCGGCGGGGGCCAGAGCCTCCACGCATGTCTGCTCGGGACGGCGGATTGCCTGGGTAATCGCTTTGCGCAGCGGCGTGCGGGAGGAAAAATCGGGGGCAAATGTGTTGGTAGAGGACATGGCGTTGTTCATCCGAATCAACCGCCAAACCGAGCCGCTGCGGGTGCGCAGGTTGGTTTTGGCTTCACAATGATTTTTTCGCTCTGACACGATAATATATGATTTGCAACATCATATATTATTCAATCAGGTATGATACGTCGGCCAAACAAACAAGTGTTTGTAAAATATAGATTTTTATAAGCTAAAAATGCTCAGCCCAAGCTGTGCCCGGCCTGCCTGCGGCGGAAGACATCTACCGAGATTCTGGAAGCTTCCAGAATATGGATGCGCGTCAGCCGTGCGCACAAATCTGCGTCCCGGTCACGGCAGGCGTCCAGAATAGCCTTGTGCTCGTCATGGGTAATGGTTGTGCGGCCTTCTATAATCAGATGACCGCGTATGTAGCGGTCCAGTCTGGTGTTCAGGTCCTCTATCATTTCCAGCAGGCGCGGGCGGGGGGCTGCGGCATAAATGGAGTTGTGGAAGGCACGGTTAAGAGCGCCAGAGCGGATCATGCCCTGCGGGCCTTCCACACCGGCGACAAAGGCCTCGTAAGCGTCTTCCACACGGGCAAAATCCACGCGGCTCATGTTGCGCACACCCTCGGCTGCGGCCTGTTCTTCCAGCACTGCGCGAATCTGGGAGTATTCCAGAATATCGGCTTCATCCAGACCAATAACCAGAGCACCCTTGTTGGGCGTAAACGCGACCAGCCCTTCGGCCTCAAGGTGTTTGAGCGCTTCACGCACGGGGATAATGCTAACCCCGAACCCAGCCGCCAGCTCAGACTGGGGCAGGGCGCGGCCTGCTTGTAGCTGGTCTTCCAGTATGGCCTTGCGCAAAGCCGTGCAGATGCTCTCTGACGCGGTGCCATGCGGTGCAATTTCAACACTCTTGAAAAGGCTGGCAGGCAGCATGTCGGTATAAGCTCCCGCTTAAATTTGTTACGGACTCGTTAAGGTTGTTATAGAATGGATGCCCGAACTGTTCAATCGGCCAGCCTGCCTGCAACGTGTATCGGGCCGGTGGATTGGGGGTTGAATGTTATATCACCTGATCGTGATGGCCCGATGGCAGGGCAGAAAAACACCCCCGCCGTGTTGGCTCGTTCTGCCCCACAAAGGGAAGATTGCCCTGCCAGAGCAGGGTTTGGCAATGGGGGCAGCCTGCGCTGGGTATTAGCCCGACAATGCCAGCAACATTACAGAAGACAAAGATAATATCGTAATGTTTCAAGACCCTTATTTTACATGCTGTGGGTTATCGTACCATTTATGGCCTGTTTGCAGTGGCGTGTCGGGTCCGGTGCCGTGGCGGCATAACGGGGTGCCGTTTTTGTTATGACAGGCGTGGTGCTCCCCCACATGGGCAAGGCTGTGGGCTGCCATGTTTTTTGCGCGCGTGGGGGCTGCTTGATCTTTGCGGGGGTTACGGGGCAGTTTGGCGCATATTCCGTTTGGGAGATTCTGAATGAAACTGTTTGCCGTGCGTGCCCTGTCGGCGCTAGCCCTTACCACGTCCGTGCTGGCATCCGTGCCCGCACTTGCTCATGCCGAGGAACAGACCCTCAATATGCCGGTCATCCGCGGGGGGGATACGTCTCTCCTCTCAACCGTGGACCCGTCGGGTTATGTGGCTTCCATTGACCCGAAGGAAAACGCAGGTCTGCTGAACTACTGCGTCCAGAACGAATACGTGCCGGATTATGACGATGCCTTCCGCACGCTGCTTGAATACAACAAAAAGACCAACGCCGTGTCCGATGGTGCGGATGGCAACATGTTCTATGCGATTGGCTCCGCTGGCCAGATCCGCCTGAACGACCATACCTACACCGTGGCAATGGCAACCCTGCCGCTGCGCCAGAAGACCTGCAAGGCCGTTCTGGAACGCGCCAAAGCTGCTCTGTAATAACAGGGTCAGGCCCTTGTTCCGCGCCGACCGGAATTAAGGTGTGGAATAAAAACGGCATAACAAAAAAGGCTGGTCACTCCTGTGGCCAGCCTTTTTTTATGCCTGTGTGGTCACTTTTTATGTGTCCGGAGGCGGGTACATGTCTTTCCTCTGAGGGCATGATATGATCAAAGACCATCTGGTTCGGGTGCAAAATAAGAACGTAAATGAAAGGACCAGTCCGAGTGGAAGAGAATATTCCCTGCACGGCGGAGACAGCTGTCTCTGATCGCTACCTTGATCAAGTGCAGCGTGCGCAACGCGACCCGGAGGCTTTCTGGCTGTCGCAGGCGCGCAGACTGGTCTGGCATAAAGCGCCCTCCCATGCCTCCCGCTCCGACTTTAACGGCGATGTCCGCATAGACTGGTACGGCGATGGCCAGCTTAACGTGGCCGAAAACTGCCTTGACCGCCACGTTCTGACCCAGCCCGACAAAGCCGCCCTGATCTGGGAAGGGCAGGAAGATGGGCAGAAACTGGTCCTGACCTACCGCGAACTGCATGCGCAGGTCTGCCGCTTTGCCAATACGCTGCGCAGGCTGGGCGTTGGCAAGGGCGACCGCGTTGCCATTCACCTGCCCATGGTGGCCGAGGGCGTGGTGTCCATGCTGGCCTGTGCACGCATTGGTGCAATCCATGTAGTGCTGTTTGGCGGTTTTTCGGCCGAAGGGCTGGCTGAACGGCTTATGGATAGCGGCGCTGCTGTGGTGATTACCGCAGATGTGGCGCGGCGTGGGGCCAAGTCCATTCCCAGCAAGGTGACTATGGACGAGGCCCTGCTGGCCTGCGGTGCAGCCTGCACCGTGCGCCATGTGCTGGTGGTGCCTGTTACGGGTACGGAAGTGCCCATGCAGCCCGGCCGGGACCTGTCCTACACTGCGGAAGTGGCGATGGAGATCCCGGATTGCCCGCCAGAGGTCATGGATGCCTGTGATCCGCTCTTTCTTATGTACACCTCGGGCAGCACGGGGCGGCCCAAGGGGGTTGTGCACGGCACAGGGGGGTATCTGGTCTGGGCGTCCTATACGCATGAGGTGGTTTTTGCCGCCCAGCCGAACGATGTGTTCTGGTGCACGGCAGATACAAGCTGGATTACCGGGCACACCTATGTTGTTTACGGCCCGCTGTGTAATGGCGCGACAATCCTGATTTATGAGGGCCTGCCCTCATGGCCGCAGCCGGGCCGGTGGTGGGATGTGATCGACCGCAATAACGTAAGCGTCTTTTACACATCTCCCACCGTGGTACGTGCCGCTATGCGGGAAGATGCGGACGTGGTGCGCAGCCGCTCCCTGTCCAGCCTGCGCGTGCTGGGCACGGTGGGTGAACCGATCAGCCCCGAAGCATGGCAATGGTTCCATGATGAGGTCGGCAAGGCATGTTGCCCCGTGGTGGACACATGGTGGCAGACCGAAACCGGGGGGGTCATGCTCACCGCCAGTGCCGGACAGGTGCCGGGCCGGCCGGGGGCCGCAGGGCTGCCGTTGCCGGGGGTAAACGCTGTTCTGGTGGATGCACAGACCCAGACAGAGGTTGAAGGTGCCGGGGATGGCCTTTTGTGCATGGCCCGCTCATGGCCCGGTCAGGCCATGACCTTGTGGCGGGACCACGAGCGTTTCCGCCAGACTTATTTTACCACCTGCCCGGGGCGCTATTTTTCGGGTGATGGCGCACGGCGTGAGGCAGATGGATACTTCTGGATCACGGGCCGTGTGGATGATGTGGTCAATGTCTCTGGCCACCGGATTGGCACGGCAGAAATTGAAGACGCCGTGGCAACCGATGCCGAAGTGGTGGAAAGTGCCGCCGTTGGCGTTCCCCATGACCTGAAGGGGCAGGGGCTGGTTGTGTTTGTTGTTCCCCGTACCGAAGGCAGCCTGAACCCCGCCGCCGTCCGCCGCGCCATTGCCGATGGGGTCGGGCGCTATGCGGTGCCGGAGCAGATTTACGTTGTGCGGGACCTGCCCAAAACCCGCTCTGGCAAAATTGTCCGCCGCCTGCTGCGCAAAATTGCTTCGCATGATCTGAATAATCTGGGCGATCTTTCCACCCTGTCCGATCCGGATATTGTGGAAGAAATTATTGCCCAGGTTGCCGGGCAGGCGGGCTAGGCCGTTCGGCCCGTGGCGTGTGAGGGTGCCCCCTTACGCGCCACGGGGTTGCTGGTAGTCGTCCTCGATCAATGCAAAACGTGGCACGCCCTGAACAGTCTGGAGCCACATGTCCAGCGGGCGCACCCAGTAGGTTCCTTGTGAATCGCACCGGTAAGTGACCAGCCATTCTTCCGTCTCGCTGTGACGGCCTACGCATAGAAGCGTGTACAATCCCCCCTTATAATGGCGGTAGAGGCCGGGCTTTGGGTGCCGGGGCTGTTCTGGCGTGGTATTTTGGCTTGTCTGCTCGGACATGCTTGGGCTCTACTCCACAAAGGGACTATTCTGGTCTGGTAAAACAAGGAATGTGCGCTTGAGGCATCGTGTAGGGTTGTATTGTGTGTTGGCAGGGTTGTCTGCCCTGCCATGCGGTGTTTTTGGCGCAGCACAGGTGCTGGGTGCGCCCCCAACCCGTCAAGGGTCGTTTACCCACGGCAGAACAGACCCCGTGGCCCTGACCGACCAGCGTGGCAGCGCACTGGACAGTGCCGCGCGTGAACTGAACGCGGATGACCTTGCCGCCGCCGCCCGCCATAATGACAAACCACTTGTGCTTGTGGGCTCTGCCCCCCTGTCTGCCAATGGTGCGAATATGGCGCTGTTTGTGCAGGTGCAGGCGGCCAGCCTGTGCGGGTCTGCTGGCTGTTCGACAGATGTGTATGTCAAACGCAACGGGGCATGGACCAAGGTGCTGGATTCCGTAAGTGGCCCTATTGAGCTGCTACCCACAACGCATGGGGGCCTGCGCGATATTCTGGTCGATGGCTCGGACCGCTGGGTGTGGAAGAACAACACCTACGTGGATACGCTGGCGGCACCAGACGTGCCGGGGCTGAAGGCTTCGGTAGAGGAGCATCAGGCGCATATGGGCCAGCAGCCCGCAGGCCGCCTGTAACCCCATGACACAAGATGAAGGCAGCATCCGGCTGACCGTAATCAAGACCGGGGCCACAATCGGGCTTACGGCCCTTCTGGTTTTTCTGCTGCGCTGGGTGCTGAGTGTTCTGCCCCGGTTTGATACCATGACCGGCGGACACACCGGGGGGGATGTTCTGCGTTTTCTGGCCTCCAACGGTCAGGCGCAGGCCCAGCAGACAGTTGCAGTTGTCATGATCGTGCTATGTTTTGTGCTTGCTGTGCTGCTGGTGCATGGCATTGAGCGCCTGCTCCGCCGCAGGCGGGCCAGCCGCTAGGTCGGTGGCGGCACGGGCTGGTGTTACGGCCAGCCCGGCTTTTGCACGCTCAGGTTATGGTGGTGGGGAGGGGGGATACGCCTTTGTCGGCTGCCTCCTGTGACCAGAAGAATGTCAGCTCGTGCTTGTTATGCGCCAGATGGGCGAGTGCCCCGCCGGGTATGGCCTCAAAGGCGGCCACGGTTTCATGCTCTGTTTCACCCTGAAACTTGACTGTCAGCACAATGTTCTTGGTCTGCCCCGAATCAATCCATGCCCGGGTCAGGCGCAGCAGGCGCTGGGGGTAGGCAATAATGTCGGAAAAAACCCAGTCCGTGGCGGGGAGCTGTTTTGGGTCCAGCCCAAATGCGCTGGCCTGCTGAAAGCTTACGCCCGGCATGGCCTCAACCGATGGAGCAAGCGGCGCGCGGTCAAACGCGGTTACCTGTGCGCCAAGGCTTGCCAGGGCCCATGTCCACCCACCCGGTGTGGCACCCAGATCATAACATCGCTCACCCGCAGCAGGCCAGCGGCCCAGCCGGGTGCAGGCCTCCCAGAGCTTTAGGTAGGCGCGGGAGGGTGGGTCTGTCCGGTTTTCCACAAACTCCGGTGCGCCATTGACAAACGGACTGGTTTTTGTGGCCGAAAACAGCAGGGACGAAGTGTCCAGCAAGGTCCATGCCCCAAGCGGGCTGGTCGGTGCCGGGGTGGGGAAAACCAAGGGTGCAGCTTTGACCGGCGGCAGTTTTTGCACAATCAGCCCAGAGCGGCGGAAGTTGTCCACCGCATACAGGCTCCAGTTGCGCTGGATGGCGCGCAACGTGTCTGACGCATTGCGGATGGAGGTAATGCTGGCGCGTTGCGGGGCTGTCCATATATCCAGCGCCCAGGGGGAGTAGAGTGCTTTGTGGGTGGAAAGGGCAAGCATGCCATGCCACGCCACAACCTCTACCCCACGGAGCAGCAGGTCTTCTTGCAAAACGTGTTTAAGCCCGTCTGCTGCCAGCCATGCACCCTGTATGGAGGTGCTCATGACCGGCGGACCCAGCCTGCGGCCAGCACCAGCCACGAAAGAATGAGCATGCCGCCGCCAATGGGCGCAATGTGGCTGCCATGGTGGCCAGTAAAGGCCGTGTTATACACGCCGCCACAGAACATGAGCGTGCCTGCAAGTACCCCCCAGCCCCCGGCAATGAGAATACGGTTGGTACGTTCGGCCAGCCCAAGCCCCAGAGCCAGCAGGGCTATGCCCTGCCACATCTGCATATCCATGGCGCTGCGTGCCATAATCCGCCCGCCCTCGGCAAAATGTGCATCGGGCAGGTGTGCGGTCAGGGCCCCCATAACGGTGCCTGTGGCAATAAGGAGCGCACCACAGATCCGCCATAGACGTGTCATAAAAGATCCGGTCAACATAAAGGGTTGTATAGGCGTGTCTGTGGCAAACGGAAATAGCGCTGCATGGCCAACCCTCAATTTTAGTCTTTGCAACGCCGGGTAAGGTGGTGCGTTTTGTGCGGATAAGAAACAAAGCCAGTGTTCGGGAGCCTGAGGTATGAGCATACGGATTGATAAAATTGTAACCCGTGGCGGGGATGGCGGGCAGACATCACTCGGCGATGGGTCACGCGTTACCAAGGATGACGTCCGTATAGAGGTGCTGGGAACACTGGATGAGATTAATGCGCTGGTTGGTCTGGTGCAGGCTCACACACCAGCGGGGGACAGCATTGCCCAGCAGTTAACGGCAGTGCAGAATCTGCTGTTTGATATGGGGGCGGATGTCTGCCTGCCCGAAGATGGTCCCATGGCCGAGCGCGCCCACCGGGTGGAAGAAGCCGCCCTGCTGGTGCTTGAGCGCAGGATAGAGGAACTGCGGGCCCGCCAGTCCCCCCTTAACGGGTTTGTGCTGCCCGGTGGTTCCGTGCCCGCGGCAATGGCGCACATGACCCGCACACAGGTACGCAGGGCCGAGCGGCGCATGGTGGCTCTGTCGCGCGCAGAACGGGTTAACCCTGTTTTGCTGAAAATACTGAACAGATTGTCCGATTACTTTTTTGTACTGGCCCGTCACTTTAATCATGACGGACAGACGGATGTTGTGTGGCAACCCGTGCCCAAAGGTGAAAAATAGCGCCACGCCGTACAACCCCTTGGAAAAAGAGGGGGCATATGGTAAGGACAACCCCAGCAGACATTGCCCTCTGTGGTAATGTGCAAAATACCCTGCTGCCGGTGCTGCGGCCATATCTCTGTTTTTATCAAACCATCGGGTCAAGGCCACAGTTGCATTGCATCTGTTCTGCCCGGGCGCATAAAAACACAATTGGTTTTCTGGCAGCTTTTAAACAGTCCATAAAATATCTGAAACGTGACATCTGAATTCATGAATACATCATCTTTTCTCTCCGCCCCCGTAGTGGACAGGGATCATGAGGAAGGGCTTGAAGAAGCGTCCATGCGCAATGCGCTTGAACGTATCGGGCATTCCGCCCGCCCCCGCTCATCTGCCGCTCCGCAACCCCGCCCCGCGGCCGAAAGCGCCAATAACAAGCGCCGCCGCTTTGTGCGTGATGGTGAGGTGCAGGTGGAAAAACACTCCCTCGCACGCACAACGCCGCGTACTGTTGCCGCTCCACGGATTGCAGGGACCTCCCGCGCCGTACATTTTAACGAAGAAGACAACAGCGAACTTTCCCGCCTGCGCCGCCAGCTGGCGGAAGAAAAACTGCGTGCAGAAGAAAGTGATCGCCAGTTGGCCGACATGCAGGCGGCCCAGCGCGGGTTGACCACACGCATCGGCCATGCGGATGCCCTGATTGCCGAGCAGAAAAACAAACTGGCCGAACGGGAAGCCGAACTGGCCCTTGCCGGGCGCGAAATTCGTGCCGGTCGCCGCCAGATGGAAGAACAGGAGGCCGAAATAGCCGCCCTGCGCCGCCAGCTGGACGCCAAACCCCGTGGCCGCCCCCGCAAGGAACCTGAAGTGGTTGAAGCAGAGGTCAGGGTGGAAGAGCCCCAGCCCGTTAAATGGTGGAAGGATTAATCCCTGACCTTGCGCCAAGGGGTTCCCCACCATGAAAAATAATACCGCCACACCAGCTCTGGCTCTGCTGGTTCTGGACGTGGCTCTGGGCGTGGCCTGTGTTGTGCTGCCCCCTGTTGTTATGGGCTTTGTTGGCCTGCTGCGCGATGTGTTTGGCGTGCTTGTGCTGCCATTCAGCTTTCTGTTCGGGCTGGCAGGCTGGTCGTCTGACATGTCCTCCCTTTCCAGTGTGCATGATGGCCTGTTGCCGCAGGCTACAAGCCACCCGCTTTATGCCGTTATGGCGGCTGCGGCACTGGGGGTTGGGGGTGTATGTTCTGTTCTGGCCTGCAACACACCGCAAGGGGCCAGAGTTGAGCGGGCTGCGGCCCCTATACTCACGGGCCTTGCAATGATCATGGTGGGGTTTGACCCCGGCCTGATTGTTCTGCCCGCTTTTATTTTACAAATACTGTGCTTTTGGTATCCGACACTGTCTTTTTCTTCACGGGGGCAATAAAGCCCTTAGTCCGTGTGGGGCAGTGTTTGTGCCTGCATGGGTTGCAGGCTCGTGCCGGGATGGACCGAAGGCGTGGGCTTTAGCATGCCCCCGGTCCTGTAACGGATTATGCCTGAGCGGGGGGTAAAACCTTACCGGGGTTCATAAGGTCCTGCGGGTCCAGTGCCGCTTTAATCCGGCGCATGGTTTGCAGTTCCGCACCCCCACGCCAGGATGGCATCATGTAGGTTTTAAGCTGGCCGACCCCATGCTCGGCCGAGAAAGACCCGCCCAGCTTACGCACGATTTCGGCCACCGTATCCATCATGGCGTGGTCCTGCGCCAAAAATGCTGCGGGGTCCGCACCCTCGGGCTGCACCAGATTAAAGTGGATGTTGCCATCGCCAATATGGCCAAAGGGCGCAACCCGAATACCCGGAATAAGGGCTTCGCAGGCTTTAGTGGCCGCTTCAATAAACTCCGGTATGGCTGCCAGTGGAACGGAGACATCGTTCTTGACCGATGCCCCTGCGCGTTTTTGTGCCTCGGCATGTTCTTCGCGGATCATCCACAGGCTCTGGCGCTGGCTTTCGCTTTCGGCCAGAACGGCGTCTGTTACCAGCCCGTCTTCCAGTGCGCTTCCCAGCACATCTTCCATCAGGCTGCGCAGGCTGTCATCGGCGCGGGGGCTGGCCAGTTCCACCAGCACATAGGCCGGGGCCGGGGCTTCCAGCGGCAGGGCGGCACCATCAATCAGTGCATTGACCAACGCCATGGACGTGCCGGACATGAACTCGAACGCATGAATGGCGGAGGGGTCCTGCTTGCGGAAGGCCGCAAACAGGTTGAGTGCGCCCTGTGGGTTTTCCACCGCGCAAAGTGCCGTCTCGCGCGAGCGCGGGGCAGGCTGAAGCTGGATGACCGCCTGCGTAATAATGCCCAGAGTGCCTTCCGAGCCAACCAGAAGCTGGCGCAGCGCATACCCTGTGTTGTCCTTGCGGAGCTTGCGCATCAGGTTGAGCACATTGCCATCGGGCAGCACGGCCTGTAGCCCCAGAGCCAGCTCGCGGGCATTGCCGTAGCGTACCGTGTTGTTGCCACCTGCATTGGTGGCCAGAATCCCACCAATATCAGCCGACCCTTCGGACGAGATGGAAAGCGGGAGCAATAGCCCCTGAGCACTTGCCGCATCCTGTGCTGCTTTAAGGGTAACCCCTGCATCCACGGTCATGGTCAGGTCCGCATGGTCAATCGTGTGGATCTGGTTCATGCGGGTGGTGGAAATAACAACGGCCCGCCCGCTCGAATCCGGGGTTGCGCCCCCCACCATGCTGGTATTGCCCCCTTGTGGCACCATGGGCACATTGTGTGCGTGGCACAGGGCCACGGCTTTTGCACAGTCTTCGGTATTGGCCGGGCGTAGCACTGCGGCACAATGGCCGTGGTAGAGGGCGCGCCAGTCCACACAGAACGCCTCTGTATCCGCCGGGTTGGTCAGAACACCCGAAGGGCCAAGGATCTGCACCAGCGCATCATGTAAGGACGGGGGGAGGGGCGTTTGTGGCATGGCTCTGGTTTTCCCTGCAAAAGCACAAAAAGACAAAATTGAACGCGCGGTCGGGCGACCCGTTAGTAAAGATAATGGCTGTTGTCGGCCATGGTATGGGCCGGTGGTGGCGCAGGCCACAGGGCATGCACGGCCTGAGACCCCGCAACCCCCACCAGCATGCCAACCAGCAGGCTAATGGCAATGGCGAGTGGCTTCTGGGTGCGTTTGGTGGCCTGAAGCGTTGCCAGATGGGTCTGGAGTTCCGCGCGGGATTTCTGGGTCAGGTAGAGTTCGGATTTAAGTGTTTCGTTCTGGGAATAGGCAACGCGCAGGTTGCGGTCCAGCCGGGTAATGCTGTCGGCCATTTCGCGCAGCTGCACGCGGTACTGGTCCGGCATGTCGGTTGTTTTGGCCTTGCTGGCAGAGGCCCGCGTGCCAGTCTGGCGGGTTGTGCTTTTGGCCTTGGATGGATTGACCGCAATGGTCTGGAACAGGTTTTTGAGCGCTCCCCCGGTTGTGCTGTTCTTGCGGGCACGGTTGCGCAGGGCCTGTAGGGCCGTGTCCGACTGGCCGGGGTTGTCTTCAAGCACAAGTGCCAGAATGTCCGACAGGATTTTGAGTTCCTTGGGATCAATCTCGGTCATGGTGCCATGTCTTCTGTTCCGTCCTGCGGACGGGGGGCTGCCGCGCGGTTCAGGCGGTCCTGTATGGCACGGCCCAGACCGTGCTGGGGTATGGGCTGCACGGCAATGCGGCGCAACCCAAGGGTCTGCCCTTCGCGGTCCAGTGTGCGCAGGCCGGTAAACAGCCTTGCCGCGGCTTCTTCCAGGTTCCCGGCAGCACTCAGGTTCCATGCCAGCGGGGCAAGGGTGGGGCGGGTGGCGCCAAATGCCAGCAGGGCCTCGTCCGGCTGGGCCTGCAAGGCGTTCAGCCGCACAGGCAGGTGCGGCGCGTAATGCGAGACCATGCGGCCGGGGGAATGTGGGGCCACATCACTTGTGGTTTGCGGCAGGCTTATGTGCGGGCAGATGGCGACAAGCTCTTCCAGCGTTATGCCACCGGGGCGCAGCAGGGTGGGGGTGTTCGGGTCTGTCAGGTCCACCACGGTACTTTCCACCCCCACGGTGCAGGGGCCACTGTCCAGCACGGCGTCTATCCGGCCGTCCAGTTCCTCCAGCACATGGGCTGCGTCCACGGGGCTGATGCGGCCGGAGCGGTTGGCCGAAGGAGCAGCTATGGGGCGGTCCGCCTGTTCCAGCAGTGCAAGGGCTGTGGCATTGGCGGGTACGCGCACGGCAAGGCTGGCAAGGCCATCTGCCGCCAGATCGCTAATGCTTGCCCCCGGCGCGCGGGGGAGAATGAGTGTAAGTGGCCCCGGCCAGAACGCCTGCGCCAGCCTGTGGGCCATGGCATTGGGGACCACCTGCGTAAACGCCGCCTGTGCATTGGCAAAATGGCTGATCAGCGGGTTAAAGCGCGGGCGGTTCTTGGCTTCAAAAATCCGGGCGACCGCCTGCGGCTGGCTGGCATCTGCCCCAAGGCCGTAAACGGTTTCCGTGCCAAAGGCCACAAGGCCGCCAGCCCGCAGAATGCTGGCAGCAGTGGCAATGCCGCTTTGGGTGGCATCCAGACGTCTGGTCATGGTGTTCTCATGGCAACAGGGCGCAATCCGTAGGCCGATCAGTGAGGCTGCAATGTTTTGGCAACAGGAGACCCTTGCGTAAAGGGGCTACGGTTGGCCTGCCCTGTTTATAGCGCTCCGGTACAGACAAAGGGAGGGTTTTTCCAGCCTGTTTTGCCATAAACAAGGGGGGAACCATCCAGTAGCGTAATCTGGCCGCCTGCGGCTTCCACAATGGCCTGTGGGGCGGCTGTGTCCCACTCCATGGTGGGGCCGAGGCGGGGGTACAGATCAACCAGCCCTTCTGCCACGCGGGCAAATTTTACGGCTGACCCGATATTGCCCAGATGCGCAATTTTTTTGCCATTCAGGTATTCGGCCAGACGGGTGTCATCCGCATGATGGCGGGATGCCAGAACGCTCAGTCCTTCAGCAGGAGCCGTGCGGACATGAATGGCCTGTAGCCCGTTTTTGTCCAGCCGGTGCGCGCCCAGACCCACGCCCCCCGTGTAAAGCTGGTGATAGGCTGGCAGGGCCATGGCCCCCAGTGCGGCATGGCCATTGCGCACAAGGCCGATATTGACGGTAAAATCGTCCCGCCCCGCGGCAAACTCCCGCGTACCGTCCAGCGGGTCCACCAGCCAGTAGGCCGGGGTGGCATAGGCTTGCAGGCCTGCGGCAACTTCTTCTTCCGCAATAACGGGAATATCGGGTGTGGCCGCGCGCAGCCCGCGCAGAATATGGGCCTCTGCCGCGTGGTCCGCCTCCGTTACGGGGGAGGAGTCGGTTTTGGTCACGGTCTCAAAACCCCGCGCGCGAATGGTGCGGATGATTTCGGCGGCTTCGTTGGCCAGTCTGGCGGCAAGGGCCAGCAGGTCTGTATCTGCAAGGGTGCTCATGGGCCTAGCATACGCCAGCTTGGGGCCGCCGTCATGCCCTGTGGTGGGGTGTTGGTGTTTATCATGCAATCGGGGCGTGGGGGCGGCTCTGGCTATTGCCAAGACAGGGTGGGAGACTTAGGCAGAATAGATGTGGTTTTCAGGGAGATTGGTCAAATCATGCTACAGATTTCATTTTCCACCCAGGTAGAGTCCACGGCAGGCGCGCTGGCCATTCTGGTGCCCGAAGGGGATGCGCACCCAACTGTTTTTCAGAATTTTGATGCCGCAACGCAGGGCGCTCTCAGCCGTGCGGCCAAGGCAGAAGGGTTTAAGGGCAAGGACGGCACAAGCTGTGTTGTGCTGGCACCATCTGACAGTTTTGAACGCATTGTGCTGGTCGGCATTGGCAAAGCTGGTGATGTGGACGCATGGGTGGCGGAAAAGGCTGGCGGGCTTGCGGCCTCCCTGCTTGCGCGTGCGCCAAAAGCGGCTGTGGCTGTAGGCGATCTTTCTGGCGCGCTGGCGGCCCATGTGGCTTTGGGTGCCGTGCTGGGTGCCTACCATTTTGGCCTCTACCAGACCAAAAAAGAAGACGACAAAAAACACCAGCTGGCCGAACTGTCCGTGCTGGGCGCGCATGTGGGTGCGGCAGAGGAACTCTGGCCGTCCCTGCAGGCTGTTGCCCGCGGCGTTGTGCTAACGCGTGACCTGGTGAGCGAACCGGCCAATGTGCTCAATCCGGTCGAGTTTGCCAAGCGCGCCACAACCCTGCGTGCACATGGGCTGGAGGTAGAGGTGCTTGACGTTGCCGCCATGACCGAGCTGGGCTTCGGGGCTCTGCTGGGTGTGGCGCAGGGGAGTGCTAACGAGCCGCGTACAGTGGTCATGCGCTGGAATGGCGGCAAGGAAGGGGACGCCCCCGTAGCCTTTATTGGCAAGGGCGTGACCTTTGACTCGGGTGGTATTTCCATCAAGCCCGCAGCCGGCATGGAAGACATGAAGTGGGATATGGCCGGTGCCGCAACGGTCACCGGGCTTATGGCCTCGCTTGCGCTGCGCAAGGCCCCGGTTAATGCCGTGGGTGTTGTGGGGCTGGTGGAAAACATGGTGTCCGGCACGGCCCAGCGTCCGGGGGATGTGGTGCGCAGCGCCTCTGGCCAGACAATTGAGGTGCTCAATACCGATGCCGAGGGCCGTCTGGTTCTGGCCGATGTGCTGTGGTACGCGCGGGACCGGTTTGCTCCGCGCCTGATGGTGGACCTTGCAACCCTGACCGGGGCGATCATTGTGGGGCTTGGCCACGAATACGCGGGCCTGTTCTCCAATGATGATGATCTGGCCGTGGGGCTGGCCGATGCCGGTGCCTTTACAGGCGAAAAGCTGTGGCGCATGCCTTTGGGCAAGGAATACGATGCCCTGCTGAAGTCCGATATTGCGGATATGCAGAACATTAGCGGTGGCCGGGCTGGTGGTTCCATTACCGCAGCACAGTTCCTCAAGCGCTTTGTGGGTGAAACCCCTTGGGCGCATCTGGATATTGCCGGGGTTGCCTGGGCCAGCAAGGCCAAAAACGGTCAGCCCAAAGGGGCAACCGGCTTTGGTGTGCGCCTGCTTGACCGCTTTGTGCGCAACGGGTTTGAGCAGGGCTGAGCATTTCTGCTTCCGCCTGCCCGGTTATACGGGCAGGCGGGTTTTTAGCGTGCGCGCTTCCAGCCCTTATCTTCCTGCCGCCAGTATGCAAGGTCGTGTCCCGCCTTGTGCGCCTGTGCCCAGCGTGCGCGGGCGGCGGTAACTGCACTTTCGTCATGCCCGTCAAACAGGTCGAATATCCGCTCAAAGCGGGTGGGGTCCGCACAGTGCCGGTTTTGCGTTAAAAACAGAAAACGCGCCTCGTTCGGGCAGTCATCCCCCGTGCTCAGCCATATGGGTTGCAGGTCGGGGCAGGCTATGCCCGTACTGCCATGGGGCAGCCAGCGCGGGGTGGCAATCTGCCAGAGCGTTTTGTCCAGTTCATCCAGCGCGGGTTTGTCCGTGCACCACACAACCGCTTTCTGTCCACTGTCCAGCGTGCGGGTCAGCAGCATGGGCAAGGCTTCTGTCAGGCTGGTACGGGTCAGGTGGTAAAAGCCGATCTGGGTCATATATCCACTATAACAGTCTTGCCGTGGGGCGGAACAGAGCATGGTCCTGCGCTGTTTTATGCTGCCTGATGGCCCGAGGATACAAGGAGAAACCCGCAATGGTTCAAACCATAACCCTGCCAGATGGCACAATCCTGCCTGCACTGGGTGTCGGAACATGGAATATGGGCGACACCCCTGCCCGCAGGGAGGAGGAGATAGCAAGCCTGCGTTATGCGGTGGAGCAGGGCATACAGGTCGTGGATACGGCGGAAATGTATGGCAATGGCCGGTCGGAAAAACTGGTGGGGGAGGCCATAGCCCCTATGCGTGAACAGGTTTTTCTGGTCAGCAAGGTGCTGCCGAGCAATGCTTCCGCCCAAGGGGTTGCGCAAAGCTGCCGCCGTTCGCTCAGGCATCTGGGTACAGACAGGCTGGACCTGTACCTCCTGCACTGGCGCGGCAGCGTGCCACTGGCCGAAACCGTGGAGGCCTTCCGTACCCTCCAGCGCGAAGGGCTGATCCGCTACTGGGGCGTTTCCAACTTTGATACTGACGATATGCGCGATCTTGAAGGCTGCTCCCGGCCCGGGGAGTGCGCGGCCAATCAGGTGCTGTACAGTCTGGAACACCGGGGCGTGGAGTATGACCTGCTACAGGCGGACAGGCAGCGCAGAGTTGTGACCATGGCTTATTCCCCCATAGGGCAGGGGGGGGCGCTGCTGGCCCATCCTGCGCTGGCGCGGGTGGCGGCGCGGCATACAACATCGCTTGGTGCGGCAACGCCTGCGCAGGTTGCACTGGCCTGGGTGCTGCGCCAGCCCAATGTGCTTGCCATTCCCAAGGCAGGCAGCCCTGCGCATATGCGCCTTAACGTAGCTGCGGCAGAACTCAGGCTGGCGCCGCAGGATCTGGCGGAACTGGATGCTGCCTTTGCGCCCCCAGCCAGTAAGGAGCCATTGGCCATGATCTGATGGTCAGGGCCAGTTTTGCGTTACACGGCCAGACGGCGGGTTTAATGGAACCCGCCATCCTCTGACAAAGGGCGCAGGCCGACATGGATGGTCAGCGTTTGCGGGTGGGCGTTGCGCATGATGGCCAAGGCCGCCTCGCTCCCCGGTTTGGCGGCAGCGATGGCACGGATCATGGCGCGGGCGGTATCCACATGCTCCCCGTTGAGCATGGTAATAACATCGCCTTTGCGGAGCCCGCCATGCGCTGCGGGGCTGTTGCGGTCCACCTCGGTAACCTTGGCGCCATTGTGGGTCAGAACATCATCCAGCGTTGCACCCAGCCAGCCACGGTCTATGTGCCCGGTCTGGCGCAGGGTTTCCACAATGGGAATGACAATTTCGGACGGAATGGAAAACCCGAGCCCCACAGACCCCCCGGTGGGGGAAACAATGGCGGTGTTGAGTGCTACAACCTGCCCGGCAAGGTTAAAGGTCGGGCCACCGGAGTTGCCGGGGTTTATGGGCGCATCAAGCTGCAAAAAGTCATCAAACGGGCTGCTTCCTATATCGCGCCCACGGGCGGAGACTATGCCAGCGGTTACGGAAGAACCCAGACCAAACGGGTTACCCGCCGCCATAATCCAGTCCCCTACCTGTACCTGTCGGCTATCCCCCCATTCCACATAGGGCAGGGCCTCGGGGCTGGTAATTTTGATAACGGCAATATCTGTCAGCGGGTCCATGCCCACCAGCGTTGCCGTAAACTCCTTACCGCTGACGAGCGAGACGGTAATGGTGTCCGCATCTTCCACCACATGGCCGTTGGTTACAATAAAACCGCTGGGGTCGATCAAAAAGCCGGACCCGGCCTCCAGCAGTTCATCCCCATGGTGGCGCATGCGTTCGCGGTAACGCCGCTCCAATGGTGTGCCTTTAACGGAGGAGGGGAGCTTGTGGTGGCTGTCTGCGGCAAAATCATCCCGCGTGACGGCAATATTGACCACGGCAGGCACAACCTTGCGCACAAGCGGGGCAAAGCTGACCGGGCCAGAGGTTACAAGGGGTGTGGCAGGCGCAAAGGAAGGCAGCGTGCCAGCGCGGGCTTCTCCGGTGCTCAGGAGCGGTGTGCAGCACAGATAAGCCACGGCCACACAGGGCAGGCCTTGCAACAGTCTGTTCATAAGGTGCGGTGCCATGGAGCCAAGCATATGAACTTTAGGCCATGTTTGGCGCAGTTGCGCAACCATGCTGCTGACCCGAACCCTTTTTTCCTGTTCTTTTTCACATCGCGGGGGCGCAGAGGCGGGTGCAATGCCGGCCCCTGCGGTTAC
This sequence comes from Acetobacter sp. ESL1128, assembly GCF_058505085.1. Lineage (NCBI taxonomy): Bacteria > Pseudomonadati > Pseudomonadota > Alphaproteobacteria > Acetobacterales > Acetobacteraceae > Acetobacter > Acetobacter sp. ESL1128. Next base: position 1,995,417 of record NZ_CP196369.1, on the reverse strand, counting down.
GGCCCTGCCATATTGGGGCTGGGTTGGGGGCATATGTCGCACAAGTTTGCAGGGCTCTGGAGCTGGTGCCTGTAGGCGATGCCCCCATGTGGTTGGGGCAGCTTTGCCCTAGCTTGGGCGCGTGCGCGGTTTTGCCGGGACAAGGGCCGGGTTTTCGGGCCAGTCGTGGCGGGGGTAGCGGCCGCGCATATCCCTGCGCATATCCGCCCATCCCCCTTGCCAGAACCCGCCAATGTCCGCCGTAATGGCCTGTGGCCGCCCGGCGGGGGAAAGAAGAGCCAGCCGCAGGGGTACCCGCCCGCCTGCCAGTAGAGGCGTTTGTTCCGTGCCATAAAAAACCTGCGCACGGGCCGAGGCCACGGGTACGGGCTGGGTGTAATCCACCTCTGCCCGTCCACCGGGGAAGGGGAGGTGGGTTGGCAGTTCCCGCTCCAGCCACTGGTACTGGGTGTATGTCAGCAGGTTGCGCAGCAGGGTGTGCACATCCAGTTCCTTCATGGCCGCAACGGAGTTGCGGCCTTCCATATAAGGGGCCAGCCAGTCCGCCACAGTCTGCGCCAGAGCCGGGGAGGAAAAATCGGGCCAGGCTGGTTCTTCCTCCTGCGTGCTGCCAGCGGATTCTGGCGTGGTGTGCACGCTCCGGGCCAGAGCAACACGGGCCTGCAACTGCTTTACGGTCTCTGTCCAGTTCAGGGCGTTTTCCAGGTTGTCGCGCACATGGACCAGCAGAAGGGCTGCGGCTTCCTCCGGCTTAACTTTTTCGGTTCTGTCCTTGAGCACAAGGCAGCCAATGCGTGTGCGCCTGCGGGCCAGAATATTGCCAGATACGGGGTCGAGCGTGGTTTCAACCTGCTCCTGCGTACGGGCCAGCAGGGTGGGGGGCAGGTCGTTCAGGTCCAGCGGTGCTGCCAGCCGTATTTCGGCGGCGGTGCGCAGGTGTAGCCCGGCCACGGCCAGCAGGCGGTGGGGGCTTAGCCCATCATCACGCCGGAGGCGCGCATTGCTGCCATTGGCCAGTCGGTAGCTGCCCGGTTCGCCCCGGCATAGGGCTATCCGGTCAGGGAAGCCTGCTGCCAGCAGGGCGGCGGGGTTGCCCTGCGCAGGCAGGTGCTGGGGAACATTCAGCCGGGAGCGGAACCGCTTTGCCGCCAGCCGTATGCGGCTCAGGGCGGCGCGGTCTGCATCAGGGTGGTCTTCGCCTGCAATCAGGTCCAGCCTTAACCCGATATCGGCAGGGGGTGTTATGGGGGGCTTGCCGTGGGCTGCGTGGCGTGGGCGCAGGGGGTCGCGCTCTTCAAGCAGGGCGGCAAGGTCGGCTGCCATGGCGGCCTCCTCCCCTGTGCGTGCTGCTAAAAGCATGGCGGCAAGGCGGGGGTGTGTACCAAGCTGGGCCATGCGTTTGCCAAGTGGGGTAATATGCCCCGCCTGATCCAGCGCTCCCAACTGTTCCAGCAGCTCCCGCGCGGCGGCAACCGCGCTGCCCGGGGGCTGGTCGGGTAGTGGTAATGGCTCACTTGTTCCAACCGTATCAGCCCACAGCGCTGTGGCCAGAACATAATCTGCCAGATCAGCTTCCAGAATTTCGGGGCGGTCATGCTGGGGCATGGCGCGCTGTGTGCTGGCGCTCCATAGGCAATAGGCCGTGCCCGGTGCCTCGCGCCCTGCGCGGCCGGCCCGCTGGCGTGCTGCCGCGCGGGAAATACGCAGTGTATCCAGGCGGGAAAGCCCGGCCCCGGCATCAAACCGTGGCGCGCGGCGGTAACCGCAATCCACCACCACACGCACACCCGGTACGGTCAGCGATGTTTCCGCAATGGATGTGGCCAGAATAACGCGGCGCTCCCCGTTATCGGCCGGGCGTAGCACACGGGCCTGTTCCGCAGGGTGCAACTCCCCATGCAGGGGCAGGACAGTCGCACTGATGCCGTCCAGCAACTGGGCCGTGCGCCGGATTTCTCCCGTGCCGGGCAAAAAGGCCAGAATATCCCCCGTGGTTTCCGCCAGTGCCTGCCGTATGCCCGCAGCCGTGGCGGGGGCTATGTCACGCAGGGTGGGAATGTCCTTTTTGGCATGGTGGACTTCCAGCGCGAACATGCGGCCCTCGCTGGTCAGCACGGGGGCGTTCATCAGGCTGGCCAGCCGTTCGGTTTCGGCGGTGGCGGACATGGCAACAAGCCGCAGGTCGGGCCGCAGGGTACGTTGCAGGTCCAGACAGAACGCAAGGGCGAGATCCGCCTCCAGGGAACGTTCATGCACCTCGTCCAGAATAACGCAGGCGACATCCTCCAGCATGGGGTCCCCCAGCAGGCGACGCAGGAACAGTCCTTCGGTCAGCACCTCAATACGGGTGCGGGCAGAAACGGCGCTGTCTATGCGGGTGCGGTAGCCCACAAACCCGCCTGCCTCTTCCCCCATCAGGCTGGCAATGCGCTGGGCGGCGGCGCGGGCGGCCAGCCTACGGGGTTCAAGCATGATAATCCGCCCGCTCTCGCCCCGCCACGCGCTGGCTGCCAGCACAGGGGGAATGGACGTGGTTTTGCCTGCCCCCGGAGGTGCCACCACAATGGCGCTGGCAGGGTGCTCGGCTGTGGGCTCTGCCGCCAGAACCGCGCGCAGCTGGGGGAGAATCTCCTTAACCGGCAGTCCGTTTGCAATGTCATCAGGGTCGGGAAAAAGGGTCTGGGGCATCGTGCCGCCTTTTATGCTGTTCTGGCGGGCTGGCTGCACGGTTGCTCACATCCCCCATGACCTCTGTGGTGTATGGGGGTAGGCCAGATGCCGGTGGAGCCGGAGTTAGCGTGTTTTTTTGTTGGCGGGCAGGGTTAAAAAACCCGCTTTGGGGGAAAGGGTTTTGGCCGGAGCAGGGGTGTCATCCATCCCGGCGGGGAAGATGGCGCTGGGTTCACTCTCCTGCGGTGCCGCCTGTGCCTGTGCCTGTGCCTGTGCCTGTGCCTGTGCGGGTGCTGGCGTGCTGGATTGGGCTGCGCTGGAGGCGGTGTCCGTGCTGGCAGAGTCTACACTAACATTTGCAGGGGTTGTTCCCGCAGATGGCAGCTCGGTCAGCCTTTTGGTGTCAGACATTGTGTCCGTCGCAGGGGTGGATGCCGCGGCAGCGGAAGGTACCGGGGCTGTTGCATCCGGTGCGCCTGTCAGGGGCTGGGTCTGGATGGCATTGTTCATGGGGGTGCCCCCCGCATCCACTAGCCATTTGTTCAGGGAATGGCGGATCTGGTACTCAAATTCGACATTGATGGTCTGCATCATGTCTTTTGTAATTTCGTACAGATTGGCCGGGCTTTCCACATCCTGCGAAGGATCGGGGTGGAGGGTCTGGGTTGCCTGTGCGGAGGCAGTCGCCACGCGCCTGCCTTCGGGGTTGAGGATATCCAGATGAATATCCATCTGCCCGTCCAGCGTGCCGCCGGGCTGGTGCAGGATAAACGCACGGTCAATAACAAAATGGGCGGTGCTGGCCGCTGCCGCATTGCCTGTTGCGATCAGCCGGTCTGCCGCCATCTGCCGTAGCGTGTGGTCGGGCGGGGAGGGGGATTTGTAACCAATATCCCCCGGTTCCGGGTTGGCTACGGAATTGTCCACCACATCCAGCGTGGCCACATTCAGGTGAATCTGGCCCAGATACTCATAGCTCAGCGGCGCAAACCGGGTTGGCTGGGGCTGGTCCGCGCACCCGGCAAGTGCTGCTGGCAGCACAAAAGCGGCAACCAGATGGGAAAGGCGCATACGGGGGAACGGCATCATGCACAACCTCTTGAACAGCCGACTGAAATAATCCAACGCAGGCTCCCGGTGTGGGGCTGCGTCAACCATGCGTTACAAACAAGGCGCTCAGCTTGTGGCGGAGGCGATGTCCCTGCGTGGGAAATGAAAATCCTTGTTACAGAACTCACAGGTCATAACGATGGTGTCATTGTTCACGCACATGTGGTCCAGATCATCTTCGGGGAAGTGCTGGAGCACCTCCACCAGTCTTGCGCGCGAGCAGCGGCAGCCAAATGCCAGAGCGCGGGATTGGCTGACACGCAGATCTTCCTCATGGAACAGGCGGTGTAAAAGCTGGGGGCCGGGCAGGGTATCATCGAGCAGTTCACCCACGCTGAGCGTGGTTGCCAGAATGGTCGCTGTCTCCCACGCGGTGTCGTCGTGGGTTGTGCCGTCAGGCGTGGTCAGTTCGGCTTCGGCCGTGCCACCTTCCCCTGCAATGCGTTCGAGCACGAGTGCGCCAGAGCGCCAGCCCGCATCGGTCATTTTGCACGCCAGCATGATCCAGCAGGCATGCTGCTCGCTGGTGGCAAAATAATGGGTGGCCATGGCGGACAGGTCATCGCCCGCAATTTCCACAATACCCTGGTGGCGCTCCATGTCCGCCCCCTGGTCAACAGTCAGGGCAAGGTAGCCATTCCCCAGCAGTTCCCTGTCCGTGGGGGTGGGGTTCTGGGCCAGCAGGGCGTTCAGTGCGTCTTCATCCGAACGGGCATAAAAGCGCAGGGCGCCATCATGCGTGCAGTCTGCCACCAGCATGGAAACCGGGCCATCGCCCTTGATCTGGAGGGAGAATGAGCCCTGAAACTTAAGGGCGGAGGCCAGTGCCGCCACCAGAGCCAGCGCCTTGCCTGCAAGGGCGGTAACCTGATCGGGGTTGTCATGGCGGGTCAGCATGGCATCGGCCAGCACGCCAAGGCGGATCAGTCGCCCACGGACCGGGCGACCTGCCAGATAGAAGGGCGTTACACCGCCCGGAACCACCAGACCGGGCACATCGGGGCGGTCACGGTCGAGAAAAGCCGGTTTTTCCATAAAAACGTTCTATCCTGCCAACATAAACATCAAGGTCCTGCCTCTCCCTGCCGCAGGGTGGGGCCTGCGGCAGGGAGCATAGGGGCGGCTCAGACCTGAGCGGAAATATCCAGTTCGAGTTTTTCAAGCTGCTGTTCAAGCGTGCGGGTCGCATCGGGGGCTAGGCCCAGCGTGTCAACCAACGCGCGCAGGAAGCCCTTGCGGCATGCGTCGTGTTCCATATCCAGATCTCCCGCGCGCCCACACCCGGCCAGACAGTCCAGATACGACGCGCGCAAAGGGGCCAGCTTGTCCGCAGCAAAGGGAAGGGTAGCCAGAATGGTGTCCAGCGCCGGTTCAACCCAGCCGGGAACGGAGGGTGTTTCTTCCGTTGTTGTGGGTGTTACGGGTTTTTCCGCATCGCACATCTGCTTATTCCTTGCCAAAGGAGGTCCAGTTAGCCCCCCCCATTGTCCATGCCAGAATGCCCTTCTGGGCGTGCAGGCGGTTTTCGGCCTCGTCAAACACAACGGAATGCGGGCCTTCAAACACGTCCTGCGTCACTTCCTCCCCAATATGGGCAGGCAGGCAGTGCATGAACAGGGCATCGGGGGCGGCCTGTGCCATCAATTTTGCATCCACGCGGTAGGGTTCAAGCCGTGCCATGCGGGAAGCGGCCTCCTCGTGCGAGTCGGACATGCTGACCCACGTGTCCGTTACAATGCAGTCGGCCTTTTCCACCGCAGCGCGGGGGTCTTCCATCCATTCCACATCGCCGCCTTCCTGCCGGGCCCAGTCCAGCACAGCCTGCGGGGGCTTCATTTTGGCAGGAGTTGCCGCCCGAAGCTTGAAGCCAAAGCGCACGGCCCCTTCGATCAGGGAGACCAGAACGTTGTTGCCGTCACCCGTCCAGGCAAACGTGCGGCCACGCACGGGGCCGCGATGTTCCTCAAACGTCATGATGTCGGCCAGAATCTGCACGGGGTGGGAGTCCGGGGTCAGCCCGTTAATGACCGGGCTTGTGCTCCAGCGTGCCAGTTCGTGCAGGTTGGTGGTGTTACCCGTTCGCAGCACAATGGCATCCACAAAGCGGGAGAGCACACGGGCTGTATCGGCCAGTGTTTCCCCCCGCCCGATCTGCATGTCCTGCGGGCTGAGCACAACGGCATCTCCCCCAAGCTGGCGCATGCCCACTTCAAAGGAAACGCGGGTACGGGTGGAAGGCTTGGAGAGAATAAGCCCAAGCTGCCGCCCCGCCAGAGGCTGGCGGGGGTGGAGCGGGAAGCGGCGGTTCTGCTGCATCCGCTTCATACTGCTGGCAACGTCCAGAATCTGGCGCAGGGTTGCCCCGTCCAGATCCTTGAGGTCGAGAAAGTGGCGGAGCCCCGTCTGCACCGGCGTAATGGAGGAGGTGGAAAGAGCCGCACTCATGGGGTTGTCTCCAGAACTGTCTTGTTTTTGTTATCAGGGTGGGTGCGCAGCGTTGTTACGGCCTGCACCAGCATGGCTACGGCCTTGCGGCAGTCTTCTTCCGTTACGGTCAGGGGCGGCACAAGACGCAGGACGTTGTCCCCCGCCGTGACGCACAGGAGCCCAGCATTCTGGGCGGCGGTCTGTACGTCGCCCACTGCGGGTACGCAGCGCAGGCCAATCAGCAGCCCAAGCCCACGGCGCTGTTCAAACACGTCGGGCGCATCGGCCACCAGACTGTCCAGCAGTTCGTCCAGCAGGGCGGCACGGGCACAGACCTGATCCATAAAGCCGGGGGCGAGCAGCACGTCCAGCACCGCGTTGGCGGCAGCACAGGCCAGCGGGTTGCCGCCAAAGGTGGTGCCGTGCGTGCCTGCGGTCATGGCTTTGGCCACAGTCTCGGTCGCCAGAATGGCCCCGATGGGAAAACCCCCGCCAAGCCCCTTGGCCGTGCTCATGACATCGGGCGTAATACCGGCCCATTGGTGGGCAAACAGGCGGCCTGTACGGCCAACACCACTTTGCACCTCATCAAGGGCAAGCAGCACGCCTGTCTGGTCGCACAGGGCGCGCAGGGCACGCAGATATTCCACGCTGGCGCGCTTGATGCCGCTTTCTCCCTGAATGGGCTCCAGCATAACCGCTGCGGTGCGCGGGGTAATGGCGGCCTTTACGGCTTCAAGGTCATTAAAGGGTACATGCACAAAGTCAGTGACCGGCGTGCCAAACCCTTCCAGATATTTCGGGTTGCCGGTGGCGGAGAGCATGGCCAGTGTCCGGCCATGGAATGCACCATCCATGCAGATGATCTGGGTCCGCTCGGGGTGGCCTGCCAGCATCTGGGCGCGGCGGGCCATCTTGACCATGCCTTCGTTGGCTTCCGCGCCGGAATTGCAGAAGAACACGCTATCGGCAAACGTGTTGGCCACAAGCCGTTCGGCCAGTTTTTCCGCCTGGGGAATGCGGAACAGGTTGGACACATGCATAACCCGCCCGGCCTGCTGGCTTATGGTTTCCACCAGATGCGGGTGCGCGTGACCAATGGAGCAGGTGGCAATGCCCGCCGCAAAGTCCAGGAATCGTCGCCCGTCAGATGCGTACAGCCAGGAGCCTTCGCCCCGCTCAAAGGCGAGGTCGGCACGCTTATAGGTCGGCATCAGGGGAGGAATCATGGAATCTGGTCTTTACGTTGGTGGTTATCAAACCTGAATGAGGGAATCTGGAACAGCGCAAAACAAAAAACGCCCGCTACCGTACAAGGGTGGAGCGGGCGGCCCGTTGCGCATGGCGCCATAATGCCGTGTTCATGTTGCGGGTGTCAAACTTCTGTATTGAATACTTTGCATGTCAAATATGCAGCATGGCAATTTAAGCGCGAGCGCGTAGTGGCGCAAAGGTGCGACATGGGCATACTATCTTCCGTAATGGACAATACCGTGCCTCCTTCCTTTACCTGCCCACCTCCGCAGCGCTCTACTCTGCGGGAGGCCGCCTTGGCGCATCTGGCCCGGTTTGGCACGACCCGGCAGGGGCTGGAGCAGGTTCTGCTGCGCCGTGTTGCCCGCTGGGCACAAAAAGCCCAGAGGGCAGGGGACTGTGCGGAGAGCGTGGCAGAACACGCTGCCGGGCTGCACCCCGTTGTGAGCGCGGTGGTGGAGGATATGGTGCGCCTTGGCGCGGTGGATGATGCGGTGTTTGCCCGCTCACGCGTGCGCAGGCTTGTGCGCTCGGGGCGTTCGGCCCGTGCGGTGCAGGCGCATCTGGCTGCAAAAGGTGTGGCACCACAGGTGCGCGATGAAGCACTGGATATGGCTGTAGGCACCCTGAGTGCAGCCGAGCAGGAGCTCTGTGCCGCACTGGTGCTGGCGCGCAAGCGCAGGCTTGGCCCCTTTGCCACCGAACCCGCCACGGAAGATGAGGACGAAGCCACAGGCATGGCCCGGCGGAACAGGGCGCTGGGTGTGCTCGCCCGGGCAGGTTTTGCGCGCGATGTGGCCCAGCGTGTGCTGGAAATGCAGCACGAGGAAGCGGAGGAGTGGATGGACCGCCTGAGGGCCGAGTCGTGAGGGCGGGTTGGTCATGCCTTGCCCTGCTGCCGTTATTGGCGGCCTGTGCGGGGGGCGGTAACTGGCATGGCTCCGTGCAGTGTGCGCCCTATGCGCGGGAACATTCGGACATCAACCTGCGTGGAGATGCCGCAACCTGGTGGTGGCAGGCGCGGGGGCAGTACGCACGGGCCTCCCGCCCCAGAGCGGGGGATGTGCTTGTGTTCCGCTCCACGCACAGGCTGCCTTCGGGCCATGTTTCGGTGGTCAGAGAGGTGCGGAGCAACCGTCTGGTGCTGGTGGACCACGCAAACTGGGAGCCGGGTGAGGTCACACGCCACGCCCCGGTACAGGACGTATCCCCCCGTAATGACTGGACGCGCGTGCGCGTGTGGTGGTCCCCCACACATGCCTATGGCAAGACGGTTTACCCAACCTACGGATTTATAGAACCGTATGCCCCCGGAAATAGCTGAACAGGGCGTTTGCGCGGGGTTAAAAAGGAAAAACTTGCATCACGGCGTGTTCGCCCTCATGTACAAGGCCGATTACGGCAAGCAGACTGGCCGCACATGCGCGCCATCAGGTTAAGGAAGAGTGGAATGGGCAGCTTGAGCATCTGGCACTGGCTTATTGTTCTGGTGGTCGTGCTGGTGTTGTTTGGTGGTGGCGGCAAGATCAGCACCATCATGGGGGATATGGCCAAGGGCATAAAATCCTTCAAGAAACACATGGCTGATGACGAACCGATGGATGACGCCCCACCACGTGCGGGCTCCGGCCATATTGCGCCTCCCCCTGCCGCTGCTGCCGAGCGCACCGCCGCCCCAGCAGACAAGACCACCCAGCACTAACCAACGCCGAGGAAGGCCAGCAGTATCATGACGGATAACGCCACCACGGATTTTGTCCGCGGCGCGCAGGATATTGTGCATGCGGGGCAGCGGCTGGATGCGCGCGGCTGGGTGCCCGCTACGGCAGGCAACATCAGTTGCAGGCTGCCCGACGGGCGCATCGCCATTACACGCTCTGGTTGCCACAAGGGTTTTTTAACCCAGAATGACGTAATTACCGTGGATCTGGCTGGCCAGCCCCACCAGCCGGATAACAAACCGAGTGCGGAAACACTTCTGCACTGCCAGGTTTACCGCCTGCTGCCCGAGGTGGGGGCCGTGCTGCACGGTCATTCCGTTGCGTCCACCGTTCTGTCCATGATCGAGCCTTCCCCTGCCCTTGTTGTGGAAGGGTACGAGGTTCAGAAAGTGTTTGAGGGGCAGAACACGCATGATGCGGCAGTGCGCATACCGCTTTTTGCCAATGATCAGGATATTGCCCGTCTGGCGCGTGAGGTAGAACCGTTTTTTGCCGACATGCCCGCAGGCTACATTATCCGTGGCCATGGTGTGTATGTGTGGGGCAAGACCATGGCCGCAGCCCTTGCCCGGCTGGAAGGGCTGGAGTTCCTGCTCGCTTGTGTTCTGGAAAGAAGGAAGCTGGGGATATGAGCAGCCTGAGTGTGTTTGAGGACACCCGCCCCGGCGTGCCCCTGTTGCAGACCCACGATGCAGCAGAAATCGCCACAGCCCTTGCTCCGTTTGGCATCCGTTTTGAACGGTGGGATGCCGTGCAGCCCCCGGCAAAGGATGCGGATGAAGCCACCGTGCTGGCAACCTACCGCCCCTGGCTGGATAGGCTGATGGGCGAAACCGGGGCAGGCTCGGCCGACGTGCTGCGCGTAAACGCCCAGACCCCCAACAAGGAAGCCCTGCGCAGCAAGTTCCTGTCCGAACATACGCATAGTGAGGACGAGGTACGGTTTTTTGTGCATGGGGGTGGCCACTTCATCATGCACATCAAGGACCGGGTGTATGACGTGGAATGCACGCAGGGAGACCTGATTTCCGTGCCGGAAGGGTATAAGCACTGGTTTGATGCAGGCCCGCAGCCCGATATGGTGACCCTGCGCATCTTTACCCATAAGGAAGGCTGGGTGGCCCAGTACACGGGGGCGGATATTGCCCGCCAGTTTCCCTCCTTTTCCAGCTAGCAAGAGTTCAGGATCATGATTCAGAATACGGGCTTGACCACGCCGCGCGTGGTGCTGCTGGATATTGAAGGCACCACTCTGCCGGTGGCTTTTGTGCACAAAGTTCTCTTCCCCTATGCGCGCAAACACCTGCCTGCGCTGCTTGCCCAGCACGATAACCCCGTGGTGGCGCAGGCACTGGCCCAGACGGCGGAACTGGCCCCCGGTGTGCCAGCCGCAGAACAGCTTGAACGCTGGATGGATACGGATGCCAAGGTAGCCCCCCTTAAAAGCCTGCAGGGGCTATGCTGGGAACAGGGCTACCGTGAGGGCGAACTGGTGGCCGACCTCTACCCCGATGTTGTGCCGACCCTAAAGGCATGGAAAGCGGCAGGGCTGACGCTGGCCGTGTATTCCTCCGGCTCTCAGGCCGCGCAGAAGCTGATTTACGGCTACACGGAGCAGGGGGACGTAACGCCCCTGTTCAGCGCGTTCTTTGACCTGGAAATGGGTGGCAAAAGGGAAAGTGCCAGCTACAGCGCCATTGTGCGCAAGGCTGGCTGGGCTCCGGCGGATGTGCTGTTCCTGTCCGATGTGGTGGCCGAGCTGGAAGCCGCCGAACAGGCCGGGTTGCAGGTCTGCCAGATTGCCCGCCCCGAGGATAAAACGGTACCCGGTGTCCGCCACCGTGTTGCGGCCTCCCTGCAGCAGGCCGCCAGCCTGTTTGGTCTGCCACAAGGAGCGTAATGGGTCGATGACAATCAGCCTGCACACCAACTGGCGGAACATTCCCGCAGAAGCCTATGGCTGCGCTGCGGCACTGGGTAATTTTGATGGTGTGCATCTTGGGCATGCCCATCTGCTCCGGTCCGTTTTTGCTGCCCGGCCGGACCTGCCGCCTGCCGTTGTCACCTTTGAGCCGCATCCGCGCGAGCTCTTCCGGCCGCAGGACCCGCCATTCCGCCTGACCCTGAGCACCGAGCGGCTGGCCGCGCTGCGCGCACTGGGCGTGCGCCATGTGTTCCAGATCGGGTTTGACAAGACCTTTTCCGAACTGAGTGCTGAGCAGTTTGTGCAAGATGTGCTGCATAATGCCCTGCGCCTGCACCATGTTGGCTGCGGTCCGGACTTTGCCTTCGGGCACCGCCGGGGGGGTAATGTGGCGTTTCTGGCGGAACGGACCCATCAGCTCGGTATGGGCTTTACTGCCGTGCAGGCGCTGGCTGATCAGGGTGGGCCTCTGTCCTCCTCCCGTATCCGCCGTCTGTTGCAGGATGGCTATCCGGAGGAAGCTGCCAGAGAGCTTGGGCGGCTGTGGTGTATTCGCGGTGTTGTCCAGCACGGGGACAAGCGCGGCAGGTTGCTGGGCTTCCCCACCGCCAACATTCCGCTTGGCCGCCACCTTGAACCCGCGCGGGGTGTGTATGCGGTCACAATCCGCCTGCCAGATGGCAGAACGCACTATGGCGTGGCCAACATTGGCCGCCGCCCGACCATAAATGACGGGCAGGAAAGCAGGCTGGAAGCCCATCTGTTTGACTTTGAGGGCGACCTGTACGGGCAGGAACTCTCGGTTTCGCTCCATGCCCTGCTGCGTGAGGAAAAACGCTTTGACGGGCTGGATGCCCTTAAAACCCAGATTGCGCAGGATGCCGCGCAGGCCCGGCTGGTGCTGGACGTGCAACCCACCCCAAGTTAGGCCCACTGGCATGGTCGGGGGCCATGTTGGGCGTGCAGCCCGGTTTGGCGCTTGACCCTGCGCTTTTCCTTTTTGATAAGACAGTAACGCCCAAGGTGGCGTGGGGGCCAAAAGCCCGCACGGCATGAACCCGAACCGAAGTGACCTCAGCCTCCCATGACCTCATCGAGCAGCGAACCCGACAAGACAACCCTGGCCGACCAGTATCGCAATACGGTGTTTCTGCCACGGACCTCTTTTCCCATGCGTGGCAACCTGCCCCAACAGGAGCCCAAATGGCTTGAAAAATGGCGCGAAAGCGGGCTGGATGAACGGCTGAAGCAGCAGGCGGAAGGCCGCCCGGTCTTTACCTTGCATGATGGTCCGCCCTACGCCAACGGGCACCTGCACATTGGGCATGCGCTCAACAAGATCAACAAGGATGTTATCAACCGCGCCCACCGCATGGCGGGCTACGCGGTGCGTTACGTGCCGGGCTGGGACTGCCACGGCCTGCCGATCGAGTGGAAGGTTGAGGAAGGGTACCGCAAAGCCAAGCGGGACAAGGATTCCGTGCCTGTGCTGGAGTTCCGTGCCGAATGCCGCAACTATGCAGGCAACTGGCTGAATATCCAGATGGAGGAGTTCCAGCGTCTGGGTGTGCAGGCCGAATGGCGCAACCGCTACGCCACCATGGATTTTTCCTCCGAGGCGGCCATTGTGGAGGAAATCGGGCGTTTTCTGCTGAACGGCAAGCTGTACCGTGGCCTGCGCCCGGTCATGTGGAGTCCGGTGGAAAAAACCGCGCTGGCTGAAGCCGAAATCGAATATCACGACCACACGTCCACCACCATTCTGGTCGCGTTCCCCGTGGTCAAGGACCCCACGCCTGCCCACGCGCTGGCTGATGTGTCCGTGGTTATCTGGACCACAACGCCGTGGACCATTCCGGGCAACCGCGCTCTGGCTTACGGGCCGGAGATTACATATGTGGTCCTGCGTGTGGACGAAACGGGCGAGGGTGCTCTGCTTGAACCCGGTGCCCGCGTGCTGGTGGCCGAAGCTCTTGTAGAGTCCTTCTGCACCGAAGCGCATGTGACGGCGCACCACATTCTTTACACCCTGCCCGGCAGTGCGCTGGCGGGTGCGGTATGCGCCCATCCGCTGCGTGGTGCAGGGTATGATTTTGACGTACCCATGCTGGCCGGTGAATTTGTAACCACCGATGCCGGGACCGGCCTTGTCCATCAGGCCCCCGCACATGGTGAGGACGACTTCATGCTCTGCCGCGCCAATGGCGTGGATGTGCCTGAAACCGTGCAGGATGATGGCACATACGCACCATGGGTGCCCGGTTTTGCCGGTGTGCATGTGTTCAAGGCGGCAGATGTGGTCTGCTCCACGCTGGCAAGCGTGATGGAGCGGGCCAACGCGGCGGGCACGCCCCCCGCAGGGCTGGTCGGGCGCGGGCAGATCGTACATTCCTACCCCCATTCGTGGCGTTCACGCGCACCCATTATCTATCGGGCTACGCCGCAATGGTTCATCCGCATGGACGGGGAAAACGCGCTGCGTGAAAACGCACTAAAAGCGCTGGAAAACGTAACCTTTGTGCCCGCACAGGCCCGCAACCGCCTGACCTCCATGATCCGTACCCGCCCGGACTGGTGCATCAGCCGCCAGCGCGCATGGGGCGTGCCCATTGCCGTGTTCGTGGAAAAACGTACAGGCGAGGTGCTGCGCGATCCAGCCGTTATGCAGCGCGTGGTGGATGCCTTCCGCTCCGATGGGGCAGATGCCTGGTACACGTCCGAGCCTGCCCGTTTTCTGGGTGAAGGCCGCAACCCCGATGATTACGAACAGGTGTTCGACATCGTGGATGTCTGGTTTGAAAGTGGCTCGACCCACGCCTTTGTGCTGGGGCGTCCGGGGCTGAGCTTTCCCGCAGACCTGTATCTGGAAGGGTCGGACCAGCATCGTGGCTGGTTCCAGTCCTCCCTGCTCGAAAGTGTGGGCACGCGCGGTGTCTCACCCTACAAGGCGCTGGTGACCAACGGTTTTGTTCTGGACGAGCAGGGCCGCAAGATGTCCAAGTCCCTCGGCAACGTGATTGCCCCGCAGGACGTGAATGACAGCATGGGCGCTGACGTGCTGCGCCTGTGGGTTATGAACTCCGACACCAATGACGACCTGCGCATTGGCAAGGAAATCCTTAAGCAGCAGGGCGAGCTGTACCGCCGCCTGCGCAACACGCTGCGCTGGCTGCTGGGTGGGCTGGACGGGTTTACGGATGCAGAAGTGCTGCCCTATGCCGAACTGCCAGAGCTGGAACGCTGGGTTCTGCACCGCCTGAGCGAACTGGGTGGGCTGGTGGCCCGTGCGGTGGAAACGCATGAATGGGTTGGTGTTTACCCCGCCCTGCATGGTTTTTGCACAACGGACCTGTCGGCCTTCTACTTCGATATTCGCAAGGATGCGCTGTACTGCGATGCACCGTCCTCCCCCACGCGCCGTGCGGTGCGTACGGTGCTGGATGTGCTGCACCGTTGCCTGAGCACGTGGCTGGCCCCCGTACTGGTCTTTACGGCGGAAGAAGCATGGGCCGCCCGCTTTGGTGATCAGGCCAGTGTGCACGAGCAGGCCTTCCCCGACCTGCCGGTAGAATGGACCGACACGGCACTGGAGGAACGCTGGGCGCGTATTCGCTCCGTGCGCCGGATTATTACAACCGAGATCGAAGGGGCACGCCGTGCGGGCACCATTGGTTCTTCGTTGCAGGCACAGGTTGAACTGACTTTTTCGGAAGAGGAAGCCAGCATTTTTGCCGGTGTCAACTGGAGCGAGCTGGCCATTGTCTCCCACGTGGAAGTGTTGATCGACCCCACATCTTCCTCCGTTTATGTGGAGGGGGATGAAGGGGGAACCCTGCATGGTGCGCCTGTGGTCCGGGTGGCGGAGGGCGAAAAATGCGCCCGCTGCTGGAAGGTCCTGCCAGAAACCGGGTCGAATCCGGCGTATCCTGGTGTGTGCCCACGCTGTGCGGATGTTGTGGCCCAGAGCGGCTTTGTCAGCACATCCGCGCAGGAGGGTGCATGAAAAAGCCGTTCATGCTCCGGCCCGCAGGAATTGGCCTGCTTGTGCTGATGCTGGTTCTCTCTGCGGACCAGCTGAGCAAGTTCTGGATTTTATATGGGCTGGACCTGCCAGCCCGTGGTTCTGTCAGGGTATTGCCGTTCCTTAACTTTACCATGGTCTGGAACCACGCCGTAACATTTGGCATGTTTGGCGGGCTGGGTGGGGCGGGGCGGATTGTGTTTTCCGTTGTGGCAATGGTAGTAGCGTGTTGTCTGCTGGTGTGGATGGCCAGAACCCCCAGCAAGATGACAGCAGCCTGCGTGGGTGCGGTAACCGGGGGCGCCATAGGCAACGTGATTGACCGTGTGCGTTACGGGGCCGTGGTGGATTTTTTGCATGCCCATGCATTCGGTTGGTCTTGGTATGTGTTCAATGTGGCTGACTCCGCTATAGTGTGCGCAGTATGCGTATTGCTGTTGCAGAATTTTCTGTCTGACGGACAGCAGACATCTTAGGCATTAGGCAGCCCGCGCCAGAGCGCGCGGTTTTCAGGATGAGTGGAAGGCAGATGATAGTGCGCCGTGTTTCGACCCTGATTTCTCCGGTGCTGCTGGTAGGCGGCTGCATGATGCTGAGCGGCTGCTCCGGGCATGAGGCCGCTCAGGCCTTTGGTCTGGAACGCAGCATGCCAGATGAATATACGGTGACAACCCGCTCACCGCTGTCCATGCCCCCTTCGGAGGAGCTGGTTAAGCCCAGCAAAGGGGATGAACGCACGCAGGATGAGAGCGAACGCCTGCAGGCGCTCGAAACCCTCTCCCCCGATGTGGCTCTGCGCGGCACCAACGGGGACACCAGCGAAGGCCAGACCATTCTGGTCAACGAAGCCTCTGCCGCAGCAGACGAACCTGATCAGGGCGAACTCGGTGCCGCAGGCACAGGCTTTGTGGAACAGCTGATGTTCTGGAAAGGTGGCAAGGCTGGAGGTGTGGTGAATGCGGATGAAGAAAACCGCAGGCTCAAAACCAATGCAGCTCTTGGCCTGCCCCCCACCAAGGGCGTTACGCCCACCCAGCACCCCAAAAAGAAGTAAGGCACGGGTCTGACCATGTCAGACCAGCCAGAACAGGCTGCCATGCTGGGGACTATGCCTGATCGCCCGCATGTGCGGCGGTTGCCCGAAGTTATTGTCAACCGCATTGCTGCGGGCGAGGTGATCGAACGCCCCGCCGCTGCCGTTAAAGAACTGATAGAAAATGCCATAGACGCCGGCGCCCGGCGGCTGGACATCTCGCTCGATGGGGGCGGGGTGGAGCGCATGATTGTGACGGATGACGGGGTTGGCATGTCCCCCGATGATCTGTCTCTTGCAGTCGAGCGGCACTGTACCTCCAAACTGGGGGACGAAACGCTGGTGCATATCAACACCCTTGGTTTTCGGGGGGAGGCACTGCCGTCCATCGGGGCTGCGGCGCGGTTGAGCATTACCTCCCGCCCAAGGGGGGAAAGTGGCGCATGGCGTATTCGGGTCGAGGGGGGTAAAACCTACCCGCCAGAACCTGTTGCCGGGGCTTTTGGCACCAGCGTTGTGGTTGAAGACCTATTTTTTGCCACGCCCGCACGCCGCAAATTCCTGAAAAGTGCCCGTGTGGAAGGCCGCCATGTGGAAAGCGTGGTGCGCCGTCTGGCACTGGCCGTGCCCCAGACCGCCTTCCGCTTTGTGCTTGATGGGCGTGAAGTGCTGGACCTGCCCGCTCAGGATATGGCCGCCCGTGCAGCCGCCCTGCTGGATGCCAGCGAGGCCGATGGTTTTTTGACCATAGACGGCGCGCGTGAGGGCATGACCCTGAGCGGCTTTATCTGCCCGCCATCGGTGCATCGGTCCACGGCCAACGGGCAGTTCATGCTGGTTAATGGCCGGCCTGTGGTGGACCCGGTGCTTAAAACCGCCGTGCGCGTGGCTTATCGTCGGGTGATAGAGCCCGGTCGCCACCCGGTTGTGGCTCTTATGCTCACTGTTCCGCCTGAACAGGTGGATGTAAACGTACACCCCGCCAAAACCGAACTGCGCTTTGCGGATGAAGCCGCCGTGCGCTCACTGGTTATTGGCACGCTCCAGCGCGCGCTGGAGCACGGGGCAGGGGTTGCGGGTGTGCGCCCGGTTCTGTCCGCGGCACCACGGGCAAGCCGGATATGGTATCCGCCAGAACAGGGGCAGGCGGCCGTGCAGCCCGCTCCCGCTTACCCTGCCGCAGCGCAGGGCTCTGGTATGGCCGAGCCACGCCTGATGTTTGGGGATGCTCCATCGGCCCGCACCCTGCCCACGGCCTTTGCAACAAACCAGACCGAACCATGGCCACAGGCCGCACAGGCTGGCCCCTCGGCAGACACAGCAGGCGGAGCGGGTGGGCTCGCTCCGCTGGATCACCCCTTGGGGGCTGCTGTCGCGCAGGTGCTGGATACGTATATTCTGGCTGTTGCGGCGGATGGTTCTCTGGTGCTGGTTGACCAGCATGCCGCCCATGAACGGCTGACGCATGAGCGCCTGCGCGAGCAGTATCTGAGCGGGCATGTGCAGGCCCAGCGCCTGCTTGTGCCAGATGTGGTGGAACTGCCCCGCGTACAGCAGGACCTGCTGCTGGCCCGCCAGCCCATGCTGGAAAGACTCGGGGTGGAAATAGAAGAGTTTGGGGGTGGCTCCATTCTGGTGCGTGCATTGCCAGCCATGCTGGGCAAAAGTGATGCTGTCAGCCTGCTGCGTGATCTGGCCGATGAACTGGAGGCCGATGACACGGGTGCCCCTGATGAAATGGCATCCCTTGATGGCAAGCTGGATGCGGTCATTGCGCGCATGGCCTGCCACGGCAGTATCCGGGCGGGCAGGCGGCTTGCACCGGAGGAAATGAACGCCCTGCTACGGCAGATGGAAGCCACACCCCGTGCAGGAACGTGCTCGCACGGGCGGCCAACATGGCTCAAGCTCAGCCGCAATGATCTCGAAAAATTGTTTGGTCGCCGTTAGTCATCCCCTGTTCGGGAATGGCTGATCGGCGGAACGTGAACAGCCCCACGCTGGCCTCATGCGCTAAAAAGGCGCAGTCTTAAAAAAGTGTCATTAAACCCGGATGGTGTTAAGCCGTGCAGCCAATCCTGCTTTCGCTGATAACCTATCTTCCCCTTGCAGGCGCGGTTGCGGCCTTTCTTTGCCCCGGTCAGGGACCGGAGCGGGACCGCACGGCGCGCTGGCTGGGGTTGTGGACTACGCTCCTCACGTTTGGGCTGAGCGTGCTGATGTGGGTCGGTTTTGACCCCAGCCAGCCCGGCCTGCAATTTGAAACCCGGCTACGCTGGCTGAGCGACTATGGTATTTCCTACCATACCGGGGTGGATGGGATCAGTCTGGTCTTTATCCTGCTCACCGCTTTTCTCACGCCACTGGCGCTTGGGGCAGGCTGGCGGAGCGTGCAAACGCAGGGGCGGGACTTTGTTGCCGCCATGCTGCTGTTGGAAACAGCCCTGTTTGGCCTGTTTTCTGCGCAGGATCTGGTGCTGTTTTATGTTTTTTACGAAGCAACGCTTATTCCCGGCTGCCTGATGATTGGCATTTGGGGCGGGGCCAAGCGGGTCTGGGCATCGCTTCAGTTCTTCCTGTTTACCTTTGGCGGTTCGCTGTTCATGCTGGTCGGGCTGATCACCATGTGGCTGCACGCCGGGACTACGGATATTCCGGCCCTTATGCATGCCGGTTTTTCGCACTCCCTTCAGGGTTGGCTGCTGCTGGCTTTTCTGCTGGCTTTTGGCGTCAAACTCCCTCTGTTTCCGCTCCATGCTTGGCTGCCTGATGCCTATACGGAAGCCCCTACACCGGCATCGGCCATGCTCTCTGGCGTGCTGTCCAAAACAGGGGCTTACGGGCTGCTACGCTTTGGCGTGCTGATGTTCCCCGATGCCGTGCGCCAGTTTGCACCCTATGTGCTTGCCCTTGGTGTGGTGGCCATTCTGTACGCAGCGTTTGTGGCCTTCGCCCAGACGGACATGAAGCGGCTTATCGCCTACTCTTCGTTCTCCCATATGGGCATGATCGCGGTTGGTCTGTTTACCCTGACGGCAGAGGGGATAGATGGCGCCATCTTCCAGATGCTCTCGCACGGTGTGGTTATTGCAGCCCTGTTCTTTTGCGTGGCGGCAGTGGCATGGCGGGCGGAAACGCAGGAGATTGACGCTTTGGGCGGTGTTGCCCGGCAAATGCCTGTGCTGGCCCTGCTTGCCATGCTGTTCACCATGGCCAATGTGGGCCTGCCCGGTACCGGGGCCTTTGTGGGCGAACTGCTGGTGCTTATGGGGGCTGTTCACGTTTCCATCTGGGTGGCGCTGCTGGCTGGTGGCACCATGATCATGGGGGCGGTTTACATGCTCTCGCTGTATCGTCGGGTTCTGTTTGGTAGCGTGCGTGGCACGGTTGGCCTGTTGCGTGACCTAACGGTGGGGGAACTTGCCGTGCTGGTGCCGCTGGCGGTGGTCACGTTGTGGATGGGGGTCCACCCGGGCACATTCACCCGGATTTTTGATCCGATGATCATGCAGGCTATGCACGCAAACGCAGTTAACGTTGCGTCCTCCACTCTCCATGACCCGGTTTTGCATCTGGCCAGCCGGTAACGGCAGGCCACAGGACGGATTATTCCGGCAGGGTTGGGCCGTCTGGCACTGTGGTGTTGCTCCCCTGGGGCATCAGCACAGTGCCGAGGGACGCCAGAACCACACAGAAAATACCGCACAAACGTAGCAGGGATGGAATCTCATGCAGCAATATGGCTCCGGCCAGTGCTGCGGAAACCGGTTCCAGACTACACAGCACCCCAAACTCGCGGGCCGAGAGCTTTTGCATTGCACTCATTTCCAGAGTGTAGGGTAGGGCGGAAGAGCAAAGGGCGACCACAACGCTCAGCCCCAGCAAAAGCGGTGCATGCACCCCCACCCATAATGCGGGAACGGTGCAGGGCACAAAAACCGCAGCACCCCCACACAGCATACCAAGCGAGCACGCCTGACCAGAGGGCAGTTTGCCAGCAATGTTGCGGGCAAAAATAATATAAAGCGCCCAGCAAACAGCAGCGAGCAGGGCAAACAGAATACCAATAAGGTCTGGCCGAACGGCTGATTCGGGGCGAAGCAGCAAAACAAGCCCCAGCACGGTCAGGCTGGTCCACACCACATCGCTCCAGCGGCGGGTATGGATGAAGGACAGCACAAGGGGGCCGGTAAACTCCAGCGCTACAGTTGTGCCCAAAGGCAGGCGGCCAAGGGAAAGGTAGAAAAAATAGTTCATGGCTGCGAGTGACAGCCCATAAGGCAGCACCAGCAGAAGCACCCTGCGTGACAGGTTATGCCAGCTGCGGAAGAACAGCATCAGCATAATAGCGGCAAAAAAAGTGCGCAGCCCCACCATGCCCGCCGCCCCAAAAGTGGGGAACAGCATTTTGGCATAGGAGGAGCCAAATTGCAGGAAGAGCATGCCCCCTACAACCTGTAGCAGGGCAGACAGGCGCTCCTTAACGGAAAAAATGGGCCTACTCATGGGCTGTCCGCTCAGATGTCCAGCAACTCATCAACCGAGCGGGCATGTTCCTGAATAAAGGCAAAGCGGAGTTCGGGTTTGCGGCCCATCAGGCTTTCCACCCGCTCCCGCGTGGAAAGCCGGTCTTCCGGCGGGGCCACCACGCGGAGCAGGGTGCGGCTGCGTGGGTCCATTGTGGTTTCCTTCAGGTCCGCCGGGGGCATTTCCCCCAGCCCTTTAAAGCGGGAGACATCAATCTTGCCCCGCTTTTTGGTCAGGATCGCCATTTTGCGTTCCCGGTCCGCATCATCCATGGCGTACACGCTGTGTGCGCCCTGTGTAAGCCGGTAGAGCGGGGGCTGCGCCAGATACAGGTGCCCGTTGCGGATAAGCTCGGGGAGTTCGCGGTAGAAGAACGTCATGAGCAGGGAGGCAATATGGGCGCCATCCACGTCTGCATCGGTCATGATAATGACGCGGCCGTAGCGTAGCTTGGTCAGGTCAAAGCGCTCGCCCGACCCGCAACCCAGTGCTTCGATCAGATCCCGCAGTTCCTGATTGGCGCGCAGTTTTTCTGTTGTCGCGCTCGCCACGTTCAGGATTTTGCCGCGTAGGGGGAGCACGGCCTGTGTTTCACGGTTGCGGGCCTGTTTGGCGGACCCGCCTGCCGAATCCCCTTCCACCAGAAAAATTTCGGTGTCGGGTGCGTGTTCTTTGGTGCAGTCGGTCAGCTTGCCGGGCAGCCGCAGGCGGCGGGTCGCACTTTTGCGCGGTGTATCTTTGAGTTCACGGCGGCGCAGGCGCTCTTCTGCGCGGTCAATGGCAAAGCTGAGCAGCGAATCCGCCTGCGGGGGGTTCTGGGCCAGCCAGTGGTCAAACCGGTCACGCAGAGCGGTTTCCAGCAGTTTGCTGGCTTCGGCCGTGGTCAGCTTTTCCTTGGTCTGGCCCTGGAACTGAGGGTCCCGAATAAAGGCGGACAGGCGGGCGGCAATCATGCCCAGTATGTCTTCGGCTGTAATGCTGGCTGCTTTTTTAATGGAACGCTGGTCCCCCCATGCGCGCAGCCCCTTGAGCAGCGCGTTGCGGAACCCGGTCTCATGCGTGCCACCTTGTGGAGTCGGGATGGTGTTGCAGTAGGAGATCAGGGATGCCGGACCACTTTCCAGAAAGGCAACGGCCCATTCCACCTTGCCATTATCTGTTCCATCCGCCTGCGGAGGCAGGGGCGCTTCCCCCGACCAGAAGGGGGTGAGCAGGGGAGCATCGGGGCCAAGCTCATCAGCCAGACTGTCGGCCAGACCACCGGGGAAGTGCAGAACAGCTTCTGCCGGGGTTTCATCCCCCGCCTTGAGCAAAGAGGGATCGCACGACCAGCGGATGGTGACACCGCGGAACAGGAACGCCTTGGAACGGCAGAGCTTGTACAGGCGGGAGGGCACAAAAACATGCGTGCCAAAAATTTCCGGGTCCGGCTGGAAGGTAATCTGGGTGCCGCGCCGGTTGGGGGCCGCCCCCGCTTTTTGCAATGCGCTTACGGGTTTGCCCCGTTCGTAGGACTGCTGCCACAAGGTGCGGTCGCGCGCGATTTCCACATCCATGCGGGCGGAAAGGGCATTGACCACGGAAGAGCCAACACCATGCAACCCGCCAGAGGTGGCATATGCCTTGCCCGAGAACTTACCCCCCGCGTGCAGCGTGGTCAGAATCACTTCCAGCGCCGAGCGGTCGGGAAAGCGGGGGTGTGGGTCAACGGGAATACCCCGGCCATTATCCCGTACGGACAGCCAGTTATTGGGGGCCAGATGCACGTCAATGGTGTTGGCGTGGCCTGCCACGGCCTCATCCATCGAGTTATCAAGAATTTCTGCGGCCAGATGGTGCAGGGCACCTTCGTCTGTTCCGCCAATATACATGCCGGGCCTGCGGCGTACGGGTTCCAGCCCCTCAAGCACCTCAATGGCGCTGGCGTCATACGCCTGATTGTCCGGCGCTTTGGGGCGGGCGGAGGCGCTGGCGGATTTGCGGGGCGGTGTGGGGGCGGAAAACAGATCGCTCATGCGGGAAGTCTGTCCCGCTTTGGCGTTGATTCGTCAAGCACCAGAGGCAGCCCGGGGACCAAAACCCCGGTATGCCACCTGTGGTTGACAAACATTATGCGGCTTTGTGGGTAGCCCGGCGGCGCACAGGGGCGCGTGTGGTGGTAGGCGCTGCACATGTTTCAAACGACGCAGGCTGCGTAACATCCTTGGCATCGGAATAATTGGAGAGGTCTTCCCCGGTATCCAGGGCATTCACTTCATCAAACATGGCCATGCGCTGCTGACAGAAGATGGTGCCTGACTGCAACCCGCGCTCGGACTGCACGTTGGCCAGCTGGGTAATATAATCGTCATGCTCGCGCTGTGCGGTGCGGCCGTAGGTGGAGCGGAAGTAGCCGTTAAGCTTGTCTTCCTCGTTCAGCAGAACGGTGCGGAACTTGGCAACAAACGCGTTGTAGCGGTCCTGCGCGCTGCACGAGAGGGCGGTTACCATCAGCTCGCTTTTGAGGCCCTGCACGTTAAAGGCTTCATGTGCTGGGGAATGGCCGCACGGACTGGCGGCAAAAGTAACGGAACCATGCAGAACGCCCGCGGCAAGAACACCCGCGGCAAAAAGACGGGAAAGGAACATACGGTAGGACCTCCGACAGATGCTGCACAACGCAATAGCCTATTCAGGCAGGAAAGAAACGGCCTAATTTGTCATACCGTCATTTCCCGCCATGGGGGCACATGGCAGGATTATGCATACATGGCCGTGTGCTGCCCTGCTGCGTTAGTGCTGTGTTGTGGCAAAACAATGTTTTTACTGCACCTGCCTGTAAACAGAGAGGCAGGGGTGCCAAAAGGTGCGGGTCGTGCCTCTTCCTTCCTGCGGCGGGATGATTTAAAGGCAAGAACGACTCATGCGGCGTTATGGCCTGTTGTGCTGGTGAGCCCAGCAGGCAAAGGCTTATCCCTTTAACCAGAATGGAACGCACTGGGTTTATGGTTGATTTAACAAGAATGAAGCGGAGCTGTGGAGTGCGCTTACGAGGAATTGCCGGGCTGACGCTAACTGCTGGCATGCTTGCCGGCTGCGCGACAACCGTGGGCCCTGTCCATGTCGGATCTCCCAATCCGTTTGGGTATCTCAAAAAATCTGCCGTGTGCAGCACGACCCCCATCAAGAAAGAGGCCGACGGCCAGCTTTCCACCACCATGACGGTCCGCTCCGATGACGGGCTGTGTGAGGTGCTGGTCTCCCAGCCTGATGGCAAGCCCTACCTGTCCTTTGGGGCCTCTCCTGCTCCCGAGCATGGCAAGGCGTTCCTGTACACGCTGGATAACGACACACACGTAACCTACACGCCCACACAGGGTTACGCAGGGCAGGACCGGTTTACGGTTATCCTTATCCCCGGTCCGGGCCAGCAGCGTACCCGCCTGACGGTTACCGCACAGGTTGATGCAACGGGTGTGTATATCCCCCACCCCGCAGTGACCGCGCCTGTGCCTGCTGCTGCGGAAAAGAAGGTGGTGACAAAGCGGGCTGCGCGCCCAGCCAAAGCAGCTACCAAGAACTGAGCAGATCCTCCGGGCATAAAAAAAGCGGTGCCGCGTAAGCAGCACCGCTTTTTTTATGCCCGGACCAACCTTGTCGCCAAAGGTTAGATGGAAAAGGTAATGGGCTCGCTTTGCGGGCGTTTGAGACCGGCATCCTCGGCCTGACGCACCAGCTCATCCAGCGTGGTCTGGCGCATCTGTTCTGTCAGCTTGGTGTCAAACCCGCTCCAACAGGGTTCAATAACCTTGTGGAAGAGAGGACCTTGCGGGCCATCGCTGCCTTCGGGGTCATCGTTCAGAACTGCTTCAATAATATTGATCAGGGTTACATCCCGCCGGGGGCGGCCCAGCCGGTAGCCCCCACGCGGGCCGCGGATGCTCTCCAGCAGCCCTGAGCGTGAGAGTGCCTGAAGCAGCGGTTCAATCCCCCGGCGGGCCAGGCCGGAGCGCTCGGCAATATCGGCAGCACTTACCGCATTGGAGCGGCCTGCGTGGAAAGCAACGTCCAGCATGATGAGAACAGCGGTCATTGCTCTGTCACGACGAAGAATCATCGCAAGGTCCTTCCTGCTTGGCTTACGGTCTGGCGTATGATGTGCCAGCTTTGCTGTGTTGAGTGCTTATAGCAGGGGAATGGCTGTTTATCTACGTTGTAAATTCGTATTATAAGACAGTTGAACATTTAAACAGTTCAGGTAGGGACCAAATGCCATCAACAACGCACGATAACGAGGGTTACGGCTTTGCAGCGCCTCGTGGGAGAGTTTACGACTCGGTTTTGAACGTGGTGGGTGGAACCCCTCTGGTTGCCGTGCCGCGCATCATGCAGGAAGACAAGCTGACAAGCCGTGTTCTGCTCAAGCTGGAATTTTTTAATCCGCTCGGCTCGGTCAAGGACAGAATCGGCACAGCCATGGTGCTTGATGCCGAGCGCAGGGGTAAAATTACACCCGGCCGCACCCTGCTGGTGGAGCCCACATCGGGCAATACGGGCATCTCCTTGGCGTTTGTGGCCGCTGCACGGGGTTACAGGCTGATCGTGACCATGCCAGAAGGTGCTTCTATCGAGCGGCGGCGCATGGTGCGGCTGATGGATGCCCAGGTGGAACTGACCCCCGCCCGCCTTGGTATGGCAGGAGCCATTGCCCGCGCGAACGAAATTCTGGCCGAAACACCCGACGCGTGGATGCCCGATCAGTTTGACAACCCCGCAAACCCCGCCGTGCATGCCGCCACCACAGCAGAGGAAATCTGGGAAGATACAGCAGGTAAGGTCGATATTGTTGTTGCCGGTGTTGGTACGGGTGGAACCGCAACCGGGATTGCGGAATCGCTCAAGCCCCGGCGCAAGGGCATACAGGTTTTTGGTGTGGAACCGGCGGAAAGTGCCATCCTGAACGGGGATGAACCCGGCCCCCACGGTATTCAGGGCATTGGCCCGGGTTTTTGCCCGGCAACACTGCACCTTAAATCGCTTGATGGGGTGCTGACTGTCTCGGAGCGTGAGGCCATTGCGGCTGCCAGACGCTGCGCGCGGATTGATGGTATTCCCGTTGGTATTTCCTCCGGCGCTGCGCTGCATGCGGCTTTGCAGCTGGCCCATAAAAAGGAAAACGCAGGCAAGACCATTGTTGCCATAGCCCCCTCTTTTGCCGAGCGTTACCTCTCCACCTCCCTGTTCTCGGGGCTGTAAGCCTCTCCCGGCTTTGGCTATGTTGTTCTGGGTATAAAAAAAGCCCGCCTCATATTGGGGCGGGCTTTTTTAAGGCAGGGAAAAACCTGTCTGTTAGCGGAATATAATTTCCACCCGGCGATTCTGGGCTTCCTTGGTATTGGGGGCCGTCTGCACCAGTGGGTGCGTGTCCCCATAACCATGAATATCAATGGTGGAGCCTGCAATGCCATCCCGCATAAGCTCGGCCTTAACAACCGTTGCGCGACGGATGGAGAGCTTCATGTTGTATTCTTCACCCGCCTTCTGGCCCGGATGGGCAGAGGAGTTATCCGTATAGCCCGACACGGTAATACGGGTCAGGGCAACATGGGTAGCGGCCTGCGCGGCTTCGTTCACAATGGAACGTGCCCTGTCGGTCAGGTCGGCTTTGTCCCAGTCAAAGAAGATCAGATAGCTGCGTGCGGCCTGCGGAGCCGGGGCCGGGGTGTTGGCCACTGGCGGCGGTGGCGGGGGTGCGGGATTAAACTCGTACCGCAGGCCCAGCATCATGGAATGGTTGAAGTCCGTTGCCGTCTTGTGGGTGCCGTTAAAGGTGGTGCTTCCGCCAATAACAGCTTGTGTCCCCCCAATATCCCCCGTGGAGGTCACGCCATGGGACTGCGGGCCAAACATGGTCCAGAACCGGTATTCCGCCGTGGCAGACAGGCCGACAACCCAGGGAACGGGAAAGGACAGGCCAAAAATGCCCTGATAGGTGGCGTTGCCGTAAGTGCCACCCATACGCTGCATGGTGGTGCCGCCCGAAGCATTATGCCCCACGAGCGATGCCGTGGTGGAGGTCCAGCCATAACCAACGCCAGCCCCGAAATAGGGGAACAGCCACGGTTTGCCTATATCAAGGTCAAACAGGGCATTAACCATAACGCCATAGGTCTGGCGGCGACCATCCCCTTTTGTGGTCACGTTGCTGTTCACAAGGCGGTTATAGTCCATGCTGCGATAGTTGCCTTCGACCTCAACACGAAAACCGTTGCCAAGCCCCCAGCCCACAGAGCCGATTCCAACCGCGCCAGCCTTCCAGCGGTCCCGACCGTCGGGGAAGTTGGGCGTGCTTCTGACGCGCTGATCCTGATTGAGGGTCCCGCCCCCTTCACCGGCAATATACAGGCCTTGAACAGGCTGCGCATGCGCTGAAACGGCGGACAGCAGGAGGCCAGCCGCAAGCGGCGCAGAAAGCAGCGTTTGCGCAAGCAGTATACGGCGCGGCTTCATGGTCTTCTCCCTGCTGTGGCAAAGGTTGTGCGATACATCACGTATGGCGTTGGATGGTACGAGGGCACACATGCCTGCCTTCTTTGCTGTAAAGTTGTGTATGACGCAACAGGCAGAAGCCAGAGTTTTCCCAAACTTGTGGATTTTATGCGTCATAAATACCGCAGGCGTGTGGGTTAAGCCACAATACCTACCTTTCTTGTCAGATCAGTATTGCTTCAAACGGAGGGCTGAAGTCCACGGTTTCAACCTCCAGCACCCACAGGTCCGGGTCGTATTTGAGCTGCCGGTCAACATAGGCCTGAATTTGTTCTGCGTTTACGGGTGTTGTGCCTGTGCCACGCATCCACGCGGCCTCTCCCTCGGGTGTGCGGGTCTGGGTGAGTACCACGCCGTCTCCGTTACGGCCGAGTAATATTACCAGAATACCACCAGCATCCGGGTCGCCCCTGCGGAGCAGCATGGCCGAGCGGCCATCCAACCCGGCCTGACGGATGAGTGCGCGGGCTACAAGGTCCGTGCGCAGGCGGGGGGGAGGGGTCATGTCATCCTTCATGGTGCAGCGGAAATCTGGGGTACGGCGGCCACATCATCAGGAATGGCGGTAATGGCGGTTTTGTACCATGCGGGGTGGTTAATAAGGTCACGCGCAACGCTGATGTCGCGGTCATTACCCAGTGCGGCAGGGCATGCCTTGCGAATAGCCAGAATACTGGGAACACTCAACGGGTAACGCGCTGCGCGGGAAGCCGTTATGGCCGCCTGATTGGCCAGTTTGCCACTGGCCAGCGTGTGGAGCGCGTGGTTTGTATCCGCCTCCCCCAGACTGGTGCAGATCTGGGGCATAACGCCCAGCCCCTGCAACGGCCAGTGCAGGGGGGCGATGACCCGGCTCCACGTGACAAACAGTTCGCCTTCATCGGGGAGCTGCGCCACGGTCTGTACCAGCCCCTTACCCAGAGTGGCGCTGCCGATCACCACGGCGCGCCGGTGGTCGGCTAGTGCTGCGGCCAGAATTTCCGCAGCACTAGCGGTGCGTCCGTCCACCAGAACGGCAATGGGCAGGCCGTTGGTCATATCCCCACCCTGCACGGCCCAGATATGGTTGGATTGTGGGTCCCGCCCACTGGTTACGGCGGCCACACCGTGGTCAAGCAGCAAGGCTGCGGCGGTTACGGCCTGTTGCAGCACACCGCCC
Source organism: Acetobacter sp. ESL1128 (assembly GCF_058505085.1). Classification (NCBI taxonomy): domain Bacteria; kingdom Pseudomonadati; phylum Pseudomonadota; class Alphaproteobacteria; order Acetobacterales; family Acetobacteraceae; genus Acetobacter; species Acetobacter sp. ESL1128. The sequence continues at coordinate 1,967,043 of NZ_CP196369.1, read as the reverse complement.
CGGTTGCCGCGCAGGTCAATAATCAGGCCGCGCAGGTTCTTGTCCTGTGTGGCCTGGTCCAGATACTGACTCATCTCCTCCGCCGTATCGGAGGAAAAAGCGGTTACACGGAGCACCACAATAGGGCCGCTGGCAAAAGCAAACACGGTTTCTGGCGGCACTTTGGAGCGGCGCAGCGTAACCGTATGTGCGCGCCGCCGCCCGGGGGAGAGCAGGCGCAGCACAAGGGCGCTGTCTTCTGGCCCACGAATCCAGTCCGTAACGGTGGCAATGGACTGCCCGGCGGTTAGCTGGCCGTTAACAGCTATGATCCGGTCCCCCGTATCAATTTCGGAAGTCCATGCCGGGCCGTTTGCATTAATGGCGGACACAACAATATGCCGCCCGCTCTGGGCCAGAGTAATGCCTGCATCGGCTTCCCCACCGGTGCGGGCCTCACGGTCCGTACTGGCGGAAGATGGCCCTATGTAGCGGGAGTAGGGGTCCAGATGGTTGAACAGTTCATCAAAAAAAGCCTGCAACAGATCATCCCGCTCGGCTGAACGTACAGCGGCGGAATGGGTACGGGCGGCTTCCAGAAAATCAGTGGCCAGTCTGGCCCAGTCATCCACGCTGTCCGCTGGTGGTGCCGGGCGGGAGAGCAGGGGTTGTGGGCCTGCAAGGAGCTGGATGTTTGTCCCGCGGGAATCGAAGGTGAGCGTAGGGTCCAGCGCTGTCAGGCAACCCAGCCCCCACAGGGTAAAATCCCGGCTGCTATGGGGCTCAAGCGTACGGGGGCCTAAAAACTCCAGTGCTGTGGCAATGACCGAATGCACAAGCTGCATGTCCACCGCAGGGGGGGGCGGGGGCGCGGGTACATCGGGCTGGGCTGGTGGAGCAGGTGCCGGGCTGGTGGGTGCAGGTCCGGCGGGGGCCTCAGCTGCCGGGGCCGCGCTGGGGGCTGGGGCCGCGGGCTGGGGCGTTGCTGGCGGTGGGCTGGGCACAGGCCCGCCGCTGCTGCTTTGGGCATGCAGGGTGGCGGGCTGGCACAGGAGCAGAATGGCCAGCACAACGCCGGGCACAAGCAACTGGTGCTGCACTATGGCCCGGACATAACCGCGGAAGGGAAGTTCAGCGCGCATGGGCATGGGACGCCAGTACGGACACGCCACGCGCCGGGCAGGTTGCCAGCAGAACTGCCACAGGCAGTGCCCCGTTCTGGATAAGGGGCGTGTAGCGGGCGGCAATGCCACCGTACGGCGAGTCGTCATTCATCCTTGCGCAATCCGGAAAAGCAGACCACGGCAGCAAAGACGGAGTTCCTGTTTTCGTCAATCGCACGCAAAGGCCATGCCGTGTTGTTGTGGTGGCATGGATGTTCACGTTTTGCCCTATGTCGGGAACCAGAAAGGCCGCTGCCAGCCGATTTTGGCAGTCCTGAACGCTTTTTCCGGCCCGGCGCTCGGTAAAATTAAGGTGGGACACCAATGCATGATCCTGCTCCCATGGTGGCGCGCAGGCCACAGATGGAGTGCCGTCCTGCCGGGGATTTTGCTCCATGCACCAAGCACTTATGGCTCTGTGTACCAGCAGGTCGGCATAGCGGCGGATGGGGCTGGTAAAATGGGTGTATAACGGCAGGCCAAGCCCGTTATGGCGGCCAGCTACAGCACTGTAGCGTGCTGCCGGGCGTGGCTGGGTGGCCGTAGGGGCGGGATGCACCCGAAACGGAACCGCAAGCCGGTTTTTATACGCAATCCGGGCGGCGAGCGTGTTTGCCGCGATCATGAAGCTGGCAACCAGATCATGGGTTGCAAGGCGCTCGCGCGGTAAAAAGGCAGCAGGCTGCCCGTCGGGGTGGAAGGTAACGACCCAGGCATCTTCATCCAAACGCATGGCATTGCGTTTGGTTGCATCGTTATTGAGCGCACTACTCGCGGCCATAAGGGTTTGCAGCAATGTTGCCGGCAGGGTGTGTATGGGGTGGACCGGGGGCAGGGTTTTGCCGTCCAGCGCGCTTTGTGCATCGTGGTAGCTCAGCCGGGCTGCGCTGCGCATGATCCCGCGCCTGATTGTTCCATCCTGCATATGGCCGTCATGGGTGATGAGAATATCGGCAAACAGGCAGAGCCGGTCCTGCCCGGGCAGGAGCGAACACGCATTGGCCGACAGGTCCAGCGGCAGCATGGGTATGGTCTGGTCGGGCAGGTAAAGGGAGGTGCCTCGTAAGCGGGCCTCCTCATCCAGCGCCGAACCGGCTGGCACGTAGTGGCTGACATCGGCAATGGCGATGACAAGATGAAAACCCGTGTCTGTCGGCTCTGCCCATATGGCGTCGTCATAATCCTGTGCGGTTTCATCATCCAGCGTAACCAGCGGGAGAGCGCGCAGGTCGTGCCGGTCGGCTGGGGCGGGCTGGTTGTGCAGGGCTGCGGCCTGTGCGGCTCCGCGTGTGGCCTCCTGCTCCGCTACTGCGGAAAAACGGATGGGAATGGCGTGTGTCAGCAGGCTGAGCGCGCTGGCCATGCCTGCGGTATCTGCCCGGCCGTAAGGGGTGGGGGTATCCACCGCCAGTGTGCCATCTGGCATGGAGCGCAAGGTCGCCAGAACAACTTCCCCCGGTTCGGGCAGGGCATGCTGTTCTGGTGTGGCCAGCGCGAACGTGCCTGCAATCTGCGGGTTACAGGCCCATAACCGTTCCACTGGCGCGCCATCCTCCCCAAGTGCGCGGGAAAAGGCGAGGCTCTCCCCCGTTCGGGCCAGTACACGTTCGGCGCGGGCCTCCCTGCGGCGGGCACCGCAGGCGGGGCGCAGGCGGGCCAGAACCAGATCACCGGGCAAGGGGAGGTGCAGGTCGGGGGCGCGGGTGTTGAGAACAACAGGCGTTGCCGCAGGGTCATCGGCCAGTATGCCGCAGGGGGTACCGTCGGGGCGGATATGGGTTATACGCGCCCGTACGGTTTCTGGCAGCCCGATGGAGGTTTTCAGGCGTCCTGCGGGCAGGTCAAGCAGGCTGCCATCCAGCGCCATGGTGTGCAGTATGGCCTTCAGGCGTGCCTTGTCGCGGATCGAGCGGTCAAACGCGCGCAAAATGTCGCTCAGCCCAACGGGGGTAACCCCGCCAAGCAGGAAGGCCCGAAGTGCTGCGCTGGAAGGAAGGGCAGCAACTTCAGACCTGCCAGACATGGGTTATTCAGCCTTTTTTTTGCGCGTTGTCGTGGTGGCCTTGCGGGCCTTGGGTTTGGTCGGTACGGCTTCGCCTTCTGGTGTGGTGGCGGCTTTGGCCTTTGTGGTTTTGGTCGTACTCTTGGTGGCCGTTTTTGTGCCAGTTTTGGCCGGTGTTTTTGTGGTGGCCTTGGCAGTTGCGGTTTTTGTGGCCGCTTTTTTCTTGGCTGGGGCTTTTTTGGCTCCGGCCTTGGCCTTGAGCGGCTTGCCCTTGTCTGCCAGCAGGGCCACGGCTTCGTCCAGCGTGACCTCGTCCATATCCGTGCCGCGTGGCAGGGTAGCAACCACCTGCCCGTGCTGGGCATATGGCCCAAACCGGCCCTTGCGCACCATAACCGGCTCGCCATCCTTGGGGTGGTTGCCCAGATTGCGGATGGAAGCCAGCTTTTTGGCCAGCGCATCAACCGCCCGGTTCAGCCCCACGGTCAGGACATCATCATCCTTGTCGAGTGAGCCATAAACCGCGCCCATTTTGACGTATGGCCCAAACCGGCCCAGACCGGCCTCTATCGGCTCACCCGTTTCAGGGTGCAGGCCCACAAGGCGGGGGAGGGAGAGCAGGCCAACAGCCTGATCCAGCGTTATGCTGGCGCCATCCGTTCCTTTGGGCAGGGATGCGCGGCGGGGCTTGGCTTTTTTGTCCGCCGGGTCGGGTTCGCCCTGCTGCACATACAGGCCCCACGGGCCTTGCCGCACTGTAATATCCTCGCCGGTTTGCGGGTGCTGGCCGAGCAGGCGCATACCGTCCTTGAGCGTGCTGCTGCCATCGCCATCTTCAGCGCTTTCGGCTGTCAGCCGGCGGGTAAACTGGCATTCGGGGTAGTTGGAGCAGCCAATAAACGCCCCATAACGCCCCAGCTTAAGGCCAAGCCGCCCCGTACCACATGCAGCGCAATGCCTCGGGTCCGAGCCATCTGCACGGGGGGGGAAGAAGAAGGGGCCAAGGTCCTTGTCCAGTGCGTTCAGCACATCGGTAATGGTCAGTTCCTTGGTGTCGCCCACGGCCTTGGAAAAGTCATGCCAGAAGGAGGCCAGAACTTCCTTCCACTGGGCCTGCCCGTCCGAAATATCATCCAGCAGTTCTTCCAGACTGGCCGTAAAGCCCGTGTCCACATACCGCTCGAAAAAGGAAACAAGGAACGCAGTTACCAACCGCCCGCGGGCTTCGGGCACAAAGCGCCGGTTTTCCAGCTGAACGTAACTGCGGTCCTGGAGCACGGTCAGGATGGATGCGTAGGTAGAGGGCCGACCAATGCCCAGCTCTTCCATTTTCTTGACCAGAGATGCCTCGGAATAGCGCGGAGGCGGCTGGGTGAAGTGCTGCTCTGCCTCTACGTCCTCACGCTTGAGGGGGTCTTTCTCATGCATGGGCGGGAGCATGCGGGACTCATCATCCGCCGCAGCTTTTTCGGTATCATCACGGCCTTCGCGGTAGAGTTTGAGAAAACCGTCAAAGGTAATGATCGAGCCATTGGCGCGCAGCACGGTCTGGGCGGAGGGGCCGGCAATATCTACCGCCACCTGATCCAGCGTTGCCGATTCCATCTGGCTGGCTACGGCGCGCTTCCACACCAGTTCGTACAGGCGGCGCTGATCGTTGTTGAGGTAGCGCGCCATGGATTCGGGAGTGCGGGAAATATCAGTGGGGCGAATGGCCTCATGCGCTTCCTGTGCGTTCTTGGCCTTGGAGGTGTAATGGCGTGGCTGGGCGGGCACGTAGTCCGCGCCAATCTTGCTGCCAATATGCCCGCGAATGGCGTGGATGGCTTCCTGCGCCATGGTTACACCATCGGTTCGCATATAGGTGATCAGGCCGACGGTTTCCCCCCCCAGTTCCATGCCTTCATAGAGCTGCTGGGCTGTGCGCATGGTGGTCTGGGCACTCATGCCCAGCTTGCGCGATGCCTCCTGCTGCAAGGTGGAGGTGGTAAAGGGTGGCTGCGGGTTGCGCCGGACCTTGCGCCGCTCAATGGAGCGGACACTCAGTTCCTCGGCTTCCACCGCGCGTTTGGCGGCTTCGGCCTGCTCGGCATTGCCAAGGTCAAACTGGTCGAGCTTTTTGCCGTTCAGGTGTGTCAGGCGCGCGGTAAAGGGTGCGTTGCCCGGCGTGAGCAGGGACGCGGTTACACTCCAGTATTCCCGCGGCTTAAACACCTCGATCTCGGCCTCACGCTCGCAGATCAGGCGCAGGGCAACGGATTGCACCCGGCCAGCACTGCGCGAGCCGGGTAGCTTGCGCCACAGAACGGGGGAGAGAGTAAAGCCCACCAGATAATCCAGCGCGCGGCGGGCCAGATAAGCCTCGATCAGTGGCAGATCAAGCTCGCGGGGGTGAGCCATGGCGTGCTTGATGGCGCTTTTGGTAATTTCGTTAAACGTGACACGCTGCACGTCCACGCCTTTGAGCGCGTTGCGCTCCTCCAGCATGGCGCGCACATGCCACGAAATGGCTTCCCCTTCCCGGTCCGGGTCAGTGGCGAGGTAGAGGTGCTTGGCACCCTTGAGCGCCTTGATAATGGCAGCAACCTGCTTTGTGCCGCGTTCATCGGCCTGCCACTTCATGGCAAAGCCGTCATCAGGCAGGACGGACCCATCTTTGGGGGGGAGGTCGCGCACATGTCCAAACGATGCAAGCACCGTGTAGCCATCGCCCAGATATTTGTTGATCGTTTTAGCCTTGGCTGGGCTCTCGACCACAACAACGTCAGTCATACTCTCTCCGACCTGCCCGGAAGCAGCACTTACCTACTCGTTTCTGCCTGCCCGTTAGTTAGCCCAACGCGACCATCCTGATAGGTGGTCACCTGACCTGACAGCTCAAGCTGGGTGAGCGCGGCCAGAACGACAGAAGCCGAGAACTGGCAGCGCCTTATAAGATCGTCAACAGCTATGGGTGTAAAGGACAGAAGATCAAGCAGCTGTCTGGCAGGGCTGGGCGCTGTATGCTGCTGTGCTAGCAAGGTCGGTGCTGTGTGCACAAGGCTTTGTTTTTGCTGTGAATTTTTAAAATCCTTCCCCTCTGTGCCCGTGGTGGCGGAGGGGGGAAGAGATGCAAACAGGTCAGGCGTGGATTTTGTGCGGCTCAGGGCCAAAGGCGTGTTTGGGGGTGGAGTTACGGCAATATGGGGCAGAATATCGGACACACGCTCAACCAGAATGGCCCCCTTGCGCAGCAGATCGTTGCTGCCCCTGCACCTTGGGTCCAGCGGGGAGCCGGGCACGGCAAAGACCTCTCGCCCGTAATCGGCGGCCATGCGTGCCGTAATCAGCGTGCCAGAATGGGGGGCCGCCTCCACCACTACACAACCAAGGGCCAGCCCTGCAATAAGTCTGTTCCGGCGCGGAAAATGGCGGCCTTGCGGGGCGGTGCCAAGGGGAGCCTCGGTAACAACTGCGCCCATTTGGGCAATGCGTGCCTGCAAATCGGTGTTCTGGGGTGGGTACGGGCAGTCCAGCCCACCTGCTATGGCAGCAACGGTCAGGCCCTGTTTGTAAAGCGCGCCATGATGGGCGGCACTGTCTATCCCCCGTGCCAGACCGGAAATAACGCTCAGGCCGGAGTCGGCTATCTCCGTGGCCAGACTTTCGGCCAGCCGTAACCCCTGGGCCGAGGCATTGCGCGCCCCGACAATGCCAATGCCCGGCTGGCTCAGGCAGGCAGGGTCGCCCAGAATGCTCAGTACGGGTGGGGCATCGGGAATATGCCGCAAAAGGGGTGGGTAGTGCGGGTCCAGCAGGGTCAGGAACTGCCCGCCGAGGGCCAGCGTGTTCTCAATTTCGCGCTCAATGCTGTCCCGCGGGGGAATGCCGGGGCGTGTGCGCCCTCTGGCGGGCAGACCCGGTAGGGCATCCAATGCCGCCTCTGGCGTGCCATACTGCGCGACCAGCCGCTGCCATGTGCGCGGGCCAACCTGCTCGGTCCGCGCAAGGCGCAGGGCTGCATACAGGCTGTTCATGCGAAAGGGTGGAGCAACCGGCGCAAAGGCCGGTCAGTCCTTTTTCTGACCAATGCGGGACTCGGTCCCCCGCAGGATACGGGCAATGTTTTCATGATGGCGGGCAATGACCAGCAGGCTGATCAACAGCGTTGCCATGGGCTTTGGGCTGGCCTGAAAGGAAAACCCATACAGGGCCAGAATAACAACGGGCATGACCACAAAGGCAGCCAACGCCCCGGCGGAGGAAATGCGGGAAAGCTTGGCAACCCCCAGCCACACGGCACACCCGACCAGCCCGGTAATGGGGGAGAGGGCAAGCAGTGCCCCCAGCCCCGTGGCCACGCCCTTGCCCCCCCGAAAGCCCAGAAAAACGGGGAAACAGTGCCCCACCACCGCCGCAAGGGCCGCAAGAGATGCGGTATGGTCGGAATAATCGGGCGAGGTCATGACCCATGCGATCAGAACCGCCAGAAACCCCTTGCCAGCATCCAGCCCCAGCGTTGCGGCGGCAAGGTCCTTGCGGCCGGTGCGCAGCACGTTGGTCGCGCCAATATTGCCCGAGCCGATGCTGCGTAAATCCCCCGCACCGCCAAGGTTGGTCAGGATCAGCCCGAACGGAACACTCCCCAGCGCGTAGCCCATGAACGCCATGGCCGCCATAAGCCACAGCACGTAGGAGGGAAGCTGCCCGCTCATGCCGCGTCTGCCTCATAAACGCGCTGGCCAGCCTTCCATGTGCCCAGTACGCGGCCTTCCAGCGGACGGCGGTCAAATGGAGTGTTCTGCGCACGACCGGGGAGCTGGCCTGCCGTTACCAGCCAGCTCTGCTCCGGGGCAAACAGGCACAGGTCGGCCATGGCTCCTACGGCCAGTGTTCCGGCTTCCACGCCCAGCAGGCTGGCGGGGCGGTAGGTCAGCAGGCCAAGGGCCTGTGGCAGACCCAGCGTGCCATCATGCACACGCGCAAGGGTTACGCCCAACAGCGTCACCATGCCCGTGCCCCCGGTTGCGGCCTGCGCAAAAGGTAGGCGCTTGTCATCCGCATCCCGCGGGTGGTGGTCGGAGGCAATGGCGTCAATCGTGCCATCGGCCAGCCCGGCACATACGGCCAGCCGGTCTTCCTCGCTCCGCAGGGGGGGGGAGAACTTGGCGTAGGTTCTGAAATCGCCAATCGCGTTTTCGTTCAGGTCAAAATAGGGGGGGGCTGTATCGCATGTCACGTTCAGCCCGCGCGCCTTGGCCTGACGGATCAGGTCCAGCCCTTCTCCCGTGGAGACATGGCCAAAATGCAGGCGTCCCCCGGTCAGTTCCGCCAGACGGATGTCCCGCGCGATCATGATCGATTCGGCCGCTGTGGGAATGCCCGCAAGCCCAAGGCGGGTGGCCAGTGCGCCAGATGTGGCACACCCTGACCCGGCAAGGGATGGGTCTTCGGGGTGCTGCACCACCATGGCGTTAAACCCGCTGGCATAGGCCAGAGCAAGCCGCATAAGGCGGGAAGGGTCTATGGCGCGGTTACCATCGGTAAAGGCCACGGCTCCGGCTTCGTGCAGCAGGCCGATTTCGGCCAGTTCCTTGCCTTCGCACCCTTTGGTCAGGGCCCCATAGGGCAGAATGGTTACAGCCCCGGTTTCCTCCCCCCGGGCGCGGAGCATCCGGACCAGAGCAGGGTTATCTATGGCGGGTTTGCAGGTGGGGAGTACTGCAATGGTGGTAATCCCACCGGCAGAGGCAGCACGGGTGGCGGAGGCTATGGTCTCACGGTATTCGTAGCCGGGTTCACCAATTTCCACGCGCATGTCCACAAGACCGGGGCAGAGCACGGCACCTTGCCCATCCACATGGGCGGCACCTTCTGGCCTGCCTTCTGCACCGGGTTTGTCTATGCCGGCTATCTGCCCGTCACGCACAAGCAGGCGGCCGGGCTGGTCCAGCCCGGAGGCAGGGTCGATCAGGCGGACATTTTCAAAAACAACGGAGGTCATGGCGTTTGCCTGCTGCGTGTAAGGCGGTCCAGAACGGCCATGCGTACGGCCACACCCATTTCCACCTGTTCCTGAATAACGCTCTGGTCGGAATCGGCAACGGAGCTGTCAATTTCCACGCCCCGGTTCATGGGGCCGGGGTGCATGACCAGCGCGTTTTTGTGCGCCAGATCCAGCCGCCTGCGGTCCAGACCAAAAAAGCGGAAGTATTCGCGCGCGCTGGGAATAAGCCCGGAGGACATGCGCTCGCGCTGCAGGCGCAGCATCATCACCACATCCACATCGCGCAGGCCGTCTTCCATGCTGTGGTGGATGTCCACCCCAAGCTGGCCAAGGTTGCCCGGTACCAGTGTGGGCGGGCCTACAAGGCGCACGGAACTGCCCATTGTGGTGAGCAGATGAATATTGGAGCGCGCCACGCGGGAATGGGCGACATCCCCACAGATGGCGACTTTAAGCCCCCCCAGAGTGCCATGGTGGCGGCGGATGGTCAGCGCATCCAGCAAAGCCTGCGTGGGGTGCTCGTGCATGCCATCGCCCGCATTCACGACCGAGGCTTCCACCTTGCGGGCCAGCAGGGCAGGCGCACCGGACTGGGAGTGGCGGACCACCAGCAGGTCCGTGCGCATGGCATTAAGGGTGGCTGCGGTGTCCAGCAGGGTTTCCCCCTTGTTCACCGAGGACTGGGCGACGGACATGTTGATCACGTCCGCCCCCAGCCGCTTGCCTGCCAGTTCAAAGGAGGTACGCGTGCGCGTACTGTCTTCAAAAAACAGGTTGATCAAGGTGCGCCCGCGCAGCACATCGCGCGGGACCTTGCGGGAGCGGTTGAGCAGGGCATAGCTCTCGGCCAGATCCAGCAGCGGCTCGATCTGGTCTGGCGTCATGCCCTCCAGCCCGAGCAGATGCCGGGTGTGGCGGCCGGGAAAGCTAGCCATGCAGAACGGCTCCTATTCTGGCCAGTGTTTCATCCCGGCCGAGTGCCTGCAACGTGGCATCAATCCCGGGGGAGGAGTTGGAGCCGGTTACGGCCGCGCGCAGTGGCTGGGCAACCTGACCAAGCTTGTGGCCACCACGCTCGGCAAAGGCGCGCAGGGCGGCATCTATGTTTTCGGGGCTGAAGGGTTCCACCACGGCCAGATCCCGCGCCAGTTCACCCAGCAGGGCGCGGCCTTCGGGGGTGAGCAGCTTTTCGGCCTTGGCGTTCATGGGCAGGGGCACATGGCGGCCAAGGAAGGCGGCGTTCTCGGTCAGTTCAACCAGTGTGCGTGCGCGTTCCTTAAGGCCGGGCATAAGGGACAGCACACGGGCACGGGTGGTTTCGTCCACATTAACGCCTTCAACTTTTTTCAGGCGTTCCATAACGTCATCCGTCAGGCGCACGTCATCTGCCTGCCGCAGCCATACGGCGTTGATGTGGTCGAGCTTGGCGTAATCCATGCGCGAGGGCGCACGGCCCACACCATCAATGTCGAACAGCTTGATCTGTTCTTCGCGCGAGAGGATTTCCGCATCCCCATGCCCCCAGCCCAGACGGAGCAGGTAGTTGCAAAGGGCTTCGGGCAGGTAGCCCATGTCGCGGAATTCCACCACGGACTGCGCGCCATGGCGTTTGGAAAGCTTGGCACCATCGGGGCCATGAATAAGGGGCAGGTGGCCAAAGCGGGGCAGGTCCCAGCCCATGGCGCGGTAGATCATGGCCTGGCGGAAGGTGTTGGTCAGGTGGTCATCACCACGGATCACGTGGGTAATGGCCATGTCGTGGTCATCCACCACCACGGCGTGCTGGTAGGTGGGGGTGCCATCGGACCGCAGGATGATCATGTCATCCAGTTCCACATTGGCCACGCGGACTTCGCCCTGCACCAGATCATCAATAACCGCATCCCCTTCACGCGGGGCCTTGATGCGGATGGCGTAGGGGGCACCTGCGGGCGCGTCTGCCGGGTCGCGGTCGCGCCACAGGCCGTTATAGCGCGGGGGCAGGCCATTTTTTGTGGCGTCTTCGCGCATCTGCTTGAGTTCTTCTGGCGTGCAGTAGCACTTGTAGGCCAGACCTTTTTCAAGCAGTTCCAGTGCAACCTCGCGGTGGCGTGCCTCCCGCGAGGACTGGAAGACGGGTTCCTCATCCGGCGTAATGCCCATCCAGTCCAGACCCGCAAAAATAACATCTACGGCCTGTTGGGTGGAGCGTTCGCGGTCGGTATCTTCAATACGCAGGAGGAATTGACCGCCATGGTGACGGGCAAAGAGGAAGTTGAACAGGGCTGCGCGGGCGTTGCCAATATGCAGCAGGCCTGTCGGACTCGGAGCAAAGCGTGTGCGGATGGTCGTCATGGGGCGCTTCTTTATCACGCGCAGGCGCAGGGAGCCATATGCTGAACCCGATGTCTGTCATGGTGTTGCTGGATGCGGAGTTCAGGCGGTTGGTGCTGTGGGTTCCGGTCCTGCTGGCGCTGGGGGCGCTCGCCTATTTTTTATGGCCGTATGAGCCGGGGCTGCTCGGTGGTGTGGGCGTACCCGCAGGGGTGGTGGGTCTGTGCCTTGGGGCCTGTTTTTACTGGCGGCAGAGCCTTGTGGCGTGGCTGGCTGGTGGGGCTGGCATGGCGTTGGCCGTGGGGTTTGGTGCAGCATGGTGCGCGGCACACCGCCAGCCGCCCATGCCTGAACTGCCCCGCCGGGGTACCGAAATTTCCGGCATTGTGCGCGATGTTGCCTTTTTTCCCGCGTCCACAGGGCAGGGGGAGCCGGTACGGCGCGTGACCCTTGCGCAGGTGGTTCTGCATGATTTTGTGGATGATGGCATGGCCCCCCTGCGCCGCACTCTGGCTATACGGCTGGTGCAAAACGATTCGGCCCTGCTCGCGCCGGGGGATGGCGTGCGGGTGCGGACTATGCTGCAGCCCCCGCCTTTTCCCGCCCTGCCCGGTGGGCGGGACAGGCAGTTCGAGGCATGGTTTTCCGGGCAGGCAGGGAGTGGTTATGCGCTGGAGCCCGTGCAGGTGGAGCCGGGGGTACAGGGCAGGGTATCGGGCTTCTGGCAGGGGGTGGCTACCGTGCGCGGGCGGGTTAACGCGCGTGTGCGGGCTGTTCTGCCCGGCCCTTCCGGGGCTGTTGTTGCCACTTTGCTGGATGGCAGGGCAGAGGCCGTTCCGCAGGATGTGCGGGAAGATTTTGCCGCTTCCGGGCTTGCGCATCTGCTGGCGGTAGCGGGCTTGCACCTTGGCCTTGTTATGGGGGCGGCCATGCTGGTTTGCCGCATGGCGCTGGCCGCGTGGGAATATGCCGCCCTGCGGTGGCCCTGCAAGGCGCTTTCCGCTTTTGTGGCATGGGGCGTGGGCGGGGGGTATGTGCTGCTTACAGGCGCGCACCTGCCCGCCGTGCGGAGCTGGCTTATGGCCAGTGTTGTGGTGCTGGGGCTTATGGTGGGGCGCAGGGCCGTGTCCATGCGGGGGCTGGCGCTGGCGGCAACCCTTATGCTGCTGGTGGCACCGCAGGTTGTGCTGGATGTGGCTTTTCAAATGTCCATGGCCGCGGTTATGGCGCTTGTGGCTGGGTATGAGCTCCTGCAACCCCGCCTGACCCGCGGCCTGTCCGGGCTTACGGGAGCCAGACACGGGCTGGCCCGGCATGGTGTTATGCTGGTGCTGACCAGCCTTTTGGCTGGCACGGCCACCTTGCCGGTGGTGATGGCCCATTTTGGGGTGGTGCAGCCGTTTTTTGTGCTGGCCAACCTGCTGGCCGTGCCGCTGATGGGCGTTTGGATTATGCCGCTGGGGCTGGCGTCGCTGGTGGCCATGCTCCTGCATGCAGAGGCTCCTTTTTTATACCTGATGGATGCCGGTGTGCGTGTTGTGCTGTGGCTGGCGCGGAGTGTGGCGGGCTGGCCAGGTGCGCGCATGGAGGTGCCCGCCATGCCCGGCTGGGGGCTTGCCGGTGTGCTTCTGGGCCTGTGTTGGCTGTGTTTGTGGCGGGGGCGGCTGCGGTGGTGGGGCATGCCTGTTGTACTGTGTGCCACCCTGAGCCCATGGCTGGTGAGCCGGCCGGACCTCCTGATCAGCCCGGATGGGCAGTTAATGGGGGTGTGCGATCACGCGGCCATACTGGTTATGGGTCATGCGCGGGATGAGCGGGCCATAAAGGCTGCCTGGGCACAGGCACTGGCCATGCCTGTAACCGGTTTTTCCACCACGGCGGAGCAGGCGGCCGAAACACCCGATGGCAGCCTGATCTGCGGGGAGGGCGATGCCGGGGGCACCTGCACCCTGCTCCGCAATAAGCACGAAGTGGTGCTGCGTGTGCATGATCCCTCGGACGGGCGCAGCCTGCTCCCCCCAGACCTGTGCGCGCAGGCTGATCTGGTGGTAAGCGTGGCCCCCTTAAGGGAATCATGCCCCGATGTTGCAGTCCGGCTGGATCGTTTTTCTGCATGGCGCGAGGGGGCACAGGCGGTTTTTCTGGCTTCGGGCGTGCGGGTGGTCAGTGACCGGCAAACACGGGGGGAGCGGCTGTGGGTGCTTAAGCCCGGCGGCCACGGTATGCCCACCCTACCTCTGGCTCAGGCGGAATAAGGTGTGTGCTGGCGTGGCACCCACGCCTGTTTATGGGGCGTTGGTCAGCTTTCCGTGCTGTCAAACGCTTCCATCACCCGGCTGGAATAGACAAGGGCGGCCCCTGCGTTCAGCGCCACGGCCACACCAAGGGCTTCGGCTATTTCCTCCTTGCTGGCGCCTACCTTGCGGGCGGCAGCGGAGTGTACGGCAATGCAGCCATCACACCGTGTGGTTACGGCTACGGCAAGCGCAATCAGCTCGCGCGTTTTGGCGTCCAGATGCTTCAGTTCAGGCAGAGGTGTTTCCAGCGTTTGCAACCCTTTGAGTGTGTTTGGGGTTAGCTGTGCCAGTGCCTTGACGTTTTTTTGCATATTGGCGCGATAAGCATTCCAGTCGGTCATGACATGGACTCCGATATGGGTATGTTGGACCTTCCAACAGCACCAGAGCCCTTCGGCCTTGTCACGACACGGTTAGGAGAGGTGTTGATACTTGCGGAAAGAGCCTTCAAGCCGTTATCGGGCAGACTTATGACAGACATGAACACGAGCGGGGCCTCCGCTGCGACCGCACAGGGGCCTCTGGCAGTTTACCGGCAGCGCATTGCGACCGGGGACATCAAGAGCGATCCGGATCAGGCCCGTGTGGTCGAACGTCTGGACCAGTTGTGGCGCGAACTTGCCACCATGCCCGCGCGCGCGCCGCAGGCGGCCAGCCCCGCCAGCAAAGGCAGGGGCTTTTTGGCAGGACTTGCCAAAAAGCTGATGAGCCAGCCCGCACAGCCCATGCAGGACCGCCCGCGCGGGCTTTATATTGTGGGACGGGTCGGCCGGGGCAAAACCATGGTCATGGATCTGTTTTTTGGCTGTGCGCCTGTCCGGCTCAAGGAGCGCATCCATTTTCTGCGCTTCATGCAGGACGTGCACCAGAAGCTGCATGCCCTCAAGGCCGCCAACCCCGGTATGGCCGACCCCATTCCCCCGCTGGCCAAAGCCATTGCAGCCCGTGTGCAGCTTTTGTGCTTTGACGAGTTTCAGGTGAACGACATTGCCGATGCCATGATTCTGGGCCGCCTGTTCGAGGCCCTGTTTGCTGATGGCGTGGTGATTGTGGCCACCTCCAACACCGAGCCCTCCCAGCTGTTCCAGAACAGGCCGGGGGCGGATGCCTTTAAGCCGTTCATTGCCATTATCCGGCGTGAGCTGGATACGATCGAGCTGGATTCGCCACGGGATTACCGGCGCGGGCGCGAGCAGGACCGGCAGACATGGCTGGTCCCGGCCGATGCGCAGGCCCACGCCACGCTGGACCGTATTTTTGCCCATCAGGCCGGTGGTGCCAGCCCCCAGCCGGTCACGCTGGAGTTTATTGGCCGCAGTTTTGAGGTGGAGCAGGCGGCAGGGCCGGTGTGCCGGTTCGATTTCAACTCTTTGTGTGGAAAACCGCTGGGGCCGAACGATTATCTGGCACTGGCAAGGCGTTTTCCCGTTGTCGTGATCGATAACATTCCCTGCATGGGACAGGACGAGGCCAACCTGGCGCGGCGCTTCATTACCCTCATAGATGCCTTGTACGACAACGGAAACCTGCTGTTTGCCTCGGCTGCGGCCGCACCTGACAAACTGTTTACCGAGGGCGAGGGATCGGACGCATTTGCCCGTACAGCCTCCCGTCTGGCGGAAATGGGCAGTGAAAGCTGGCTTGAGCATGGTGCACAGGCAGCGCAGGCAGCGCACAGCCTCGCTAGAGCGTGACAGGCGGTGCCCTTGTTCCGCTCCCATGGCCGGTCTAGCTCTTGAGACAGAAAGAGCCGGGGGCTGTGTGCTTCTGGCAAGGGATATCAAGGGCACTCTGCCGTATGGGTGGGGTGAAGGAAAAGATGGTCCGGCTTACGTTGGAGTGTGACACAACATCTGGTCTGCGGCGCGTGATCACCCCGCGACAGGGAGGAATGTGAGATGGCGGTATCGGATATGCTGGCAACCGCTCTGAACGGTGCCAATATCGCGTACCTTGCGGATTTGTATGCCCAGTGGGCAAAGGATCCAAAAAGTGTAGATCCCTCCTTCGATATTCTCTTCAGCTCGCTGGGGGATGACGAGGCGGCCGTGCTGCATGATGCGCTTGGCGCATCATGGGCACCGCGCCCGTCCATTATTACGGGGGAAGAGCCACCACCACCTGCCAAGGGTGGCCCGGCTGGCGGTCTGGCCGCGCAGGATAGTCTGGCTATTGCCCGGCTGGTCCGCGCCTACCGCGAATTTGGTCATCTGGAAGCAACGCTTGACCCGCTCGGGCTCAAGGTTCCCACCCAGCGTGAGGAACTGAACCCCCAGACCTACGGCTTTGGCCCCAAGGATCTGGAGCGTGAGGTTTTTATTGGCTCCCTGCTGGAGCCTCTGCTCAAGGGGCGCAACACAGCCAAGGTCAAGGACGTTATTGCGGCCCTGCGCACGGTATACTGTGGCAACATTGGTGCAGAATACCTGTATGCCCGGAATACCGAACAGCGCGAATGGTTCCGCAACCGGCTGGAAAGCGATAACTGGCAGCAGAATGTCAGCGTGGCCGAACGCAAGAGCATTCTTAAAAATCTGGCTGAAGCAGAAGGGTTCGAAGCCTTCTGCCAGAAGCGCTACGTGGGTGCGAAGCGCTTTGGGCTGGAAGGGGGGGAAATCTCCATTCCCGCACTGCACGCCATTGTGGACCAGTCCGCAGTGCAGGGTGTTGGCTCGGTCACCATCGGCATGGCCCATCGTGGCCGTCTGAACACGCTGGTCAATGTGGTGCGCAAGCCTTACGTGGCCATTTTTAACGAATTTGCCGGTGGCTCCTTCAAGCCCGACAATGTGGAAGGCTCGGGGGACGTCAAGTACCATCTGGGGTCTTCGGCGGATGTGGAAGTGAGCGGGCGCTCGGTGCATATTTCGCTCCTGCCCAACCCTTCGCATCTTGAGGCCGTGGATTCCGTTGTGCTGGGCAAGGTACGCGCAACGCAGGATGATGCGGGCGATACGCAAAACCGCACTGGCAGCATGGGCATTATCATTCATGGTGATGCGGCATTTGCCGGGCAGGGTATTGTTTACGAAACCTTTGCCATGTCCCAGCTCCCCGGCTACCGCACGGGTGGGACCATCCATATGGTGGTCAACAACCAGATCGGCTTTACCACCAACCCCGAATGCGGGCATTCCGGTGTGTATGGCACTGATCTTGCCAAATCCATTGAGGCACCTGTCCTGCATGTGAATGGGGATGATGCCGAGGCCGTTATCTACGCCTCACGCCTTGCCGCGGATTACCGCCTCAAATTTGCCAGCGACATTGTGCTCGACATTGTCTGCTACCGCCGCCATGGCCACAACGAAACGGACGAGCCGGTCTTTACCCAGCCCGTCATGTACAAGGCCATTGCCAGCCACGAAACGCCGCACACCCTGTATGCCCGCCGTGTTGTGGAAGCAGGGGTCATGACCGAGGCCGAAACGCAGGCCCAGTGGGATGCGTTCCAGGACCGGCTGGAAGCGGATTACAAGGCTGCCGAATCCTACAAGGTTAACAAGGCAGACTGGCTGGAAGGCGGCTGGAAGGGGCTAACCGCACCGGGGCAGAAGCCCGAACAGGCATGGCCCGATACGGGTGTGGCTCTGGATGCGCTGCAAAAAATTGGGGCGGCCATTACCAAGGTGCCCGAAGGGTTCAACCTCAATTCCAAAATTGCGCGCCAGCTCAAGGCCAAGGCGGCCATGTTCAGTTCGGGCGAAGGGTTCGACTGGGCAACGGGTGAGGCCATGGGCTTTGGCTCGCTCCTGCTGGAAGGCCACCGTGTGCGCCTGTCTGGCGAGGACTGCCAGCGCGGGACCTTCAGCCAGCGCCATGCAACATGGACCGATCAGGTCAACCAGACCCCCTGCACACCGCTGAACCATATTCAGGCGGATCAGGCCAAAATCGAAATCTGGAACTCGCTGCTGTCCGAATACGGCGTACTGGGTTTTGAATACGGTTACTCCGTACGCAACCCGCAGACGCTGGTTCTGTGGGAAGCCCAGTTCGGGGACTTCGCCAACTGTGCGCAGGTCATTATTGACCAGTTTATCGCATCGGGTGAGACCAAGTGGCTGCGCATGTCCGGTCTGGTGCTGCTTCTGCCCCACGGGTACGAAGGGCAGGGGCCAGAACACTCCTCCGCACGTCTGGAGCGTTATCTCCAGCTTTGCGCGGAAGATAACATGTTTGTCTGCAACATCACCACGCCTGCAAACTACTTCCACGCGCTGCGCCGCCAGCTCAAACTGGATTACCGCAAGCCGCTGGTGCTGATGGAGCCCAAATCTCTCCTGCGCCACAAACTCGCGGTTTCTGCTCTGGCCGATTTCGGGCCGGGGACGCGCTTCAGCCCTGTTCTGCCCGAGGTGGATGCTCTGGGGCCGGATGCCAAGGTCCGCCGCGTGGTGGTCTGCTCGGGCAAGGTTTATTACGACCTGCTTGCCGCCCGGCGCGAAAAGGACATCAAGGATGTCGCCATCGTGCGTGTGGAGCAACTCTACCCCTTCCCGGAAGCAACACTCGCAGCCGAGCTCAAGCGTTATCCTGAGGCAGATATTGTCTGGTGTCAGGAAGAAACGGAAAATGGTGGTGCATGGCACTTTGTGGACCGGCGGATTGAAAAAGCTCTGGTGCGTGCAGGCCACAAGGCGGGGCGCCCGCAGTATGTGGGGCGTGCTGCCGCAGCCAGCCCGGCAACGGGTCTTGCACGTATCCATGCCGCCGAGCAGGCGGACCTTGTGGACCGCGCACTTGGGTTGAAGGCGGCTCGCTGAGCAGGGTCTGGAATTTTAGAAAAATTGTCCGCCTTACGCGGAAGAAAAACCCTGTGTGGCAAAACCATTACCCCACACAGGGGCTTTCTTGAGAAGAATGGGGAACAGGATGTCAGTCGAGATCAAGGTGCCAACACTGGGCGAGAGCGTGACCACGGCAACCATTGCCAAATGGCTGAAGCAGCCGGGTGAGGCGGTCAAGGAAGACGAACCAGTCGTTGAACTTGAAACTGATAAGGTCAGTGTGGAAGTTGCCGCCCCGCAGGCTGGTGTGCTTGGCCCGCAGGCCGTCAAGGAAGGGGACGAGGTTGAAGTGGGTGCCCTGCTGGCAACCGTTGAACCCGGCAAGGCAGGGGCAGCCCCCGCAGCGCCCAAGGCTGTAGCAGCGGAAAAGAAGGTGGAAGCTCCAGCAACTCCCGCCCCCGCAGCACAGCCTGCGGCCGGGGCAGTTGATTCCGCAGCTGCTCTGCCTGCTGCACGCAAGATCATGGCCGAAAATGGCCTGAGTGCCGGGCAGGTTGGTCAGGGCACGGGCCTTGGCGGACGGATTACCAAAGGCGATGTCCTGGGCTTTTTGTCCCAGCCGCAGGGGGCAGCCCCCGCCGCTGCACCCAAAGCCGCCCGCAAGGACGACCCGCGTGAAGAACGCGTAAAAATGACGCGCCTGCGCCGCACCATTGCCCGCCGCCTGAAGGAAGCGCAGAACACGGCGGCCATGCTGACCACGTTTAACGAAATCGACATGTCCGGTGCCATGGCGCTGCGTGCCGAATTCCAGGACAGCTTTGTTAAAAAGCATGGTGTGAAGCTGGGTTATATGTCCATCTTCTCCCGTGCTGTTATTGCGGCACTCAAGGAATTCCCGGCTATTAACGCCGAAATCGATGGTGAAGACGTAATTTACCGCGACTTCATCAACCTTGGTATTGCCGTGGGTGGCCCCAACGGTCTGGTGGTGCCGGTTATCCGCGATGCCGATAAAATGGGTTTTGCTCAGATTGAAAAAACCATTTCCGGGTTTGGCAAGGCCGCGCGGGAAGGTACGCTCAAGCTGGACGAACTCTCCGGCGGTACCTTCTCCATCACCAATGGCGGCATTTACGGTTCGCTGCTGTCCACCCCGATCCTGAACTCCCCGCAGTCCGGTATTCTGGGCATGCATTCCATTCAGGAGCGTCCGGTTGCCGTAAACGGTCAGGTGGTCATCCGCCCCATGATGTATGTGGCCCTGTCCTACGATCATCGCATTGTGGATGGTAAGGAGGCGGTCAGCTTCCTTGTCCGGCTCAAGCAGAATGTGGAAGACCCCCGCCGCCTGTTGATTGACGTCTGATCTGACACTGGCACAGGCCGGAGGCTGCCTTGGTGCTGCTCTCCGGCCTTTCCTTTTTTGCAGACCCTAACGTGAGCGAGACAATACCCATGCCGACCGAAATTAAAGTACCAACCCTTGGAGAAAGTGTGACTACCGCCACGGTAGGGAAGTGGCTGAAGCAGCCGGGCGAAGCGGTCAAGGAAGACGAACCGGTTGTGGAGCTGGAAACGGATAAGGTGAGCGTGGAAGTGCCTGCCCCCGCTGCCGGTCGGCTGGAAAACCACGCGGTCAAGGAAGGGGACGAGGTTGAAGTTGGTGCCGTGCTGGCTCTGCTGGAAGCCGGAGCCGCAGGCAAGGCCGCTGCCCCGGCGGCACAGGCTGCTCCCGCTCAGGCGGCACCTGCCCCCAAGGCAGAAGCACAGGCCGCTCCCCCGGCTGAGACGGATTATGACGTTGTGGTTATTGGTGCGGGCCCGGGTGGGTATGTTTGCGCCATTCGTGCAGCGCAGCTTGGCTTCAAGGTTGCCTGCGTGGAAAAACGCGCAACTCTTGGTGGCACCTGCCTTAATGTCGGCTGCATTCCTTCCAAGGCGCTACTTCAGTCTTCAGAAAACTATCATGCAGCAGGGCATGATTTTGCTGCCCATGGCGTGCTGATTGATAGCGTAAAGCTTGATCTGGCCAAAATGCAGGCCCGCAAGGCCGACATTGTTGGTGCCAACGTGAAAGGGGTTGAATTCCTTTTCAAGAAAAACGGCATCACCTGGCTTAAAGGCCACGGCAAGGTTGAAGGCACAGGCCGCCTGAGTGTGGACGGCAAGCCGGTAACCGCCAAACACATCATTATTGCCAGCGGGAGCGACAGCGCAAACCTGCCGGGTATTGAGGTGGACGAAAAAGTTATTGTCACTTCCACAGGTGCGCTTGAACTGTCTGAAGTGCCCAAGCGTCTGGTGGTTATTGGTGGCGGCGTTATCGGGCTGGAACTGGGTAGCGTATGGCACCGCCTTGGTGCGGAAGTTACCGTGGTTGAGTTCCTGGACCGTCTGGTGCCCGGCACCGATAATGAAGTGGCTGCACAGTTCCAGAAACTGTTGACCAAGCAGGGCTTCAAAATGAAGCTGGGCCACAAGGTGACCAAGGCCGAAAAAACCAAAAAAGGCGTTGTGCTCAGCATCGAACCATCGACTGGTGGCGCGGTGGAAACGCTGGAAGCCGATGTGGTTCTGGTTGCGGTTGGCCGTACGGCAGCCAGCAGGAACATGGGGCTGGAAGAAGCCGGTATTGTGCTGGACAAGCGCGGCCGTGTGGAAGTGGATGCCCATTACGCAACCAACGTGCCCGGCATTTACGCTATTGGGGATGTTATTGCGGGCCCCATGCTGGCCCACAAGGCGGAAGAGGAAGGTGTGGCGCTGGCCGAACTGCTGGCCGGGCAGGCCGGGCACGTTAATTACGATGCCATTCCCGGCGTGATTTACACATGGCCCGAAGTTGCCTCCGTGGGCTTTACGGAAGAGCAGCTCAAGGACAAGGGTGTAGCTTACAAGACCGGCAAGTTCCCCTTCCTTGCCAATGGCCGTGCCCGCGCACTGGGCATGACGGATGGCTTTGTGAAGGTGCTGGCCGACAAGCAGACAGACCGCGTGCTGGGTGTGCACATTATTGGCCCCGCAGCAGGTGAGCTGATTGCCGAAGCCACTATGGCGATCGAGTTTGGTGCCTCGGCGGAAGATATTGGCCGCGTCTGCCACGCGCACCCAACCCTGAGCGAAGCCGTAAAGGAAGCTGCTCTGGGCGCTGACAACCGCGCGATCAATATCTAAGAAAATTTTCTTCTTGTTAGGACTAATGCCATACTCTCTTCCGTAGTTGCATACGGAGGAGAGTATGTATGTGTGTGGCAGGGAAGCTGGCAGTCTGCTTGGCCGTGGCTGGTGGTTTTCTGGCCGGGGTAAATATGGTGTATGCCCAAGGTGCGGCATGGCAGAACACTGGCCATGCCGGTGCTGGCACACAGGCTGCTACACCCCCTGCGGGTGTGGATGACCGTGCACTGGACCCCGCCTTTGCAGGGGTATCTGGCGGCACACATCCTTCTCCTTCCTTTACAGACGACTCTCCCCCCATTCTTGGGGAGGATGCCGCCCGGCAGGAAGCATGGGCGCTGACACTGGCGTTCAGGCGCGAGGTGCCTGTCGCTGTTTCTGTTTCCTCAGCTTATAAAGCGGCATGGGTGGCTTTGGCCCGCCAGCAACTGGAGCAGGCAGGCTATGTGCTGGATCGCCCGCAGGTGCTTGTGGTGGTGGACCGCAACCCCAAAGTGCAGCGCCTTTGCCTGATTCTGGCCATTCCCGGTAGCGCGGACTGGCAGGTTATTGGCAGTACCAAAGTTTCCACCGGCACAACCGGGCGGCAGTATTATTATATTACCCCTACCGGCGTTTTCCCCAATTCGGCAACCCGGCTTGGCTACCGGGCCTTGGGTACCAAGAACGAAAACGGCATTATGGGGAACGGCACCACGGGGATGCGCGTCTGGGATTTTGGTTGGCAATGGGCTGAAAAAGGCTGGCTACCAAGCCGGGACAAAGTGCAGATCCGGCTGGAAATGCACGCAACAGACCCGGTTTATCTGGAGCAGCGGCTGGGCCATACGGCGTCCGAGGGGTGCATCCGTATTCCGTCATCACTCAATGTGTTCATTGACCGCCACGGGCTGCTGGATACGGAGTATGAACAACGCGCCACCGTGGACCGCAGGTTTGCAGCCCTCTTACGCAAGGACAGGGTTGCTTCCCCCATAGCCGGGCTGTTGGTTGTGGTGGTGGATACAGCAGGACTGGCCATGCCCCCGGCCGCTGCGGCTTTTAAAAACGAGGCTGCCCCACACAGGCCCATTGCGCATGGATAAGATTGGTCTTTACGTCTAGCTCTAGCTCTAGCTCTAGCTCTAGCTCTAGCTCTAGCTCTAGCTCTAGCTCTAGCTCTAGCTCTAGCTCTAGCTCTAGCTCTAGCTCTAGCTCTAGCTGAAGCGACTTCCAGTGTGCGCAGTGCCGCAAAAGCGTAAAGCGCAAGCTGGGGGCTTGCGCTTTACTGTGTGCTCCGGTTCAGCCTGTGTAAGCTTTGGCTTACAGGCCCGCAGGCAGCGTGCCGCCATTCTGCGCCAGTTTCTGGCGAACTTCCTTGATCAGCCAGATATTCATGCTCGCGCTGTCTTCCGTGCTGCCGGTGTAGCCCAGTTCTGCCGCCAGCTTTTTGCGGGCATCCAGCGAGCTATCCAGCCCCAGCAGTTTAAGCAGGTCCACAATGGACTCTTTCCAGTTCAGGTTCTGCCCGTTCTGGGTGGCAAGGCTTGTCAGCACGGCATCGACATTAACGGGGGAGCCTGCCGGGGGCACCGTACCAGGTGCCGCTGTGGCGGCGGCACTGGGCTGCGTGCCGGCATTGGCGGGGGATGTGGTGTCTGGCGTTGCAGCTTTGGCGTGATGAAAAATGGCAGATAAAATGGAACCAAAAATGCTCATGGGGGTAACCCTTTCATAAGATACAATGCGATCGTGTGAGGTAAGATAACCTGACAAATCTGGCAGGAAAGAGACAGTTTTGTGCAAGCGCATGGGCGCAAGGACTAACGGTGGCATGTTCTGGCGTGCAGACACGGCAAAAAGCCGCAGCCCTACGCAGGCAAAGACCATGCCGCTGCTAACGCCCGGAGCCGGGGCCGGTTCGGGTTAAAAACCGCGACCAGTCAGGAATTTTTTGTAGGGGAGAAGGGGCAGGCCACGGCACGCGCGGTGCTGGCAGGGCCAAAGCCCGAAGAAGGGTAGGGGGTATTCCATAAGGAGTGCTCCCCCTCCCTTCGTTCAAGATATTTTAGTAACGGTATTCTTCGTGCTTGAAGGGACCGTTAACCGGAACGTCAATGTACTTGGCCTGTGTTTCGCTCAGCTTGCTCAGCTGCGCGCCAACTTTGGCCAGATGCAGGGCTGCAACTTTTTCGTCCAGCTTTTTGGGCAGGGTGTAAACGGCAACGTCATACTTGCCTTCAGGTGCCGTCCACAGTTCGATCTGGGCCAGCGTCTGGTTGGTGAAGGAAGCAGACATCACAAAGGACGGGTGGCCGGTTGCGTTGCCCAGATTGACCAGACGGCCTTCGGACAGAACAATCAGGCGCTTGCCATCGGGGAACACCACTTCATCAACCTGCGGTTTGATGTTTTCCCACGTGAAGTTGCGCAGCCCGCCGATCTGGATTTCGGAGTCAAAGTGGCCGATGTTGCACACGATTGCGCGGTTTTTCATGGCGCGCATGTGGTCAACGGTAATGACGTCCACGTTGCCGGTTGCGGTTACAAAAATGTCCCCACGCGGTGCAGCAGCTTCCATGGTGACCACTTCGTAGCCTTCCATGGCGGCCTGCAGGGCGCAGATCGGGTCCACTTCCGTTACCAGCACGCGGCAGCCAGCATTACGCAGGGAGGCAGCGGAGCCTTTGCCCACGTCACCATAACCGGCAACAACGGCAACCTTGCCTGCCATCATAACGTCGGTACCACGGCGGATGGCGTCCACCAGGCTTTCACGGCAGCCATACAGGTTATCAAATTTGGATTTGGTAACGCTGTCGTTCACGTTGATGGCGGGAACCTTCAGCGTGCCTTTTTTCTGCATTTCCCACAGACGGTGCACACCCGTTGTGGTTTCTTCCGACAGGCCCTTAACCTTGGCCAGCAGTTCGGGGTACTGCTCGTGCATCATCACGGTCAGGTCACCGCCGTCATCGAGGATCATGTTCGGGGTCCAGCCATCGGGGCCCTGAATGGTCTGCTCGATACACCAGTTGAATTCGTCTTCTGTCAGGCCTTTCCATGCGAACACCGGAATGCCAGCAGCGGCAATGGCTGCGGCAGCGTGGTCCTGCGTGGAGAAAATGTTGCAAGAAGACCAGCGCACGGTTGCACCCAGAGCGACCAGCGTTTCAATCAGAACCGCGGTCTGGATGGTCATGTGCAGGCAGCCGGCAATACGCGCGCCCTTAAGGGGCTGGCTTGCGCCGTATTCTTCGCGCAGTGCCATCAGACCCGGCATTTCGCCTTCAGCAATGGAAATTTCCTTGCGACCCCAATCGGCCAGCGAGAGGTCCTTTACCTTATAGTCGCTCATATTATCCTGTCTTTCTATGCAAAGTGCTGCTTTGCTATACAGCCATAGACGGCCATAGGCCAGCCGGAACAGGTATGGCAGGTCTGGTTTTATGTGGTTTTGCTTGCCACAACGGCGGTTTTCTGGTGTCCAGCACTTGTTAATCAAAGACTAAATTATGCGGGTTGTAACGGGTTTGTTCTAATGGCTGTTGTGCGTTCCGTCGTGTTTAATATTGTGGCTTTTGTGCTGACCGGGGTCATGGGGGTTGGCGCATTGCCAATCCGCTGGTTTATGCCCGGGCATGCGCTGGCCTATGCCAAGTTGTGGTCGCGGCTGGTCCTGTGGCTGTTTCGCGCCATCTGCGGGGTTCAGGTGCGTGTGAGCGGGCTGGAACATCTGCCACAATCCGGCCCGGCCCTTATTGCCTCGCAGCATCAGTCTGCGTTCGATACGCTGGTATGGATGCTGCTTCTGCCACGGCCATGCTATGTCATGAAAGGAGAACTCACCCGTATTCCCCTGCTTGGCCCCATGCTGGTCCTTACGGGCATGATGCCGGTCGAGCGCGCGGCGGGGGCGCGTGCCCTGCGACTGCTGTTGCAGGGCACGGACAAGGCGGTGGCCGATAACCGGCAGATTATTATTTTCCCTGAAGGAACGCGCACCATGCCGGGCGAGCACGTGGCGCTCAAGCCCGGTATTGCCGCCATGTCCAGCCATACTGGGTTGCCGGTTATTCCTGTTGCCACCAATTCGGGCCTGTTCTGGGGGCGTAATGCGTTTGTTAAACGCTCGGGTGTGCTGCATGTGTGCATTGGCGCAAGCATTGACCCGACCAGAAGAGCGGTCCTGCTGGAAGAGATTGAAAAAAGCTGGCGCGCGCTTGAACCAGGCTGTGGCCTGTAGCTTCAGGCGCAGCTTGGCGGCAGGGGATAAACCACCCGTCATTGTGGATAACTTTGTGGAGTATGATCCATGTCATAAAAGGGTCATACCAGTATTGCCGCCTGATTTACTGCATGCCCTTAAGTAAATCAGGCGAAGGTATTTTGTGTGCGTTAGGGTCCGTATGGCTTTTGGTTAAAAAAAACCATTGCCTGCAAAGGGCTTTTTAAGCCTCATGTATTCAGTGCATTTGCTGTGGAATTGGGTGGAGGCATAGGCTAGGTTGCCGCAGGGCAAGGCGCTGCCGGGAGGGAAGTCAGGCTGTGGATAATTTTACGCGGCAGGCGGAAGACAGCCATTTGAGGTGGGGATGACACGCTTTGTAAAAACGGCCCTTGTAACGCTGGCAACTGGTGTTGTGCTGCTTGGTGGCGGAGCAGGCGCGTTCCGCTGGAAGAGCCAGCAGTATCTGGACCAGCTTGTTACGCACCCTGCCGGGCTGTGCCAGATAACCTATCAGGGCAGGCAGCACACGGGGGGGCTGTTCCGGGCCGGTCTGGCATTGCAGGGCGTGCGTGTAGCCTGCACCCCCACCACGCATGGCGGGCCAGCCAGAGGGGCGGTGGAATACGCGGTCAGCCGTGTCTGGCTGGAAGTGGTGCCGTGGCACCCCTTGCAGGTGCATATGCGCTTGGACGGACCGCAGTCCTTTGCCGTGCCGTATGAGCATGATGGCGTGGAGGATACACGCGCATTTGTGCTTGAAGGCAGCCCGGTAGATGTATTCTGGCCCGCGCGCTCCCGGCCTGCCGGCCGTGCTGCGTTTACCGCTCCGTTTGTGCATGTGCGTGCATCGGGCGTGAGCATGACCAACGTGCAGGGCGAATGGCTGTGGAACACACAGGCTACGTTTCAGGCCAGCGTGCTAGGCCTTTCCCTGTCGGTGGAGCAGATGACTGTCCCTGCCTGGCCGCAATACCTGCAAAACGTCAAAGCCGCTTTTTCCATGCCCGGCCCGTATGAGCGCCTGCGCGTGCTGGAACAGGAGGAGGAGAGCGGGCAGGCCATCTGGCCCGAACTGCTCGTGCAAAAAGCCTCGGCGGACTGGAATGGCCTCAAGCTGGGTGTGACCGGCCATGTGCGGGGTGGGCATGCCACAGCCATGACCGGTGATTTCTGGCTGACAGTCAGGGACTGGAAGCCTTTTGTGGAGCGCCTGCAACCTGAAAAAATCTTCCCCCCTGAGCAGGCTGCGGTTTTTAAAACCACATTGGAAGATATGATTGCCCGGGGGGACCGGTCAGGCGGCAAGCTCGTTCTCTCGCTCTCCGCACGCAATGGCTATGTGTATATGGGGGCTGTGCCGCTGGGGCAGATTTTACCAGTTGTAAGGCTGATGCAACCCCAACAGGGCACGCAGGCTACGCGGTAGTGCCGTGGGTGGTCAGAACGTGTCTTTACGTTTGCGCAGGCTGGCCAGCGTTTGCGCATCGGGTGCGCGTAGGAACGGGTTTGTCGCGCGCTCAAGCCCAAGGGGAGAGGGCACGGTGGGCAATCCCTTGTCACGCAGGGCGCGTACTTCCTGCGCGCGTGCTGCCAGGGCGGGGTTTTCGGGGTCTACGCTCAGGGCAAAAAGAGCGTTGGAGAGCGTATATTCATGCCCGCAGCAGATGAGGGTCTGCTCTGGCAGGGCGCGTAACCTGCTCAGGCTTGTAAACATCTGCTGAGCTGTGCCTTCAAACAGGCGGCCACAGCCTAGGCTGAACAGCGTATCGCCACAGAACAGGGCCGGGGGCTGGTCAAAGTAATAGGCAATATGGCCCAGCGTATGGCCCGGCATGGCAAGAACCTGCCCGGCGCTCTGGCCTATTTCCAGCCTGTCATTGTCATGCAGGGGCAGGTCCAGTGCTGGCATGCGGTGCTGTTCGGTCGCGGGGCCAGCCACCTTGGCATGGTAACGGACGCGCAGGGCATCAGTGCCGCCAATATGGTCGTGGTGGTGGTGGGTGAGTAAAATAAAATCCAGCCTGTTCCCATCCTCAGCCAGTGCGCGTTCTATGGGGGCGGCCTCGCCAGGGTCCACAATGGCGGTTGTGCCTGTTGCTTCATCCCGCAGGAGCCAGGCGTAATTATCGTTCAGGACCGGAATGGCGCGAATGGTAAGGGGCATGGGGCCTCCTGCTGCTGGCTGGGTCATGGCTTTGGCGGGCCAATATATGATAGGCATGAACCATGCAAAATGCCATGCCGCGCGAAGAATGCTTTTACGGGACTCCACCGGGCAGAGTGTGTGTCAGCCTGCTGGGCGAGCGCATGCGGTGGTTCTGGCCGGAGCTTAAAAACCAGTCTGTTCTGGGGTTGGGCGGGGCAGTTCCTTACCTGCACGCACTGGGCGATGCATCCACCCTGCGCATAGGGGCCAGTTTTGGGGGCGCGCAGGGCGATATGGTTTTGCTGCCCGGTCCGTGTTGTGTGGTGGATCCTGCGAGCCTTCCATTTGAAGCGCAGAGGTTTGACCGCATTGTGCTTGTGCATGCCCTGCAAGGGCGTGAAAACCCGCTGACCGTGCTGCGCTCCGCAGCACGCGCGCTCAAGGATGACGGGCGCCTGCTTATGGTGGTGCCCAGTCGGCTGGGCGGGCGGGCAAGGCTGCGGCGTACTCCGTTTGCGCGGGATGCCTCCTTTACCCGACCCAAGCTGCGGCAGTTGCTGGCAGCAGCCATGCTGCGGGCCGAACAGTGGGATGAGGCCGTATTCCTGCCCGCAAGTCAGGCCTGCCGCACGCTCCGGCGTGGTCGGCGGATGGATATTGCAGGCAAGGTGCTCTGCCCCGGTGGCGGAAGCCTTATTCTGGTAGAAGCCGTGCCGGAAATGTATTCTGCTCTTTCTTTGCCCGTGCAGCACAAAAAGGGGTGGCTTGCGCGTATGCGCATGCCCTCGGCTGGCATGGCCGGAGCGCCCAGAGCGGGAAAAACACCCTAGCCCGCACTGGGCACGGTTGAACGCATTGTATTCAGCCTGCACTCATGGTGTTATCCGCCGGTTTTCGTGTTCATAGGTTTTGGGGCTGGGTTCCATTCTTCTCTCTAGTGTTCTTTGTGGTCTGCTTCTGGTGCTGGTGGCACTGGGTGCTGTTGCTGCGCTGCCGGATAAAATCCTGCGTGGCATGGCATTCTGGCGGACAGAAATACTGGCGGTACTCTGGGCCATTGCCGGTGTAACAGCCCTGACCGGTGCCGCCTTCCGTGTGGAAGGGGAGTTGGGGTGGTTCCCCGTATTTGGGGCGGATGGGCCATCTTTGCCCATGCTGGCCATTCTGGCCTGTGTGGGGGCGCTGGTTGGCCGGGGGCGTGCTGGCGTGGCCTGCGTGCTGGCCTGTCTGGGGGTTCTGGCCCTTTCACCTCTGGTGTTCGGCCTGTTTACGGGTACGGCCCTTGTGCTGCTGGCAGGGCATGGCAAGCGCGGGTTGTGCCTGCCTTTTGCCGTGCTGCCTGCCTGTATTCCCGCCGATAGCAGCCTGTCCGTGCCGCTGCTGGGGGTTATGGTTCTGCTTGTCGGGTGGGCCATTGCCGTGCAGCGGGGGCCATTGGGGGTGTTGCCTGCCTGTATTGGCCTGTTTTTGCTTGGGCGTTTGCTGGCCGAAGTGGGGGAGTTGCCGCTGCTGTCGCAAGGGGTGCTGCTGGCGTGTGGGGGGGTGGTTGCGTGTGCAGGGCTTGCGCAGGCCATGCGCAACCAGCAGGCCACGGCCCTTGTGGCAGGGCTGGCGGCCTGCTGGTACGGCATGCTCGTTCTGGCCCTTGTGCTGGCGCTTTCCTCCCCTCTGGGGGGGGCGGATACGTTCCGTACAACCGTAGTGCTGGGCATGGGGGCCCCTGTTGTGGCGCTGCTGGGCATGCTCTGGGTAGCCCAGCGGAGTGACGCAGGTGAGGGCGGCATATTGCACACCCGTGCGGCGCGGTGCCTGCTGGGTGTGGTGCTGGCCCAGTGCTCGGTTCTGCCACCCTGTGGTGGGTTTGCGGTCCTGTGGGCGGCTCTGGCGGGGGGCAGTTACTCGGTCGAGGCCACGCAGCCGGTCATGGCGCTTCTGGCGGTTATGCTGGTGGTGTTTTTTGTCGCCCTTGGAGTGATGTTGAGTGCCGCTCTGGTGCGTGCGGGCCTGCTGCTTCTGTCTGCCCCACAGGGGAAGGCGGATGCCCCCGCTGCCATGGTTCTGCCTTTGTGGGTATGCGCGGTGCTGAGCAGTGTTCTGGCCTTTGTGCCGGGCACCTGGCTGTTTGTGGCAGACCATCTGGTGGTGGGGCCGCCCCTGCTACCCGTAACATGGCAGGACATGACAACAGTGCATTTTGCAGGGCACGCCGCCCGCCTGACGCCACTGCTGGTTTTGCTGGGGCTGGCACTGGTGCTGCTTGCCACGGCTCTGTTGGTCCGGGTGTTTGGTTTTATGCCATTTGCCCCGGCTCTGCGGCAGGTTACAGCATGGCGGCAGGGTGCTCCGGTGTATGAGATTCCTCCGGACTGGAATGGCTCCGCACCTGTGGCGGAGGGGTGTTCTGGTGGGGGGCTGTTGCCTTTGTGGCCAGCATGGCGCGGGTTTTTTACCACGCCTGCGGCCGTTACGGCCCTGCGCGTACCGGGGGCAAGGGGTATTCTGCCACGCCGGGGAAAAGTTTTCTGGCGTTACGCACGGCGTTGCCTGTTTGTGGCCATAAGCTGGTGCGAAGCGCAGGGCATGGTTCTGATCCTGCTTCTTATGGGGGCAGGGCTGCTGGCCGGGCTGTTTGTGGGTAAATGACACATTCCATTCCCTGGGGCTGGGTCCTCCTCTTTTTGCCGCTTCTGGGCCTGCAAACACTGGCAATGGTGTTTGCAGCACCCTGGTTGAGCGGGCTTGTCGGGCGGGTGGCGGGGCGCCTGTCGGGTGTTTCGGCTTTTCCGGTCATGGGGCAGTGGCAGGATATAGGGCACCAGTTCCGCCGGCCCCGCTTGCAGCAGGAGGGCGCACAGCTGGCCAGTATTGCCTGTGCGGCGGCATTGGTGCTGGCCGTTCTGGGCTGTGCGCTGGTTCCGGCATTTACGCTGGCGGTTCCCGGCTTTCCCGCCCCGGGCCTGCTGTTGATCTGCTGCGTGCTGGTTATGGCGCTGGTGTGCCTGAACATTCCCTGTGTGCTCGGCGGTGGCTTGGGGGCCGTGCAGGGTGCTCGCGGCATGCTGGGGGCATTTTTGTTGCTGCCCGCGTTGGTGCCGGTTTTTCTGCTCTGTGGTGCGCGTGATTTTTCAGATTTTCTGGCCACGGTGCACGGGCTTTCCCCCCTAACCGATGGCGCGCCTTTTGTGCTGGCCGGTGTGGCTCTGTTTTTAGTGCCCGCATTGGCGTGGCCTGTGCAGGACGGCCAGCTTGCCCTGCTGGCCGGGCCGGAGCGGGCTATGTGGCTCTGGGCGGCAGACTGTGTGCAAATAACATGGGTTGTGCTGGCGCTGGATACGGCATGGCCGGGCAGCCTTGCCTTGCCTGATGACGCGGGCATGGAACAGTGGCTAAGCCAGTGCATGCTCGGTTTTGGCCTGTGGGGTGCCAAGCTGCTGTTGGTTGCGGTGTTGCTTGCACTGGTCCGGCTGGTTGTGCTGCCCCCGCTACGGCGCGCGCGGGTAAGGCTGGTCAGTATCTTTTTGCTTGGAGTGCTGGCCTTGCAGGTCACCTGGTCTGTTCACCCTTTTCTGGCCGAACGGGAGGATACCAGCGTGTCTGCCGTTTTGCAGGATAATTCGCAGGCTTCCGCCGCAGGTATGGAGGATACGCCATGACCCTTGTTGCCATTCTTGTGCCTATGGTGGCCTTGTGTGTTGTGGCGCGGGGTGTTGGTTTTCTGCTGCCCGCCGGGGTGGTGACTGCACTGGCCATGCTGGTGGATGGGCTTACTCCGGTGCAGGAGGCAGGGGCCACGTTGGCGTTGCTGTTTGCAGCCCTGCCGCCGTTTTTTTTAACCCGCTACCAGCACGATGCCACGCACGAACGTACAGGCGCTGCTGTGCCGTTTTTTGCGCTGGCTCTTATGGTTTTGCTGCTGCTGGCCTGTAACCACGCGGGGAGCACGGTTTTTCCCGCAGGGCTGTGCACCATGGTAGCCGGGCTGGTGGCCGTTGTATGCCGCCAGAGCATGGTCTGGCAGTGGGCGGGGCTTTTAACCTGTATTGAAGGTGTTCTGCTGTCTGCCGTATTGGGCCACCAGCCGGTGGTGCTGGGTGTGGCTGCTCTGGCCGGGACGGTGGTGCTGCTCCTTGGGGGCATGTGCATCCACCGCATTATGCCGCGTGTTGTGCCTGTGCGTGCTGCTGGCCAGCGGGGCAGGCGCACGGAGCAGCCGGGCGGAGGTGCAGGCGCATGAGTGCTGGCATGGAAGCCACGGTTTTTCTGGCCGCACTGGCATTTGTGTGGCCCTTTATTGGTGCGCTGGTTGTGGCCGCGCTGCCAGCTCCCCATAGCCGTGAAGTCGCGATATGGATGGCCGCCATCGGCTGCGGGCTTGCGGTTGTCGTGTTCATGTTCCCCTCGGTCGGGAATGGCGCCAGCGGGTGGGATGATGATCCGGTGCAAAGGGCCGGGCGGGTCATGCTCGCCTTCGGCCTGCTGCTGCTGGTGCTGGAAAACGGCATCCAGCCCGACCGCCTGTTGCGTAGCCTGCCGCATGTCTGCACGGCTCTGGCGGGGCTTGCGTGTGTTGCGCCTCAACCGGCTGTAGGGCTGGGTATTCTGGAGCTGGCTCTGGCGTGGGGCGTGTTTGTTTTTACGCGCCCGGCCGGGCAGGCCAAAACCGGGTGGGGGTTAATCCGCACCGGGTCGGTGGGAACGGTCCTTGTGCTGTCGGGTCTGTTATTGCCGCAGGGGAGCACGGTTTCGGGCCTGATGATGGCATGTGGCCTTGTTATTTTAACCGGGCTGGCCCCGTTTGGTCAGTTCTGGCGCGATGAGAACGATAGCTTCCTGTTCCTCCCGTTTGCAGGGGCATCCATCCTGCTGGCCATGCGGCTGCGCGGGCATGGTGGTGCTGCGTTTGAAATGGCTCTGGTGGCGGCGGGCCTTATTTCGGTCTGGTTAACGGCTGCTGCTGGCCGTGCGGGGGACAGGCAGAGGCTGTTCCGCACGTTCCCGTCTGCGCTGGCCCTTATGGCCGTTGGCGTGGAGGCGGATGTTGCGGCTTTGTTGTTCCTGTGTGGCTGGTGTCTGGCCGGGGGTAACCGCAGTGGGCGGGGCTGGGCGATTAATGTTCTGGCCTGTTTTCCCCCCGGTGCGCCGTTTGTGGGGTGCCTGCTCCTGTTGTCTGTCATGACCGACTGGGCATGGCCCGTTGCGGTGCTGACCGTGTGTGGCATTCTCGCCGCCGTGCTGCGCGCCGTGCCGGACCGGGAGGCCGCCCGCCTGTTCTGGCCAGATGACATGGCCGGGCGCGTGGCATGTTCGGTGCTGACCGTTATGGGCTTTCTGGTGCCATTGGCCATGATGCTGGGGGCGTTCTGATGGATGTTGCCGCACTGATTTACGCAGGCGAACAGACCTCCACCCCATGGCGCTTCCGGCTGGATGAACTGGCCTGGCGCGATATGGTGGATATGCTTAAAGGGGACGATCTGCCCTTTGTTGGCCTGTGGTGCGATGGGGCGGATGTGCATGCCCTGTTCTTGCCCGATGGGCACCCACTCGCCGCAACGCTGGCGCTAGAAGGGGGGCGTTATCCTGCCCTTTCCCCCGCACGGGTTGCCGCCAGCCTGTATGAACGGGTGATCTATGACCTGTTCGGGGCAGAGGCCATGTGGGCGGTGGATGTACGCCCCCTGCTTGACCATGATGTGTGGTCTGCCGCCCCACCGCTTTGCGCCGCACCCGGTCGGGGCGGGCAGCGCAAGGGGCTTGTGGCGTTTCAGCCATCCGATGCCATGGCGGCCGCCAAGGGGCGGGTGGAAGAGCGTGGGCCTGCAACGGGCGATCTGGCCCCACCGTTTTATACGCGGCTTGTCCTGTCCGGCACATTGGTCGCCAATGCGGAAACACAGACAGGCTATGCCCACCGGGGCATTGCCGCCCGCTCACGGCATGCGCGGGTAGAAGATGTCTGCCGGTTGAGCAGCCGCGTTGCGGCGGGCAGCTCCGTGGCGCATCAGGTTGCATTCTGTCAGGCGGTGGAAAATGCATGCAATGCGCAGGTCGGGGCCGAAGTGGCACTCCTGCGCGTAGCCTTGCTGGAAATGGAGCGTCTGTTCCAGCACCTGTACACTCTGGCCGGTATGGCGCGGCTGGCGGGTGCGCAGCTTGTGGCATCGCACTGTATGGCGCTGCGGGAAAAACTGGTGGCCGAGGCTGCCCCCATAACCGGGTCACGCTTGCTGATGGATGTTTGCATCCCCGGTGGCCTGTCCGTGCGGGACGCAACGCAGATGGGGGATCTGTGCGCCAGAGTGTATGAACTGGGGCAGAAGGCTTACCCGCAACTGGTGCTTTTATGGCGTGAATACCCCGGTCTTTCTGCCCTGCTGGGTCGTGTGGGGCGTATTCAGGCTGATGATCTGGAACGGGTCGGGCTGGATGGCCCCGTAGCCCGGGCCGCAGGCTGGGACTGTGATGGCAGACGCATTATGCCTGCATATGACGGGCTGTGGCGTTACACATCGGGCAGGCAGAACGGCACGGCGGAAGACCGCGCCCTGCTGTTGCTGGATGAGATGGAGGAAAGCCTGCGCATGCTGGACCTGGCCTCGGCCCGGATCGGGCTGAATGCAGGTGGTACGGTTCCCCTGTCCATGCAGGATGGGGAAGGCACGGGGCTGGTGGAAGGGCCATGGGGGGGCGTGCTGTACTGGGTGCGTCTGGCGCATGGCCGTGTGGCGGAGGCTTTTTGCCGCAAGCCTGAAACCTCGGCCCTGCTGGTGTTTGAGCAGGCTCTGCCCAACCATGCGGCGGAGGATGCCGCGTTGCTGGCCTGCTCACTCGGTATGAACGCAGCAGCACTCGATGGTTAAGGGAGCAGGCATGAGCGGGTACAAGGCGGGGCGGTCATGGGGCTGATCCGCGCGGTCATGAATACGGTGTTCTGGAAAGAGCGGCAAAAGCGCAAACCATTAGGTCCGCGTTGGCCCTTGCTGCTTTTTCATGTGGATACGGGTGGCTGTGGTGGTTGTGGCATGGAGCTACAGGCCATGACCTGCCTGCCGTATGACATGCAGGGGGCGGGGTTCGGGTTTGTAAACTCCCCCCGCTCGGCCGATGTGCTGCTGGTTACCGGGGCTTTAACCCGCACCATGGCTCCTGTGTTGCAGGCAGCGTGGGAGGCCATGCCAAACCCCAAAGGCATTATCAGCATTGGCAACTGCGCACTGGATGGCGGCGTATTTAGCGAAAATTATGCCGTTATGGGGGGGCTGGAGCGGCGCGTATCGGTCGATCTGGCCATTACGGGTTGCCCACCCAGCCCGCAGGAAATCCTGAACGGGCTGTGCTCCCTGCTTGGGAGTGCCGCGCAGGGCGGTAAAAAGGAAACGCCCTCAGGGGGATGAGGGCGTTTCGGTATCGTCTTTATGCAGGTCTTCAGCCGCTTTTTTCAGTTTGAGAAAACTGCGGCGGCTTAAGGGGAGCAGAACCATATAGATTACGCCCGCCGCAGCCAGTGCGGCCCACGGGTCTGCCACCAGCACTACTGCGTAAATGCCGGTCCCCAGCATAAGGGGCAGCACAAACTGGGCCGGAACCTTGAAGTTTTTAAAGGACCAGACCGGAAGGGTGGAAACCAGCAGCAGGGCCGTGCTGGTCAAGGTAAAGTCCGGCAGCCACGGCAGGCGGGTCAGGTTGTAAAGCCAGTCTATGCCCAGCTTTTGTGCTTCCAGCCCCAAAAAGAGCGGGAAAAGCGCAAGCCCGGCTCCGGCAGGGGCGGGTACGCCGGTAAAAAAGTTGCTGGCATATTTGGGTTTCAGCTCTTCCCCATCCAGATTGGCGTTAAAGCGCGCCAGCCTGAGCGCCATGCAGACCGTAAAGAGCAGGCAGGGCAGAAAAGCGTAGCGGTTACTGTCCTTGATCGCCCAGAAATACAGCAGGAACGAGGGAGCGACCCCAAAGCACAGAAAGTCGGAAAGGCTGTCAAACTCCGCGCCAAAGCGTGTGGCCCCGCGCAGCATGCGGGCAATGCGCCCGTCCAACCCATCAATAAAGGCGGAAATGAGCAATGCTGCCGCAGCCGCCTGAAAACGTCCTTCAATGGCAAAGCGCATGCCCATCAGGCCCGCGCAAAGCCCCAGCATTGTCAGAATGTTGGGAATCAGGCGGTTAAAGGAAGGGCCGCGGCTTTTGTTGCGCACACGCCGCTTGCGGTGGCGCGGGCGCGGCGCATCCGTTTGCTCGGTCAGAACCACTGCAGGAGGTGTTGGTGTGGGGAGTGTCACGGGCTTGTCAGAGACGCGCCATGACGGTCTCACCGCCAACCATGGTCTGACCAACAGCTACCAGCGGTTCAACACCGGGCGGCAGATACAGGTCGGTGCGTGACCCAAAGCGGATCAGGCCGAAGCGTTCGCCCGCTTCCACTTTTGTACCTTCATTGACGGAACAGACAATCCGGCGTGCAACCAGCCCTGCAATCTGCACCACGGCCAGCATGCGCCCATCTGGCAGGGTCAGGCTGAGCGCATTGCGTTCATTCTGCTCGGATGCCTTGTCCAGACTTGCGTTCAGGAACAGGCCCGGGTGGTAGGCAATGCGGGTGACTGTCCCTGCTGTGGGCATACGGTTTACGTGCACATCCAGAACGGACAGGAAGGTGGCAATCCGCCATACCGGGGTTTCGCCCATGCCCAGTTCCTTGGGGGGGGCAATTTTTTCAATGGACACAATATGCCCATCCGCAGGTGCCACCGCCACGTCATTACGGGCAGGTGTTACACGCTCCGGATCCCGGAAAAAATAAAGGCAGAAGCCAAAAAAGCCGGTGCTGGCATGGCCAAGCAGGCGCAGCTTGGGGCAGCGCAGCTTGCGGCCAAGCAGGTAGGACACAGCGGACACCGCAGCCGATGCCAGCAAAAACGGGCGGGCTTCGGGGTGGGGGCGTGCAACAACAAGTTTAAGGGATGCAAGTAAAGACATAACGCAATCCTTACGCCAAAGGCGCACCAAAGGGAAGCAGCGGGACAGGGGAGTACGCTCTGCTCCGTTGCTTCGTTTTCAGGGCGTCTGTGTCAGACGGTTTCTTTCAGCACATCGCGTACGGCGGCAAAGGCCGCATCTGCTGCTGCGCCATCCGGGCCACCGGCCTGCGCCATATCCGGGCGGCCACCGCCACCTTTGCCACCCATGGCCACGCTGGCTGCCTTGACCAGAGTCACGGCGCTTACCTTCTCGGTCAGGGCCGGGGCTACGGCCGCCACAACACTACCTTTGCCTTCAGCGCAGGAAATCAGGACCACCACATCGGCTTCGCCCTGTTTGAGAATGGTTTCTGCCAGCCCTTTCAGCTCACGTGCGGGGGTTTCCCCCACATTGCGAGTGGCCAGGCGGGCAGCCCCCACTTTTTCCACGCCAGCAGCGGCAACGCTGCCTGTTGCCATCTGGCGTTGCAGGTTGGCAATCTGGCGTTCCATGGCCTTGCGTTCTTCCAGCAGGGTAGCCAGCCGTTCGGGGGCATCGGCCACGCTCACCTTCATCATGCTGGCAAGCTGGAGCAGCCTCTGCTCGTTGGTAGCCGTCAGGGATTCGGCAGCCTTGCCTGCTACGGCTTCGATACGCCGCACACCGGCGGAAACACCGTTTTCGGCCACAATACGGAACTGCCCGATATCCCCCGTGCGGCTGACATGCGTGCCACCACACAGTTCCATGGACCATGCACCCTTGCCATCTTCAGACGGGCCCATGGCCACAACGCGCACCTCATCGCCGTATTTTTCGCCAAACAGGGCAGTTGCCCCTTCGGCAATGGCTTCTTCGGGGGTCATGGAGCGGGTGGTCACGGCCGCATTCTGGCGAATACGGTGGTTCACTTCGGCCTCAATGTCCGCCAGTTCTTCCGCCGTAATCGGGCGGGGCTGGCTAACGTCAAAGCGCAGGCGGTCGGGGGTGTTCAGGCTGCCTTTTTGCGCCACATGCGCACCAAGGCGGCGGCGCAGGGCTTCGTGCAGCAGGTGGGTGGCCGAATGGTGGGCACGTATGGCCGAACGACGGTCATGGTCCACGGTAGCGGTTACAGCCACGCCGGGCTTGAGCGTTCCTTCGGTAACCGTGCCGTAATGCACGATCAGGTCACCTGCTTTTTTCTGTGTATCGCGGATGGCGATTTTCAGCCCTTTGGCCGTTAAAAAGCCTGTATCGCCCGCCTGACCACCGCTTTCCCCATAAAATGGGGTCTGGTTGAGCAGCACGGCAACTTCCTGCCCGATCGTGGCTTCCGGCAGGAACGCGTTGCCGGCAACAAGAGCCAGAACCTCGCCATCAGCCTGCTCGGTCGAGTAGCCAAGGAATTCGGAAGCACCAAACTTGTCGCGGGCTTCAAACCAGATGGTTTCAACCGCTGTATCGCCAGAACCGGTCCAGGCCGCGCGGGCACGCTGGCGCTGGATGGTCATGGCGTCATCAAAGCCTTTTACATCCACATCGTGGCCGCTGCCGCGCAGGGCGTCCTGCGTCAGATCCAGCGGGAAGCCGAATGTGTCATACAGGCGGAAGGCCACATCACCGGGGAGCGGTGCGCCAGAGGCCAGCTTGCTCTTTTCGTCGTCCAGCAGGTGCAGGCCGCGGTCGAGCATGGCTTTAAAGCGTTCTTCCTCCCCACGCATGGTTTCGCGGATCAGGGCTTCCCCATGCACCAGTTCGGGGTAGGCCGAACCCATCTGCTGGATCAGGGCTGGCAGCAGCTTGTAAAAAATCGGGTCTGTGGTGCCCATCATGTGCAAATGGCGCATGGCGCGGCGCATGATCCGGCGCAGCACATAACCGCGACCATCCTTGGAGGGCAGAACACCATCGGCAATCAGGAACGCGGTGGAGCGCAGGTGATCGGCCACAACGCGGTGGCTGGCCTTGAAGGGGCCGTCCACGGCCTGATGCGTCAGTTCCGATGATGCGTTGATGAGCGATACAAACGTGTCCGTATCGTAGTTGTCACGCTTGCCCTGCATGATGGCGGCAAAGCGTTCCAGCCCCAGGCCTGTATCAATGGAAGGGCGGGGCAGGGGGGAACGTGTGCCCGGCGGGTCTTCGAAATACTGCATGAACACGAGGTTCCAGATTTCAACAAACCGATCGCCATCTTCATTGGGGGAGCCGGGGGGGCCACCGGGAACATCGGGGCCGTGATCATAAAAAATCTCGGAGCAGGGGCCGCAGGGGCCGGTATCACCCATCCGCCAGAAGTTGTCGGAAGTGGGGATGCGGATAATGCGGCTGTCATCCAGCCCTGCAATGGAGCGCCACAGACCGGCGGCTTCTTCATCCTCAGCAAAGACGGTTACGAGCAGCTTGTCCGGGGAGATGCCAAAACCCTTGGTAATCAGGTTCCATGCCAGCTCTATGGCCTGCGGTTTGAAATAATCCCCGAAGGAAAAATTCCCCATCATTTCAAAGAACGTATGGTGCCGGGCCGTGTAGCCAACGTTATCCAGATCGTTGTGCTTGCCACCTGCGCGCACAACTTTCTGTGCGGTTGTTGCGCGGGAATAGGGGCGTGTTTCCTGCCCCGTAAACACGTTTTTGAACTGGACCATCCCCGCGTTGGTAAACAGCAGGGTTGGGTCGTTGCTCGGCACGAGGGACGAGGAGGGGACGATCTGGTGGCCCTTGCTGGCAAAATAGTCCAGAAAAGCGGTGCGGATTTCATTTGTTGTCAGCATGGCGTGAGGCAGCAAAGTCCTGAAACTGGTTGAGCGCATAAGACCCTCCCGCAGAGCGATGGACGATGCTTACGGCCGGGTGATACGCGCAGTATTCTCTTAAACCTGTGGGTAAATGTAGCGCACCCTGTGCTTCTCTGAAAGAGGGCAGGATTATGGCTCTGCGTTGTGTGTGGGGTCGGTGGGGGGGAGCTGCACTGTCATTTCTGCAAGCTCCAGTGCCGAGGCGGGTGGTTTTTCACGAAAAACCAGTTTTTGCGTCAGGTTGAAGTTGGCAAACAACCCAGCAAAACAGCCGCAGGCCAGAGCCAGAATGGGGTAATGGACGCAAAGCGGAAAAAGGTAGAACAGCGTATAGACCGTTCCGCGGTTAAGAAAAAAACCCAGACTGTTGGCGGAAAGGAATCGCAGCCATTGCAGCACCGGGTGCTCGTGGTGCCCAACGCCGCGGAATGTCCATAAACTGTTCAGAATCCAGTTGAGCGTTGCGGCAATAAAATAAGCCGCCAGCGTTGCGGCAGTTAACCCGATAACGGGGCGCAGAGCGTAAACGGAGCCTGTGTCCCATACAAAACCCAGACAGCCGACAACGCAAAATTTGAAAAAGCGCAAAAGGCGTGGGGAGAGCCTGAACGGAAGAACTGAACGCATCCCCTGCAAAAGTCAGAAAAAAATGCTCAGGGCAAGATATAAAAACGGAGCCGCCCGGGCTTCGCTGTATCCTGTTCAGGAATCTTCCAAGGGGGCGTGGCATGGCTTGGGTATGAACTGCTCCTGTTATGCTGTGCGCTTGCTCTGCTTATGTCTGGTGTATTGGGGCGTGAGCAGGGAAGGTGTGATGTATATGCAACAGGGAGCGGTGGTGCATGGCGGCGTGCTCGAGCCCGGAGAGTAGGCCGCTGCCTGTACAACACTATGTTTGAAAATACTTGACAGGTAAGGCTATCGAGGCGGGTGTATTAGCGTAACTCATTGAAAGAACGTATTTTTTTCGAATGGGTAATCAGGGGTATGAACTGCCTGATCGGCTTTTTCAAGAACACGCATGCAGGGTATTCAATCATGCGGCTGAACTGTTCTTGGCAATCAGCAGTAATGCAAAAAGGCGCTGAGGATAAGGTTCCGTAAAAAAAGACAAATATGCAGGGCCGCTCTTCCAGCGAAAGGACATAAAAAAAAGAGGCACCCGAAGGTGCCTCCCTTTTTGTTCCGAGGTAACCCGGAGCAGACCGATTAGTGGAGGATGATTTCCACGCGGCGGTTCTGCGGTTCGCGGGTGTTCGGGCCGGTCGGCACCAGCGGATGGGCTTCGCCATAACCGTGGATGTCGATAGCAGCAGCCGGAACGCCGTCATGAACCAGCTCAGCCTTCACGCTTTCAGCACGATGCAGGGACAGGCCCAGATTGTACTTTTCGCCGCGCGGGCCGGGGTGAGCTGCGGAGTTATCGGTGTAACCGTTAACTTCGATGCGGGTGGTCTGAACGTGGGTGGAAGCCTGAGCAGCTTCAGCCACGATCTGACGAGCGCGTGCGCTCAGGACAGACTTATCCCAGTCGAAGAACACGAGGTAGGAGCGTGCCGGCAGCGGAGCCGGAGCAGCAACGATCGGAGCAGCCGGCGGCGGGGGCGGCGGAGCCGTGTCGAACGCATAGCGCAGGCCAACCATGAACAGGTGGTTGAAGCGATGGTCAACGCTGGTGCGATCCGTACCGGAGCGAACGTCGTCGAACTGGCCGTT
This sequence comes from Acetobacter sp. ESL1128, assembly GCF_058505085.1. Lineage (NCBI taxonomy): Bacteria > Pseudomonadati > Pseudomonadota > Alphaproteobacteria > Acetobacterales > Acetobacteraceae > Acetobacter > Acetobacter sp. ESL1128. The sequence continues at coordinate 1,925,589 of NZ_CP196369.1, read as the reverse complement.
ACGGAAGGAGCCGGGCTGACCGATCATACGGTACTGCGCGGTCACCTGGAAGCCAGGGATACCCGTGTCGAATGCTGCACCGACGATGGCCTGGTAAGCAAAGCCACCCTTCGTGCCGCGGTAGCCGGGAGCGGAACCAAAGCTCTGGTGTTCCTGCGTCCACAGGTAGCCAGCACCGGCACCGATGAACGGAGTAACCGGCACGTTGTTGATGCCGAACTTCGTCAGGTCGAAGTCATACAGAGCGTTGATGAAGCCACCGTAGGAAGAATCCTTACCGTGGTTGCGCGAGCCATTGCCCGTGTTGCCGCTCAGGTTGGAACGCAGGTAGGTGCCTTCCACTTCAGCGCGCAGGCCGTTACCGAAGCCCCAGCCGACGGAGCCGTAACCGGTCCAGCCGCTTTTGTGGCCAACCTTGTTGGAGCCGGGTTCAGAACCAGCTTTGGTTTTGAACGTCTGGGTCTGGGTCAGGTCGTAGCCGCCGCCAAGGTCGACATACGGGCCGGTGATGGTGGTGGCGGATGCGGCCGCCGGAGCCGCTGCCATCAGGGTTGTTGCGAGTAACGCCGTGCGGAGACGCATTTTTTGCCCTCAATATTTCATCTAGGTGAGCCTGTTCTACCAATTACTGGCGTAACTGACCACCCGATGCACCAAAAATTCGTATAAAGCGGTCACCACCCATTCGGGAAAGCGACGTTTCATACTCCTGTCGACTAAAAGACACAGCAGTGCTTTCGTTGCAACAGCTCATTTTGCAGCATGAACATGAACTGGCTGCATGCTGCGCGGTTGTTGCTTCGTTTACTGTGTCCAATAGCTCTGCCGTTGCAGATTTAAGCCATGCTCTCGCGCCAGAATAAGGCGGAATTGAGGCTGGTGGCAAAAATGCAACGCCCCAAAAATAAAGTGCATGGCTGTCTGCTTCTCACCCCTGCGCGCCATCGCAGACCAGAACTTCCCTGACTGCATCTGCAGGAACGTCCTGTGTTGTAAAGGCACGACCGATTCCGTGGGCAAGAACGAACGAGAGACGCCCGTCCTGCATCTTCTTGTCCCGTTGCATGTGGGCCATCAGGTCTTCCACGGCAAAGGTCTGGGGCAGGTCCCGGATATGCGCGGGCATGTTCAGGCTTTCCAGGTGCTGTGTCACGCGGAGTTGATCCTGCTCCGGGCAAAGTCCGAGCCTGACTGAAAGCGCAAAGGCCAGATTCAGCCCGATGGATACAGCCTCGCCATGCAACAGGCGGCCATCGTAACCAAGCTCGGCTTCCAGCGCGTGGCCAAAGGTATGGCCGAGGTTGAGCAGCGCGCGCCCGTTGCTTTTCTGCTCCTCACGCTCATCTGCCGCCACAACGCGGGCCTTGAAGGCGCAGGCCTGCCGCACGGCTTCGGCTAGTGCTTCAGGCTCTTGGTCCAGCACGGCCGCGCCGTGTTTCTCGCACCAGTTAAACAGAGCCGGGTCACCGATCAGGCCGGATTTGACGATTTCGGCATACCCCGCAACCAGCTCGCGCCGGGGGAGGCTGCTGAGCGTGGTCACATCCGCCAGCACACACAAAGGCTGATGGAACGCGCCCAGCAGGTTTTTGCCCCAGCGTGTGTTGATGCCTGTTTTACCACCCACAGAAGAATCGACCTGCGAAAGCAGGGTGGTCGGGATTTGCACAAAAGGCAGTCCGCGCAGGGTGGTGGCTGCCACAAACCCGGCCAGATCCCCCACGACTCCTCCACCAAGGGCGATGATTGTTGTGCGCCGCTCCACGCCCTGTTCCAGAATCGCGTCTGTCAGGTGCTGGTAAACGGTCAGGCATTTGCTCTGCTCGCCCGGCGTTACGCGCAGGCTGCGGGTGCGTACGCCTGTTTCGCGCAGCGAATCCTCCAGCTTCTGCAGGTAAAGCGGCGCTACGGTGCTGTCGGTAATGATGATGGCGTTTTTCTGTGGAAGTACCGGCGCCAGCAGCCCGCCTGCCCGGCTGATCAGGTCCGTGCCGATCACCACATCATAGGACGTTCTGGCCAGCGACACAGGTAGCCGCAACGGGCGGCGGGACAGGGCAAGCGCTTCCATAACGCGGGTTGTGGTGTGTTCCACGTTGTTGTCTCCACAATCGACAATAATTTCGGCCTCGGCATAGACCGGGTGGCGGATGGTCATCAGCCGGTCCAGCACATCTCTGGGGGATGCGGTGTTGAGCAGCGGCCTGTGTGTGCGCCCCGCCACGCGGCGGAGCAGCACGGGCAGCGGGCAGCGTAGCCAGACCGAAACCGCCTGCCTGCGCACCAGAGCGCGGGTCTGGGAATCCATGAACGCGCCGCCCCCGGTTGCCAGCACCATGGGGGGGCCTTCAAGCAGGCGGCGAATCACCCGGCGCTCACCATCGCGGAACGCGCTTTCACCATAAAGCTGGAACACATCGGCAATGGAGCAGCCAGCGGCGCGCTCGATCTCAACATCGGCGTCAACAAAAGGGAGGCCGAGTCTGGCAGCAAGGTGGCGGCCCACCGTTGTTTTGCCAGCACCCATAAGGCCGACCAGCACAATGCTGCGCCCGGAGGTCATGCCCGTGCTGCTGGGGTTGCGGACAATCCGCTCCAGATCAAGCGGGATAGGCGGCGGGTCTGTGGTTGGGGAGGGGGGAGAGATACGTGATGACATAAAGCCTAGCTTAACATAGAGCAGAAAGAACACACCTATATCTGTTGTAAGGGGAGCCTGCCCGAATGAGCCGTATGGTTCTGATCGTTTTTGCCGTTGTTGTTCTTGGCGCGCTGGGGGGCTTTGCCGCCCTTGGGGTTGCCGGTCGGCCGCCCGTGCCGCAGCCCGTCCACCATGACCTTCCTTTTGCGGCCGATGCGGTGGCAACAACCCCTTCCGTTGCCGTGCCTCCGGCTCCTGCTGTGCCAGTTGTAACGCCTGTTGTGCCAGCAGCCCCTGCTCAGGTCAGCATTTCTCCCACAGTGCAGGCTCCTGCTCACCCGTGAGCAACGCGGAAGGCTGTGTAGAGCTTTTTCTGGAAATGCAGGCGGCCGAGCGTGCGGCCGCCCCCAATACTCTGCTGGCATATCAGGCTGATCTTGCATCTTGTGCGCAGAGTTTGCTGGCCGTGGGGCAGACCCTGAGCACAGCGAGTGCTGACGGCCTGCGGGACTGGCTGGCCGACCTGTCCGCACAGGCGCAGTCGCGGCGTACCGTGGCGCGCCGCCTGTCATGCATAAAGCAGTTCTATCTGTTTTTACTGCGTGAGGGCCTGCGGGCGGATAACCCGGCCGAGTACCTCGATTCCCCCCGTGCGGAGCAGGCTCTGCCACGCTTTTTATCCGAATCGGAAGTGCTGGCCCTGCTTGATGCCTGCGTGGAGCCAGAAGGAGCCTCCCCCGCCAAAAAGCGCCGGGCTTTGGTGGCGCGGGCGGCGCTGGAGCTGCTGTACGCATCGGGGTTGCGGATTTCGGAGCTGCTGGTGTTGCCCCGGCAGGCTCTGGCGGGGGACCAGCGCATGCTCAGTGTGCGCGGCAAAGGCGGGCGGGAGCGGCTTGTCCCGCTTTCCGATAGTGCGCGGCAGGCGGCCAGTGCGCTTGTGCAGGCCGATGCAGGGTTGAACAGCCCCTATCTTTTTCCCGGACGGAACCCCGCGCGGGCCATGACCCGGCAGGCTTTTGACCGGATCTTGCATGATGTGGGGTTAAAGGCCGGGCTGGAGCCTGCGCGCCTTTCCCCCCACGTGTTACGCCACTCCTTTGCGACCCACCTGCTTGCGCATGGGGCGGACCTGCGTGCGCTGCAAATGCTGCTGGGGCATGCGGATATTGCCACAACCCAGATTTATACCCATGTGCAGACCGAGCGTTTGCGGCAGGTTGTGGCCGAACATCACCCGCTCTCAGCCTCTCAAAACACCGGTTTGGACGATTGAGAGCGTAAAAAGCACACCCAGAACACATTTGGATGCACGAAGTGACTTGGCTTTAAGCGCCATTGTGCTATCGGCTTTGCTCATGCGTCAGTTCCTGGATTTCGAAAAGCCCGTCGCCGAACTTGAGAACAAGATCGACGAACTGCGGCAGATGACCGACCCCGAAGGGGTCAATATAGAAGAAGAGACGGCCCGCCTTTCTGATAAGGCGGAAAAGCACCTGCGCACGATCTACGCCAAGCTCACGCCTTGGCAGAAAGTGCAGGTGGCCCGTCATGCCCAGCGTCCGCACACGCAGGACTATATTGGTCGGCTCGTAACGGATTTTACGCCGTTGGCAGGCGACCGGCTGTTTGGGGATGACAAGGCCATTATTGGTGGCATTGGCCGTTTTGATGGCATGCCCGTAATGGTGATCGGGACCGAGCGTGGCTCGGACCTGGAAACCCGGCTCCAGCACAACTTTGGCATGGCCCGGCCCGAAGGCTACCGCAAGGCCCAACGGCTGATGAAGATGGCTGGCCAGTTCAAGCTGCCGATTCTCACCTTTATTGATACCGCAGGTGCATGGCCGGGTATTGATGCGGAACAGCGTGGGCAGGCTGAAGCCATTGCCCGCTCCATTGCCACCTGTTTTGACGCTCCTGTTCCCCTGATCGCCACGGTTATTGGCGAAGGTGGGTCAGGTGGTGCGGTGGCGCTGGGGGCTGGGGATCGGGTTCTTATGCTCGAACACGCCATTTACTCCGTTATCTCGCCAGAGGCCTGCGCCTCCATCCTGTGGCGTGACCCCAAGCAGGCCAGCACGGCGGCGGAAACGCTGCGTCTGACTGCTCAGGACCTCAAGCGCCTTGGCCTGATCGACCAGATCATTCCCGAACCCGTTGGGGGCGCCCAGCGTGACCCGGCCGCCGCCATGGATGCCGTCCGTGGTGCGCTGGGTGCGATGCTGAAAGACCTGCTGCCGCTGGCGCCGGAAAAGCTGAAGGAACTGCGCCGCGAAAAGTTTCTGGCTATGGGGCGTGAAGCCCTGCACTGAACCGCACCACACCTGACCGCACCACTCCGGCGCGGTCAGCAGGATGCGGGCACCAAGCGGATCAGACAGGCGGTTCACCTTCCACGGGTGAGCCGCCTTTTTCTTTGAGCAGGTCGTGGATGGCCTGTGCCGCATCGTTCACGCGCTGCTTGTCCTGACCTTTGGCTACAAGAGCCACACCGTGGCCACCTTCACGGTGGAACGGGTAGGAGCCGATATCCAGATCGGTAAATCGTTCCTGTATCGCTTCCAGCCCATCGGCCAGCGCGCCTTCACCCAGCAGTGTGGTGTGCCATGTGCGTGAAAAAACCGGCGCACCTTTCTGCAAGGTCGGGGCAAGTTCTTCAAACATGGCGCGCATGATGCGGGGGACGCCAGCCAGCACATGCACATTGCCAATGCTAAAGCCCGGCGCAATGGAGACGGGGTTGGCAATGGGGGTTGCCCCTTTGGGCAGTTTGGCCATGCGCTGGCGGGCTGTATTGAAGTTTTCCGGCCCAAAGCGTTCTTGCAGCACGGCAAAGGTGGGGGCATGAATCTCCCACGGCACCCCAAAGGCTTCGGCTACGCAGGGGGATGTAATGTCATCATGCGTCGGGCCAATGCCGCCGGTTGTAAACACTTCGTCAAAGCGGGCGCGTAACTCCGTGACCGTGTTGATGATGGTGGCCCTGATGTCGGGGATCACGCGGATTTCGACCAAAGGAATCCCCAGTTCTCCCAGCCGGAGCGCCAGAAACTGGATGTTGTCGTCCCGTGTGCGGCCAGAAAGGATTTCGTTACCAATAAGAATGAGTGCAGAAGTGCGGCGCATGACTCGGGTTTGACCTTTTGTTCTGGGCTTCTTGACTGCCCGCAAGGATGGAGCGGAGTGTTTGCGGGGTCAATGGGCGTAAAAATTACACCACGAAGGGTGTCCTGCGCGTTTTTGCATTGACCGGGTGCCACGCAATTCATAGCTTCCCGCGCATGTCAGATAGCCAAACAGCATCCGCTTCCGATCTTCCGCGCGCGTGGCCTTTTGAAGAGGCGCGCAAACTGGCCGATCATGTTGCAACACGTAGCAGCACAGGCGCCGATGAGCGCCCGGCTCTGCTGGAAACCGGGTATGGCCCTTCCGGCCTGCCTCATATCGGTACCTTTGGTGAGGTCGCGCGCACGTCCTGGGTGCGGCAGGCCTATACGGCGCTTACGGGCCGCCCGTCGCGCCTGCTGGCTTTTTCGGACGATATGGACGCCCTGCGCAAGGTGCCCGATAACGTGCCCCAGCGTGAGATGCTGCAGAAGTACATAGGGCAGCCCCTCTCCCGCGTGCCGGACCCGTTTGGCACGCACGAGTCGTTTGCAGCGCACAATAACGCCCGACTCTGCGCGTTTCTGGACAGTTTCGGGTTCGAATACGAATTTGCCTCCTCCACCCAGTATTACACCTCCGGTCGGTTTGATGCGGCCCTGCGGCGGGTGCTGGAAGTACACGACCAGATTCTGGCTGTAATCCTGCCCACACTGGGGCCGGACCGCCGGGCAACCTATTCGCCCGTTCTGCCGCTGCACCCCCGTACGGGGGAGGTCATGCAGGTTAAAATGGACGCGATTGATGCCGCAGCAGGCACCGTGCGCTGGACCGACCCCGCAACAGGCGAGGTGTTTGAAACGCCGGTTACAGGTGGCCACGCCAAAATGCAGTGGAAGGCCGACTGGGCCATGCGCTGGTATGCGCTGGGCGTTGATTACGAAATGTCAGGCAAGGATTTGATCGACAGCGTGCGCCTGTCTGGCCGCATCTGCAAAATTCTGGGCGGCACACCGCCTGCGGGCCTGACCTACGAACTGTTTTTGGATGAGCAGGGGCAAAAAATCTCCAAATCCAAGGGCAATGGCCTGTCGGTGGAAGAGTGGCTGCGTTATGCCCCGCCGGAAAGCCTTGGCCAGTTCATGTTCAACCAGCCGCAGCGGGCCAAACGGCTGTATTTTGATGTGATCCCCAAAACGGCGGATGACTACCTGACCCACGCGGACAAGGCGCGCGCCCTTCAGGCAGAAAACCCGGCAGGGAATGACCTGCGGGCAAATCCCGCATGGTTCATCCACAAAGGTAGCGTGCCGGAAGATGCCGGAAGCCCGGTACCGTTTGGCATGCTGCTCAATCTGGCCAGTGTTGCCAATGCGGATACGCCCGAAGTGCTGTGGGGCTTTATCCGCCGTTACGACAGTGCCGTGTCACCGCAGACGCATCCCATGCTGGCCGAGCTGGTCAAGCATGCCATTGCTTATTACGCGGACTTTGTCCGCCCCGCCAAAACCTTCCGTGCTCCAACGGATAAGGAACGCGCGGCACTTGTGGATCTGGCCGAAACCCTGCGGGGTTTTGAAGGGGAGGCGGCAGACGCATCCATCTTGCAGAATCTGGTGTTTGAAATTGGCAAGCGCCACGGGTTTGAACCGCTTAGAAGCTGGTTTGGCTGCCTGTACGAGGTGCTTCTGGGGCAAAAGGAAGGGCCACGCTTTGGCGGCTTTGTTGCACTGTACGGTGTGCCAGAAACCATTGCCCTTATAGACGCCGCCCTCTTGCGAGATACGCAGGTTTAAGCAGGGTCTGGCAGTAGATGACACAGATGCCCCAGCTCCCCGACCAGCAACCTGACCTCCACGGAGGGGAAAAGGGATGGAAAAAGCGGCTGAGGCATCTCCCCCATCTGGTCGGGCTGGTGCTGATGGTGGCGGCCATTCTTGTGGTGCAGCATGAGGTGCGGCACCTGAAAATGACCGACATCCGGCAGGCCATGGAGGCTATTCCCGCCTTCCAGCTATGGGCTGCTGTTGGCTGCACACTGCTGTCCTACTTTATTCTGTCTTTTTACGACCGGCTGGCCGCCATTCAGGTCGGGTATGGGCAATTGCCTTTCCGCCGGGCGGCGTTTGCAGCTTTCTGCTCCTATGTGCTGTCGCATAACCTTGGTTTTTCGGCAGTTTCGGGGGCGGCGGTCCGGTACCGGCTGTACCGTAACTGGGGCGTTAACGCCTTTGCCATTACCCAGATTATTGCCTTTTGCTCTGCCACCTACCTGCTGGGGGCTGCGGTCCTTATTGGGGCGGTGCTTATTCTGGAGCCTTCGGTACTGCCCGGTATTGGCAACCGTGTACCGCAGGTGGTGCTGGCCTTTGTGGGCGGGCTGCTGTGGCTGATGGTAGCCGGGTATATCGGGCTGTCCTTCTGGCTGCGCGAATTCCGGTTCCGTAAATGGGTTGTTGCGTTGCCATCTCCCCGTATGGCTTTCATGCAGACTGTGGTGGCTACGGCAGAAGTTGCAGCAACCGCCAGCATTGCCTTTGTGCTGCTGCCCAAAGGGTGCGGGGTAGATTTTGGCTCTTTTCTGGCCATTTATATTGCATCTTACACGGCAGGGCTGGTGGCGAGTGTGCCCGGCGGGTTGGGGGTGTTTGACGGTGCCATGCTGCTGGCGCTCGGCCCATATATGCCTGCCCCCCAGATTTTGGGTGTGGTGCTGATTTTTCGCCTTTTTTACTACATTATTCCTCTCTTTCTGGCGGGCATCATGTTTGCCGGGCATGAGCTGTTCCTGCGGGGGGATGCCGCTCTTGCCAAAAAGAAAAACCGCAAACGTGGCAAGGATGCACAGGTTGTCCGGCGCAGGCCCAGTCAGGTTGTGCGTGAGAGCGAAGCGGCTTTTTCTGTTGCCGTGGCAACGGGCGCTGTCTCGCTGTGTGGCGTGCTGCTGCTCTGCCTTGTGCTGATGGAGCCTGTTCCCAAGTTTTCCATGCTGCCGGACACGTTTGCGGGCCTTGTGCATGTGGGGGGGAATTATCTGCTCTCCCTTATGGGGGTTGCGCTGATTGGCATGGCCATTGGTCTTTCCCAGCGGGTAACGTTGGCATGGCGGGGGGCGCTGGGCCTGTTGCTGGTGGCAACGGTCATGACCTTCCTGCGCGGGAACACAATTTTTGTGCCCGTTATGCTGGGGTTGTCCGCACTGTTCATTGCGCCGTTCCGGAACTGCTATTACCGCCGCGCCGAATTGCTGAGCGAACCGCTATCGCGTTCCAACCTTTTGTGTCTGTTGCTGTTTTTTGCCTGCATTATTGCTCTGGCCACGCGCAATGCCGGGGCGGGGAGCTGGTGGCAGCTTATTCTTGCCTCCCCCGCGCATGGGGCCGTACGCTGGACCGTGGCACTGGCGGTGCTGCTGGCTCTGGTCGTGCTGGCACGGTTGATGTGGCCTGCCCGTATTCCTATCCAGTCATGGACGCAGGATATGGCCGAGCATTACGGAACGCTCGAACACGCCCTGCCTGACATTGCAGACATGAAGCCCGAAGGCTTTGTGGAGGGGGAGGCAGGGGATGCGGTTATTCCCTTTATCCACCGTGGGAACCTGCTCGTCGGGCTGGGGGACCCTGCCGGCGGGGAGGATGACAGCATTTCGGCCATCTGGCGGTTGCGGGATCTGGCCTTGCAGCAGGGGCTGCGGCTTGCCTTCTGGCAGGTGGGGGGCAGCTTTATCCGGATTTATAACGACATCGGGCTGAATGTGTGGCCGCTTGAAGATGGCAGCAATACCAATCTGTGTTACCCGCCGGAGGATATTGCTCTGGTCTCGCGTTTTGTAAAAACCTATAAAGCCAACCGGGACGTAACCGACGTCCCTCTTTGAGCGGCCTGTTGGCCGGTGTGGTGTTTGTGTTGGAGTTCCGGGCAGGGTTATGGCGGCGCATCTTCCCGAGGTTCTGCTAAGCGGCAGTATGGTCAGGACAGGGATTTCCTCTTTTCTGCTGGCTTTTCCCGCCCTGTTTTCCATTGTTAATCCATTTGGCGCGGCTCTTATTTTTGCTCAGGCGTCCGATGGTCGCTCCCAGCGCGAGATTATGGCTCTTGCGCGGCTGGTTTCTTTTTATTCCTTTATGCTGATCATTGTTTCCCTATGGTTTGGCAGCCTTGTTCTGGCGTTTTTTGGCGTAACCGTTAACGCCCTGCGTGTGGCCGGCGGTCTGGTTGTGGCCGTGCGGGCATGGGCCCTGCTGCAAAGCCCGGAGAGTGTGGAAGCGCAGAAGGAAAAACAGGCCCTGCAGGGTGGGCGCACCGTTATGTCGCCCAACTGGGCAGATACGGCGTTTTTCCCGCTCGCTATGCCCTTTACCGTTGGGCCGGGCACAATTGCCGTGGCTATTGCCCTGGGTTCGGGTTGTCCGTCAGGTCATTCCTTCTGGGCATATTCGGCGGGTACGACTGTTGCTGCTATCTGCGTGGTGCTGATCGTGTGGGCTGCGTATTCCAGTTCGGAAAAACTGGTATCCATGCTGGGTGTAACCGGCACGCGGATTGTCAGCCGGATGGCAGCACTCGTTCTGCTGTGCATTGGCGTGCAGATTCTGGCAGCAGGCGTGCAGGGCTTTGCAACAGATATGTGGCACAGCCTGCTCAAGGATGTCAGCCGCCCCGCTTAAGCAGGGCGGCCTCCCTTACGCACAAGATCCACGCCCCTTTTTTCGACTGAGGCATGAAGCCTCTTTGCGCAAAAAAGGGGGGGCTGGTTTATTCAGGCACCAGTTCATTTACTGTGGCGTCAAACGCACCAAGTGCCGTTTTCAGCCGCTCAAGCTGCTGCTGTGCCTGTGCGGCAAAACCGTAAGGTGGCTTGATCACCAATAACCCCGCCCCATTGAGGGCATCGGGGTTGTGGGGTGGGCGCATCAGCAGTTCCGCCACCAGCACGTTGCGGTGCCCGGCCTGCTCCACGTTGGTATGGAACTGGCGCACAGGTGTTCTGTGCTTGATGGGGTACCACACCGCAATCATGCCTGCGGAAAAGCGGGTGCGAATGGTCTGGAGTGCTTCGGCCAGACGGTCAAATTCCCCCGGTTCCTCAAAAGGTGGGTCGATCAGCACAAGACCGCGTTTTGCTGTTTTGGGGGGGAGGAGTGCACGCAGGCTCTCATACGCATCGCGCTCATGCACGCTTATGTTGGGCTGGCCTGCAAACAGGCGGTAGAGTGCCCGTTTGTCCACCGGATGTTTTTCGCAGCAGATCAACTGGTCCTGTGGGCGTAACATGAGCGATGCCAGCAGGGGGGAGCCGGGGTAAAAGCGTGGCCCGCCAGCCCTGCGTACCAGCTCCAGCCACGGGGCAAGCGGGCTGTCTGGCGCTTCTGCCCATAGTCTGCCGATACCACTTTGGTATTCGCCGGTTTTTTCGGCCTCGGGGCTTTCAAGGTCATACCGGCCAATACCGGCATGGGTGTCCAGCACCAGAAAAGGCGCTTCCTTGCGCAGAAAATGCTGGAGCAGGCTGACCAGCAACGTGTGCTTCATGCAGTCGGCAAAATTGCCTGCGTGGTAGATGTGGCGATAGTTCATGCGGAGGCCTGATCGGGTTCAAAACGCTGGGCCATGTCTTCTAGTGGCCAGCGCGGGCGCGGGCGCAGGGTTGTGTTGTTGGGTGCGGGCAGGCCGCGTTCAGCGCTTTCACGCCATGTTTCAAGGGCTGCCCAACCGACCATAACGGCATTATCCGTGCAGAGCCGGAGTGGAGGTGCGGCAAAGCGCAGGCCGCGCTTGTGGGCTACGTCCTCCAGTCTGGCGCGCAGGGTGGTGTTGGCGGCAACGCCACCAGCGGCAACCAGAAGGCGGGCCTGTGGCATCATGTCCAGCGCATGGTTGATGCGGTCTGCCACAACATCGGCCACCGCCTGCTGGAAGGATGCCGCAAGGTCGGCGGCAAACTGGTGGGGCAGGGGAGCCTGCCCGTAAGGGGCCAGTTTTTGCGCAATTGCGGTTTTAAGCCCGGAGAATGAGAAGTCACACCCCGGCCGGTGCAGGAGCGGGCGGGGTAGGGCTATGGCATCCGGGTTGCCCATCTGGGCCAGTTTTTCCAGTGCCGGGCCACCGGGCCAGCCAAGGCCGAGCATTTTTGCGACCTTGTCAAATGCTTCGCCTGCTGCATCGTCTATGGTGCCGCCGAGTTTGCGGTACTGGCCAACGCCTTCCACCGCAATGCACTGGCAATGCCCGCCAGAAACCAGCAGCAACAGGTAGGGGAAAGGCGCACCATCGGGCACAATACCGGGCAGGCGGGCGGTCAAGGCATGGGCTTCCACATGGTTGACCGCAACAAAAGGAATATTCAGCGCCAGAGCCAGCCCTTTGGCAAAACTTGTGCCAACGATCAGCCCGCCAATCAGTCCCGGCCCGGTGCTGGCGGCAATAAAGGCAAGGTCCGTGGTGGCCAGCCCTGCATCTGCCAATGTTGCTTCGACCAGGGCAGGCAGGAGGGCCAGATGCGCGCGGGCAGCTATTTCTGGCACCACCCCCCCAAAATCCGCATGCCCATCCTGCGAGACAACGCGCTGGGCAAGGCAGGTGCCATCGGGGGCCAGAATGGCGCAGGCGGTTTCATCACAGGAGGATTCAATGGCCAGAACAGGCCCGGCGGGCTGATGGGTGGCGGAAAGGTCACTCATGGACGCACCATAAAAAAAGCGGTATTCTTGCACGAATGCAACGGATGGGGAGGGGCGGAATGTTTTTCCGGTCGCGCAAGTTTTTCAGACCAGCCGGGCTTCATCGTATCTTGTCCTTTCTCCATTCCCGGTAATAGACACATCTTATGGATTCAGCCTACCCTTCCTCACCTGTCCTTTCTCCCGCCTTGCAGGAGATTGCCGCAGAAGCGGCTGCACGCCAGAAAAAGGCGGGCAGTCATTCGGGACGTCACTCCCTGCCTTTGCGCGTGGGTACGCGTGGGTCGCCTCTGGCGTTGGTCCAGACACGCGCCTTCCTGACCACGCTGACACGCTTCTGCCCCGTTTTGCGGGACATGAACGCTTTTCAGGAACACCAGATCAACACCACGGGTGATCAGGTGCAAAACCGCAGGCTTGCGGAAATTGGCGGTAAGGGCCTGTTTGCAAAGGAAATTCATGAGGCTCTGGCAGACCGGCGGATTGATTTTGCCGTGCATAGTCTCAAGGATCTGGAAACAACACTCCCCCCCGGTCTGGTGCTGGCCTGTACGCTCAAGCGCGAAGATGCACGGGACGCGCTGATCCTTGGCCCCCGGCTGGAACAGTCCGACCCGGATGATCCGTATTCGGCCCTGCCCGAAGGCGCTCTGGTCGGGTGTGCTTCTGTCCGCCGTCAGGCGCAGATGCTGCATGTACGCCCGGACCTTAAGTTTGGCCTGCTACGCGGCAACGTGCAGACCCGACTCGACAAGCTTGCCGCCCGGCAGTGCGATGCCACCTTGCTTGCGCTGGCTGGCCTGCGCCGCCTTGGCATGGCCGAGCGTGCCAGCATTGTGCTTTCCCCCACCGTTATGGTCCCAGCCGCCGGGCAGGGTATTGTTGGCGTGACGGTGCGTGAGGACGATGTTGAACTGCGCGAACTGCTGTCCGCCATTGAGGATTACGAAGCCCGCGCCGTTGCCACGGCCGAGCGCGCCCTGCTGGCAGAGCTGGACGGGTCATGCCGTACGCCGATTGGGGGCTATGCCCAGCTTATTCCCGTTGTGGCAGGGGATACGCCCAAACTGCACCTGACCGGCCTTGTGGCGCGGGAGGACGGGTCCTTCCTGCTCAAGCGCAGCATAAGTGGTGCGCCCGAAGATGCCGCACGGCTGGGGCGTGAACTCGGGTGCAGCCTACGCAGGGATAGCCCGGCCGATATTTTTGAGGAAAACGCGTAAAAACACACACAGGCCGCCTTCCATGCCTCCGCCGTTTTCGCATTCTCCGTTGTCGCGTGGTGTTCTCATCACCCGGCCAGAGCCGGGATTGGGGGAGACGGCCTTGGCGGTGGCCCGCGCGGGGTGGGTACCTGTTCCTGCTCCGGCCTTGCATGTGTGTGCCTGTCCTGTGCGGCATTTGCCACGCCAGCCTGCTGCATTACTGCTGACCAGTGGGCAGGCAGTTGCCGCTGCGGCGGAAAGTCTCAGCCCCTCCATTCCTGTTTTTGCTGTGGGCGACCGCACTGCGCAAAAAGCGCGGGCGGCCGGGTTTGTTAGCGTGTGCAGTGCCAAGGGTAATGCGCAGGCGCTCGTACGTCTGCTGGTTGGTACGTGCTCCCCGGAGCAGGGAACACTTCTGCTTTTTTCCGGTGCGGGGCAGGGGGTGGAACTGGCGCAAAGCCTGCGCAGCCACGGTTTTAGTGTTGTACGGCGGGTTGCATACCGAGCCAGTGCGGTGGTGGATTTTCCTGCCTCTGCCGGTCAGGCATTGCAGGCCGGGCAGGTTGCAGCGGTTCTGTTTTTTTCGGCCCGGAGTGCTCGGAGCTGGCTGGCCAGTGTGCCCCGTGGCCAGCTGAATGCACAGGTGCTGGCCCTGCGCGCCGTTGTGATTTCGCACGAGGTGGCGCAGGCGGTGCAGCTTGCGGGTTGGCAGGGGCCGGTTACGGTGGCCGCTACGCCCGATGCCCCGGCCATGCTTGCGGCTCTGGGTTGCCTGAACACATAAAAAAAACCGACTACCATAATGGCAGCCGGGTTTTGCAAGGCGCTGTTACACCCAAAGCAGAGGCTTATGCGTGGCCTGCTGCTTCGGGGAATTCTGCGCGGCGGGCCTGCCACAGGGCCACAAAGTCGATCGGCTGCAGCACAATGGGGGGGAACCCACCATCACGCGTGACATCGCTGATGATGTTGCGCGCGTAGGGGAAGATCAGGCGCGGGACTTCAACCAGCAGAATGGGTTCAACCAGTTCAGGCGGCGGGTTGGTCAGGGTGACAACGGCTGCATAAACCAGTTCGGTCAGGAACACCGTGCGCCCGGCGGGGCCGTTTTCCGTTTCCGGGGCTTCCTTGGCTTCGGCCTTGATGCTCAGGATGACTTCGTAAACCATCTGATCACTCTGCAGGCGGTTGGTCTGCACATCGATGTTTACGCTGATCTGGGGCTGAGCGCGCAGGGTTGCAAAGATTTCTGCCCCAACGGGCACTTCAAAGGAAAGATCGCGCGTGTACTGGAGGTTAATGGCCAGTGGCAGGGCGGGCGGAACGGACTGGGCAGTATCGGACATTGATGACAGCTTCCTGCTCTCAAACGTATTGGGTTCCCTTAAGGCGGTAGCATGACCTGCGGGGTTAGCCAACACTCCAATCCGGGTCTTTGCTGGGCGTATGCACCATGCCGGAGGGAGGGTATGGGCGTTTGTTTTTACGGGGAAAGATGCAGCCAGTCCCCGTTTTCCAGGCTTTGGTTGCTCAGTTCAAGCAGGAACCACCAGTGGGAAACAACCAATGTGTGCTCATGCGGGGCGTCCTTGCGCATCTGCTCACGGAACTGCTGCGCCCGCAGGCTGAGTGCACGGTCGGATTCTGGTAAGGGAGACCACCATTTTTCCGGCAGGTGGGCAAAATCAAGCTGCGGCCAGTCCTGCATGAGTGCGGAGGCGGGGGAGCCCACATCGCACGAATACATACCCCGCTCGCGCACAAGGGGCGTTATCTGTGGTGTAAGGCCCAGCGCGCGGGCAATGGGGGTGGCGGTTTGCAGAGTACGGGTAAAGGGCGAAACCAGAATGCGCGTAATGTTTTTGTGCCGGAGTTCATCCACCAGAGCATGGGCGTGGTCCTGCCCATGGGCGGAAAGGGCAGGGTCGGGCACACAGGGGTCTCGCCCGCTCAGGTTATACAGGCGGTTGAACTCACTTTCGCAATGACGCAGGATGATCATGGTAGCCTGAGTGGTTTTTAAAACAGGAATGGTCTTTTACAAGGGCGGATGGACTGGTATTCATTGTAACCGCACTCTGTCATGACTATGTGATAATGAGAGCCCGAGGGAAAGTGCTCTTCCCGTAATAATATATAAACCTGCAAACGCTGTGTGCAGGCAGATTGGTGGACGTTTAACAGATGGATTTTTCTCTCGACCACTTTCCGGTCGATCTGGTTCTTCTGGCTTTGGTAGCCGCTTTTCTGGCTCTGCGCTTGCGGAGTGTTCTGGGTAAGCGTGTTGGCATCCAGCCCCCCACCATGCCTGTTCCCCCCCGTGCGGAGGCAGCGCCCCGTGTGGTGGAAAACAAGGTGGAGCCAGTTGGCCCCGCTGTTGAATACGATGTGCCATCCCCCGGCACGCGGGTTGGGCAACTGCTGGTTGAGATTAACCAGCAGGATACAGCATTTACCCCCCAGCAGTTCCTGATGAGCGTGCAGACCGTGTTTTCACAGGTTGTGGAAGCCTACGCCCAGGGCAACCGGGATGTGCTGCAAACCTACCTGACACCCGCGGTCTATAACTCCTTCGATGCCGCCATTACCGCGCGTGAAGCCGCCGGGCAGAAACAGCGGACAGACATTCAGGCCGTGCGCTCGCTCGCCATTGAGGACGTGCGGCTGACAAAGCTGGACGTAGGGCTTGGGGTCGCCATTGATGTGCGCATTGTTTCCGACCAGATCAGTCTGGTGGAAGATCAGGCTGGCCAGCCAGTCACCGGCACGGATGCCGTGACCGAGTTTTCCGATATGTGGACGCTGGAACGCCTGCTGGGCGTTGGTGGCAGTGGCTGGCGTCTTGCGGCGGCGCGTAGTGCGTGAGTGCGGACAAGCCGGTCACGGGTTCCACCACTCCGCCCGTACGGGCAAAACGCTATAAGGTTGGTCGTCAGGACATTGTTCTAGGCGACTGCCTGCGCGCATTACGGCGCATGCAGGCCGAAACCGTGGATGTGATTGTTACATCTCCCCCCTACAATATTGGCCTGTCCTACCGGAGCTACCCCGACCGGCGGGAAGAAAACGATTATCTGGACTGGATGGTGGAGGTTGCCACACAGTTACAGCGGGTGCTTAAGCCGGACGGATCGTTTTTTCTGAATATCTCAGGCTCATCTGCACAGCCGTGGCTGCCGTTTGAACTGGCCGTGCGCCTGCGCGACCTGTTTGTGCTGCAAAACCATATTTCATGGGTCAAATCCATCTCCGTGGGGGAGGATAGTTTTGGCCATTTTAAACCCATGAACAGCCAGCGCTACCTGCACCGTGGGCATGAACATCTTTTTCACTTCACGCTCGAAGGGGATGTGCCGCTGGACCGGCTGAGCGCGGGTGTGCCCTACAAGGACAAAACCAACATTGCCCGCCGTGGACACCAGCAGGACCGCCGCTGCCGGGGGGATGCGTGGTTTATCCCTTACGAGACCGTGCGCGGGCGGGCGGAAAAATTTGATCATCCCGGCACTTTCCCCATAGCCCTGCCTGAGCAGTGCATTCTGCTCCATGGCAAGTCCCGGGGCCGGGTGCTTGACCCGTTTATGGGCACAGGCACCACCCTGCTGGCCGCCCAGCGCCTTGGGTGCAGTGGTGTGGGGATGGAAATAGATGCGGAGTACGTGGCCATAGCCCGGGCACGTCTTATGCACGATCTGGTGAACAGCCCGCTCGCCTGATCGGATTTATCTATTATTACGATAAAAATAATCGTTTTGACATTTTGATGTGCATCAAACACAACGGGCTCAAGAATGAATAAAACGTATAAGAGAAAGAAATAGAACCGGGGGATCGGGGTTTGAAACGTATATTAGTCTCTCTGGCAGGGGTCGGCTTGCTGGCATACGGTGGTACAGTTGCGTTTTTGCAGCATTACGACCATGTAACGGCAACAGAGCTTGTGCCGTCTTCACCAACACATAAAGACCCCGTTGCTTTGGCTGCGTTTAATGCGCTGAATGAAGCACGTTGCGATTACTGCCATGCAACAGGTCGGGACCTGCCTTTTTACTTCCGTCTGCCAGTGGCGAACACGATTATGGAACGGGATCGCGATCAGGGGTTACGCCATTTCCGTATGGAACCTGTTCTGCATGCGTTTGAACACGGTACGCCGCCATCGGAAGAAGAGCTGTCGCGCATTGAGGAAGTCATTGTGCAGAACCGCATGCCCCCGGCACAGTACCTGCTGCTGCACTGGCATGCGCATCTGTCCAATGCCGAGCGGCAGGACATTCTGGCATGGGTGCAGCAGACCCGGCGTAAATACTACGCCAATACGGGTGCAACCCAGGCACTGGCTGCCGAACCCGTACGCCCCGTGCCGGAAAGCGTGGAGGTGGACCCGGTAAAGGTTGCGCTGGGCAAAAAGCTGTTTTTTGACAAAAAACTGTCAGGCGACAACACGCTCAACTGCGCAAGCTGCCACGGGCTGGACAAGGGCGGGGTGGATAATCTGGTAACCGCAACAGGTATTGGCGGCCAGAAAGGCCCGATTAACGTGCCAACCGTGTATGATGCGTATTTCAAGATCGCCCAGTTCTGGAACGCCCGTGCGCCAGACCTTGCCGCACAGGCCGCAGGCCCGGTTATGAACCCGCTGGAAATGGGGTCGCATGACTGGTCGGAAGTTGCCCAGAAGCTGGCAGCAGACCCCGATTACGCCGGTATGTTCAAGGCCGCCTTTGGCCCGGATGTGCAGGTTGATCAGCAGACCATTACGCAGGCCATTGCCGAGTTTGAAAAAACCCTGATCACGCCAGACAGCCCGTTTGATGAATACCTCAAGGGCAAGGAAGACGCGATCAGCCCGCAGGCCAAACGTGGTTATGAGCGGTTCAAGGCCATTGGCTGCTCGGGTTGCCATAGCGGTATTGGTGTTGGTGGCGGTGGTTACGAGGTCATGGGGCTGGAGTCCGATTACTTCAAGGATCGCGGCGGCAAGCTGACAGATGCGGATGAAGGGATCTACGCCATCAGCCATAACAAGCTGGACCAGAACCGCTTTGTGGTGCCCACCCTGCGCAACATTACGCTGACCGCACCTTACTTCCACGATGGCAGCGTAAAAACACTGGATGAAGCCGTGCGCAAAATGGCCCGCTACCAGACGCCGGACAGCAACCCGTCTGACCAGGATGTGGCGGATATTGTGGCGTTCCTGCAAACCCTGACGGGCAAGTATGAAGGCCATGAACTGACCAACACCAAACAGTAAAACAGAAGGATACGGGGCGGGCATCTTTGAGGATGCCCGCTTTCTGTGCTTGAACAACGGCTCGTCCGCAGGTGATAAAGCCTGTGGGGCGGGCCGTTTGTGTTTGTGGCAGGGTATGCCGGGCCAGATCGGTTGGAATAAAGCGCGATAGGTGGACAGGGTGGTAAAAAGGCGGCGTCAGTTACAGGAGGCGGAAAAGCAGCTCTGGGCGCTGGTGGTGCGTGATGTAGCCCCCCTGACCAGCGCCAGCCTTGTTCCCCCCATGGCCGATACGGCATTCGGCCGGGATGCGCCCCCTGTGCCGGAGGGTGCTGCGGCTATTCCGCAAACGCATTATAAAAAAACCCCGCCCAAGGTCAGGCCCGCCGGGAGCCTGTTGTGGGAGGTGCGTCCCACAGTCCACCCTGCTCCAGCGGTAGCCCCCATAACGGTACGGCCAGCGCCGCCCATTGCGGAAAAAATTGGCCAGCGCCAGCCCGGTGTGGATGACTATAGCTGGCGGCGTTTCCACCAAGGGAGCATGCGTGTGGAAAAACGCCTCGACCTGCACGGTATGGTCGCGCAGGAAGCGTTTGTGCGGCTCAGAGAGTTCATGGACGTAGCTGCCCACCGTGGCCTGCGCTGTGTGGAAATTATTACAGGGCTGGGCACAGGGCAGGAAGGCGGCATTTTACGGCGCGAACTGCCCCATTGGCTGGAACGGCCGGAAATGCGGGCCAGCATACTGGGGCTGGCTTACCCCCATGAGGGGAATAAAGGTTCTGTCCGGATTTTACTGCGCAGGCGCAGGCGGTAAGGGCTGCGCAGGGGGGACTGGTGTGCTCCGCCAGCGTGGCAGGTTAAGTGCCAGCCAGCGGCGGAGTGCCATGCCCACGTTTACATCGGGAGTAGCCATGCCGTAGGAGGCAATGCATTTTGCGCCCGAAAGTACGGTTTGGCCGTTAGCCAGCGCAATCTGTTGCAGGTTCAGTTTGGCTGCGCATGTTTCCGCCGCATGCCGCCAGCGCGCCACTTTGGCGGGGGACGTTAACAGGGGCAGAACAAGGGCTGCCTTAAGGCTGGCGGCAGACGCAATGGCTTGCCATGCCTGTGGCAGAAAAGCTGGTGTGGATGTTCTGCGTTCTTGCAGCAATATGGTCGGGAAGGTGGGGGGTAACACCATATCCGCCGGTGTTGGCACGGGTGGCGCTACGGTGTTGAGAAAGAGCGGGACAAACCCTTTGGTGGCCAGTGTGTCCAGCCGCTCCTTCAGGGCGGCATCCATGGGGAGTTGAATGGCATCGACCAGTCCGCCGGTCAGGGCGGCCATGGCGGCATCCGGTGTGGCATAGCCACTGACTGGCAGAGGCCGCAGGGCCAGCAGGTCAAAGGCCAGAAGGGTCGGCAGTTCCGGCCCTGTGGGGGTGGAAACCGCAATGCGGGTGGTTTTGCTGCTCAGAATAACGCCAAGCGAGCGGTGCAGGCTGACATGCCCCACAACCACGCTAGGTTGGCATATTGTTAACACAGGTAGCCAGCGCTGATACGCGTAATGCACGCGGCTATCCCCGGTCATGGCGGCCATAAGTGCTGTGCCGGGTACAAGTAACGTGCTGGATGCGGTGCTCAATTGCTCCTGCGCATCAAACAGGTTTGCCCCTGTTACGCCGTCCCACCCGGTGGTGAAGGTGAGGTCAAAAGGCGGCTGCCCCAGCTCTTCCGCCATATCCGGAGCCAGCCGGGTGGCCCATGCGCCACAAGGGGTTTCTGCACTGCCAGCCACAATCAGCTTTGTGGTCTGGTCAGACGTGGCGGTGGGGGCCGGGCCTACCAGTATGTCATCTGCCGCATGGGCCGTGGCCGCTGCGGCCATACTCCCCAGTGCCCCGCCCAGAAACAGGCGGCGGGACAGGGCAAGACCATGGTGTTGGCGCATCATTGAAGAAGCAGGGATGAGATTAGACAAACACCAATAGCCTTCATTGTGGGTATCGCGGTTCCATACTATGCGAAATTAAAGGCAGAAACACGGCCATTTTATTACGGCCATTTAACCTCTGGTGGCATGCTCATCAGAATGGCTTCCGTGTTGCCGCCGGTTTTAAGCCCGAACAGCGTGCCCCGGTCATGCAGCAGGTTGAATTCCACGTAACGGCCACGGCGCACAAGCTGGGCATCGCGCTGTTCGGGGGTCCAGGGTTCCATCATCCGGCCACGGATAATGCGCGGGTAGGCATCCAGAAAAGCAAGGCCGACATCTTTGGTAAAGGCAAAGTCCTCTTCCGCATTGCCGCTGTCCAGCCGGTCATAAAAAATGCCGCCAAGGCCGCGTGGTTCGTTGCGGTGGGGAAGGTAGAAGTATTTGTCACACCATGCCTTGAAGCGTGGGTAATACTCCGGGTCGTGCGCATTGCATGCTTTGGCAAACGCATCATGGAAGGTGGCGGCATCGTCCTGCGCTTCGGCGCTGGCGGGGAACATGGGGGTAATATCGCCCCCCCCCCCAAACCAGCCCTGCGTTGTAATGATCATGCGGGTGTTAAAGTGAGCGGCAGGGACCAGCGGGTTGCACATATGGGCAACAAGGCTGATGCCGGTTGCAAAAAAATGCGGGTTTTCGGTCGCGCCGGGAATGGTGGCCGCAAAGTCGGGGGGGAATGTTCCCTCCACGGTGGAGACATTGACCCCCACTTTTTCAAAAACCCGGCCACGCATCAGGCTCATCACGCCGCCGCCGCCGGGGGTTCCGTCTTCATTCAGGCGGTTCCAGCTTTTGCGTTCAAAGCGGGAGGGCTGTTCGTGGCCGGGAAGTACCGGGCTGTTCTGTGCGGCGGCGTCTGCCTCAATGGTTTCAAAGGCTGTGCATATCTGGTTACGCAGAGTTTCAAACCATGCGCGTGCCGCGTCCTTGAGCTTGTCATGCGAGGGAACGGAGGCAGGCTTTGTCGGCGTCATGTGTAAAGCTCTTTCCATACTGGTCTGCTGCCCGGCAAGCAGAGAATCGGCTTAGGGCATTTTTTCAAGGGGTGCGCCTTAGGGCCGGTCATTGCAAGATCATCCGGTTCATCGTTAAACGGGAACCTGAGCCCGCCCGAATGTGGTGGGGCGTGGGGGAGAAGTGCAATGGCTGGCAAACCAGTCTGCCATAACGGACAGGGCGCGGAGCCTGCAACGCAGGAGCAGTTGAGCGCGTGGGCCAAGGCGTATGGCCGCCTGCCGCTCCCTGCGGACCTGAACTGGCTGTGGACCATAGGGGCAGTCCTGTGCGCCATACTGGCCCTTATGCTGCTTACCGGGCTTACCCTTACGCTGGTTTACACGCCCGATGCGGGGCTGGCCTTTGGCTCGGTTGAAAGCATTGAGCGCCGGATGCCAGCAGGTTGGCTGCTACGCGCCATGCACATGACCGGCGCTTCTTTTTTTATGCTGGCCCTGTATGTGCACCTGTTGCGGGGGCTGTACTACCGCTCCTACCTGCCGCCACGCCGTGCGGTGTGGCTGAGCGGGTGCGCTCTGCTGGTCATGGTTATGGTTACGGCCTTTGCAGGGTACGTGCTGCCCTGGGGGCAGATGTCCTACTGGGGGGCGGATGTCGCGGGTAAGGCGGTGGGAGCACTCCCCCTTGCCGGTGGGTGGCTGGAAGGTGTTTTTCTGGGTGGGGATTCCCCCGGCACACCCACGCTGCACCGCATGTTTGCCCTGCATTTTGGGCTGGCATTCCTTATTGTGGGTGTGGTGTTGGGGCATATTGCCCATGTGCATGCACGAGGGAGTTCCAGCCCATCTGTCCGCCCAACTGCGGCAACGGGGGTTTTGCCTTTTCACCCCTATTTTACGGTGCGGGATATGCTGGCCATTGTGCTGGTTGCGCTTGCCTTTGTCGGGGTGCTGTGTTTCTGGCCGGAGCTTATAGTCGAACCCGCCAATTACCGCCCGGCCAATCCGCTGCACACCCCGGCCGATATTGAGCCGGAATGGTATTTTCTGCCCTTTTACGGAATGATGCAGGCCGTGCCGTTCAAGCTGGGGGGGCTGCTGCTCTCTGGCGGAGCGGTGGCTGTTCTGTTTGCCGTCCCCTGGCTGGACCGTGCAACAGATGCCGCCCACAGCGCACCCGTGGTCGTGCGGATGGGGGCTATGGGTCTGCTTGTCTGCTCTGCCGTGGCAGTGGCCTGCGCAGGCCTGCACCACATGCAGGGAGTGTGGATGCTGGTGGCCCGGCTGGGTATGGTGGGGTACTACGCGTATTTTCTGCTCTATCTGCCCTTTGTCGGCCGTGTGTGGCGGAGGGGCAGGGCATGATGGTCCGGCGGTGTGTGGCTATTGGGGCTGGTCTGCTTTGGGCGTGTAGTGCATTGGCGCAACCTGCGCGCGGGCCTGCTCCAGCCGCGCGGCAGCACTGGTCTTTTACAGGTGCGCTGGGGCATTTTGACCTGGCCGCGGTCCAGCGTGGTTACGCGGTTTTTGCGGGCTCCTGTGCCTCCTGCCATAGCCTGTCGCAGCTTCATTTTTCCGATTTTGAAGGAATGGGCCTGCAAACTGCGGAGGTCGTTGCACTGGCTGCAAGCTGGCAGGTGCCCGACGGGCTGGATGCGGAAGGGCGGCTCAGGCACCGCGCTGCCCGTCCGGATGATGCCCTGCCATCCCCTTACGCAGGGCCAGAGGCGGCTATGGTGGCTAATCAGGGTGTGGTGCCGCCTGATCTTTCCCGTATTCTTCAGGTTTATCCCGGCGGGCCGGACAGGCTGTATGGCCTGCTGGTCGGGTACGGTCCGCAGCCTGTGCACCAGATCGGGCGTGGTTTTTCCAACCCCTATGCCATTGGCCACTTTACGGCCATGCCCCCTCCGTTGCATGGCAACGAGGTCAAATACGCAGATGGCACAGTGCCCGATGTGCAGGCCGAAGCACGGGACGTAACAACCTTCCTTGCCTGGGTTTCTGCCCCCCATCTGGACCAGCGGCGCAGGTTGGGTGTGGGAGCGGGGCTGTATCTGTGCTTTCTTGCCGTGCTGTTTGCGATTTTAAACCGGAGAATCTGGTCTGATGTCAGAAAATGAAGTTGTAGAACCCGTTATCGGTCTGGTTGGCGGGTCTGGCCTGTATGATATTGATGGTCTGGAAGACAAGGAATGGCGCACGGTGGAAACCCCGTGGGGCATGCCTTCCGACCAGCTTTTATTCGGGCGGCTGGATGGCGTAAAATGCGTGTTTCTGCCCCGCCATGGCCGTGGCCACCCTATTCCGCCCTCACGCCTGAACTACAAGGCCAATATTGCAGCGCTTAAAATATCTGGCGTGACCGATATTGTCTCTCTCTCCGCCGTCGGCTCGCTCAAGGAAGAACTGCCGCCGGGCCGGTTTGTGATTATCGACCAGTTTATTGACCGCACGATTGCGCGCGACAAAAGCTTTTTTGATACGGGGTGTGTTGCCCATATTTCTATGGCGGATCCGCTGTGCAACCGCGTGGGCGATGTGCTCAAGGCCGAGGCCGACAGGCTGGGTATTGAGGCTACGCGCAAGGGGACGTATCTGGTTATGGAAGGTCCGCAGTTTTCCACCCGTG
Source organism: Acetobacter sp. ESL1128 (assembly GCF_058505085.1). Taxonomy (NCBI): domain Bacteria; kingdom Pseudomonadati; phylum Pseudomonadota; class Alphaproteobacteria; order Acetobacterales; family Acetobacteraceae; genus Acetobacter; species Acetobacter sp. ESL1128. The sequence goes on along the minus strand of NZ_CP196369.1, from coordinate 1,901,150 downwards.
CGGAGAGCGAACTTTATCGCACATGGGGCTGCTCGGTTATTGGCATGACCAACATGCCAGAAGCCAGCTTGGCCCGTGAGGCGGAAATCTGCTACGCCACCGTCGCCATGGTGACCGATTATGACTGCTGGCACACCGAGCATGATAACGTGACGGTGGAAAGTGTTGTTAAAACCATGCAGGCCAATTCCGCCAAGGCCAAGGCGCTGGTCAAGGCGGTTATTCCCGCACTGGGTGGTAAAAAGCGCGGTCTGTGCAGTGCAGGTTGTGACCGTGCATTGGAATATGCGCTGATTACAGCTCCCGATGCGCGTGACCCCGAACTGATGGGCAAGCTCAAAAGCATTGCGGGCCGCGTGATCTAAAATACAAAGCACGTAACAGCCTGCGGCGTTGATGCAGGGTGTAAAAAACAGGCAGGCCGGTTGGCCTGCCTGTTTTGTTTGTTGCCTGTTAATGCCTGTATATTGCTGCGGGGCACCTACGGTGTGCCGTGTGCTGGTTGGAATAAACCAGCGGCAGATGGTGCTGGGGTGTTGTCAGTTTTGTGCAGGTTGCGCCGCATACCCGAAGGTTGCGCGCAGGTCATCGCATGTTGTCTGTGATGCGACCCAGACCTCTGATGGCCAGAACATCTGCCCACCATAAAAATACTTGATTTTCAGATGGTTTTTTAAAGAAAGGCAGTAAATATATTTCTGTTTTAGAATTGCTTCCAAAGTAGGAACGGCCAGATTATCTGGCATAAAAACAGCCTCAACATGTTTTTCTGTAATAGGATTCCAGATTTTTGGATCCAGATAATCTGCTCTTATATTTGAGGGAGTGTTGCAAACGCCGAACCATGCCTGACAGATATTTTGTAAAGGGGATTTAATTGTTTTTCCTGCAAGGTAATCAATAATTGGCCATGTTGTGGTCCATACATCCCCTTTGATGTGATGTACCATTTGTACCAGTTCGATCTGATCCGTCTCATTCCGTGCTGGTTTCAGGTTGTGGCGCATGTTGCGCGCTTCCAGAATTGAGATGGAAAAAAGAACGCCAAGGCTTACAGCAAGGCCGGATAGTAAAATATTCATGTGTAAGCTGCGCAGAGCTTCTCGCAGGAGTATCGCCAGAACAATGGCCGAGATCTCCATGTAGATAACAAAATCCGCAATCCAGCCACCAAATTTTCCGCCTGAAACAAAAGCAAGGCCAAATACTGCGCCACATGTCAGGAGGAGGGGCGCAATGTCACGCAGTGTTCTGTTGTTGGGCAAATGTTTTTGAGAAAGCAGCAGGAACGGAGCGAGAAGGGAAATAACAACATCGCCGGTATATTGTGCAACAAGCAGAATGCTCTGGTTCAGGGAATAGGGGTCTGTGCGGGGAATGGTAAAAGCCCAGTGCCAGTATGCCGGTCCGTATGTCCACTGTAACAGGGCAACGGAAAGGATAATGGAGCCAAGAGCTGCTGCGAATGAAATAAGATATTTACGTTCGTAAACCGCCATAACCAGCGGAATGCCAATTAAAAGTAATCCGGTTTGTTTGACGAGAAAACACACGCAGATTGAGAGCCCGACGAGAATAAACTTTAAAAATCCGCTATCTTTCAGGCTGCATGTGAAGAGTACGAAAATGATGCTCAGCATGAAAATAGCATCAGGCCGGGAGAGGTCGATCCAAGCATACATTGGGTACAATGCGAGGAAGAGCAAAGACCAGAGCAGACCTACCCAGTTAAGGCCGAGTATCCGGCGGATGGAAGCTTCAACCAGCACAGCCGATAGTAAAAATGGCGGCACAAAAGATAGAATGCGTAAGGCGGAAAGATTGGCAATCCAGGCTTCGGGGAAGGCGCGTAAATACAGGTGATAAAGTGGGTTATATATTGAGCTGGTCTGATAAAACGCGGCAGGGGAATGGGTGTATTGGTAAAGAGGATATTTCTCACGCAATAAACCGCTGAAGTAGAAAGTTGTTGTTTCTGAGTGTTCCAGAATCCCATTAAATGCCAGACGGCGAATAAGCACAGGTAATGCAAAAGCCAGTGCGTAAACAGCAATGCCAAGCAGGGTAGCCCAAACAGCCCATTGTATTGTTCTGGTTGGTACATGCGTTAATTGACGCTTTTTTATTTGTGTAAAAATAGGACCGGTTCCTCATATGGGACTGTATACAAGGCCGGTTTTTACAAAAGTAAGTCTTAATATTTTCAAAATATTGAAAGGACCAGTTACGGTTTAATCGGGCATTTTGTGATTTTCAGATATGTTTTTTTGTATGCCCGAATCAGTAGAATGCGCGGGCCAGTCAGACTGGCTGGTGCGCGGCAGAACTGCCGGTTCCAGGCATGGCCTGATTACCTCAAAAGCAGGGCAATCACCGTGATGTCCAAAGGCATAGGAGGGTGCGGTTTGGAATACAGTCAGGTTTTCAAGCCGCAAAAACCATGCATAAAGACCGAGCATGCAGTTGTAAAAACATTGCAAGGCATATGAGGTTTTGAATTTATGGAAAACATGGTGGAGGGGGTTGGATTCGAACCAACGTAGGCGTACGCCAGCGGATTTACAGTCCGCCCCCTTTAGCCACTCGGGCACCCCTCCGACTTGTTGAGCACTGACCTAAAGCCTGTTCCCGGGGTTGTCAATGGCTTTAGGTAACTATTCTTTGCCTGTGGTGGGTTAGGGGGCTTTATGCGGCTTTATGGCCGGTTGGAATTGGCAAAAGATTTATAAGCATTGGGCTGGACATATGCAGGGGTTCGGGGAAAAGCTGCATCCGGTTCTGGGTATCCAAGTGTGACGGGGAGTAAAGGTCTTGAGCAAACACCAAACAGTGCGGCGGTACACGCCCCGTTCTCTGGCAGCGCTGGATACGCCCGTAGTGGCCCTGACTGCGTACACAACCCCCATGGCCCGGCTACTGGACCCGCATTGCGACCTGCTTCTGGTAGGGGATTCGCTGGGCATGGTGGTGTACGGCATGGACTCCACACTGGCCGTAAGCGTGGAGATGATGATTGCCCACGGTCAGGCGGTTGTGCGTGGTAGCCAGAAGGCCTGCGTAGCCGTGGATATGCCTTTTGGCAGTTATCAGGAAAGCCCACAGCAGGCGTTCCGCGTTGCGGCGGATATTATGGCCAGAACCGGGGCTGGTTGCATCAAGCTTGAAGGGGGGCAGGAAATGGCCCCGACCATAGAGTTTCTGGTCCAACGGGGGATTCCGGTTATCGGGCATATCGGGCTTAAACCGCAGGCCGTGCATGCACATGGGGGGTTTCGTACCGTTGGGCGCGGGAGCGAGGCCGAACAGGTTATGGCCGATGCGCTGGCGGTGGAAAAAGCCGGAGCCTTTGCCGTGGTGATCGAGAGCACAATGGAGCCACTCTCGCGCGCCATAACCGAAGCTTTGGGGATTCTGACCATAGGCATAGGCGCATCGCCCCAGTGCGATGGGCAGATTCTGGTTGCGGAGGACATGCTGGGCCTGTTCCCCGACTTTACCCCACGTTTTGTGCGTAAATTTGCCAATCTGGGGCAGGAAGTGGACCGCGCTGTGGCTGATTACGCCCATGCCGTGCGTACGCGCACATTCCCCGGTCCGGCGGAATGTGTGGGCATGCCCAAGGCGGACTAGAGCCTATACGATTCGTTTTTGGGTAAGGGGTGTGCAGGCCGCACGCGTTATGCCCGCACGCGGTAGCCCGCACAGGCGCGTAACCTGTGCGGGGTAGTATGCCCAGTAACCGCGTTACTGGTAGCGTGAGAGCCACCATGCATAGGACGGCGGCAGAATGGTTTTTGCGTCCTTGGCGTGCAGAATACGCGCTGCCTCGTGCGGCCAGTGCGGGTTGGCCAGCAAAGGGCGGCCGATTGTGGCAACATCCACAATCTCGTTACGGATCAGGGCATCAGCCTGACGGCCTTCGCTGATGTACCATGATGTGGTGACAGGCAAACCCGCCTCCTGCCGCACTTTATGGGCTATGGGGGTCATAAACCCGGCTCCCCACGGAATGGTGGCTTCGGGGGTGGAAAAGCCTATGCTGACATCAATAAAGTCCAGCCCGTGCTCTTTCATCCTGCGTACGAGAGCAATGGATTCTTCCAGCGTCTGCGCATCGTTGCCATCAAATTCAATTACGCCAAAACGGGCAATCAGCGGGCGGTCTTCGGGCCAGACGGCACGCACGGCTGCCAGTGTTTCCAGCAGGAAGCGGCCCCGGTTTTCTGCCGAGCCACCATACTGGTCCGTGCGCTTGTTGGAATGCGTGGACCAGAAGCTCTGCGCCAGATAGCCATGGGCAAAATGCAGCATCAGCCATTCAAAACCCACGTCACGCGCACGTATTGCGGCTGCGACAAAGTCGTTTTTAACGCGCTCAATGTCTTCAAGGGTCATTTCATGCGGTGCGCGGGGCAGGTTGGCACCAAAAGCAACGGGGGAGGGGCCAATGGGCTGCCAGCCGCGCGGGTCGGTGGCGGCAATATGGTCATCCCCTTCCCATGGCACATTGGCGCTGGCCTTGCGCCCTGCGTGGGCGATCTGGATACCCGGCGTAGCCCCGGTTTTGCGGATACTGGCAACAATGGGGGCATAGGCCTGTGCCTGCGCATCATTCCACAGGCCAAGGCAGTTGGGGGTAATCCGCCCTTCGGGAGAAACAGCGGTGGCTTCAAGCGTAACAAGCCCGGCTCCACCGCGGGCGAGCGAGGCATAATGCACACTGTGCCAGTCGTTGGGCATGCCGTCCTGCGCCTGATACTGGCACATGGGGCCAACAGCAATGCGGTTGCGTAATGTGCTGCCTTTGAGGGTATAAGGGTCGAAAAGCGTTGGCATGAACCGTGCTCCTGTTACAAAGGGGCATCATAGCCCCGTTAGTTCGACTATAATCGAACTAACGGGCAAAGCAAGGGAAGAGGTAGGTCAAACAGTTGTCATGAAGCAGTATGACCATCCATTGGCGCAGGATATGCAGTTGTCCTGCCTGCTTTACGCCCTGTCCGACCCGTTCCGGCTGGCGGTGGTGCGCAAGCTTGCGGCCTGTCAGCCCCAGCCCTGCGCCCCGTTGCAGGATGGGCGGCCAAAATCCTCCGTCTCCCACCACTTTGCGGTCCTGCGCAAAGCCGGGCTTATCCGGACTGAAGTGGTGGGGGTTACCCACATGAACTCCCTGCGTGAGCAGGAGCTGGAAAGCCGTTTTCCCGGTCTGCTTGCGGCCATTCTGGCGGCTGCCAGCGTGGAGGACGTGCCCGCCTAGGGCACCAGCACGGCAGCGCCATCAAACCGGCCATGGCGCAAATCATCCAGCGCTTTGTTGGCGTCCTTGAGCGCGTAAGTCGTGGTGGTGGTGTGGATGCCAATTTTGGGGGCGAGGGAAAGAAATTCCAGCCCGTCCTCACGCGTCAGGTTGGCAACAGAGACAATATCGCGCTCTTCCCATAACGTGTCGTAGGAAAAAGCGGGGATTTCACTCATATGAATCCCGGCGCATACTACACGCCCGCCTTTGCGCAGGGTTTTAAGGGCTGCGGGGACCAGAGCCCCATCAGGGGCAAAAATAATGGCTGCATCCAGTTGCTCGGGGGGGAGTGCGTCCGACCCCCCAGCCCATTTTACGCCGAGCGAGCGGGCAAACTCCTGGGTTTTGGTGTCATTGGGGCGGGTAAAGGCATAAACCTCACGTTTTTGCCATACCAGCACCTGCGCAATAATATGGGCTGCTGCCCCAAAGCCATACAGCCCAACTTTCTGGGCATTGCCCGTTTTGCCAAGTGAGCGCCACCCGATCAGCCCTGCGCAGAGCAGGGGGGCGAGGGAGACGTCCGAGCCTTCCTCCCCCATGGGGAATGCAAAATGTGCATCGGCTACGGCCATTGTGGCGTAGCCGCCATCGCGCGTGTAACCGGTAAAAATGGGGTGGTCACACAGGTTTTCATGGTCTGTTGCGCAATAGGAGCAGTGCCCGCAGGTATGCCCCAGCCAGGGAATACCTACGCGCTGGCCAACCGTAAGGGAGGTTACGCCACTGCCCAGCAGGTCAACCCGGCCAATAATTTCGTGCCCCGGGGTTACGGGCAGTTTGGGGTGGGTCAGGTCTCCATCCACCACATGCAGGTCGGTCCGGCACACACCGCAGGCCAGCACCTTGACCCGAATCTGGCCCGGGCCGGGGGTTGGGTCGGGTAGTTCCTCCCATTGCAGCGGGGTGCGCGGGCTGTGCAGACGCATGGCGAACATGAAGGCTCTCCCTTATGGGGGCAGCGGGCTTGTAACTGGCACCCTGTGCCCATCCGTTATGCCGCATTGTGGCGGTTCTTTTCCATTATGTGCAACGCGGCTTTTGGCACGGGTAGGCGGGGCCTGCGCATTGCGGGGTCCCTATAGGGGCATAACCAGCTGTTGGGCACCAGCGCGGGCGGCAGAGATTGGTGCAGGGTTCCGCCCCGCCTGCTCAGAACGGTTTGAGCAAGCGGTCCAGATACTCAAGTTCCTGTTGCGGGCGGGTTCGGTCTGAATCGCGGCGGCGGAGTTCCTGCTCAATCTCACGCGCGCGCTGGCGGGCTACCGTGTCGGGAATATGGGTGCTGTCGTCCGTATTCTGGTCCGCCCCTTCGCCTTCCTTACGGCCTAGAGGGTCTTTGCCTGTTGTGTTTTCGTCGTCCCCACCTTCGCCCGCAGTATCGGAGGGCTGGCCATTCCCGCTCTCTCCCGCATTGCCTGAGCCGGATGACCCATCGCCACTCCCCCCAAAGGAGGGCAAAAAGCTGGGCGTTGTGTTCTGGCCATTGCCCTTCATGCTGTCCTGCATCTGCTTGCGGCTCTGGCGCAGGGCTTCGAGTGCTTTTTGCTCAGCACTGGCGGCTGCGGCATCATCCCCATCAGCCAGCGCCTTGCGGGCCGTAGCCATGCTCTTGCGGGCCTGTTCAAATGCATCGGGGGTTTTGCCGGTGAGTTCCTTGAACTCATCTTTAAGCTCGCTCAATGCCTGTTCAAGCGCATGCTGGGTTGCACGTTCGGTGCGGCGTGCGCTGGCCTGTGCTTCAGCCTTGGCCGGGTCTGGCATGCCAGCCGGGGGCTGGGTATTGCCGGAGGAAGGCTGCTGGCCTGTGCTGCCTCCACCCATATTGGGTGGGGCGGAAAGCCCAAGCCTGCGCAGGAGTTCCGATGTCGGCAGGTTGGCGTATTCTGCGGCTTCTCCATCCCCATCATCCGCCAGATCGCTCTGTTGTTGGGAAAGAGCACGGGCATGTTCATCCAGCCGGGACTGGGCATGGTCCAACAGGCTGGATTCCTTGGTTGTCAGGTCATGCAGGGCGGCGGCCTGTTCACGCGCTTTCTGCTGGGCCTGGAGCTGCTGGGCCAGCGCGGCAAGGTCCTGCGGTGTGGCATTGCGCATGCGCTCGGTTGCGTTTTCCATTTCCTGCAGGCGTTGCATGGCATCGCCCGAGCGGCCATTGGCGGCATCGGCGCGCAACTGCTTCATCAGCCGATCGAACGCTTTATTTCCCGCTGCGGAAAAACCGGGCAGGTCAGGGATGGCCGTATGGTTGCGCAGGGCGTTATCGGCCAGAGCCTGCATTTTGCGGGCAATGGCGTCCTGTAGCGCTTTTAAGCTCTGTTCCAGCTCTTCCTGTGCCTGCTGGTTGTGGGTGCCATTGCGCTTCATGTCCGCCAACTTCTGGGCAACATCGGCCTGTGCGGCCCGCACATCAATCGAGGCCTGAGCACTGGCATTATCGCCCGTGCGCCGGTCTTCTATGTCCAGCGCCAGATCCCATAGCAGGTTGGTGGCGCTGGTGCGGGCGGTCTGGGTGTCTATGTCGGCATTTTCCAGCAGGGCTACAATGCTGGTCAGGTTGAGGAACATGCCCGTATGCTCCCGTACAGGGCCGGGGGCCTCACCCAATGCTTCCAGGTCCTGCGCCGTATCTTCACGCTTTTCCTGTTCCAGCGCAAAACGCCTGCGCACGTCCAGAATGGCGCGGGCAATGGGGGAGTGGAAAACCCTGCTCCCGAGTTTGAATGTGGCAGGTTCGCTCTGCCCCTGATGCCCGCTGGTAGCAGTTGCCACAATCTGCCCGGTCACGTCCTGCCCGGCCCATGGGTCTTCCGACAGGTCAGGGACAAGCACATTTTTAACCGATTTTGGGTGGCCGGTTAAAGGCAGGGGAATACTCAGTTCCCGCTTGGGGTTGGCTCCTTTGGCAGGGTGGGCAGCGTGTAGCACTACCTGCATGTCTGACAGGCCATAGGCGTGGCTGGCCGTGTAGGGCAGGCGGGTATGCCAGTCCCCCTTGCCGGGGGTTCCGGGGGATGGGCCCCAGGCAACCTGTGGGGCCAGGTCGGGCAGAATGGTCATGGACCAGCTGGCAAGGGTACGCCCCCGGCCGGTTAGCCTGAGCAGACCACTATGGGTCAGCGTGGCTTCCAGCTTCCAACTATGGGGGTCCAGTTTCTGGCGTTTTGCGTCCTGTACCACCATGCCGTGTGTGCCTTGCAGCACGGGGTGCGAGGCCATGCCGTTAACAATAACGGTAAGCCGGGCACCTTCCTGCATCTGGGGGGCAGGGCGGTTCGGGCTTAAAAAAACCGGAGCGTCCGGGGCATAGGTGGGGGGAGTAATCCACGCATCTATGTGGGGGAGGGGCACGTCCGGGTCATCCCGGCCGGGAATAAAAGCGGCCAGAATACGCCCCGGAGCCGAGGACCCGGCAACTCCGCCGGCCACGCCAAGAGCCAGCACCAGCCCCGCAGCCGCAAGCTGGTGCGCGCGGCCTTTGGGCGCAAGGTCGGGCCAGCCAGTCCGCAACCGGCCAAGGGAGGCCAGAAGCCGCTGCCGGTGGGCCTGCCACAGGAGCGTATTGCTGGCGTGGGGGAGTGGTGCCGGGGTATCTGTCAGGCTGGCGAGGGGGCGGTTGCGCAGGCCGGATGCCTGCTCGATCCGGCGGTCAATTTCCTCCGGCGTGGTGGGGCGCAGGCGGCCCAGATCGGTATGGAGCCGCCAGCCACACAGGCTCAACCAGCCTGCCACACTAACAAGGCGCAGCCCATCGGGCAGGTGCTGGGGCAGGCGGAGCAGGCCCGCCAGGGTGTAAACCCCCAGCATGGCTACAGTCGGCTGGAGGGCAGGCCAGAGCTGCTCAATGTGCAAAACAAGGGCCGCATTACGGCGCACATGGGCCAGACGGGCCGCCAGTGTGCCGTAATGCGCGGTTGATGCGGTCAGATCCTGCTTCAGACCGCGCATGCGTCAGGCTTTTCCGTTCGGGGGAGCTGGCATGGCTTCATCCTGCCACAGTTCTTCCAGTGTCTGCCGGCGGCGTATAACTGTCCATTGACCGTTTTCTACCAGAACCTGCGCGGCCAGAGGGCGGCTGTTGTAGGTGGAACTCATGACCGCACCATAAGCGCCCGTGTCCAGAATGGCTATACGGGATGCACGGCCAAGAGGGGGCAGCAGGCGGTCGCGCGCAAACGTGTCACCACTTTCGCAGACCGGGCCAACAACATGCGTGGGTGCGACAGGCTGGCTGAAGGCCTGTGGCGCAAGGGGTACAAGGCCATGCCATGCATCATACATGCTGGGGCGGACCATGTCGTTCATGGCAGCGTCAAGCACAAGGAACGGGCCGGGGAGCCCTTCCTCCTTGCGCAGGATAACGCTGCTCAGCAGCACACCTGCGGGGCCAATGGGCCAGCGCCCCGGCTCTATGCTCAGCCGCAGGCCAAGCCCGCCCAGTTCGGCCCGGATGGCGCCTGCCAGAGCTTCCGGCTGGCCTTCCACCTCGTTGCGATAGCTGATGCCAAGCCCACCACCGCAATCCACGGCTTCTACGCTCAGGCCACTGGCACGCACGGTGCGCACCAGTTCGGCCACGCGGGCATAGGCTGCATGGTATGGCGCGGTGGAGAGGATCTGGCTGCCAATATGGGTTGCAAACCCAACGGGTTTGATGCCCGGCAGGGTAAAGGCGTGGGCATACAAAGCCGCAGCGTTATCAAACGGAATGCCAAACTTGTTGGCGGCCAGCCCGGTGGTGATCTTGGCGTGGGTTTTGGCATCCACATCGGGGTTGATGCGCAACGTGATGGTGGCCTGTTTGCCAAGGCGCGTTGCAATGGCCGAGATAATGGCCAGCTCTTCCGCACTTTCCACGTTGATCTGGCCAATGCCCAGACCAATGGCATAGTCCAGCTCCGCATCGGTCTTGCCTACGCCGGAAAAAACTACCCGCTGCGCCGCAATGCCCGCTTTTTGTGTGCGTGCAAGCTCGCCCCCGCTGACAATATCCGCCCCATATCCTTCCTGCCCGATAAGGGACAGGACGGAGAGGTGGTCATTCGCCTTGACCGCGTAATGGATGCTGACATCCAGCCCCGCATCCGCCATGGCCGTACGCATGCGGGCAAGGCGCTGGCGCAGCGTGCTTGCACCCAGCACCCAGCATGGGGTGCCAACCGCATCGGCTATGGCATTCAGGGGGACGCCCTCAAACATCAGCCCACACAAGGGGTCTGTGCTCAGGTGCGGGTGGGTTGCCAGCAGTTCAGCCAGCGAGGGGTCTGCATCGGTATAGGCGGGTGAATCAGCCATGAAACGAACTGGGCCTTGGACAAAAAAGGGCGGAAGCATGGGTGAGCGCACTGCACGGCAGGCCAGCGCCCGTGTGGTGCCGCACGGGCGCTGGCCTGTTACGGCATGGGCTGCGCTCAGTCCGGTGGATAGACGAGGGGGTAGGTAATCTTGTTGCGCGGACCCGGAGCCTGATTAGGCCCCTTTTTGCCACAGGCGGCCAGTGGCAGGCACAGGGCGGTTGCCAAAAACAGGCCCATGAACAGGCGGAGGGTCATATGCTCAACCTTTTGTGGTGGTGGGGGTGCCTGCCAGTGCATCCAGCCAGCGGGTGGCCTGCGCCATAACGTTGGATGCAGCGGTTCCGCCAAGGCTTGTGCGCGAGGCTATGGAGGCATCAACACTCAGGACAGAGTAAATATCCTGCGTAATGCCCGGTTCTTCGGCCTGCATTTCCGCCAGAGTGAGTTCTGCAAGGCCAATATTCTGGGCTTCTGCGCGGGCCACAAGACGGCCTGTTACGTGGTGGGCGGTGCGGAACGGCACCTTGAGCACCCGTACCAGCCAGTCTGCAATATCGGTTGCAGTGGAATAGCCCGAGCCAGCCAGAGCGCGCATCTGCTGGGTGTTGGCGGTCATGTCGCGCACCATGCCATCGCATGCAGCAAGGCACAGGGCGGCGGCATCGGTTGCGGCAAAAACCGGCTCCTTGTCTTCCTGCATGTCCTTGGCATAGGCCAGCGGCAGACCTTTCATGACCGTCAGCAGCCCGATCAGGCTGCCGTTAATGCGGCCTGTTTTGGCACGAACCAGCTCGGCTGCATCCGGGTTGCGCTTTTGCGGCATGATGGAAGAGCCGGTTGTAAACGCGTCCGACAGCCGGATGAAGGAAAAGGGGGAGGAACACCAGATCACGATTTCCTCTGCCATGCGGGAGAGGTGCATGGCCAGAATGGACAGTGCAGACAGGTATTCCAGCGCAAAATCCCGGTCCGAAACCGCATCGAGCGAATTGGCGGTCGGGCGGTCAAAATGCAGGAGTTCGGCCGTCATGGCCCGGTCAATGGGGAAGGACGTGCCTGCAAGGGCAGCCGAGCCCAGCGGGCATTCGTTCAGGCGGCGGCGTGTGTCGGCCAGACGGCCCCGGTCACGGGCCAGCATTTCCACGTAAGCCATAAGGTGGTGGCCAAAGGTGACCGGCTGTGCGGTTTGCAGGTGTGTAAAGCCGGGCATGGGGTCTGCCGCGTGTTCCTGTGCCCGCTGTGCCAGTGCGCGCATGAGCGAGGCCACCTGCTGGTCCAGCCCGTCTATGGCGTCACGCACCCACAGGCGGAAGTCGGTGGCCACCTGATCATTGCGGGAGCGGGCGGTGTGCAGGCGCTTGCCAGCTTCCCCCACCCGTTCAGACAGGCGGGCTTCGATATTCATGTGAATATCTTCCAGTGCTTCGGAAAAGGCGAAGTCGCCCGCGGCAATTTCCGCGCCAATTTCGGTCAGTCCCTTGCGGATTGCCGTCTCGTCATCCTTGGAGATGATGCCCACATGCGCAAGCATGGCCGCATGGGCCAGAGAGCCTGCAATATCCTGCTTCCACAAGGCTTTATCAAAGCTGATGGAGGCGTTGATGGCCTGCATGATGTCCGAAGGTCCACCCGCAAATCGTCCGCCCCACTGCACATTGGCATTGGCTGTGGTGGCTGTCTGGGCCGGGGGCTGGTTCTTCAAAGACATGGTTGGCTGACCTGTTCGTTTACATGTAGCGTGGAGCCGCAGCCATAATACCGGAGCAGGCTGAATGCAAAGCCCATCCTACCGGCGCATGCCGCGCTGCGCAAACCGTCATCCTTGCGCCAGATCATGCCAGTGCTGCGGTGCGGGCAGGTTTTTTATGGGGCAGGCGGTATTTACAGGGCTGGCTGCATGCTTATTTCTCTGCTTATAAAGTGTGTAAATTACAAAGGGTTCAGGAAAAGACCATGGCTCACGAACTGACAACTTTTGGAGTGATCGACCCGGGTGCAAACGTGCTGCTCGAGGTGATCAAGGCAGAAAACCCGATTGCAGCCGTGCGTCGGCTGGAAGAAAAGATGCGTGGGCCGGACTACGTGGCTGCCCGCAGCTACAGTGAAGGCGGTGAAGAATCGCTGGACGGCACAGACCCCGCCTATCTGGTCTATGATCTGGATGGCAGCGGTCTGGATGCGGAAGGTCTGGGTGGTGAGGATGCAGGTCGCGTCCGGGCCGAGGCCGATCTGGCCGCCGTTATTGTCTCCTCCGCCCAGTAAAGCGTTTTTTCGGGCCTTGGGGGAGGCGGATATCATGCGTCCTCTCCCCCTCTGCCCGGCAAACTGGCACATGCCGGCATGACTGATGACAGAAATATTGGCTGAGAGTTTTAAGGTTTACGGGCAGGATGGCGGCGGGCCGTTTGTGCTGGTCAGTGACCATGCAGGACAGGCTGTTCCGCCCACGCTTGATGGTCTGGGCTTGAGCGCGGATGAGCGTGCCCGCCATATCGGGTGGGACATTGGCATAGACGGTGTTGGCCGTAAACTGGCCGATGCCCTGCCTGCGGTGCTGATCGAGCAGGTGTATTCCCGTCTGGTAATCGACTGTAACCGCGCGCCGGGTCACCCTACCTCCATTGTGACGCAGAGTGATGGCACGGCTGTTCCACGCAACCAGAGCCTGAGCATGCAGGACCGGGCATGGCGCGAACAGGCCATTCTGCATCCCTACCACCAGCGGATTACACAGGAGCTTGATGCCCGGCTGGCGCAAAAGCGCGCCGTGGTTGTGGTGGCCCTGCACAGCTTTACGCCGGTCATGCGCGAGGTGGCGCGGCCATGGCATGTGGGGCTGCTGCATAACCATGACTCCCGTCTGGCCCATATCATGATCGACCTGCTCCGGGCCGAAGGTCTGGTGGTGGGGGATAATGAACCCTACGCCCTGACCGATACATCGGACTACACAATCCCCCTGCATGGCGAGCAGCGCGCCCTGCCGCATATTGAAATTGAAATCCGTCAGGATCTGATTGCCCACCCAGAAGGTCAGGCGGAATGGGCCGCCCGGCTGGCCAGCCTGCTGCCACAGGCCTGGCGGATTTTTTGCACAAGGTATGAACAGCGGCCATGACCACCTCCCTCACCACACCACCCCCGCAGATTATTACCGGCAAGGCCAGACTGGCCGGTGTTATGGGCTGGCCGGTTGAGCATTCCCGCTCGCCCGCGCTGCATAACTACTGGCTGCGACGTTATGGGGTTGATGGTGCCTATGTACCCCTACCCACGGCTCCGGAGGATTTTGTGGCGGCAGTACTCGGGTTGCAGGCTGCGGGCTTCAAAGGGGTTAATGTTACCATTCCGCACAAGGAGGCGGCCTATAAGCTGGCCGATGTGCTGGATGCCTCGGCCCGGCGGGCAGGTGCGGTCAACACGCTTGTCTTCCGTGAGGATGGGAAAATCCTTGGCCTTTCCACCGATGGTAGCGGGTTTGTTGCCAGTCTGGAGGCCAGCAGCCTGCTACCCCGGCCGCAGACCCGCGCCCTGCTGCTTGGGGCCGGCGGGGCTGCACGGTCCGTGGCCGCGGCTTTGCAGGACAGAGGTCTCAAGGTTGCCATAACCAACCGCACGCAGGAGCGCGCAGTAACGCTGGCCGCGGCATTGCCCGGTACGGATGTGCTGGCTTGGTCCGAGTGGGAGCAGCAGCTGGGGGAGTTCGCCCTGCTGGTCAACACCACCTCGCTGGGTATGGCCGGAGGGCCGGACCCGTTGTTCTGCCCTTCTCTGGCGCAGGCGGCGGAGGATCTGGTGGTGGCGGACATTGTCTATGCCCCACTGGTTACGCCCCTGCTCGCGGCGGCAACCCGGCAGGGTTTGCGTACGGTGGGGGGCTTGGGCATGCTGCTCCATCAGGCACGGTTTGGTTTTAAGGAATGGTTTGGCGTGGACCCGCAAGTGGACGATGCAACGCAGGACCATGTTCTGAACAGCCTTTGAGCGTGATCTGCTCCTTTTGACCAAGGCAGGGTTTACGCATGAAAATACTGGGCCTGACCGGAGGCATGGGTATGGGCAAAAGCACGGTTGCCAGCATGCTGCGCCGTGCCGGCGTGGCGGTGTTTGATGCAGATGCCACTGTTCATGCCCTGCAGGCTCCGGGCGGGGCTGCCTTGTCCCGCATTGCGCAACTGGTGCCGCAGGCTGTAACGGCCGGGCGGCTGGACCGGACGGTGCTCCGGCAGGCCGTGCTGGCACACCCGGCATTGCTGAAAAAACTGGAAGCCATTATGCACCCTCTGGTGCGCCGTGCCCGTACCGAGTTTTTGCGCCGCTCCCGCCTGCAGGGGGCTGCCTGCGTGGTGCTGGATATTCCACTGTTGTTTGAAACCGGGGCAGACCGGCTCTGTCGCCGGGTGGCGGTGGTGTCTGCTCCCCCATGGGTGCAGCGCAAGCGTGTGGCCCATCGCCGCAACATGCCGCCCCCGCAGGCCCGGAGGCTTATTGCCTGCCAGATGCGGGATGCCTGCAGGGTGCAAAAGGCGGATATCGTTATCCGCACGGGGCTGTCCATGAAGGAAACAGAGCGGCAGGTCCGCCGCTTTATCAGGAGTTTGAGGGCATGAAGCGATCCATCCTGTTTGATACGGAAACAACAGGACTGGACCCCGCAACCGGGGACCGGGTGATTGAAATTGCAGCCCTGGAACTGGTGGGGGACCTGCCCACGGGCAATAGTTACCACACCCTGCTGGACCCCGAGCGCGATGTGCCTGAAGAGGCCAGCCGTGTTCACGGCTTTACCCGCGCGGACCTGGAGGGAAAGCCAAAGTTTGCCGAGGTCGTGGACGATTTTCTGGCCTTTGTGGGGGATGATGCCCTTATTGCGCATAATGCCCGCTTTGACTTTGGCTTTTTAAACGCAGAACTCAAGCGCGCAGGCCGCAAACCGCTGGATATGGGCCGTATGGTGGACACGCTGGATATGGCGCGCGAGCGTTTTCCCGGCATGCCCAACAGTCTGGACGCATTGTGCCGCCGCTTTGGCGTGGACCTGTCTGCCCGTACAACCCACAATGCGCTGCTGGACTGCAAGCTGCTGGCCGAAGTGTATGTGGAGCTTATGGGCGGTCGCCAGCATGGTCTGGGGCTGGTGGCTGATGGCGAGCAGGCACCCACCGTGGTGTATGACGGCCCGGCAGAACGCAAGGTGGTAAAAGTCTGCCCCACAGCTGCCGAACTGGCTGCACACACTGCCTTTGTGGAAAAGCTTAAAGACCCGGTCTGGAACACATAAACCGCCCAGCCATGCCTGCAATAAAGCTATGCAGCGGCAGAACCCTATGCCATGTTTTGGTGGTCCCGAACACAAGGAGCATTTTTGATGCGCTCAGCATCCCGTCGTTTTCTTGCGGCGCTGGCACTGTCCGGCGCATGGGCCTTGCCCGCAGGAGCAGAGACCGTTCTCGGCCCTGCCATGGCGGAGGTTACCTTCAAAACCCGCTCGGCTGATCTGGGTGTGGGCTACACTTGGGGCAATGGTGTGCTGACTTATGGCGGGCATGACTACCCGTTTGAGGTCAGTGGGGCTTCGGCCGCTGCAATCGGTTTTTCTTCCGGCAACAGTGTGGGCAAGGTTTATAACCTGCAACGGCTGGAAGATTTTGCAGGAACATACTGGTCGCTCTCGGGCGAGACAACGGTCGGCAAGGGTGTTGCCGGGCACCTGATGGAAAATGACTCAGGCGTGCGTATCCGGCTGGATGAAATCCGCACAGGTGGGCGGCTTGCGGCCTCTCCCTCCCGCCTGACCATCCGCTTTTTGCCTGCGGCCAAAAAGACCGGAACAGACAGCCCCACCAAAAAAGACTGAGTAGGGGCTGTTGCTTTTAGGCCGCCGGATTATTGGGTTGCGTTAGCAGGCTTACGGTTCTGCCTATAACCACACGTTCTTCATAACGTGTAAGGGCCAGTTTGCGCCCTGCTTCCCCCATACTCTGGCGCAGGGCGGGCTGGTTTGCCAACTGGCGTAGAGCCTGTGCCAACGGGGCAACACAGCGCGGGGGTACCAGAATGCCCGTCTGCCCATCCACCACCTGCTCACGCGGGCCGGGAACATTGGTGGCCACAACGGGCAGGCCGGTCAGCATGGCTTCAATAACGGACATGGGTAGTCCTTCGCTGTAGCTGGGAAGGGTAAAAATATCCGCAGCGGCCAGAAGTGCTGGAATATCCGCGCGGTAGCCAAGCCGCTTTAACCTTGGTCCTAATTCCCGGCTGCTTTGCTCCAGTGCTTCATCCAGCGTTGGACCGTGGTCACTCGCCAGCCGTTCCCCCACAATCCACAGATGAGCATCCGGTACGTCACGCATGGCGGCCAGAAGTTCGGGGTACCCTTTGGCGTGAACAAGGCGGGAGACAATAATGATCACAACAGCCTGTGGCGGGGTGCCCAATGCTGCACGAACCTGCTGGCGTGCCTGCGCATCGGGGTGAAAAACGCGGCTATCCCGCCCATTGCCGATGACCTGCGGATGCGGGTGGATGCGCAGGCGCAAGGCATCTGCCGCCTGCTCCTGCGATACGGTCAGGTAAATATCGGTTATGGCGCCACACCCCCGTTCCAGCACTTTTGCCAGCAGGCGTTTGGCGCGGGAGCCGGGCTGGTTGAACAGAAAGCCGTGGCAGGTATATGCAATGCACGGAACGCCACACAACCTGGCAGCAACCCGGGCCAGAAGGCCGCTAATGGGCATGTGGGCATGCACCATATCCGGTTTTTCACGCTGTATCAGCCGGATAAGCGCCCATAAGGCGCGCAGTTGCGCAAAAGGGGAAAAGGAACGGGCCAGAGGTGGGGTTTCAATACGAAAACCCTCCGCCCGTGGCCCGTCAAGCAAGGCGCCATCGGCGCAGGCACCCACAACATCATGCCCTTCTGCACGCAATGCGCGCATCAGCGGGAGCAGGAACTGGACAAGCGAAAAATCAACATTCGTGACTTCAAGTATTTTCACGGTCGGGATTATTCGCTGATCAGTGTCAGTGCCCAATGGATCGGCTTGGGCGGGGGCTGCCCTATCATGGAATGGAGAAGTGCCGGGTGGCCGGTGGCGGCGGGTTTGGGTTCCGGCGCGGTGGTGGGGGCAGGTTCTACTGGCTCTGCGGCGGGTAGGGGGTCTGCAAGGGGCGAGGTCTCTTCAGCCATAATGCTGAGTGTATCAGCGGCAGATGCCGCAGTGGCTGGCTGTTCCTGCGCTGTTTCCGGCAAAGCAGCCTGCTGCGCGGGAGCGGTCTCTTCCTCCGCAGGTGCTGCGTCTGGCTCGGGTGTAGGCGTGGCTGCGCTTTCATCCAAAGGTGGTGCGGGCGGGGTCAGGACAAGCTGGAGCGTTTTTATTCTGCGGCCCTGACCCAGATACACACTTTCTTCCACCCGGACCTGTCCATCGGACTGGAAGAGCCAGCTTTCTTCCTCACTGTGCAGCAGGTGGCCGTTTTCGGTCGGTTCCACCATAATATCAGGGTGCAGGTGGAAGCGTACACAAGGCATGCGGGCTAGTGTTGCCCCTTCCAGCTTTTCCTCCCCCCGCAGGGTGCGGCCGTCCTTGCCCAGATAAAGCTGGCGGTGGTACAGGCCCCCGCCCTGGCTTTCGTACCCGTTATGGGTCATGTCCAGCCAGTGTGCGCCGTCCTGCGTTGCATGGGTGCGGCTGACCTGTGGTGGCCTGCTGGTGGTGCCGTTGGTCTCAAAGGTCATGGGGGCCATGCCCGCCAGTTCCAGCACGGAATGGGCCGCCGGGTAGCGCAGGGCCTCTGCCCACCCTTTTTGCCGGCTTGCCCCGCAATTGACGATCAGCCGTTGCTTGCCAGATGAAAATTCAAACGAAAGCATGCCCGCATGGGCAGTGTGGTCAAACCCGGTTGGGGCAGGGGCTGCGGCATCTGCTATGACCAGTGCGCGGCCGCTGCTCAGGCGGGCAAATCCGCTTTCGGGCAATCCTGCGGCGACAACGCGGGAGCGGGATACGCGGTTCAGCACAAGTTCCACCAGTTGCGGGTCGCGTTCCGTGCTGCCGTTAAACAGGGCCAGCCCGCCATCGGCATGGCGCAGGGCACGCAGGGCGGGGGCGGTCCGGTTGGCAGCATCCACGAGCGTTGTTGGCAGCGGCAGGCGCGCAACCTGAAGAATGTAAAGCATCTCCGCCAGTTCCTTTACCGTCAGGAACAGGTCTTCAGGGCTGCGGGTAATATGTCCGCCATCGGGCAGGATCTGGCTGGTTATGACCTCGTCAATCAGACGCAGGTATCGGGTCAGGAACTCCGGATAATCGGGAATGGATACCGCAACCGCGAGCAGCCCCTTGAGCGCGCAAAGCGCCTGCCAGCCATAAGCGGCATCGGGCATGAGTGCGATAATCGAGCGGGCCTCCATCATAAGGGAGGCCATCAGGTTCTGGCGAAAAACATCATCAGCGGAGGCGGCAAAAAACTCGTAACAGCCCAGCCATGCGCTCAATCGTGCGCCAGTTATGGAAGGGTCCATAACCGCGCGTTCGGCAGCAGGCAGGCGCACCCAGTGTGCAACAAGCGTGCGCGCCTTGATCCGCGCGGATTCAGCGCCCAGTTCGCGCAGGTCCTGTAACCAGCTAAAACCCTGTAACCATCGGCGGTAAGGGGCAGGCCACGCCGGGTCGTCCCATATGCCGGACTGGAGCGAGCGGGGCACGCCATCAAACTCGGTCCGGTTGCGGACCAGTTTTTCCCCTACCGTGGCATTGCCCGGCCACAGGTCCCGCAGCACTACGGCGGGGGCCGCGGGAACGCGTGCAAAACCGCCAAGCGGGTTGCGCATGGCATAGGCAAGGCGGGGGGCACGGGTCCAGCGGCGTAGGGGCATTAGATGAGTGTAACTCCAGGGCTGGGGTATTAAAGGCGCTACTCTAATGGAACTTTATGACAGCATTTGGTGCATTCGTACTATAATCACCATGCGATAGATCAAGCCTTGCGGAGGGAGGCAATGGCCGCGGCATAATCCGGCTTGCCGTAAACGGCGCTCCCGGCGATCAGCACATCCGCGCCAGCCTGTACGGCCAGCGGGGCTGTTGCGGCATCTATTCCCCCATCAACCGCCAGACGAATATCGCGCCCGCTGCGTGTGATCATCTCCCGCAGGGCTGCGATTTTAGGCAACTGGCTGGGCAGGAACTTCTGCCCCCCAAAACCGGGGTTAACGGTCATGACCAGAATAACGTCCACAAGGTCCATGACCTCGGCAATGGCGGCGGCTGGTGTGGCAGGGCACAGCACAATGCCGGGCTTTGCCCCGAGCTGGCGAATAAGCTGGAGCGAGCGGTGTGTGTGCGGCCCGGCTTCTATGTGTATCAGAATCTGGTCGGCTCCGGCCTGGGCAAAGGCTTCCAGGTAGGGGTCAACGGGTGCGATCATCAGATGAACGTCAAAGGGCAGGGTGCTATGCGGCCGCAATGCCTTGATAACGGCTGGCCCAAACGAAATATTGGGCACAAAATGGCCGTCCATCACATCCAGATGGATCCAGTCCGCCCCGGCATGTGCCACGGCTTCTACTTCTTCTCCCAGCCGTGCAAAATCCGCAGCCAGAATACTAGGGGCGATCAGGGGGAATGGTGCAGCACTCATTCCTTGCTTATCCGCAATAGCAGCCGCCTGCGCAACTACAGAAAAACGGTTTGTGCGCTTTTACATGGCAACTGCCTGAATAAGGGGCAGGTGCTCAGGCTGCCCGGGTAAAGCGGGCGGCAAAAAAGCCGTCCATTCCGCCTTCATCCAGCCACATGCCCGGATGGGTGCGCAGCCAGCCTTCCGGCGTTAAGGCCTGCGGCAGGAACGAGAGTTCCTCCGGTGTAAAGGGCATGGGCACAAGCCCCATGGCCTGTGCTGCGCGGGCGCGGTCTGGCCCTTCCTCCTGCTGCAAGGAGCATACAGCATAAACAAGTCTGCCACCGGGTTTGAGCATATCCCTTGCCGCCGTCAGAAGCTTGTCCTGCGTGGCGGTCAGGGTGGTCAGGTCGCGCGGGCGTTTGACCCACAGCACATCGGGGTGGCGGCGGGCCGTGCCCGTGGCCGAGCAGGGGGCATCCAGCAGAATGGCGTCCAGCGGGGCATCGGGCTGCCATGTGGCGGCATCGGCCTGCAACGTGCGAACATCCAAGCCAAGGCGTGCCATGTTTTCCTTCAGGCGCACCAAGCGGGCGGGGTTGTTTTCCACGGCTGTTACTGTTGCACCGGTTACGGCCAACTGGGCAGTTTTGCCCCCCGGGGCTGCGCACAGATCGGCCACCTGCTCGTGGGGCTGTACGTTCAGCAGGCGGGCAGGCAGGGTTGCGGCTGCATCCTGCACCCAGAACGCCCCTTCCTCATACCCCGGTAGTTCGGCAACCCTTGTGCCCGCGGGCAGGCGGATGGACCCGTTGGGGAGGGTTATGCCCCCCTCTGGGGCCTGTGCGCCGGGGCGCAGGGTAATGTCCAGCGGGGCTTCGTGGCTGATGCCCTGAGCAATGGCGCGAGGCACACCTTTGCCAAGTCCGGTCCAGGAGGTCCACAACCATGAGGGAATATCCAGCCGGGGCTGGTCCAGCCCATCCAGCACGCTGGCACCACTTGTGGCGACGCGGCGCAGCACGGCGTTGGCCAGCCCTGCAAACGGCGCCAGCTTGCGCCTGCGCAGCAGGGATACGGTGGTGCCAACCGCTGCATGGGGCGGTGTTTCCAGGAACAGTAGCTGTGCGCAACCCATCATCAGGGCAACACGCACCGGCTCGGGTGGTTCTTTTTTTAAAAAAGGCTCCAGCACCGTGCGTAATGTACCCATGTGCCGCAGGGTTGCTGCCGCCAGACGGTGGGCGGCAGCCCGGTCACGCGCTTCTGCCTGATGTGCGGTTGCCGAGCGGGAGAGGCTGTTTTCCAGCATGCGGCGGTGTTCCACAACGCCGCACAGAATATCAAACGCCACATCCCGCGTGGGGTCGGGCTGTGGGGCGGCGGGGCGGAACCGGCCGCGCGGTTTGGAAGAGGAAGAGCGCGCTGGTGTGGTCATGGGGGCAAAAAACCGTTCGGTAAGCAGGGGAGGTGGTGGCTTATGCCACCACAAGCGCGGCGCCGTTGGGCGCTGTTGCCGGGTTTTGCGTTAAAAAATGCCGTAAGGCCAGAGGATAAAGCCCGTGCTCCTGTTGCAGAACGCGTGCAGCCAGCAGGTCTGGCGTATCACCCGGCAAAACGGGAACAGCAGCCTGACCCAGAATAGGCCCTTCATCCATTCCCTCGGTGACCAGATGCACCGTGCAGCCATGCAGGCGTACGCCGGCAGCCAGAGCGCGCTCATGCGTGTGCAGGCCGGGGAAGGAGGGCAGAAGGCTGGGGTGAATGTTGAGCATCCGCCCGGCCCAGGCCGTGGTCAGGTAAGGGGTGAGCAGGCGCATATACCCTGCAAGGCAGACGGCCTGCGCACCAGAGTCTTCCAGCGCGGCATGAATGGCGCGTTCGTGTGCGGCGCGATCCTTGCCAAAGCTGCGGTGGTCTATGGCCAGTGTGGGCAGGCCCGCGGCGCGCGCCATGTCCAGCCCCGGGGCATCGGGGTTGTTGCTCAGGACAAGGCAGATACGGGCGGGAAAATCCGGGTCCTGCGCTGCGGTGATCAGGGCCGTGGCATTGCTGCCCCGGCCACTGAGCAGAATGGCAACAGGTGTTTTTGCCGTGCTCATGCTGCCCGGAAATCCGGGGTTGCCTGCATTTTAAGGTCAGGCTTGGCATCGGGGCTCTGTGCAGCAGCAATGGAGCCGATGCGGAAGGCTTCTTCCCCCGCTTCGGCCAGCATGGCCAGCACCTTGTCCGGCTCGGGGGTGATCAGGATCATGCCGATGCCGCAGTTGAATACGCGCAGCATTTCCGCACTGTCCACATTGCCGGTGCGGGCCAGCCATTTGAAGACCGCGGGCATGGGCCATGCCTGATCAATAACCGCATCCAGCCCATCGGGCAGCACGCGCGGCAGGTTGCCCGGCAGGCCGCCACCGGTAATGTGGGCGGCCCCATGCAGCAGGCCTGCTTTATGCAGGGCCAGAACGGGGCGCACGTACAGGCGTGTGGGTTCCAGAAAAGCCTCGCCCAGCGTGCGGCCCGGTGCAAAGGCTGCGGGGTCGGTCCATGTCAGGTGGGCGTCGGCCACAATGCGGCGCACGAGCGAAAAGCCGTTGGAATGCACACCGGAGGAGGGCAGGGCGATCAGTGTATCACCTGCGGCAATGCCTGCGGGCAGCAGGGCGCTGCGTTCGGCAGCCCCAACGGAAAAACCGGCCAGATCGTAGTGGCCATCGGCGTACATGCCGGGCATTTCTGCTGTTTCACCACCGACAAGGGCACAGCCGGAGTGTTCGCACCCTTTGGCAATGCCGCGCACAACCTTGGCAGCAGAGGCAACGGACAGGCGACCGGTGGCAAAGTAGTCGAGAAAAAACAGCGGCTCCGCGCCCTGAACAATAAGGTCGTTTACGCACATGGCCACAAGGTCGATCCCCACGGTTTCGTGCAGGTCGTTATCTATGGCTACAGTCAGCTTGGTGCCAACGCCATCGGTGCAGGAAACCAGAACAGGGTCGGTAAAGCCTGCGGCCTTCAGGTCGAACAGAGCGCCAAAGCCGCCAAGCCCACCCATGGTGCCCGGCCGGTCCGTGGCTTTGGCAGCTGGGCGAATGGCGTCAACAAGGGCTTCGCCTGCTTCAATGTCCACGCCGGAATCACGGTAGGTGAGGCCGGAGGAAGGGGTGCTAGGAGAAGACGTCATGGGTGCGCTCTTGGTTCGAATGAGAGTAAGGTCGATGCCGGGAACCAAGGTCACTCAGGATTCCCGCGAACAGTCTTTACGGCAGGAGAGGCGGCGCGCAAAGCGGCATGACGCGGTTTGATGAAACAAAAGCATCTTCCCGCCCCCCAAAAGAGGGCAGGAAGCGGCGCATAAACGAAGGTGACGGGGTGACGCAGATAGCCTTGCCATTTGTGTACCGCCCCCGATTCGGGCGGTCGGATTTTGTTGCGGCCCCCTCCAACGCGGCCGCGCGCGCCTGGGTGCTGGATGCGGAAGCCCCCTACCGCTGGCCCGAAGGCCGCATGGCTTTGTGGGGTGAAGGGGGAACGGGTAAGACGCACCTGCTCTCCATCTGGGCGGGGCGGTATGGTGCGCCTGTTATGGCGGGGGAGCGGCTGAACGAGCGCGATGTGGCGGCCCTGTTCAGCCAGGGCGGGTTCAAGGCCGTGGCACTGGATAACGCGGACCGCGTGCCCAGCGAGCATGATTTGCTGCACCTGATCAATCTTGTGCGTGAGCACCGCGTGTTCCTTCTTATGGCGGGGCGTCTGCCGCCTGCGCGCTGGCCCGCCGTGCTGCCTGATCTGGCAAGCCGCCTGCGGGCGACCTCCTCCGTGCCGCTGGGGCAGGCGGAGGAGGACCTGCTGCACCGCCTGTTGTTGCGTTTGCTTGCAGAACGGCAGATTGTTGTTGCACCGCAGGTTACGGAGTGGCTGTTACGCCGCCTGCCGCGCCGGGCCAGTGCTGTGCGTGACTGCGTTAGCGCGCTGGATCAGGCGGCCATGGCATCGGGCGGGAAAGTCACACGCGTTCTGGCTGCCAGTGTGCTGGAAGGACTTTTTGCGCGCGATGGTGAACCGTGAAAGGAATATTTCAGTTTTATGACATGATGGCGATTTGACGCCCCCGAACATTCCGGGGCCATCGTGTTTGGGATATGTTGACGGTGTATCCGGTTTGGTGCGGCCCTCGGATCGGTCGGATTGCCGGGGCAGATAATGCAGGAGAGGGAGCGCAGGCTAGTGGCGGCACAGGATAAAAAGAATACAACCCCCGTCAGTCGTACACGTGCGCCCGCCAAGCGGGCACCTTCACGCACACGGGCTGCGGCCAGCACCCGTGCCAAAAAGGTGGCTGAACCCAAAGTTACCCTGCAAACGCCCTCGCGCTTTATCAACCGCGAACTTTCCTGGCTCGATTTCAACCAGCGCGTGGTGGAGGAGGCGGACAACGCCCGGAACCCGCTGCTGGAACGGCTGCGCTTTTTGTCCATCAGCGCCAGTAATCTGGATGAATTCTATTCCGTGCGTGTGGCAGGGCTTGTTGGCCAGATCCGTGAAGGGTTGACCACCATCTCCCCCGATGGCCGCACGCCTGCCCAACAGTTGGATGCAGTGCGCGAGCGCTGTGCCCGCCTTTTGCGCGAGCAGCAGCGGATATGGGTGGAGTTGCGCGGCCTGCTGGCCAAATCCCACGTCACACTATGCGAAACGCAGGATCTGAACGATGCGGACAGGGAGTGGCTGCAAACCTGCTTCATGGATCGCATTTTCCCCGTACTGACGCCACTTGCGGTCGATCCGGCCCATCCGCTCCCCTTTATTCCCAACATGGGGCTGGCTCTGGGGTTGCGCCTTTTGTACGAGGGTACGGGCCTGTTCGCCATGAACGCCCTTATCCTGCTCCCTGCACAGGTTGAGCGCTTTATTCGCCTGCCTGCCACGGGTGATGCTGTTGCGGGCGAGCCTGCCCGCGTGCGTTTTATTCGTCTGGAAGACCTGATCTCCCTGTTCATTGACCGGCTGTTTGCCGGGCTGGTTGTGGGCGAGAGCGGTGTGCTGCGCGTTGTGCGCGATACGGATGTGGAGTTCGAGGACGAGGCGGAAGACCTTGTTCGCTCCTACGAAAGCGCACTCAAGCGCCGCCGCCGTGGGGTGGTTATCCATCTGGACATGGAGAAGCGCGTACCCGCCGAACTGGCCGAAGCCATTGCCTCTGACCTGGACCTGCCATCGGACGAAATTGCCGTCCATTCAGGCATGATCGGGGTGGCGGACCTCAAGCAGATGATCGTGGATGACCGGCCGGACCTGCTCTTCCCGCCCTACACGCCGCGCTTCCCTGAGCGGATACTCGATTTTAACGGGGACTGCTTTGCCGCCATCCGGGCCAAGGACCTGCTGGTTCATCACCCGTTTGAAAGTTTTGATGTGGTGGTGCAGTTCCTGCGTCAGGCTGCGCTGGACCCCAATGTTATTGCCATCAAGCAGACGCTGTACCGCACATCGCGCGATTCCCCCATCGTCAAGGCGCTGATCGAGGCAGCAGAGGCAGGCAAGTCGGTCACGGCTATGGTGGAGCTGCGTGCGCGCTTTGATGAGGAAGCCAATATCCGCCTCGCCCGTGCGCTGGAAGCCGCCGGTGTACAGGTGGTGTTTGGCTTTGCTGACCTTAAAACCCATGCCAAGCTTAGCCTCGTGGTGCGCAGGGAGGGAGCGCAGGTGCGTTCCTACGCCCATTTTGGCACGGGGAATTACCACCCCATTACGGCGCGTATTTATACCGATCTGTCGTTCTTTACGTGCAACCCGGCCCTTGCGCGGGATTCGGCGCGGCTGTTCAACTACGTGACCGGCTACGCCATGCCGGCACAGATGGAGGAAATCGCCTTTTCCCCCATTACCATCCGCAGCACGCTCAAGGACCTGATCGAGGAGGAAATCGCGCATGTCAAAGCGGGGCGTCCGGGTACGATCTGGCTGAAAATGAATGCGCTGGTCGATGCGGACCTGATTGACTGCCTGTACCGTGCATCCTGCGCCGGGGTTAAGATTGTGGGGGTTATTCGCGGCATATGCTGCCTGCGCCCCGGTGTTGCCGGACTTTCAGAAAACATCCGGATCAAATCCGTTGTTGGCCGTTTTCTGGAACATTCGCGCATTTTTGCCTTTGGCAACGGCCACCGTCTGCCATCGCGCCATGCCAAGGTTTACATTTCCTCCGCTGACTGGATGACCCGCAACATGGACTGGCGGGTGGAAAGCATGGTGCCCATTACCAACCCCACCGTGCACGCGCAGGTGCTGGACCAGATTATGGTATCCAACATCCGCGACACCCTGCAGTCATGGATACTGGAGCAGAATGGAGTATGGCGCCGGCTTGGCGCTGGCTCCAAACCGTTCTCCGCCCATGAATGGTTCATGACCCATCCCTCCCTTTCCGGGCGGGGGTCCGCAGCCCATGAAAGCCTGAGCAGAGCCCCGGCCTCCCTCTCCCAGACCAAAGACCTGATGCTGGATGACTGAAAACGGGGTTTCTTTTTCCCATATGTCGCGTATGTCTGTGCACTTTCATACTGCCGGGCAGCATAATGGCCTGCCCGGGAACGGCTGGTAATGGAGACGGACATGCAGCGTCGTTCAGCGGTGGTTGATCTTGGGTCCAACTCGGTTCGTCTGGTTGTGTTCGAGGGGGTTTCGCGCAACCCGCTGCCCATTTTTAACGAAAAGGCCGTGCTGCGGCTTGGTCGTGGGCTTACCACCACAGGCCGCCTGAATGATGAGGGCGTGGGCATGGCCATGGAGGTGCTCAGCCGTTTTCATGCCATTGCGCGTGCCATGCAGGCTGACCCGTTTGAGGTGCTGGCCACGGCTGCCGTGCGTGACGCCACAAATGGCCCCGCCTTTGTGGAAATGCTGCGCCAGAGCATGCCCGGCGTGCCGGTGCGTATTCTGTCTGGCAAGGAGGAGGCTGACCATTCCGCTATTGGCGTAATGTGCGGCATTCCCGGAGCAGATGGGCTGGTAGCCGACGTTGGGGGCGGGTCGCTCGAACTTATTCACCTGACCGAAACCGGGCGGCATGATGCCACAACCCTGCCCTTGGGCATGATCCGTCTGGCGGATCGGTGCGAGGGGGATCTGGACGTTGCCAAACAGCTGACTGATCAGGACATTGATGGTGTTGAATGGCTGTCCAGAGTTCGGGGGCAGCCGCTTTATCTGGTCGGGGGGGCGTTCCGTGCGCTCGCGCGCCTGCAGATTGCACGCACCCAGTACCCGCTGAACATTGTGCACTACTATACGCTGGACGTGCAGGAAGCGCGTGAGATGACCGGCTGGCTCCAGAACAGCTCCCGCCGCAGCCTTGAGCGCCTGCCCGGTGCGCCGCGCAAACGGCTGGATGATATTCCCTTTGCCGCTGTGGTCCTGCGCAGGCTGATGAAAAAAATCCAGCCCAGCAAGATCGTGTTCTGCGTGGATGGCCTGCGCGAGGGCTGGTACATGATGAACGTGGCCCCCAGCTATCTGCCCCAGGACCCGATGGAAAGCGTTGCGCGCGACATGTGTGCACGCTTTGGCCGCAGCAACACCCTGCCCGAAATCCTGTGGACATGGACAGGCTGCATCAAACCGAACGAAACGGCAGAAGAGCAGCACCTGCGCCGAATAGCCTGCTGGCTGTCCGATATTGGCAGCCACGACCACCCGGAATACCGGGCCGAGCAGACCTACCTGCGGATTTTGCGTGTGCAGGGGGCAGGGTTTGACCACCGCGCGCGTGTCTGGCTGTCTTTGGCGCTGGCCGTGCGCTATTCGGTGGATATGAGCGCGCCCGCTCTTATGCCGTCCTTTACCCTGCTGAGTGATGAGGAGCGGCGCGATGCCGTGGCCTGTGGTCTGGCGTTGCGTCTGGCCTATTCGCTGTCCGGCGGGGCAGGGAGCCTGCTGGAGGGCACATCTTTGGCATGGGATGGGGCGGAACTGGTGCTGACCCTGACCTCCACCCGTGTTGCCGTAAAGGGCGAAAGCGTGCGGCGTGGGCTGGACCGGCTTGGTCAGGCGCTGGGTGTGCAAACCCGGTTTGAGGTGGAACTGGCGGTCTGAGCTGCCACCCCCTTAAAGGGGTGGACAACTCTGCTGCCGACAGGCACGTTACCAAATAGACATCTCTGTTGTATGGAGAGCCCACCTTTGCCATTGTGCGGTCGGCCTTGCCGGACGCTACGGTGGTAGGGGCATGAATGTTCATGACCAACAGGCAGTGGAATTTGGTGCGTGTCTTCTGAAGAGATCATAGACCCGACAGTTCAGCACAATGCATCCGTTCGGCGGGTGCTGCTGCACATGGTCCTCCCCTTTGTGCTGATCATCATGACCGTTGGGGCCATTGCGTGGGTGGGCATCAGTTCATACCGCACCACACGCGAGGGTGTCTCTGTTCTCACGCGTGAGCTTATGGAGGCAACCCAGCACTATATCGGGCAGGAAGTGGGGGACTATATTGCGCCTTCTGCAGCCGGAAACCTGATTGCCGCAGGCATGATCGAACATGCCCCGCCTTTGGTGTCGGACAAGGTCTTTTATTCCTACGGCAGCGTCATGCTGCAAAAAATTCCGCAGTTGCAGTCTTTTTATCTGGCCGATGATCAGGGTAATTTTACGCTGATCACCCGCTCCCCCGACAAGGACGTGCTGGACCATGTCCGCCTTGTTACGCAGCCGGGTGGCGCAAAAGTTCTGCATCATGTTCTTTTCAATACCGCGGGGCAGCAGGTCCGGCAGTATGATGCCCCCGCCGGTGATTACGACCCGCGCGTGCGCCCGTGGTACAAAAACACGGCTGGCAAAGACACCATCCAGTGGACACAGCCTTACCTGTTCCCGACCGATAAACAGTTTGTCATGACCAGTTCGCTCCGCTTCCGGCGTGATGACGGGCATGAAATGGTGTTTGCCACCAATATCTCGCTTAATGAGCTGAGCGCGTTTTTGGATAAAATCAAAATCGGCAAGTCCGGCAGCGCCATGATTGTGGATGGTGAAGGACGGGTGATTGCAGGGCGTAACCTTACCCAGCACGCGGAAGCCGCAGGCTGGGACCCGGACAAAATGGTGCTGGACCCCAAAATCTACCCGGTTTTTGCCTTGGGGTACGACCATTACCGGGTGCGTGGCTTTGGCCCCAAGCATGTGGAGTGGGATAGCAAGACCTATATTACCATGGCCTCCGCTCTGCCGCGTTACTCGCAGGGCTGGATTTTGCTGATTGCCGCCCCTGAAAACGATTTTGGCAGCTTTGCGCACCAGAGCAGCCGGCAGAGCCTTCAGTTTGCGGGGATTGTTACGGTGTTTTCGCTCCTTCTGGGGGCACTTTACATCCGCCAGTTGCGCCGGACGGAAGCAGGCAACCGCAGGCTTGCGGTCCAGCAGTCCCAGGTCGCGCAGGAAAGTGGTGCCTTGCAGCAGGTGGCTGTAGCGCCGCACCTGTTTGACCCTGCGGCTGATGCGCTGGTGCTTACGGAACAGCTCGCGCAGGTTACGGGTGCGCGCCGTGCCAGCCTGTGGCGCTTCCTGCACGATGGTGCCGCCATGGTGTGTGATGATACCTATGACCGGACCCAGAACACCCATTCCGGCGGGTTTGAAATGGGGCGGGAAGAACTGGGCAAGTTCTTTGATGCCATAGAGGAAGGGTCTTCCTTCTCCGTCAGCAACGCCGCAACGGATGAACGTACGACACGGTTTGAACGGCTGGTCATGCGTGAGGTCAGTACGCGCGCACTTGCTGTGTACCCTGTGCATGGCCCCCATGGCACGCTGGGTATGCTTGCGCTGGAAGACCCGGTCATGCTGCCGCATCTGCTCTATTTTGTAGAGCTCATGGCCAGCATTGCGGGTACACGCTTTGCCGCGCAGGATGCGCTGGAAGCCCAGCAGAAACCCGTGGCAGACAGCAAAACCTCTGCTCCTGTGGCGGTTACTGGCACGCCTATGTCCGATAATCTGCTGATGCGGGCAGATGAAATGGCGGACGTAACAGGTGCGAGTATTTACCCCTCTGTTGCCGTGCTCGTTGTCAGCTTTTCCGACCCCGTAGTGGAAGGGAACAAGGAAACCGCAGCCCTGATCGCCCTGATCAACCAGTTGGCCACACAGGTCCAGAGCGTTGCGCAGGAAGAGCACCTGTTTGCGGTGGAAGTGGCCGGGCACCGCATGATCTGTATGGCAGGCTGCACAACAGAGCCGGACCCCACAGCACTGGTGCGTCTGGCCAATGCCGCCCTTAAAATGCGTGAAACATTTATGGGCGCGCTGGCTGCGGCCGATCTGGAACCCGTGTTTACCATGGGTATGGATTTTGGCCCCGCATTTGGTGGCGCCGTGGGGCAGTTGCCAACGGTGTTCAACCTGTGGGGGCAGACAGTCTCCCTTGCCGAGCTGATGGCCGAAAGCGCGATAGACCCCGGTACCATTCAGGTTACGGAGCGCGTTTATACCAACCTGCGTGACCGCTACCTGTTCCGCAGCCGAGGCTCCTTCTTTGTGCCGCATCTGGGTCTTGGCCGTGCCTATACACTGGCAGCCCGCCGATGAGTGAGACCGACCAGCAGGCTCCCCAGCCGCTCCCGCCACCTACCGATACAACGCGCGACCCCGTGCTTGCCGGGCAGACAGGGCAGGGCAGGCTGTTTGCCCCTGTTCAGTGGGGGCTTGGCAAGCTGGCATGGATCGGGCGGCTTACGCGCAGGCAGGCGCGTTTTCTGCTTATTATGCTGGGCGCATCCTGGGGAGTGATCTTCGAGAGCTTTCGCGCGCATTCATGGCGGCGGACAGTCCGCTACGAATTTATCAGCACCATGAACAACATTATCCGTGGTGGGCTTGTTGCCACCATGTTTGCCGGGGTGCTGACCGGGCTTGCCGCTGTGTCGCAGGTTATTTACTGGCTGGGGCTGACCGGGCTTGCCACCATGACCGGCTCAATCCTGATCAATATTGTCGTGCGCGAAATAGCGCCCATTCTGGTGGGTGTGCTCCTGCTGGGGCGTAACGGTATGCTCTCCACCACGGAACTGGGGCTGTTGAGCATCGGGGGGGAAATCCGCTCCATGCAGGCTGTGGGCATAGACCCCTTTTTGCTGCTGGTGCTGCCGCGTACACTGGCTTTTACCGTGGCCGGGTTTACGCTGGGTATCCTGTTCTCGTTCGCATCCCTTGTGACGGGGTATGTGATGAGCCGCATGTCCGGGGTGATCAACAACCCCGTCTGGGCTTTTCTGGATGATGTGGCAACAGCCATGTCCGGCACGGATTACGTTATTATTCCGCTCAAGTTCATTACTGTCGGGTTTGTGGTGGGGCTGGGCGGCTGCCTGACCGGGCTGACCGCCACAAACGAGGATTCACTGCGCACCCTGCTGCCCCGCGGCTTTTCCCGCGGGATGCTGATTGTGATGGTGGTGAGCGTTCTGTTCAGTCTGGATCTGTAAGATGGATGTGTACGCTTCCGGCCCCCTGCTTGAACTGAACAAGGCCGTTCCATCGTTTGATGAGAGCGGGCTGCCGCCGGTTCCGTTCAGCATGAAGCTGATGCCCGGAGACTGCATGGTGGTGGAAGCGCGCGACATAGGGCACGCCACCATGTTTGCGGACCTGTGCTGTGGGCTTGTGCCGCTGGATGATGGGTTTGTGCGGTTTATGGGGCTGGACTGGGCCGATCTGGGCGACCGGGAACTCAACGCCCTGCGCGGGCGTATCGGGCGGGTGACACACCGGGCAAGCTGGCCCGAATTTGTGCCGGTGCATCTGGCAATTGTGTTGCAGCAGTTGCACCACACAACCCGCCCGATTGATGATCTGGTGCATGATGCTGCCCGGCTGGCGGAAAGTTTTGGCCTGCCCGGTCTGCCAACACAGAACCCCAGTTTTTTACCCGAGGATGACCTTTTGCGCGCAAGCTGCGTGCGGGCGTTTTTGGGAAGGCCCCATTTGTTACTGCTGGAAGACCCGCTTGAGAGCGGTCCGGCAGAATTGAGCAATTCTTTTCTGGCTGCAATAACCGAGGCGCGCGACAGGGGTGCCGGGGTTATCTGGCTGGTAAGGAATAACGCAGTCTGGCAGGAATATCGGCAGGGTATTACGGCAACCTGGCGGCTTGCAGATGATGGTCTTGTAGCAGTACGGATGGGATAATGTTCCAACTCCGCTTACGACAGAAAGTAAAACCCCTCATTTCCCTGCGTTATGCAGATGAATGGGTCGGGTTTCTTGTGCTTCTGAGCATACTCATTTTTGGGGGCGCGGTTATCGAGGCAGGTGTGCTGCGTGACTGGCTGACCCCACCCGCACGGCTGCGCGTTGTGCTGCCCGCTTCTGGTGTGGGCGGTTTGACCGTTGGCGGGGACGTACAGCTTATGGGGGCGCATGCGGGCACCATCCGCAGCATCAAGCTCAATCCATCTGGTAACATGTATGCCATGGTTGACCTTGACCCACAGGCCAAGCCTTTTGTCCGGCGGGACAGCACAGCCCTTATCCGCAAGCAGCTTATTGTAACGGGGGCTTCCTATCTGGACCTCAGCCGCGGGCATGGGGACCCGATGGACTGGAGCTATGCCGTTATTTCGGCCACCCCGGCACCCAACCCCGCAGACCAGATTACCGCGACCCTGAACAGTATTCAGGCTGAAATCATGCCCGCGCTGGCCAGTGCCAGACATATGATGGCCCAGCTGGACGGCACCATTACCGACATGCACGCGGGCAAGGGCACAATCGGGCAGTTGATGACCAATGACCAGCTTATCCGCCAGTCTGAAGCCACTATTGCCTCTTTGGATGCTGTGATCGAACGGCTCAAGCCGATTGAAAAACAGGTTTCGGGGATCATGAGCAAAACAGATGCCACCATGGGCAACCTCAAATCCGCCACCAAGGATGTAAAGGACGCAACGCCGCACCTGCCAGCCATTGCCAGTAATGTGGAAGCCAGTACGGCAGACCTGCCTGCCATGCTGGCACAGGCCCAGACCACACTTTACGGCCTGCAGCAGTTGACCGACCAGTTGCGCGGGATGTGGCTGCTGGGCGGGCATAAGGTGACGCACCATAAACGTCTGGCACCCCAGCAGGTGCGGCCATGAGACGCCTTGCACACATGCTGGTGCTAACAGCCCCGCTGCTGGTGGCCGGGTGCGGGGCCAGCCAGAGCAAACCCACCGCGCAGGATGATGCCGCGTGGGATCAGGCCATGATGGCCGGCCGGGATTCCTTTGAACTGGGGCGCTACACGGTGGCCGTATCCCAGTACCGCAAGGCCGCCAACCTTGCCATTGTGCGTGATGATGGAACAGCCGTGGCTGAGGCCGGATACGACCTCGCAGTATCACAACTGGCCGCCAACACGCCGGATGACGCGCTGAAGACAACACAGGCCACACGTCAGGCAGTGCAGTTACGCGGTGCGCAGGATATGTCCTCGCTCGATCTGGTTGAGGCGGCAAGCCATTACCGGCTTGGCCATTACGCGCAGGCTATTCCTCTGGCGCAGCAGGCCATGCGCTCCGCCGATACGGGTGTTGCCGCACGGGCAGCCCTTGTGCTGGGCCTAGCAGCCGATGCACAGGGCGACCAAAGCGCTCTTCAGGCCGCCGGGGCTTATTTGAGCGGGCTTAAGCAGCCGCTCTCCGTCGCACAGCAGGCTGACCGGGCCGAGATTCAGGCCCGCGTGCTCCGTCACTCCAACCCCGCATTGGCCGAACAGCAGGCCGAGGAAGCAGCAAACCTGCGTCAGGGTGAGGCCGCATACCACGACATGGCGCGGGCACTTGCCCTTGCCGCGCGGATTGCTGCCAGTCAGGGAGATCAGGCCAAGGCGCATGCCTTGTGGGCACGGGCCGCGCAGAGTGCAGCCGCACAATCTGGCAGCCTGAACCGGATGGATGCGCAAACGCTGGTCCATGGTAGCCTGACCAAAGGCAATGCCACGCCACCAGCGGATGATGCTCGGGCATGGGCACGCAGCGCGGGTGATATTGTGCTCAGACCCTTTGCGGAAACTGAGAGCGCACCCTAACCAGCTAGTTTTGGTGCATGGCTTTACTGGTCTGCCAGAAAGCCATGCACTCTGTGCTGCCATTGGCATAAGCTGCATTGCCCGCAAGGCATGAGTGGGTGGGTGCTCCTACGCCCTATTCCTTACGGTATCGCGCACTTGGTGCTGTATCCCTTGCAGCAGGGAATACAGGCGCTGTGTAAGGCAAGGTATCAAGTTATGGTGTGTTATACACAGAACTTGAGAGGTGTTTTTGTTCCATTTGCTTGAAAAAGCATGACACCTAAAAAATAATCGCAAGTTAAGCAGGTCTTCCATGCATAATCCATGGAGCACAGACCCTGCCTTGCTGTGTAACACCGCAAACAAGCGCAAGCCCGTCTGCCCGGCTGTGCGCGCGGAGCGGTGATGATGAAAAGACTTTTCCACCATTATAGAAAACGCAGCCGTCAAGTGGAGGCAGAGCGCCACACCAAGCTGGAAAATGTTGCCCCCAGACCCAGCGGTAAGGAAGGGGGACGTTTTCATTTAAGTACCAAGGAGGCGGTCAGGCGCTTTCGCGCCCATGCGCTGGTTGAGGAAAAAAGCCACCGCGATGTTGTGCGCGTAGGGTTGAAGGACAGCGTATGGAGTGACCTTTACCACCATGCACTTACGGCAAGCTGGCCCGCTTTTGCTGCCATTGCCGTTGTATCCTACGTTGTGCTCAACCTTGTTTTTGCGTTGCTGTACATGGTGGCCCCGAACCAGATTACGGGGCTCTCGCACGGTACGTTGTTGTCCCTGTTCTTTTTTAGTGTGCAAACACTCTCGACCGTGGGGTATGGGACCATGAGCCCGATCGGGGCTTATGCCAATGCCATTGTCTCGATCGAGGTGTTTGTCGGCATGATGCTGACAGCCCTTGCAACGGGCGTGGTTTTTGCCCGTTTTGCCCGCCCCCGTGCCAGACTGATGTTCAGCAACATAGCCGTCATTAGTAACGAAGGAGGAATACCCGCCCTGTGCATCCGCATTGCCAATTTGCGGATGAGCGTGATTTTATCGGTTGATATTGAAGTGGCTTTGTCCCGTCTGGTCATGAGCGATAATGGGCATCTGGTCCGCAAGTTTGACCAGCTTCTGCTTATGCAATCCCATGTGCCGGTGCTGCGCTTTGCCTTTGTCATGGCGCACGTCATTACGCCAGATAGCCCCTTGCATGGTAAAACGGTTGCTGAACTTGAAGGCGAGGAAGCCGAGATTATTGTCACAGTGACCGGTACGGACGAGGCTCTGGGCCAGACCGTGTTTGCAAGAACCGCATACAGGTTTGACCGGGTGCAGCATAACCATCGCTTTGTGGATATTGTGCTCTCCCGCCCCGATGGGCGCATTACGGTGGATTACACCCGCTTCCATGATGTTGAAGCCCATTAAGCAGGTTATTGTGGCGTATCTGCCATTTGGTGCCGCATTACTCTGAACCGGATGTTTTGTGCAAAGGGGCATGCAAGTGCCCCTTCACTCTGGGCCTGATCATGGGGGTGGCAGGTGTTTGGCGTGCCAAAGCTGCGCATCCGCCCCGCCATACTCATATATGGAATACGGTGCCTTTTATGGGTAAGCAGTCCTGCGTGGGGTGCTGCCTGAGATCACCCCAGTTTTAAGCTTCAAACAGCACGGTAAGGGCGCGTGGCATCCAGGAACACGGCATTGGCATCCAGCTCGTGGGAAACCACGATCAGGTAGGCAATCGCGCGGGTGAGCTCAATACGGGTGGAAATGTTGGGCTCGGCGGCTTCCATCCGGCGTAATGCAGTGGTCGCTACACGGGCGGCATGGGCTGTGTGGCCATATTTGCCTGTAAAATGGCTCATCCGCTTCATGACAATTTCTATGGCCCGGCGCGCTGCGGGGGGGATCTGGTTGCGGTGCAGCAGCGCACGCAGGCGGATAATGTTCAACCCTATGGTCATGGCAGCCAGTGTGCCCTGCAGGCAGCCCTCAATAGTGGGGGAAGGTGTAGGGCCAGCATGGCGGATCAGGCGGGCAAAGCGGTCAATATTGCGGCCAATCCAGTCCCGCGTCATGGGGGTGGGCTCGGCCGAAGCCAGTGTGCGCAGGTCCCGCAGTAGGGTCCGGCGCATGCGCCAGCGTTCGGCTGCACTGTTAAAGGGCAGCACGGCGCGGAAAATAAGAACCGCAAAAAATACGCCTAGCAGAATGGCCCATGTGGAATTGAACCATGTGACCTCATCCACCCGGCCCTGATTGAGCGGGTGCACAAAGTTGGGGAGCAAAAGGGTATAGGCGGCAGAGTGCAGGGCCGTGCTGGCGTTGCGTGCGGCCAGCCCGCCGGCAAACATGGGCACGGCCAGCGTGGCGACCAGCATTTCGTAATTGGATTGTGTGGGCAGGACAAAAAAGACCAGAAAAAACGCAACAAGAGCAGCCCATATGCCACCGATCATAAACTGGGTGGTGGCAACAACCGGGTTTTCCCGCGTGGCAAACAGCCCGCACACAATGGCAACAAATGTAATAAAGCCAAGGCCCGTGGGCCATGCCGTGCATTCCCACACCAGCCCGGCGGCACTCAGGGCCACGGCAGCACGCACGCCGTTATAGGCGGCTTCGCGCTTGTCCACATGGGACTGAAGGCGGAAGTGGAAGTGGTCACCACGAATAAAGTGCTGGCTGGCATCGTATTCCCGAATGGCCTGTTCCAGTTCACCCAGCAGTTCGTCCATGGCGTTGTGCAGAATCCGCCCGTCCAGCAGGGCGGAAATCTGGTCGTGTTCGTCTTCCAGCGTAAAGGCGGACCCGATTTCGTGCGTCAGGGCATCCACAATCTGCTGGTGGCATTCGGCACGGAGTAGTTGCAGGTCGCGCAGAATGCCACGTACCCCGGTTTCCGTGTTCAGGCGGTTAGGCAGGCTGCTCAGAAAAGTGCTGACGTTGGAGGCCGTCTCGCGGAATATGGGCTGGTCGGTCTGGACGTATTGCAGGCGCACGGTCATGCCCAACCCGCGTGAGAGCAGGACCGAAACCGCAGCAAGGGCTGCGCGGGCGTGGTCCCCTTCATGCCCATGGGGGCCCATCTCGGCTTCAGAAAATTCAATCTGGTCGTTAATGGACAGGATGGGGCCAAACATGGCGCGTGAGCGGATAAGCGCTTCATCATCCCCGGCCAGCAGGCTGGCTACGGCCTCGGATACGTTGCTCAGGGCCGTGCGGAGCTTGTCGCGGATGTTGCGGCGGGCGGTTTCGGCCAGATTATGGGCAAAAAGGCCTGCAACGGTGCTTTCACACACAATGCCCAGCACAATATAGGTCGCGCGGGACATGGCGGTCATGAACACGTTTTCGGGGTGGGGGATTGCCCCTATGGCAATAATGGCCGTTGTGTAGCCCGCGAGCACCAGCGCGTAGGAGCGGAAGTTGCGCACAAGGGTTGCCAGCCCGCAGCATAGCCCCAACCAGATGGACAATGCGGGAAAAAACAGCCACGCGGTCTGGTTGAAGGCCGAAATAAGGGTGATGGACATGACCACCCCAATGCCTGTGCCCACCAGACGCCAGCGTGCCTTGGAAAGGCTCTCCCCGCGTGAGCCCTGTGCTACGATCCATACGGTCATGGCGGCCCATTGCGGGTCGTCCAGTTCCATCCATAGGGCAATGACCAGCGCTATCAGGGCGGCCGCGGTTGTGCGCAGGGCAAACCCTATTGCGGATGGTGTGGGGGCAAGCAGCCAGCTTAGGGGCAGTTTGCTCTGCACACCCGGCGGCCCTAACGGGCGGAAGGCCCGCAGGCGACCGATCCTGTCAAGCAGGGGAAAAGAAAGACTGGGCACAATGGCTACTTTGTTGCAACAGAGGAAGCTGGGGAATCTGGTTGTAACCGTAGCTGGTTTTCCCGTTTTTTCCTTGTGGGTTCAGACGCATATCAGCTATCGCTTCTCAAACGGGGAAAGTCGGTCTGGAACCGGTTTTGTCTTATAAGTATTGCATGGATCTGTTATTCGTTCCATGACCAAATAGTGCCTTGCCTGCCGACAGGCCGCCCTGGTGGCGTATATGGGAAAGATGGTGGATATGTCTGATTTTTTTCAGAGCATTGTAGGTAAGGTCGAGAGCGTTCTGGGCGGAGATGTCCAGACACTTGTCAAGCAGCAGCTCCAGTCCCTGGCACAGCCGCAGACAATCCAGACCCTGCTGGACCGCGCCGATCAGGCCGGGCTGGGCGACAAGGTGCGCTCATGGATCAGCCAGAGCGGCAATGTGCCCGCCACGCCGGATGAAATCCGCTCCATTCTGGGGAGTGATGCGGTGCATGCGCTGGTGGAAAAAACCGGCCTGCCAGCCGATGCCGTGGTCACTGCACTGGTGCATTTTCTGCCCGACGCCGTGGACAAGCATACGCCCGATGGCGTGCTGCCCACCCCCGACACAACAAAAAGCGCCTGAGTTACAAGCTGGGCAGTGAGTGCGTGATGCACGGCATTTTCGTGCATCACGGCACATAATCCGTTATGATGCAGCCATGACACTGGGTGAACGTATAATACGGATGGATAGCTGGCTGCTGGACCGGGTCTGCCAGCCCATGGCAGACAGGCTGCCAGAACGCTTTTCGGCCTTTGATGCCGGCATGAGCTGCCAGTTTGGCTCTTTGCTGCTGTCTGCCGTTTCCATTATTGCTGTGTTTGTGCTGACCGGCATGCACGATTTTGGCAACATGATCTTCAATGTGCTGGTCTGGTGCCTGTGCGTCAGCTTTTTTTTCGGGCTTGGCCGTGTGCGCGTGCTGGTCAAACCGGGAAAACCCAACCCGCTGCGGCATATGCTTGTCAGCATACGGATTGTTTCTATCCCGTTCGCCCTGTACGTTGTGTATCAGGCACTGACCTCCCCGCCCACATTCGGGACGGCGGTCTGGTTCAACGCCTTTTCAAACATCGTGTTTGTCGTGGGGTTGTATCTTATTTCGTGCCAGCCACGCCCACCGCAGGTGCGCACAACGGAAGATGTCTGGGGCCGGGGCTTTGCACCACGGCCCGGCGGTGGGTTCTAGGTTCTAGCCAGAAATAACGGCGGGCAGATCAGGGGTTTTCCTGATCATGCTCGCCCTGTGCAATGCGGCCCTGTACTGCGGGGCGCCACGGTGCATCCTGCGGTGCAGCGTCCAGTGCCTTGCGGAACAGCGCCAGTGCCTGCGCAGTAACGTGGTGCTCGGCCCTTGTCATGGCTTCTGCCGTGCGGGCAGCCAGCTCAGGGTCAAAGCCCAGCGCCAGAGCATGGTTCCATGCTTCCGCCGCCTGCGCGTAATGGTCACCCGATGCCTGCAACTGGCCGAGCAGCAGGTAGCCCTGCCGCCTGTTGGGGTCATCCGCAGGCAGGCTGGCCATGGCTTGCTGAAGCTGGGCGATGAGCGCATCGGCCTTGCGGTTCTGCATATGCTGGGCCACCAGCCTTGGGCCAAGGGGCTGGGCTGGCAGGTAAGGTGTGCCGTTGGTCAGGTATAAGGCAATGGCCAGAGCAGGCACCGCCGCAAGGCCAAACCAGCCCAGCATGGCCGAATTGTTTGCCCGTGCTGTGGAGGGTGCTGCATCGGCTGAAAGAATACGGCGCTGGATTTCCAGTATGGCTACGTCGTGTTCGGTTGGGGCGATCAGGCCAATGGCAAGGTCGCGGTCCAGTTCTGCTAACTGGGCTTCGTGCAGGGCCAGTGCGGTGCTGCGTTCATCCCGAATAACGCGGGTGCGCTTCCACAGTGTTACAATAGCCGGGGCAAGGGCAAGCAGGCTGAGCAGCCCGATGGAAAGCCAGATCATGCTTTCAGTCCTTTGTCAGTCTGGCCAGACGGGCCTTTTCATCTTCGGTCAGGGGCGGCGGCGGTGGCGCTGCGGCCCTGCGGCGGTAGAACAGAAAAGCCGTACCAATCCCCATAAGCAGAGCCAGCACCGGCATGGCCCAGAGCAGGAGCGTTCCCGGCGAAAACGCAGGTTTCAGGCGGATGAAGTTGCCATAACGGCTCACCATCCAGTCCATGACCTGCTGGTTGTTCTCGCCCTTGGCAACGTGCTCGCGCACAACGCGGCGCAGGTCACGCGCCAGACCGGCGCTGCTGTCTTCTATTGATTCGTTCTGGCACACCAGGCAGCGCAGTTGTGCACCAATGGCCTGAGCGCGGGCCTCCTGCTGCGGGTTGGGTAGCATTTCGGACGGGTCATCCACCGCCAGTACCAGCACCGGTGTTGCCATAAGGAGCAGGCCTGCCACAAGGGCGGTCAGTTTGCGGCGTATGGTCATGGTGTTTGCAGCCTTTGCACCAGTGGCAACAGGACCTTGTTAATGGTCTCATCCGTAAGGGGGGCTGCTGTGTGCCAGCGGATAATCCCCCCCGGCCCTACCAGAAAAGTCTCTGGCACGCCGGAAATACCCCATTCAATCCCGGCCCGGCCGGTATGGTCATCCCCCAGACGGGTAAAAGGGTTGCCGGAATGGTGCAAAAAGCTGGCGGCGTTGTCGGGCTTGTCCTTGTAGGCAATGCCCCACATGGTCAGTTTGTCTTTGAGGGTCATAAGGGTTGGCATTTCCGCAAGGCAGGGAATGCACCATGACGCAAAAAAATTGACCAGCACCGGCTTGGTAAGCTGTTGCAGATCCTGCGTTGTAAACCCTTCTGCCGGGGGGAGCGGGGCCAGCGTAAAGTCTGGCACTGGCCGGTCCAGCACGGGGGCGTTGATGTCATGCGGGTTGAAGGAGCCGCGCTGCATGCCATCCAGCATTTTCCAGAAGGCAACACCGGCAACACCGGCACCGGCCAGCGGCAGGGCCATAAGCAGGCGGCGGCGGGTCAGGTTATCCGAAGGTGTGGTCATGCTACGCTCGTGCTTGCAGGGGTGGATTTGGCCCGCTGTGGCGCGCCTACGCGCATACGCCGGTCAGAAAGGGAGAGTGCTCCCCCAAACGCCATGATCAGCGCACCCAGCCACATCCATGGTGCCAGCGGGTTGTAGTGCAGACGCAGCACATAGGTCGGGCTGCTGTCCGGGCCATGCCTGTCGCCCAGAACGCCGTACAGGTCCGCCAGCATGTTGGTGTGGATGGCAACATCCGTTGTGGTCTGGTTCTGGCTGTTAAAGCTGCGCTTGGATGGGTGCATGACCGTAACCAGCCTGCCATTGCGGCGGACTTCCAGCGTGGCGACCATGGCCGTGTAGTTGGGGCCGGGTTCCTGCTCCACGGCCTTGAGTGTCCAGTCATACCCGGCCAGCTGTTCGGTGGTGCCAATAGGCACTTCCACAATCTTGTGCTGTGCCTGAGACATGGCGGCAAGGCCCAGCACGGTAATGCCTACGCCAGCATGGGCAATGGCCGTGCCAATAATGGCGCGGGGCAGCATGCGTGCCCGCTGGAGGGATGTGGCAACAGGCACACGGAACAGTTTTGTGCGCTCTGCCAGATCGGTCACACTGGCTGCAATAACCCACAATGCCGCAGCAGCGCACAGAATGGCCAGCACGCCAGACAGTTCAAACACGGCAACCGCGCAGGCCAGTGCCGCCACAATGGCGGCAAGCCACAGCTTTTGCAGTACAGGCCAGAGCTGTGCGCGCTTCCACGGCAGCATGGGGCCAAAGCCCATGAAAATGAACAGGGGCAGCGCCAGCGGAATGGTCGTTGCATCAAAAAACGGTTTGCCAACCGAAATGGTGCGGTCAAACAACAGGGACATGAAGGGGGGATACATGGTCCCCGTCAGCACCACCGCGCACAGGGAGCACAGCAGAATGTTGTTGAGCACCAGTGCCCCCTCGCGGGAGATGGGGGCAAACAGCCCGCCTGCGGTCAGGGTTGGGGCGCGGTAGGCGAACAGGGCAAGCGAGCCACCAATAACAACGCCCAACAGGCCCAGAATAAACACCCCGCGAGCCGGGTCGTTTGCAAAGGCATGCACGGAGTTGAGAATGCCCGAACGCACCAGAAAGGTGCCCGACAGCGAGAATGAGAAAGTGGCAATGGCCAGCAGTACGGTCCAGATTTTAAGGGCTTCGCGCTTTTCCACCACAATGGCGGAATGGATCAGCGCGGTGCCCGTCAGCCACGGAATGAGCGAGGCGTTTTCCACCGGGTCCCAGAACCAGTAGCCGCCCCAGCCCAGCACGTAATAGGACCACCAGGACCCCATGGCGATGCCGCAGGTCAAAAAGCACCATGCGGCCACGGCCCACGGTCGTACCCATCGGCCCCATGCTGCATCAACCCGGCCTTCAATCAGCGCGGCAATGGCAAAGGCAAAAGGTACGGCAAAGCCTACGTAACCCGTGTACAAAATGGGGGGATGGAAGGCCAGACCGGGGTCCTGTAGCAGGGGGTTCATGCCTTGGCCGTCCATGGGAGCGGGCCAGATGCGGGCAAACGGGTCTGATGTGGTCAGGCAGAACAGTTCAAACCCCGTGGCCACAAGGCCCAGCACGGCAATAACGCGCGCACGCAGGGCGGAGGGCAGGTTGCGCCCAAAGGCCGCCACCGCGGCCCCACACAGGCCCAGAATAAGCGCCCAGAGCAGAATGGAGCCTTCGTGGTTCCCCCATACGCCGGTTATTTTGTAGAGCAGAGGTTTGGAAACCGCGCTGTTTTCCGCAATGTTCTGGACCGAAAAATCGTCCGTAACCGCCGCGTAAATCAGGCTGAGGAAGGAGACGCCAAGGGCGATCATCTGCCCGATGGCAAGGCCGGGAGCCAGCGCCATAAGCCGCGCATCGCGCCGGGATGCGCCAATAAGGGGAATAATACCCTGCACGGCAGCCAGCACACAGGCTAGCGCAAGGGCGTAATGTCCAAGTTCGGGGCTTAACATATCTGGGGGGAGGCTCCCGTCTTCTTTAAGTCAGGCTGTTCAGTTTGCCGCGGCGGGGGCGGAAAGGCTCTTGCTTGCGTCCTGCACGGTCATGTTGTTCCAGCTTGCAGCACTGGGGGGCGGGCCAAAGCGTGGGTCCCATTTGCCGGATTTTTTAAGGGCTTCAGCCACTTCCTTGGGCATGTAGGTCTCATCATGCTTGGCCAGAACCTCGCTCGCCACAAATCCGTGTGGCGGCTTGACCGTGCCAATGGCAACCACGCTTTGCCCCTCACGGAACAGGTCGGGCAAAATCCCTTCATACTGCACGGTCACGGCGGCCTGGCCATCGGTTACGGCAAAGGTGGCAACGGGGGTTTCACCGTGTTTTTCACGCTTGACCGAGCCTGCAACAACCATGCCACCCAGCTTGACCGTGCGATCCGCTGGCGGGGGTGAGGCTTCGACCTGCGAGGGGGTGACAAAGAAAACAATGTCGGAAGAAAAAGCCCGCAGGATCAGGGCGGCCGCGGTGCCAAGGCAGGCAACACAGGCAAGGACAAGCCAGAGGCGACGGGTCTTGCGGGTCATGGAGTAAGGGGTGTTCCTGCGTTGCGGTTATGGGTCTGCTCCAGTGCTGCCAGTCTGGCCCGGTCGCGTTTAAGCCGGAGTGCCGCACCAAGGGAGAGAACAAGCGCCATAATGGCGGCCAGCCCGTAGCTGGCCACAATGTAGGGGAGGTGGGTCATGCTGCTCCTCCACCCCGACGGGGGGAGGACAGCAGGGCACGAATGCGGCTTTCCATCACGGCGGCACGGGTGCGGGCCACCACAATGGCCGCAAAGCCCAGCGAGAACCCGATGGTGGAAAGAGCAAGCGGCCACAGCATGGAGGATGACATGGTGGGTGCACCGGTCA
Source organism: Acetobacter sp. ESL1128 (assembly GCF_058505085.1). Taxonomy (NCBI): domain Bacteria; kingdom Pseudomonadati; phylum Pseudomonadota; class Alphaproteobacteria; order Acetobacterales; family Acetobacteraceae; genus Acetobacter; species Acetobacter sp. ESL1128. The sequence continues at coordinate 1,857,144 of NZ_CP196369.1, read as the reverse complement.
AGGTAATGCTGTCGGGCTGGTGCAGGGTGTTCCACCATTGCACGCTGAACTTGATAATCGGCAGGTCCACAGCCCCGGCCAGCGCCAGAATGGCGGCAGCACGGTAGCCGCGCTGCGGGTCATCAAACGCGCGGATCAGGGCGATATGCCCGAGGTAGAGAAAAAACAGGACCAGCACGGAGGTCAGGCGCGCATCCCACACCCACCATGTGCCCCACATGGGTTTGCCCCAGATGGAGCCAGTGGCCAGGCACAGGGCGGTAATGCATGCCCCAACGGGGCCAATTTCCACCGCAGCCAGATCTGCCAGCGGGTGGCGCCACACGAGCGAGAGCAGGCCGCAGAGCGCAAGCCCGGCATACCCGCCCGAGGCCAGCATGGCTGCGGGCACATGCACGTACATGATGCGCACGGAATCCCCCTGCTGCCAGTCGGCGGGGGAGTAGAACAACCCCCACCCAAGGCCCGCAAGGGTAAAGACAATAGCCGGCCAGGTCAGCCATGGCTGGAGGCGTGCGCCCAGCTTGAGAAACCGGCCGGGGTTGGCGTAACGGTGGAAAAAACTGCCAGTACGCGCGACAAGGGTCGGTGAGGCGCTCAAAAGTTGGTCCGCTCCGTCTGTCTGGTTTATGGGCGAGGGGGATACCCTTGCCCGTGGGGGGCAATATGCCTCAAAGTGGGACTGCTGCCGTCTCCTTTATATCATTATAAGCGTTCTGACACGATGCAGTTCTTCATGGGCGACCATGCCCGTAAGACACAACAGAAGGAAAATGAGCCATGTTGTTTGCCATTATCTGTACGGATCGCCCCGGCTCGCTGGACCTGCGCATGGCCACCCGCGCCCAGCATCTGGCTTTTCTGGAGCTTAACAAGGCAGCCATCCAGTTTGGTGGCCCACAGCTTGATTCAGACGGCAAACCCTGCGGTAGCCTGATCCTGCTTGAAGCCGAAGACCGTGCCAGCGCAGAAGGCTTTGCCGCCGCCGACCCCTACGCCAAGGTGGACCTGTTTGAGAGCGTAATCGTGCGCCCGCTGCGTACGGTTTTCCGCGATGGGCAACTGGCGGAATAACATGGCATTCTGGCTGGTAAAGAGCGAGCCTGACGCGTTCAGCTGGGACGAGCAGGTTGCAAATCATGTAGAGCCATGGACCGGAGTTCGGAATCATCAGGCCAAAAAGAACCTTGCCGCCATGCAGGTGGGGGACAGGGCCTTTTTTTATCATTCCAACGTGCAACGCGCGATTGTGGGGGTGGTGGAAGTGGTGCGTGCCGCCTACCCGGACCCCACGGCCGAAAGCGGAGCCTGGGTGTGTGTGGATGTTCAGGCGGTAGGCCCCATGCCAGAGCCGGTCACGCTTGCGCGGATCAAGGCCGAGCCGGGGCTGGAGGAGCTGGCGCTGGTTCGTCAGTCCCGCCTGTCTGTCTGCCCGGTTTCGGCAGAGCACTGGCAGGTTCTGTGCCAGATGGGAGGGTGGCAGGAACCGGGCTGAAACGGGTCTGTTTTCACCGCTATCAAATTATTGTGACAAAGGCCGCCCAACCGGGCGGCCTTTGTTATTTTGTGCGCAGTGGCAGCAGGGGTTAGCCCTGTGTGGCCTGCATCCAAGCCTGTGCAGCGCGGTTGCCCGAGCGACAGTAAGCAAAATACGGCCCCGGCAGCGTGTTCAGCACTTCCTGCGTTTCAATCACCACGTCAGAGGTGGGGGGCACGCCCGCAGCCATGGGGATGGCAATAAAGGTCAGCCCCGCCGCGCGTACGGCCTCGCCAATGGTTTCAGCCGTGGGCTGGCCTGCTTCTTCACCATCGGGGCGGTTGCAGATAACGGTTTTGAACCCGGCATCCTTGATTGCGGGAATATCGCTGGGGGTAATCTGGCCTGCTACGGCAAAGTCGGGGGCGATGGACTGGTACTTCATGGGGTCTGTTATCCTGTAAGCTAGGGGCCTGCTCCGTGCAGGATGAGGTTTTTGGGCCTCAATGCAAGGGCTGTGCCGGCATGGTGGGTATGGCGTGGGCCGCAAGGCCTAGCGGTGAATGAAATACATGTCCGAATACAGGTTTTTCAGGGCTGCATGGTCTGCAAGGCAGTGGCGGATCAGCAGGGCGCGCAGGCCCACGGCTGCCTGCTGCATGGCAGGGTCGTTGCTGTTGACCTGCAGGGCAGGGTAGTGCGTCATGCAGGCCTTGAGCGTGGGGTTGTTCATATCCACACCGCTACTGATCTTGGCCTTGAGTTCGTCATAATACTTCGAAACTTCGGTATCGGAGTTCCATTTGACCAGCGAAGTATCCACTTTGCCGTTGTGCATGAAGTAGGCCACGGTCATGAACCCGGTTTCGGGCGCATGGTCGCCAGCCTGTACAGTCATGCGGCAGGCCCGCTGGGAATAGGGTGGAAAGCTTACATCCGGGACTGCGGTCGAGGCCGTAACCTTGAGGTGAGGCAGGCTGCCCACTGGTGGGGCAGAGGCATCCTGCATGTCTGCATCTCCACCCATGTGGGCTTTCTGCCATGCTTGTGCCAGAAGTGGGTAGTAACGGATGGACTGGCACAGGCTTGGGTCCGTGCGGGCATCTGCCAGAGCCATATCGTATGTTTTCTGTTCCGGTGTGGCGCATGCGGCCAGAGCCAGCACGGAAGCAGCACACCCCAGACGGCCCAGAAGACGGGCAGGACGGGAGGCGCTGGCACGGGAATGGAAAAGACGGAAAAGACCAGCCATGAGGAAAGCTCCTTAAAAGCGGCGCGGCGTTAAGCCAGATTCTTCATGCGTTGTGTAAGGGCTTAAAGCCACGCTTACAACGCTGTTTGCGTGGGCACAGGGGGCACGTTGTAACAGGTCATCTGTTTTTCATGCGATCAGCCTGTTATGATTGGCCACAATAAAGAGCATACGGCGCTCTGGCAGCGCCGATTGTCGCATTTGCTGTAAATGAGGCAGGTAGCAGACAGGAAAGGCACGTACGAGCATGAAGGAAACAGCAGGCAACGCCCTGACTCCGCTAGCCCTGAGCGGCCGCGACCTGGGCGAGTTGGAAACAGCCCTGATCGCGGTTGAATCCGGGCGTGGCGTTCTGGTGCGTCTGGCGGACCTTATGGGGGGTGCTGTTGGCCATGCCGCGCGTCTGGGCATGCGTGGTCTGGGTATGGCCCCAAACATGGAACAGAAACTGCGCGGGCTGGCCGAAACCGCCATTACCCGTGCATTTGACGTAGCCGTACTGGGCATGAAAGGCCCGGCAGACACCGCGATGGAAGACTCGCGCTGGCGTACATCCAGCCTTCAGGCGGCTGTGGCTGTATCGGGGGCTGTTGGTGGTTTTGCCGGGCTGGCTGGTCTGGCGCCCGATATCGGGTTTACGACCCTGACAATCATGCGTGAAATTGCCCGTATTGCCCGCGAGGAAGGCGAAGACATGAGCGACCCGGATGCCCGGCGCGCCTGTCTGGAGGTGTTCGCGCTCAAGGCCTTTCCCAATCGGCGGAACGGGGAAGAGAGCGAACTGGGTTATTTTTCCGCCCGCGCAGTGCTGCGTGGCCGCCCGGTTGTGATGCTGATTGCCGAAGTGGCCTCGCATTACGGCTTAGCGCTTGGGCAAAAAATTTCTGTCCAGCTTATGCCTGTGGCCGGGGCGCTGTGTGGTGCATCGCTGAATACAGCGTTTTTTAACCATTACCGGGCCCTTGCCCGTGCGCACTTTACCATCCGCAGGCTGGAGCGCGAGCACGGCCCCGTGGTGCGGGATACCGCCCTTGCCCTGCGTGACAACCTTGAAGGGCGCGAAAAGCTCTAACCCTGTGCCCAGAGCACTGGCAGTCACAAAAGCAGGGCCGCAATATGCGGTCCTGCTTTTTTATGGGGCTATTTTTTAGCCGGTACCCGCTGTTCGGAGTCTTCTATAAAGGTCGCGATTACAGCCATGGCCAGAAAGCTGATCCCCAGAACCTGTAACGTGCCCTGATAATGAAAAGCCGGGTACCAGAGCGCGGCACAAATACCCATAGCAAGAACGCAGAAGAGTCGCATGGTCATGGGGCTGTTTCTCCTTATCCCTGCCGTTTTATGCGCTCACGCCGGAAGGCAGAGGCTTGCCTTCCACCATGGCGCGGACATTATCAAGTGCAAGCATGCCCATGGCGGTCCGGGTTTCTACCGTAGCACTGCCGACATGGGGGGTCATGAACAGGTTGGGCAGGGCCAGCAGGGCCGGGTTCGGGTTGGGTTCATTCTGGAACACATCCAGCCCGGCAGCAAAAAGCTGGCCGGACCGCAAGGCGGCAATCAGTGCATCTTCATCAATCAGGGAGCCACGGGCAGCATTGACCAGCACACTCCCGCGCGGCAGCAGCCCAAGTGTGCGCGCGTTTATCAGTGGGGGGGCTGTTGTGGAGCCGGGCATGTGCAGGCTTAGAATGTCGCAGTGGGGTAGCATGTCCTCAAGTGTTTCAAAGTAGGTTGCCCCTGCTTCCTCCGCTGCGTCCAGCCGCCGCCGGTTGTGGTAGAGGATGGACATGTCGAACCCGCGGGCGCGCTTGGCAACGGCCTGCCCAATGCGGCCCATGCCCACAATGCCCAGCCGCTTGCCCGTAACGCGGTGGCCCAGCATTTCCCCCATACCCAGTGCGTGGCCCCATCCGGCTTTCATGAGTGTGTAATACTCCGCAGCCCTGCGGCTGGCGGCCAGAATGAGCATGATCGCCAGATCGGCGTTGCAGTCGGTCAGCACATCGGGGGTGTTGGAGACGGCAATATTGCGTGCCAGCAAAGCGGGAACATCCAGATGGTCCAGCCCGACACTGACTGTTGCCACAAGTTTAACGCTTTCTGGCAGAGCCGCGACATCCGCTCCTTTAAGGGGGGCTGTATGTGTCACCAGCACGGCGAAGGGCTGGTAGGCGTGGGCCAGTTCCAGCAGCTCGGCGGTGCTGAGCGCATGCTCGGGTGCGGGTGGGGCGTCAAACTCGGAGTGGATACGCTCTTCCACTGCGTCCAGCAGGCGGGTGGAGCGGATCAGGCGCGGGGGGTGAGAGGTCACAAAAATCTCCATAGTGCAGCATGGTGGGCCGGGCAGGGATGTGTTTATTCTGGTGGGCACGCTAGCATAATGCTGCGGGTGCATTATACCGCAAGCCACCCTATGCCTGATAACGAGTGCGGGAAAAGCCGGTTGCCCGGATGGGGGCGGTGGTGGAAAAACATGGGAGCATATCCGGCATGTCTGATGGTCTGACCCCTGAACTGATGCTGGGGGCCTACGCAGTTGGGCTGTTCCCCATGGCAGAGGGGGAGGATGACCCGACCTTAAGCTGGTATGACCCGGACCCGCGCGGCATTTTGCCGCTGGAGGGTTTTCATGTTCCCCGGCGTTTGCGCCGTACGGTTCTGTCCGGCCGTTTTGAGGTCAGCGTGGATCGGGATTTTCCCGCCGTCATGCGCGGGTGTGCGGCCCCTGCCGCGGGGCGGGAAAGCACATGGATCAACAGCCGCATTTACCAGTTGTTCTGTGCGCTTCACACCATGGGCTTTGGCCATAGTGTGGAATGCCGCATGGAAGGGGAACTGGTGGGTGGGCTGTATGGGGTTGCACTGGGAGGCGTGTTTTTTGGCGAGAGCATGTTCAGCCGGGTTACGGATGCCTCCAAGGTTGCTCTTGTCCATCTGGTTGCCCGTATGCGCCTGAACGGTTTTATTCTGCTGGATACACAGTTCGGCACGGAGCATCTGGCCCGTTTTGGTGGGGTGGAAATCCCTGCGGCAGAGTACAAAGAGCAGCTTGAGCGTGCCGTATGCATGCAGCCCTGCTGGTCCGATACGCTGGCACCCGATATGCTGGAAGCCGAAATACGCAGCATGTAACGCTGCCACAACCTTACAAGCTGGTTGCGGCAACCGCACGCCCAGAGAGTGCAGGCCGCAAAAAAATGGAGATGGATTTGGTGACAGACAGATTTTTACCGGCCTGCAAACGCAGCCTGCGTGTGCCCGGCCTGTACGCCGTTGGCGTTTTGGCCATGTCTGCCATTGTTACTCCTCCCCTGCATGCCCAGCAGGCCACAGACCACCCGCGCCTGACACCGGGGCGCGATGCGGTGATCGACTATGTGTTTCAGCCCCGCCCAACCGAGCAGGACCTCAAGGCCGGAGCCAAAGCCGATACACCCGTGGCAAGCCGCCATGTGCAGGTGCTGTATTCGGGTGATGGCGGGCTGATGCGGATCAACTACATGACCAGCATGGAAGGGGAGGCCAGCCGTGGTGCGGTGATTATCAACCGTGCTGCGCAGGAGGTGCTGGTTATTATCAACGACCGTCGCATCTATACCCGGCTTGTGCAGCAGGAGGGCATACGCAACCCGTTCCTGCTCGACATGTCCATGCAGTTCACCAAAACCGGGAGCGATGTGGTGGCAGGCCAGCCCTGTACCACATGGCAGGCGGTTTCTGCTCAGGGCAAGGCATCAACCTGCGTTACGGATGACGGGTTCATACTCCAGCAGGATGGTGTGGACGTTGATGGGCTGAATGGCAGCCTGCGTGCCATGAAGGTGTCTTACGATATTGTGCCGGTCAGCGCCTTTGAACCGCCACAGGGCTTTTTGGAAGTCACACCTCATTCTCCGCATTCCGATGCAGCCCAGACCGAGCCCCCCGTAACAGGCGTTGGCCCTGCAACCAGCCTGCCCGCAACCAGCCCTAACCCTGAGGGAGAAAACCGGTAATGGTCACACGGTGCAGTATGGTGTCGCGTAGCGCATTTGCCGTTGCGGCTTTTGGGCTGGCTCTGGCGGGTATGCCTGCCTATGCGCAGCAGGCTGGTACAGCGCAGGATGCCGCGCCCGCGCAGGCCACCACGGCGGGTGATCCGCCAGCGGAAGCCCCGGCCATTACCCCCTCCGTGGATGTGGATGTGGAATACGAGCTTGCCTCCCCTCAGGGGGATGTCAGCACCCGCCAGCGTATGCGCTGGCAGGTTGCGACCCTGCGCCAGCGGCTGGACCCGGATAAATCCTCCGTGTTCATGATCACCTCATGGCGTGACAGAACTCTGAGTGTTGTGGACCTCGGGCGTAAAAAAGACAGCATCATGCCTGTGCCGGGCACACAGCAGCTTACTCCCCCCGGCCAACCCGCAATGGTCGGCTCCTATGCACGATTGGGGAGTTCCGTTGTGGCGGGTGAGCAGTGCACAATATGGCGCACGAAAGATACGGATGGCCACCCGACGGATGCCTGCTACACGGCAGACGGGTTGCTGCTTCAGGTCGCGCAGGGTGGGCAGATAACGGTGCGCGCACTCAGTGTGCAGCGTGTTGCGCAGCCCGATAGCCTGTTTGTCATACCCCCCGGTTTGCAGCAGGAGGCACCAGCACACCCATAGTGCACACCATGCGTGGCCATTGGTGATAAAGGCAGGAAAGGGATGGAATGCACAACGCAACCTATGGCCGCACCGCATTACTGTTTGCGCTATGCGCAGCCTTGGGGTGGACGCATGACGCAGCGCAGGCTCAGGCGGTGGATGGGCCAACCACGGTCTGCATAACGGCGCAGGCGGCCCAGCAGCCGCAAACGCTGGTTGTGGTGCCCTCCGGCACCGTGTTTGCAACAGACGATACCGCCGGGCATACGCCGCAAGCGCAGGCACAAGCCCAGGCGGTTGTTACAACCGAAACCATTACCCTGACCCACATGCAGCCCTGCATGGCGGCGGATGCGTCCAGCGTTGTCTCCCACACCCGCCACTGGCTGCATGAAAAAGTCCGCCCCCATAACGGGCAGGTGCTGCATGCGGTTGGCGAAGTCAGCGGCAATGGAGTGGATACCGGCATGGAGGATGAAGATACCTCCCTGCGTGATCTGGTGCATTCTGGCGCACTCAGCCTGTCTATCAACCGGACTGTGCAGGACCCCGTTTTTTTGCAGGAAAGCGATGCAGACCTGCCTGATACGGGGGACGGGGTGGATACATCTGCCTCGCGCGATGCGGCATCGGACCTGCCATCCCAAAGGCATGCACACTAGCTGGGCCATGCCACCAGAGCATTACCCCGCACGGCATGTGCTGCGCGGGGCATTGCCGGGGGTTAGAACATCTCGCGCAGTGCCCCGGGCAGGAAAATGGAATAGGGGTTAATGTGCAGGGTCGGGTCTTCCAGATTACCCGTGATCCCGAAGGTTACAGCCAGCAGCCCCCCGTTTTTTTCCGGGCTGAACAGTCTGCCAATGCCCGGTAGTTTGCCCGGCAGGGTGTTCAGGGCAAAAATGGGAACCACGGTGCCATGCAGGTCTATGCTGTTGTGGTCGAGGTTGACCTTGCCCTCCAGCGTGGCCCCCAGCGCACCATTACCGGTTGTGCCATCATGGATTTCCAGCACGCCATCTTCAAACGTCACGGGCATATTGAAGTGCGTCACCAGAAAATCATTGGCGTTCTGGGCATTGAGCCAGCCGTAGAGTGAAATATTGCGCGCGACCTGTAGGGAGGTCGGTGCTTTTTTAAGCGTGAACGGAGTAACGCTCAGCTTGCCGCTGAAAGGAGCGGCGGGTTCGGTATCATCAAACGTACCATCCAGTACGGCCTGCCCACCCTTGACGTCGGGCAGAATGCCAAAAGCTGCCAGAAACGCCCCCATATCGGGAATATGGGCGTGCAGGGTGCGGTTGGCCCCTGTGGGAACCAGTGTCATGCTGGCTGGGACTGGTCCGCGCATGGTAAAGCGCATTTTTTCCAGCCGCAGGCCGTTATCTTCAAAATAGGCCTGTACGGTGCGCAGGGGCTGCTTGGTTTTGCTGTACCAGAGCTGGTTTGCCGTCAGGTCAATGGCCCAGGCCGTGCCGGGGGGGCCGTGCAGTTTGCCGGTTGCGGCTTCTGGCACATGGTAGTTGGCGGGCTTTCTGGTCTCGGGCGTGCTCGGTTCGTGCTCATCCCGGCTCATGAGCGGGGAGAGGTCGAGCGTGTCTGCATAAACGCCAACATGGACCATGTTACCGGACTGGTTCTGGGGCAGTACCAGTTTGGCGTGGCCATTGGAACGCGCGATCCTGAAGGACGAAATAATCAGTTCCGGTGCATGGCCGGGCCGTATTTGCGCCTTGCCAACGACGTTCATATCCGGACCAGATGCCTGCAGGTGGTCCACATTGGTAATCTGCCCCCCGTCCAGATCCAGCGTGGCGGAGGCATGTGCAGCCTGCCCCGCTGTTTTGTGCCACATGGGAATGCGAATATCCGCGCGCCCAAGGTCCAGATCAAGGCCAACAGTGCCTATGTGGCTGGCCAGTTGCTGGTAATCCACGGCAAGGTCCGCGCTGCCAGCAAAGTGATCCCCCGTGGCAATGCCTGCCGCCAGAGCCGTGTCGGGCGTTATGCGCGAGGTCAGGTGGGCTTTTTCCGCGACCGCATCTGGCGGAAGGGAGCGGAAGTCCATGTCGTATGTCAGGTCGGAGGGCAGGCCGCCAATAATCCCGTGCCCGGCAAGGGCAAGCCCGTCCGTGGTCACGTCCAGCCCAAAGCGGGCGTTGGCTACATCGCGCCCGGCAACAACATTGCCAATGGAAGCATGCGTGACATCGGCATGGCTCTGGATGGTCATGTCGTTAATGGTTACGCGGCTGATCAGCGGCAGGCTCAGGCCCAGATGCAGGTTGGCCGTGCCGCGCGGGCGGGTCAGGCTGAGCGGATGGCGTGAGAGCAGGTGCAGCCGTGGTTCGGCCAGCAGGGCAATCACATCCTGCAAAGGGCCGTGCAGGTCGGTTTCTATAATGCCGGTCTGGTCTTTTTTGGTCAGGCCCACAATGTCCATGCTGCCCGGCCCGGCTTCAATCCGGCCTGTGCCGTTCTGGCCCACGTTTTTGCCGGTCCGGTCCACAAGCTGGTAGCCGTGGTCGAAGTGAATGCTCAGCTTGTCCGGGCTTACAATATCCAGCCGGGCATCCAGCCCTTGCAGGGGCGTAATGGGGCGCAGCCAGTGAACGGTCAGGCCCGTTGCATCAATGCCCCCCTGTATGCCGGTCAGCTTCAGGCCGTTCCAGCCCTGGCTGCTGCCCAGTTCGGCTGTGGTCACAAGGTTGGTGGCCGTGCCGGTGGTTATGTTCTCGGTCACCCATTTTTTGCCACCCTTGGCAGCAAGGCTGGGCCAGTAATAGGTCAGATCCTCAAACGAGACATGGGGAATGGTTGCACTCAGTCTGGACTCTATGCCTTTGGGCTGCATCAGGTCCGATGTGTTGAGGAAGCCACTCAGGTTCACGCTCAGGGCGCGTGCGGCATCATCTGGTGCACTGGGGTTGCGCAAGAGCAGATGCACGGAGGGCAGGGTAATCTGGGCGGGTACGGACTGCGCTTTGGTCTGGTTGAGCAGCACAGACATACCAGCCGTACCGTGGTCCACCTCATAGCGTGTGCCGCCTGCCTCCACATGGCCGGAGCCTATGGAGGTTGTCAGTTCCAGCGCATTGGGCACCATCCACGGTGTTTTTGGCGCAGAGGTAAAATACGTATCTGCCGTAAGGCTTATGGGCAGGTCTATTTTGGCCAGTTCGGGGCGCAGGGGGGCAAATGTGGCGGGGTTGAGTGTGTTTGTGCTCAGGTGCCATGCAATCTGCCTGCCATTGTCGGCCGGTGCACCGTGTGCGTTCAGGACCAGTCTGGTACCGGGGTCGCTTTGCGGCGCTATGCTCAGTTTGACAGCCCCGGTAACCCCTGTGGCGTGCCCTATGGTATGCAGGCGCAGGTCCACACCAATATCGGATGCCAGCCAGTGCGTGCCGGTGAGCTGGTCATCCATGCTTATGGTGGCATCTTCTATACGTGCGTGTTCCAGCCCGTAGGTTTCCAGCGTGTTGTCCTGATGGGAGGATGGGGTAGAGGGCAGATCAAGGTCAAACTCCACGCTGCCGTTATGGGCGCGGCGCAGGGCAAGGCGCACCCCTTTGATGTTGATGGTGCGCAGCCTTATGCTGCCGTGCAGCAGGGCCAGCGGGTCCAGCGTGACGTCTGCTTCGCGCACGGTGTTCGGGTGGGCGTTGCCGGGCGCAATAAAGCTCAGGCCCTCAAGCACAACGGTTATGGGCACACCCATGCCTTCACGCAGGCCATTCCAGCGGAGTTCGGCATGGCCCAGACGCAGGCTGACTGCTGGCGGGTGCGCGCGTTCCCCCTTGATAATTGTGATGGGCAGAAAAGGCCGCACCACCGGCGTAATATCAAGCGGGCCAAATGCCATGGCACCCAGCAACGCCCCGAGCCCCACAAAGGGGGAGGCCACCAGAACGCACGCGCCAATCGCCAGCGCACGCGGAATTTTTGTTCTTGCGGGGGGGGAGGTGTCTTGACCGTTGGAAGTCAACGCAGCAAGCCTTTATGGTTCACAGTACGGGCCATATCATGACGCAGGCAGATCATTCTCTCTTCCGTGACGTAAGACAGACCCGCAGGCAAGGCCCGCGGAGCTGGCCGGATGCAGATTGGCCCGCTCCGGCGGACGGGCACAGGGCCACAGTGTTTGTTGAGGACATGCTGGAACTGGCCAGCCAGAACGGTGTTGCGGCATCGGTCATGGCGCTGCCCGGTGCGCGTGAGTTGATGCTTTGCCTTGGCGGGAACAGCCCGTACCTGTCCGATCTGGCGCGGGAGGATATTCAGGCTTTTGCAGCGCTGCTGGACAAGGGGCCGGATAGCTGTGTGCTCGATGCGTTTGCAACATGCGCACAGTTTGACGCCACATCGGGGCGAGAGTATGTCGCCGCGTTCCTTCGTCATGCCAAAAAGCGTATAGCTTTTATTTGCGCTATTGCAGACCTTGGTGGTGCATGGTCGCTGGAGGAAGTCACGCATACGCTCAGCCGGCTGGCTGAAACCGCGTTGGAAATCGCGCTCAAACATATGCTGTGGCATGCCAGTCAGGCCGGGCAGCTTGACCTGCCAGACCCCGAAAACCCCACTTCGGGCTGTGGGCTTGTGGTACTGGCCATGGGCAAGCTGGGCGCGCGTGAACTGAATTTTTCATCCGACATCGACCTGATAGTGTTGTACGACCCCACAACGTATTCTCAGTCAGACGCGGTGCGACGTGTATTTGTGCGTATGACTAACGATCTTGTTAGTCTGATGGAAGCGCGCGATGCGAATGGCTACGTTTTTCGTACCGATTTGCGGCTCAGGCCAGACCCATCCTCTACTCCACCGGCTGTAACCGTACAGGCTGCCACGCTGTATTACGAGAGCCTGGGCCAGACATGGGAGCGTGCGGCCATGATCAAGGCGCGCGCAGTGGCGGGCGACCTTACGCTGGGGCGGCGCTTTCTGGCGGCTATCAGGCCATTTATCTGGCGCAAGCACCTAGACTTCGCCCTGATTGATGACATCCATGACATGAAGGCCCGCATAGACCGTTACCGCAAGGCAGGGCGGACGGATCTGGCGCAACTCCCCGATTCTGTTCTGGCGGACCCCGCTGCCAGCCGGGCGTGGCTTCTGGGCCATAACCTCAAGCTGGGGCAGGGCGGCATACGCGAAATTGAATTTATTGCGCAGGCCATGCAGCTGGTCTGGGGGGGGCGCGAGCCCGGGCTGCGGGACAAAACCACATTTGGCGCGCTTAAAAAACTGGTGGGTTCGGGCAGACTGCCCCGGACCGAGGCCGAAGTGCTGGCCCGCACCTACCGTTTTTTGCGCGATGCGGAACATCGCCTGCAAATGCGCGCCGACCACCAGACCCACAGCCTGCCAGAGACGGTGGAAGGGTTTGATGCCTTCGCCATTTTCATGAACTACCCCGATGGGGAGGCTCTGGCGCTGGACATGCTCCCGCGTATGCGTGAGGCAAGGCGGATTTTTGAGCGGCACTTTATTATCCAGCCTGCACAGAACGGTATGGAAGCAGGCAGTGTGCTCATGCCCGGCCCAGAAGAAGGGCAGGTGGCGGAACTGCTGGAAAAATATGGTTTTCCTCAATCCCAACTAGTGGAAGCGGCACAGGTTCTGGGCCGGTGGAGTGGCAATGGCCTGCGTGCCCTGCGCTCGGAGCGGGCACATGCCCTGCTGCGTGCGCTGCTCCCCGCCCTGCTGGCCAATTTTGGCCAGCGCGGTAACCCGCTAGCCTGCCTGCGCAGGTTTGATGCTCTGCTGGCGCGCCAGCACGCCGGGGTGCAGCTGCTCTCGCTTTTTGAGCGTAATCCGGAGCTGATCAACCGCATTGCCAGCATTTTTGATGCTTCGGCCTTTCTGGCTGACCATCTGGCGGACAAGCCCTCTGCGCTGGAAGGGCTGCTGGCCCCCGAACCGGAGGAAGGACGCAACGTGGTGGCGCGCCTGAAAACACTGGCCGGGGAAGTTGCCGATGTGGAGGAACTACTGACCACCCTGCGCCCGTTGCTGCGGGGCGAGGAGTTCCGCCTGTCCGTTGCGCTGCTGGAAGGGCGGATGAGCGAGGACGACGCCGAGCGTGAACGCACCCTGCTGGCCGATACGATCATGACCGTGATCAAACAGGCTGTGGAGCGTGACCATGTGCGCCGCTATGGCCGTGTGCCCGGTGGGGGCATGGCGGTTATAGCCATGGGTAAGGCTGGCTCGCGGGAGATGATGCCCGGCTCCGACCTTGACCTGTTGATGGTGTTTGACCACCCGGAGGAGATTCAGACCAGCCAGGTCGCGGCCAAAAGCCGCAATGCCGGGCAGGAACTCGCCTTCTCCCGCCCCCGGAGCGTTGCTGTGGGGCAGTATTATACCCGTCTGGCCCACGCCTTTATTGCGGCACTGACTGCACCGGGGCCGGAAGGACCGCTTTATGCAGTGGATATGCGCCTGCGCCCATCGGGTGCTGCGGGGCCGGTTGCTGTCCCGCGCACGGCGTTCCTGCGCTACCATACGGAAGCCGCCTGGACGTGGGAATGTATGGCCCTGACGCGCGCGCGCATTGTGGCGGCCCCGCAAGCCCTGCGGCGCGCGTTAACGCAGGATCTGGAGCGGGTGCTGGATGGCAGTATTCGTGCCATCCCCCCTAAACGCGCCTCCTTGCTGGAGGATGCCCGCACCATGCGTGAACGTCTGGCCCGTGACCTGCCCGCCAGTTCCATATGGGACATCAAGCGCCGGGCCGGTGGACTTATGGAAGTGGAGTTCATTGCGCAGATTTTCCAGCTTGTTGCAGCCGACCCCATGGCCCGTAGCCCGTCCACCCGGCTGGCGCTGGGGCGGCTTGAACGGTGTGGGGTGCTGAGTGCGGCAGATGCAAAACTGCTCAGGCAGGCGGATTTTTTCTGGCGGCGTTTGCAGGCCCTGCTGCGTTTGCTGTGTGGCCCCGTACCCCCACGGGAGCTGGAAACGGATATGGTGCCCGCAGCCCTGAATATTCTGCTCAGGAACATGAAGGCCCGCACCCTGCCCGAGCTAATGGAGCGGACCAACCTGCTGGCGCGCGATGTGCGGAACTGTTTTGAAAGGCTGGTCGGCCCCGTTGCCTCCATGGCACCAGCCGAACGGCCAGAGGACTAAATGCGGGTTATCCCAGCACAAGGTATGTAAGGAGTTTACGGTTATGGAAAATAGTCAGGTGCTCAAGGTAGGGGACAAAGCCCCGGCGTTCAGCATGGCGGCAAGTGGTGGACGCACGGTGGAAAGTGCGGCGCTCAAGGGGCAGCCGTTTGTGCTCTATTTTTACCCCAAGGCAGACACGCCCGGCTGCACAAAGGAAGCCTGCGGGTTTAACGAAGCCCTACAGGCTTTTGAACAGGCCGGGCTGAGCGTTATTGGTGTCTCGCGCGATCCGGTTAAAAAGCTGGACTCATTCGCGGCCAAATACAACCTGACCTTTCCTCTGGCGTCAGATGAAGATGGGCATGTGACCGAGGCTTACGGCGTATGGGTGGAAAAATCCATGTATGGCCGGACCTATATGGGCATAGAGCGCGCAACGTTCCTGATCGATGCCAAAGGCGACATTGCTTACATCTGGCCCAAGGTCAAAGTCAGCGGCCATGTGGATGCGGTGCTGGCTCAGGCGCAGGCACTGGGTGGCGCTGCCTGAGCACGTTGTTGCAGTTTTTGGTGCGCAGGTTTGCGCACCCACCCTGCCGGGCCGGGCTTTACCAGCCCGGGTAATAGCCACCGGGAACAGCGTAGTAATAACCCGGAGGTGGCCCCATGGGAGCAACCGGCACCATATAGGCGCGTGGTGGTGGTGGGGGCGGCGGAGGGGGCGGGCCATAGCTGTAACCATAGGCATAGCCGCCGGGGCCGCCGCTCATGGCTGCACCAGCAAGGGCACCAACGGCCAGCCCACCAATAAGCGCGCCGGCAATTGCGCCGCCATCGCCCCGGTGGTGGTGCCCCCAGCCGGGTCCGCCCCGACCGCCCCAGCCGGGGCCACCGCCACCCCAGCGCCCGGGTTGGGCCTGTGCGCTAGGCAGAGCTGCCAGACCAAGGCCCGCAATAACGGGCAGGGCCATCAGAAATTGTGTCATGCGGCGCATCAAACGTGCCTCCCTGGAGCAGGGTGTCAGGCTGCTCCGTATTTTTTGTTCTCCCTTAAATATCGATCCGCTTGTGGCAAATTAAAGGCTCTTCCCTGTCCTTTTGTTGAATAATGCCTGTATGGGGGTCAGGGCGTGTTTTCCGGCATTGTACTGGTTTTTTGCAGGGTTAACGCGGTTGCAAGCGTGACCAGCGCACAGGCGGAAACATACCAGGCAAACCAGCCTTCATGGCCTACATGCTTGCACCACAAGGCAATATATTCGGTTGTGCCGCCAAAAATGGATACGGTCAGCGCATAGGGGAGTGCTACTCCCAAGGCCCGTACGCGGGTGGGGAAAAGCTCGGCCTTAACAATGGCGTTAATGGACGTGTACCCCGATGCCGTGAACAGCGCGGCAACAATCAGCCCGAATGCAACCCAGCCCGATGTGGCGTGGGAGAGGGCACTAAGCAGCGGCACAGTGCCAAGGCTTGCCCCAATGCCAAAAAACAGGAGCAGGGGTTTACGCCCGATCCGGTCGGATACCGCGCCAAAAGCGGGCTGCATGGCCGCAAATACAAACAGGCTGGCAGCAGAGATAAGGGTGGCCGTTTCCTTGGAAAAACCAAGGGAGTTGGCAAGGTATTTCTGCATGTAAATGGTGTAGGTGTAAAAAGCGACCGTTCCGCCAAGGGTTAGCCCGCAGACCCGCAACACCGATGGCCAGTGGGCCAGCATAACGCGTACGCCCCCTTTGGCCTGCTTGTTGCTTGTGTTCTCAAAGCTTTCGCTCTCCACCATCTGGCGGCGGAGCCAGAACACCAGAACGGCACCACATGCCCCGATCAGGAAGGGAATGCGCCAGCCCCAGCTTGCAATCTGCTGCGGTGTTAAAAACACGTATTGCATGATCAGCAGCACGCACAGGGCCAGCAGTTGCCCCATAACCAGCGTGACATACAAAAACCCAGACCAGAACCCCCGGTGCTGCGGGGTGGAAACTTCGGCCAGATAGGTGGCCGAAGCGCCATATTCCCCCCCAAGGCTCAAGCCCTGCACCAGACGTGCGAGCACAAGAATGACCGGGGCCACAACCCCTATCTGCTCGTATGTGGGGCACAGGGCTATGGCCAGCGAGCCAAAGCACATGGCCAGAACAGAAAAGGTGAGCGCCTTGCGCCGCCCGTACCGGTCTGCCGCCATGCCCAGCAGCCACCCGCCAATGGGGCGCATAAAAAAGCCAACGGCAAACACCGCTGCCGCATTCAGCAGTTCCGCCGTTGGGTTGCCGTGTGGAAAAAACGCATGGGCGAAGTAGATGGTGAAGGAAGAATAAACATACCAGTCAAAATATTCGAGCAGGTTTCCGGCTGATCCTGCCAGAATACCCCGAATGCGTTGTGCCGTGCTCAAGCTGTGCTCTCCATTCCTGGACTTTTTGTTGTGTTGGTGAACAAGGCACCGTGGGCAAGGGTAGTATCATTACCACACCACGCCTGTCATTACGTCTGCGGCATGAGAGGTGTTGCCTGATAGACGTGTTTTTTGTTCAAAAACAGTGAGCAAGGGTGCTTGCTCTTGGGGCAGACATCAGACAAAACAGGGTATGGGTTCTGTAATTGTTCTTGTCTGTGTGGCGGTCACGGCTCTTTTGCTGGGGGTGGTGCTGGCTTTTGCGCTGCGCAAGCCTCCAGCAAAAAGTGCGGATAGCGACTTGCTGGCGCGGCTTTACGTTATGATGGAGCGCGAGGCCGCCGCCGCCCGCGCTGATTCCTCCGCGCAAAGAACCGCCATGGCCGAAATGGAACGGGCTTTTGGCGAACGGTTGGAGCGCATGCGTGCCGAACTGGCCGAGCAGCTTGGTAACCTTTCCGGCGGTCTGGGGCGTGAGCAGGCGGAGGCACGGGCCGCACAGGCCGAGGCCCTGCGCAACATGGCGGAAACCTCTGCCCAGCAGCTGGCGGCTATCCGCCACGCGGTAACCGAGCAACTGCACGAGGCGGTGGAGCGGCAGATGCACACATCGTTCCAGCGGGTGCTGGAACAGTTTGCCGCCATGCAGAAGGCTATGGGCGAGGTCCGCGCCATGACCGCCCAGATCAGTGACCTCAAACGGCTGTTCAGTAATGTCAAAACCCGTGGTGGCTGGGGGGAGGCCCAGTTGCGCGCCATTCTGGATGATGTGCTGCCGCCGGGCACGTATGAGAGCAATGTGCGGCTGGGACCGGGGAATGATGTGGTGGAGTTCGCCATTCGCATGCCGGTCAAAACCCAGACACCCCCCCTTATGCCGGTGGACAGCAAGTTCCCGACCGAAGCGTACGAAAAACTGCTCAACGCGGCAGAAGAGGGCGATGTGGTGGGGGAAAAGGCCGCCCGCAAGTCTTTGGAGAACACTGTGCGGGTGGAAGCCCGCAAAATTGCCACGAAATACATTCAGCCTCCCGCAACTGTTGAATTCGCTGTGCTTTATCTGCCAACTGATGGGCTTTACACGGAAGTGGCCCGTATTCCGGGTTTGATAGATGATGTCGGGCGGCAGTACCGGGTTATGGTCATGGGGCCAGCCCTTATGCCTGCCATGCTGCGTACCATTCATCTGGGCTACGTGACTCTGGCCTTGGAAGAACGGACGGAAAGCATTGCCCGCCTGCTGGGTGCAACCCGGCAGGAAATGCTGAAAATGGACGGAGTGCTGGACAAGCTGGCGCGGAATGCGCAGGCTATGTCGTTCTCAATCGAGGAGGCCAGACGGCGCACCAGAGTGGTTACCCGCAAGCTCAAGGAGCTTGATAACCCGGTTGCAAGTGAGGACGAAGGCGAAGAGTCTGAAATTGAATTTAGTGGCCATATCAAGGGTAGCACTGCAACAGGGTAGAACACGAGCAAGAGGGCAGGTATGTCTGAAGATGATACACTACCCCCTTTTCTGGAAGGGCGGACGGTTCTCCTTATCGAGGATGACGGCAGGATTGCCGAGGAAATTGTAGGGGAACTCACAGGGCGCGGCTTTAACGTCCATCATGAGGAAACAGGCAACGCTGGGCTGGATGCAGCCGTAAAAGGCGAGGCCGATGTGATGGTGGTGGACCGGCTTTTGCCCGGGTGTGATGGGCTTTCTGTTATAGAAGCCATGCGCCAGCAGGGGATTCGCGTGCCTGTGCTGGTCCTGTCTGCCCTGTCTGCTGTGGATGACCGGGTCACGGGCCTTAAGGCTGGGGGGGATGACTACCTGACCAAGCCTTTTGCCATGGAAGAGCTTGTTGCACGGATTGAAGCGCTGCTGCGGCGGCCTGATGATACGCGCAACACCAAGCTGCGCACCGGCCCGCTGGAAATGGACCTGATCGAACGCCGCGTCTGGCGGGATGGCCGCGAGATTGACCTGCTCCCGCGTGAATTCCGGCTGCTCGAATACCTTATGCGCCGGCCCGGACAGGTGCTGACGCGCTCCATGCTGCTGGAGGATGTCTGGCAGTACCGTTTTATCCCGCGCACCAACCTGGTTGATGTGCATATAGGCAAGCTACGCCGGAAGGTTGATGCTCCGGGCGAGGAACCGCTTATCCAGAGCATTCGTGGTACGGGGTTCCAGTTGCGTGTTTCTGACTGAGGTTTTTCGGACAGCCACATTCCGGATCACCCTTATGGCGCTGGCGGCTATGGCTGGTGTCATGCTCATGCAGTTCGGGCTGGTTTACGCCCAGATGGAGGCGGTGGAATCCCGCCGCTCCACCGAACTGCTACAGGGGGAGGCGGAACTGCTGGCTCAGATGTCGCCCGAGCATCTGGAATATGTTATCCGCCGCCGCGCAACGGATGACCTGCGCCTGATCATCAACAGTGCCGGGCTGTTTGACGCCGGGCATGCGTTAATTGCGGGTGACCTGCATACCTGGCCCCGTGGGCTCAAGGCAGATGGTAAGCCCCATAATATCGAGATTTACCCCGAGGAAGGGGCCGCTTACCCCCTGCGCCTGCTGGCGGTGACCTTGCCAGACCACACCATTCTGGTGCTGGGGCGCAGTTTTCATCTGCTGGCGGAGCAGAAGTTCATGCTCCGCCATGCCATGCTGGTGGCGGCGGTGCCCACGTTTTTGTTCGCGCTGTTCCTTGGGGTGGCACTCAGCCATCGTGCCCTCTCCCGCGTGAAGGAAATGCACGAGGCCATAGACCGGATTATGGCGGGCGATATTCATGAACGTCTGCCCGCCAACCGTGAGCGGGATGATCTGGAGCGGCTGGCGGGGAGCGTGAACCGCATGCTCGACCGGCTGGAACATCTGATGGACGGCATGCGTGCGGTGGGTAATGATATTGCCCATGACCTGCGCACCCCGCTCTCCCGCGTGCGGGCAAAGCTTGAGCGTGCCCAGTCGGGCGAGCGCGATCCGGAGCAGCTTGAAGCCGCCATAGGTCGCGCGGTGGATGACCTTGATCAATGCCTTGGTATTATTACCGCCCTGCTCAGGATTGCCGAGATAGAGAACAGCCGCCGCATGGCCGGTTTTGCGCAGGTAAGGCTGCGTGAGTTGATGGATGATGTGTTCGACCTTTACGAACCCATTGCCGAAATGGAAGATAAAAAACTACAGGCTCTGCCCTCGGCGGATGAGGGGCCAGTATGGGGGGATCGGCATCTTCTGATCGAACTGCTCGCTAATCTGGTTGATAATGCTATCAAATTTACTCCTGAAGGCGGTAGTATTGTGCTGGATGTGCAACAAAAGGATGATGCGGTCCTGCTGATCGTGACCGATACGGGCACGGGCATTGCCCCTGAGGAAAGACAGAATGTGTTGTCCCGCTTCTATCGCTCGGACAAGAGCCGGCATGTGCCCGGCAGCGGTCTGGGGTTGAGCCTTGTTTGCGCCATTGCGCATCTGCATGACGCAAACGTTAAGATAGAGAGCGGCCCCAATGGCAGGGGTACATGCTTCAGCATTGCTTTTCCGGTCCCGGCACTGGGCTAGAGCAATGGTTTGTAAAGATAATGTCACAAGCGGGAGAAGGATGTGCGGGTATCTACTGGCAAAATGACGACCATTTCCAGAATGATGACCGGACCCGTTTTCAGCCAAGGGTCAGGTGAATGAACCAGATTGTTCTTATAGCACTCAAAAAACCGTACACTTTTGTTGTGCTGTCCATCCTGATTCTTGTTTTTGGAATTAAGGGTATTTTCTCAACCCCGACGGACGTTTTCCCGAGTATCCGCATCCCTGTTGTGGCCGTTATCTGGCAATATACAGGGCTGATGCCCGAGGATATGTCTGGCCGTGTGGTCTATTATTACGAGCGCGCACTTACCGCGACCGTGAATAATATCGAACACATTGAAAGCCAGTCCTATTACGGGCGCGGGATTGTTAAGATCTTTTTCCAGCCCGGTACAAACACATCCGTTGCTCAAACCCAGATCACCTCTGTCTCCCAGACCGTGATCAAGCAGATGCCTACCGGCTCCACGCCGCCACTTGTTCTGGCGTATGACGCATCCTCCGTGCCGGTCATTACGTTGCAGGTCGCATCCACGTCCATGACGGCGTCCGAGATTTATGACATGTCCTCCAACCTTATCCGGCCTGCGCTGGTGTCGGTTGCAGGGGCGGCCATTCCCAACCCGTATGGGGGTAAGCCGGGTAACGTCATGGTCGATCTGGACCCGGTCAAGCTGCTGGCACACAGTCTTTCCCCGGTGGATGTCTCCCGCGCACTGAACAGCCAGAACATTGTGCTGCCTGCGGGGGACCAGCGTATTGGTCCGTTTGACTGGATGGTGCAGACCAATGCCGCCCCGCGGGAGCTGGATGAACTGAACGATATTCCCATCAAGCAGGTCGGGCACGCCGTGGTCCGCCTGCGCGACGTGGCATGGGTGCATCAGGGTGGTCCACCGCAGACCAACCTTGTGCTGGTCAAGGGCCAGCAGGGTGTGCTGATCGTGGTCATGAAGAGCGGGGATGCCTCAACACTGGACGTGGTGGCAGGCATTAAAAAACTGCTGCCCGGCATTGTGCAGACCCTCCCGCCGGGTGTGAGCATCCGCGTGCTCAATGACGCCTCGACCTTTGTTAAGGAGTCCGTGGAGGACGTGGTGCGCGAAATGATAACCGCCGCCTTCCTGACCGGGCTTGTCGTGCTGCTGTTCCTTGGGTCGTGGCGTTCTACGGTTATTATTGCCACCTCCATTCCGCTGGCCATGCTGTGCTCGATCATCGGGCTGGGCTGGGCCGGGCAGACCATCAATGTCATGACTTTGGGCGGGCTGGCGCTGGCCGTTGGTATTCTGGTGGATGATGCCACGGTCATGATCGAAAACATTGATGCACATCTGGAAATGGAAAAGGATCTGGAAACCGCCATTGTGGACGCGGCCAACCAGATTGTTATTCCAACCTTTGTTTCCACGCTGTGTATCTGCATTGTGTGGATGCCGCTGTTCCAGTTGACCGGTGTTGCTGGCTGGCTGTTCATGCCCATGGCCGAAGCCATTATTTTTGCCATGCTGGCATCGTTCATTCTCTCGCGCACGCTGGTGCCAACCATGGCCAAGTACATGCTGGCCGCACAGGTGGCCGCCCATGCGCACGGTCCGCAGGAGCCCAAAACGGTTTTTGGCCGTTTCCAGCGTTCCTTTGAGCGTGGGTTTGAGACTTTTCGCCACCGCTACCACGCCCTGCTCACGTATCTGATCGAGGTGCGGGGGACGTTTATTCCGGTATTCGTGCTGTGCTCGTTCGGGTCTCTGGGGTTGCTGTTCTTTGTCGGGCAGAACTTTTTCCCCGAGGTCAATTCGGATGTTATCGCCCTGCATATGCGTGCACCCATTGGCACGCGGCTGGAGGAAGCCGGCAAGATTTCCCAGCTGGTGGATACGGAGGTCGAGCGCACGCTGCCCGGGCAGGTGGAAGGAATTGTCAATAACTGCGGTCTGGCGTTCAGCCCGCTCAACATGGCCTATATTCCAACCCCCACCGTGGGTACGCAGGATTGCGACATTACCATTTCGCTCAAGGATGAAGCCGCCCCTGTTGCGGAATACCGCCGCCTGCTGCGCCGCAACCTGAATGAAAAATTCCCCGGGACCCAGTTCTCCTTCCTGCCGGGCGACCTGACAGCCAAGATCCTGAACTTCGGCCTGCCATCCCCGATTGATGTGCAGGTGGTCGGGCGTGACCTGCCAGCCAACTTCCGCTTTGCCAACCGCATTGCAGAACGGCTGCGGCATGTAACCGGGCTGACCGATATTTCAGTGCAGCAGCCCATGACCACACCAACCCTGCGCGTGAATGCACGCCGCATGTACGCGCTGGGCACGGGTATCCGCGAGGCGGACGTGGCTGACAACGTGCTGGTTTCGCTCTCGGGCAGTTCGCAGGTCGGGCAGGTTTACTGGCTGGATACCAAGACTGGCGTCTCGCATCTGATCGACATCCAGACCCCGGCCTCCTTCCTCCAGACCATGAATGATCTGGAGATCACCCCGATTGATAAGGGGGACGGTAATCCCAGCGGGCAGACCCCGCAGATTCTGGGCGGGCTGAGCCAGATTGAGCAGGTCGGGACCCCGGCCGAGGTTGCGCACTACAACATCATGCCCGTGTTCGATATCTATGCCTCAAACGAGGGGATCGATCTGGGCACCGTCTCGCGCGAGGTGGAGCGGATTGTGGATGAACTCCGGCCCGACCTGCCGCGCGGCGCATCGCTGACCGTGCGCGGGCAGGCCGTGACCATGAACAGTGCGTATGTGCAGCTTCTGGCCGGGCTGGCTATGTCTGTTCTGCTTGTTTACCTGCTGATTGTGGTCAACTTTCAGTCCTGGCTGGACCCGTTCATTATCATCACGGCGTTGCCCGGCGCGTTGGCGGGTATTTCGTGGAGCCTGTTCCTCACACATACAACCCTGTCTGTTCCAGCGCTTACGGGTGCGATCATGTGCATGGGCACGGCCACGGCCAACGCCATTCTGGTTGTGGCCTTTGCGCGTGAGCGGCTGGATGAGCATGGAGATGCCATTCTGGCAGCACTTGAGGCAGGCTTTGAGCGTATTCGCCCGGTTATGATGACGGCTTCCGCCATGATTATTGGCATGTTGCCCATGTCTTTGAGCAACTCGCAGAATGCGCCTTTGGGCAAGGCGGTCATGGGGGGGCTGCTGGTGGCAACGGTGGCTACGTTGCTGTTTGTTCCCTGCGTGTTTGCAATGTTGCACAACAAAAAAGAAGTGCCGACGACAAAAGAAGAGGAAGCTGGCGTATGACCCCGGAACACGACAATACGGGTGGCGTGGACGCCAAGGTAAAAGCTGCGGCAGCTGCCCGTAAAAGAAAAATGGGGTTTGCTATTGTCGCTGGCGTGGCAGGCTTTCTGGTTATCATGGGGCTTGTGCAAAGGCATTCGGCCTATGTGCAACTGGCGCAGGAAACAGCCCATGATGCGGTGCCCGTTGTGCAGGTCATTTACCCGCAGCACGCCCCCGATGAGCGCGAGCTCTCGCTGCCTGCCAATATTGCGGCATGGTATCAGGCCCCGATTTACGCTCAGGTCTCGGGCTACGTCAAAATGTGGTACAAGGATTTTGGCGCGCGCGTAAAAGCAGGGGACGTGCTGGCTGAAATTGACACACCGGGGCTGGACGCCCAGTACGCCGCAGCCAAAGCCAACTACAACGTGGCACTGGCCCGCTACAAGCTGGCCCAGATTACCGCACGACGCTGGAAGGCGTTGCAGGGCACGCAGGCTGTCTCCCAGCAGGAGGTGGACGTGCAGGCTGCCAATGCCGAGGCCCAGAAGGCGCAGGTCGAAGCCGCCCAGCATGATGTGGAACGCTACGCCGCCCTTGAAGCGTTTAAAAAGATCGTGGCTCCGTTTGATGGCATTGTCACATCCCGTATGGCCGATGTGGGGGATTACGTTAACGCGGGACGGGGCGATGTGGATTCCCGCGGGAATGCCACGGAACTGTTCAGCGTTGCGGACGTGCACGCCATGCGTGTGTTTGTAGCTGTGCCGCAGGACTACGCGGATATTATCTCACCCCGCCTGCAGGCCGATCTGATTGTGCCGCAATACCCCGAGCGCACGTTCAAGGCGCGTTATCTGGCAACCGCAAGCGCCTTTAACCCCAATACCCGCACGGTTACGACCGAACTGGTGTTGGATAACAAGAGTGGCGAGCTGTGGCCTAATTCCTATGCCACGGCCACCTTCCGTGCTCCGGCTGACCCGGACCAGCTTATTCTGCCTGAAGGCGCCATTGTGTTCCGGCAGGAAGGAACGCAGGTCGCGCTGGTGGATGACAGCAACCACGTGCATCTGGTCAACGTAGCCCTTGGGCGTGATCTGGGTACAACGGTGGAAGTGCAGCGTGGGGTTAAAAAGAGCGACAGGGTCATCAATAACCCATCCGCCGGCCTGCTGGACGGGCAGCTGGTACGGATTGTTAAAGGCACTCCCGGTTACAATATTCCCCCAGCCCCCCCGGCAAAGGCTGCGGGCGCAGGCAAGAACGATACCCGCGCCATGCCCGAAGATAACCGGCCCATGCCGGAATCCGGGGGGCGTCAATGAAGGGCAGGGCGCAGGGTAGCCGGGTTTTTGCCGCACGCTTTATGCTGGGGAGCTGCCTCCTGTCCGTTCTGGCAGGGTGCGACATGGCACCACGCTACAAGCCTGCCAGGTTTATCTACCCCGACAACTGGCAGGGTGGTGGCGTTATGCAGCCCGCAGGTGGGGCGGATACAACATTAAACCCCAACTGGTGGACTGTGCTGGGAGACCCCGTACTGAATGATCTGGAGGAACAGGCCATGCGCCTTAACCCCGATCTTCAGGCGCAGGCGGAGGCTTTTCTTCAGGCGCGGGATCTGGCCATGGAGGCCAAATCCAAGCTCTACCCACAAATCGGCGGTATGGCTGGCGGGGCAAAATACAAAGGGTCGGACCATCGGCTGTGGCGTGGGGCTGGCTCCACCGGGCCCATGTATATGTCCTCCGAGCAGTATTCGGGTTCTGCAACGTGGGAGCCGGATTTCTGGTCCGCCATTCGTAACAAAACACGTATGGCCAAGCAGAACGTGCAGGAGCGCGCGGCAGACTATGCCGCAGCAAGGCTGAGTTTGCAGGCCGAGCTTGCCAGCGATTACGTTGTGCTGCGTGGGCTGGATGCGCAGGACGCGGTTTACCGGGATTCCATCCGCTACTACAAAACAGCGGTGCAGATTACCAATATGCGTCTGGCAGGGGCCATTGCGCCGGGTATGGATGTCTCCCGCGCTCAGGCACAGCTTTATGCCACGCAGGCGCAGGAAACCGACATCCGCACCCAGCGTGACGTTATGGAGCATGCCATTGCGGCACTGGTTAACCAGGCCCCGGCCTCCTTCCACATTGCGCCGGTGGATACACTGAACTTTGCACAAGGCCCGCTGCCGGTTGCTCTGCCATCAACACTGCTGGAAAGGCGGCCCGATATTGCTGCGGCAGAGCGGCGCATGGCACAGGCCAACAGGGCCATAGGCGTGTCCCGCGCAGCGTTCTACCCGCATGTGACCTTTAACGCCACGACCGGGTTTATGGATAACGGGTTCGACCTCGCATCGCTCTCCAATTCCATGTACCAGTTTGGTGCGCAGGCACTTCTTCCGCTCTTTCAGGGTGGGTTGCGGCGTGCGGACCTGCAACGCAGCTGGTCGCAGTACCGCGAGAAGGAGGATCTGTACCGCAGCACGGTGCTGGATGCCTTCAAGGAGGTTGAGGACGGGCTGACCCGGGTCAACAGGCTCAAGGTGCAGGTAGGGCAGCAGTCTAACGCAGTAGATGCCGCATTGCGCACACAGGGCATGACCATGGCGCTGTACACGGGGGGGCTTACCAATTATCTGGATGTCGTGGTGGCACAGGTTGCGGCCCTGAATGCCCGGATCGCACTGGTGCAGACCTCCACGCGCGCCATTGATGCCCGCGTGGAGCTGATTCGCGCTTTGGGTGGCGGGTGGTCCCGTGGCCAACTGCCTACGGGTGAAAGTGTGCTCATGCCCTTCAAGCCCTTGCAGTACAGCAATCTGCGTCAGGCACCGGCTGCGGGCGGCATTACAACCGTGCGTGACCCTGCCAGCACGGACCTGAGTGGCAGCACAAAAGCACGTGCCCCTCTTGACAGTCATGCTGCGCACAGGTAAGCGCGCCTTTCCTGATCGGAACGCGGGAGGTTTCTGCCAACACCTTGTGTGCAGGCTGGAATCGTTAAGAACCGCGGTCCGGGTACATTTTTGAGGAGTCCCGGATATGGCCAAAAAAGTTGTTGGCTACATCAAGCTTCAGATTCCCGCTGGTAAAGCAAACCCTTCGCCGCCGGTTGGTCCGGCTCTGGGTCAGCGCGGTCTGAATATCATGGAATTCTGCAAGGCATTTAATGCCAAGACCCAGGGCCTTGAACCTGGCATGCCGATTCCTGTGGTGATCACTGCCTATGCTGACCGTACGTTCAGCTTCATCACCAAGACCCCCCCGAACACCTACTTCCTGCTCAAGGCCGCCAAGATTTCCAAAGGCAGCCAGACAGTTGGTAAGGGCGGTTCCGTGGGTAAGGTGACCATGGATCAGCTGCGTGAAATTGCTGCCCAGAAGCAGCAGGACATGAACGCAAACGACATTGATGGCGCTGTACGCATGCTGGTGGGTTCTGCCCGCTCCATGGGTCTTGATGTGGCGGAGGGCTAAGATTATGGCTCAGAACAAGCGTCTTGCAGCTGCTCGCGCCAAGGTTGTTGCCGGTAAGGCATACGGTCTGGACGAAGCTGTTTCCCTCGTCAAAGACAATGCAACTGCAAAGTTTGACGAAACGGTTGAAATCGCCCTGAATCTGGGTATCGACCCGCGTCATGCTGACCAGATGGTTCGTGGTTTTGTGTCCCTGCCCAACGGCACGGGCAAGACCCTGCGCGTTGGCGTGTTCGCACGTGGCCCCAAGGCTGAAGAAGCCAAGGCTGCCGGTGCGGACGTTGTTGGTGCAGAAGATCTGATGGAGCAGGTGCAGGCTGGCGAAATCGCTTTCGATCGCTGCATTGCAACCCCGGACATGATGGCTCTGGTCGGTCGTCTGGGTAAGATCCTCGGCCCGCGTGGCCTGATGCCTAACCCCAAGCTGGGTACCGTGACCATGGACGTTAAGGGTGCCGTTCTGGCAGCCAAGTCCGGTCAGGTTGAATACCGCGCTGAAAAGACCGGTATCATCCACGCTGGCGTTGGCAAGGCTTCCTTCGGTGCAGACAAGCTGGCTGAAAACGTACGTGCATTTGTTGATGCCGTGCAGAAGGCTCGCCCGACTGGCGCCAAAGGCACCTACCTGAAGAAGGCTGCCCTGACCTCCACAATGGGTCCGGGTGTGCAGCTGGACGTCTCTGCCTTCGCAGGCTGAGCAAGAATGTTGCCAGGCTGGCCCTTGTGGCTGGTCTGGTGCATAAGGGAGTGGTTTACCACTTCTTATACCTGTCCGAGACCACACGTGAGTTTGCTCTTAATCGGCCTTTCGGGGCTGGCGCGTGGTAAGACGGGGATGCTGGTTGCAGGCTGAGAATTTTCGGCAGTGCCAGATATTCCGTTTATCAAGGACAGGCGAGCGGGTTCTGTTTGTTGCAGAACCTAAAGGGCAACCCGTTCTGTCAGGTTTAGATCTGATGGAACAAGACGGAGACGGGATTTGGACCGTACGGAAAAGAAGGCCCTTGTTGCCTCTCTGGCCGCCGTGTTCGCCGAAACGTCCATGGTTGTGGTTACCCGTAATAACGGGTTGACCGTGGCTGATGTGACGGATCTGCGACGCAAGGTGCGGGCAGCGGGTGCAAACTACAAGGTTGCCAAAAACCGGCTGGCAACTCTCGCCCTGGATGGGACCCAGTTCAGCGGCATCGCGCCGTTGCTGACGGGACCGACCGCGCTTGCGTGGGCGGACGAACCTGTATCAGTGGCGAAGGTGATCGTTGAGTTCGCCAAAACCAATGACAAGCTTGAGCTGCTTGGTGGTTCTCTTGGTTCTCAGGTACTTGATGTAGCTGGGATCAAGGCTCTTGCCGAGCTGCCGTCGCTCGACACGCTGCGCGCGCAGCTCGTGGGTCTTATCTCCACGCCCGCTACGCGCATCGCCAGTGTTGTTCAGGCGCCGGCTGGCCAGCTTGCTCGTGTTTTTGGGGCCTATGCCAAAACGGGTGAAGCTGCCTGACCACATGCTCCCATATGGGGGTGTGTACAAGAAATACGCGTAGCCTCTGTGTAGAGGTTGCGTTTTGCTAACCAGTGTTTATATTAGGAAGTCTGACTATGGCTGATCTTGCTAAGCTTGTTGACGAACTGTCCGCTCTGACCGTTCTTGAAGCTGCTGAACTTTCCAAGCTGCTCGAAGAAAAGTGGGGCGTTTCCGCTGCTGCTCCTGTTGCAGTTGCTGCTGCTGCTCCGGGCGCTGCTGCTGCTCCTGCTGAAGAGCAGACCGAATTCACGGTTATTCTGGCCGCCGCTGGCGAAAAGAAGATCAACGTGATTAAAGAAATCCGTGGCATCACGGGTCTGGGTCTGAAGGAAGCTAAGGACCTGGTTGAAGGCGCTCCCAAGACCGTTAAGGAAGGCGTCAGCAAGGACGAAGCTGCCAAAATCAAGAAGCTTCTTGAAGATAACGGCGCAACCGTCGAAGTTAAGTAAGATTGCCTTGATCCCGCCCATATGTGGTGGGGTGAAGGAAATTGAGGTTCTCGGGTGGGGGTGTATGCCTCCGCCCGTTTGCCTGTTTCAGGTTGATCTGAGGCAGGTGGCCGGGTAAATCCGGTATGGTTTTGGCCGAAATAGGTCGGACCATCAGGCTCGCGGCAGACCACGAGCCTGATGGTCCGAGATAAGGGCGGGGCAGGAGCGACGATGAACGCAATCACCAAATCGTTCACAGGACGGAAGCGGATTCGCAAGAGTTTCGGGCGGATTCCCGAAATCGCCCCGATGCCGAACCTGATAGATGTGCAGCGCGCGTCTTACGAGACGTTTCTTCAGGCCAATGTGTCGCCTGATGCGCGCACTCCTACGGGTTTGCAGGAGGTATTCCGCTCCGTATTCCCGATCAATGACTTTGCTGGTCGTGGTCGTCTGGAATTCGTAAGCTACGAATTTGAAGATCCGAAATACGATGTTGAGGAATGCATCCAGCGTGGCCTCACGTTCTCCGCACCGCTGAAGGTCATTCTGCGCCTTATCGTGTGGGATGTGGACGAGGACACGGGTTCGCGCTCCATCCGCGACATTAAAGAGCAGCCGGTTTACATGGGCGACATGCCGCTCATGACCGATAACGGTACCTTTATCGTTAACGGCACCGAGCGCGTTATTGTCAGTCAGATGCACCGCTCCCCTGGTGTATTCTTTGACCACGATAAGGGTAAAACCCATTCGTCGGGCAAATACCTGTTTGCTGCGCGCGTTATTCCTTACCGTGGCTCCTGGCTCGATTTCGAATTCGACGCCAAGGATCTGCTGTACGTCCGTATCGACCGCAAGCGTAAGCTGCCCGTCACCACGCTCCTTTATGCACTCGAAGGTGCTGCCTCCGCCGCTGCACGTAAAGCGAAGCTGGCTGAGGGTGGGGATGTGGATGCGCTGGATATTCATGGCATGGATGCCAATGAAATCCTCGGTTACTTCTACGACACAGTCACTTTCACCAAGTCTGCCAAGGGCTGGGCGCGTCCGTTCGATGCGGACTCTTTCCGCGGCCTCAAGCTGCTGGCGCCGCTGGTGGATGCCGAAACCGGCGAAGTTGTGGCTGACGCCGAAACAAAGCTGACGGCACGTCTGGTTCGCAAGATTGCTGAAAAAACCCGTGAAGTGCTGGTGGGTGAAGTTGATCTGATCGGGCGCTTTATCGCCCACGACATGGTCAACATGAACACCGGTGAAATTTACGGTGAAGCCGGTGAGGAAATCACCGAAGCCCGTCTGGCTGCACTTGAAGAAGCCGGGATTACCGAACTGCCGGTTCTGGCTATTGATTCCGCCAAAGGGCCGTGGATCCGCAACACGCTGACCGTTGATAAAAACAGCGGCCGTGATGAAGCGCTGATCGACATTTACCGCGTCATGCGCCCCGGGGAACCGCCAACGGCGGAAACGGCCGAAGCCATGCTGCAGGGCCTGTTCTTCGATGCAGACCGCTACGACCTGTCGGCTGTTGGTCGTGTGAAAATGAACATGCGTCTGGACATTGATGTGCCAGACACCGTGCGCGTTCTGCGTAAGGATGACATCCTGCGCACCATCAAGGTTCTGTGTGACCTGAAGGACGGCCGCGGTCAGATCGACGATATTGATAATCTGGGTAACCGTCGTGTTCGCTCCGTGGGCGAACTGATGGAAAACCAGTACCGTATCGGTCTGCTGCGTATGGAACGTGCTATTCGTGAGCGTATGGGCTCGGTCGATATTGATACGGTCATGCCGCATGACCTGATCAACGCCAAGCCTGCTGCTGCTGCTGTGCGTGAGTTCTTTGGCTCTTCCCAGCTCAGCCAGTTCATGGACCAGACCAACCCGCTGTCCGAAGTCACGCATAAGCGTCGTCTTTCAGCACTGGGTCCGGGTGGTTTGACGCGTGAGCGCGCAGGCTTTGAAGTCCGTGACGTTCACCCGACCCATTACGGCCGTATCTGCCCGATTGAAACGCCTGAAGGCCCGAACATCGGTCTGATCAACTCGCTGGCCACATACGCCAAGGTGAACAAGTACGGGTTTATCGAAACGCCGTATCGTCTGGTCAAGGACGGCGTGCTGCAGGACGGCTGGAAGTACCTCTCCGCCATGGAAGAGGAAAAGCTGGTTGTTGCTCAGGCTGACGCCAAGGTGAACGACGAAGGGGCGCTGACCAGCGACCTGATCTCCGTTCGCCGTAACGGTGACTTCCGTCTGGTGCCCCCGACCGAAGTAACGGCCTGCGACGTATCGCCCAAACAGCTTGTTTCTGTTGCAGCCGCGCTCATCCCGTTCCTTGAGAACGATGACGCGAACCGCGCACTCATGGGCTCCAACATGCAGCGTCAGGCTGTGCCGCTGGTGCGCTCGGATGCGCCGCTGGTTGGTACGGGTATGGAAGCGGCTGTTGCACGGGATTCCGGTGCAACCATTGTTGCCAAGCGCAACGGTATTGTGGACCAGATTGACGGTGCACGTATTGTTGTGCGCTCGACGGATGCCAGCGGTGCCACACAGGGCGTCGATATCTATCGTCTGCGTAAATACTCGCGCTCCAACCAGTCCACCTGCATTAACCAGCGTCCGCTGGTCCATGTGGGCGATCAGGTCAGCGCGGGTGATATTATTGCTGACGGTCCTTCCACGGAGCTGGGTGAACTGGCTCTGGGCCGTAACGTGCTGGTCGCGTTCATGCCCTGGAACGGTTACAACTTCGAAGACTCCATCCTGATTTCCGAACGGATTGCCAAGGATGACGTGTTTACCTCGATCCATATCGAGGAATTCGAAGTCATGGCCCGTGATACCAAGCTGGGTCAGGAAGAAATCACCCGTGACATCCCCAACGTTGGTGAGGAAGCTCTGCGCAACCTCGACGAAGCCGGGATTGTCTATGTTGGTGCCGAGGTTAACCCCGGCGATATTCTGATCGGTAAGGTTACGCCAAAGGGCGAAAGCCCGATGACGCCGGAAGAAAAACTCCTCCGCGCCATTTTTGGTGAAAAAGCATCTGATGTGCGTGACACATCCCTGCGTCTGCCGCCCGGCACAACGGGCACCATTGTTGATGTGCGTGTGTTCTCCCGCCGTGGCGTGGATAAAGACGAACGCGCAATGGCCATTGAACGCGCAGAAATTGAACGTCTGGCCAAAGACCGTGATGACGAACGGGCTATTCAGGAGCGTTCCTTCTACAGCCGTCTGCGTGAAAAGCTGCTCGATCAGACTGCTGGCGCTGGCTACAAGGGTATCCGCTCCGGCACGGTGATCACGCAGGAAGTTCTGGACGAACAGCCCCGTGCTACGTGGCGGCACATTGTTGTGACATCTGACAGCGTTATGGCTGAGCTTGAAACCCTGCGGCGCGAGTTTGATGCGGCTATTGCCCGTATTCAGGCCCGTTTTGAAAGCAAGGTTGAAAAACTCCAGCGTGGTGATGAACTGCCGCCTGGCGTGATGAAGATGGTCAAGGTGTTTGTCGCGGTTAAGCGTAAGCTTCAGCCGGGTGACAAAATGGCCGGTCGTCACGGGAACAAGGGGGTTGTCTCCCGTGTGGTTCCGGTTGAAGACATGCCGTTCCTGGAAGATGGGACGCCGGTTGATCTGGTTCTGAACCCGCTTGGCGTGCCATCGCGCATGAACGTCGGTCAGATTCTGGAAACGCATCTGGGTTGGGCATGTGCCAATATCGGCCGTGGTATTGGTGAACTGGTGGATGACTACCAGCGCACGGGCGAAAAACGTCAGGACCTGCTGGACCGTCTGAAAGACGTGTATGGCGATAAGGTCTATGATGACGCTATTGCGAACATGAACAACAACGAACTGGTGGAGCTGGCCAACAACCTGCGCAAGGGCGTGCCTATTGCGACCCCGGTGTTTGATGGCGCTTCCATCCCCGATATTGAAGCCATGCTGGAAAAGGCTGGTGTTAACAAATCGGGCCAGTCGCAGTTGATTGACGGGCGGACAGGCGAGCAGTTTGAGCGCAAGACGACTGTCGGTTACATTTACATGCTGAAGCTGCATCACCTTGTCGATGACAAGATCCATGCCCGCTCCATTGGTCCATACTCGCTTGTTACGCAGCAGCCGCTGGGTGGTAAGGCGCAGTTTGGTGGCCAGCGCTTTGGGGAAATGGAAGTGTGGGCGCTTGAAGCCTACGGTGCTGCTTACACGCTGCAGGAAATGCTAACCGTGAAGTCGGATGACGTGTCTGGCCGAACAAAGGTTTATGAAGCGATTGTACGCGAACAGGATGACTTTGAAGCCGGTATTCCGGAAAGCTTCAACGTGTTGATCAAGGAACTCAAGTCCCTTGGCCTCAATGTGGAGTTGGAGCAGGGGGCAGACTAACGGTGATTTTCCCCGCCACAATCCGTACTTATTTCAAGAAGGAGGCTGGAGCCATTGCTCCAGCGCTCCATTTCCCTTTGGGGGCTTCTGCACATGAATGAACTCATGAAAATTCTTGGCCAGACCGGCCAGGCAATGACCTTTGACCAGATCAAGATCCAGCTTGCATCGCCTGAGCAGATCCGCTCCTGGTCTTTTGGTGAAATCAAGAAGCCCGAGACCATTAACTACCGTACGTTCAAGCCTGAACGTGATGGCCTGTTCTGCGCTCGGATTTTTGGCCCGATCAAAGACTACGAATGCCTTTGCGGCAAATACAAGCGGATGAAGTTCCGCGGTATTATATGCGAAAAATGCGGCGTTGAAGTCACACTGGCCAAAGTCCGCCGTGAGCGCATGGGTCATATTCAGCTTGCCAGCCCTGTTGCGCATATCTGGTTCCTGAAGTCCCTGCCAAGCCGCATCGGCCTTATGGTCGATCTGACGCTCAAGGACTTGGAAAAGGTACTGTATTTCGAGAACTATCTGGTTCTTGAACCGGGCACGTCTCCCCTCAAGCAGTATTCTCTCCTGAGCGAAGAGCAGTATCTCGACGCAATGGACGATTACGGCGAGGAAGGGATTGAAGTCGGGATCGGTGCTGAAGCGATCAAGAAGGTTCTTGAACGCATTGAGTGTGATGCTGAAAAGGTAGAGCTGCGTCAGGCGCTCAAGGAAACCACGTCCGAAGCCAAGCGCAAGAAGCTCGTCAAGCGCCTCAAGCTGGTCGAAGCCTTCTCGGAAAGCGGTGCACGCCCCGAGTGGATGATTCTGGATCTGGTTCCGGTTATTCCGCCTGAACTGCGCCCGCTTGTGCCGCTTGATGGTGGGCGTTTTGCAACGTCCGATCTGAACGATCTGTATCGCCGCGTTATCAACCGTAACAACCGCCTCAAGCGGCTGATGGAACTGCGCGCGCCCGATATTATCGTGCGTAACGAAAAGCGCATGTTGCAGGAAGCTGTGGATGCCCTGTTTGATAACGGTCGTCGTGGCCGTGCGATTACAGGTGCCAACAAGCGTCCGCTCAAGTCCCTGTCCGATATGCTCAAGGGCAAGCAGGGTCGCTTCCGTCAGAACCTTCTGGGTAAGCGCGTTGACTACTCTGGCCGTTCGGTCATCGTGGTCGGGCCGGAACTGAAGCTGCATCAGTGCGGTCTGCCCAAAAAGATGGCGCTGGAACTGTTCAAGCCCTTCATTTACGCCAAGCTGGAAAAGTATGGTCATGCCACGACCATCAAGGCCGCAAAGCGGATGGTGGAAAAAGAACGTCCCGAAGTCTGGGATATTCTTGAAGAAGTTATTCGCGAACATCCCGTCCTTCTGAACCGCGCACCGACCCTGCACCGTCTTGGTATTCAGGCGTTTGAACCTGTGCTGGTTGAAGGTAAGGCCATTCAGCTGCACCCGCTGGTCTGCACCGCCTTTAACGCGGACTTTGACGGTGACCAGATGGCCGTGCACGTACCGCTCAGCCTGGAAGCCCAGCTTGAAGCGCGCGTGCTGATGATGTCGACCAACAACATCCTCAGCCCCGCCAACGGCAAGCCGATTATCGTGCCGTCTCAGGATATTGTTCTCGGGCTGTATTACCTCAGCCTGGAAACGCCTGAATTCAAGGTTACGCCGGATCGGAACGAATACGACGAAACCACGGGTGAACTGGTTAAAGCCGGTGCAGCGTCTTTCTCTTCCATTGGGGAAGTGGAATACGCGCTCAATGCCGGCGCTCTCAAACTGCACGACAAGATCCGGGCCCGATTTGAGCAGATTGATGCAGATGGCAAGCGCGTCTATGAAACAGCCGTGACCACACCCGGTCGTGTGCTGATCGCGCAGATCCTGCCCAAGCACGAAACCATTCCGTTCTCTCTGATCAACCGCCAGCTGACTAAAAAAGCCGTGTCGGACGTGATTGATACGGTTTACCGTCACTGCGGCCAGAAAGAAGCTGTCATTTTCTGCGACCGTCTGATGGCGCTTGGTTTCCGCCACGCAGCCAAGGCTGGTATTTCCTTCGGTAAGGATGACATGATCATCCCGGCCGAAAAGAAAGAACTGGTCGATCGCACCGCAGCCGAAGTTAAAGAGTTTGAACAGCAGTATCAGGATGGTCTGATTACAGCAGGCGAACGCTATAACAAGGTGGTCGATGCTTGGTCACGTTGCACGGACGAAGTGCAGGCTGCCATGACCAAGGAAATTTCCCGTCAGGAAGTTGGCAAGCCCATCAACTCTGTGTGGATGATGAGCCACTCCGGGGCCCGTGGGTCGCCGGCGCAGATGAAGCAGCTTGCTGGTATGCGTGGTCTGATGGCCAAGCCGTCTGGTGAAATTATTGAGCAGCCGATTATTGCCAACTTTAAGGAAGGCCTGTCGGTTCTCGATTACTTTACGTCTACCCATGGTGCACGTAAGGGGCTGGCCGATACCGCGCTGAAAACTGCAAACTCCGGTTACCTGACCCGTCGTCTGGTTGACGTGGCGCAGGACAGCATCATTATCGAGGAAGATTGCGGTAGTGAGCGCGGTCTGACCGTGCGTGCGGTGATGGATGGTGGGGAAGTCGTTGCCTCCCTGTCCGAACGTATTCTGGGCCGCACACTTGCGTCCGACGTTGTGGACCCCACGACTGGCAAGGTTATTGCAGCCCGTAACCAGCTTGTTGATGAAGCTGATGCGGAACGTATTGAAGCCTCCGGTGTGGAAGTTATCCATATCCGTTCCGTGCTGACCTGTGACAGCCGCGTTGGTGTTTGTGGTCGCTGCTATGGGCGTGATCTGGCACGTGGTACGCCGGTTAACATCGGTGAAGCGGTTGGTGTTATCGCGGCGCAGTCCATTGGTGAGCCTGGTACCCAGCTGACCATGCGTACCTTCCATATTGGTGGTGCGGCGCAGCGTGGTGCTGAACAGTCCATGATCGAAGCATCACGCGATGGTAAGATTGTCATCCGCAACCGTAACGTGGTGCAGAACAGCCAGAACGTGCCAATTGTCATGGCCCGTAACTGTGAAATCCTGCTGACAGACGAAAAGGGCGTGGAGAAATTCCGCTACCGTGTGCCTTACGGTGCGCGTCTGCTCACAACGGAAGGTGCTACCGTGGCACGTGGCCAGAAACTGGCCGAGTGGGACCCCTACACCCTTCCGATCATCACGGAAAAAGCCGGTAAGATCGAATATCTGGACCTCATCGATTCTATCACGCTTGTCGAGCGTATGGATGAAGTGACCGGCCTGACCTCCAAGGTGGTGGTTGACTACAAGCAGGCAGGTAAGGGCGTTGATCTGCGTCCTCGCGTGCAGCTTAAGGATGCCAACGGCGAAGTGGTGAAGCTGGATAACGGTGGTGAAGCCCGCTACTTCCTGTCACCTGAAACACTGCTTTCGATTGAAAACGGTGCGGAAGTGAATGCGGGTGACGTGCTGGCACGTCTGCCGCGTGAAGGTTCCAAAACGCGTGACATTACCGGTGGTCTGCCGCGTGTGGCCGAGCTGTTTGAAGCGCGTCGTCCCAAAGATCACGCTATTATTGCGGAAATGGAAGGGCGCGTTGAATTCGGCAAGGATTACAAGTCCAAGCGTCGGATTGTCGTGAAGAATGACGAAACCGGACATGAGCAGGAATACCTGATCCCCAAAGGCAAGCACATTTCCGTTCAGGAAGGTGACTTTGTGGAAAAAGGCGATCCGCTGGTCGATGGTCCCCGCGTTCCGCACGATATTCTCAAGGTCATGGGGGTCGAGGCTCTCTCTGATTACCTGATCAACGAAATCCAGGATGTTTACCGTCTGCAGGGCGTGAAGATTAACGATAAGCACATTGAGGTTATCGTTCGTCAGATGCTCCAGAAGGTGGAAATTCTGGAACCGGGTGATACGACCTACCTGATCGGTGAGACGGTGGATCGGCTTGAGTTCGATGTCGAGAACACCAAATGCCTCAATGCTGGTGAACGCCCTGCGCTGGCTATGCCGGTGCTGCAGGGGATTACCAAGGCATCGTTGCAGACCCAGTCCTTTATCTCGGCCGCATCCTTCCAGGAAACCACGCGTGTTCTGACCGAAGCCGCAACGGCCGGTAAGGTTGATAAGCTCATGGGCCTGAAGGAAAACGTGATTGTGGGTCGTCTGATCCCGGCAGGGACGGGGAGCGTCATGAAGCGCCTGCGCGCCATTGCCGCAGAACAGGACAAACAGCGCGTGAGCCGTACGGCTGCTGAATAAACTCTTTATTATAAAGAGTTGGAAAAGGCCGGGGCATTGCTCCGGCCTTTTTTGTGGCTCCTGAGCGTGTGCAGTAGAGAATCGCCGGGTAAAGCTTGACTTCTGGTAGGGGGGGCTGTAGTTAGCAGCCCTCAGCTTTGTTTATCTTTATTGATGAGCAGGGCACTCAGGTTCTCTGTATGAGTTTTAGCATGCGGTTGGCTTCCGGGGGGAAGCGGAGCCGGATGCCAATATAGCCCCATCCGGGTTGTTGCCTGATGGGATCTTTTTAATGAAAGTCGGCTAGCCGCAGAAGATGCAGCTGGTCGACCGAACTGTGTAAGGATCGGGAAAGGCGCATGCCGACCATCAACCAGCTCATTGCCAAAGGGCGTAAGCCTGCAGTCAAGCGGAACAAAGTGCCCGCTCTGCAGGGTTGCCCTCAGAAGCGCGGCGTTTGCACCCGCGTTTATACGACGACACCGAAAAAGCCTAACTCCGCACTGCGTAAAGTTGCCAAGGTGCGTCTGACGAATGGCTATGAGGTGGTTAGCTATATTCCTGGTGAAGGTCACAACCTTCAGGAACATAGTGTTGTGCTTATCCGCGGCGGTCGTGTGAAAGATTTGCCGGGTGTTCGTTACCACATCCTTCGCGGTGTTCTCGATACGCAGGGTATCGCCAAGCGGCGTCAGCGTCGTTCGCTGTATGGCGCCAAGCGTCCGAAATAAGAGGAAGTTAAGGTATGAGTCGCCGTCATCGTGCTGTTAAGCGCGAGATCCTTCCCGATCCGAAGTTCGGAGATGTCGTCATTACGCGTTTTATGAACGCGCTGATGTTCGACGGTAAGAAGTCCACAGCCGAAAAGATTGTCTATGGTGCGATTGACGCCATGGCCCGTCGCAATGGTGCAGCATCCGATCCGATCGCGCTGTTCCATAACGCTCTGGACAACGTAAAGCCGGCCGTTGAGGTCCGCTCCCGCCGTGTTGGTGGTGCGACCTATCAGGTTCCGGTCGAAGTGCGCACTGATCGTCGTCAGGCTCTGGCTATCCGCTGGGTCATCGATGCAGCGCGCAAGCGTGGTGAAAACACCATGCAGGACCGTCTGTCCAACGAACTTCTGGATGCCGTGAACAATCGTGGTGCGGCTGTGAAGAAGCGTGAAGACACGCATCGTATGGCTGAAGCCAACAAGGCATTCAGTCATTATCGCTGGTAATCCGTGAAAGTTCCGCTTTCCCTCTTGTCGAGGGATTGGGGCGCTTATAACAACTGCATCCCGGACATTTTTTGGGGCATGGAGTAAACAATGGCTAAGGCTAAATTTGAGCGGAATAAACCGCACTGCAACATCGGCACCATTGGTCACGTTGACCATGGTAAGACGTCTCTGACGGCTGCTATTACGAAGACCCTGGCAAAGACCGGCGGTGCTGAGTTCAAAGCATACGACATGATCGACGCCGCTCCCGAAGAACGCGCTCGCGGCATCACCATTTCCACTGCTCATGTGGAATATGAAACCGCAAACCGTCACTACGCGCACGTCGACTGCCCCGGACACGCTGACTATGTGAAGAACATGATCACCGGTGCGGCTCAGATGGATGGTGCCATCCTCGTTGTGTCCGCTGCTGACGGTCCGATGCCGCAGACCCGTGAACACATCCTGCTTGCTCGTCAGGTTGGTGTGCCGGCTCTGGTTGTCTTCCTGAACAAGGTTGACCAGGTTGATGATCCTGAACTGCTTGAGCTGGTTGAAATGGAAGTTCGTGAACTTCTGTCTTCCTACCAGTTCCCTGGCGACGATATTCCGGTAATCAAGGGCTCCGCTCTGGTTACTCTGGAAGACGGCGACCCGGAAGTTGGTGAAAACCGCGTTCGTGACCTGATGGACGCAGTTGATGCGTACATCCCGCAGCCGGAACGTCCGGTTGATCGTCCGTTCCTGATGCCGATCGAAGACGTGTTCTCGATCTCCGGTCGTGGTACGGTTGTGACCGGCCGTGTGGAACGTGGTGTTGTCAACGTGGGTGACGAAGTTGAAATCGTCGGCCTGAAAGACACCATCAAGACCACCGTTACGGGTGTTGAAATGTTCCGCAAGCTGCTTGATCGCGGCGAAGCTGGCGACAACATCGGTGCTCTGGTGCGTGGTACGAAGCGTGAAGACGTTGAGCGTGGTCAGGTTCTGGCTAAGCCCGGCTCCATTACGCCGCACAAGAAGTTCAAGGCTGAAGCCTACATCCTGACGAAGGAAGAAGGTGGCCGTCATACGCCGTTCTTCACCAACTATCGTCCGCAGTTCTACTTCCGTACGACTGACGTGACGGGTGTTGTGCACCTGCCCGAAGGCACGGAAATGGTTATGCCCGGCGACAACTGCGCCATGGAAGTGGAGCTGATCGCTCCTATCGCCATGGACGAAGGTCTCCGCTTCGCTATCCGCGAAGGTGGCCGTACCGTTGGTGCAGGCGTTGTTGCCTCCATTATCGAGTAATCGATAAAGGATTAGAGACTGAGTGGCCCCGACCGATTACTCGGTTGGGGTCTTACTTGGCGGCCGGGTTATCCCGGACAAGTAAAGTGTTGGACTAAGAAACAGATGGACAACCAGAACATCCGCATTCGCCTGAAAGCGTACGATCATCGGGTGCTTGATAACAGCACGAAAGAGATCGTGAATACGGCGAAGCGTACGGGTGCGCGGGTTCGGGGTCCTATCCCGCTGCCGACGCATATCGAACGGTTTACGGTTAACCGTTCTCCTCACGTTGACAAGAAGAGCCGCGAGCAGTTCGAAATTCGGACTCATCGTCGTTTGCTCGATATTGTTGAGCCCACTCCGCAGACCGTGGACGCTCTCATGAAGCTCGACCTCGCCGCTGGCGTGGATGTCGAGATCAAACTTTAAGGTCCAGACGATGCGCACCGGATTGATCGCAAAAAAGTTGGGCATGTCCCGACTGTTCAAGGAAGACGGCACTCATGTGCCTGTCACCGTTCTGCACGTTGATGACGTGCAGGTGGTAGACGTTCGTACTCAGGAGCGTGATGGTTACGTAGCCGTCCAGCTGGGTATGGGCAACGCCAAGGTGAAAAACGTAACAAAACCCAACCGTGGCCATTTTGCCCGCGTGAAGGTTGAACCCAAGAAAACAGTTCGTGAGTTCCGTGTGGCCGATGACGCTACGCTGGAAGTCGGTGCTGCTCTTTCTGCTTCCCACTTCGTTGTTGGCCAGAAGGTTGACGTGACGGGGACGAGCAAGGGTAAAGGGTTTGCTGGCGCCATGAAGCGCTGGAATTTTGCTGGTCTTGAAGCCTCGCATGGTGTGTCCATTTCGCACCGTTCGCATGGTTCGACCGGTAACCGCCAGGACCCTGGCAAAACCTTCAAGAACAAGAAAATGGCTGGTCATCTGGGTGATGAACGCGTGACCACCTTGAATCTGGAAATCGCAGCGGTCGATCCGGAAAAGAATCTGATCATGATTCGTGGCTCCGTTCCGGGAGCAAAGAATGGTGTCGTTCTCATTCGTGATGCGATCAAGAAAGCCCGCCATAGCGATGCGCCGTACCCGGCAGCTGTGAAGGCGGAGGCCTGAGATCATGGAAATCGAAATCAAGACACTTGATAACGGCACGGCTGGTTCAGCTACGCTTCCGGAAGAACTTTTCGGCGCAGCACCCCGAGCAGATGTAATGGCACGCGTTGTGCACTGGCAGCTGGCAAAGCGCCGCGCTGGTACGCACAAGGTCAAGGGCATGGGCGAAGTGTCCGGCACGACCAAAAAGCCGTACCGCCAGAAGGGCACGGGTAGTGCACGTCAGGGCTCCCTGCGCGCTCCCCAGTATCGCACTGGTGGTGTTGTGCACGGTCCAGTTGTGCGTGATCACGGCTATGACCTGCCTAAAAAGGTGCGTCGTCTGGGCCTGATCTCCGCTCTGTCGCAGAAGGCTGCTGAAGGTAAGCTTGTTGTTCTGGACGCGGCTTCCGGCGTGACCAAGACCAGCGAACTGGCCAAGAAGCTGCAGGGGCTCGGCTGGGGCTCGGCTCTGATTGTGGACGCATCCGTGGACGAAAATTTCGTGCGCGCTGCTCGCAACCTGCCGAAGATTGACATTCTGCCGACCATTGGCGCGAATGTTTATGACATTCTGAACCACGAGGTGCTTGCCA
Organism: Acetobacter sp. ESL1128; assembly: GCF_058505085.1. Lineage (NCBI taxonomy): Bacteria > Pseudomonadati > Pseudomonadota > Alphaproteobacteria > Acetobacterales > Acetobacteraceae > Acetobacter > Acetobacter sp. ESL1128. The sequence goes on along the minus strand of NZ_CP196369.1, from coordinate 1,815,163 downwards.
TCACGCAGGCAGGCCTTGAAGGACTGAAGGAACGCCTGGCATGACGAATATTCTTGCTATTCGCAAGAAAGCCGAGCGTCTCTCTCGGGAGGCTCTGTACGACATCGTGCGGACGCCTGTCATTACCGAGAAGGCGACTGCGCTTTCTGAAAAAAATCAGGTTGTTTTCAAGGTCGCAATGACGGCTAGCAAGCCTGAAATCAAGGTTGCGGTGGAAACGCTGTTCGGGGTCAAGGTTGTTGGCGTCAACACCCTTGTCCAGAAAGGTAAAACCAAGCGCTTTAAAGGGCGTATTGGTCAGCGTTCTGACGTTAAGAAGGCGTTCGTTCAGCTTGCAGAAGGTCAGTCCATTGACCTGACCGCGAAGCTGGCGTGACCAAGGGTAGAAACTAATGGCACTGAAGCACTTTAATCCTGTCACGCCGAGCCTGCGTGGTACGGTTCTGATTGATCGTGCTGACCTGTGGAAGGGCAAGCCGGTCAAGCAGCTTACGGAAGGTAAGAACAAGTCGGGCGGCCGTAATAATAACGGTCGTATCACGTCTCGTTTCCGTGGCGGCGGTCATAAGCAGTCCTATCGTTATGTGGACTTCAAGCGGCGCAAATTTGATGTGCTGGGCACTGTGGAACGTCTTGAATACGATCCCAACCGCACAGCCTTCATCGCGCTGGTGAAGTACGAAGACGGTGAACTGGCCTACATTCTGGCACCCCAGCGTCTGAAGGTTGGTGACAATGTCATCGCTGGTGCGCGTGTGGACATTAAGCCAGGCAATGCTATGCCGCTTGCTGCTATTCCGGTGGGTACGATTATCCATAACATCGAACTGAAGCAGGGCGCTGGCGGCAAGCTGGCCCGTTCCGCAGGGACGTATGCGCAGTTGGTTGGTAAGGATTCCGGCTACGCCCAGATCAAGCTGCAGTCTGGTGAATTGCGTGTTGTTCGCGGTGAATGCATGGCAACCGTTGGTGCCGTGTCCAATCCGGACAACATGAACCAGCACATGGGTAAAGCTGGTCGTTCCCGTTGGCTGGGTCGCCGTCCGCATAACCGCGGCGTGGTGATGAACCCGGTTGACCATCCGCATGGCGGTGGTGAAGGCCGCACATCTGGTGGTCGTCATCCGGTTACGCCGTGGGGCAAGCCCACCAAAGGTTACAAAACTCGGGTCAACAAGCGGACGGACGGTCTGATTATCCGTCGCCGGAAGACCGGCAAGTAAGGGGCAATAGAAGATGGCACGTTCCGTCTGGAAAGGTCCGTTCGTCGACGGGTATCTGCTGAATAAAGCTGAAGTATCCCGCGCATCGGGTCGGAATGAAGTGATCAAGATCTGGTCGCGTCGTTCAACGATTCTTCCGCAGTTCGTTGGTCTGACGTTTGGTGTTTATAACGGTCAGAAGTTCCTGCCCGTGCAGGTGACAGAGAATATGGTTGGCCACAAGTTTGGCGAATTCTCTCCCACCCGTACGTTCCACGGGCATGGTGCTGACAAGAAGTCTAAGCGGGGCTAAGAGCACAGATGAGCAAGCCGAAGCATCCGCGCACGCTCGCGGAAACAGAAGCGCAAGCTATCACGCGTAACATCCGGGTTAGCCCCCGCAAGCTGAACCTTGTGGCAGGCCTGATCCGTAATAAACCTGCATCTCAGGCAATTGCGACGCTGACATTCTCCAAGCGCCGTATCGCTCAGCAGGTTAAGAAAACGCTGGAAAGCGCGATCGCTAACGCTGAAAACAACCACCAGCTCGATGTTGATCAGCTGGTGGTGAAAACGGCCGAAGTGGGTAAGTCCATTGTCATGCGGCGTTTTCACGCACGTGGCCGCGGTCGTTCCGCACGCGTCGAAAAGTTTTTCAGTCACCTGAAGATTGTTGTAGCCGAGCGGGCCGTTGTGTCTGACACGGCTTCTTCCGAGCAGAAGGCGGCCTGAGCTATGGGGCATAAAGTCAATCCGGTCGGGCTGCGGCTCGGCATCAACCGCACCTGGGACAGCCGCTGGTACGCAGATGCAGACTATTCCCGTCTGCTGCACGAAGACCTTAAGCTTCGTGCATTCCTGCGTCGCAAGCTGGCTGGTGCAGGCGTATCCCGCGTAGTGATCGAACGCCCGGCCAAAAAGCCGCGCGTTACGATTTACGCAGCACGCCCTGGTGTTGTCATCGGCAAGAAGGGTCAGGACATCGACGCTCTGCGCAAGGAACTGACCCGCATGGCGGGTACGGAAGTTGCGCTGAACATCGTTGAAATCCGCAAGCCAGAAATCGATGCGACTCTGGTTGCTGAAAACATTGCCCAGCAGCTTGAACGCCGCGTAGCCTTCCGTCGCGCCATGAAGCGCGCCGTGCAGTCTGCCATGCGTCTGGGTGCCCAGGGTATCCGGATCAACTGCTCTGGCCGTCTGGGTGGTGCTGAAATCGCACGTATTGAATGGTATCGTGAAGGTCGTGTGCCCTTGCACACCCTGCGCGCCGACATTGATTACGGCACGGCAACGGCGAAGACCACCTACGGCACCTGCGGTGTGAAGGTATGGATCTTCAAGGGTGAAATTCTTGCTCATGATCCGTTGGCACAGGATCGCCGGGCGGCCGAACAGGCTCCTCAGCGCTGAGGAGAGGATAAAAAACAATGCTTTCCCCTAAGCGGACAAAATTCCGCAAAGCTCATAAAGGTCGTATTCACGGCCTTGCTAAAAGCGGTACCACACTGAACTTTGGTACGTTTGGCCTTAAGGCTCTGCAGCCGGAACGTATTACGGCGCGCCAGATCGAGGCCTCCCGTCGTGCCATTACCCGTGCCATGAAACGTGCGGGTCGTGTCTGGATTCGGATCTTTCCGGATATTCCGGTCTCGACAAAGCCTGCAGAAGTGCGTATGGGCTCTGGCAAGGGATCGCCTGAATTCTGGGTGGCCCGTGTGAAGCCTGGTCGTATTTTGTTTGAGATCGAAGGCGTACCGCCCGAACTGGCGCGCGAAGCGCTGGCTCTTGGTGCTGCCAAGCTGCCGATCAAGACCAAATTTGTGACCCGAATTGGAGATGCGTGAGATGGTAAAGGCAGTAAAGCCAGCTGATTTGCGCGCTAAAACACCAGACGAGCTTGAAGCCCGTCTGGTTGAGCTCAAGCGTGAACAGCTCAACTTGCGTTTCCAGCAGGCCACCGGCCAGACAGAAGCGCAGAGCCGCGTCCGTGTGGTCCGCCGTGAAATTGCGCGCATCAAGACAATTGCTGCGCAGAATGCAAAGAATGCAGCAGGTGCAAAAACATCTGCTGCCAATGCCTGAGGAGAGGTAGCCGATGCCGAGGCGCGTCCTGACCGGACGTGTGACGAGCGACAAGATGGACAAGACCGTTACGGTTCTTGTCGATCGTCGCGTCATGCATCCTGTGTATAAGAAGTTCATTCGTCGCTCCAAGAAGTATGCGGCGCATGATGAAGAAAACATCTGCAAGATCGGTGATTCTGTGCGGATTGTTGAATGTGCGCCTATTTCTCGGCGTAAGACGTGGACCGTGATTTCCCGCAACGGTGAAGCCGTGGGCGTGGAACAAACCGCGTCGGCCTAACGTAAGGATTTCTAGGTTATGATCCATCCCGAGACCAACCTCGATGTGGCCGACAATTCCGGTGCACGTCAGGTGCAGTGCATTAAGGTGCTGGGCGGTTCCAAGCGGAAGTCTGCCTCGGTCGGCGACGTGATCGTCGTTTCCGTCAAGGAAGCCATCCCCCGTGGGAAGGTGAAGAAGGGCGATGTTCACCAGGCCGTTATCGTGCGTACGTCTTACCCGGTTCGCCGTCCCGATGGCAGCGCCATCCGGTTCGACCGCAACGCTGCCGTGCTGATCAACAAGCAGCAGGAACCGATCGGTACCCGTATTTTTGGCCCGGTCGTGCGTGAACTGCGTGCTAAGAAGTTCATGAAGATCATCTCTTTGGCGCCGGAGGTGCTGTAATGGCTGCCCGTATTAAAAAAGGCGATACGGTTGTCGTCATCACCGGCTCTTCCAAGGGTGTGCAGGGTGAAGTTCTGGAGGTTCGTCCTTCCGAAGATCGCGCTGTTGTCCGTGGTGTTGCAATTGCCAAACGTCACCAGCGCGCTAGCCGCATGGGTCAGGAAGGTGGAATTATTGCCCGTGAGGCAGCTGTTCACCTCTCCAACCTGAAACTGGTTGACCCGGCCTCCAAGAAGCCGACCCGCGTTGGCTTCCGTGTGCTGGAAAACGGCAAAAAAGTTCGCGTTGCCAAGGCGACTGGCGAAGTGATTGAAGGTTGAGAGGCCAGGTATGAGTGCGAATCAGGAAGGGCGTTCCCTCCCGCGCCTTCACCAGCGCTATGAGAGTGAACTTCGTGCCAAGCTGCGTGAGCAGTTTGGGTATAGCAACGAAATGCAGGTGCCGCGGCTTGAAAAAATCGTCCTGAATATGGGCGTTGGTGAAGCCGCTGGTGACCAGAAGAAGCTGGATGCAGCCGTTGCAGAAATGACCCTTATCGCAGGTCAGAAGCCGGTCAAAACGGTTGCTAAAAAAGCAATCGCTGGCTTCAAGATCCGTGAAGGGCTGCCGATTGGCTGTAAGGTCACGCTGCGTCGGGCCCGGATGTACGAATTTCTCGATCGTCTTGTGACGATTGCGATGCCGCGCATCCGCGACTTCCGTGGTCTCCCTGCGACAAAAGGCTTTGATGGTCGTGGCAATTTTGCCCTTGGCCTGAAAGAGCAGATTGTTTTCCCTGAAATCGAATACGATAAAGTGGACGAAGTCCGCGGTATGGATGTTGTGTTCGTGACCAGTGCGAAAACGGACGCAGAAGCTAAGGCTTTGCTGAAGGCATTTGATCTTCCCTTCTTGGGATGATACAGGCTGCTTTATTGTGTGATCTTGGAAAACCGTCGAAGGTTTTCGAAGGGTTCCGGAGGTAATGTTGTATGGCTAAAACATCTGCCATCCTGCGTAATGCTAAACGCAAGCGCATGGCGGCACGGGATAATGAGAAGCGTACCGCTCTCAAAAACATCGTAATGGATCGGTCTTTGCCCGTGGAAGATCGGTTCGATGCGTCTCTCAAGCTGGCAGAACTGCCGCGTAACGGTTCTCGTGTACGTGTGCGTCTGCGTTGCAAGCTGACAGGTCGTTCTCGCGGTAACTACCGTAAGTTTGAGCTGTGTCGTATCGCTTTCCGTGATCTGGCTTCTGATGGCCAGATTCCGGGAGTGGTGAAAGCTAGCTGGTAAGGGCTCGAGATGTCGCTTTCAGATCCTTTGGGTGATATGCTCACCCGTATTCGCAACGCTCAGCGTGCACGTCACAACTCTTGTGTTGCTCCGGCATCCAATCTGCGTGTGAACGTGCTTGAAGCTCTGCAGCGCGAAGGTTACATCCGTGGTTACAAGCGCGAAGAAGTGCGGAAGGGTATTTCCCAGCTGCACATCGAGCTGAAATACGCGGAAGGTGAACCGGTTATTCGTGAAATCCAGCGTGTTTCCCGCCCTGGTCGCCGCGTCTATTCCAAAATTAAAGAACTGCCGCGTGTGTGCGCTGGTCTGGGTGTTTCCATCCTGTCCACGCCGCGTGGTGTTCTGTCCGATGTAGAGGCCCGCGCCGCCAATGTTGGTGGTGAAGTCCTTTGCCGCGTATTCTGAGGAGGGATAAATGTCACGAGTAGGCAAGTATCCCGTCGAAGTTCCGGCAGGGGTTACAGTTTCCATCGCGGACGGTGTTTTTAAGGCCAAGGGTAAGCTGGGTGAGCTTTCTCTGCCCATCTCCAGTCATGTTACGGCTGAAGTGAAGGACAATTTGGTTGTTGTGCAGCCAAATGGTACCGAATCTCAGGCACGCATGATGTGGGGTACAACACGCGCACTTATCGCTTGTGCGGTCAAAGGTGTTTCTGACGGGTTCTCCAAGACCCTGGAAATTACCGGGACAGGTTATCGTGCTGCAGTGCAGGGTTCTAACCTCGTTATGAACCTCGGCTTTTCTCACGACGTGATCTATCCGATTCCTGCTGGCATCAAGATTTCTACCCCGCGTCCTACCGCGATTGTGGTGGAAGGGATTGATAAGCAGCGTGTTGGCCAGGTGGCTCTGGATATTCGTAGCTATCGCAAGCCTGAGCCTTACAAAGGCAAGGGTGTTCGTTATGATACGGAAACCATCCGCCGTAAGGAAGGCAAGAAGAAATAATGAGCACTCAGCAGGAATTGCGGAATCGGCGGCGCGCGCGTCTCCGTTTTCAGCTTCGCCGCAAGGCTGGTGGCCGTCCTCGTCTGTCGGTTTTCCGGTCTGGTAAGAACATCTACGCTCAGGTGATTGATGACGCGCAGGGGGTTACCCTTGCTGCTGCATCGACGCTGGATAAAGAACTGCGTGAAGCCCTGAAAAATGGCGCGACGCGGGAAAGCGCTGGTGCGGTTGGTAAGCTGGTTGCCCAGCGTGCTGTTGCGGCTGGTGTGTCTCAGGTCGTGTTCGACCGGGGATCTTATCTTTATCACGGGCGCGTCAAGGCCCTGGCGGAGGCGGCCCGTGAGGGCGGTCTCTCCTTCTGAGGAAAGGATCACGCAATGGCTCGTGAACCAAGAGAAGGCGGTCGAGGCGGCCGTGAGCGTGAACGCGAAGGCGATGAACTGGTTGATAAGCTGGTAACCATCAATCGCGTTGCAAAGGTTGTTAAGGGTGGTCGGCGCTTTGCGTTTGCTGCTCTGGTTGTGGTTGGTGACCAGAAGGGTCGCGTGGGCTACGGCGCTGGTAAGGCCCGTGAAGTTCCTGAAGCGATCCGCAAGGCTACCGAACGCGCCAAGCGTGGGATGATTCGCGTTCCCATGAAAGAAGGGCGCACGCTGCACCATGACGTGGCCGGTCACTTCGGTGCTGGTAAAGTTGTGCTGCGTTCGGCTGAAGCCGGTACGGGGATCATCGCTGGTGGTCCGATGCGTGCCGTGTTCGAAAGCCTTGGCATTAACGACGTTGTTGCCAAGTCCTTGGGGACCCGGAACCCGCATAACATGGTTAAGGCGACTTTTGACGCCCTGACACGTTGTGCCAGCCCCCGTGCTGTGGCAAACCGCCGCGGCAAGAAAGTGGCGGAAATCTTTGGCAAGCGCGACCAGGCTGCTGGTGCGGAGGCTGCAGATGTCTGATAAAAAAACTTTCAAGGTGACACAGATTGCGTCCGGTAACGGACGTAAGCCGGGTCAGCAGGAAACCCTGATCGGGCTTGGTCTGAACAAGATCGGGCGCGAAAAGGTTCTGGAAGATACCCCGTCTACCCGGGGTATGGTCCGCAAAGTGGCCCACCTGGTGAAGGTGGAGGACTAATATGAGACTCAACGAACTTCGTGATAACGAAGGTGCTCGCTACCGCAAAAAGCGGCTCGGGCGCGGTATTGGTTCCGGTAAGGGCAAAACGTCCGGTAAGGGTGTGAAAGGCCAGAAGGCACGTGAGGGTGTTTCCCTCAACGGGTTTGAAGGTGGTCAGCTCCCGATTTATCGTCGTCTGCCGAAGCGGGGCTTTAAAAACATCTTCCGCAAGGTCTATGCACCGGTTAACCTTGGTGCAGTAGAACAGGCACTGGCCGATGGTAAGCTGGAAAACGGCGTGACTATCACCGAAGAAGCGCTGAAGAAAGCTGGTCTGGTCGGGACCGGTAAGTACGCAGGGGTTCGCATTCTGGGTGAAGGCGAACTGACAAAAGGCGTTTCTTTTGAAGTGTCTGGCGTTTCTGCTTCTGCTAAGGCTGCCATTGAAAAAGTTGGCGGCAGCATCAAGCTGCTGGTGACGGCACCTGTGGAAGCTAGCGCCTCCTGATTGGCATGGGGGAGAGAGCAGTGGCAGACCCTGTTCTCTCTTCCGTGTTTAAGTCAGAACAGCTGTCTGATATTTTTCAGGCAATCATGCCAGCGTCTCCACTTTGTGTGGCGGCGCTGTTTGTGTGAAAGGACGGATGCATGGCTTCCGCGGCCGAACAACTGGCTGCCAATTTTAACGTAGGCTCCTTTGCCAAGGCGACGGAACTCAAGAAGCGGATCTGGTTTACGCTAGGCGCGCTGATTGTTTACCGTTTGGGAACGTATATTCCTGTGCCCGGTGTAGATGCTACGGTTATGGGGCAGCTTCTGGCGCAGCATCAGGGCGGCATTCTTGGCATGTTCAATATGTTTTCGGGGGGCGCTCTTGGGCGTATGACCGTCTTCGCGTTGAACATCATGCCCTATATCTCTGCGTCCATTATCGTGCAGTTGATGTCTACGGCGGTGCCCTCTCTTGAAGCCCTCAAGAAAGAGGGTGAGCAGGGGCGCAAAAAGCTCAACCAGTACACGCGTTACCTGACCGTGCTGATTGCGGTTTTTCAGGCCTACGGGATTGCGATCGGGCTTGAGAATGTTCAGAGCGGCGCTGCTGTTGTGAATCCGGGTCCGCTTTTTCTGGTCACCTGTGTAACAGCACTGGTGGGCGGAACAATGTTCCTGATGTGGCTTGGTGAGCAGATTACGTCGCGCGGTGTTGGTAATGGGATTTCTCTCATTATCTTTGCCGGTATCGTGGCCAACCTGCCGCATGCCTTGGTGAGCCTTTTCCAGTTGGGGTACACGGGCGCTCTGTCGTCCTTCTTTGTGCTTCTGTTCCTTGTGCTGGCTGGTCTGACCATCATGTTCATCGTGTTCATGGAACAAGCACAGCGGCGGGTTATTATCCAGTATCCCAAGCGGCAGATGGGGCAGCGCATGTTTGGTGGAGACACCACGCATATGCCGCTCAAGGTGAACACGGCAGGGGTTATCCCACCGATTTTTGCCTCTTCGGTGCTGCTGATTCCTGTTACCCTAGCAGGGTTCATGAACGGTAAGTCATTGCCGGGCTGGTTATCATTTCTGGGTGAAGAACTGGGGCAGGGGCAGCCTCTGTATCTGCTCTTTTACGCATTGATGATTATCTTTTTCTCGTACTTCTATGCTGCGGTGACCTTTAATCCGGCAGAGACGGCAGATAACCTGCGTAAGCAGGGTGGGTTCATTCCTGGCGTGCGGCCTGGTGCTTCCACTGCATCGTACTTTGACAAGATCCTGACGCGTCTGACGACCATTGGCGCGGCTTATATGGTGGCGGTCTGTCTGTTGCCGCAGATACTGATCAGTCGCTATAATGTGCCCTTCTACTTTGGTGGGACCAGCCTGATCATTATTGTGTCGGTTACGATTGATACGGTTACTCAGGTGCAGTCACACTTGGTGGCGCATCAGTACCAGGGGCTTATGCGTAAGTCTCGTGGTGGCAGGAAGCAGAGGATCATCAGACGATGAATATTATTTTTCTGGGCCCGCCTGGGGCCGGAAAAGGTACGCAGTCCAAGCTTCTGGAAGAACGCCACGGACTGATCCAGATTTCCACCGGGGATATGCTGCGTGCCGAAGTGGCGCGTGGCTCCGAGGTTGGTAATCAGGCAAAGGCATTGATGGTCGCGGGCAAGCTTGTGCCCGATGCCCTGATTATTGCCATGCTCAAAGACCGGATTGCCCAGCCGGACTGCCAGAATGGGTTTATTCTGGATGGCTTCCCCCGCACTCTGGGGCAGGCTGAAGAGCTGGATGCCATGCTCGCAGCGGATGGGAAGAGCATTGATGTCGTGCTGTTCCTGGACGTGAATGAAGAGATCCTTGCAGATCGTATTTCTGGACGTTTTACCTGCGCACAATGTGGGCAGACATATAACGAAGCGTCCAACCCGCCTGTAAAGGAAGGGGAATGCGATAGCTGTGGGAGTCATGAGTTCAAGCGCCGGGCAGACGACAAGCGTGAGACAGTTGTTGAGCGCCTGAAAGAATACCGCAATCTGACCGCGCCGATTCTGCCGTTTTATGAAAAAACGGGGCGTTTGCGTAAGGTAAACGGCATGCTTTCGACTGCTGAAGTGACAGCAGAAATTGAAGCAGCGCTTAAGGATAGCGGCGTGATCACGAAGAAGTGATCAGTTTTCGTTGACTTGTAACGGTGGTCGGTATATTTCGCGGCCACCAAGTGAAATCCGCCCAGTCAAGACAGGGCTATGAGCCGTTCGCTGTAAAAGCGGGCGAACAGGAGTATAAGGCGTGGCACGTATTGCCGGCGTGAATGTCCCGACAAACAAGCGGGTTGTGATCGGGCTTCAGTATATTTATGGAATTGGCGCATCTAAGGCGGCAGAAATCTGCAAGTCCTTGGAGATTCCGGAAGCAAAGCGGGTTAACGAACTCAGCGACGATGAAATCATGAAGCTCCGTGAGCTGATTGATGGCACCTATCGCGTTGAAGGCGACCTGCGTCGTGAAATTGCGATGAACATTAAGCGCCTGATGGATCTTGGTTGCTACCGCGGCCTGCGTCATCGTCGTGGCCTGCCGGTGCGTGGCCAGCGGACGCACACCAATGCCCGTACCCGTAAGGGTAAGGCAGTGGCCATTGCCGGTAAGAAGAAAGCAACCCGTTAATCCAATCCGCTAAGGCGGCCAGCCTGCAAACGCAGGCTGGACAGGGACTGAGGTAGAAAAGACATGGCGAAAGCCGCAACACCGCGTGTTCGTAAAAAAGAGCGTAAGAACATTATTTCGGGCGTGGCGCATGTGCTCTCCACGTTCAACAACACCATGATCACCATCTCTGATGCTCAGGGGAATGCTATCTCCTGGTCTTCTGCTGGTGCGCAGGGCTTTAAGGGCTCGCGGAAGTCTACGCCTTATGCGGCGCAGGTTGCGGCTGAAGATGCAGGCCGCAAGGCCCGTGAACACGGCATGGAAACGCTGGAAATTGAAGTTTCCGGTCCTGGGTCGGGGCGTGAAAGCGCACTGCGTGCCCTGCAGGCTGTTGGTTTCACGATCACTTCCATTCGTGATATGACACCAGTCCCGCACAATGGCTGCCGCCCGCGCAAGCGTCGCCGCGTCTGAGCTTACGAGCGGAAAGGCTGCCTGATAACAAGCCGCCTTTCCATTTGTTGTGTCCACTTCAGAGAAATCGCTGCGCAAGCAGTGGTTTTTCGTATTGAAAGGCCGGTCCATTGGTCCTTCAGAAAAACTGGCAATCTCTGATCAAGCCCGAAAAGCTTGAAGTTGAATCCGGAGTGGAGCCCGCTCGTATCGCAACCGTAGTGGCTGAGCCGCTGGAACGCGGTTTTGGTATGACGCTCGGTAACGCCCTGCGTCGGGTTCTGCTGTCTTCTCTTCAAGGTGCTGCGGTCACGGCGGTTCAGATTGACGGCGTTCTGCACGAGTTTTCGTCCGTTGCCGGTGTGCGGGAAGATGTGACTGACATCGTCCTGAACATCAAGCAGCTGGCGTTGCGCATGCACGGTGAAGGGCCGAAGCGTATGGTGCTGACGGCCACTGGCCCCGGCGAAGTGCGCGCAAGCCAGATCCAGACAGGTCATGACATTGAAATCATGAACCCTGATCTGGTCATCTGCACGCTTGATGACGGCGTCAAGCTGGGCATGGAATTTATTGTTAATACCGGAAAAGGCTATGTTCCTGCGGCGGCTAACCGCCCGGAAGATGCCCCGATCGGCCTGATCCCGGTTGATGCAATCTATTCGCCCGTCAAGCGCGTGTCCTATAAGGTGGAACCGACCCGTGTTGGTCAGGTCACCGACTATGACAAGCTGCTGCTTACGGTCGAAACAAATGGTGCGGTAACGCCCGAAGATGCAGTGGCTCTGGCCGCGCGCATTCTGCAGGATCAGTTGCAGCTCTTCATCAACTTTGATGAGCCGCGTCCTGTACAGGCTGAAGAGCCTGAGGATGATCTGCCGTTCAACCGTAATCTGCTGCGCAAGGTGGATGAGCTTGAATTGTCTGTTCGTAGCGCAAACTGCCTGAAGAACGACAACATCATCTACATCGGGGATCTGGTTCAGAAGAGTGAGCAGGAAATGCTGCGCACACCGAACTTTGGCCGTAAATCCCTGAACGAAATTAAGGAAGTCCTGACCTCCATGGGGCTGTCCTTGGGTATGAATGTCCCGGCCTGGCCGCCGGAAAATATTGAAGAGTTGGCAAAGCGGCTTGATGAGCCGTTTTGATCTGACTTTTCCCGATACTAGGAACTGAACCATGCGTCACCGGATTGCCGGCCGAAAGCTCGGCGTTACCTCTTCTCACCGTGCAGCCATGTTCCGCAACATGGCTGTGGCTTTGATCAAACACGAGCAGATCACCACCACGCTTCCCAAAGCGAAGGAACTGCGCCCGTTTGTTGAAAAGCTGATCACCCTTGGCAAGCGTGGCGATCTGCACGCACGTCGGCAGGCATTTGCTGTGCTGCGTGATGATGTGATTGTTAAAAAGCTGTTTGCAGCCGTGGCAGAACGCTACAAGGCCCGCAACGGTGGTTACACACGCGTCCTGCGCGCTGGCGTGCGTTATGGCGATGCCGCTCAGATGGCCGTGATCGAACTGATCGACCGCGATGTGAGCGCAAAAGGGCAGGACAGCGGTCCGCGCCCGGAAGTGGAAGATAAGCAGGATCTTGCTGCTTAATCTTTTGCTCGCAAGTGCAATGAAGGAAGCTGGCTCTCAGGAGCCAGCTTTTTTTATGTCCTGTCTGCGTGCCACGATGTGATGCAAATATGCGTGGAATAAAAATATTCCATGATTGCGCGTGAGTGATTGACAAAGGCAAGAATATATCCACTATTATTTTTGATAAAATATTTCAGTGAAAGAGATAACGTCATGAAACGTGCGTTGCTAAAAATGCTAACGCTTGCCACCGTGGCATTGGGTTGGGCTGTAAGCCCGGCACAGGCGGCGGACAGCATTCGTATTGGCTATATTCCCGTTCTGGGCTCTTCCGCGCTGTTTGTGATTGATGGGGAAGGCTGGGCCAAGCAGGCAGGGCTGGATGTGCAGCTTGTCCGCTTTACCTCTGGCCCGCAGGCTATTCAGGCACTCGTATCCGGGCGGATTGACGGCTACGTAGCAGGGGTGCTGCCCTTGTTGCAGGCCCGCGCGCATGGCGTGGATGTTAAGGTTGTTGCGACCGCCTCGATCGAGGAACTCTCGGTTATTGCGCGCGGCGCACTGGCAGAGGGCCTGAAGCCGGATAGTGAGGCCGGACTGACGCCAGATGCGGTGAAGGACATTTTTGCGCGGTTCAAGCAGGACCAGAAGCGTCTGCCACGTCTGGCAGCCCAGCCTGCCGGTTCGGTGCCGGACACACTGTTGCGCTACTGGCTGCAAAAGCAGCTTGGCTATGCGCAGGTCAATACCGTGGCCTCCATTGTTGGGGTGGATATTGATGCGGCACAGCAGGCATTTCTGGCAGGTGCTGTGGATGGCGCGGTTTTGAGGGAACCAGCCCTGACAGTTGTTAAAACCCGCCTGCCGGACGCCCGTATTCTGGCTTCGGGCCATAGCATGATGCCAGACCAGCCGGGCTCCGTTCTGGCAATTGTCAAGCCTGATGCACCTGAGCACAAGGCATGGGCGGGAACACTGACCAGCCTGTTTGTGCGCGCCACAACTTTGCTGGCTCAGCACCCGGATGATGCTGTGCCATTTGTGCAAAAAGCGCTTGGCGGTGGTATGCTGAATGATAGTGTGATGAAAACCGCGCTGGAGCATTCTGCTTCCCGTTTTGTCAGCGACCCGGCGCGCATTGTGGAAAGTGTCAAGCAGTTGCAGGAATTTGAAGTGGCCGAAGGTCTGTTGCGTAAGGCAGAACCTGTTGAAGATCTGTTTGATACGGGTCTGTGGCAGCAGGCCAAGCCGTGAGTGTAAAATTGTCTGGACCCGCTCGCCTGGGGCTTGGGCTGGCGGGGCTTGTTCTGTTCTTTGGCGTGTGGGAGGCAGCAGTCCAGTCCGGGCTGCTGCCATCTGGCATGGTGCCAGCACCTTCTTCCCTTGGTCCGGCCTGGCTGGATGAGGTACGGGGAGGGTTCTGGCAGCAAGCCATTCTGGATAGTCTGAACCATTATCTGCTGGGCCTGCTCATTGGCTCCGTTCTGGGGGCCGGGCTTGGCATTCTGTGCGGTATGCTGGGGCTATTGGATAGTCTGCTTGAAGGCGTTGTTCGCCTGCTGCGGCCTGTACCGGGGCTGGCCTGGGTGCCGTTTGCCATTCTCTGGTTTGGGCTGAGCACGGCTGGTGCTACTTTTGTTATTGCCATATCGGTTTTCTGGATCAATTTTTACGCAGCCCACAGTGCCGTTCGTGGGGTGGACCCCGAGCTGTATGAACTGGCTTCCGCCTTCGGGCATGGCAGTTTTGTGGGGCGGTTGGTCAAGATTGTGCTCCCGGCTTCCGCACCGGGCATTATGGCCGGGTTGCGTACGGGGCTGGGGCAGGGGTGGATGTCCGTTGTGGCGGCGGAACTGTTTGGCGTGCCGGGTATTGGTGCCCGTATGATGCAGGCATCCAGCCTTCTGGCGACCGATGTTGTGGTGGTTTACATGCTGACCATGGCCATGCTGTATGCCATTACCGATTTTCTTTTTGGGTTTGTGCGTAAATGGGTACTCAGGTGGCAGCCATGAGCAAGGCGGATGTGGTTGCCTCCTTGCATGATGTTGGCCTCTCTCACGATGGTGGCGCCCATTTTGTGCTGCGGCATGTCAGCCTGACGCTGGAGCGTGGGGAGTTTGTTGCACTTCTGGGGCCGTCTGGTGTGGGTAAATCCACGCTGCTCAGGGTTCTGATGGGGCTTATGCACCCAACGGAAGGGCAGACAGGCGGTTCGGCCTGTGTGGCGGATGCCGGGGCACATGCTACGCGGCGGAGCCGGGCTATGGTGTTCCAGGATGCGCGGCTTCTGCCGTGGCGCTCGGTGTTGCGGAATGTCATGTTCGGGCTGGAAGGCCTACACCTGAGCAAGAGCGAAAAAATTGCCCGTGCGCAGGAGGCCCTGCGTCTGGTCGGGCTGGAGGATGCACAGGACCGGCTCCCGCGCCGTTTGTCTGGTGGGCAGCGGCAGCGTGTGGGGGTTGCCCGCGCCCTGACCGTGGACCCCGACCTGTTGCTGATGGATGAGCCGTTTGGGGCGCTGGACCCCATCACCCGCACCAGCCTGCAGGAAGAGTTGCAGCGGATATGGCAGCAGACACATAAAACAGTGCTGTTTGTGACGCATGATATTGAAGAGGCTCTTCGCCTTGCCACACGCGTTGTGGTGCTGGCCGGTGGCCCCCCTGCGGGGATTACGGGCGAAATTGTGCTGGATATGCCGCACCGCAACCCCGATACCCCTGCTTTCAGGACCTATGCCGCGCGCCTGCGCGCCATGATTGCAGGTGAGCCTGATCCGGGTGGGGAAGCCTACTGGCGCTCGGCTGAAATCTAGTCTTGAGCAAAAAAATCGTTCACATAGGCATCCTTAGGGGTGCAAGGCGCGTTACCCCTTAATCCAGTATGGAGGACATCCTCGTATGAGTGATGAGAGCAAGGCAGATTTTGGTCTTGAGGATGGTATTGGCAATCTTCAGGACGGTGCCGATGGTTTTTTTGGCAAGGTTTCCAGTTACGATGCCCTTAATCCGGGCAAGCGCAGCACCGCAGTAGAAGCTCTGCGGGATGTTGTTATTGACCAGCCATTGTTGACCGTTGCTACGGCAGGTGTTGTCGGTCTGATTATTGGGATTTTTCTGCGGCGCAGAAAATAAGTTGGCAAGAGCGTTCCGGCTCTGGTCAGGATTGAAATGCAAGGGAGTGCGTTATGCTGAAACTGGCACTGTTTTTTCTGGTTGTTTCACTTGTTGCAGGGCTGTTTGGTTTTGGCGGAATTGCCTCTGCCTCGGCTGGTATGGCTAAAATCCTGTTCTTTATCGCCATCATGCTGTTTGTTGTTTTTCTGGTTGTGGCCCTGCTGGCTGGCCGTGCGGTCATGAAGTAACGGCGCCTGATCACTTTGCAAACGGTATAAAAAAACCTCCGGGGCCAGCGCTCCGGAGGTTTTTTGTTGGGCGGTGGTCCGCCTAGTTTTTGTCTTTTTGAATAAAGGAGGGCAGGAGCGGGTTGTCTGTCTGCATGGAGTTTTTGCTTGGGAGTTCGGAGGCATTCCATCCCCCGCCAAGGGCTTCCACCAGACTGACGGAGTCCAGAATACGGCTTTGCTGGATTTGTAGCGCAGTCTGCGCGTTGGACAGGGCCGTAACCTCGGCGGTAATCACGGTCGTGTAAATCTGGGTGCCTGCCATATACTGGTTGAATGCAACCGTAACGGCCCTGTTGGCGGCATCCAGCGCAACATGCTGCTGCTCTGCCTGATCAGCCAGAATACGCAGGTTGGAAAGCTGGTCTTCCACCCCTTGCAGGGCTGTCAGTACGGTTTGCCGGTAGGTGGCCACATAGGCGTTGTAATTGCTGTCGGCCTCATGGACGGCGGCAGTTCTTGCGCCCCCGGCAAACAGTGTTTCCGTAGCCGAGGCACCAAGGGTCCAGATGCGGTTTGCAACCTGGACAAGAGAGCCAACAGGGTCCCCGCTATAGGAGTATGTCGCCGTGAGTTTGACATCGGGGTAGAACGCCGCCATGGCCGCGCCAATCTGGGCGTTGTATTCCTCCATCCGGCGCTCGGCCGCTGCAATGTCGGGGCGGCGCTGGAGCAGACTGGCCGGAACCATAACCGGAATAGCCGGAATGGCCCGTGGCAATGCGCCATGGGGGATGGAAAGGTCCGCAGGGGCTTTACCCATAAGAACAGCAATGGCGTGCTCATACTGCGCGCGGGCTATGCCGGTTGCGGTGGCCTGAGCGCGGGTCTGTTCCAGCTGTGTTTTGGCCTGCAGCAGGGTGGTTGGGTCTGCCGTGCCTGCATCATACTGGTTTTTGGTGATCTGGTACGAGCGCTCATAAAACGCCACGTTTTTGGTCAGCAGATCATACAGGCTGTCCTGATACCGCAGGTTGAAATAAGCCGTGGCCAATTGTGCTTGATAAGACAGGCGTGCATTGGCAAGGTCTGCGGCTGTGGCCTGTGCTTCTGTAACCTGAGCCTGAATCTGCCGCCTGATCTTGCCCCATAAATCCAGATCCCACGAAACACTTGGCCCTGTGGCATAGGTGTTTTCGGTCGAGTTGGAAGGGGTTGCGCTCGTGCTGCTCGAGCCATCGGAGCCATAATTGATAATGGTGCCGCTGGAGCGCGACCCGCGGCCCGAACTCTGTCGGTTGAAGGAGAGCGCACCGCTGAGCGTTGGGTAAAGCTGTGCCCGGATGGAGTTAATGGTGGCCCGGGCGTTACGGTAGCGTGCCTCGTACTGAATGATATTCTGGTTGTTGATGTCTACCTGAGCTTCCAGAGCATTCAACTGCGGGTCGTTATAGATTGTCCACCACGAACCTTTGGGCAGGCTGGCCAGTTGTGGGGTGGCGTACTGCCAGCCCGGTGCCGGACGTAGTTCCTTGAAGGTGGGCGAGATAATGGGCGTAGGCCGTTTGTAATCCGGCCCGACCATGCACCCGGCCAGAACGGCAGGTGCCAGCAGCAGGGACAGGCGAAGGGAAAGGAAGGGACGATAAAAAGGCATTCAGCGGTCCTGCCTGAAGCTGCGGGAAAACGATAACGAGCGGATAAAAGACCCGGCACGGGTCTGCCAGGCATCGAACATCAGATAAATAACCGGCGTTGTATAAAGGGTAAGGGCCTGGCTCACGATCAGCCCGCCAACAATGGCAATGCCCAGCGGGTGCCGCAGTTCGGCCCCGTATCCGTTGGCGACCATAAGCGGGGCAGCCCCCAGAGCCGCTGCGACCGATGTCATCATGATCGGGCGGAAGCGGAGCAGGCAGGCGGTGCGTATGGCATCATGGGCGGACATACCCTCTTCGCGTTCGGCCATAATGGCAAAATCCACCAACATGATGGCATTTTTCTTCACAATGCCAATCAGCAGGATCACCCCGATCATGGCAATGAGCGAGAACTCCTCCCCAGCCAGTTGCAGGGCCAGCAGGGCGCCTACACCAGCCGAGGGCAGGGTGGAGAGAATGGTCAGCGGGTGTACGTAACTTTCGTACAGAACACCCAGTGTAATATAGACGGCCACAAGGGCTGCCAGAATAAGCAGGGGTTCGTCGCTGACCGCTTTCTGGAACTGCGCGGCATTGCCGGCAAAACTGCCGTGGATGGTATTGGGCATATGCAGCGCGACCTGTGCGGTGTTGATGATCTGCGTGGCCGTGCCCAGAGAAACCCCCTTGGCCAGATTGAACGAGAGCGTAGCCGCAACCGCCAGCCCCTGATGGTTGACCGAAAGCGGGGTGCGGCTTGGCACCAGATGAGTAACCAGTGTGAGTGGTACCATGGCTTCGGATGAGGTGCTGACTGCTGAACCATTGGACGCACCAGCCCCCCCGGCCAGCGCATTGGCAATCTGGTTTTTAAAGGACAGGGAACTCTGGCTGGCCTGCGTGCTGGTGGAGCCGGTGCTGGAGGCATTGCGCACCCGAATGGTGTTGGAGCGCGTTCCCCCACCAGCCGAGCCCCCGGCAACGCTTATCCAGACCTGCATCAGACTTTCCGGGTTCGACCAGCTTTTGGGGTCGGCCTCCATGATCACGCGGTACTGGTTGAGCCTGTTGTAGATGACCGAGGCCGCGCGCTGGCCAAACGCATCGTACAGCGTGTTGGACAGGAGCTGGGGGGTAATGTTGACACGGGCGGACGTATCCCGGTCGATCTGGGTGCTAATGGCCGAGCCACCCAGCTGCACGTCGGAGGAAAGGGTTGTCAGTTCCGGGTGGCGGCGCAGTTCTGCCAGCAGGCGGGCGGTCCAAGTGTAGAGCTCGGATGAGTTTTCACCCTCCAGCGTATACTGGTACGCCGCATTGCTCTGCCGTGCGCCGGAACGGATGGCACCAGGCTGCATCAGAAAAAAACTGGCTCCGACCAGATTACGCAATTTGCGGTTAACACGGGCGATCAGGTCGGTCGGGGTGTCGTTCCGGGCAGCTTTATCCTTGAGCTGCAAAAACACCCCTGCCTCGTTGGAGGAGCCACGCCCCCCGATAAAGGAGGATACGCTCTCCACATCGCGGTCGTGCAGCAGCACTTTCTGCACTTCGGTCAGCTTTTTGGCTAATGCCCCGAAGGAGATTGACTGGTCCCCCTGCAGGCGCCCCATGAGCATGCCCGTGTCTTCCACCGGGAAAAAACCCTTGGGCATCAGCATGAACAAGGCTGCCGTAAGGGCCAGTGTAAAGGGCAGGCTGAGCAGGACGGTCTTGTGGTAGCGCAGGGCAAGGTCGAGCGAGCGGGTATAACCGGCCTGCATATGGTCCAAAAATGCAGTCATGGCGGCAATGGCGTGGCGCATCAGGCTGCCAGAACCCGCAGGGGCCGTGCCTGCTGTATGGGGCACAAGCAGGTAAGCCGCCATCATGGGGGTCAGGGTCAGGGACAGCACCATCGAGATCAGGATGGTGATGGAAACTGTCATGGCGAACTCATGGAACAGGCGGCCAGCCAGCCCCCCCATGAGCAGAATGGGCAAAAAGACGGCAATCAGGGAGATGGAGATGGAAATAACCGTAAAGGCCACCTCCGCACTGCCTTTTATGGCGGCATCCCGTGGGGGGAGGCCCTGCTCTATGTAGCGGGCTATGTTTTCCATCACCACAATGGCGTCATCCACCACAAAGCCGGTGGAAACCGTAAGCGCCATGAGCGACATGTTATCGAGCGAAAAACCAAGCAGGCGCATAACGCCAAAGGTCGCTACAATGGAGGTGGGCACAACCACGGCGGGAATAAGCGTCATGCGGAGTGAGTGCAGGAAGAGCAGCACCACCAGCACCACAAGTATGACCGAGATCAGCAGGGTCAGCTGCGTATCTACCAGCGCTGCACGAATGGTCAGTGAGCGGTCAAGCCCCACATGCAGGGCCACACCACCGGGCAGGGCGGATTTAAGCAGGGGCATTTCCGCATTGATCTGGTCCACAGTGTGAATCACATTGGCCCCGGCCTGGGGGAACACCACCGCAATAACCGATGCCTGACCATTATAGTACCCGGCGTTGCGCAGGTCTTCCACGCTGTTCTGCACCTGCGCCACATCGGCCAGTCGCACGGGGCGGTTGTTGCGCCATGCAATAATCAGGTCACGGTAGTCCTGCGCCGTGCGGACCTGATCATTCGTGTCCAGCGTGTAGCGGACGCCGTTCTGGTCAATAATCCCTTTGGGGGTGTGGGCATTGGCAGAGGCAAGGGCTGCGCGTACGTCCTCAAACCCGATACCGTATTTGAACAGGGGCAGGGGGTTTATTTCCGCCCGGATGGCAGGCAGCGCACTCCCGCTGATTTCCACCTGACCCACCCCCTGTATGGCGGACAGATGCTGCACCAGCACGTTGGTGGCGTAATCATAAAGCTGGGGGCGGGTGTGGGTGTCCGATGTCAGGGTGAGAATAAGGATCGGCGCGCCGTTGGGGTTGGCCTTGCGGTAGCTGGGGTTCTGCCGCAGGGAGGAGGGCATGTCCGCATGGGCGGCCTGAAGGGCGGCCTCCACATCCCGCGCGGCACCGTTAATATCGCGCGAGAGGGCGAACTGGAGCGTAATGCGTGTGCTGCCTTCGGTGGATTGGGATGTCATTTCCGTAACATCGGCAATCTGCCCAAGGTGCCGCTCCAAGGGGGCGGCCACGGCACTGGCAATTTCCTCCGGGGAGCCGCCAGCCTGCCGTGCTTGCACCTGAATAACGGGGAAATCCACATTAGGCAGGTCGGCAACAGGCAGGCCACGGTAGCCCAGTAGCCCCCCAAGGAACAGGGCTATGCTTAGCAGGATGGTGGCAACAGGCCGGTCAATAAAAATCCGGCTGATATTCACGGCACGGGTTGCCCGCTAGGGGGGGATGCAGAGCCGGGGGTGCGCAGCCCGCGCCATTTATGCGCCCATGTGTCCAGCGTAAGGTAGATGACCGGTGTGGTGAACAGGGTCAGCAACTGGGAGAGGGCAAGCCCGCCAATAATGGCCAGCCCCAGCGGATAGCGCAGTTCGGACCCCGTACCATGCGAGAGCACCATGGGTACGGCCCCCAGCATGGCTGCCAGTGTGGTCATGAGAATGGGGCGAAAACGCAGTGTGGCCGCCGTGCGAATGGAGCGCAGGCTGTCCATCCCATGTTCACGCTCCGCCTCCAGCGCGAAGTCGATCATCATGATGGCGTTTTTCTTGACAATGCCAATCAGCAGCACAATGCCGATAATGCCCATGATGTCGAGGTTAACCCCCGCAACAATCAGGGTCAGCAACGCGCCAATGGCGGCCGAGGGCAGGGTGGAGAGAATGGTAACCGGGTGGATAAAGCTTTCGTACAGAATGCCCAGCACAATATAGACGGCAATAATGGCGGCAGCGACCAGAAACAGTTCGTTGCTGAGTGAGCCTTCAAATGCCGCCGCCGTCCCCTGAAAAGAGGTCTGGAAAGCAGCAGGGAGGTGGATGTCCGCCTCCACCCGGCGGATAGCGGCTGTGGCATCCCCCAGCGCATAGCCGGGTGCGAGATTGAACGAGATGGTCGTGGCCGGGAACTGCCCAAAATGGGTTAGCAGCAGGGGAGCCGTTTCCTGCGTGACCTTGGTGACCGCTGGCAGAGGCACCAGCCCGGAGGTTGGCGAGCGTGTGGGGCCGGATGTGCTCTCCCCCGTATTACCGCTGATACCGGGCAGGTAAAGCTGGTTGAGCGAGGACATTTCTTTTTGAAAGCGCGGTTCGGCTTCCAGAATGACGCGGTACTGGTTGGACTGCGTATAGATGGTGGAAATCTGGCGCTGGCCAAAGCTGTCATACAGCACGTTATCCACGGTCTGGGGGGTAATCGAGTAACGCGCACCTGTGGGGCGGTCGAGTGTTACGCGTGCGACCAGCCCTTCGGCTTGCAGGTCGGAGGTAACATCCGCAAGAGAGGGTTCCTGCCGCAACCGTTCGATCAGCTTGGGCACCCATGTTTTGAAGGCGTCGTAATCGGGGTTTTCAAGCAGGAACTGGTATTGTGTTGCCGATACGGTTGTATCGAGCGAGAGGTCCTGCACAGGCTGGAGGTAGAGCTTTATCCCCGCAACCTGCGCTGTTTCCTGCTCCAGCCGTGCTGCAATTTCGGTGGCGGAGGAGGAGCGGCTGTCATGCTCTTTCAGGTTGATCAGGAAGCGGCCCTGATTAAGCGTCGCATTCTGCCCGTCCACCCCCACAAAGGAGGAGAGGGAGGCCACATCCGGGTCCTTCAGGATCACTCTGGCCAGTTCCTGCTGATGCACCTTCATGTTCTCGAACGAGATGGACTGCGCCGCAACGGAAATACCCTGAATAACCCCCGTATCCTGCACGGGGAAAAACCCTTTGGGAATGTACCAGCCCAGCAGGCCGGTCAGCACCAGTGTCCCCACGGCCACGCCCAGTGTGAGCTTGCGCCATTCCAGCACCACATCGAGCATACGGTCATAGGCGGCAATCAGGCGTTCGGTTGCCACTTCCATCCGCGCGGACCAGCGCAGGAACGGGGTGGCTGCCGTGCCTGCGTCATGCGGGCGCTCGGAAAGAATACGGGCGCACATCATGGGAACAAGTGTGAGCGACACCACGGCAGACAGGATGATGGTCGTGGCCAGCGTAAGGGCGAATTCGTGGAACAGGCGGCCCACCACATCGCTCATGAACAGCAGCGGAATAAGCACGGCAATGAGCGATATGGTCAGCGAGATAATGGTAAAGCCAATTTCCCCAGCCCCCTTGAGCGAGGCGCTCATGCGGTCCTCGCCCGCTTCCACATAACGCGAGATGTTCTCGATCATCACAATGGCATCATCCACCACAAAGCCGGTGGCGATGGTCAGAGCCATGAGCGAGAGGTTATCGAGCGAGAAGTCGAGCAGGTACATAATGGCCAGTGTGCCGATAATGGAAAGCGGCACGGACAGGCTGGGAATAATGGTGGCGGGAACATTGCGCAAAAAGACAAAAATAACAGCCACAACCAGCACAAGTGCGAGAAACAGCTCGAACTGCACATCGGCTACGGAGGAGCGGATGGTGGTGGTACGGTCTGTCAGGGGGATAATATCAATTCCCGGTGGCAGGGTCTGGCGCAGGGTGGGCAGGGTGGCCTTGACGTTGTCCACCACGGCAATCACGTTGGCACCCGGCTGGCGCTGCACGTTCATGATCAGGGCCGGGGTCTGGTTGGACCACGCGGCGAGCTGTGTGTTTTCCGGCCCGATTACAACCGTAGCCACGTCGCGGATGCGGACTGGCCCGCTGCTCTGGTAGGCAATGACCTGATTGAGCAGCATTTCCGGGCTGGTAATCTGTCCGTCCACCCGCAATGTGGCCGAGCGTTGTGCTCCATCAAACGTACCCGTGGGGGAGTTGACGTTCACATTGCCAATGGTGGTACGCAGTGTGTCCAGATCAATGCCGTAGGAGGTCAGCTTGGGCACGTTGACCCGCACACGATAGGCCTTGCGGTTGCCGCCTGAAAGCGTAACCAGCCCCACGCCCGAAATCTGGCTGATTTTTTGTGCCAGACGGGTGTCCACGTAATCTTCCACTTCGGGGAGCGGAATGGTGGCCGAGGTAATGCCCAGTGTGAGCACAGGGGTGTCTGCCGGGTTGACCTTGGCGTAAACCGGGGGGGCCGGCAGGTCGGTTGGCAGCAGGGAGTTGGCCTGATTAATTGCGGCCTGCACTTCCTGCTCCGCCACATCCATGGACATGGACAGGTCAAACCGCAGGGTAATGACCGACGCCCCACCCGATGAGCGCGATGTCATCTGGTCCAGACCGGGCATCTGGCCAAGCTGTGTTTCCAGCGGCGCAGTCACCGAGGTAGCCATAACATCCGGCCCCGCACCGGGGTAGAAGGTTTCCACCGTTATGGTGGGGTAATCAACCTGTGGCAGCGCGGAAATGGGCAGAAAATGGTAGCCCAGCAACCCGGCCATAAAAATGGCCAGCATCAGCAGCGTAGTTGCAACGGGCCTGCGGATGAAAATGGCAGATGGGTTCACGGCGTGGCATGGTCCGGTGCTGGGGTGGGAGCCGTGGTGGGAATGCTCACCTTGATTCCGGCGCGCAAATGGTCTGTGCCGTCCGTAACCACCCTGTCGCCTTCCTTCAGCCCGGAGGTGACAACGCTGAGCGTGCCGTTGGAAATGCCGGTGGTCACGGGCTGGACGCTGACCGTGTCATCATCCTTGACAACATATACGAACAGGCCGGAGGGGCCGGTCTGCACAGCGGTTGTGGGCAGGAGCAGAACGTGGTCCAGCGTTTTAACCAGCAGGCGCGCGTTAACAAACTGGTTGGGGAAGAGGTGTTCGTCCTCATTGGTAAAAATGGCGCGCAGGCGCACGGTGCCGGTTGCCGTGTCAATCTGGCTGTCCAGCGTGCTGACCGTGCCATCGGCTATTTTTTGTGTGTTGGAACTGTTCCAGGCCGAAACAGGGAGCGATTTGCGCGCCTGTAGCTGGGCAAATACTTCGGGCAACTGGTCCTGCGGCAGCGTGAAAATGACCGAGATGGGCTGCATCTGTGTCAACACCGCCAGCCCGCCGGACTGGCCAGCCGCCACGTAGTTGCCCTGATCCACTGCACGAATGCCAATGCGCCCATCCACTGGCGCAATAATGTGGCAGTAGATCAGTTGCAGCTTCTGGTTATCCACCAGTGCCTGATCAGCCTTGACCGTGCCTTCAAGCTGCTGAACCGTAAACTGCTGGTCGCGTGCTGTTTTGGCGTCAATACTGTCCTGCTTGATCAGGCGCTGGTAGCGCCCGCTGTCCACCCTTGCCTGTTCAAGCTGTGCCTTGTCTTGGGCAAGCTGGCCTTCATACTGCTCCAGTTGCACCTGATAGGGGCGGGGGTCGATCAGGGCGAGCAGGTCACCCTTATGCACATGCTGGCCTTCGGTAAAAAGCACCTGCATCAGGTAGCCTTCCACACGGGTCTGCACGGTTACGTTGGTAATGGGGACAACCGTGCCCAGTTCGGTCAGTTCCACGGGCATACTGCCAGCGCGCACTGTCTGTACCGCTACAGGCTGGCTCTGGCTGGAATCAGCCGCGCCGTGGTGCGTTTTGTGGCCTGCCTGCGGGCGCAGGAAGGCAAAGCCCAGAATACAGGCGACCACCACGGCACCACCCGCCAGAAGCAGGCGCTTTTTGGAGGAACGCGGCTTGGCGGGGGAGGCGGAGGGCGGAGAGTTATCGTCCATGAGGTGCGCTGTTCGTTAACCTAAGTTGCGTCAGAAAATGCAGGGGAACGCTGTGCATAGGGGCACCCTGTTTACAGAGGGAACTGTGCTGAACTCTTTGTCCAAGTGCAAGCCTCCTCATTGAAACCGTGCATAAAATAACATTTCGCTATGTAATTTGTGCGTTAAAAGCGTGCGCTTAACGGCGGTTACCGCTCATGTTTGCCCCCGCAGAAGGCGAAAGTGCGGCGCATAGCGGCACGGCCAGCAGGGATATGCCGCCAGTCACAACAAAGCCGAGTGCAAAATCGGTCATGTTTGCGGGGGTGTTATGGTGCAGCCTGCTCAGCACGGTCAGGGTGCCTGCGGCAATGCAGATTCCGGCCGAAAGCATGATCTGCTGCATGGTGGAATACAGGCTGGTGGCCGCACTCATCCGGTCCTGCGGAATGTCGGCATAGGCAACGGTGTTATAAGCCGAAAACTGGAGCGACTGGGCCGCCCCGGCCAGTGTGAGCACAAGCGAGAGCAGCCATAAGGGGTAGCTCGGGCGGAAAAGGGCGATCAAGGCAAACACCAGTGCCGCAGATGAGCCATTGGCCATGAGAATGGTGCGGAACCCCCAGCGCTTGAGCAGTGCCGGCACAAAGGGGCGCATGGCAATGGCCCCCAGTGGAGCCACAAAGGTGACAAGCCCGCTCTGTGCCGCGCTCAGCCCCGCCCCGATCTGCAGGAAGGATGGGAGCAGAAACGGCAAAGACCCCACCGCAATGCGTGATGCCGCTCCCCCAAAAACGGAAATGCGAAAGGTCTGGAAGCGCATAAGCCGCAGGTCCAGGAGCGGAAAAGACGTACGCCCTGCGTGATGGGTGTAAATGCCCAGCAGCAGCAGGCCTGTGCATAAAAGGGCCGTAACAAGTGCAGGCGAGCCTGTGCTGTGGCTGAACAGTTCTGCAAAAACAGACAGCACTGCCAGCCCGCCCCCTGCCAGAAACAGGCCCTTGAGATCAAACGGAGGGGGGGAGGGTTCGCGCACTTCGGGGATAAAGCGGTAGGTCAGGAACAGCCCGACCACGCCGACAGGAATATTCAGGTAAAAATTCCACCGCCATGTCAGCCAGGAGGTAATATACCCCCCCACCACAGGCCCCAGCAGGGGGCCGAGGGTGGCTGGCAGCATCATCCATGTCATGGTGCGTACAAGCTGGTCCGCTGGGGTGCTGCGAATAACCGCCAGCCGCCCCACGGGCACCATAAGGGCACCACCAATGCCCTGTATGGTGCGCATGATAGCCAGAAACAGCAGAGAGTGGGCAGTACCGCAAAAAATTGAACTGCCCACAAAAATGCAGATTGCCACCATCAGGATCGTGCGGCTGCCCAGACGGTCAGCCAGCGCACCAGATGCGGGAATAAAAATGGCCAGCCCGATAATATAGGACGTCAGGGCAACAGACGTGGCGACCGTGTCCACATGCAGGCTATGGGCGATGGAAGGCAGGGCCGTTGCCAGAATGGTGCCATCAAGCTGTTCCATAAAAAACATGGAACCAACAATGAGCGCAGTCAGTTGTGTGGACGTCGGAGAAGGCATGCCTAGTCAGAGACGCGTTTTTGCGGTCTGATGCAACAGGCGATCGTGCAGATCTCCGGTCGCTTCCATGCGCGGGCCGTCACGGAATGGTTCAAAAAAGGAGAAAGTCGTCATGGCTAAAGATAAAATCGACATCATCGAAAACAAGATCGACGCCAAGGTTCGGGACGTTCAGGGACATGTCAAGGATGCCGCTGGTGGTCTGACCGGCGATATCGGTCTTCAGGCGGACGGAAAGCTCGACCAGTTCACCGCACACATGCAGGAGGATTTTGCCGATCTGTATGAGGAAGGTGAGGGCGTGGTTGAAAAAGCAGTGACTTTTGTGCGGGATAAACCCTTGCTTTCATTGGGTATTGTCTCGGTTGTGGGTGTTCTGCTCGGCTGGCTCTTCTTCCCCCGTCGTAGCCGTTCCTAAAAATCATTTGACCGGGACTCTTGCGCACCCGGGTAAAAAAATGCTTTTCCTTCCCTACGGAGTCGCAATTGCTGCGACTCGGTAATTTTAACCGAGTCGTTTCAAGCGGACGGGAAGGGATGCAATGCCGGACTTTAGGCGGGAACAACAGCATGGCGGCTTGGTCGCCGGAGTGGATGAAGTGGGCCGTGGCCCGCTTGCCGGTCCGGTTGTGGCCGCCGCCGTGGTGTTTGCCCGTGGCGTGCCGGATGATCTTGCTGCCGTTATTGATGATTCCAAAAAATTAAAACCCGCATTGCGTGAGGCCATTGCCGAGCGTCTGCCCCATGTGCCCGGTGTGGCCATTGGCGTGGGTGCCGCCTCCACGGCGGAAATTGACCGTATCAACATCTACCATGCGTCCCACCTTGCCATGCAGCGTGCAGTTGCCCGCCTGCCGGTCCGGCCTGACCATGTGCTTGTTGATGGCAACAAAATTCCGGATTTCGGGTGTAGTGCAGAGGCCATCGTGGGTGGGGACGGGGTGAGCCTGTCCATTGCCGCGGCCTCCATTATGGCCAAGGTGGTGCGTGACCGCATCATGGCGCGGCTGAATGTGCGCTGGCCCGATTATGGATGGGAAAAAAATGCAGGTTACGGCACGGCGGTTCATCGCCGGGCTCTGCTGCAAACGGGTGTAACCCCGCACCACAGAAAAACATTTGGCACCGTACGCCAGCAGCTAGAACATTTGAAAACGGAGACCCGGGCATGAGCGGCGCAAAAGCAGTTTCCATGGACCTCCCCCTAGACGAAATCCTGCGGGGTGAATGCGTGGAGACCATGCGCACCCTGCCTTCGGGCTCAGTGGACTGCATTTTTGCCGACCCACCGTACAACCTGCAGCTTCGGGGTGAACTCCGCCGCCCGGACGACAGCGTTGTTGATGGCGTGGATGATGACTGGGACAAGTTTTCCGACCTGCAGGAATACGACCGCTTCACGCGGGAATGGCTGAGCGAAGCCCGCCGCCTGCTGCATAAGGATGGCACAATCTGGGTGATTGGTTCCTACCATAACATCTTCCGCCTCGGGGCTATTCTGCAGGACCTTGGGTTCTGGATCCTGAATGATGTGGTCTGGCGCAAGTCCAACCCCATGCCCAACTTCCGTGGCCGTCGCTTTACCAATGCGCACGAAACGCTCATCTGGGCTGCCCGCAGCCAGGATAGCCGTTACCGCTTCAACTACCAAGCCATGAAGGCGCTGAATGATGACGTGCAGATGCGCTCGGACTGGTATCTGCCGCTCTGCACAGGCAATGAGCGCCTGCGGAACGAACATGGGTTGAAGCTCCACCCCACCCAGAAGCCCGAAAGCCTGCTCCATCGTGTGCTGCTGGCGTCCACCACGGTTAATGATGTGGTGCTTGACCCGTTCTCCGGCTCTGGCACTACGGCCGCCATGGCCCGCCGCCTGCGCCGCCATTTTGTAGGCATTGAGCGGCACCCGGATTATGTGGAAGCCGCCAGAGCCCGCGTAGCCAGCGAAGTGCCCCTGGATGATGATGCCATACAGACCACGCAGGATAAGCGCGAAGCCCCGCGTGTGCCTTTTGGCAGTCTGGTGGAGCAGGGCGCACTTGTGGCCGGAACAGTGCTGAGTGATAAAAAACAGCGTATTCAGGCTACAGTTGCAGCAGATGGTACGTTGATCAGTGGTGCCAAGCGTGGCTCAATCCATAAAATGGGGGCCATGCTGACCAACGCACCTTCATGCAATGGCTGGACATTCTGGCACTTCGAGCGTGAAGGCGTGTTGCTCCCGCTGGATGTGCTGCGGCAGGAAAGTCTGGGGGCTACAGTCGCGCTGTAAAGCCTGACGACATAGCTTGAAGTTATAAAAAAAAGGGGCACTTCTGGTGCCCCTTTTTTTATATGTGTAGTCCGGCAGGGCAGGCAGGTGGCCTAGCTGCCACCAAACCCCAGAAAGCCGATGGACGGCTGGGCAGCCCCGCCCGTGCGGTCATAACGCGGGTCATGCGTTTTGCTTTTGGTATCGTCTTCCATATCCACACTGCTGTTGCCTACGTGCAGGTCGGATGTGCTGACCGTTCCCACGCTATCATTCCCCTGCAGGCTGCTGGAATTGCGCAGGGACAGAAGCAGGAAGGTAATGGGGTTACGGTTCAGGTCGATGGACATATCAAGCGGTGTCTGGCCCAGAATATTATGCCCGTTCAGGTCCGCACCACGGTTAATGGCATCACGCGCGGAGGAAACACTCCCCCGGTTTATGGCCTCGAACAGTGCAACTGTGGGTTCCACATCCTTGTTGGGATGGCCACCGCCTTCCCCTGCTTCATCATCGCTGCCATCGGCACCGGGAATGGCCGTGGGCGGGGCTGCGCGTTTGGCGGCCTTGGCGCTTTCCGCTTTTTCGGCGGATTCCGCCGCCGCAGCCTGATCTTCGGCATCATCAGCAAATGCCGGAACCGCAGCAAACATGGCAAGGCTGCTGAACAGCAGAGCGGATGAAACAAGGCGTGGAAAACGGGTCATTGTCTGTCCATCAATACAGGAGCCTCTAACGTATCACAGCCCATGGGAGCGGAAAAGACGCTCCGGGGGCCTATCGGGTCCGTCCTTCCCGCCACCATGCGCCAAACAGCAGCAAAAGGGCGAGCACCATGGCCAGAGGAGCAGGCAGAAGGGGTATGGGTGTTCTGCCCGTTACCAGATGCGCATCGCGCCGGGCAAAGCCCAGCCAGTCCGCCCCGTGCAGTGCGCCTGATGCAACCAGTCTTGGCGTGGGGGCATGCAGGCTGGTTGTGCTGTCACCGAGCCAGAAAATACCCCCGTCACTCTGTTTGACCATATCCGCCAGACGGGTTGCGGTCGCGCGCAGGTCGGTTAGCTCACGCGTGTTTTCTGGTTCAGGTGCCGCATAGGTTGTGCGTGTGCCATCGGAAATACGCCAGATACCGGACTCCGTTATGGGCAGTTGTGCTGTCTGGGTGCCTTCCTGTGCGGATGCGTGCATGGGCACGGTGCTGCTCTGCCCGGTGGGGGAGGTCAGGGTAAGGGTGGTGGCCGCAGGTGTGCCCACACTGTGGCGGGTAATGTGGAGCGTATTGGCGTTTATGCTGGCTGTAAGCTGCTCCTCCTCCAGTTCCGGTTCTTTCATCAGCCAGTGCGAAATGCGGCGGAGCAGTTCGGCCTGCGGGCCGCCGCCATCCTCCCCGCGTGACCACAGCCATATCTGGTCAGACAGAAGCAGCGCAATCCGGCCCTGATCAACCCGGTCCAGCACCAGCAGGGGGCTGTTATCGGGTCCATTCATCAGTACCTCACCATGGGTGCTGTCGGGGTGCAGGGCGCGGTACCACGGCCCCCACAGGCCCGGTACGGCTGTAGCACTGTTGACCTGCGCACCCGCTTTTGGCGCACCGGGAAGCGACGCCGTAACAGGGTGCCTGCGTCCGGTATCGGTCAGGGTGGGGCGGAAGCGGCTGACGAGCATGCTGCTCTGGTCAGGGGTTACGTGGGCGGGCAGCACGTCCCCCACCGGAGTATCCTGCAAGGAGCCGGGGCCAATAAATTCGGGTCCGGCGGTCAGGAGCAGGCCACCCCCGCGGCGGACAAAGCCTGCAATATTTTCCAGATAACTGTGCGGCAGAATATGCCGGTTTTCAAACCCATCAAGGATGATCAGGTCAAACTGGTTGATCTTGTCCTGAAACAGCTCGCGCACGGGGAATGCGATCAGCGCAAGGTCGGACAGGGGGGTGCCATCGTCCTTTTCGGGGGGACGCAGAATGGTAAAGTGGATCAGATCAACCGAAGGGTCCGCCTTGAGCAGCCTGCGCCAGACCCGCTCCCCCTGATTGGGTGTGCCCGAGATCAGCAGCACCTTCAGCCGGTCCCGTATGCCGGTAATATGGGCTACGGTCTGGTTGTTCAGTTCCGAGACTTCCCCCGGCAGGGCCGAGGCGGACAGGCTGACCAGCAACGGCCCCGGCTGGGTTACGGGCACGGTAATTTCCTGCGGCATCCCGCTCAGGACAGAAATATGCCGCGGTTCCTCCCCATTCACCCGGACCGTCAGTTCCGCCGGTGTGCCTGCCTGCGTGCCCGGTCCCATGTCATCCACCTGCACGCGCAGTTTGGCGCTCTGGCCTGCAATGGCGTAGGGGGGAGCCTGAAGGATGCTCAGCTTGCGGTCTTTCTGCTCCGTGCTGGCGGTGAGCAGAACGTGCAGGGGCAGGGTTGTGCGGCTGCCATTGTCCTGCATGGGGCGCAGGCGCTCGGGCAGGGTGGCGGGAACATCGCTGACCTCCCCATCAGTAACCATCATGGCCCCGGCAAACTGGGCGGGGGGAATGTCGGCTGCGGCCTGATCCAGCGCGTCAAACAGTTTTGTGCCATCACGTGCAGCACCGCGCACGGTTACGGTGCGGAGGTTCAGCCCCTCCACCTTGGCCTGCGCCAGTGCGTCCGCCGCCTGCCGGGCAATGGCGGCACGCTGGTCCAGCGCCATGGAGGGGGACTGGTCCACTACCAGAAGTGCAGTCTGGGGGAGCGCGCGCCGCTGCTCGTGGTAACGTTGTGGCCCGGCCAGCCACAGCAGCACCATACCTATGGCGCACAGGCGCAAAATGGCTCCCCCCGTGCGCTGGAACAGGCTCCACCCGCACAGGCCCAGTGCCGCAACGCCCAGTATGGCCAGCAGCCATAACGGCAGCAAAGGTGCAAACCCAAAGGAGGCCAGAAGAGTGCTCATGGTTTGTCCTCCAGCCGTTTGAGCAGCATGGGAACATGCACCTGATCAGCCTTGTAGCTGCCTGTTAAGGCGTAAATAACGGTGTTCAGCCCAAAGCGGTACGCCTGCAGGCGCTGGTCGCTGCCACCGGGGATAACGGCAAACGGGGTATTGCCCGCACTGTCCACCGCCCAGGCGTGCGCCCAGTCTGCCGAGCCGATAATAACCGGGCTGATATCATCGTTCTCGGCGTCTCCTTCCTTGGCGACCCAGATAGGCAGGCCTGCATACCGGCCCGGAAAGTCGTGGAGCAGGTAAAAGGTATGTGCCAGCAGGTGGTGGTCGGTCATGACCACCAGCGGTGGCACCGCAAGGCCGGTTGTAACCCGGCGCAGGGCTGCGGCCGTGCCGGGGGCATCGGCGGTAAAGGTGGTGTCAGCTGTGCTGGTGCTGCCGTCCTGCCCCTGTGTGTCAATCAGCAGAATACCACCGTGGGCCATAAAGGTGTTCAGCGCTGCCGTCATGGCCGGAGTGGTGGTGGCGTCTGCGGTAATCGGCCAGTAAAGCAGGGGGTAGTAGGTCAGGTCATCCGTGCCGGGGTGGACGGCATCGGGGTGCCCCATAACAGCGGAGGTGCGGGCGTTTACAAAGTCGGACAGGCCCTGCAACCCCTCGCGGGAGGCTGTGTCCACGTCCTCATGCCCGGTTACAATATACCCCAGTCGGGTTTCCAGCGCTGCGGCGGGGACTGCGGGGGGCGTGCTCAACTCCTGTGCATGCAGGGGGGATGTTAGCGCACCAAGGGTGGCCAGCAACGCAAGCAGGGTAAGGGGCCGTGGTGCAAACAGCCTGCCTGTGCGCATAAGGCCTACAACCACGCCATCGAGCAGTAAAAGCAGAATGGCTGCCAGCAGGCAGTAACGCCCGAGTGGCAGATCCGGCTTCTGGCCCGATGCATCCGTAATGGTGCCAACAGGGGGGGCTGGTTGCAGGCTTTGCACACCCGCTGCGGTATTGAGTGCGCGGCGTCCATCCGTGGGGCCATACAGGCCGGGCGGGTGGATGGGGGAGGCAGATGTGGTGGCAAACACATTGCCCTGTATGCCCCGTGCGGTTGGTGGCGGCGGGCCTGCAATGCCCTCACCGTCCAGTGTCAGGGCTGGGGAGAGCAGTATATTTTCGGCAGGAATGTTCAGCCCGTTGGCGTGTTCGGTCAGGCGTTGCAGCATGGCTACAAACAGGCCGGACAGCGGCAGGTTGGACCAGTCCGCCGTGCTGCTGACATGGAACAGAATTACCTCCCCCTTGCCCAGTTCGGCATGGGTGACCAGCGGCGTGCCATCAGCCAGCCGTGCCCATACATGCGTGCCCAGATCGGCCGAAGGGCTGGCCAGCACCTGGCGGGAAACCGTTACATCGGCAGGAATATCCAGCCCCCGGAAAGGGGATTCCTGCTCAAAGGGTGCAAGTTTTTGCGGTGTGCCCCATGTCATGGACCCACCGAGCTGGCGGGCTCCATCCAGCAGGGGCACGGGCAGCAGGTTCCGGGCCGTGTCGTCCGGGCCGGAGGGGCTTGTATCCTGCTGGCTGCCAGCGAGTGCCGGGCCAGCAAAGCGGATGAGCGTGCCGCCGTTTTTTATCCATTCCAGAACGGTTTTCTGGCTTTGCGCGCCGGCCAGTGTGCCATCGGGTGCGATCAGCACGGACAGGGGGCGGCTGAGCAAGGCGTCCAGTGTTCCTTCATGCAGGTCTGACAGGGGAGCCAGCGCACGGCGGAGGTAAAAGACCGAGCCAATCAGGGGGGTATCTGCCCCACCGCTGGAAAGCAGGCCAACAGGGTGCAGGCGTGTGTTTTCGTCCAGCAGAACGGTTGTGGCGGCGCTCGCAATGCCCTGCACACTCAGCGTATCTATGCGGTTGCGTACGGTTATGGGCAGGTTGATGCGTACATCCGCCTGTGTGGCATTGGCCGCTACGGGCACAGGGATCACGGCCAGCGTTCCCCCATCTGTCGCGCGGGCCACAACATGAACAAGCCGGGGCTGCGCCGATGGGAGCATGATCAGGCGCGCCATGGTCCCATCCGACGTGGGGGCAACGGGGGCAAGCACCATGCCTGACTGGGAGGAAAAGCGGATTTCCTGCACGGCACCCCGTGCGCGCAGGGCTTGGGCAAAAGCGTTATCCCCGCTCTGGGCAACGCCATCAGCCAGATAGACAATGCGGGCGAAGGGAAGGGCTGGCAGTTGCCCGATCTGCCGGGCAGCCTGTGCCCGGTCCACACTCCATGGGTTGGGGTGGAGACTGTTCAGCATCCGCCGCACAGTAGCGGCTGGCTGTGGCGCAGGCGGTATTGCGGAAGCCTCCGCCTGTGGGGCGGTGGTCAGGAGCAGCAGGCTGGATTTTGTGCGCTCTGCATCGTCCACAATGGTTTGTGCGGTGGTCAGGCGGTCGGTCCAGTCTGCGGCACTGAACATACCGTCATCCACCACCAGCAGAACCGGGCCGGGGGTTTGTGTGCTGTCCCTGCTGCCGGGAATAAACGGGCGGGCAAAGCCCGTAATCAGCAGGCCCACAGCCAGCAAGCGCAAGAGCAAGACCCATGGGGGTGAGCGCGCGGCTTCGGTTTCCTTCGGGCGCAGGCGGGCGAGGAAAGCAATGGGGGGAAAAACCTGCTGGCGCGCGCGCGGGGGCGTGGCACGCAGTAGCCACCACACCAGCGGTAGGCAGAGCAGGGCAAACAGCAGGGCAGGGAACTGGAAAATCATACGCGTTGGCTCATCTGGGCATGGAGCGCCAGCAGCGTGGGGAGGGGGGAGTGATCGGTCTGGTGGTGTGCCAGCGTGTGGCCGCAATGGCTTGTGGTTTGTTCAAGCCACTGGCTGCGCGCTGCGACAAGGGCTGCGTAGTCCGTGCGTAGGCTCTGCACGTGGGGCAACTCCAGCGGGGGCTCGTGCTCAAGCCCGCAAAACTCGGTGCGGCCGGTATAAGGGAGCGTGCTTTCCGCCGGATCGCTAACATGGAGCACATAGGCCCGCGCCGGGTGTGCGGCCAGCTGGTGCAGGCAGTCATGGATATGGGTGTCAGGGCAGAGCAGGTCACTGGCCAGCAGCAGGCGTGCGCGCCGGGGCACAAGGGCGGGCGGGGGGAGTGCTGCATCCATGGGGCTGCTATTGGCTGCCAGCTCGCACAGCCCGAGTGCCAGCCGTTCCAGCGCGTTGGGGGCAGGGGGCAGGGACACAATACCGGAAGGAGAAAGCAGCAGAACCCGCTCGCCATTGCGCAGCAGCAGGGCCGCCATGCTGAGCAGAAGCAGGATGGCGCGGTCCAGCTTGCCGGGCAGGGCATGACCGGAGCGCCATTGCATGGAGCCGGAAAAATCGCACCATAGCAGGACTGTCTGCGCCGCTTCGGCTTCGGTTTCACGCACATGGGCGCGGGCTGTGCGGGCGGATTGCCGCCAGTCTATGCGGTTGACCGGTTCACCGGGCTGTGCCGGACGGTACTGCCAGAATGTGTCCCCCCATCCTGCGCGGCGCTGGGGGTGCCTGCCTGCTGCCAGTGTGGTGGCAATGTGGCTGGCATGGAGCAGCAGGTCCGGCAGGCGGGTGGCCAGTGTTTGGGCTGCGCAGGCCATGTCCGCCGTAGCGGAAACCGGGGGGCTGGGCGTGGCCGCCGGGCTGAATGGCGCACCCGCCACGGGCTGGTCCCGGCCCAGAAACCGGCGCAGCAGGGTGGTTGGGATCGGTCGGAACCGGCTCACAGGGTCAACCCAGGGTCTTGAGCAGTCGGGTTATAATATCATCCGTGGTGACCCCCTCGGCCCGGGCGGCAAAGGTTAGTGCCATGCGGTGTGCCAGCACCGGGTGGGCCAGTGCGGCTACGTCATCCAGACCGGGGGAGAGCCTGCCATCCAGCAGCGCGCGCGCACGGCTGGCCAGCATAAGCGTTTGTGCTGCACGTGGGCCGGGACCCCAGGCAATCTGCTCGCGCAATGTGGCATCGGACGTGCTCTGGGGGCGGGCTGCGCGGACAAGGTTTACAATGGCATCGAGCACTTTTTCACCCACAGGCATGCGCCGGACCAGTGCCTGCGCCTGCATAAGGCTTTGCGCGTCCATGACCTGCTGGGCCTGTTTGTTCTGTGCGCCGGTTGTGGCCAGCAGCATGGCGCGTTCGGCCGCAGCATCGGGGAAAGTCAGCCCGATCTGGAGCATAAAGCGGTCCAGCTGGGCTTCGGGCAGGGGGTAAGTGCCTTCCTGCTCCATGGGGTTCTGGGTTGCCAGCACATGAAAAGGCTCGGGCAGGGGGTATTCCACCCCGGCCACGCTCACGCGGTGTTCCTGCATGGCCTGCAACAGGGCAGACTGGGTACGTGGGCTGGCACGGTTGATTTCGTCCGCCATCAGCAACTGGGTAAAGACGGGGCCGTGCACAAAACGGAAGCTGCGGTGCCCGGTTGCATCCTCGTCCAGTATTTCACTGCCGGTAATGTCGGAGGGCATCAGGTCGGGGGTAAACTGCACGCGGCGGGCGTTCAGCCCCAGCACGGTGCCAAGGGTCGTAACCAGCAATGTCTTGCCCAGACCCGGTGCCCCAACCAGCAGGGCATGCCCGCCAGCCAGAACGGTGGTCAGTGTCTGGCGGATAATCTGGTCCTGCCCGAAAATGACGGTTGAAATTTCCTGCTGGACGGCGGCAAGCCGTTCACAGATACGATCTGCCTCCCGCACTTCTGGGGGGGAGGAAGGCTGTTGTGCCGGGAACGGTGCGTCTGATGTGGTCATGGATCCAGTCTGAATTACATGCAGGGCTTACATCAAGCGGGGTAAGCTCCCTATATCATTGTGCACAACACAAGGACACGTATTAACAGGATGGTGAGTCAGTGAAAGGTGAACAGGAAAGCGGCGCGCAGGCCCTTTCGTGCCACGATAAGCACGAGACCGATACCCCCGATACGGCGGAAAACAGGCGTTTGCCGTTTTTGGTCAGGCGGGATGGCGTGTGGCTGTACCGTGGGTCCGAGATCAAACGCAAGGCCATGTCCTGCCTGTTTGGCTCCCTGCTCACGCGGAATGCGCAGGGTGCCTACCTGCTGCGCACACCATTCGAAAGCGGGCTGATCGAGGTTGAGGACGTTCCTTTTCTGGCGGTGGAACTGGACTGGACCGGCATGGGCCGCATGCAGCGGCTGAGTTTTCGCACCAATATGGACGAAGTGGTGGTGGCCGATTCCGAACACCCGATTCGGACTGTGTGGGACATCCCGCCCGAAGCCTGCCCGGAGGGGTGCCCCCCGTACCTGAGCGTGCGCGCGGGGGAGGGAGCCTACCCGCTGGAAGCCCGCCTGTCCCGCGCAGTGTGGTACGAACTGGCTGCTCTGGCCGAGCCCGGAGCCTGCCAGGGAGTGCCCTGCATGGGCGTGTGGAGCTGCGGCTGCTTTTTTCCCATAGCGCGGATGGCGGTGGACAATGGGGGCGCGTGACACGCTCATAAGCGGGCTGGACCCATCCCGGCAGGCCGCTCTGGCGCGGTTGTGGCAGGTTCTGCCTGCCATGCGCCTTGTGGGCGGGTGTGTGCGCGACCTGCTGGCGGACCGTCCGATTGCCGATATTGATCTGGCTACCCCCGAACCTCCCGAGCAGGTCATGGAGCGTTTGCGCGCATATGGGGCGCATGTTGTGGCGACCGGCCTGCAACACGGAACCGTAACCGCCGTGCTGGACGGCGCTCCGTACGAAATCACCACCCTCCGGCGTGATACGGAAACAGACGGACGGCACGCCGTTGTCCGCTGGACGCAGGACTGGCAGGCGGACGCACAGCGGCGGGACTTTACAATAAACGCCATGTCGGTCGATCAGGCCGGGGGCCTGTACGATTATTTTGGCGGGCAGGCTGATCTGGCGGCTGGGCATGTGCGGTTTGTTGGCGCGCCCGCATTGCGGATTAAAGAAGATGCCCTGCGCATCCTGCGGTTTTTCCGGTTTTATGGGCGCTACGGGCATGGCGCGCCAGACCAGCAGGCCGTGCAGGCCATAACCTGCGGCGTTGCCCTGCTTGATGGCCTTTCTGTTGAGCGGATATGGATGGAACTACGGCGGATTCTGGCTGGCCCCAATGTGGCAGCCATTCTGCGCCTTATGGACAGCACGGGTGTTCTGGCCCGCATTTTGCCGGAAGGGCATACGCTGGACCGGTGCGTACGCCTGCTGGATGATGGTGCCCCGGCAAACGCATTGTTGCGGCTGGCAGGGCTGACAACGCACACCGCAGCCGTAGCCCGCCGCCTTAAACTCTCCCGCGCCGAAACCGGAGCACTTGCCGCCTTGAGCAGAGCAGCCCCCCTGCCTGACGTGAGCATGAGCGAGGTGGCACTGCGCCGCCTTGTGGCGGAAGAACCGGCGGATGTGCTGGCCGGGCGCATATGGCTGCATCAGGCCGCCCAGCCGCGTACGGCGGAGGAAAAAGCGGCATTTGCGCAGCTTAGGCACAGGGTGTGTGGGCTGACTGTTCCGGCTTTTCCCGTTGCGGGGCGGGATGTTCTGGCCATGGGAGGGCAGGCCGGGCCGGAGGTCGGGCGTATTGTGGGCCTTGTCCGCCAGTGGTGGCTGGATGGCGGCTGCCATGCGGATGCACAGGCATGCCGGGCACAGATCGCACTGTATCTGGGCACAAAAGCGGCACAAAGCTGAGTTCCGCCCCTTACATGCAGGGCCGGGAGGCTGGTAGAGACAGGGTATGACGTCCCAGCCCCATGCCACCCGACCCGCATCCCGCCCGCATCTGCGCCCTGATGATACGCGCACTCTGCTCATGCGGCTGTGGCGAACCCAGATCAGCCGTTACCCCGCCCGGATAGTCACCGTTTTTGTATTTACGGTGCTTATGGCGGTGTTAACAGCGCTGTACCCGCTGGTTATCCAGCGCGCGCTGGATATGTTTGCCACGCGCGACCCGCGTATTCTGTCTCAGGTTCCGTTGCTGGTGGTGGCAATTACGCTGGCAAAGGCTCTGGCCCAGTACGGGCAGACACTGGCAACCCATGGGCTGGTGCTGCTGGTGATCCGTGGCCTGCAGGGGCAGATGTTTGACCACCTGATCCAGACCGACATCGCCCATGTGGAGCGGGAGGCCCCGGCCAAGCTGGCTGCACGGTTTACAACAGATGCCGTTATTATCCGCGATGCCATGATCCGCGCCGTAAGCGGCATAGGGGACGTGGTTACGGTTGTGGGGCTGATTATCTCCATGGTGTACATGGACTGGGAGCTCAGCCTGATAGCAGCAGTGCTGTACCCCATAGCGGCTGTTCCCCTCCAGCGGCTGGGCAAACGGGTACGCCGCGCCTCCAGCGGTATGCAGGAACGGGTGGGGGAAACGGCTGCCTTTTTAACCGAAAGTTTTGCGCAGGCGCGCACGGTGCGTGTTTACAGGCTGGAGGAAAGCGAGGGCGCGCGGGCGGCTCTGTCGTTCAACCATCTGTATCAGGCCATGCTGCGGATTACCCGTGGCCGCGCAAGGGTGGAACCCATGCTGGAAACGCTGGGTGGTGTGGCCGTGGCCGCAGTGCTGGGTTTTGCTGGCTGGCGGGCCACCATGGGTGGGGCCACGCTGGGGGATTTTTCCGGCTTTGTGGCGGCTTTGCTGCTGGCCTCGCGCCCGCTGCGTGCCCTTGGCTCGCTTAATGCCGCCTTGCAGGAAGGGCTGGCCGGGCTGGTGCGCATATTTGCCGTGGTGGATGACCCACCAGCCGTAACCGACAGCCCACAGGCCCGCCCGCTCCCCGCTGGTGGTGGGCACCTTGTGTTTGAGAACGTCCGCTTTGTTTATGCCGATGGCCGCGTGGGCCTTGAGCATTTAAGCTTTGATGCCCGGCCGGGTAGCACGGTTGCGCTGGTCGGCTCCTCTGGGGCGGGTAAGTCCACAGCACTGTCCCTTGTGCCCCGCCTGCATGATGTTTCTGGCGGTCGTATCCTGCTGGATGGAATGGACCTGCGGGATGTGCAGCTGGAAAGCCTGCGGAACAGCATGGCGTATGTCAGCCAGGACCCGCTGCTGTTTGACCTGTCTGTGCGCGATAATATTCTCATTGGTCGGCCGGGCGCTTCTGATGCAGAGGTCGCTGCTGCCGCACAGGCTGCGGCGGCGGAGCAGTTTATTCAGGCCCTGCCCAACGGGTATAATACGGTGGTCGGCCCGGGTGGGCAGCGCCTGTCGGGCGGGCAGCGGCAGCGGGTGGCACTTGCACGGGCCTTGCTGCGCAACCCCCGCCTGCTTTTGCTGGATGAAGCCACGAGTGCTCTGGATAGTGAGAACGAAGCACTGGTGCAGGATGCGCTGGCCACGCTGCGCAAGGGGCGGACAACACTTATTGTAGCCCATCGCCTGTCCACCGTGCGTTCGGCGGACATGGTGGTGGTCATGAAGGATGGGTGTGCCGTGGAGTGCGGCACGCATGATGAACTGATGCGGCAAGATGGGCTTTATGCCCGTCTGGTGAGAACACAGGGGCTGGACCGCTAGAAAACTGCTGGCGGTTTTGCTGGTATAAACGCAAATTATGGGCATGGGGGCCTATGTGGCGCTTGATGCAGGGATATGAACGTGGCACATACTGACCGAACTGGTCGGTCAGAGCATCTGACCGCAAAAATGCCGCGCAGGATGTGTTAGAGAGGGCAAGGAACAGAATGGCCGACGACCATAACGAGCAGTCTTTATCATCCCCCCCTGCGCCGGAGCAGAATAGTGCTGCGGAACAGCCATCGGCCGATAAGCCGCAGGCCAAAAAGAGCAGCCGGGGCAAGGTTATTCTTTCCGGCGTTATTGGCTGTCTGGTTGTGGCAGGCGGGCTATACTGGTTCATGACCCGTAATGAGGTGGAAACGGACGACGCCTTTACCGCAGGGCGCTCCATTACCATTGCACCGCATGTGGGTGGCTACGTAACCGAACTGCTGGTGAACGATAACCAGTTTGTGCGCAAAGGCCAGATTCTGGCCCGCATTGACCCGCGTGACTGGGTGGCGGAAAAAGACAAGGCCGCCGCGCAGCTGGCCAATGCACAGGCCGCCGCACAGGCGAGTGACATGATGCATCGCGTGGCGCTGCTGGAATTCCCCGGTAAGCTGTTGCAGGCGCAGGGCCAGCTGGCCGATGCCAAGGCGCAGCTTTTCAAGGCGGAAACAGACTATCGCCGCCAGCATGGTGTGGAACGTGCCGCAACGTCCCAGCAGGATATAGATTACGCCAAGGCTGCGCTGGAAGCAGCACAGGCACGGGTCATGGCA
Organism: Acetobacter sp. ESL1128; assembly: GCF_058505085.1. Lineage (NCBI taxonomy): Bacteria > Pseudomonadati > Pseudomonadota > Alphaproteobacteria > Acetobacterales > Acetobacteraceae > Acetobacter > Acetobacter sp. ESL1128. The sequence goes on along the minus strand of NZ_CP196369.1, from coordinate 1,773,960 downwards.
TCCGAAGGTGCGGTGCAGATGGCCCAGCCCGTTCAGCCGAATATTGAAAACGCAGCCGTGCAGATTTCGCAGCAGGAAGCGCAGGTCAAGGCCGCGCAGGCCAATCTGGTTTCTGCCGCGCTGAACGTGGAATGGACCGTTATCCGCGCCCCGCATGATGGCTGGATTTCCCAGCGTAACATCGAGCAGGGCAATTACGTCCGTCAGGGCCAGAGCCTGTTTGCCATTGTGGAACCCGAAGTCTGGGTTGTCGCCAACTACAAGGAAACGCAGATCACCAGAATGCGCCCCGGCCAGAAGGTGGACATCCGGGTGGATGCTTACCCCAGCCTTAAACTGCATGGGCATATTGACTCGCTGCAAAAAGGCACAGGGGCGACCTTTAGCGCCTTCCCGCCCGAAAATGCGACCGGCAACTACGTCAAGATCGTGCAGCGTGTGCCTGTTAAAATCCTGATTGATGATGGCCTGAACCCCGACCAGCCACTGGCCCTTGGCCTGTCGGTTGAACCAACGGTGCACGTGGATACGCAGGGCCATTCCGATGCCCCTCCGTCCGATGCGCCTTCCAGCGCAGGCGTGGGTAACGGCGGGCAGACCGCTCCATGAGTGCACAGGCAGGGGCTGTGTCGGCCGGGTGGAAGCCAAAGCATAATCCATGGACCGTTGCGTTTGTGGTGACCATGGCAGCGTTCATGGAGATTCTGGACACCACCATTGTCAACGTGTCTCTGCCGCATATCGCGGGTAGTCTTTCCAGCACGTATGATGATTCAACGTGGACGCTCACAGCCTATCTGGTGGCCAATGGCATTGTGCTCACCATTTCGGGCTGGTTGGGAAAAGTGTTTGGCCGCAAACGCTATTTTCTTATCTGTATTGTCATGTTCACGGTCTCGTCCTTCCTGTGTGGTATGGCGACCAGTCTGGGTGAGCTGGTTGTGTTCCGGCTTATGCAGGGGTTTTTTGGTGGTGGGCTACAGCCCAACCAGCAATCCATTATTCTGGACAGCTTCCCCCCCGCCAAACGCGCGGCAGCCTTTGGGCTAACCGCCATTGCCGCGGTTGTGGGGCCGGTTATTGGCCCAACCCTTGGGGGCTGGATTACCGATAACTTCTCATGGCGGTGGATCTTTTTCATCAACGTGCCATTCGGTTTTTTGACCACCGTAGGGGTCATGGCCGTGGTGGAAGACCCGCCATGGGCGCAAAAGCAGAAAGCCCCGGTGGATGTTATTGGCATCAGCCTGATTACTCTGGGCTTTAGCTGCCTTGAGGTCATGGTGGACCGTGGGGAGGATGCAGACTGGTTTGGCTCCACCTTTATCCGCATTATGGGTGTTCTGGCTTTTCTGGGCCTGACAGGCGCTGTTTTCTGGCTGCTGCGTACCGATAAACCCGCTGTGGACCTGCGTGTTTTCAAGGACCGCAATTTTGCCGTGGGTACGGCCCTTATGGGGGCCATGGGGGCATTGCTTTATGCTTCGGCCATTGTGGTGCCGCAGTTTGCCCAGCAGGTTATGGGGTACACGGCAACCTTGTCCGGGCTGCTGCTTTCCCCCGGTGGTATTGCCGTTATCGTGCTTATTCCCGTGGTGGGTAAGCTGATGACACTGACCAGTGTGCGCAACGTGATTGCCATAGGCTTTACGCTTATGGGGGTATCGTTGTTCTATTCAGCCCAGTTGCTGCCATTGCTGGATTTCAAACACCTCATGCTGTACCGCATGAGCCAGACGGCGTGCCTGGCTTTTCTGTTTGTGCCGCTTTCCACCATTGCATATTCCACTATTCCCGAACGGCTGAACCCCGATGCTTCGGCCCTGTTCAGTATGGCGCGTAACGTGCTGGGATCTTTGGCTATTTCCGGCGCAACAGCCATGCTGACCGAGCGCAAACAGGCGCATCAGTCCTATATGGTGCATTGGATGACGCCGTTTCATCAGCCGTTCAATGAGTATCAGGAGCAGGTGCGGCAGGCTGCCATAGCGCGTGGCGCGCCAGAAGGGCTGGCCGATGCGGCAGCACAGCATACCCTGTTTCAGGAATTTTCGCGTCAGGTGGCCATGTTGTCTTATAACGAGGTCTTCATGATTCTGGGTATTGGCGCATTTTTGTGTGTGCCACTCTGCTTTTTGCTTTCCCCCCTTCGGGGCGATGGAAAAGCCAAAGGTGCGCACTAACGCCCATAGCGTGTAAGACCAGCATTAAAAAAGCCATTGGTTGGGAATGTTTTATTCCAGACCAATGGCTTTTTTGTTTTTGGGTGTTCAGCTCTGCTCAAAGGTGTAGAGAGTGCAAAGCTTATGGTTCAGCCGGCCACGGCGTAGCGGGCAAAATCCCTGACCAGTTGCTCGTAAATCGGTTTTTTAAAACCGACTGAACAGTTGGGCAAAGTTTGCAGGTCAATCCACATCCATGCATCAAATTCGGCAGGCAGGTGGCTGTCCAGCTGAATGTCGGCTTCGGTGCCGGTAAAGCGCAGGGCAAACCACTTCTGGGTCTGGCCACGGTAGCGCCCGCCAAGGGCATGGCCAATGAGTGCGGCTGGCAGGTCGTAGGCAATCCATTCCGGGTGTTCGGCCAGAATATGGACGTGGCTTGTGCCTAGCTCTTCCCCGACTTCACGCAGGACAGCGGTGCGGGGGTCTTCCCCTTCATCTATCCCGCCTTGTGGGCATTGCCATGTTCCCTGCGAAAGCGGACCACCTGCACCGGGCATGTCGGTCCTGCGGGCAATAAGCACCTGACCTTCGGCATTAAAAATCAGTGCCCCGACATTGGGGCGGTAGGGCAGGGTGTTTGGGTCAACAGGCATTAGTGGCTGCCTCCCATCATGCGGGGGGCCGGGTTGGTCAGGTTGACGTGCATCTGGCCATTGCTGGCAGGCTGGGGCAGGCTGGCCGGGTCCGGGGGCTGGATCAGCTGGCTGACAGGTACCAGCGTTATGCCCACATCCTTGAGGTGGGGCAGCCATGCCCGCAGGCAAGCCAGAGCAACAGGGCGCAGGGGGCCAAGCACACCAATGGCACGTCCGTTCTGGCGGGCAAGCTGCTGGAGTTTAAGCAACTGGATGTCAATATTCACAATGTCTTCGTCGGTGTTGATGCTTACATCAGCGGTGCCGACTGCATTGCTGCTCTCAATACGGGTATCGGGGCTTGCGTTCAGGTAAAGCAGGCCGCGCTGGTCCAGAGCTGAGAGAATGGATTTGAACCCGCTGGAATTGGGGAACCCGCCACCATTCTGCCCGTCAAAGGCATTGGTAACCCCGACGTAGCCCGCCAGATGGGACAAAGACCAGTTCAGGTTTTCCATGTTCTGCTGGGCAGAAAGTAGAACACCCAATGCTTTGGGGCCTTCGCTGTCGGCTGCGGCATCCTTGCCTGCATCGGCCGTTTTTGCAGCATCTCCCTGCATGGGGAGCGAGAGCAGCAGTTCATGCTGGTGCTGGCGGGCTGCCTCCATAATGGCATCCGGGTCCGCCACATAAGGGGAGACGGCAAGGGATACCTGACCGGGCAGGGCGGCAATGGCTTCTTTTGTCAGGTCTTCAGACTGGCCAACACCATCCACCAGCAGGGCCACCATTGGGGTGCCGGGGGGCACGTCCACTGTGGGGGCTGCGTAAACCTGCCGTGGCAGGGCGCCATGTGGCCCCCGCTTGGGCAGGGGAAAGCCGCCCGGTCCAGCGCTCTTGTCCAGCAGCCCGGCCTGCGGAGGGGGAATGTTGACAAGGTGGGCACCAGTGCCGGTTTTGTTGCCCGGTTCTGCCACGGTATCAATATCGTCCCCACCGGCAATCAGGTGGGGTGGTCCCATCATCTGGAGGGCCAGAGCTAGGACAGCCGTCGCAGCAAAAGCCCCCCCCCAAAAGCGGATGAACAACCGGCCATTGGCCGGCAGTTGCTGCCATAAGGGGGGTGTCTGCATGACCACTGCCTTGTACCTGCTACGCGTTAGTTATGGGCTGAACAGTCGGTTTTGGCCGCTGGCTTGACCGGGGGCAGGGATGCCGTGGGGTCGGGGGCTGGCAGGCCAGCCATGGAGCGTACAACACGCAGGCCTTCCTGTAGCTGGAAGTCTGTGTTGGGCTTGTTGTATTCAAACTCCGGCCAGTTGGCGGGTGGCTGGTCGGGAATGATCTTGGCAATGGCGGGCAGGTCCGTACGGGGCTGCGCCTTGGTCTGGTTGCCGCCCTGATTTTTAAGGATATGCTCAAGGTCCGCTTCGCGCAGGCTGAAGGCGGGGTCTTCTCGCGTTTCCTTGACCACAATATCAGGCGTAATGCCCAGTGCCTGAATGGAACGGCCCGAAGGCGTGTAGTAACGCGCGGTGGTCAGGCGTACGGCCCCGTTGCCGGGAATGGGAATAATGGACTGCACGGAGCCCTTGCCAAAGGTGCGTGTGCCAATAAGCACGGCGCGGTGGTGGTCTTGCAGTGCGCCGGACACAATTTCCGATGCGGAGGCCGAGCCACCGTTGATCAGCACCACCATGGGCAGGCCGTCCGTAATATCCGTACCATGCGCATCCCAGCGCTGGCTGTCCTTGGCGTGGCGCGCACGGGTGGAAACAATCTCGCCCGAGCGGATAAAGCTGGAGGAAACCTCTACCGCCTGATCAAGCAGGCCGCCGGGGTCGTTCCGCAGGTCCAGCACCAGACCGCCAAGCTTGCCACCGGCCTGCTGCTTGAGGGTGTTGTAGCCCTTGAGCAGTTCTTTTTCCGTGGTTTCATTAAACTGGGCGATGCGCAGGTAGCCAATCCGGTCGTACAGAGCGGATTTAACCACGTCGATATGAATGATCTCGCGCGTCAGGGTAACCGTAATGGGCTTGGGGGTTTTTTCACGCACAAGGGTCAGGGTGATTTTGGTATTGGCCTTGCCGCGCATTTTTTTAACCGCTTCATCCAGCGGTGTGCCGTCTATGGTGTGGCCATCTACGGCAATAATGTAGTCGCCCGGTTTGATCCCGGCGCGAAAGCCCGGTGTGCCATCAATGGGGGATACAACGCGGATGTGGCCGTCCTGCTGCTGGAGTTCCAGCCCAAGGCCACCAAACTCGCCCTTCATCTGCACCATCATGTCATCATACTGCTTCTGGGTCATGTATGAGCTATGGGGGTCCAGGCCGCTGAGCATGCCGTTCAGGGCGTTGGTGATCAGGTCCCGGTCGGAAACAGGCTCAACATAATCCGCCCGCACAAGGTCCAGCACCGTGCCAAACAGGGTCAGCAGGCGGTAGGTTTCCGCATGGTTGGTGGTGGGGGAGGCGTCCGGGGTGGTGCTTTCCGCCTGAGCAGGTGTGCTCAGGAACCCAGCGCCATTGTGGTATCCGGGGTGAAAAGTCAGGGCAAGGCCGGTCATGGCTGCGGCGCCGAGCATCAGACCTGTGCGGAACTTCATGCGATCTTGTCTCCTGTCGCAGGGCTTTGCCCGTGCGCTTGTTCTTCCTGTCTTTTCAAATGCGCGCACCAACCATGGTCGGGTGCGTTGCGCGCCGTGCCGGAGCATGGCGGCATATTGCGCAAGACTAGCGTGTTCCGCAACAGAGGGAAACAGCCTGAGCGTGCAACCCGCCTCTCTCTTTACAGAAACGGAGCGGGGTTGACGGTTTTTTGTCCGTTACGCAGCTGAATGAAAAGTGTGGCGGAACTGCCTGCGGCACTCATGTGTCCCACGGGTGCGCCTTTTGTCAAACTCTGGGCCGTGTCCACACTCAGCTCGGAAAGTCCTGCCAGAACAAAGCGGTAATGCCGCCCGCAGTTTAAAATAACCATCTGCCCGTAGCTGCGGAATGCCCCGGCAAAGTCCACGCTGCCAGAACAGGGGGCCCGTACACTTGCGCCCGGTGGGGTGCGGTACGTCATGCCGGTTGTGGGGCCGGAATCGCTGGCGACCCCCCAGCCCGAAACCAGTTTGCCTGCCACAGGTTGTGAGCCCGTGCCTGTGCTGTGTTCAGCCAGACCCGGCCCCTGGTTCTGGCTGAGTGTAGCCTCCTGCTGGCGGGCGGCCCGTACCCGCTCTGCCTGATGTGCCTGCTCGGCGGCTGCAATTTCGCGCTGCAGGGCGGCGCGGGCGGTATCTTCCAGCGCGTCCAGCCGGGCAATCGCATCCTGCAGGCTGGAGGCGCGCTGGGTTGCAGCAAGCAGTTGCTGTGCGGTGTTTTGCGCCAGTTTGCTGGCCTGTTGCTGGGTTATGCGGGCACGGGCAGCCTGCTGGCGTACGGTATCACGCTGCTGGCGCTGGTTCTGCTTTAGCCCCGCAAGGGTTGCGTACTGGGCGGAAAGGTCCGCATCCACAGCACTCAGGCGCGCCTGCTGGGTGCGCATGCCCTGTGCCTGCACCTCCATCTGGCGAGATAACCCCCGCAGGATCAAAAACCCGGTTACGGCCTCCCCCTGTGGTACAGGGGCTGCGAGCAGGGTATCGGACGGGTAAAGGGATAAGCGTTCAGCCAAAGGCAGAATGGGGGCAAGGGCCTGTGCGCTGGTGCGCAGGGCGTTTTGCAGGTTCCGTTGTTCATCCCGGATTGCGTTAATGCGTTCGCTCAGGTCGGAGATCTGCTGTTCCGTATCATGCAACTGGCTGGTTGCGGCCACGGTTGCCGCAGACAGGGCAAGTGCCTGATTTCTGGCCTGCGTGGCCGCTGCCTGTGCGGCTTCGTTTTTAAGGCGTGACGCCTCTATGGCTTCTGCCTGCCGTTTTTTTTCCTGCTCCATGGCCAGATGCTGCGCGCGGGCGGCTTCTACTGCCGCCTGTGCCTGCAAAACGGAATGCCCCACCTTGCCGTGGGCTGGGGGGCGCGCATTGGGCAGCGTATCCGGAGTTGGTGTGCCCTGTTGGCTGGTATGCTTTTTTTTATGCGCGCTGGTGGCGCCGGCCTGCCGGGCGTGGTGTGTGTGCTCTGCTCCCCAGACTGCCTGTAGGGGGCAGAACAGGCCCACCCCCAGCAGCAATGCTGCCCCGACCAGTGTGCCACCTGTTTTGGCAGAGGGGCCTGTGGCGTAAAAAAATGGCCGGGGAGTGCTCATTCAGTGCGCAAGCAGGGACTGGCCTGTCATTTCGGCGGGTTTGGGCAGGTTGAGGGCATCAAGCAGGGTCGGGGCCAGATCAGCCAGTTTGCCGCCATCATGCAGTTTTGTTGCGCTGGCACCAGCAACAATAAAGGGCACAAGGTTAAGCGTATGGGCTGTGTGCGGGCCGCCTGTCTGCGGGTCTTTCATGGTTTCGCAGTTGCCGTGGTCGGCTGTTACCAGCAGGATTCCGTGTTCTTCCTCCAGCGCGCGGGCAATGCGGCCCAGCCCGGTATCCACGGCTTCCACGGCGGTAATGGCTGCGGCCAGCACCCCGGTATGGCCTACCATGTCCGGGTTGGCAAAGTTGAGCACGATCAGGTCGTATTCCCGGCTTTTAATGGCGGCTACGGCCTTGTCGGTCAGTTCCGGTGCCGACATTTCGGGTTGCAGGTCGTAGGTGGCCACTTTGGGGGAAGGCACCAGAATACGGTCCTCGCCTTCAAACAGTTTTTCGCGGCCACCATTCATGAAGTAGGTGACGTGGGGGTATTTTTCCGTCTCCGCCATACGGAGCTGGCGGAGACCTGCCTGCGCGACCACTTCGCCCAGCAGGTTGGTCAGTTCTTCCGGCGGGAACAGGACGGTCATGCGCCCTGCCAGAGCATCGCTATAGTGGGTCATGGCCAGAGCTGCGGCAAAATGCACCGTTTTGCTGCGGGCAAAGCCTGCAAAATCCGGCTCCAGCAACGTATCCATCAACTGGCGGATACGGTCTGCCCGGAAGTTGAAGGACAGAATACCATCCCCATCCTGCATGCCCGCATAGCCTGCCAGCACGGTGGGGAGAATGAATTCGTCCGACACATCCTGCGCATAGGCCGCATCTACAACTTCTTCCGGCGTATTGGCCTGCGGGCCGGTGGCACTGACCAGAGCGTTGTAGGCTTTTTCCACCCGGTCCCAGCGTTTGTCGCGGTCCATGGCGTAATAGCGGCCCGATATGGTGGCAAGCTGCACACTGGCAGGCAAAGCCGCGCGGAGCTGTTGCAGGTAGGTGTGTGCCGAGCGGGGGGCTGTATCGCGGCCATCGGTAAACAGGTGCAGGGCTACGGGTATGCTTGCGTCACTGACAATACGGGCAAGGGCTGCGGCGTGGTCCTGATGGGAATGGACCCCACCGTTGGAAATCAGCCCCATAAGGTGGCAGGTGCCACCGGTTTTTTTGAGCGTGGCAATAAAATCAGTCAAAACCGGGCTGCGTGCCAAGGACCCGTCTTCAATGGCGGTAAAAATACGCGGCAGTTCCTGCATGACCACCCGGCCTGCGCCAATATTGAGGTGCCCGACTTCCGAATTGCCCATCTGCCCCGCAGGCAGGCCCACGTCCTCCCCGCTTGTGCGCAGGAAGCTGTGCGGGTTGGCCTGCCACAACTGGTCAAAGTTGGGTGTTCTGGCCAGTTGCACCGCATTGTCTGACGAGTCTTCGCGCCAGCCAAATCCGTCAAGAATGACCAGCATGGCAGTGCGCTTGGGGGACTGCGGGGTGGATGGCATGGTGTTGGACCTCATTTTTATGTTTTTTTTGGTTCTGCATGAATAATGCCACCAAAACGCGGGGAAGATAAAGAGGTCGCGCAGCAGGGTAGGCGGGTGGATACAAAAACGGGGTGGTGGAACTGCTTCCACCACCCCGTTCAGGGTTTATTCCAAAGTGCAATAAAGCCTTCAGGCCCTGCGTACGATGTAGGTGCGTTCCAGCGCCTTGGTAATAAGGGCTGCGTGTTCGGGGTCACGCGCTTCTATCATCACCTCAAGCTGGGCAGCCTGCACGGAGGGAGCGGCAAAAAGCCTCTGGTGCGAGACTTCTATAATATTGCCGCCCGCTTCCCCGATGGTTTTGGAAATATCAGCCAGCACGCCCGGGCGGTCGGGAATTTCCATAACCAGCCGCAGGATGCGCCCGTCGCGCAGCATGGCGCGCAGGAGGGTGTTGGCCAGAATGCGGCTGTCAATGTTCCCGCCAGAGATGGGAAGAGCCACCTTTTTACCCCGGAACAGGTCGGGGTAGGTCAGCACGGCGGCAAGAGCAGCGGCTCCGGCCCCTTCGCTCACCTGTTTTGCACCTTCGGCCAGCAGGGTAATGGCGTTTTCAATCGCACATTCGGAAACAACCAGAACCTTGTCCACCTGCTTGCGAATGACCACATCCGTCTGCTTGCCAATCTGGAGTACGGCAATGCCTTCGGCAATGGTGGAACCACCATTGGGGTGTGTGGCCGGGCCGGGGAAAGCCGCAAGGGAATCGTACGATTCAACCTGCACGCCAATCAGCTCCATGTTCGGGCGCAGTGCGCGCGCGGCAATGGAGCAGCCCGCCAGCAGGCCGCCGCCCCCAATGGGGGCTACCAGCATGTCCAGCTCGCCCGCATCTTCCAGCAGTTCCAGTGCGCAGGTGCCCTGGCCTGCCATAACGGCGGCATCATCATACGGGTGCACAAAGGTCCGGCCTTCGCGCGCCTGCATGTCCTGTGCAAACATCAGGGCTTCGGCAAAGGTTTCACCTTCCAGTATCACGCGCGCACCCCAGTTGCGGGTGCGTACCACTTTGCCGGTGGGTGTGAACTTGGGCATGACAATAACCGCGTCAATGCCCAGCAGGCTGGCATGGCGGGCCACACCTTGTGCGTGGTTGCCAGCAGATACGGCAATAACACCGCGTGCGCGTTCCTCCGGGGTCAGCAGAGCCAGCTTGTTGGCGGCCCCGCGTTCCTTGAAGGAGCCAACGGCCTGAAGGTTTTCCAGCTTGAGCGTAATATCCGCCCCCGTTGCGCGGGAGAGCGCGTGGGAGGGCAGTGTTGGCGTGCGGATAACCTTGCCACGAATGCGCTCGGCCGCGGCGGTGACATCTTCGAGGGAGATCATGTCAGATAAATTTGACGGACAGGATTTCGTAAGTCCGGTCCCCGCCGGGAGCGGGCACGGAAACGGTGTCACCTTCCTGCTTGCCAATCAGGGATTTGGCGAGCGGGGAGGAAATGGAAATCTTGCTCTGTTTAATGTCCGCCTCGTGCAGGCCCACGATCTGGTAGGTGATTTCCTTGTCCGTATCTTCGTCAACAAGGCACACGGTCGCACCGAACTTGATATGGCTGCCAGACAGGGAGGAAGGTTCGATCACCTCGGCGGTGGAGATCAGTTCTTCCAGTTCCTGAATCCGCCCTTCAATAAAGGACTGGCGCTCGCGCGCGGCATGGTATTCAGCGTTTTCCGAAAGGTCGCCATGGCTGCGGGCTTCCGCAATGGCGCGGATAACAGCTGGGCGTTCTTCTGATCTCAGCTTGCGCAGCTCGTCTTCAAGCTGAAGCAGACCCTTGCCCGTCATTGGAGTTTTCTGCAAGACGTGTCCCCAGAATAAAAGCTGCCGGGCCTGCTGGCCCGGCGCAGTAGTTACACAATAATCGCGTCGGGTGACGCCTCACACTCGTGGGGTTTGGCCCGGCATGGAACGGATGGGGCAGCCCTAAAGGCTACCCCGTGCGCTCAGAACGAACCGCTAAAGTATGACTGAAGTGGCGCAACATCAAGCGGTCCTTCACGCATTGCCGCAATCGCATGGATTGCCGCACGCGCGCCCGCCATGGTGGTGTAGTGCGGAATGCCCAGTACAAGGGCCGAGCGGCGGATGTCAAAGCTGTCTGCCACCGACTGCGCACCCTGTGCGGTGTTGATGACCATCTGCACCTCACCGGAGCGAATGGCATCCACGCAGTGCGGGCGGCCTTCAAGCACCTTGTTGACCACGCTGACCTCGATTCCGGATTCACGCAGCTTGCGTGCCGTGCCCCGTGTGGCCACGATCTTGAAGCCCATGGAAGCCAGCAGGCGGCCAAGTGGCGGCAGCTGGGGCTTGTCGCTTTCCCGCACGGACAGGAACACCGTGCCGCTCATGGGCAGGCGCACGCCAGCCCCAAGCTGGGACTTGGCAAAAGCCCGCTCGAACGAAGTATCCAGCCCCATGACTTCACCCGTGGAGCGCATTTCCGGCCCAAGGATGGTGTCCACTTCCGCAAAGCGGTTGAAGGGGAACACCGCTTCCTTGACGGCCACATGCGGCACCACGGCGCGGTCGTCCAGATTAAAGGTGTTCAGCTTGCTGCCTGCCATAACCCGTGCGCCAATCTTGGCGACCGGCACACCCGTTGCCTTGGCTACAAACGGCACAGTGCGCGATGCGCGAGGATTGACCTCGAGCACAAAGATCTCCTGATCCTTGATGGCGTACTGGACGTTCATCAGCCCCACAATGCCAAGCTCGCGGGCCATGGCTTCGGTCTGGGCCTTGAGCTCGGTCACAATGGCGGGGGAGAGGGTATAGGGCGGCAGGGCGCAGGCACTGTCACCCGAGTGAATACCCGCTTCTTCAATGTGTTCCATAACGCCGGCGACGTACACATCCGTGCCATCGGCAATGCAGTCCACGTCTGCTTCAATCGCTTCGTTCAGGTAGCGGTCGAGCAGGATCGGGCCGGAGGAAATCTCATGCCCGGCAACCCGCAGCACGTCACGCATGTAACGCTGGAGGGAGGCGCGGTCATACACGATTTCCATCGCCCGGCCGCCCAGCACGTAGGATGGGCGGACAACCACGGGGTAGCCTACGCGCTCGGCTACGCTTTCGGCTTCTTCTGGGCTGCGGGCAATGCCGTTTTCGGGCTGGCGCAGGCCAAGCTTGTGCAGCATGGCCTGGAAGCGTTCACGGTCTTCCGCACGGTCAATGGCATCTGCCGGTGTGCCCAGCAGCGGAATGCCAGCGGCTTCCAGTGCACGGGAGAGCTTGAGCGGGGTCTGACCACCATACTGCACAATGCAGCCCTTGACCGTGCCGTTACGCTGTTCGCAACGGATCAGGGCAATTACGTCCTCGGCGGTCAGGGGTTCAAAATACAGGCGGTCGGAGGTGTCGTAATCGGTGGAGACCGTCTCGGGGTTGCAGTTGACCATAATGGTCTCATACCCGGCCTCACGCAGGGCGTAGGCGGCATGCACACAGCAGTAGTCGAACTCAATACCCTGACCGATACGGTTGGGGCCACCGCCGAGAATAATGATCTTTTCGCGGTCCGTCGGGTTGGATTCACAGGTCGGGGGGGCAAAATGCCCTTCGTAGCTGGAATACATGTACGGCGTTGCCGAGGCGAACTCACCCGCGCAGGTATCAATCCGGCGGTAAACGGGGGTAACACCCGCTTTTGTGCGGAGCTGGTCCACTTCTTCAGGCTGCGTGCCCGACAGGCGGGAGAGCTGCACATCGGAAAAGCCAAGGGCTTTCAGGCGGCGCAGGCTCTGCGCATCCTTGGGCAGGCCGTGGTGTTCGACTTCCCGCTCTGCATGGATGATTTTTTCCATCTCACGCAGGAACCACGGTTCAAACTTGCAGGCTTCGTGAATGGCTTCAACCGACAGGCCAGCCCGCAGCGCTTGAGCTGCCATGAGAATACGCTCCGGCCGCGGCTGGGAGAGCGCTGCACGGAAGGCATCTTCCCCACCATCGCCGGGGGCTTCCACGGGGTCCAGCCCATGCAGCCCGGTTTCCATCGAGCGCAGGCCCTTCTGGAGCGCTTCGGGGAAGGAGCGGCCAATGGCCATGGCTTCCCCAACCGACTTCATGGAGGTGGAGAGCAGGGCCGGTGCGCCGGGGAATTTTTCAAACGTAAAGCGCGGGATCTTGACCACAACGTAGTCAATGGTCGGCTCGAAGGAGGCCGGGGTTGTGCGCGTGATGTCGTTTTTCAGTTCATCAAGCGTGTAACCCACAGCCAGCTTGGCTGCGACCTTGGCAATGGGGAACCCCGTAGCCTTGGAAGCAAGGGCCGAGGAGCGCGAGACACGGGGGTTCATCTCGATCACCACCATACGGCCGTCGGCGGGGTTTACGCCAAACTGCACGTTGGAGCCGCCCGTTTCCACCCCAATGGCGCGCAGGCAGGCCAGGGAGGCATCGCGCATACGCTGGTATTCCTTGTCGGTCAGCGTAAGGGCGGGGGCTACGGTAATGGAGTCACCCGTGTGGATGCCCATGGGGTCGATGTTTTCGATCGAGCAGATGATAATGCAGTTGTCCGCGGTGTCGCGCACAACTTCCATTTCGTACTCTTTCCAGCCCAGAACGGACTCTTCAACCAGTACTTCCGTGGTGGGGGATGCATCCAGCCCTGAGAGGATGATCCGCTCGAACTCCTCCCGGTTATAGGCAATGCCACCGCCCGAGCCACCCATGGTAAAGGAGGGGCGGATAATGGTGGGGAAGCCAATCTGCTTGAGCGCTTCGTGCGCTTCGGCCAGCGTATGGGCAATAAAGCTGCGCGGGCTTTCAATGCCAATGGCATCCATGGCCTCGCGGAACTTCTGGCGGTCTTCTGCGCGGTCGATCACGTCGGCCTTGGCGCCGATCAGCTCAACATTGTGCTTTTCCAGGAAGCCCGAGGCATGCAGCGCCATGGCCGTGTTCAGGGCCGTCTGCCCGCCCATGGTGGGCAGGACTGCGTCTGGCTTTTCCTTGAGGATAATGCGCTCGACCACTTCTGGCGTAATGGGCTCCACATAGGTGGCATCCGCAAGGCCGGGGTCGGTCATGATGGTGGCGGGGTTGGAGTTGACCAGAATAACCCGGTACCCTTCTTCCCGCAGGGCCTTGCAGGCCTGTGCGCCGGAATAGTCGAATTCGCACGCCTGACCGATAACAATGGGACCGGCGCCGATGATGAGGATGGAGCGGATGTCTGTCCGTTTGGGCATGATGCGTTCGGTCCTGTTAGTGCTTGACGCCGTTGGTGTCGATCAGGGTGACAAACCGTTCAAACAGATAAAAGCTGTCTGACGGGCCGGGGCTTGCCTCGGGGTGATACTGGACGGAAAAAGCCGCGTATTTGTCGGATGCCAGCCCTTCGTTCGAGCCGTCAAACAGGCTGACATGGGTCACATGCGCATCGTCGGGCAGGGTTTTGGCATCTACGGCAAAGCCGTGGTTCTGGCTGGTAATTTCCACCTTGCCGGTTGCAAGGTCCTGCACGGGCTGGTTGGCGCCCCGGTGGCCGCGTTCCATCTTGTAGGTCTTGGCCCCAAGAGCCTGCGCCAGAAGCTGGTGCCCAAGGCAGATGCCAAACAGCGGTATGCCCGCTTCCAGCACGGTGCGGATGGCAGGAACGGCGTAGGTGGCCGTGGCTGCTGGGTCCCCCGGACCGTTGGACAGGAACACACCTTCGGGCTTGAGGGCGAGGATCTGCTCACCCGTGGTGGTGGCGGGGACTACGGTCACATCACAGCCAGCACTGACAAGGCAGCGCAGAATGTTGCGTTTTGCCCCGTAGTCCACCGCAACAACCTTGCGGCGCTTGCCGGTGGGGGCTGCGGTGTTGTCTGGCCATGACCACACACCTTCGGACCAGTCATAGGGCGCTGCACAGGTGACTTCCTTGGCAAGGTCCATGCCTTCCAGCCCCGGCCATGCGGCAACTTCTGCGGCAATGGCGTCCAGATCGAACTTGCCATCGGCAGGGAAGACAAGGGCTGCGGTCTGTGCACCGCCGTCACGGATTTTCAGGGTCAGGCTGCGGGTGTCCACGCCGGCAATGCCGGAGGTGCCGTGCTGCTTGAGCCACGCATCCAGACTGCTGGTTGCGCGCCAGTTGGCCTGCTCGGTCGGGTCTTCCTTGACCACAAGCCCAAGGGCTGCGGGGCGTACGGCCTCATCATCCAGCGCGTTCGTGCCAACATTGCCGATATGCGGGAAGGTAAAGGTAATGATCTGCCCGGCAAAAGAGGGATCGGTCAGGGTTTCCTGATACCCGGTCATGCTGGTGGAAAAGCAGATTTCCCCAATGGCGGGCTTGGGTGTGAAGGCGCCAAAGCCTTTCCCCCACAATACGCTGCCATCTGCGAGAACAAGAGCGGCGGTCGCGCCATCCGGGCGGGCTTGAGGCATGGATGATCCTGTCTGGCTGCCTCCCGCAAGGGGGGAGGGTCTGTCTGTAACTGCGGGTGTGGGCTGGAGGTCCTGAAGGGAAAGACCCGTGGCCTGCGCAATGGCTGGCCAATGGCGGGAGGGAATGGCCTGCGCCTGCCGCCATTTGCGAATGGCCTCGGTGCCAACGCCGGTCAGCCGCGCTGTGGCATCTGCGCCGCCAATGCGGGCTATAATGGAGTCGATTGACATGGGCATGTGCAAAATGGTTCCTCCCGGAGCGCTCTTCTAGCAGCATGTCAGCGAGGTGGGAAGAAATTTCCCACCCGAAGAAAGCGAACGCGCGGGATGCTGGGAAGTTTTTTCCCGTAAAGCTTTTTCCCGTGCCGGGTGGTATGGTGCGGGGCGATTGTAAACACATATGGAGCGTAGAAGAAGCATGACCCTTCGTGAAAGCCTGATGGCAGACCTGAAAACCGCAATGAAGGCTGGCGAAAGCGCACGCGTTGCAACCATTCGCATGGTTACGGCCAAGCTCAAGGATGTGGAAATCGCTGGCCGTGCAAAGGGGAATGAAGGGCTGAGCGAGGAAGAAGGCATTTCCGCCCTGCGCGGCATGATCAAGTCCCGCACGGAATCCGCTACCCTGTACCGCGAAGCCGGGCGCCCCGAACTGGCAGACAAGGAAGAGGCTGAAATTGCCGTAATCCGTGGCTACCTGCCGCCTGAACTGGATGAAGCAACGCTGAATGCCGCCGTGGCCGAGGCTGTGGCTTCTACCGGTGCCGCGTCCATGAAGGATATGGGCAAGGTCATGGGTGTGTTAAAAGGCAAGTTTGGCGCTGCGCTGGATATGAGCCGCGCAAGTGCCGCCGTAAAGGCCCTGCTGGGCTAAGGCACGGAGTAACATACGCACCCCATGGCCATTGATTCCAACTTTCTGGATGAACTGCGCGCCCGCACGCCCATAACGTCTGTTATCGGGCGGAGGGTCAAACTCGCGCGTTCGGGGCGGAACTGGAAAGGATGCTGCCCCTTCCATGGGGAAAAAACGCCGTCGTTCTATGTGTATGATGACCACTTCCATTGCTTCGGCTGTGGTGTGCATGGGGATGTCATCTCCTTTGTCATGCAGATGGAGGGCAAAAACTTCCCCGAAGCGGTGGAGGAACTGTCCACCGCCGCAGGGATGGAAGTGCCAAGGGACACCCGCGCCACGCGTGAGGAGGTGGCCCATGTCCGCTCGCTGGAAGATGTTCTGGAGGCTGCTCAGGCCGTGTGGTCCGCCGCCCTGTACAAGCCCGAAGGGCGTGCAGGGCTGGACTACCTGCTCGGCCGTGGCCTGACGCGTGAGACCATAACGGCTTTTGGGCTGGGCTGGGCCAGTGCGGGGCGTGGGCATCTGGTGGAGGCACTTGCCCCACAGGGCATAACCCCCGAGCAGATGGCGCAGGCCGGGCTGATGCGAGTGGATGAGGGTGGCAGGCCAAAGGGCGAGCTGTTCTGGGGGCGTGTGACATTCCCCATCCGCGACCGCAAGGGGCGGCTTGTCTCCTTCGGGGGGCGTATTCTGGGGGATGGGCAGCCCAAATACCTGAACGGGCCGGAAACACCGCTTTTTTCCAAGCGCAGGCTGCTGTTCGGGCTGGACCGCGCCCGTGCGGCCGTGCGGGCGCCAAGGCCCAAAGGTGTGGTGGCCCCGGACCTGATTGTAGTGGAAGGGTATATGGATGTCATAGCCCTGCATCAGGCGGGCTTTACAGGGGCTGTGGCCCCCTTGGGCACCGCCCTGACACCTGAGCAGATGGAAGTGCTGTGGCAGGTCGATCGGGCACCCATATTGTGTTTTGATGGTGATGGCGCAGGCAGGCGGGCTGCCGTAAAGGCGGCGGAAACCGGCTTGCCCCTGCTTGCCCCCGAGCACACGCTGCGCATCTGCCTGCTGCCTGATGGGGAGGACCCCGATAGTCTGGTCCGCCAGCGGGGCGCCGCCTTTGTGGCGGAGTTTTTTGCCGGGGCTTCCCCCTTGTCCAGCGTGCTGTTTGACCTGCTGGCCGCCGGGGTTACCAATCCGGGGCCGGAGGAACGTGCCGCCCTGCGGCGCAGGCTGACCGATGTTGCCGCCCTTATTCCGGACAAGGCTCTGGCATCAGAATACCGCGCGACATTGCTGGACCGGTTTTTTGCCACTTTCCGCCAGCAGGGGCGGGGGAAGGCAAAGTCCGGGGGAGGGAAGTCTGCTTTTGCCAGCCCCGGTGCCGTGCAGGATTCGCACACGGTCAATCTGGACCAGACGCAGGAGCTGCAACGCCTGATGCTGCTCCTGCTGGTGGAGCACCCCCAACTGGTGGCAGAAATGGAAGAAGCCCTGTGCCGCCTTGACTTACCAGTGGATTTTGCGCCATTGCGTGGTGTGCTGCTGGATCTGTCGGCCGATGGTTGTCTGCCCCAAACGGAGGATGACCTGCGGGCATGGCTGAAGGCACACGGGCAGGAGGCAACTCTGGCGCCGCTCATGCGTGTTGATGGCGCAGGCCTGAGCCATGGCGACGTAGAGATTGTTGCTGCTAGAACACGATGGTGGCATTTTTACGGCTTGTTGTACCGTGACCATTTCATACGCGAGGTTATGGACGACGCGGCCCGTTTTTGTTTGGAAAAAACGGGAGATACCAGCCAATGGCAGAGATTACAGGCGCGGCTGGAGGCCATGGAGCGCCTGCGTCGTGGTGGACTGGATGAGGCAGATATCTGAGTGGCGGCTGAATGTTCCTGAGGGTGTTCCTCTTGACTTCGCGCTCAGTATATCCCACGTCCTGCCCGCCCCGAATAACGTGAACAGTGTAGTGTGGTAAACTGGTCGTTCTGTATCCTGTCCGGGATACAGATGGGGGGAGGAGCAGGTCTGGCATGGCGACAAAAACGGCATCAACGAACGCAGCGCAGGAACAGGATGGTGATTCCAGCCTGTTGGATACTCAGTCATCCGCGGTCAAAAAGCTGATCGCAAAAGGGCGCGAGCGGGGATGCATCACGTTTGATGAGCTGAATGCCGTTCTGCCGCAGGATAAAATGTCCTCCGAACAGATCGAGGACATTATGGCCGTCCTGTCCGAAATGGGCATTCAGGTGGTCGAAAGCGAAGAGAGCGAAGAAGGCGAAGCCCAGAAGCCTGCCGAAGACGATGAAGAATCGGATGAGGAAGAGCCCGAAGCCGAGGCCGATGCAGAAGGCCCGGCGGCCGGGAATGTGAACGAAAGCGCAGGCCGCACGGATGACCCCGTCCGGATGTACCTGCGTGAAATGGGCACGGTTGAACTGCTCTCCCGCGAAGGCGAAATCGCCATCGCAAAGCGGATCGAAGCAGGCCGTGATGAAATGATCGGCGGCCTGTGCGAAAGCCCGCTGACCTTCCGCGCCATTATCTCTTGGCACGAGAAAATTCTGAACAATGAAATGCTGCTGCGTGACATTGTGGATCTTGAAGCCATGCAGAGCGGCGGGCCGATGGAGGAAGGGGCTGAGGGTGCCGAAGGCGGAGCCTTTGCCGAATCCGAGTCCGAAACCGAAGAGGCTGAAGAGTCCGACAGCGAATCCGAAGGCGATATTGAAGGTGAAGGCAGCGGCCTGTCACTTTCCGCGCTGGAAGAAAAACTCAAGCCAGAGATTCTGGCCCATTTTGCTGAAATCGAACCCCTGTACGAGGCCCTGCGCAAATTGCAGGTGCACCGGATTGAAGCCCTGACATCCGGTGAGGATGTGGATGGCGCGTTCGAGGACAACTACATCGCATTGCGCGACCAGCTTGTGAGCAAGGTTGAGCAGGTTCACCTGCACAACAACCGGATTGAAGATCTGGTGGCCCAGCTCAAGCAGATGTTCCAGCGCCTGAACGTGCTGGAAGGGCGCATGCTGCGTCTGGCTGAAAGCTGCCGTGTCTCCCGCGATGATTTCTTGCTGAAATACCGTGGCCGCGAGCTGGATCCGGGCTGGATGGATATGGCTTCCGCCCTGCCGGGCCGCTCATGGAAAAACTTTGTGGCCAAGCACGCGGCAACGGTTATTGACCTGCGGAACAACGTTGCTGGTCTGGCGCAGGAAACCGGTCTGCCAATTGGTGAGTTCCGGCGCGTGTATGCAACGGTCGCCCGTGGTGAGCGTGATTCCGCCCGTGCCAAAAAGGAAATGATCGAAGCCAACCTGCGGCTGGTTATTTCCATTGCCAAAAAATACACCAACCGTGGTCTTCAGTTCCTTGACCTGATTCAGGAAGGCAATATCGGCCTGATGAAGGCGGTGGACAAATTTGAATACCGCCGTGGCTACAAGTTCTCCACCTACGCTACGTGGTGGATCAGGCAGGCGATTACCCGCTCTATTGCGGATCAGGCACGGACAATCCGTATTCCTGTGCACATGATCGAGACCATCAACAAGCTGGTGCGCACCTCGCGCCAGATGCTGCATGAAATCGGGCGCGAACCAGCCCCCGAAGAACTAGCCGAAAAGCTGGGCATGCCGCTGGAAAAAGTGCGCAAGGTGCTCAAGATCGCCAAGGAGCCAATCTCCCTCGAAACCCCGATCGGGGATGAGGAAGACAGCCATCTTGGGGACTTCATCGAAGATAAGTCGGCTGTTATTCCGCTTGATGCGGCTATCCAGACCAACCTGCGCGAGGCAACAACCCGCGTTCTGGCCTCCCTCACCCCGCGTGAGGAACGCGTGCTGCGCATGCGCTTTGGTATTGGCATGAACACCGACCATACGCTTGAAGAGGTCGGTCAGCAGTTCAACGTTACACGTGAGCGTATTCGCCAGATTGAAGCCAAGGCGCTGCGCAAGCTCAAACACCCCAGCCGGAGCCGCAAGCTGCGTTCCTTCCTGGATGATAACTGATCTAGGCTTGTTGGAACCGGTCACACGCATGCAGGTGCAGGTCACCTTCATGCGTATGGACCGGCCCCCGGCAACGCCTGCTCTGGCCTTGCCGCCGGGCTGGGTGCTTGATGATGATGTACACCTGTCTGTCAGCCAGTACCGGACCCTGCATTTTGGTGTCGGGCGCAACTGCTGCTGGTGGATGCGGCAGGTTCTGTCAGACAAGGCCTTGGCCCATCTGCTGGCGACAGCTCCCATAAAAGTAGGCCTGCTGCGTGAGCATGAGCATATTCGCGGCTTTTATGAGCTTAATCTGGGTGACCCGCAAAACATCAATCTGGCCTATTTCGGGCTGCTGCCCGACGCCATAGGGCTTGGTGTTGGCCGGGCTTTTCTGGATGGAGTGCTGCGCCGTGCATGGGCTTATGGCCCGCAGAGCGTGCGGGTCAATACCTGCACGGCAGACCACCCCCGCGCCCTGCCGCTTTACCGGCAGATGGGGTTTGAGGTGATCCGCCGTGTGGATGAGGAATGGGACGTGCCAGACCGCCTTGGGCTGGATATTCCTGCTCATCTGCGCTGCTAAATATCTTGCATTTTCGGGCTGGGTGTGGTTGACACTCCCTTTCCCTGCCGGGCTCAGGCATTGGTCCGGCTATACCCTCGCTTTCTGGCCAGTTCAGAGGCTCCGCTGCCGAAAGGGTTCGGCGTGGATGGGTTGATTGTATCCGAAGGGAGCAAACATGCCACTTTACGAAAGCGTGCTTATTGCACGTAATGACATTTCTCAGCAGCAGGTAGACGCTATTCTGGACGGCATTGCCGCTCAGATCGAAGCAGACGGCGGTGCCGTTCGCAAGCGTGAATACTGGGGCCTGCGCAGCCTTGCATACCGCATCAAAAAGAACCGTAAGGGCCATTACGCTCTTCTGGGTCTGGAAGTGCGCTCCGAGCTGCTCAAGGAAATTGAACGCCAGCTGTCCCTCAATGAAGACATCCTGCGTCTGCTGACGCTGCGGGTGGAAGAAATTGACGAAGCACCGTCCCCCGTTCTGTCCCGCAAGGGTGAAGATCGTGGCGAACGCGGCAGCTTCCGTGGCGGCGCCAAGCCGGCCGGTGGTCGTTTTGAAAGCGGCCGTGGTGGCCGTCGCGGTGGCGACGACCGGGTTGCTGACCAGCCTGAAAACGCAGCGGAGTAATTCAGATGTCTGAAACAACAGAAATCAACCCCGCCGCCCGTCGTCCGGCTGTTGGCGCTCGCCGTCCGTTCTACCGTCGTCGCAAGTCCTGCCCGTTCTCCGGCCCCAACGCGCCGAAGATCGACTACAAGGACGTGCGTCTGCTCAGCCGCTTCCTTTCCGAACGTGGAAAGATCGTGCCGAGCCGTATTACGGCGGTTTCCGCAAAAAAGCAGCGTGAGCTGGCACAGGCTATCAAGCGTGCCCGCTTCCTGGCTCTGCTTCCTTACGTTGTGAGCTGAGGGGAACAACCATGGCTGCTACAGAAGTAATCCTGCTCCAGCGCGTAGCGCATCTGGGTCAGATGGGTGATGCGGTAAAGGTTCGTCCGGGTTATGCCCGTAACTACCTGCTGCCGCAGGGCATGGCTATTCGTGCGAACGAAGCCAACCGCGCCCGTTTTGACCGTGAACGTGCACAGCTTGAAGCACAGAACATCAAAAACCGCGAAGAAGCAGAACGTCTGTCCGAACGGATGGAAGGTCTGGCGGTTGTTCTGATCCGTCAGGCTGGTGACAGCGGCAGCCTGTATGGCTCCGTGAGCACCCGCGACGTGGCACAGTCCGTAACGGAAGCTGGTTTTACCATCTCCCGTCAGCAGGTCTCCCTTGCTCACCCCATCAAGTCCCTCGGGCTTTATGAGGTCAAGGTTGCTCTGCACCCGGAAGTTGTCGTGTCTGTTATCGTTAACGTTGCCCGTTCGCAGGAAGAAGCTGAACGTCAGGCACGTGGCGAAGCGACCTCCGTGGAAGAAGAAGCCACTCTGGCCGGTGACGAAGCCTTTGTTGAAGGTGAAATCGTTGCTGACGCTGAAGAAGTTGAAGCTCAGGACGCAACGGCCTGATTTTTCGCTTTTGCGAGAGTGTGAAAAGAGGATCGGCTTAGGCCGGTCCTTTTTTTTTGTCGGTTTGTCCGTTTCGTTCTATGTATTTGCTTAATTATTTTTAAGCATAGGGAAACGTGGACATGAAGCGCGTTCTGGGGCCGATCTTGCGGCATTTTGTGGAATCTGGCTCCCTGCGCGTGTTATGGCCAGACGCGACCACCACTGTTTACCAGGGTGCAAAACCCGGCCCGCAGGTTGGCGTGCATTTAAAGAATGCCGCTGCCGTTAAATCCCTTGTGCTCAACCCCGGTCTGGCCTTTGGTGAAGCCTATATGGATGGCTTTCTGGAGCCGCTGGACTGCACCCTGTACGACCTGCTGCACCTGCTTATGTTGAATGCCATGAACCCCTCTGGCCATATTGCAGAGCAGCTTTCCGCAGCATTACGCTATGTGCGGCGCGGCTGGATCCAGTTTAATTCCACCTCGCGTTCCAAGCAGAATGTGGCCCATCATTATGACTTGGGGAACAGCCTGTATGCGCTGTTTCTGGATAAGGACTGGCAGTATTCCTGCGCCTACTTCCCCACCGGGGAAGAAACGCTGGATGAAGCACAGGAAGCCAAAAAACACCACATTGCGGCCAAGCTTAAACTCGACCGGCCCGGGCTGGAAGTGCTGGATATAGGCTGTGGCTGGGGTGGCATGGCCCTGACACTGGCCAAGGATTACGGTGCCCGTGTTACGGGGATTACCCTTTCGGAAGAACAGCTGGCTTTTGCACGCCAGCGTGCGCAGGATGCTGGGCTTGCCGGGCAGGTACGTTTTGAGCTGCTGGATTACCGCCACCTCAAGCGCAAGTTTGATCGGATTGTCTCGGTTGGCATGTTCGAGCACGTTGGGGTCGGGCATTACAAGGCGTTTTTTGAAACCATCCGCAATGCCCTTACCCCCGATGGCATAGCGCTGATTCACTCCATAGGCCGGAGTGATGAGCCGGGTACAACCAACCCGTGGATGAACAAATACATCTTCCCCGGTGGCTATTCCCCTGCATTGAGCGAGGTTTTTTCTGCCGTGCAACAGACGGGCCTATGGGTAACGGATTGTGAAATCCTGCGCCTGCACTACGCCAGAACCATTGCCATCTGGCGCGAGCGTTTTGCCGCACGCCGCCCCGAAGCCGTAGCCATGTATGACGAACGCTTTGCCAGAATGTTCGAGTTCTATCTGGCTGCAGCCGAGCTGGCTTTCCGTGTGCAGGGGCACATGAACTTCCAGTTGCAGCTCTCCCCCTCCATAAGCGCTGTGCCTTATACCCGCGACTATATGGTGGATGCAGAGCGGACCAAAACCGGAGCGAACTAACCCAGCGCCAGATGGGCGCGGGCCAACTGGTCGAACTCTGCAATGCTCAGGGTTTCGGCCCGTCGGGTGCCGTCTATATTGGCGGCATCCAGCAGTTTTGCACCGTTCAGGCTTTTGAGCGAGCCACGCAGCATTTTACGCCTTTGGCCAAAAGCCGCAGCAGTAACGCGCTCCATGGCTTTGAACAGGGCAGGGGTAGGCTGCTCGCGGTGGGGCGTAATGCTGGCCACAGCGGACCAGACCGCCGGGGGAGGCGTAAAGGCCCCCGGTGGCAGCTTCATCACCACAGCGCAATCCGCACACCACTGGCTTAGCACAGCAAGGCGGCCGTAATGTTCGCTATCGGGTGCGGCACAGATCCGCTCTGCCACTTCCAACTGGAACATAAGGGTCAGCCGCCCCCATGCCGTACCCTGCCGTAGCCAGCCCACAAGCAGGGGAGTGGCCACATTGTAGGGCAGGTTGGCAATAATCTGCCGGGGGGCAGGGCAGAGGGCTGTCAGGTCCTGTTTCAGGGCATCAGCCTCGACCACGCTCAGGCGGTCGGGGTAGAACTGGGCCAGCTCCTGAATAACCGCCACAGCGCGGCTATCCAGTTCCACTGCGGTAACGCTGGTAGCCCCAGCCGCCAGCAGGGAGCGTGTTAGCCCACCCGGGCCGGGGCCAACCTCCACAACATGTTGCCCGTCCAGCGCGCCTGCAAGGGCTGCAATGTGGTCGGTAATGCCGGGGTCGAGCAAAAAGTGCTGGCCCAGCGCCTTGCGGGCGTCCAGTTCATGCCGGCGAATAACGTCGCGCAGGCTTTCCAGTTCGGGAGGCAGGGTTACGCCCCTTTCAGTTTAACGTGCAGGTCGATCATGGCGCGGCGGTGCAGGTCGCTATCCAGCTGGCGGGCAGCCTGTTCCACACGCTCGTTCATCAGCTGGTCCGCAATTTCGCTCGGGGAGCGGTTGGAAAAGTTCTTTTCCGTTTTGGAGCAGACCATCAGCAGATCAATCCCCTCGCGCGAGACCATGGGGCGCGAAACCTGACCAATGGGAAGTTCCGCCAGCACAGACTGCATTTGCGGGTTCAGGCGTTCCAGCGGCAGCTCACCGGGGTTGCTGGGACGTTTTTCCCCTTCGCCCTTATTGGCAGCTTCCATTTCCGTGCAGCTATGGGTGGTCTGGGCTATGTGCATGGCCTTCTGGAGAGCAGCTTCCTGCTGGGGGGTCACATGCTGTGGGTCAAGCGGTGTGTCAAACCCGACAAAAACCTGACGGACATCAACCATATGCCCCATTTCCTTGCCCACAACCCGCTTGCCGTTCAGTGTGACAATCAGGAACCCGCCGGGCACGGTAATGGGGTTGGAAACAGCGCCAATGCCCACAGGCATCCGGCGGACAATATCGACCACGCTGGGGTCCAGCTCATCCTCCTGCACCCAGCCCATGGAGCCACCGTCAAGCGCTGTCTGGCTCTGGGAGAACTGGGCCGCAACAATGGGGAAGGGCGCGCCTTTGTGCAGTTCGTCAATAACCGTATTGGTAAAGGCGAGTTCTTCCTCCGCATGGCGGGGGTCGTCCACCTTGACAAAAATTTCGCTGATTTCGTATTCCGTCCGGCCTTCTTCACGCTTGAGCGCGGCCTGTCGCTGCGCAATATCACCAGCGGAGACGCGCGAGCGTGGGCCAAGCTCCTGCCGCAGGACCTGAATCCAGCCGATCTGGACGCGCAACTGGTCGATCAGCGTGGTCAGGGAGACACCATCCTTTGCAAGATGGTTGCGCAGGGTGCCTTCGGGCATGCCATTGCGTTTTTCAATATTGCCAATGGCGGCGGCAATCTGTTCAGGCGCAATATTGATGTGGCGGCTCAGGATTTCCTGCGTGCGCAGCTTTTCATCAATCATCTGGCGGATAATCTGCGGGCGCAGGCGGGCCATCAGATCATCGGATACGGGCAGGCCGGTGGAAAGGGCAAACAGCTTGCCGCGGTTGTCCACGTCTCTCTTGGTGAGGGGAATGCTGTTGACGACCGCAACGATCATGTCATCCGGTTCGGGCTGTGCCTCGGCAGCAGGCGCCTGCGCGGATTTGGCGGCGGATGAGTGGTGGTGGGTGGCCGCTGCCGCGTGGGGAGCCGCCGCACAGACCGGAAGAGCCAGCGCGGTAAGAGAACAACAAGCCAGTGTTAAGGAGCGCAGACGCATACGGAACGGTCTTTCAGCTTTCTGCCATATCAGAACGATCTGTTTGTGATACCGGAGATGGCACTATTTTTGAAGCGGTTCTTACTTGAGCCCGAAAGCCCCCAGGGTTTTAAGGCTTACCGTGACCAGATAGGTCGAGTTACGCTGCTGCCCACCAATGGTGGTGTATTGCTTCAGATACATGAAGTCGATAGCGAAGCAGTCATTATCATACCCAAGATCCCCGCCGAGAGAGACGAAGTTCTTGCGTGAGAGGCTGCGCCGCGAAAAGCCAGAAGCGTGCCAGTTCTGCCAGTCCACGGAAACCCCGCCACTGAGTTCGCTGGTCTGTGTCGTGTAAAGCTGGTTGGGGGAATAGGCGCGGTAGTTGGTGGCAAAGTAGTAGTAGGGCGTTACGGGCTCGTAAATATAACCGCCACGAATGCGGAAGTGCGGCACGCCTGCGCTGAAGAGCGCATCGCCAAAGTTGATTTTGGTCTTGTGCGGGTCCAGGCGCATGCGGGCCGTGAAGTCAAAATACTGGCTGGGAATAACGCGTGCGCGTGCCACCACATCCGACGCATGGTGATCCAGCCCGGAGTAGGGGATCATGTCATGTGTAATGTGCTGCTGAAAACTTTCGCCCGCCAGCAGGTCCACAATATGCCCGTCCCATGTCCAGTTGGCATGCACACCCACGTTGCCGCGTAGCCCGCCGTCCAGCCTGTCCGTGCCCTGATACCGGTTGAGGGCAAACAGCGTGCTATCGGTAAACTCGTAGCTCATGCTGTCTTCGTTGGGGATCATGTCGTTGCCGTTGTTGCCAGTATTGGGGGCGTAAATGCCCTGCACAATCGGCTCGATCAGCTGCGTGCCCCGGCCGTGCTCAAAAGTCCGCACAAACGGCCAGTTGGTTTTAAGGGCTATGGTTGGCAGAACCTGCCCGGTTACGGAGGTATGGGACGTATTATAATAGGTTGGCTGCTGGTACAGTTTGCGGGCGCGATAGACCATTGAATCCAGCCGCAGGGTCAGCAGAAACTGCTGGCCCATTTTGGTGTGGAACGGGCGGTTCCAGTTCAGCTGCAACTCGCCACGCTGGTCGGAAACCCCGTTATCGCGCTTTACATTGAAGTCTGTTGTGTTGACGCTCAGACGCCCACCCAGCATGTCGGGCTGGCCGGTAAAGCTGTAGGTGTAGCGGGGCAGCACAAGGGGCAGATCCCTGTTGTGAATGATCCCCTGGTTCAGCCCTTCATAGTACTGCCCGTCCAGCCGGTTGTAGGAGCCGGTGCCAAACCCTTCCAGATAGGCGTTGGAGTTCAGGGTATCTGCCCCATAACCCTGCACACGGTAGTCACGCATGTAGTTGGCGGAGCTGGTGTAGTTGATGTTCGCACCCGCGCGCCAGTATTTGTTGATGGAGAAGTTGCCGCTGATGAACACATGGCCCTGCAAGCCATGGTTGCCGCCGCTTTTTTCCTGATGGCCGAAGTTGTTGGTGTACATCTCGGCTCTGTGCGTATCGTAGGCTACGCCTGCACGCACGCTCAACTGGCCAAAGTTCAGGCGGTTGCGGTAAAGCCCGCTTAGCTGCGGCCCCGTTTTGGTGGCAAACAGCCCCTGTATGTTCATGTCCGACTGCTGGTTGATTACCCAGTAGTAGGGAATTGTAACATAGGTGCCCAAGTAACGGTCATGCGGTGTAAGCCCGGGCATAAGAAAACCGCTGCGCCGCTTGGCCGAGGGGTCGGTCATGGAAAAATAGGGCAGGTAGACGACTGGCACGCCCAGAATATCCAGATAGGCATCACGGAAGTCTATTTTCTGGTGTTCAAGGTCCTGCGTCGCGTTAAAGGCGCGGAACTGCCAGAAGGGCGGGCGGGTCTTGTCTTTTTCACAGATTTCGCAGGCCGTGTATACGGCGCGGCTCATATCGTTGATCTTGCCGCCTGTGCGCCGCATGCCGTTAGCGGCCAGTTTGGCGTTATCTGGCATGGTGGAGTTCACATGCAGCATGATCCCGTCCTTCATGCCGCCAGTCAGTTCGGCATAATGGGCGTATATGACCGAGCCATTGGGCTGGATGGTGGCCACATTCCCGCGCGCGGCCATAAGGCCTGAATCCCGGTCGTACACGATCTTGTCCGCACGCAGGACGCGGTCGCCCTGCCATACCTGCACGTTGCCGGTCCAGGTTACGGTGTGTTCCACATCGTTGTAATCGACCTTGTCCGCCTGAAAGGTGGCCGGGTCGTTGGGGGATGTCCGCTGCTGGGAGTTGACGTGCATGGACCGGGGCTTGAACTGCGCAAAAGCCGCTTTGGGCTGGCTGATCACCAGACACGCGGCAACGCTGCCCAGCGCCGTTGCAGCACTCAGGGTGGAGCGGCGGCGCAGCAGAGCGCAGCAAAAGGGCCGGAGCGCCACGATCAATCAGCCATCCTCCAGATGAAGAAGTAGTGCAACAGCCAGACAAAGCCCGGCAAGGGTAGGTGCCCATGCAGCCAGAACGGGGGGAAGCGCTCCTGACTTTCCTAACTGCTCAGCGACTTTGGATATGGTGAAAAGCAGAAAACCCGCCGCAACACCAGACCCAACCATTTTGGCAACGCCCCCCCGCCGTGACGGACGCATGGAAAAACCGGCGGAAACCAGTGCCATGGTGCCAGCCAGTATAGGTAATGCCAGAAGAGACTGGAAATGAATACGGTGGCGTATGGATGAAAAACCTGAATGATCCAGCAAGGTTATAAAACCCGGCAGCGCCCAGACGGAAAGCGTGTCGGGCGAGGCAAAGCTTTCCTGCACCCGATCAAGGGTCAGGCTTGTGGGGAGGACGATGACGCCAACAGGCGTTAGAATGTTGTTGGGCCGGACCACAGATGCCTCGGTAAGTTCCCACCCTGCGTTTTTCAAAGCCCCTCTGGGGGATTCGATTCGCATGATCAGCTTGTCTTCATGGTCGAGCCGAAACACGCTGATATCGCGAATATGCAGTTGCCCCTGAGTTACCTGCACGTCCCCCGCATGCAGCATGGTTACGCCGTGCGGGTCGTATTGTGTGTCTGCCTGACGCAGCCACAGTGAACCGCCAGAAAGGCTGAGAGGCCCTCCGTCGGAGCGGAGGTACTGCTGGTCCAGATCCGCAGCGCGGCGGTACATGACGGAGGAAAGGGGGGAGATCACGCATGTGGCCGTAATGCCAAGCAGAATGGCGCAGGCCAGAGGTGCTGCCAGAAACTGCCAGACCGAAAGCCCCGCCGCACGCGCGACTATGAGCTCGGATGAGCGCGTCAGCCGCCAGAAACACACAATGCCGCCCAGCAGAATGCCAAACGGCAGAATTTCCATGGCAAAATAAGGTACGTGCAGCCCGGCAATTTCCGTCACGATGTTGGAGGAAACTTCAGGGCGGGAGGAAACCCGGCGGAACAGGTCAATCAGGTCAAACAGGCAGATAATACCCGTCAGGGCCGCAATCATGGTCAGCACGCACAGCAGGAACTGCCGCGCAATATAACGCGAGAGGGTGACGGCAACGATCATGCGTTCGGGCGTCCTCTCATGCCTGCTGGGGCTGGCGGCGGTTGGCTTTTATTTCCGGCATGAACAGCAGATAGGCACAGACCAGCCCGGGCAGCGTGGCAAAGAGCGGAATAAGGGGAATAAGCCGCATGTTGCGCCCGGCCAGATTCTGCAAAAGCATGGTTACGGCCAGCAACCCGACAACACACAGCACCGCTACAAGCGGGCGCGTTACGCTGCCATGGCGCGAGAATGCGCCCCGGAGCATGGCAAACATGCCGATCATGGCAAAGGAAAAACAGGTTAGCGGGGAGGTCAGGCGCCGCCAGCCTTCCACCTTGAACTTGCCCGTATCCCGCGCCGAAACGGCACTGGGGTCGGGGGAGAGCAGCTCGGAGAGGGACATCTCGGCTGAATCACGCAGATGCTGGCTTGATGGGTGTGCGGTAGAAAAATCCATGGTGTCCTGTTTGAAAACCAGCATGTTCAACCGGCCGGTTTTGCGGTCGAGAACCTGACGGGACCCATCATAAAGCACAACGCGCGGCACGTCATTGACCATGACCATATTGCCGTGGCTGGCCAGAATTGTGGCATGGTTGTCGGGTTGCCGGTCATCTTCCACCAGAATACCCCACAGAACCCCATTCTGGTCGCGCGAGCGGATATAGACGGTCATGGTGTTCGATACTTTTGTAAAAACACCATCCTGCAGCATAAAAGCCGCCATCTTGTTCCTGATCTGGAGCTCGTACTGGCGGAACGCATGGTAGGAGGAGGGGACAATCCACACGTTGAGTACAAACACGATCAGGGTGGAAAGTGCCGCGCAGATCAGCCCCGGCCGCGCCAGAGAGAAGGGGGAAAGCCCCGCAGCCTGCATGACCGTAAGCTCACGGTCGCTGGCCAGACGCTGGTAAACAAACAGGCTGACAATAAAGGTGGTAATGGGCATGACCACCGCCACAAAGGACGGCAGCAAAAGACTGGTCAGTTCTATGAACACACGCAGGGACAGGCCCCTGTCCACAACCAGCGACACAAAATGTAGGGACTGCATAAGCCAGATCAGTGCCGCCAGCCCGCCCGTAGTGGCTGCCAGCGCCACCAGCAACTGGCGCAGCACGTAGCGGTCCAGCGTTAAAAAGTGGTGTTGGAGCCACAGAAGAAGGGAGCGGACAGTCATGCTCTCGGTTATCTACCTCCGTGGTGTCAGAGGCAACAGCCCGGGCTGTAATCGGTCTATAAAATAGAGACGACAGAACCCCTTGACCGGACTAGAACATCAGCATGACACCGCCAGATGCGGTGTTGTCGCTCTCCTTGCTGCCCCCATGTGCGGAGGAGGACGTGTGGGAATATTCGCCAACCACGGTCAGCCAGTCGGTCATCTGGTAATAGGCGGCCCCGACCTCAGACTGGTTGCGGCGCACAAGCCCCGCAGAACCCGCCTGACTTTCCAGAGCCGTATTTTCCCCACCAGCCAGATACAGGTTGCTTACGCCATAGCTGCCAACCAGACGGAATTTTTTGGTAATATGGTAGGCGCCCTGCACGTAATACCCTTCCGAGTCACGTTTGCGGCCACTGGCATCCACACCATCAAAGAACAGGCCGGTCGTGCCCAGCCCGCTGCCACGGTAGTAGTAGGCAACGCCTTCAAGCGGACCATAGGTGACCTTGGTGCCAATATCCCCCGCTTCCACCATCGCGCTGTGGTGCTGGTCGGAGCTGAGCAGGGGTGTTTTGCCATCTGCCTGCAGGCTGCTGAGCCCCTGCATGTGCTGGATCAGGAAGCTGGCCCAGATGTGGAACTGCACATCGGAGACGGAAAAATCATACACGGCGCGGCCCTGCACCATGGGGGAGGAATGCTGGGTGGACCCGGCCGAATACTGGCTGGCAGCGGAGGCCGTGGTGGGGTTTGTGGCATCGGCGTAGCCAAATTCATCCAGCGGCTGGAAAATACCCACTGACCCCTGAAAACCGCCCAGCTTGGGGGAGGTATAGGAGATCTGGGGGATCCAGTCCGCGTACACATAACCCACGCCAATACGGCCCAGCGATGTATTGGCAGGGGAGGCATTGCTGCCTGTGGAACCAACACTGAGCAGGGTTGCATCGTTCATGATCGCATCGCTGGCGAACAGGGCCAGATCACGACCGATCTTGAAGGTCCCCATGTCCTTGTTGCCAAAGGTCATGTACACCTGACGAAGGTCGATGCCTGCCGTGCCCAGCCCCACGGGGCTACCGCCGGAGTTGGCGTTAAAGGCGGCGGGCTTGGCGTTGTCCAGCCCCGGATACATGCCCAGAACAGCGGAAATATCCATACCCTGCTGCACGGTGTTCATTTTGAGAATAAACCCGGCAGGCAGCAGCCCGTTTCTGACTGCGGAGGAATCAAAGCCCGAAGACCCGGAGGAAACACCACCGGCAACAGGGCGGCCACCCGCAGGGCTGTTATAGGTGTAAAAACCGTTCACAAAGCCTGAAAGGTTGATGTCTATGGGGCCGGCTTTAAAGGTCAGCCCCTTGCCCGGCACATATTTGGCAACACGTACAAAATTGCCGCTATCCAGCGCTTTGGCGGCTTCCTGTGCGGAGCGCGCGCTGGCTTCTGCCCGGGTGGCGGCATCTTCCGCTCGCAGGGATATGTCGTTTTCACCCGCGCCGGGATCAAAGCGGATACCAGGCTCATAGCCCGATTGCGCACCACGGGCTGCATGCGCCATGGCCGTGCGTGTGCCGCCGGAAGCTACATGGGCCGGGCGTGCTGCACGGGGTTCAGCCGCAAGGGCGGCATGGTGGACATGCTTGGCCAGAAGTGTGTCATATTCATGTCTGGTCAGGCTGCCCTTGGCACGCAGAACATCCAGCAGGTCTGCGTAGTCATCCGCGTAGGCAAGCGTGGGGAGCATATAAGGCACCCCGGCAACTGATGCAGCCATGACAGTAGCCAACAGTGCCTTTTTTCGCGATGCCATGAACTGTGTACTCCCTTGAATTCTCATGTTCTCTGTGGAAGCCAAGGCTTGCTGTCGTCAATATGTGGATAATGGGCGGCAAGGCTGCGCAGGCGGTGCGGTTGCTCCCCGTTTTTGGGCGTTCTGATATGCGCGCATTGGGTGGCGTGTACCCCGGTTGTGTGTGGGGCCCGCTGGATGCTGCGTTATTTCAGTTAAAATAGTGTAATATTTTCAGGGATTTATATAATTTTTAGCATATGTGGGCCGGGAAAAATTCTGTTTGGAGATGAGCCAGTACCGGATAGCCCGCGCCACAGAACGGGGTGGAAAAGTTGAAAAACAGGTGAAGGATGGTTGCCTCGGGTCGTGGCTCATCACGCAATGTTTATCGTTATAACAAGGGGTTCTGGCGCTTCCGGTTGGTTCGGAATCATAACGGGCATGGCGTAGGCCGCGTGTTGGTATGCGTTAAAACCTGTTTGGGATAAGCCGGAAAGACACGTAATGTGGACGCAATACCCGACTGCGGCAGGCAGGATGGGTGCTGTTCCGGTCTGGCTGTTGGGTCAGGCGTATTCTGCCAGGGAAGAAAACCAGAGCGTGTTGGTGGACGACAAAAACAACAAGACCGACGGGGCCAACCCCGTATCCGCCCATGTAACCGTACCCGATGAGGCCTTGCCCGCCTATGCCGGCCGGCCGGTACGCTTTTTGCTGCGCTACATGCGCGCAAGGCCTGTGGGGCACGCGCTGGTTTTTGGGGCCGTAGGAGGGGCCATAAGCTGCATTGTGCTCTCCTCCTACGGTATTCGCCATCTGGTGGACCTGATGACCAGCCACTCCGGCGCGGCTGCGGTTTCGGGCGTATGGGCCGCCGTGGGGGTGCTGATCGGGCTGATCGTGGCGGACAACATATGCTGGCGTATTGCGGGCTGGTTTGCCGCCCGGACATTTGTGGCGGTTACGGGGGATATACGGCAGGACCTGTTCCGGTTTTTAACGGGCCACTCTCCAGCTTATTTTGCTGATCGTATGCCCGCATCCCTTGCCGCGCGTATTGCAACGGCGGGGAATGTCAGCTTCACCATTGAGAATATGCTGGCATGGAACGTGCTCCCGCCCAGCCTGAATGTGCTGCTCTCTGTGGTGCTTATGCTCTCGGTCAGCCTGACCATGGGTGGGGCGACCGTTCTGCTGGCTGGCGGTTTGTGCCTGATCATGTTCCGTTTAGCGCTCAAGGGGCGCAGGCTGCATGGGCATTACGCGGTGGCCGCCGCCGGGCTGGAGGGCGAGACACTGGATGTTATGGGCAATATTGCCCTTGTCCGTGCCTTTGGTATGCGCAACCGCGAGCGCCAGCGCTTTAATGCCCTGACCGAGCGGGAAATGGGCGAGCGGCTCAAATCCCTGCGCTATATGGAGCAGCTCCGTATGATTCATGCGGGCATGACCGCTGTGCTCACGACGGGCCTGCTGGTCTGGGCCGTTCTGCTGTGGCAGTGGCAACAGGCCAGTGTGGGGCAGGTGGTTATGGTGATCACGCTGGGCTTTGCCATTCTGCACGGCACGCGCGATCTGGCTCTGGCACTGGTGGAAACCATTCAGCACAATGCGCGCCTGTCCGAGGTGCTGTCCTCCCTGCTGGTACCGCATGACATGCCCGACCCGCAGGTTGCCGCCGACCTGCCCAGCCCCGTGCGGGGAGATGTCCGTTTTGGCGATGTAACCTTTGCCTACCCCGGAGGGGAGCCGGTTCTGGCGCATTTTAACCTGCACATTGCCGCAGGGAGCCGTGTGGGGCTGGTGGGGCGTTCAGGCTCGGGCAAAAGTACGGTGCTGGCCCTGTTGCAGCGCATGCGCTTTGTGCAGTCCGGTTCCATACTGATCGACGGGCAGGATATCCGGGAACTGACAGATGACGCCCTGCGGGCCTGCCTGTCTGTTGTGCCGCAGGATGTCTCGCTTCTGCATCGCAGCGTGATGGAGAACATCCGCTACGGCCGGCCTGATGCGAGCGACGAGGCGGTACGCGCCGCCGCTGCGGCCGCCGGATGCGCCACGTTTATTGATGCCCTGTCCGAAGGGTTTGAGACAATTGTGGGGGATCGAGGGGTCAAGCTCTCGGGCGGGCAGCGCCAGCGTATTGCCATTGCACGGGCCTTTTTGCGCAATGCCCCTATTCTGATCCTGGACGAAGCAACCAGCGCGCTGGATACGGAAAGCGAGGAGCACGTCCAGCGCGCACTGGACCGGCTTATGGTGGGGCGCACGGTTATTGCCGTGGCGCACCGCTTGTCCACCCTGCGAAACTTTGACAGAATCGTTGTTATGCAGGATGGCAGAATTGCAGAGGACGGCTCTCCTGCGCAACTTGAGCAGCAGAATGGTCTCTATAGTCAGTTTCTGAACAGGCAAATGGCACATGCGCAATGACATTTAACACCATCACCATTCCAGCGCAGGGTGAGAGCAGGCCCGAAGGGCGGGGCGCTCTGGCGGCGTATGCCTACCAGCAGATCCGTGACCAGTTGATTTATTGCCGGTATCAGGGTGGGGAGCGGCTGGTGCTGCGCCCACTGGCTGCATCGCTGGGCTTAAGCCCAACCCCTGTGCGTGAGGCCCTGCTGCGCCTTGTATCCGAGCAGGCACTGGTGCTGGATGAGCGCAATACGGCGTGTGTCCCGCTGACTTCCCGCCCTGTTTTTCTGGATATTCATGGGGTGCGCGAAGTGCTGGAAGAGCGCGTAACCCGCGATCTGGCCGCCCATATCACACCCGAGCAGATTGCCGTGCTTGAAGAAAAGCACGCGGCATTTATTGCCGCGTATGAGGCGGGTGAGCCGCATGCAACGGCCATAACCAATGTGTATTTCCATAGCACCGGGGCTGGTTTTTCAAGGTTGTCGGTTACTGTGGGGCTGATCCGGGGGCTATGGACCCGCATGGGACCAATTTATGCCGCCGCCAATGGCCTGCCTACCATAAGCCCTGCCAACCCCGACCACCCACACCTGCAACTGCTCCAGGCCTTCCGGGCGGGGGATGCGGATGCCGCGGTAAAAGCCCTTAAGCGGGACTTCATGCAGGCTAAGGAATGGCTGGAGCCTCTTCTGCCCGGCTAAGGCGCTTTTATGGCCTATGTATGAAAAACGCCCTGTTCGCACCATACCAGAGATATGGCGCGAGCAGGGCGTTTGCGTACTGGCAGCATAATAGACCGCCTGGGCCTGCGATGCTGGGGCATAATAGGTGCTGTCAGTCTTTTTTGGCGTTTTCGGCCCTGTCGGTCAGGCCGGGAACTTCCACATCAATTTCCAGCACCGAACACTGCGCGCCACGGTCCATTTTAATCTGAACCTTGTCCTGATCGACCGCGACATGCCGCTTGATCACTTCCATGATCTCACGGTGCAGCTTGGCAAGCAGGTCATCCTTGCCATCACCAACAGCAATACGTTCGTGCGCCAGCAAAATCTGTAGCCGATCGCGCGCAACCGGCGCCGAGGAGCGGCGCTTGAAAATGCTGGAGAGGAATGTCATGCGACTCTCCGTTTGAACAGCCAGTCAAACAGGCCCTTGCGTTCTGTGGGAATGGTGACTTCCACCTTCTCTCCCATCAGGCGGCGAGCGGCTTCGGTATAAGCGCGGGCTGGCGCGCTATCCGGTTCTGCAATGGTTACGGGCGCACCCACGTTGGATGCCTTGAGCACATCTGCG
This sequence comes from Acetobacter sp. ESL1128, assembly GCF_058505085.1. Classification (NCBI taxonomy): domain Bacteria; kingdom Pseudomonadati; phylum Pseudomonadota; class Alphaproteobacteria; order Acetobacterales; family Acetobacteraceae; genus Acetobacter; species Acetobacter sp. ESL1128. The sequence goes on along the minus strand of NZ_CP196369.1, from coordinate 1,738,283 downwards.
CTTTCGGGGATAATGCCCAGCAGCGGGATGGACAGAATCTCCAGCACATCGTCCGTGCCCAGCATGTCGCCACGGGCGGCACGCTGCGGGTCGTAGCGGGTGATCAGGAGGAACTTCTCCATTTTCTCACCGGCTTTGGCTTTTTCCGTTGTGCTGTCCAGCATGCCGATAATGCGGTCACTGTCACGCACGGAGGAGACTTCGGGGTTGGTCACGATCACGGCCATGTCGGCGTGGTGCATGGCCATTTGTGCGCCGCGCTCAATCCCCGCGGGGCTGTCACAGATCACCCAGTCAAACTTTTTGCTCAGGTCGGCAATAACCTTGGCCACACCTTCTGGCGTCAGGGCGTCCTTGTCGCGCGTCTGGGATGCGGGGAGGAGGGAGAGCGTATCAACCCGCTTGTCCTTGATCAGGGCCTGAGCAAGGTTGGCGTCCCCCTGAATAACGTTGATCAGGTCAAACACCACGCGGCGTTCGGCCCCCATGACAAGGTCGAGGTTACGCAGACCAACGTCAAAATCCACCAGAACCACGCTCTGGCCAGCTTTGGCCAATGCTGCCCCAAGAGCTGCGGTGGTGGTGGTCTTGCCGACACCCCCTTTGCCTGACGTGACGACCAGAACCTTTGCCATCAGTCTTCCTCTTCCTTATGCAAGCCGGTAAAGGCGCGCGCTTTATGCCACGGCCCAATCTGGGTGAGACATTACAATCTGTGCGCGAAAATGAAACGTATAATGTGACATTAATACGGCTTTTGTAGCATGTTTTATTCAAACCCGCATCAGGGTAGGGGTTTGAATACCAGAGTTTCCCCCGCAAGCATGACCTGTGTGGGTTTGCCGGTGCATTTTTCGTCCATTTCTTCCGCCGTGGCGTAGAATCCGTCTATGGCAACAAGCTCGGCGGCAAGGTTGCGGGTAAAAATCCGGGAGTCCGCATTGCCGCCAATGCCAGCAATGGCGCGGCCCCGCAGTGCGCCATAAATATGCACGGACCCACCAGCCGTGACTTCCGCCCCTGAGGACACGGCCCCCAGAATAACCACATCCCCATCAGGCCAGATAATGTGCTGGCCCGAGCGCACGCTTTCTTCCACCACAAGGGTAGGGGCCAGTGTCGGGGTTTTTTCCCCTTCCGGGATGCTGACCGGGCCGGAGGCGCGCCCACCCATCGGGCTTTCCGGCCATGCCCAGTCGGCCACGGCAGGCCAGGACCTGTCTCCCCCTTCTATGCCCAGTACGCGTATGCCGCGTTCTTGCAGGGCGGGCAGGAGGTGCGGCAGGTCGGGTGTGTCTGCCTGCATGAGGCTGAGGTCCAGAATAACAGGCTTGCCCGCAAAAAAGCCCACTGCGCGCTGGATCTGGTGGTCCAGTGCGGCCAGCCAGTCCACCAGCGGTGTTTCCGGTGTGAGGGTCAGGGCCAGAAAGGAGCGCCCAGACATACGGATGCGGGAGGAATTGGAATGTGTGCCGGACAACGAACAGATGCTCTCTCAAAAACAGGAACGCCAGTTAGCGTGTAGAATAACAGGGTTGTATTGCAACAGAGAAGTTTGTGTTGCGGGTTAGTTTTTGCCGCACAAAAGGAATATGTGGAAATTGATGGGCTTTGCCCGGTTTTCCCTCTGGCGTGGCTGCATGCAATGGCATAAAGCACTAGGGTATGCGTACCCTGTTCCATTTCCCCCTTTCTCCAGCCAGCCGCACGGTGCGTCTTGTGCTGGGTGAAAAACGCCTGCCGTTTGAAGCCATTGTTGAACGCCCGTGGGAAAAACGCCCCGAGTTTCTGGCGCTCAACCCCGCGGGTGATGTGCCCGTTCTGGTGGAAGATAACGGATTGATCGTACCCGATGTGTACGTGATCAGCGAATATCTGGAAGAGGCGTATGCCGATATTCCTCTGCTGGGCCGCACACTGGCCGAGCGGGTGGAAGTGCGCCGTGTTGTCGCGTGGTTTGAAACGCTGTTCGCCCGCGAAGTCTCAGGCCGGTTTATTGATGAACGGGTGATGAAGCGCCTGAGCGGGCGCGGCAACCCCGATGGCGGTGCCCTGCGTGAAGCCTATGCCTCCATGCGTCCGCTCATGAAATACGTGAACGACCTGGCCGAAAACAGGAGCTGGCTGGGGGGGCACTTTTTATCCCTTGCCGATTTTACGGCGGCTGCACACCTGTCCTGCCTCGATTTTATTGGCGACATAGACTGGGCCAAGGTGCCCGCCGTGCGTGACTGGTACGCCAAAATGAAGTCCCGCCCGTGCTTTCGCCCACTGCTGAACGACCGGGTTTCCGGCATTACGCCGCCTGATTACTATACCAATCTGGATTTCTGATACTTTGACACAAAAAAACGTAACGCCGATGTTTGATGTTCTTGTCATCGGTGGGGGAGCGGCCGGGTTAATGGCCGCCCTGACGGCAGGCCAGCATGGCCGCAGCGTAGCAGTGCTGGAGCATGGGCCGGAAGTGGGACGGAAAATCCTTATTTCTGGTGGTGGGCGGTGTAACTTTACCAACCAGACCATGCGGGCCGACCGGTTTTTGTCCGCTAACCCGCATTTTGTAAAATCGGCCATCAGCCGGTATCAGCCCAGCCATTTTCTGGACCTGCTGGCCAAGCATCGCATTGCCTGGCACGAGAAAAAACTCGGCCAGCTTTTTTGCGATAATTCCGCACATGATATTGTGCAGATGCTCCTCAACGAGTGTGCCGCAGCCCGTGTGCGGATCCTGACCGATGTACGGGTTTATGATGTCAGCAAATCCGATGTCTTCCGGGTCCAGACCTCCCGGGGGGATATGACCGCCCGTTCCGTGGTGCTGGCAACGGGTGGGCTGTCCATTCCCAAACTGGGGGCCAGCCGCTTTGCGTATGAAATGGCGCGGCAGTTTGGCCTTGCTGTCATTCAGCCCGAACCTGCTCTTGTTCCGCTGACCTTTGGTGGGGAGAGCGAGGAATGGGTGCGCTCACTGGCCGGGCTTTCGCTCCCCGTGCGGGTCACATGTGGCAAAACCACGTTTGAGGAAGCCCTGCTGTTCACGCATCGGGGCATGTCTGGCCCGGCCTTGTTGCAGATTTCCTCCTACTGGTCTGCGGGGCAGCCCCTGTTTGTGGACTTTTTGCCGGGGCAGGATATTGCCGCCCTGCTCATGAAGCTGAAAAAGGAAGGCTCCAAAGCCAGGGGCGCCGGGGCACTGGCACGCTGGCTGCCGCAACGTCTGGCCCACGCCATGGTGGAACTGGGCGCGCCCGAGCGTACACTGGCGGAATGGGCCGACCGGGACATCCGGCTTATGGCGCAGCGGGTCCACAGCATGGAGCTTAAACCGCAGGGGACGGAAGGCTTTGCCAAGGCCGAGGTCACGCGCGGAGGGGTAGATACCAAAGCCCTGTCTTCTCGCACCATGGAGGCGCAATCCGTGCCGGGGCTATATGTGGTGGGCGAAGCCGTGGACGTAACGGGCTGGCTGGGGGGCTACAACTTCCATTGGGCATGGGCCAGCGGCCATGCCGCAGGCGAGGTTGCGGGCGCGCTCTAGCCTGCCGCGGCACCCCGGCCCGCAAGGGAGCCGGGGTGTTTTTTATGCTTCTTTTGCTTCTGCCGCCAGTTCCAGCGCGCGCGCATAGACCGTGCGTTTGGGCAGGCCCGCTGCTGCGGCTGCCAGTGCGGCGGCATCCTTGACCGAATGCGTGCCCAGCAGGGCGCGTAATGTGGTGTCCAGATCATCAGCGGACGTTTCAACTTCCGGGGCTGGGCCGAGCAGTACGGTAATTTCGCCCCGTGGTGGGGTCTGGGCATAAAACGTGGCCAGCTCTTCTGCCGTGCCGCGCTTGACCTCCTCAAACCGTTTGGTCAGCTCCCGCGCTACAGCACAGGGGCGGTCGGGGCCGAATACGCTGGCCATGTCTGCCAGTGTTTCCGCCAGACGGTGGGGGGCTTCATGCCAGATCAACGTTGCGCTCAGCCCTGCGCGTTCGGCTGCGTGCAGCCGGGCGAATGTTTCTTTCCGCGCGGCGGAGCGGGGGGGCGGAAAGCCCACAAACATATACGGGTGGGGCGGCAGGCCGGACAGGACAAGGGCCGTCAGTGCCGCGTTGGGGCCGGGGACAACGGTTACGGGAATATCGGCATCAATGGCGGCGCGCGTCAGCCTGAATCCGGGGTCCGAGAGCAGGGGCATGCCTGCATCGGATACAAGGGCAATCTGTACCCCTTCGCTTAAGCGGCGGATCAGGTTGGGTACGCGCTGGCGCTCATTATGTTCATGCAGGGCTTCTGTCCGGACAGAAATCCCCCGGTCCGCCAGCAGGCGGGCTGTCATGCGGGTATCTTCACACAAAACCAGATCGGCTCGGGCCAGTGCCTCCGCCCCTCTGGGGCTGAAATCCCCCAGATTGCCAATAGGGGTCGCAACCAGCACAAGCCCACCTGAAAAACGCGCATGACTTGGCGCATGTCCTTCGGTATGCAAAGGTTCGATCCCATTGGAAGACGGTGCCTCGGACGGGGTGTTGGTAGAGGATGATCTGGATGATGACGCGTGCATACTCGCTCCTGTCAGGGCTTTCCCGTCAAGGTCTGGCGGCAAACCGGGCATTGTGCAAGACCGGAGTGGCTGCTCTTGGCGTAACAGGGCTGATCCTTGCCGGATGTGCCGACCAGTCCGGAACATCGGGTATGGGTGCGGTGAGCGCGCCAGCCACGCAGGCCACCAGCCACAAGGTTGGGGTGCTGCTGCCGTTAAGTGGCAACAATGCAGCCCTTGGGCACGAACTGCTTGCCGGTGTGCAACTCGCCCTTGGGGGGGAAGGACTGCCCCCCGATATGCAGATGGATGTGCATGATACGGCAGCCATAGGGGGCGCTGCTTCGGCCACGTCCGCCGCCTTGCAGGCCGGGGATGGTATTCTGCTTGGCCCGCTGACCAGTGGAGACACCGCAGTAGCGGCCCCCGCAGCGCAGGCGGCAGGTATTCCCGTGCTGGCCTTTACCAGCGACATTACACAGGGGCGGCCCGGTGTGTGGGTTATGGGCATTACCCCCGAGGAGCAGGTGCAGCAGCTTGTTGCGCAGGCCAAGCGGGACGGGCGGCAGCATTTTGCTGCCCTGCTGCCCGATAATGCTCTGGGCCACGCTATGGGGAATGGTCTTGTCAGCGCCTGCCGTGATCAGGGTCTGGCAGCACCCACCATAGCCTACCATAACGGCACGGCGGACGGGATTACCCAGACGCTGCGCCAGCTATCGGGCTATGATGCGCGCGTTGCCGCAGTCAAGCAGGCCATGCCTTCAAACCCCGTGCCCGGTGCCACCACAACAAGCGGTAACCCCAGTGAAGTATCCGGCCTGACCGAACTGCCAAAGGTTGCGCAGTTGCCTGCCAGTCTGGCGGCAGCCCTTGGGCAGGACCCCAACCAGCCTGCGGCCCCCATTGCCCAGCCGGGGCAGGCACCCAATGGTGCGGCAACCCTTGTAGCCCCGGCAGCCCCGCAGGTTACACTGGGCGCTCCGCCGTTTGATGCCCTGTTGCTGGCCGATATTGGGCTGGGGCTGAAAAACGTGCTGGATGCGCTGGTTGTTACGCAGGTTAATATGCCTGATGTCCGCATTATGGGGCCGGGGTTGTGGGCATCTTTTGCCTCCAAGCTCGGGGCGATCAAGGGGGCGTGGTATGCGGCACCTGACCCCACCTCCCGTCAGGCTTTTGTCACGCGCTTCATGGCGCGTAATCACCACATGCCCAAGCCACTGGCTGATATGTCGTACGATGCGGCCACCGCAGCGCTGACCGTGGCCCGCAGCGGCGTGCCCGGCTACCCTGCTGAATCCCTGACGCGTCCGGGTGGTTTTGCCGGGGTGGATGGCACGTTTACCCTGTTGCCGGATGGGCGCGTACGCCGCGCACTTGGGGTGTTTGAGGTTATCGGGAACGGGAGCGATGCCCGTATGATTTCAACCCCGGTGCAGGCACGGACCGGCACATCCGGCTAAACCGTTCCAGCCAGAACAGACCAAAAAAGGCGGCCCGGCATATGTGCGGGTCGCCTTTTTTGTTGGATGGCTCAACGCCGCTGTGCGGCCATGTCTGCCAGCGCCTGCGCGACGCGTACCATAACATCATCCCACTGGCGGGGTGTGGTCTGGCGGATAATGCGCAGGGTTGGGTACCATGGGGTATCCTCCCGCCCATGCAGCCAGCGCCAGCAGTTATCGTAACGGTCCATCAGCAGGACGGGTTTGCCCAGCGCCCCGGCCAGATGAACAACAGAGGTATCGACCGTTACCACCACGTCCAGCTCCATGATCAGGGCTGCCGTGTCATCCAGAGTGTGCAGGCTGTCCGTTGGGTCGTAGAGCATCATACCTTCTGGTGGGTCCATCATCTGTTCAGCATAAGGGCCTTTTTGCAGGTTGATCAGATTAATGCCCGGTATGGCCCCTAATGGAGCAAGGGTGTGCAGGCTCATGGAGCGCCTGCGGTCAATCATATGGGCAAAGTGGGAGGTCGGGCGTGGCGCACCTCCCCAGACCAGCCCTACATTCAGTTTGCCATTCATGGGCAAAAGCGGGGCCAGTGCTGCAACCTTGTGGCTGTTGGCCCGGATATACGGCACGGGGGCACCCCATGGCTGCGATGTTGGGGCAAAAACCCGCGGCAGGCTGATAAAGGGGCAATGCCAGTCATAGGCCGGGGTGGTGCCGCCAACCTGCACCGTGTGTACCCCCGGCATGTTGCGGCACAGGTCCGCCAGTGCTTCTGGCACCCACAGGTGGGTTATGGCGCCACGTTCGGCCAGTGGGCGAACATAGCGCGCAAACATGAGCGTATCCCCCAGCCCTTCCTCGTGCGTGATCAGGACACGCTGGCCGCTCAGGTCGGTGTTGGGGCCAAGGGTTGGCAAAAGGCGTTCCATGGGCAGGCTGGTGTGCCCGGGGAGCTGGAAGCGCCATTCATGCTCGTGCCAGCCCTGAGCGTACTGGCCAGCCTTGAGCAAGGCAACGGAGTGGTTGACCCTGATCCGGGCATCCTGCGGGCGCAGGGCCAGTGCTTGGGCAAAATAGCCAAAAGACTGCTCCATCTGCCCCTGTGCCGCCAGAACGGAGGCAATATTGGCCAGAGTGGGTACATCTTTGGGGGTATGGGGCAGGCATGCCGTGAGGCATTGCAGGGCAGTGTCCAGCGCCCCGCTTTCGGTATACGCCATGGAGAGCAGGTTATGGGCAAGCATGTCCTGCGGGTGCTTGGAGGTTGCTTCTGTCAGCGTGGTTATGGCGGCCTTGAACTGGCCTGTCTGGACCAGCAGATCGCCCAGAGCCGTGTGTATGCGTGTATCTGCCGGGGCAAGCTGGGTTGCCGCGCGGCATACGGCAATAGCGGCAGGGCGCTGGTCCAGAGCAGCCATGGTCTCGCTCAGGTCCTGTAAGGGGTGCTGGCTGCTGGGGTTGCGCAAGCCAATGTCCGCCAGAATCTGGGCGGCTGCGTGGCTGTCTCCCTCCCCACACAGGCAGAAGGCGTGCAGGATCAGGGCCTGTTCGTTCTGTTGCGCCACAAGGGGGGCCAGCAGGGCACGGGGCTGGCTGAACTGGCCAGCCTGAATGGCCTGCATGGCGTGGCGCAGTGTTGTAAGTTCCGTGCCGGGTGTTGTGGAGGGCGGGCGCATGGTTGTGTTCCGCATGGTTATGGGGCGGGTGGTAAAAACACACGGTTTCTGGCGGGGTATAAAAAACCCGGCAGGGCTGTGTGCCATGCCGGGTCAGGGTAAACTGGACCAGAAGAAAAACGCGCTTTGGCCAAAAAGCTCAGGCGGCTTTCATGACCGCGGTCAGCTCTTCCAGAACCGCGTTGGGTTCTTTCTTTTCCAGCACGGCAACTTCTGCCACAAAACGCTCCTGTGCGGCTTCGAACAGTTTGCGTTCGCTAAAGCTGCCATCCAGACTATCCACGTTGCGGCGCAGGTCACGCAGAACTTCGGCAATCTGTACCAGATCACCGGAGTTGATTTTTTCCTGATACGCAACAGCCCGGCGGGCCCACATGCCTTTGCTGACATGAGGCTTGCCTTTGATGATGGACATGGCTTTGTCCACAATCTCGCGCGAGACAATCTTGCGCAGGCCAGACTTGCGGGCCTTGGAAAGCGGGATACGCAAGGTCATCTGGTTGCCGGGGAAGGAAATCTGGATCACTTCCAGCTTTGTCCCGGCAATTTCGTCAATCCCGATCCGGTCTACACGCCCGACGCCGTGAGCGGCATAGACAATGGAATCCCCTTCCTGAAAAGGGTCTTCGTCTTTCACCTTGGTTTTGGCCTGGGCCGCAGTGGTGGCGGCAGCGGTGCGTGCCATTGCATCTGTCACGCCGCCTTTTGGAGGTGTTCTAAACGTGTTCATGGTCGAGACCTGTAGCATAAAATGCGCTGTTTGTCTGCAATATAAAGAATAGGGGCGGCAATGCTCTTATTGCTGGACGCCGTTTTGTGTCTGCAGGGGTGGTGCGGTCTGGTCACCCGTGGGCTGGACCACATCAATTTCAATATTACGGGCCATGGTTGCCATGGGCAGCGCGTGCGGAGTGCCCGAAAAAGGGTTTTGCAGGTCGTCTGCACTCTTGTCCAGAATAAGGAACAGGCATCCCACAAGCGAGGACCCAAGGGGGGTAATCCATTCCAGCGTCTGCACCATGGAAAGGGGCAGAACAATACAGAAAATATTGACCAGCGCGCGCGGCAGGGCGGAAAACTGCATGGGCAGGGGGGTGTTGCGAATACGCTCCAGCCCGCCCTGTGCGTTGGCAATGTCGGACAGGATGCGGTCAATCTGGCCATGAACGGCGCCATCTATGCCCTTGCGGGTGACTTCCTCTGTCACGCCCAGACCAATCTGGTAGAGAATGGCGTTGGGTTTGTTGCGGTATGGCTCAATGGCTTTGAGCATGTGGGGGGGCAGCAGGCGCTCCACATCCGCGCTGGCATCAACCGGGCCAAGCGCCATGCGCAGGGCGTGGGGGTAGGCGGCAATGGCGTACATCAGGTCATGCCGGTCGCCCAGCAATGTGCCGGCCTGCCGGCCAAAGGAGCGGCAGTTATTGGTAATGGCGCCCCATAATGTGCGTCCCTCCCACCACCGCGCATACGCACTGTTGGAGCGAAAGCCCATGAACAGCGCCAGTGCCGAACCAATAAGGGAGACGGGCAGGCTGGGCTGTTCCATCCATTCCTGATGGAAAATCTGAAAAAGAATGACAACAACCAGATCCCACGCAGCCATAAGCAGGATGACCATAAGGATTTCCCGCGTGATAATGCGTAAGCCGACCTTCTGGTCAACGATCATTCAAAAATCTCCGGTCTCTGTGTCACTGGGCGGAATGCCCGGTGCCATTTTAACACACAATACATCGCAGGGTTGCCAGTGCGATTATGGTTTGTGCATGCTGGGTAATGGTAAGCATGAGCACGTATGGCTGACCAGATGAAAAGGGTCGTGGGGATGACGGAAACAATAGGGCTGACACTGCTGGAAGAACACCGGGCGCATGGTGGGCGCGTGATGTTTTACGAACATGCCTCCAGCGTGCTGGGGTTGCCCGCGCGTTTTGGCGTGTTTTTGCCACCAGCGGCAGAACAGGGTGGCAAAGTGCCGGTTGTGTATGCTCTGGCCGGGCTGACCTGCACACAGGAGACTTTTCTGATCAAGGCAACTGCACTGGCCGAAGCTGCCCGGCTGGGCGTGGCTCTGGTTACGCCAGATACCTCCCCCCGTGGTGCAGGTATTGAAGGTGAGAACACGGACTGGGATCTGGGAACAGGTGCGGGCTTTTATCTGGATGCAACCCGGCAGCCATGGGCACAGCATTACCGTATGGGCAGTTACATAGCACAGGAACTGCCTTTGCTGGTGGAAGCCGCCCTGCCACTGGATGGTACAAGGCGGGGGATCATGGGGCATTCCATGGGTGGGCATGGTGCACTGGTGCATGGTTTGCAGGCCCCCCTGTTCTGGAAGTCCATTTCCGCCTTTGCGCCGGTTGTGCACCCTTCTGTTGTGCCATGGGGTAAAAAGGCGCTCTCCACCTATCTGGGGCCAGACCACGCGGCATGGCGCGCGCATGATGCCGTGTGCCTGCTGGAGGATGGCTATACCCATCCCGCTCCCATTCTGGTGGATACAGGGCTGGCCGACCAGTTCCTGCAACGCGAACTCCAGCCGTGGCACCTTGTGGCGGCGGCGGAAAAGGCCGGGCAGGCCCTGATCTGCCGCGAGCATGAAGGGTATGACCATTCCTACTGGTTTGTGCAGAGCTTTGTGGCCGACCACCTGCGCCACCATGCAGGGTTGCTGGGGGCGTAAGCTCCCGGCTCTGCCCCTTTAAACCTGAAGTGAGGGGTTGTGCTTCATGCCCGCCAGTGCGCCCAGCCACTTCATGTATTCCATGCCCATCAGCCGCAGGGTGGACAGCCGCCACGGGTGGTCCATGGCAGGGGGCATGACCGGGTAAGGTGTTAAGGCAACATCGGGCAATGTGCGCCCGAGTTCGAGCATGGCGCGGCGCATATGGTAGCCTGCGGTAACAATAATCAGGCTGTTGATATGATGGTCCGCTACCCACGCGGCAGTTTCGGTTGCGTTGCCAATGGTTGAGCGTGCCTGATAGCCTAGTGTAATGCGGGCGGCCATGTCTGGCGGGGTGGAGGCTGGCAGTAATGCGCGCACCGATGTCTGAAGGTCAACGCCGGAAATAAGCAGGCGTGCATCGGGGTTGCTGGCCAGCAGGCGGAGGGATGTTTCCACCCGCCCTGTGCCCCCGGTCAGGGCCACAATACCATCGGCATGCATGGTGGGGGCCGGGGGCTGGCGCGCATCATGGACAAACCAGACAAACCCGGCCAGCCAGCACCCGGCGGCCAGCAGGCAGGTTTTTTGCACCAGAGGCAGGAAACGCCGGCTCAGGTGGGGCAGGGGTGTGGCGTTGCGCATTATGGGAGGCGGAGCAGCCACAGGCGTACCATGACCTGAGTTGTAAACCAGCAGATAAATGCCGCGGCAAAAGGCAGAAGTGCCAGTGCGCACAGCATGTCTGACGGTATGGTGTTTGCCAGTGCCTGCCAGTTCTGGGGCAATAGCCGGTCAGGCGTGGTGAGCGGCGCACTGGCAAAAGGGGCTGCCATTTGCAGGAGCAGCAACAGGGGCAGGCAGGCCATAAGGGTGCCGCTTAACCCACCACCAAAGCCAAGGGTTGCGGTCCGCCATGCAAAGCGACCGGCAATATAACTGTCCGAGGCCCCAAGCCCGTGCAGGGTTTTGATAATATCCTTGCGTGTGGCAAGGCCGGTGCGTGTGGCAAGGCCTGTTATCATGGTGGCAATGCCGCCCACACTCAGCAGGGCCAGCCCCGCGCAGGCCAGCAGGCTGTTGGCCAGTGCCCGCAGGCGTTCGCCCCAGCGGGCGTTATGCTCCATAATGGTGCCGGGAACATGGGTGCCCAGTGCCTGCTCCAGTGTGGCAGGTACACTGGCGTCCGGTGGAAGTTTAACGCGGATAATTGCAGGCAGCGGCAGGGCAGAGCTATCTGTTTCCCCCAGCCACGGTTCCAGCAGGCGGGCCAGTTCGGGTGGGGTCAACTGGTGTACTTCCGTGCCGTCTGGCAGGCTGGCAAGGTCTGCCAGAACGGCCTGCACACGGGTTGTGGTGGCGCTGCCACCACCTTGTGCGGGCAGTGGGGCATTTGCATCTGGCACCTGAATGGTGAGCAACTGGGCAGCCCCCCCTGACCAGCGGGCGGAAAGTGCCCGCGCACCGCTGGCCCCGGCCAGAGTGAGTGCGGCCAGAAAGCCCATCATGGCCACCAGCGCGAACAGGCTGCGATCCGGCAGGGCTTCGGAAAGGGAGAGGCCATCCTTACGGCCGGAAAAAGGCCGTGTCATGCCTGTGCATCTCCCTCATCCACCAGCCGCCCACGTTCAAGGAACAGAAAAGGCCGTTCAAGCCTGCGCACCAGAGATTCGTTGTGGGTCGCCACAATAACCGTGGTGCCCATGGCGCTGAGCTCGGCAAACATATCAAGCAGGCGGCAGGCCTGACTTTCCTCCAGCGCATTCGTCGGTTCGTCTGCCAGAATAAGGCCCGGTCGGTGGATAATGGCGCGCGCAATGGCGGTGCGCTGCTGCTCCCCGCCCGAAAGCCGGGTGGCGGGAACATCCAGGCGCTCGCCCAGCCCCACCCATTTGAGAATGGCGTGAACCTCGTCCTGAATTTCGTCCTCAGGGCGGTTTTGCAGGCGTAGGGGCAGGGCCACGTTATCGGCCACGGACAGGTCGGGCATGAGTTGATAGTCCTGATGCACCATGCCGATTCTGTGGCGCAGGCGTACAAGAGCTGCACGCTTTTCGTCCTGTGCAACGGTTTTGCCCAGAATGGTCATCTGCCCGTCGGTTGGCAGGTTTTCAAGATGCAACAGGCTGAGCAGGCTGCTCTTGCCCGCCCCGGAAGGCCCAAGCAGCCAGCGGAATCCGCCCTGCGGCACCGCAAAGGATAAATGGGCCAGAACAGGCCCGCTATCCTTTTTGCCCCGGCGCCAGGATACATTGTCCAGACGAATCATTTACCGCTTTCCGGGCAAAAAAGCACAAAGATAAGGCAGCTTAGTCATCCCCCAACTGTAGCGGATTGTTCCGTGCACTGTCGATTGAGAAGCGCCATTCAGTGCTGAATTGAAAAAGGCGCTCCGTGCCTTTAGGATCGGGGGCTGGCACGGATTGCCTTTTCCTGTGATAGGAAGGGGGGTTACGTTTGTCTTTCGCCCTGATGCCTAGCCTGCCGTTCCAGCCAGACCGGGGCAACAGGAAGAGGCCCTGCTAAGAGAGTGTTCATGAAGATTGTCTGTCCTTCCTGCGGTGCGGCATATCAGGTTCCCGAAGCTCTTCTGGCTAAAAGGCATACGCTCAAATGTTCGGCCTGCGGCGTTAAATGGCGGCTGACCCCGCCTGATGTACCCGAAGATGGCCCAGCAGGCACAATAGCCCCCGCAGCAGCCCCCGATGCCCCTCCCGCAGTAATAGCTGCACCTGTTGAGAACACTCCGGCAGAACCGCAGGCTCCATCACTGCCAGCCCAAAGTGATCCGGGTACACCAGAACGCACTCCGGAGCCGACGGATAACAAGGTAGAGCCGGTTGTGGCTCCCTTTGCCGCCCCTCCGGCAGGAGCCAAAAGTACGCTGGCTGAACCGCAGAAGCCTGTTACCCTCGCTCCCGCACCTGCTCCCCTGGAGGTCGAAGCAGCCGGGGAGGAGGATAACGCCAGCGCCCCCCCGATTGTTCCCGCACTATCTGCTCCACAGGGGGATGTGCCCCTTGCATCCGCCCCCGTTCAGGCCGAAATCCAGCCAGAGCCAGAGCCAGAGCCAGAGCCAGAGCCAGAGCCAGAGCCAGAGCCAGAGCCAGAGCCAGAGCCAGAGCCAGAGCCAGAGCCAGAGCCAGAGCCAGAGCCAGAGCCAGAGCCAGAGCCAGAAGTTCCGGCCGTTGTTGCTCCCGTGGTTCCGGCTCCCGCTCCAGTGCCCCCCGCTGCACCGCCGGTTGCGCCTCCCGCACCAGCAACGCCTGTGCCAGAAGTTCCTGTGGCCGAGAGTGCAGCACCAGCAGCCCCTACACTGTCACGCACAGTGCAGATGCCGGGCAGGCTGCCGCTGCGTGCGGACCCAGACAAAAAAGAGAGCGCACCACTCGCGGCCCATATTGCACGCCCGGCTTATAAGCTGGGCACAGGCTCGGCCTTGCAGATGGTGCGCGAAGCGGTTGCCAGTGTATCCAAACGGATTGCCGGTACGGATATACGTGCCCTGCTGCAAAGCGAGCTGTTCTGGCGCAGGGCCTGGATTGCGAGTTTTGTGCTGGCCGCACTGCTTGTGCTGGGGGCATGGCATTGGTGGGCGGCCATTGTGGACGCATGGCCTGCCGCGGCCCGGCTCCACCAACTGGGCTAACACCGTTTGATGCCCCGCAGGCCGTGCGGGGCAGGTGGAAGCGTGTGGGTGGGCGCTTAAAGCTTGCGGCCGACCAGCATGGCCAGCGTGGCACCTGCCGCGGCCACGGCCATAAGCCCCAGACCATCGCAGATCAGCCCGCTGGCGGTCAGTTCGTGCCCGGCAAGTACAATCTGTTCGGGAATGGCGTTGGCAACGCTGGCAATGGCGTCATGCGCCTGCGGGTCGGCTGATGCGGTGGTGCGGGTCAGGGTTTTGACCAGTGCTGGCAGTGCCGCCCATGCGGCCCCTGCAATGAGCAGGAGAGGGGCAAACAGTTCAGCCATCTGCTGCACAAAATAGAAAACAAAATAACAGGCGGCTCCAATGGCCGTACGCAGCACCCGCAGCCCGGCAGAGGCCGAAGTGTTCTGGCGGGAGGACATGGCAAGAGGTTGCTGGGAAGCGGGTATAGGTGTGCGCGTGTCCATGAACCTGTGTTCCTTCAGGTAATCCGAGGCGGAAATGTCGGTCAATCTGCCAGTGGGGCAGGCTGCTCAAGTAAAGAGCGGCCTTTATACCGTTCTTGTGTGTGTCTTGCCACCATGCTTGCAGCGGGGCAGATGCAGGCAGCCGGAGTGGTAACGCATTCGCGAGCAGACGGCGGATGTTTTTGTTTGGTATGGGTTTAAAATCGGATTTAAGCGCAAAAAGGATGGGCCTAGGCGTCCAGCTATAGGCGGAATTTATGGATTTTCTTTCCTGCTCCATCCTGTTCGCGGGTGTGAATGCAACGTGCGAACAACAGCTTGTGGCCGAGCTGGACAAACGTGGCCTGGGTGTGCGCGTAGCCGCAGATGGCCGCGCGGTTTTTGCCGGGTTTGATACCGAACTCCCAAGCCTTCTGGTGGTGCAGGACCACCTGCCCGATATGTCTGCCGCCCAGCTATGCCAGCGCTTGCGGCTGACATCGGCCACGCGGGGTATACCCGTGGTTGTGCTGGTAGATGAGCATGATGCCGAGCAGGAGCGGGAAATTCTGGAACGTGGGGCAGATGCCTGCTTTTGCGCGACGGATGACCCGGTTTTTCTGATTTTTCGCATATGCGCACTTCTGCGCGAGTTCGGGGATGAAACCGCCGAGCGTGAAGGGGCAGTGTTCCGTCAGCCGCGTGTTTCTGTGGTGACTGCACCGGGGGGCGTTTTATGGGCATGGCCCGATGGGGCGAGTGTTGGCAAAACGCCGCGTCTTGTCCAGATGCTCCGCCAGAATGGTGAGGACGCAACACTGGTGGAAGACCCCGACAGGCTTGAACTCTCCAATGTCAGTGCCGGGCGTATCCAGCCCGACTGCATTGTGGTGGATCTGAGCTGCCCTGCCTTTAACGGCCTTGCTCTGGCACAGACAGTTGCAGCCTTCCGGCGCAGGAGCCGCCAGTGTACGCGTGTGCTGGGGGTGGTCGAGCATGGCCAGCTCACGGCCGAAAAAATACGGCTGGCGTTTAACGCCGGTGTGGATGACCTGACGGACTCGGACATAGCCCCCGCACTGCTGGTCGCCCGCATAAGCAGCCTTGTGCGCCGCAAAACCTTGCAGGATGAAGCCCGGCGTGAGGAAGCGCATATAGAAAGCGCCCGCGCCCGTATGGCGCTGGCCGATGCCCTACGCCGTGTTAATGCGGACCTGGCAGCGGCTAACCGTAAGTTGATTGATGCACAGGTCAAACTGGTGCAGTCGGCCAAAATGGCGTCTCTGGGGGAGCTTGCGGCAGGTATTGCGCATGAGTTCAATAACCCGCTGGCCTTTGTTCTGGCGCATGAAAACACGGTCAAGCGCAGCATGGCGCAGGCTTTGCAGGCAGTAAGGCAGAACGATATTGGCGTGGCCGAAGCCGCCCTGACCAAAGGGGCCGAGCGTCTGGCCTCTTCCCTTGTCGGGTTATCAAGGCTGCGTGAGCTGGTGGCCAGCCTGCGGCGTTTTTCCCGTCTGGAGGAAGGCGAGTTCCGCCGTCTGGACGTGCCCGAGGCCATTGCCATGGTGCTGACACTTCTGGCCCCCAAACTTGGGCAGGAAATAGCGGTGGAATGCCGCCTGGAAGCACCGCCGGAACTGGTCTGTCAGGCAGCGCTGGTTAATCAGGTGGTCATGAACATTGTCAGCAACGCAGCTGATGCCATTCTGGAGCAGCGCGAAACAGCCCGCAAACAGGGTGGTTCTGCACCGGCCAGAGGCAAGGACCAGATTTTGATCGCCTCTTTTTTGGAAAAGGCAGAGGCCGAAGGGGCCGAAAACTACGTGTTGCAGATATCGGATACAGGGCCGGGGGTGCCGCAGGAATTGCAGGAACGCGTTTTTGAACCGTTTTTTACAACAAAACCTGTAGGCTCGGGGACCGGGCTAGGTCTGGCAACGGCATATGGGGTTGTGCAGGCCCATGGCGGGAGTATTGTTATAACAAACTCGGGAGCCTTGGGTGGTGCCTGCTTTACCATTCGTGTGCCCTATAAATCAGGAGAGGAGAGGCGCGGTGAGCACGTTATATGAACCAACACAGCGCCCTTTTGTGCTCGTTGTGGATGACGAGCCGGAAATTCTGGTCGCACTGTCCGATCTGCTGGAAAGTGCCTACACGGTCCTGACCGCTTCCTCGGGGGAGGAAGGGCTTGAGCGCCTGCGTAGTAACCCCGGTGTTGCTGTTATTGTTTCCGACCAGCGCATGCCGGGCATGACGGGCGATGTCTTTTTGGCCCATGCGCGTGACCTGTCTGCGGCGGGGGCTATCCTGCTCACGGGGTATGCGGATATTTCCGCCGTGGAAGCAGCCCTTAACCGGGGCCAGATTTCCTTTTTTGCGTACAAGCCGTGGGATGATGAAACCCTGCTGTCCATGGTGGGGCAGGCGGCTGCGCGGTATTTTCTGGAAAAAGAGCTGGAGTGCGAACGCCTGCTTCTGCGCGGGTTGCTGGATAACCTGCCCTTTGGTCTTGCAGTCAAGGATCAGGCGGGCTGCTTTGTGCGGCTTAACCAGCAGATGGCAAGCCAGCTGGGCCACACGGTTGCGCAGTGCATTGGCCAGCGCGAAGAGGATCTGGTGGATGGCCCACGGCTGGAAAGCCTGAAGGAAGCACAGGGCCAGCTTGCCCAGACCGGGCGCGACCAGCAGGTGCTCCAGCTTCCGGCACAGGATGGCCCGGCCCGCTGGCATGACCTGACGCGCGTCAGGCTGGATAGCCTGCGCAACACCCCTGTACAGTCCTCCATGCTCTCGGATTATTCCATTCTGATCGACCGGGATGTGAGCGAGCTTTTAAGTCTGGAGCAGCGGCTGCGGCAGGCGCAAAAAATGCAGGCCATTGGCACTCTGGCCGGTGGCATTGCGCATGACTTCAACAACCTGCTCACGGCCATTCAGGGTTCTCTGGAACTGGTGCAGGACCTTGAGCCTCCAAAGGAGGCCTCGGTCGTCCGGCTGTATGAAAACGCCATGGAAGCCGCCCGGCGTGGCGCGGTGCTCACCCGCAAGCTGCTGGACTTCAGCCGCCCGAGGCATCTGGTCTGCCAGCGGGTGGATATGCATGATGTGCTGGAAAACCTCCAGACCTTCATGAAACAGGGCAAAGTACCCGAGGAAATCCGCGGCGCGCTGGATGCGTCCCGCCTAGAGGGCATGAGCCGCTTTAGCAGCGTACGCTTCAATATCCCTCAAGAGCCGCTGCCTCCGGTCTGGACAGATGCCGTGCAGCTTGAACTGGCGGTCTTCAGCCTGTGTGTCAATGCGCTGGATGCCCAGTCGGAAGGGGGAGAAACCTGCGTTTCTGTCCGTCAGGTTGCGCGCCTGCTGGGGCGGCATGTGGGGCGTGAGCATGCCGGTGCATGGGTGGTTGTGCAGGTGACCGATCGCGGCATTGGCATGACGGAGGACATACGCGCCCGTATTTTTGACCCGTTCTTTACCACCAAGGGAACAGGGCAGGGCATGGGGCTTGGCCTGTCCATGATCTACGGCTTTATCAGCCATTGCGGGGGAGAAGTGCGGGTGGATAGTGCCCCCGGTGGAGGGACGTCCGTTGAGCTATGGTTCCCCGCCATGGATCAGGAAATGGCCGCCGCCATTCCCGCCGTGCCAGCCAACACGGTGCAGACCATAGCGCGTGTTCTGCCAGAAAACGGGGCAGGCAGCACCATTCTGGTCGTGGATGACGAACCGGGTGTGCGCGCGGTAACCAGCGGCTTTTTGCGCCGTGCCGGGTATGAGGTCATGGAGGCGGCAAGTGGCGCCGAAGCCGTGGAAAAAGTGCAGTCTACCCCCGGTATTGCCCTTGTGGTCATGGATGTGATGATGCCGGGCATGAACGGGGGCGAGGCCGCACGACGCATCCACGATGTGCGTGCAGACCTGCCGGTTCTGTTTGTTACCGGCTATGCGGATTTTGGCGTGCTGCCAGAAGGGGTTGCCGTTTTGCACAAGCCCTACACGCGTGATGCGTTACTGGGAGATGTAAGGGCTATGCTGGCAGCATAGCCCACCCCCTTGTGTCCTGCGCCAGAACGCCTATTTCTTGGTGTTATGGATAGTTTTCATTCTGCTTCGTCTTCGCATGATCCCGTCGGCTGGCACGGGACCACCATTCTTTGTGTGCGCCGTGGCGCGCAGGTTGCCATGGCGGGGGATGGCCAGGTGACACTGGGCAGCACCGTGATCAAGGGCAACGCCCGCAAGGTCCGGCGCATTGGCCCTTCCGGCACCATTCTGGCTGGGTTTGCCGGTGCTACGGCAGATGCCTTTACCCTGCTGGAGCGGTTGGAAGCCAAGCTGGAGCGCTACCCAAACCAGCTGGAGCGCGCCTGTGTGGAACTGGCAAAGGACTGGCGCACGGACCGCTACCTGCGCAGGCTGGAGGCCATGATGGCCGTGGCCGATGCGGAGCACTCCTTTACCCTGACCGGCAATGGGGATGTGCTGGAGCCCGAGGACGGTATTATTGCCATTGGTTCGGGCGGGAACTACGCCCTTTCGGCAGCGCGGGCACTGCTGACGGTAGAAGGGCTTGGGGCGGAGGAAATTGTAACCCGCGCCATGAAAATTGCAGGCGATATCTGCGTCTATACCAACCACTCCGTGCGGATAGAAACGCTGGATGCCAAAACGGCGGGAGACAAAGCCTGATGCAAGCCCCCCATCTTTCCCCGCGTGATATTGTTGCCGAACTTGACCGCTACATTGTAGGGCAGGGCGATGCCAAACGTGCGGTTGCCATTGCCATGCGCAACCGCTGGCGCAGGGCGCAACTGCCAGAAGCCATGCGGGAGGAGGTTGTTCCCAAGAACATCCTCATGATCGGCCCGACCGGCTGCGGCAAAACCGAAATTGCCCGCAGGCTGGCCAAACTGGCGCAGGCACCCTTCCTTAAGGTGGAAGCCACAAAGTTTACCGAGGTCGGCTATGTTGGCCGGGACGTGGATAGCATTGTGCGCGATCTGGTGGATGCTGCCATTGTCATGCTCAAGGACATGCGTCGCAAGGATGTGGAAGAGCAGGCAGCTCAGGCGGCGGATGAGCGGATTGTCAACGTACTGGCAGGGGAGGGCTCCTCGGCCGATACCAAAAGCAAGTTCCGCACCATGCTGCGCAGCGGTCAGCTTGAGGATAAGGAAATTGACATCGCCATAACCGATCCCGCCCCCACAGGCCCGGCAGATATGCCGGGCATGATGCCGGGGAGCGTGATCAACATTGGCGATATGATGAAAGGGTTTATGAACCGCGCCCCCAAGCAGAAAAAACTCCGGATTTCCGATGCCCGCAAACAGTTGCAGCGGGAGGAAGTCGAGCGTCTGCTGGATAGCGAGAGCTTAACGCGTGAGGCCGTGGCCCATGTGCAGAACAACGGCATTGTCTTTCTGGATGAGATCGACAAGGTCTGTGCCCGCTCATCCGAGAGCGGAGTAAAGGGGGGCGATGTCTCGCGCGAGGGGGTGCAGCGCGACCTTCTGCCCCTTATTGAAGGCACGACCGTTTCCACCAAGCACGGGCCGGTCAAAACCGACCATATCCTGTTTATTGCTTCTGGTGCGTTCCATCTGGCCAAACCGTCCGACCTGCTGCCGGAATTGCAGGGGCGTCTGCCTATTCGTGTGGAGCTGCAACCTCTCTCACGCGATGATCTGCGGCGTATTCTCACCGACCCGGAACACTCCCTGCTCAAACAGTATACCGCCTTGATGAAAACCGAAGGTGTAAACCTGACCTTTGCCGATGATGCCGTGGATGCGCTGGCCGAACTGGCTGCGGACATTAACGAACGGGTGGAAAATATAGGCGCGCGCAGGCTTGCAACAGTGCTGGAAAAACTGCTGGAAGATATTTCCTTCACCGCACCCGAGCGTGGGGGCGAAAATGTTGTTGTGGATGGCGCCATGGTGCGGGACAAGGTGGCCCCACTGGCCCGCAAGGGCGATCTGAGCAGGTTTATTTTGTAATGGAAGCACCTTTTGTAACCCCGCAGGAAGATACTGCGGCAGAAGCCATCGAAGCCATTGGCGACGAACTGGACGTGTTTGATGACTGGATGGAACGCTACCAGTACATCATAGAAATGGGGCGCAAGCTGCCGCCATTCCCTCCAGAATGGTGCAATGATGCGCACCGCGTGCCCGGTTGCCAGAGTCAGGTCTGGCTGGAGGCAAAGGAAGCTGATGGCAGGCTCTACTTTGCGGGCCTGTCCGATGCCGCCATTGTCAGCGGGTTGGTGGCACTTCTGCTGCGTGTGTATTCCGGTCGCACGCGGGAGGAAATTCAGGCAACGGCCCCCGGCTTCCTGCGTGATCTGGGGTTGGTACAGGCTTTGTCCACCAATCGCGGTAACGGGGTTGAAGCCATGGCCCGCGCCATGCGCTCGGCTGCTGCCGTATCTGCCTGATCAGACCCGGCTGGTCTGCCCCCTGAACCTGTCTGTTACAGGCTGTTTGGTAAGGGGGAATGGAATGTAGGTGCTCAGGCACAAAAAAGCCGGCCCCCATGTGGAGGGCCGGCTTTTTTTAGTGTGGAAAGCCCGGTGCCTTCAGGCGTTCCCTTTTTCCTTCAGCGCTTTCAGCACATCCGCCGGGCGGATGGGCAGGTGGCGCAGGCGCACACCTACTGCATTGAAAATGGCGTTGCCCACGGCAGGTGCAATGGTTGTAACGCCCGGCTCACCCAGACCCATGGGTTTTTCCGTGCTGGGCAGGAACTCAACATCCATTTCCGGCACATCCGCAATGCGCAGGGGGGTGTAGGTGTTCAGGTTACGGTCGCGCACGTTGCCGTCCACAATTTCCGTCCCTTCAAACAGGGCCATGCTCAGCCCCCACAGGGCACCGCCCTCGGTCTGGGCAGCGGCCCCGTCGGGGTCGATAATTGTGCCAGCATCCAGAACCAGCCAGATTTTCTGGCAGGTTACAACGCCTGTCTTGCGGTCAACATGCACCTGCACGGCACCAGCCGTCCATGTTGGCATGGCGCGTTCCTGCCCAAAGGTGGTGGCAATGCCAATGGCTGTATCCGCAGGCAGGGAAACCTTGCCATAGCCACATTTTTCTACCAGATGCCTGAGCACATTGGCCTGACGGCTGGCCCCACCCACGGAGTTGGGGGCGCTGCCTGCATTGCGGCCTTTGCTGTCCAGCAGGCTCAGGCGGTAGTCCACCGGGTCCAGCTTACGGGCATAGGCAATTTCGTCCAAAAAGCTCTCATGCGCCCATGGGGTCCAGCCGGAACTGACCGAACGCAGCCAGCCGGGGCGGAAGGTTTCGCTTGCCAGTTCATTGTCCAGCGCGCGCACCAGCATGGGGCCGACATCGTACCAGTGGTCGGCACCTGCAATGGCAAACTGGTCATAGGGTTTGCCGTCCGCGCCTTTTTCCATGAACGCGCTGGCCATAACACGGGTTGGCCAGCCAGCAGAGGCATGGTGCTGCCACGCAGTAATTGCGCCGTCCTGCCCCAGTGCCGCGCGGACCGTCTGCACGGAGGGGGAGCGGATGGAGTCAAACAGCACGTCATCCGAGCGGGTAAAGATCAGCTTGACCGGCTTGCCCCCGATGGCCTTGGAAATAAGGGCCGCAGGCACTGCGTAGTCCCCGTTCAGGCGGCGGCCAAAGCCCCCACCCAGCAGGTAGCTGCGCATGACCACTTCGGATTCAGGCACCTGGAGCGCTTTGGCAATAACGGGCAGGAACAGGGTCTGCCACTGGTTGCCGCAATGCACTTCCCACTTGCCTTCGTGCTGGCGGGCCAGCGCGTTCATGGGTTCAAGCTGGTAATGCAGTACGGAGGAGCAGGTATAGGTCTGCTCCACCACCTTGGCGGCCTTGGCGAATGTTTCGTCCACGCCGGGGTCGTTGAACACGCACGAACCACCGGCTTTGTTTGCAATCTGCTTACGGCCGTAGTCCAGAATATCCTGCTCGGTTACGTTGGCGGTCTTGCCCGGGGTCCAGACAACCTTGAGCGCATCCGTTGCGCGGATGGCCGCAGGGTAGGAGGAGGCCAGAACCGCAACCCAGCCCGGTACGGTATCGGACGGGTCTTCGAGCACAATGTAGCGGATGTACCCCTTGACCTTTTTGGCCTCGCTGTCATCCACCGAGACAACTTTGGAGCCATAGCGTGTGGGCGGCAGTTTGGGGCGGGCGTACACCATGCCCTCAAGCTTGGCGTCTATGCCGTAAATGGCGGTGCCGTTGGTTTTGGATGGAATATCCAGCGCCTTGACATCCTTGCCAATCAGCCGGTGCTCGGATGCAGGCTTGAGCGGCAGCTTGGCCATTTCTTCTGGCGTGTAGGTTTTGGTCGGGTGCGCACGGCTGACAATATCGCCGTAGCTGATCGACCGGCCGCCAGCAATAACCTGCCCGTTGCGGGCAATACAGGCAGCGGGGGAAACCCCCAGCAGTTTAGCACCCTGTTCCACCATGACCGTGCGTGCAGCAGCCCCGGCCTGACGGAACTGGTCCCACGTCATCCACACGGACCAGGAGCCACCTGTTACCATAAGGCCCCATTTGGGGTCTGTATCCACATAGGTAATGCGGACCTTGTTCCAGTCGGCTTCCATTTCATCCGCAATAATGCGGGCAAGGGCCGTGCCAATATGCTGGCCCATTTCCGCACGGATGATGTTCACGTTCACCCAGCCATCGGGGGCAATGGAGCACCAGATCGTGGGTTCAAAGGCGGCGGCTTCCTTCAGGGCTTCCGGTGCGCCCTGCGGGTAAACCTGCGCTGCCTTGCCCTGACGGGCAAACCCGAACAGAAAGGCAGAGCCCGCTGCGGTGAGCAGAAAACTGCGGCGCGAAGGCCCACGGCCCGCAGCCCGGTCCTGCTGTGCGGCAATACGTTCGAGCTTACCCATTGGATGCCTCCTCCTTGCGCAGGGCGGCAGCTGCTTTTTTAATGGCTTTGCGAATACGGACATAGGTCATGCAGCGGCACAGGCTGCCGCCCATAACACCATCAATTTCCTCATCCGTGGGGTCCGGGTAGTCCTTTAACAGGCTAACGGCCTGCATGATCTGGCCAGACTGGCAGTACCCGCACTGCGGAACCTGAATGTCCTTCCAGGCTTCCTGCACGGCATGTTTGCCATTGGGGTCCAGCCCTTCAATGGTGGTAACATCGGCCCCTTCCAGCGAACTGAGCGGAGTAATGCAGGAACGGGTTGCCCGGCCACCAACCAGAACGGTGCAGGCACCACACTGGCCCACGCCACAGCCAAACTTTGTGCCTGTCAGGTCCAGATCATCACGCAGCGCCCACAGCAGGGGGGTGTCGTCCGGCACATCGACAGAAACGTCACGGCCATTGAGTTTGAATTTTACCATCTCGTGCTCCGTGGTCCGTCTTAGTGCGATGAATTGACAGGAATGGTGGTAATGGTCTTGCGCACTGCGGCTGCTTTCTTTTCCAGGTCCGTCCATGGTGGCAGGGTGGTGCGGGTGCGGCGCAGGTAAGCGGCAATCCGCGCCATATCCTGATCGGACAGGGCATTGTAGAAGCTGGGCATGGCTACGCCGGACTGGCCTTCTTCCGCTGTCAGCCCATGCAGGATGACCTGATAGAGGTTGGTGGGTTCATCCAGCCAAAGCGCGTTGTTCAGCGCTAGATCGGGGCGGCCCAGTACGGGGGAAGGGGCTGCATTGTAATGGCAGGCCGCACATGCACCCTGATAAAGCTTGGCATCGGGGTCCACGGTCGGGCCGATCAGGTCGATCTTGGACTGTTCCATGGCGCGGGCAAGGGCGGCCTTGTCGTGCTTTTCACGCTCGGCGGCATGGTCCACATCGGCAAAATAATGCGCGATGGCGTGTACATCTTCTTCCGGTACGGTGGAGAGGAAGCGGTGGGGCACGGGGGACATGGGGCCACCAGCAGGCCCATGGAGCGGTGCCACCCCATAACGCAGGTACTGGAACAGCTCGTCTTCCGTCCACGTGGTGGGGGTCGGGTTATGCTCGTTCAGTGGGGGGGCAATCCAGTTGTCCACCACTGCGCCGTCGTACGGGGCGCTCTTCTTTTCCGCCCCCATGAAGTCACGCGGGGTATGGCATGCGCCGCAATGGGCGTTACCTTCAGACAGGTAAGCCCCACGGTTCCACAAGGCATCATGCCGCGGGTCGGGCTTGTACACGCCGGGAGTGAAGTACAGCAGCTTCCAGCCGGCCTGCAGAATACGCAGGCTGAGCGGGAAGGGCAGCTCGTTGGTGCGGTGCGTCATGTGCACGGCAGGGCGTGTCATCAGATAAGCATAAAGGTCGGAGACATCCTGCTCGGTCATTTTGGTAAAATGATCAAACGGGAAGGCCGGAATAAGGTGGACCCCCTTGCGGGAAACCCCAAGGTGCATGGTGCGCTGGAAGGCTTCTTCCGACCAGTTGCCTATGCCTGTTTCGGGGTCTGGTGTAATATTGGAAGAATAGATGGCACCAAAAGGGGTCTCCATCTTGTAATCGCCAGCCAGTTCCGGCCCACCGCCCATGTCTGTGCGGGTATGGCACTCTGCGCAGTATCCTTCGGCGGCAACAATACGGCCACGTTCGATCTGCTCGGCAGAAAAACTGCTGCGGTCAGGGGGTTCCACGGGTTCTATGGGGGGGTACCAGGCGTAATAAAGAAAACCCAGGCCACCCACGGCACCAATGGCGGCTGCTCCTGCTAAAAGACGTTTGATCACTCTAATCCCCACCTTATGTGTAAACGTCCCGTCTGGCGGGCAGATGGATCAAGTCTGCCCAACACAGCCAGAGGAACAGCATCTGCGGTCTGTCGTTGATTGAGATCAATCTTATCTGGATTTCTGTCACAGATAAACGCATAGAAGCCGCGTTATTACACGACAAAGTGTATATGATTTATCTATATCGCAAGAATATTACAAAAATCGGCCTTTTTTGGTTATTATCTATATTCTATAAAATATAGACAGGTGAAAATTTGCATGTGCGGCATGCATTTTGCTCGGGCAAACAGAGGGGCCTACCCTATATATGTATGCGGAACAGGCGCTTTGCGCTGCACAGAATCCGACCGGTCGAAGAATCGGTTGCTCCTTGTGCAGCAGATTTGTTGCAAGCAAAGGCTTGAAAGCTGCCCCCCTTTCTTTTAAGGAAGCGCATTCGCGCACGCGTCCGGGCCTGTGGGGCATGCCCGGCCGTGCAGAAGCCACTTTATTCCTTCGGGGGTAGGGCGGTTATGTCCAGCGTATTTCAGGAGTAATGAAATGCCCAAAATGAAGACCAAATCGTCGGTCAAGAAGCGGTTCAAGATCACCGCGACCGGCAAGGTGCTCTCCGGCCCGTGCGGTAAGCGTCACGGCATGATCAAGCGTACCCAGAAGATGAAGCGCTCCGCTCGCGGCACGCAGGTTCTTCAGCCGCAGGACGGCCGTACGGTTAAGCAGTGGGCCCCCTACGGGCTGTAAGGAGCATCTAAGATATGGCACGTGTTAAACGCGGTGTAACCACACTCGCTCGCCACAAAAAAGTTCTGGAACTGTCCAAGGGTTACCGCGGCCGGTCTTCCACCAACTACCGCATTGCTCTGGAACGCGTTGAAAAGGCGCTCCAGTACGCATATCGCGACCGCCGCAACAAGAAGCGTGAATTCCGCGCTCTGTGGATCCAGCGTATTAACGCCGCTGTGCGTGAACACGGCCTGACCTACAGCCGTTTCATTAACGGTCTGGCCAAGGCAGGGATCGAGATTGACCGCAAGGTTCTGGCCGCCATCGCATTTGATGACGCAGCAACCTTTGCCGAAATCGTCAAGAAGGCACAGGCCGCTCTGGCAGCCTGATTGCCGGTTCTGACAGATCCGGTATACAAGAAGGCCGTCCCTTACCGGGCGGCCTTTTTGCTTTTTGGCGGATGGTTTTTGGGCCTAAGGGCTTTTCTCCCGGGGCGGGAGATTGTATCCGCCGGGTAGTATTTTTTCCTCAGCGCGGGGTTCCATGAGCGACGATCTAGAAACTCTTCGGCAGGATGTCCTGTCCGAACTGGCTGGTGCCACAGACCTGCGGGCATGGGATGCCGTGCGCGTTGGCACTCTGGGCAAATCCGGCCGCCTGACCGGTTTGCTCAAGGCGTTGGGGAAAATGCAGCCCGATGAGCGCAAGGCGCGGGGCGTTGCCCTGAACCGCCTGCGTGATGAGCTGACCCAGGCGGTAGAAGCCCGCGGCAAGGAGCTGGAAGCCGCTGCCCTGCAGGCCCGCCTGATTGCCGAAAAACTGGACGTAACCGTACCCCCGCCAGCAGAGGCCGCAGGCTACATCCACCCGATCAGCCGCACGATCGAGGAAATGACGGCCATTTTTGGTGTCATGGGTTTTCAGGTTGCTGAAGGGCCGGATATCGAGACTGACTGGCACAACTTTTCGGCCCTGAACACGCCCGACCATCACCCCGCCCGGACTGACCACGACACGTTTTACCTCCCGCCTGCGCCGGGGCTGGACGTAACCCGCGTCCTGCGGACCCAGACCTCGGGCGTGCAGATCCGCACCATGCTGGGGCAAAAGCCGCCTATCCGCATTATTGCGCCCGGCCGGACCTACCGCGCTGACCACGATGCAACGCATTCCCCCATGTTCCACCAGTGCGAAGGTCTGGTTGTGGGGCAGGGCATTACTCTTGGGCACCTCAAGGGCTGCCTGATCGAGTTTTTGCGTGCATTTTTTGGCAAGCCGTCCCTGCCGGTGCGTTTCCGCTCATCCTACTTCCCGTTTACCGAGCCGTCTTTGGAAGTGGATATTGGCTGGTCGCGCAAAACGGGTGAAATCGGGGCCGGGGAAGACTGGCTGGAAGTGCTGGGCGCAGGCATGGTCCATGCCCGTGTTCTGGCCAATTGTGGGCTGGACCCGCGCGTATGGCAGGGTTTTGCCTTTGGTATGGGGGTCGAGCGCCTGGCGATGCTGAAGAACGGCATCCCCGACCTGCGCTCGTTCTATGAAAGCGATATCCGCTGGCTGCGACATTACGGGGCAGACCCGCTCGCACCCGCACTGCTGCACGAAGGGGTGTGAGAGTATGAAATTCACGCTGTCATGGCTGTATGAGCACCTGGAAACACAGGCAACGCTGGCCGAAATATGCGCCATGCTCAACCAGATTGGCCTGGAGGTGGAAAGTGTCGAGAACAAGGGCGCCGCTCTCGAACCGTTCCTGACCGCGCGCATTCTGGACGCCCAGCCCCACCCCAATGCTGACCGCCTGCAGGTTTGCCGGGTGGATGCCGGTCCCGGCTTTTCGGATGTGCAGGTGGTGTGCGGAGCCCCCAATGCCCGCAAGGATCTGGCGGTTATCTTTGCGCCGCCGGGTGCTTACGTGCCGGGGCTGGATATTACCATCAAGGCAGGCAAGGTCCGGGGCGAACTCAGCGGCGGCATGCTCTGCTCCCTGCGTGAACTGGGGCTGGGGGAAGAAACCAGCGGCATTGCCGAACTGCCAGCCGACACGCTGCCCGGCCAGTCCTACCCCGATTTTGCCGGGCTGGATGATGTGGTGATCGACATTGCCATAACCCCCAACCGGGGCGATGCACTGGGTGTGCGCGGTATTGCGCGCGATCTGGCTGCTGCCGGGCTTGGCACGCTGCGCCCGTGGCTGGCCGAAACGGTGGAAGGTACGTTTGCCTCCCCCGTGGAATGGGCCATTACCTACCCCGAGGCCTGCCCGTGGGTGCTGGGGCGGACCATCCGTGGGGTCAAGAACGGGCCAAGCCCGGAATGGCTGCGCAACCGGCTGGAAAGCATTGGCCTGCGCCCCATTTCCGCACTGGTGGATATTACCAACTATTTCTGTTTCGACCTTGGGCGCCCGCTGCATGTGTTCGATGCGAACACAATTGCCGGTGGCAGGCTGACCCTGTGCCGTGGCGCGGGGGAAACCTTCCGCACGCTGGACGGGCAGGATTGCACCGTAACGGCGGAAGACTGCGTTATTGCGGACCAGAACGGCGTGCAGTCCCTTGCCGGGATTATGGGCGGGGAAGCCACAGGCGCTACTGAAGCCACAACGGATGTGTTTGTGGAATGTGCTCTGTTTGACCCCGTGCGTGTGGCCCTGAGCAGCCGCAGGCTCGGCCTGTCGTCTGATTCGAGCTACCGCTTTGAGCGCGGTGTGGATCAGGCACTCCCCATAGCCGCTCTGGAAGCGGCCACCCGCATGATTATTGACCTGTGTGGGGGGGAAGCCAGTGAGGTTGTCTCCGCCGGGGAGCAGCCCGCATGGCAGCGCACGGCAACGCTGCGCTTTGACCGGGTGCGCGACCTTGGCGGGCTGGACGTGCCGGCTGATGAGAGCGTAAGCCTGCTGGAAAAGCTGGGCTTTGAAGTGCGCGGGCGGACCGCCGAGCAGGTGGAACTGGGCGTACCTTCCTGGCGGAATGATGTGGCACAGGCCCCTGTTCTGTCGCAGGGTAAGGACCTGCCCGCCGATGTGGCAGCCCTTGCAGCACAGGGCGTTGCAGGCATTGAAGCCGAGAGCGATCTGGTGGAAGAGGTTCTGCGCCTTAAAGGGCTGGACGCTGTTCCCGCTGTGCCGCTGCCCCCCATCAGCGTGGTGCCCGGCGCATCGCTCACCCCCGCACAGGCCCGTTTTGCACTGGCACGCCGCGTTCTGGCCGCCCGTGGCCTGACTGAGACTGTGGGCTTCTCCTTTGTCTCGCACGAGGAGGCCATGCATTTTGGCGGCGCGCCGGAAAGCCTGCGCCTGCTAAACCCCATTGCCTCTGATCTGGACCAGATGCGCCCGACCCCGCTGGTTAATCTGGTGGCGGCCATCCGGCACAACAGCGTGCGCGGGTGGGGAGATATTGGATTGTTTGAGATTGGTCCGGCCTTTGCCCAGTCCGCACAGCAGACGCTGGCAGCGGGTGTGCGCTCGGGTTCCACGCAACGTTACCCCGGTGTGCCCGGGCATGCGGTGTCGCTCTGGGCCGCCAAGGCGGATGCGCTGGAGGTGTTGCGGCAGTTTGGGGTTAACCCCGATGCCATAACCACCACAGCGGACGCCCCGGCATGGTACCATCCCGGCCGTTCGGGTGTGCTGCGGCAGGGGCCCAAAAACGTTCTGGCGTATTTTGGTGAGTTGCATCCTTCCGTGCTTCAGGCTGCGGGGATTGATGTGCCGGTTGTGGCCTTCGAAGTGTTTGTCGAAGGTGTGCCTCAGCCCAAAAAGAAGAAGAAAAGCGCGCCTGTTCTATCCGCCTTCCAGCCGGTGCGGCGTGACTTTGCGTTTGTGCTTGCGCAGGACATTCCAGTGGAAAGCGTGTTGCGCGCGGTACGTGGTGCGGACCGCCAGCTTGTGGCCGATGTCAGCCTGTTTGACATTTATACAGGGCCGCATGTGGCGGAAGGCACACGCTCGGTCGGGGTGGAGGTAACACTCCAGCCTACCGAGAAAAGCCTGACAGATGCCGAACTCGAAGCTGTATCCGAGCGTATTGTGGCTGCTGTCAGCAAAGCAACCGGGGCTGTCCTGCGCTAAGGGCAGGCTGCGGCAGAAGGAGCAGGTCATGGCATGTTATTCCCCCGCCCATGTAAGCCGTTGGGTTAAGGCTGGTTTTGCCGCTGTGCTGCTATGCGGTGGGTTTGCCCTGCCGTATGCCGCGCGGGCGGACGAAATTACAGGGGCAGGCTCCAGCTTTGCCGCGCCGCTGTATCAGGCATGGTCCGCGGCGGCTCCTTCTGGCGTGGACGTGCGGGTGAACTACCAGACCATAGGTTCGGGGGCCGGGCAGAACCAGATTCTGGCCGGTACGGTGGATTTTGGGGCATCCGATGCCCCAATGGGTCATGCGCGTCTGGTGGCTGGCGGGCTGGTGCAGGTGCCTACCGCTATTGGCGGTGTGGTGGTAACGGCCAATGTTCCCGGTGTGGCTGATGGTGCCCTGCGCCTGAGCGGGCCTGTGCTGGCTGCCATTTACGCAGGCACCATAACCCAGTGGAACGATGCCCGGATTGCCGCCCTTAACCCCGGAGTTAAGCTGCCAGATCAGGTTATTGCCCCTTTGCACCGGGCGGATGGCTCGGGCACGACCTATGTTTTTACAGATTATCTAGCCCATGTATCCCCCGAGTGGAAAAATGGCGTGGGCAAGGGCACATCCGTGGCATGGCCGGTGGGTGCAGGCGCGCGTGGTAATGACGGCATTGCCGCGTATGTGCAGAATACGGCAGGCAGCATAGGCTACCTTGAATATGCCTATGCCGCACGCAACCATCTGGCTCTTGTGCAGATGCAGAACCATGATGGTTTTTTTGTAAGCCCCTCCGCCACAAGCTTTGCGCAGGCAGCCCAGTCCGCACAATGGGATGAGGTCGACCTGACCGCCGCCCTGAGTGATGTGGAAGGGGCGCAAAGCTGGCCCATTATTACCACCACCTATGTACTGTTCCCGGCCACGGCCACCGCCGATAATCAGGGGCAGGCCGTACGGCGCTTTTTCCGCTGGGGGCTGGTTGGTGGGGAGGCTGTAACCGGGCAGCTTGATTACGTGCCGCTCCCTGAGCAGATCCGTGCCCGTGTTTTGCGGCGGCTTGGCGGGGAGTGAGCTATATGCGGGGGTTATCCCGCGCTCATTCCAGACTTGTCCTATATTTCATCCACAGATTCTGTGGATAACTACCCCGGTGGTTAATGCAGCCAGACCTGAGAGAACAGGATCTGATTGACCTCGGTATAAAAAAAGTTCCGAACACGGGCGGATGTCAGCACCACGTTGTCTTTTTCAATCATGGGGGCGGCGGGTGCCTGCTCCATGATCAGCCTGTTGGCTTCCATCCAGAGCTGGTCGCGCTGGGTTGTGCTCAGGCTGGTATCCGTTTTGGCTCGCTCCATGACAGACTGGGCATGGGGGTCACAAAACCCCGGTATGTTAATCGAGCTATCGGAATGGGGGTGAAAATTCTCACACCCGAAGAGCGCGTCCACAAAGTTGGAGGCCGAGGGGTAATCGGCTGACCAGCTCGTGAGCGAGATTTGCACATGGTTATCCGTATTCTGGATATAGGGCAGATGCAGGCTGCTGCTTATGGGGCGCAACATGGCCTGATAACCAAGGGATTGCAGCATGTCACGCACCCAGGCACCCATAGCCATGTCCGCGCTGGTATTGTCCACAACCAGCGTAACTTTCTGCCCCGCAGTGCCACTTGTGCGGACCAGATTACGGGCCACCTGCATGTCTGGCGCGGACCATTGCTGTGCCGGTGCGGTGGGTGATGCCCCGCGTGTATAGGCGCAGTTCTGCCCCGCAACATCCAGAGCAGACGGAACAAGCCCGCATAACGGGCGGGCAATACCCGGTCCACCGTACAGAATAACCAGCGCTTTGCGGTTGAGCGCGTAATTAACAGCCTGACGCACCCTTATGTCCGTAAAAGGGGGTTCATGCATGTTCATGGGTAAAAAGTAGATCGAGGGGTGGCGCATGACATGCGTCCGCCCTGCAAAGTGGCTGCCAAGTTCGCCCAGCCGGTCCAGGGGGATGGTATCGGCCATCCAGTCATACTGCCCGTTTTCCACCGCGGTTACGGCGGCCTCTTCGGGAATGCCAAAGGTATATTCAATCCGGTCCGGGTAGCCTGCGGGCTGTGCCTGCGGGTTCCAGACATGGAATGCGGGATTGCGGGCAAGATACAGAAAATTGTTGGGGTCGTAGGCTTCCAGCCGGTAGGGGCCGGTGCCGGGCAGGGGGGTGTTGCCCGTATCGTGGTCGGGGGTGCTGGCTGGCAGAATAACGGCGTGGGTAAAGGCCAGTTTTTGCAGGAACTCGGTATCGGGGTGGGTCAGATGGAAGGTTATGCGCCGGGTGGCTGCATCGGCTTCTATCCCATGTTCAAGTGTGCAGTGTGCAGGGGTACGCAGGCAGGCATCCGCTCCGACAAGAGCGCCATAAAACGCCCCCGCTGTTGGCGAACCAATACGGAAAAGGCGCTGGAAGGAGGCAACAACATCCGCCGTGGTCACAGGCTGGCCGTTGGAGAAGGCAATGTTGGGGCGCAGCGTAAACGTGTAACGCAACCCGCCATCCTGTGGGGCTGGTAGGGTTTCTGCCAGATCGGGCACGACCTCCTTACCCGCAGGGCCTGTGACCTTACGAAAAGTGGTGAGCCCATCATACACATTGGCAAAAAGGTTTATGTATTTGCCAGTGTAGTTGATCTGGGGGTCCAGTGTGCCGCCAGAAGCAGAGGCAACCAGCCGGAGCGTTCCGCCTGCATGTTCGGGCAGGGGGAGTTCGGGGGGAGGTGCCGGAGGGCTCGCGCATATTCCAAGGGGAATGGGGGAGCCCAGCAGCCCTGCCAGCAGCCCCCCTGCAAGCCGACAGTAAAAAGAGGGTGACTTTTTAGCGGGGTGCATTCTGGCCCATGGTCTGGGCGGGCTGCCCGGGCATGGGTTGGCCGGTCATAAGGGCGGCAAAGCCGGAATACATGGTGGTCAGGACAATAATGCCAACCATGATAGCCCCGGCAATAATGCCCAGACGCACAACTTTCTCCGTCTTGTCATTATCGGTCATATTGGATGCCTTGTGGGGAGCCAACGGCCTGTTTTTCATAGAGCATTGGCGCTTTTTTGTATTTGAAGGTGTTTTGCGGCGTGGCTGGCGGCCTGTACCAGTCTGGTGCTGCCTGCCCCTTGTGGGTGCGGGCATGGTAGTAATGCGCATTGGGGTCTTCCGCACAGGCCGAAAGACCTGTGAGCATCAACACAAGCATGGCAAGCCGGGTGCTGGAGCGCGTGGGTGTTTTCATGGTGTGGAGCATACTCTCAATCCTTGTGCCAGAAAAGTCTTGCCGGGTGTGGGTTACACTCATGCCTTGTGGGGCCTGTAGGTTCCGCAAAATACATAGTCATGCGCTGTGTGCATGTTCCTGACCTGTGCTTGCGGGTGTGGCATGGTTGCCTCGGGCCTGTTAAAAGCAGAGCCAAAGAGCAGAGTCTGCCATTTCCTTGCCTTATCATTGTGTTAGCAAGGAAGGAATCAGACAGGTTTTGGCAGTAAAAGGGGCATGAGTATGGCGGTAACAGGGCTGGCTGCGATACTGCTTGTTATTGCGCTTTTGCTGGTTGTGGTGAGTGCGGTACAGCCCATTGCCCGCAAGCTTGAACTTTCCGAAACCGTTCTGCTGGCTATTGTCGGCATTATTATTGGTTCGCTGGCAGATTTTGCGCTGCGTACGTCCTATGCCTCTGCCCTGAGTGGCATAGCCGAAACCCTGCTGGATTTTCCCATAAGCAGTGAGTCGTTCCTGCTTATTTTTCTGCCCGTGCTGGTTTTTCAGGGCGCGCTGGCCATTGATGTGCGGCGTCTGGCGCATGAGGCCGCAACCGTGCTGCTGCTGGCCGTTGTGGCTGTGGCGCTCTCCACCGCCCTTATTGGTTTTGCCCTTATGCCCTTTGCGGGCATGCCGCTTGTGGTCTGCCTGCTGCTTGGCTCCATTGTGGCTACCACGGACCCGTCCGCCGTGGCCGGGATTTTCCGCGATATCGGGGCCTCCACCCGCCTGACCCGGCTGGTGGAAGGGGAAGCCCTGCTCAATGACGCTGCCGCCATTTCCATTTTTTCCATTCTGCTGCCATCGGTTACGCTGCACCGCGCCATCCATCCGGGGGAGGCGGTTGTTTCGTTCGTTGTCTCCTTCGCCGGGGCTGTGGTGGTTGGGGTGCTGTGTGGGCGGCTGACATTGGCCATGATGTCGGCCATTGGCAGTTCCGCTGCCGAAATTACGCTCAGCGTTGCGCTCCCCTATGTTGTTTATATTATTTCAGACGAGTTTCTCGGGGTGTCTGGGGTGGTGGCTACTGCGGCTGCGGGGTTGACGCTCTCAGTTTACGGGCCATCCACCGTGCGGCCACAGACATGGCTGTTCCTTAACCAGCTCTGGCAGCAACTGGTGTTCTGGGCAGGGTCCTTGGTGTTTGTGCTGGCGTCCATGCTGGTGCCGCACCTGCTGGTGGGCATGACCCGCTGGGACTGGGTGCTGATCCTGATCGCCAGTGTGGCCGGGCTTACAGCGCGTGCAGCTGTGGTGTTTGGCATGCTGCCGCTTCTGGCGTGGTCGCGCCTTTCTCCCCCCGTACCAACACCGTTCAAGGTAACCATGGTCTGGGGTGGGCTGCGTGGGGCCATTACGCTGGCGCTTGCTCTGGCCGTGACAGAGAACGAGCACGTGGCAACGCCCATTGCCCACTTTATTGGTATTATCGCTACCGGCTTTGTGCTGATCACCCTGCTGGTCAACGGCACCACATTGCGCTCGCTTGTTCTGTTTTTGAAGCTCGACCAGCTTTCTCCCATTGATGAGGCCATGCGCCATCAGGTGCTGGGCATTGGTCTGGGGAATGTGCGTGAGCGGGCGGAGGAACTGGGGAGCGAACTCGGCTTTAGCGCGGATGCCACGCGCCCCGTGCTGGACCAGATCGAGCGCCGCTCGGAGGAGGAGCAGGCCGCCAATGTGTTCGATCAAGCTTTGTCGGATACCCAGCGCGTTAATCTGGCCCTGATCACCATAGCCAGTCAGGAACGCTCCTTACTGCTGGACCTGTTCCGTATGCAGGGGTTGTCCCGCCGGGTGATGGAAACGTTGCTGCGTTCGTCCGAAGCGGCAATTGATGGGGCAAGGTTGGAAGGGCGTCTGGGGTATGTGCGCGCGCTACGGCGGCGGCTTAGCCCTTCCTTCCGGTTTGATCTGGCGCAGTGGGTGCATAATTACCTGCGCTGGGACCGGCCGCTGATGCTGTGCATGGCCGAGCGGTTTGAAATGCTGATGGTGGCGCACTTCATTTCCATCTCGCTGACCCGCTTCATGCGTGAACGACTCGAACCCACGCTGGGCAGCCGTATTGGGGAAATTGTGGCCGAGGTGCTCTCCCGCCAGCGCAAGCTGCTGGATGAGGCGCTCGAAACCCTGCGCCTGCATTACCATGGCTACGCCGAGGCACTGGAAAACCGTATTTTCCGCCAGATATCCCTGCGTCTGGAAGGGGAGGAATACGACACCCTGCTCGCGGAATCTCTGATCAGTGATGAACTGAACCGTGAGCTGCTCAAGGAACTGGAGCGCCGCAGGCACCGCCTGAACAAGCGCCTGAGCTTTGACCTGCGGAGCGGGATTGAGGACCGGATTAAAAATGCAGCCGTGTTCCGTGGGCTGCCGGGCGCGGAGCTGCATGATCTGGCAACCACCACATCCCTGCGCTTTGTTGCACCGCAGGAACTGCTGTGCCGCAAGGGGCAGAAGATGCGCTACGTCTATTTTATCAGTGCCGGGCTGGTGGAGGCGCATGTGGCCGGGGTGGATGAACTGTACGGGGCAGGGGACCTGCTAGGCGCGCAGGAAGCCCTCCAGCGCTGGCGTTGTGTTGGCAACGTGCGGGCCGTGCAGTTCGGGCACTTCATGGCGATCAAGGCATCGCGTTTCCGCCGTCTGGTAGATGACTACCCGGTGGTCATGCAGAATATAGAAACTATTCTGCGCAAGCGCGAGGCAGGGGAGCGCCCGACATCGCTCCTGCCAAGGCAGAAAATAGCCGCTATGGATGAGGATGGTCTGGCGGCCAGAGCCCTGCTTGCCCCCGAGGGGGATGTGCTGGCCCTTATGCCGCCGGAAAAGCCCGATGCAGACGCATCAGACGATAAAGAGGCAGGCAAGGCGTAAGCCGCCCGCCTCTTTGGGTGCGCTCAGGCGCTTTAGCGCAGGTTGCTCTGGCGCAGAGCAAGCCCGAACTGCACCCAGCCAATGCCGCTTGCTATCAGTTCAACGGCAATAAAGGTGCCAATCAGCCACAGGCCGGACCAGGGCAGGCTAAGGTACAGGCAAATACCCACCACAAGGCTGATCAGCCCGCTGCCCAGAATAATGCCCCAGCCTGGCAGCCCACGGTACTGGAGCGCCATGACCGAGCGCAGAACGCCCACCACAACAAAACAGACCGAGGCGAACACCGTAATGGCCACGGAGCCGGAGACAGGCTCCTTGATCAGCAGGGCGCCGGCAATAATATAAAGCCCGCCGCAGAGGAGGGAAAACAGAAAGCCCCCCCAGTCCTTGACCGCAAGAGCATGCACGCCCTGCATGATCCCGGCAAAAATAAGCAGGCCACCGATAAACATGGTGCTGGCGAGGGTAACAGACACCGCATCAAGGCAGGCAACAAAGCCCAGTATGACCAGCGCAACGCCCAATCCGACAAAGAGGGCCCATTTGTGTGCAAATGGCATGGAGTATATCCTTGCGTCCCAGAGTGAAGAGTAGTGCTGTCCTGATAGTATGTTGCCGCGTGTTAATACAAAATAAAAACGGCTACAGACGCTTCCTGCACCCCACCCGCATGGCTTTTGTTGACAGGCCGGTGACGTTCTCGTAAACCCTGCGACCATTGCCGGGAATGTGGACAGACCGGCCAGCGTCTTTTTGCTGGTAATGCGGTGTGCGCCCGCTCCGATCCGTGGTGGACGGAGACTACCGGTGTAATGACGGGCTGTTTCTCCCAGCCCGCCTGTTGAGAGATGAAGAGCGCACTATGAGCAAGCGCCTTGAGAGCAAGTACAAAATTAACCGCCGCCTTGGCGTAAACCTGTGGGGCCGTGCAAAGTCCCCCGTTAACCGTCGTGAATACGGTCCGGGTCAGCACGGTCAGCGCCGCAAGGGCAAGCCTTCTGACTTCTCCGTGCAGCTGATGGCCAAGCAGAAGCTCAAGGGCTACTACGGCAACATCACGGAAAAGCAGTTCCGCCGCTACTATCAGGAAGCCGTGCGTCGTAAGGGCGATACGTCTGAAAACCTGATCAACCTGCTCGAACGTCGTCTGGACGCGGTGATCTACCGCATGAAGTTCGCGATCACGCCGTTTGCTGCACGTCAGTTCATCAGCCATGGCCACATTCTGGTCAACGGCCGCAAGCTGAACATCCCGTCCTACATCGTTAAGGATGGTGACGTGATCGAAGTGCGTGAAAAGTCCAAGCAGCTTGCCATCGTTCTGGATGCAACTCAGTCCGCTGAGCGTGACGTGCCGGAATACATGGAAGTGGATCATCGCCAGATGAAGGGCACGTTCCTGCGTGGCCCGCAGCTTTCCGATGTGCCGTATCCGGTGCAGATGGAACCGAACCTGGTGGTCGAATTCTACTCCCGTTAATCGGGAACTCCGGTTCGACCTGTGGACGCCGGGTGGAGGGTTTTCTCTCCATCCGGCGTTTGCCGTTTTTATTCATGCCAGAAGCCCCGGAACTGATTTATGTCTGATACCGCCAATCCTGAACTGGGTAAGGAAATTGTCCGCCGTCGTACGTTTGCGATCATCTCGCACCCCGACGCCGGTAAAACCACACTGACCGAGCGTATTCTGCGCGCGGGTGGTGCCATTCAGCTGGCGGGGAACGTGCGGGCCAAAGGCGAGCGCCGCCGCACACGTTCGGACTGGATGGCCATTGAGCGCGACCGTGGTATTTCGGTTGTCAGCTCGGTCATGACGTTTGATTACGGCGGGTGCGTGTTCAACCTGCTCGACACGCCGGGCCATGAAGACTTCTCCGAAGATACGTACCGGACCCTCACCGCCGTTGACTCGGCCGTTATGGTGATTGACGCCGCCAAGGGGATAGAAGACCGGACACGCAAGCTGTTCGAAATCTGCCGCCTGCGCGATATTCCCATTGTAACCTTCATCAACAAGATGGACCGCGAGGCACAGGACCCCTTTGCCCTGCTGGACGAAATTGCCTCCTCCCTAGCACTCGATACATGCCCCGCCACCTGGCCGGTTGGCCGTGCGGCCACGTTTGTTGGTACGTATGACCTGCTGAATGGCAAGCTCAACGCGCTCACACCGCTGGCGGAGGACGATGCCCGTCTGGTGCAGATGCGTGAAGAACTGGAACTGGCCGAGGCCGCCCTGCCGGAGTTTGACCGTGCCTCGTTTGATGCCGGGCACCTGACCCCCGTGTTTTTCGGGAGTGCGATCAAGGAAATCGGCGTAACCGACCTGTTGGACGCGCTTGTGGCCTTTGGTCCATCCCCCCGTGCGCAGGCGGCAGAAAACCGCACAGTCACGGCGGATGAGCCGGGCATGACGGCTCTGGTGTTCAAAATTCAGGCCAACATGGACCCCAACCACCGTGACCGCATTGCCTTTGCGCGCATATGCTCCGGTCGTTTAACGCGGGGTATGCGGCTCAAACACACGCGCACAGGCAAAAGCTTTGCCGTGCACACGCCCCAGTTCTTTTTTGCGCAGGACCGGCATCTGGCGGAAGAAGCCTTTGCGGGTGACGTTGTGGGCATTCCCAACCACGGCACCCTGCGTATTGGTGACACACTGACCGAGGGGGAGGACATCCGCTTTACCGGTGTTCCCCATTTTGCCCCTGAAATCCTGCGCCGCGTGCGCCTTGATGACGCCATGAAGGCCAAAAAGCTCAAACAGGCTCTGGTGCAACTGGCGGAGGAAGGGGTCGTGCAGCTCTTCAGGCCGCAGGATGGCGCGCCCCCCATTGTGGGTGTGGTGGGCACACTTCAGCTTGATGTGTTGCAGGCCCGGCTGCGGGCGGAATACGGCGTGGGCATCGGGTTTGATTCCACACCATTCTCCCTTGCCCGCTGGATAACCGGACCGCGGGATAAAATTGAGGCATTTGCCGCCTCCAACCGCTCTGCCATGGCGGATGATCTGGATGATGACCCTGTTTTTCTCGCAACGTCGGGCTTTATGATGCGCCGGACAGAAGAACAGAACCCCGACATCAAGTTCCACGACATTAAGCAGATCGGGATCGAAATCGGCTAAGGGGCGCGCGTACAGGTGTTTTTGCGGCAACTCAGTTACCTGATCGCGCTGGACCAGCACCGCCATTTTTCGCGCGCAGCACAGGCGTGTGGGGTGTCCCAGCCCGCACTTTCCTCTGCAATCAGGCAGTTGGAAAACGAGCTGGGCATTACCATCATCAACCGCAACCGCCGGTTTTTCGGGCTGACGGAGGAAGGCCAGCGTGTGCTGATCTGGGCCCGCCAGACCTTGGCGGATCTGGACAGCCTGCGGCAGGAGGCCGCTTTTGCACAGGATGTGGCGGGCGGGTTTGTCTCCATTGGTGTTATGCCGCAGGGGGTGCAGGTTGTGCCTCTGCTGCTGGAGCATTTTCGCAGCGCCGTGCCCGCTCTGCGGGTTGAGGTCACCGTTTACCCTAATGCGGAAATCCTGCATCAGCTCAGGGAGCAGCGTATTCAGCTGGGGTTAATGTATCTGGAGCAGGTGCCCAAGGATGGACCGTTTGAGGTCCAGCGCCTGTACGCCGAGCATTACGTGCTTATTGCAGCCCCTTCCATTCCATTGCCGGCGGAGCACAGGTGTGGCTGGGCAGAGGCGGCAATCCTGCCGCTGGGGCTGCTCAACCGCAACATGCACAGCAGGCAACTGGTGGATGCCTGTTTTGCACAGGCTGGCGTGGTGCCGAAGGTTATGCTGGAAACCAACGTGCTGGAACTGCTGCACGCGGAAATCATGGCAGGCAAGGTTGCGGGTATTATGCCCATATCCGCCTTGCCTGAACGTACGGGCCTTATGCCACCATTGCAGGTGTGCAGGCTGGACCCGTCCCCAGCGCCAGATGTTGGCGTGCTTCGGCTGAACCAGCCTAACTCTACCGCGCTACTTACCCGTCTGTGGCATGTTGCCAGCACTTTGGAACTGGACAGTATTTATACCGTTTAGCGGATTGTGGGTTCATCATAAATTCTGCTTATGATGTGATCAGAACAAACGCTTGGACTTATGCGGGCGACCTGAACATCGTGCGGTTTTTCCGGCTGGCTGAGTACAACACACCATGAGCAATATGGACCCAGACGCAGGCATGCCCGTTGTCCATCGGTGGGGGGGCATGCAGCTGCTGGCTGCGTGGCAGGCTTTGAGCACGCAATGGGCGGGCAAACTTAAATGGCTTATTGCCCCATCCTACGGGGATGTCGCCTTTGCTGTGCGCTCGGCCCTTGCTGCCGGGTTGTCCCTGGTTATTGCCATGGCCATGGAGCTGGACAGCCCCCAATGGGCACCGCTGACCGTGTGGGTGGTAGCGCAGTCCTCCCGCGGGGAGAGCTTATCCAAGGCGCGCTGGCGTATTGCGGGTACAATTCTGGGCTGTTGTGTGGCGGTCGGGCTTATTGCCGCTTTTCCGCAAAGTCCTGCCCTGTTTTTTGGCGTGCTGGCCTGCTGGATTGGCCTGTGCTGTGGCATGGCCACGTTTTTGGAAGGGTATAAAGCCTACGGCTTGGTCCTGACCGGCTTTACCTCCGCCATTGTGGCCACCGGGGCCATTATGCAGCCTGATCAGGTGTTTGACATCGCCATGGCGCGCGGCACGTATATTGTGCTGGGTGTGGTGTGCGAAGCCCTGCTGGCCCTGCTGTTTATGCCCGGCTTGCAGGCCCATGCGCGCGCCCGGCTTAAAACCCGGCTGGAAAGCGCACAGGCGCTGGTGCGCAAGCGCGTGACCTGTCTGGTAGAAGGGCACCCGACAACCGAACTGGACCAGAGCCCACTGCTGGGCGAACTGACAGCCGCAGGCAGTCGTATTGAATACGATGCGCTGGAAGCCGGGGGGTATGGCCATATGGCCGACCATGCCCGTGCCGCACTGGCGGGGCTGCTGGTTATGCTGGCCCGGGCAGAAGGGCTGGCGACCCTTAAGCTACTGCCTGCCAGCAAGGTACCTACATCCATCCGCAAGGATGAGCGCAGTATTGACGAGCACGTGCAGGCCTGCCTGACCCACCGGCGGGGGGACCATTTCCGGTTTCGTATCCGGTCGCGCAGGCATACGCTGGAAGCGGTGGAAAACGGTGTGCGCGCCTGTGCGGGTATTCTGGTTGGCTGGTTGCTGTGGGAGGTCACGGCATGGCCCGCAGGGCCAACGTTTATGTCGTTGCTGGCACTTGTGTACGGCCTGCTGGCCACGCGGGAAAACCCGGTTGTAGCTTCGGCTCCGTTCTTTCGGGGGGCTGTGTGGTGTGCGCTTGTCGCCGGGATTTACGTAACGCTGGTACTGCCCGCGCTCAGCACGCCCGAACTGCTGGTACTGCTGCTTATGGTGCCCATGGTTATTGGCGGGCTTGCCGCGCGCAACCCGGCTACGGCGGGCTATGCGTTTTCGTTCAACATGTTTCTGCCTGTTCTTATGGGGCCGAATAATCAGGGGCGGTATGATGAGGTTTCGTTCCTCAATACCGCACTGGCATTTTTGGGGGCTGTGCTGGTGGCGGGGTGGACGTACCGCACGGTTCTGCCGTTCCGCCCCGATTCCCACATGCAGCGCACGGCCCGCTGGACCAGCAGGCAACTGCGGGAGCTGGCTTCTGCCAATAACCGGGTTTCGGTTTATCAGTGGTTGTCGGGCAATGCGGATAGTCTGGTGCGGATTGTGCGTAATGCCCAGGGTATTGCCCTGCCGCAGCGCAAAGCATTTGCCCGCCAGCAGTTCTCGGGCATGGTGAGCGGAATGCATGTTATTCTGCTGCGCGAGCTTGCTCTGGCCCCCACCACGCCACGCAATGTGCAACAGGCGTTCCGGGCTTTTCTGCGGCACTGGGAGCAGGATGATGGCGTGGTGGTAACCCGGCAGGCAGCCATAACCGCCCGCTGGCTTGGCAGGCAGGTCGCGCAGATGCCCCCCCAGCAGCAGGAAATATTTGACCACGCTTTGCTCAGTCTCCAGCTTCTGGCCTGCGCGCAGCCTATGGAACTGCCATAAAAAAAGGGGATGCCGGAGCACCCCCTTGTGGCCACCCTCCGCTACCGGGCCTGCCCGTGGCGGAGGAGGTGGCCTGTAACTTAGGCCAGACCCTGCTTGAGGGCTGCCGTCAGTTCCTTGGATGTGGCATTGCCGCCCAGATCCTTGGTGCGGACGCCGCCTTCGGTGATCACTTTTTTGATCGCGGCATCAATCCGGTCAGCCTGCTTGTCGTGGCCAACATGGCGCAGCATCATGACCGCAGCCAGCAGCAGTGCCAGCGGGTTGGCAATGCCTTTGCCAGCAATGTCGGGTGCAGAGCCATGGACGGCTTCAAACACGGCGGCTTTTTCGCCAATATTCGCGCCCGGTGCCATGCCCAGACCACCCACCAGACCAGCGGTCAGGTCGGACAGGATGTCCCCGAACAGGTTGGTGGTCACAACCACATCAAACTGCCATGGGTTGATGACGAGCTGCATGGCGCAGGCGTCTACAATCCGTTCGTTAAAGGCGATGCGGCCTTTGTATTCCTCGGCAACCTTGCGCCCTTCTTCAAGGAAGAGGCCGGTCAGCAGCTTGAGGATGTTGGCCTTATGCACGATTGTAACCGTCTTGCGGTTGTTTTTTACGGCATAATCAAAGGCGTATTTGACAATCCGGCGGCATTCCGCGCGGGAGGTAAAGCCGGAGCTCAGAGCAATACCCTTGGGGTCTTCACCCACGGGAATGTAGTGCTCCATGGCGGCATAATAGCCTTCCAGGTTCTCACGGAAGAGAACGAGGTCAATGTCCTCAAACCGGCCACCGGGGACAATGGTCTTGGTGGGGCGCAGGTTGGCGAACAGGCCGAATTCCTGCCGGAGTGTCACATTGATGGACTTGAAGCCACCACCAACTGGTGTGGTCAGCGGGCCTTTAAGGGCAAGGCCCGTACGGCGGATGCTCTCAATGGTCTGCTTGGGCAGTGGGTCGTTAACCGCATCTACACCAGCCATGCCGGCCAGCTGACGGTCCCATACAAACGGGGCGTCAACCGCGTCCAGAATTTCTATAACCGATTCAACAATTTCAGGGCCAATGCCATCACCGGGAATAAGTGTGGCGGGAATGGTCTTGCTATGTGCTGTCATTCTGAGAAGCTCCCTTTCAACTTCGGTGCCTGTTCTGCGCCTCTTTGGGCGCTCAGGCGATTCCCATTTACGTGACCATTGGTGGCTAGAGCCTGCTATCACGCCTTATTGAGAGGCGCACAGGCTGTTTGCAGCCAATTTTTTGCATCTGCGGGCAGGTGCGGGCCAATCTGATGCAAGATTTCTGCATGGTAGCTATCCAGCAGGGCGGTATCTGCCTCCCCCATAAGGGAGAGGTCGATCAGTTTCCGGTCAAACGGGGCCAGGGTCAGGGTTTCAAACTCCAGAAAAGGCCGCGTGGAGTCTGCAACTTCGGCCGGGCGGACCAGAACAAGGGTTTCCAGCCGGATACCGTAAGCACCGGGCAGGTAAAAAC
This sequence comes from Acetobacter sp. ESL1128, assembly GCF_058505085.1. Lineage (NCBI taxonomy): Bacteria > Pseudomonadati > Pseudomonadota > Alphaproteobacteria > Acetobacterales > Acetobacteraceae > Acetobacter > Acetobacter sp. ESL1128. The sequence continues at coordinate 1,694,546 of NZ_CP196369.1, read as the reverse complement.
CCGGCTCGTTGGACAGGACCATGCCCGCCTGCAACGCAATGGCGGAAACAGCCTTGGAAATACGGGCAGGCCCTTCATGCACCGATAAAAAGCTGCCAACGCCATGGCCGGTCCCGTGGTCAAAATCCAGCCCGGCCTGCCACAGGTCGTACCGTGCCAGTGCATCCAGCGCGTGGCCTTTTGTGCCTGTGGGGAAGCGCGCATGGCCAAGGCGCAGGTTGCCTTTGAGTACGCGGGTAAACGCGGCTTTTAGCGCTGGCGGGGGTGTGTTGGGGCCACACCAGAGCGTGCGGGTGACATCGGTTGTGCCATCGGGGTACTGGCCACCGCTGTCGATCAGGTAAACGTCATTGGCGGCTATGGCGCGGTTGCTCTGCGGGGTTACGCTGTAGTGGATAATGGCCCCGTTTGGCCCCGTGCCTGAAATGGCCGTAAACGAGTCCTCCACATAGTCTGCCGCAGCCCGCCGGAATGTGGCGAGCTGTTTGGCGGCATCCAGTTCGGTTGTGGTGGTGGCGTGGGTGTCCATCCAGTGCAAAAAGCGGCACAGGGCCACGCCGTCGCGCAGGTGGGCTGCGCGCATGCCCTGCTGCTCAACCGGGTTTTTGCAGGCTTTGGGCAGCAGGCACGGGTCGGGTGTGGTGGCAACGGTTGCGTTATGGCGACCCAGTATTTGTGTAAACCACACGGCATTGCTTGCCGGGTCTACCCCCACGGTGCGCCCGGCCAATGAGGCCAGCATCTGCTCCAGCTCTGTGGGGGCATGGATACGCACCTCCGTCCCCAGCCATGCGCGCACGTCTGCGGGAATTTTGTCGGGCTGGATAATCAGGTCAACGCTTGCATCGGCATGGATAATGGCAAAAGCCAGCACAACGGGGGTGCAGGGAATATCCGCCCCACGGATATTGAGCAGCCAGGCAATGGAGGCTGAATCGCTCAGCACGGCGGCATCCTGCCCCAGATGGCGCAGGTCGTGCGCAATGCGCTCGCGTTTGCTGGCCGAACTTTCACCCGCATAACGCAGGGGGTGTATAAACGCGGGGCCAGCAGGCAGGGCAGGGCGGTCCTGCCAGAGTGCATCCACCAGATTATGCGCGGTGGGGGTAAGGCAAAGCTGCTCATGTTGCAGGTAGGGGGCCAGTTCCGCGGCACTCATAATGCGTGGGTCGTAGCCAATGCTGGCATCGGGCCGGGCGTTGGCGGCCAGCCACGTGGCGGGGGGCAGCTGCCCGCCATGCACACGCTCCCAGCACGCGCCATCCACCTGCTGGTCCATTTGGGTGATGTAGCGACCATCGGAAAAAACGGCGGCCTTGTCTGCCAGCACAATGGCTGTGCCTGCGCTGCCGGTAAAACCGCTTATCCATGCCAGCCGCTGTGCGCAGGCCGGGGTGTACTCCCCCAGAAACTCATCACCATGTGGAATAATCACGCCATCCAGCCCGTTCTGGCGCAATACGGCACGTAGCGAGGTGAGTCTGCTCATGGATAAGGAAGCCAAGGTACTACTCCGCAGATTTGGGGCTAAGGTCTGGCACAGGGTGGCCCAGGCATAGGCTGCCCTGCGCAAAGGTGTGGCAAAAGATCAGGCGGGGCAAGAGGCGCCGGGGCGGCGCAGGATCAGGGTTGCCCAGTCCCCTTCGGTCAGGACCTGCTCAAGCACCAGTCCCTGCCTGCGGTGGGCCGCCAGCACCATGCGGATTTGCGTTTGCAGCAGGCCTGCCAGAATAACCGTGCCGCCGGGGGCCAGTGCCTGTGCCAGATCCTTGGCCATAAGGCACAGCGGGCGGGCCAGAATATTGGCAAAAACCAGATCATACGGTGCGTTCTTGCGGATGGCGGGCGTTTGCCAGCCATTGCCAAGGCGGCAGGTAAGGGCACGGTTCAGCCGGTTACGCCGCGCATTCTGGGCGGAAACACGGACCGACCACGGCTCAATATCCACCGCCAGCACCTTCTGGTGCAAAAGGGCTGCTGCGGCCATGGCCAGAATACCCGTGCCACAGCCAAGGTCCAGAATACGGCGGGGGTGGCGGTGGGCAATGCGTTCCAGTGCGCGCAGGCAGCCACGGGTGGAACCATGCTCGCCCGAGCCAAAAGCCACGCCTGCATCCAGCGTGAGCACAATGCGGGTTGCCTCGGGGGCATCGGGCAGATGGGTGCCGCGCACCACAAAGCGTTTGCCCACCTTCTGTTCGGGAAAAGCCTCATAAGTGCGGGCAAGCCAGCCTTCGGCTTCGGTTGCCGCGCGTTCCAGCGGGGCGGATACGCCACTGGTCAGTTCGGCCAGCATAAGGGCCAGTGTCAGTTCGTCCTCACGGTGGCCCGTGTCTTTTACGCCCTCAACCCGCCACTGAGTGCCTTCGGGGTTGGCCTCAAAAATACCAACCGTGGTGCAGACGCTGCCAATGGCGTTTTCGTAAGCTTCCACCGCAGCTTCGGGTACGGTGACAGAAATGGTTTCCAGGCTTGTAGCGTGGCGGCGGGGTGTGGGGGCCATTATAGTTTCTCGATAAAGGAGGAAAGAAGTCGTTTTGTGCCCGCGTCTTCAAACGCGATTTCCAGATGGTTGCGGTCAGCCGCAATAACGATGCCCACGCCAAAACGGGGGTGGCGGACCTGCTGCCCCAGCTCAAAGGCTGGTTCCGCTTCGGGCGGGCGTTTGCGGCGGGCCACAACGGGGCCGCTGTCAAACAGGCTCTGTTCGGCAAACAGGCCGCGGCGGGCGGAGCCGCCTTCGTTTTTGCGGCTGATGTGCTCCTCTGGCAGTTCATCCAGAAAGCGGCTGGGCATGGAAGGCTGCCAGTTGGCGTAAATGCGCCGGCTCCCGGCATGGAAGATCATGGCCTGTTTGCGTGCACGGGTAATGCCCACATAGGCCAGACGCCGCTCCTCCTCCAGCCCTTTAAGCCCGCCTTCATCCAGCGTGCGCTGGGAGGGAAAAACCCCTTCCTCCCAACCGGGGAGGAACACCGTATCAAACTCCAGCCCTTTGGCTCCGTGGAGTGTCATGATCGAGAGTTTGGAATCCTGCGCTTTTTCGTCCGTCTCCATGACAAGGGAGACATGCTCCAAAAACTCGCCCAGCGTGCCAAAGTCGGCCAGAGCGCGCACAAGTTCCTTCAGGTTTTCCAGCCGTCCGGGGGCTTCGGGCGAGCGGTCAAGGCGCCACATTTCAAGGTAGCCGCTCTCTTCCAGCAGGTGTTCAACGGCCAGCACATGGCCTTCGCGGCTTAGAATATCCCGCGTGGTGTTCAGGGCATTGGTGAGTGTGCGCAACTGGTCGGCCATTTTGCCCTTGAGCTGGCCGGTTTCGAGCATGGTCTGGGTTGCAACACTCACCGGAGTATTGGCAAAGCGGGCCGCCTCGCGCAGTTTTTGCAGGCTGGCCGGGCCAACGCCGCGCTTGGGCACGTTGATGATCCGTTCGAACGCCAGATCATCCGCCGGTTGGCTGACCACGCGCATATAGGCCAGTGCATCGCGGATTTCGGCCCGCTCGTAAAAGCGTACGCCGCCAACAATGCGGTAGGGCAGGCCGGTCTGTACAAGCCGCTCCTCAAATGCACGGGTCTGGAACCCGGCACGGACCAGAATGGCCATTTCCGCCAGAGACTGTCCCTTGTGGTGCAGGCGCTCGGCTATGTCGCACACGCTGCGGGCCTCGGCGTCCGAATCCCATACGCTGGTGACCAGCACTTTTTCCCCATCCGAGGGGTCATCCCGCCCCGAGCGCAGGGTTTTGCCCAGCCGTTCCCCGTTATGGGCGATCAGCCCTGCGGCGGCACCCAGAATGTGGCGGGTCGAGCGGTAGTTCCGTTCCAGCCGGACAATTTTTGCGCCGGGAAAATCTTTTTCAAACCGCAGAATGTTTTCAACTTCCGCACCGCGCCAGGAGTAGATGGACTGGTCATCATCCCCCACGCAGCAGATATTGGCCGTGCCATCGGCCTGTTTGGCCAGCAGGCGCAGCCACAGATACTGCACGGTGTTGGTATCCTGATACTCATCGACCAGAATATAGCGGAACAGCCGGTGGTACTGGGCCAGCACATCGGGGCGGGTCCGCAGGATTTCGGTCACGTGGAGCATCAGGTCGCCAAAGTCGCAGGCGTTGAGCTGTATCAGGCGGGCCTGATAAGCCTCGTAAATGGCGCGGGCGTGATGATTGGCAAAGTCCGTATCTTCGGACGGGGTGACACGCGCAGGTGTTAACCCCCGGTCCTTCCAGCGCTGGATAACCCCAAGCAGGCCGGGTGCGGGCCAGCGTTTGGTGTCAATCTGCCAGGGTTCCATAACCTGCTTGAGCAGGCGGAGCTGGTCGTCCGTGTCCAGAATGGTAAAGCTCTGGGTCAGCCCCACATATTCCGCGTGGCGGCGCAGCATGCGTGCGCACAGGGCATGGAAGGTGCCAAGCCACAGCCCCTCTGCCGGCGCGCCAAGGAGCAGGGCAACACGTTCGCGCATTTCCCGCGCGGCCTTGTTGGTAAAGGTTACCGCCAGTATCTGCCACGGCTTTGCACGCTCGGTTAGCAGGATATGGGCAAAACGTGTGGTTAGCACACGGGTTTTGCCGGTTCCTGCACCAGCCAGAACTAGCAGCGGGCCATCTGTTGTCTCAATGGCCGCGCGTTGCTCCGGGTTCAGGCGCGCAAGGTAGGAGGAGCCGCTCTGCGGAGCAGCATCGGAGGTGGGGTGAGAAGGGGGCTCGAATGTCGTCACCATTCTCTTATATAGTGATGTCCGCCTCAGGCCAATCGGAGCAATAGGATGGCGAAAACAAAGATGCCACCGCCCCCGGCTTCTTCCGTTCAGGAAGGGGGGAGCGTGTTTGCATCAACCGGGCCTGTGGGGCATCGCAAACGTATGCGTCAGCGGGTGCTGGCCCACGGTGCGGGCGGGCTGGCTGATTACGAATTGCTGGAAATGCTGCTGTTTTACGGCGTCCCCCGGCGCGATACCAAACCCCTGGCCAAAAGCCTGATCAACCAGTTCGGGTCTTTTTCCGCCGTGCTCGATTCCGCGCCTGCGGTGTTGCAGGGGGCGGGGGCACCACGCGGTGCCGCAGCCTTGTGCGCACAGTTGCCGGATGTGGCAGCCTGTCTGGTGCGCGATGGCGGCAGTAACCGTGCCTATCTGGGCGATTGGGACAGTCTTTTGCTGTATTGCAACACGGTTTTGCGCGCGGCGGAGCGGCCGCAGATGCGCATGCTGCTGCTGGATAGCCGCAATACCCTGCTGGCGGACGAGCAACTGGCATGGGCCATGCCAACCGTAAAAGCCGAAGCAGAGCGTGTGCAGCAGGCTGTGGCCCATGTTCTGCAACGCGCGCTGGAGGTGCAGGCCAGTGCGGTTGTGAGCGTGTATCTGGCCGAACCGGGGCAGGACGTGCAAACCCTGCTCCAGAATTGCACGCCTTTTGTTGCGAGCCTGCGCAAAGCTGCGCCTTTGCTTGCGGTGAGTGTGCATGACCATATGGTGGTTGGGGCGAGTGCATGGGCAAGTGCACGCCAGATGGCAGCAGACTGGTGAGCCGCCCCCACACCCCACCGGGCATGGCCGATGGCATGGCTTTTTTAACAAGGCCGCCAGAAGGGCTGGTGCCGGAGCTGCCTCAGGCTAAAGCCGTAGGGCCGGATGACAGGCAATGCCTTGCCGCATTGCTTGGGGCGGCAGGCATGGCCCAAGCGCAGGCCATTGAGCAGGCTGAAGCTTTGATGGGGGAATACGCAACCTTCTCTGCCGTGCTGGCGGCAGCAGCACAGCACGAGGGGAGTGTAAGCCTGCTCCCCGAAGCTGCGCGCGTGTTGTTAATTCTTGCGCGTGAGAGTGCGTTCCGCCTGCACCGTGCGCGTTTGCAGCAGGGGAGTGTGCTGCACGAACGCCCGGCCCTGAATGCGTATCTGTCTGCCCTTATGGCGCATGAAAAAACCGAGCAGATGCGCGTAGTGTTCCTTGATACAGCCAATCGGCTTGTGGGGGAGGAGGTTATGGGGCGCGGTACTGTGGACCATGCTCCCGTTTACCCGCGTGAGATTGTCAGGCGCGCACTGGCTTTGAGGGCGAGTGGTTTTGTGTTGGTGCACAACCACCCAAGCGGCGATGTCATGCCCTCTGCCGAGGATATGAGCATGACCGCGCAGATCATTGCCGCCGCCCGCGTTGTGGGGCTGCACGTGGCGGACCACCTGATTGTAGGCCGGGAGCGGGTCCTGAGCATGAAGGAGGCAGGGCTGCTGTAGCCGCGCCTCTTCTGCTCAGGCCGTGGGGCGGGGGTCAGTCTTCGTCCGCAGGTGGGGGGGAGGCACATTTGGTTGCCAGCGGGCCAAGAGCCGCTTGTATGCCCCAGTCCCCGGGGAGTGCGCCGTAGGGGAACAGAATATTCACATGCCCCATCTTGCGCCCTTCACGGGCCTCTTTTTTGCCGTACAGATGCGGAATATGGCCCGGATTAGCCAAAATGGCGGGCCACAGGGCCATATCTTCGGGGCCTACAAGGTTTTTCATCACCGCATCCGAATGGCGGGTGGCGTGGGGCAGGGGCAGACCCGCAACTGCGCGGATGTGCATGTCAAACTGGTCCTGTGCGCAGGCATCCATAGTCCAGTGGCCCGAATTATGGGGGCGAGGTGCGACCTCGTTCACCATGAGTGAGCCATCGCGCACAAGGAACATTTCCACGCCCATAATGCCAACCAGATCAAACCGCTCGGCAATAAGGGCGGCCAGCCGGCCGGCTTCTGCCGCAACGCTTTCAGGCACGGGGGCCGGGGCGAGTGTCAGGTCCAGAATACCGTGCCAGTGGTGGTTGAGAACCGTGTCAAAGCACCGGGTTGTGCCATCTGTGCCGCGGGCGACCATAACGCTCAGTTCGCAGGCAAAATCGACCATGCCTTCGGCCACCAGCGGGTGCGGCGCGAGTGCAGCAAAGGCTTCATCCAGTTCCGCAGCACTTTGCACACGGCGCTGGCCCTTGCCATCATACCCGTTGCGGGTGGTTTTGAGGATAAGCGGAAAGCCCAGCCGGTCTGCCGCTGCGTGCAGGGAGGCATGGTCCGTTACCGCATGCCACGGTGCCAGTGGTACCCCGGCTTCTGCCAGAAAGGTTTTTTCCGCCAGCCGGTCCTGGCTGATGCGCAGGATATTGCCCGACGGGCGCACAGGGCAGTGCCTGCTCAGCCGGTCCAGTGCATCGGCACTAATGTTTTCAAACTCGAAGGTGACCACATCAACCGCTTTGGCAAAAGCGTCCAGTGCTGCGGGGTCATCATACGCACCAAGGGTTATGGCGCTGCAAACCTGTGCGGCCGGGCCATGTGCGTCCTGAGTAAGAATATGCGTTTTATAGCCCAGTCGGGAGGCTGCAACAGCAGACATGCGGCCAAGCTGCCCCCCACCCACAATGCCAATAACGGCATTGGGGGCCAGAGCTGCGTGTGTATGGGTCATTCGTTTTCTGTCACGGGTGTATCGGCAACCGATGCGGTCTGTACCGCGCGCCAGGCTTCCAGCCGTGCGGCCAGTTCGGGGTTTTGCAGGGCCAGAATGGAGGCCGCCAGCAAAGCTGCGTTCTTGGCCCCGGCCGAGCCAATGGCCAGTGTGCCAACGGGTACGCCACCGGGCATCTGCACAATGGAGAGCAGGCTGTCCATGCCCTTGAGTGCGCGGGATTCCACTGGCACACCCAGCACGGGCAGGCGGGTCCATGCCGCGCACATGCCGGGCAGGTGGGCTGCGCCCCCAGCCCCGGCGATAATAACAGACAACCCCCGATCCGCCGCCGTACGGGCGTATTCCGCCAGCCGGTCCGGTGTACGGTGGGCAGAGACAATGCGGGTTTCGTGCGGGATTTCCAGCGTGTTCAGAATGGCATCGGCATGGCGCATGGTTTCCCAGTCTGACTGGCTGCCCATGATAATGCCAACCTTGGGGGGCGCGGCCGCTGCGCTGTTATCTGCTGCGTGGGAGGTGGTGGTCTGGGGGGCTGTTGTGTTCACAGGGGTAGGGTATCCGGTCTTGCTAATGCTGGTCCTGTTGCAAAGTCAGGCAATATTGTCGGGTATCAGCTGGCTTTCAACCCGTGTTATGCGGTCTTTGAGCAGTAATTTCCGTTTTTTCAGCCGCTGAAGGTACAACTGGTCGATAAAGGTTGTCTCATTGGTCATTCTGTTGATGACCGTATCCAGATCACGATGCTCGCTTCGCAGCTCAAGAAGCTGCCCCAGTAGTGACTCGCGGTCTTGCATCATGGCGCTGGTTCTCCCTGTGTGCATCTGACTCGTGCATTCAATCGGATTACTCCGTTGTCGCATTTATGGCGCTCTTTACCAACCATGCATTGCGCGGCCAGCTTGCGCAAACGGGAAAAAGTTCCATGTGCACAGCGCATATCGGTATGCAGTGGAATATGAAATTAACATGAAATTTCTGGCCGTCTGTACGCTAGCGTAAAAGAGTCACTAACCGAATGGAGGCAGCCATGGCGCGCCTAGCAAGGATAGAGTCTCTCAAACACCGCCATTCCCATATTGACCAGAAGATTGCTTCCGAAGGGGGTAGGCCCAGACCGGATGAGCGCGTTCTGATGTGCCTGAAGCTGCAAAAGCTCAGGATCAAGGAAGAAATTGAACGGCTGGCGGGCTAAAAACGCAGTGCGGATTTATCTGCCGCATATGTAAAAGCGGCAGATAAATCCGGCAGGATTTTATTCAGCAGAAAAATCAAGATCGCCTGCATCCAGTGCAGGTACGGGAATTTCCGCCCCTTCGCGCTCAAGCCGGGCATTGGCGTCGGCTACGGCTGCGTTCAGGTCTGTCTGGCTGCACAGGCCAACGGTCACCGGGTCACGCGGTTTGATGTTGGGTGTGTTCCAGTGTTGCTTGTCGCGCACCTTGGCAATGGTGTCCTTGGTGGTGCCAAGCAGTTTTACAATCTGCTGTTCGCTCAGCTGCGGGTAGTTGCGCAGCAGGAAGGCAATACCATCCGGACGGTCATGGCGCTTGGCAACCGGCGTGTAACGCGCACCCTTGGAGCGGCGGCGCACGGGGTTGTTCGTGGCCAGAATTTTAAGCCGCGCCGTAGGTGTTGCTTCGCAACGGCGGATTTCTTCAAGTGCAAGCTGGTGGTTGGCAACGGGGTCGTAGCCAACAATGCCCTGAGCGACTTCACCATCGGCAATGGCCTGCACTTCCAGCGGGTGCATCCCACAAAAAGCGGCAATCTGTTCAAAGCTGAGCGCGGTCTTTTCGATCAGCCACACAGCGGTTGCTTTTGGCATCAAGGGTAAGGTCGTCATTTGGCTTCTATCCTGTCGTCGGGCGGCGCTCACGCAGGCACCGGTAAATTGACGGCCTGGAACCTCTTCCGAAGCCTGCGTGCCTGCCGACGCGCATCTATGCCCCCGATATGGAGGGAGCAGCCCGTTCAGGTCAAGCTGCAAAAATACAACAAAAGGGAGCGGAACCGGAGTTCCACTCCCTTTTGGGGCTGCAAGGCGGGTTCAGGCCGCGTTTGGCACGCTCTGGTTTCGGGGGGCGGCAGGTGTTGCCAGTGTGGAAGTGGACGCAAAGGGAGTATGGGCCTGTTGAGGTGGTGTGGGCACCTTAGCCACGCCATGTGGCCCTTCCGTCTGGCCTGCATTAACAGGAATACGCTTGGGCTTGAGCGCTTCTGGCACAATCTGGCGTACACTGATGCGGAGCAGACCGTTATTCATATCCGCCCCTGTAACCTCAACATGGTCTGCCAGTGCAAAGCGGCGTTCAAAGGCGCGGCGGGCAATACCGCGGTGCAGCACTTCGCCCTCGTCCTGTGGGGCGCTGACCCGGCCGGAGACAACAAGCGTGCTGTCCTGCACCAGCAGTTCAATATCATCCGGGGCAAAGCCTGCTACGGCCATGGTCAGGGCGTAACTGTCGCTCCCGGTCTTGGCAATGTCATAGGGGGGGTAGCTGGGGGTGCCCGTGCTGCGGGCTGCGGTGTCCATTACCTGTGCCAGCCGGTCAAAGCCGATGGCGGTACGGAATAGGGGTGCAAAATCGTAAGTCATGTGGAACCTCCTCGTTCAGCAAGGTTCTGCCGTGCAGCAGGCCCCATAAGGCGGCCTGTGTGGCAGGTCTTTCTGGCTAACCCCCGTGGGGCATCAGCCATGCTCCAAACGTGGAAAGCCCCGCCTCCTTTTTCAAGAGGGCGGGGCCAAAAGCACACGGTAAGGCTAGAAAAATCAGCCTTTGGAACGGGTGCCGATCCCAGCAAAGCGCTTGTTGAACTTGGCGACCTGGCCCCCGGTGTCCATGATGCGCTGCACGCCGGTCCACGCCGGATGGGACTTGGTGTCAATGTCCAGACGGATGGTGTCACCGGCTTTGCCGTAGCAGGAGCGGGTGGTGTATTCCGTGCCGTCGGTCATGATGACGGTGATTTCGTGGTATTCGGGGTGAATGCCGGACTTCATGGGACAGGTCTTTCTTTACAGCAGACGAAGGCCCGATACCGACCGGGCCGAATTGCCGTGCATATAACGGTATGCGGCAGCAGGATCAACCGTTGATTATGCACCTTTTACCTGCAACTGGCGTTAAGGCCACAGCCCGATGCGGGGTAACGTCCTGAATAGTCTGCACCAATAACGGCGCGGCGGGGGCAGATATGGCAAAGATTTTTGGTTATTCCAATAATAACGCTTGAGAAATAGCCAGCCACACGGATACAGAACAGTATCTTTGCAGAAAACCTTTTAAACAGGACACCGAATTTATGGTTGATCTTAAAACTGATCTTAAGGCCCACGTGCGTACACCGGGCTGGGTGGGCGAGTTCCGCTCCTTCATCATGCGCGGCAATGTGGTTGATCTGGCTGTTGGTGTGGTCATTGGTGCGGCGTTTACAGGGATTGTGAACAGCCTGGTCAAGGATGTGTTCAACCCCGTTATTGGTCTGCTGGTCGGCGGGATTGATTTTTCCAACCTGTTTGTCACCCTTAAAGGTCCGCATGAAGCAACGCTGGACGCCGCGCAAAAAGCTGGCGCGGTTACGCTTAACCTCGGCCTGTTCGTGAACGCTGTTATCCAGTTCCTGATCGTGGCTATGGCCATTTTCTGGATGGTCAAAGCCCTGACCCGCCTGCATGTGCGTGAGGAAGCCAAGCCCGCAGCACCGCCCGCACCAACCCAGACGGAAATCCTGCTGACCCAGATCCGCGATGAACTTGCCGCGCGCAACACGCAGCAGACCACACCGCAGGGCTAAAGGCTGGGCCGTGGGCAGGCGCTGTGGCGTATGCCCACGGCAAGCACTGTGTTTTCGACAGGCGGAATATGGAGTAGGCTCTCAACCATGAAGCCCTCTGTATTCCGCTTTTTTTATAAAGCGCCTCCGTTTGCCGCCCTGCTTGCCCTTGTTGGCGTGGCGGGGTGCCAGAGTGTGCCGTATCAGCTCAAGGTGGAGCAAACGCCCAGCACGTTGCTGTATAGTTACGCCATAGCCAATGGCATGGCGCGCGGGCAGTTGATGAGTGGCGGCCTGAGCCTGCCGCAGATTGTACAGATCGTTACCGCCGACCGGGAGGCGCTGGCCGCCATTCTGGTTTTTCGGGACCATCCGGGCAGCAATACGCTCAAGGTGGCAGGGCTTAAGGTGGAGGCTTTTCTGGCAACCATTGATGAACCTGCCCCATTAGGGAACAGTATGCTGGTGTTACCCAACGGTGTGCCCGTTCCACTCTCCCGCCATTAAGGCGTAAAAAAAACGGAGCAGTCTGACTGCTCCGTTTTTTTTGTGTCAGTCGTAATTGTGGTGGGGCTTCAGGCCGATGGGGCCGTAGCCTTGCCACTTTTGGCGCCGCGCTTGAGGCGACCTTCCCCCATGAACAGCAGCAGAGGTGCTGCGATAAAGATGGAGGAGGACGTGCCAACAACAATGCCAAACAGCATGGTCCACGCAAAACCGGACAACGTGGCGCCTCCCCACAGGGCCAGCGGCAGGGATGCCAGAAAGACCGTGGAGGACGTGCCCAGCGTGCGGTTGAGTGTTTCGTTGATCGAAAGGTTGATCAGGTCGATCAGCGGCATGGTGCGGTATTTGCGCAGGTTCTCACGCACACGGTCATAAACCACCACCTTGTCGTTGGTGGAGTAGCCCAGAATGGTCAGGATTGCGGCAACCATAACCAGATCGAACTCAAAGCCGGTCAGGACCAGAAAGCCCACGGTCTTGGTCAGGTCGAGTACGAGTGTGATGACCGCACTCAGGGCGAACTCCCACTCGAACCGGAACCAGATGTAACCCAGAATCATGGCAAGGCTGAGGGCCAGAGCCAGCATGCCGTTGCGGAACAGCTCGGCCGAAACCGAAGCCCCGACCGCATCGGCCCGCAGGATGGTGGTGCCGGGCAGGGATTCGGCCACGGTGTGGCGCACCTTGTCCACAATGGCCTGCGTATCCTGCTCGGAACCCGCATCCAGCCGGATCAGAACATCATTGGCAGCCCCGAAGGACTGGAAGGAGGCGTGCGATACCCCATGCTCGGCCAGAGCTGCGCGGATTTTGGCAAAATCAGCCGGGCCGGGGGTCTGGGCTTCCACCACAATCCCCCCCCGAAAATCCAGGCCCAGCGTAAGGCCGGGATGGAAGAACAGAACAAGCGATGCGATCGAAAGCACGGCGGAGACAATCAGCCCCATGAAGCGGCCGCGCATGAAGTTGATGTGCGTATCCTTGCGGACAAAACGCAGGAGAGGACGTCCGAACATAAGTAGCGCCTCGTTCTTCAAACAGGCAGGCTGGTGGGGCGCGTACGCGCGTACCAGCGGGCCATGAGCATGCGGGAGAGCAGCAGGGTGGTGAACAGGGTGGTCACAATGCCAATGGTAATGGTGAGTGCGAACCCACGGACCGGACCTGTGCCAAAAACAAACAGCATCACATGGGCCAGCAGGGCCGTGGCGTTACTGTCGATAATGGTGGAGGTCGCTTTTTCAAACCCTGTCTGCATGGCTGCCAGCGGGGTGCGCCCGCGGGCAATTTCCTCGCGTATGCGTTCGTTGATCAGAATGTTGGCGTCCACCGCCATACCCAGTGTGAGCAGCATGCCCGCCATGCCGGGCAGGGTGAGTGTTGCCTCAAAGAGCGAGAGAATGGCCACCATGAGCACAAGGTTGGCCAGCAGGGCAAAGTCCGCGTACCAGCCAAAACGGCCGTAGAACAGCACCATAAAGGCCACGACCATAATAAAGCCGACGCCAAGGCTGATCATGCCCGCGCGAATGGAATCCGCCCCCAGTGACGGGCCAATGGAGCGCTGCTCAATAACGCTCAACGGGGCGGGCAGGGCGCCTGCGCGCAGCATAAGGGCAAGGTCGGTTGCCTTTTGTGCATCAAACCCGCCGGTAATCTGGCCATTGCCGCCTGTTATGGGGCTCATGATCACGGGTGCTTCGATAATCTTGTTATCCAGCACAATGGCGAATCGCTTGCCAACATTGGCCTGCGAAACAGCAGCAAAAGCATGCGTGCCTATCGAATCGAAAGAGAAGCTGACTGCCCATTTGCCGCTCTGCTGGTCAATGACCGCACCGGCGTTGGTCAGGTCCGAGCCATCAACATCCACATGGTCAAAAACGGGGAGGGGGCCACCCTCAGCCGGGTCGGCCATTGGCAAAAGGCTGACACCCTGTGGCGGGTAGGTTGCGTGCAGCGGGTTGGCATCGACCAGATGGAAGCTCATCTTGGCCGTGGTGCCCAGCAGTGCCTTGATCCGCTCAGGGTCACTAATGCCGGGCAGTTCCACAACAATGCGGTCATCACCCTGGCGGGTAATTTCGGGGTCAACTGCCCCCGTTCCGTCAATACGGCGGCGCACGATCTCAATGGACTGGGTTACGGCTTCACGCGCACGGGTGCGAATGGATTCGGGAGCCAGAACAAGGGCTATGCTGCCATCTTCACGCTTGCTGACGCTGAACTCGTTGGGCACTGCACGGGGCAGGGCGTTCAGGGCCGCTATGTCTGCCTCGGTTTCCGCGGCGGAGCGCGGCATGAACGAGATGGTGCCTTTGGCGGCATCCACCGCAATGTTCTGGTAGCCCAGATGCGCGTTCAGCAGCGCATCACGCGTGTTTTCCGAGAGGGTTTGCAACCTGTCATGGGTCAGGCTTTGCAGATCCACCTGCATGAGCAGGTAGGAACCACCCCGCAGATCCAGTCCAAGGTGGATCTGTCGCCATGGTATGGAAGGGAGCGGCTTGCGCATGCCATTGGGCAGGCACAGCAGCAGGCCTAAAAGGCATACGCCCAGTACCGAGGCCAGTTTGAGGCGGCTGTAATACATTCTTACCTGATCGCTTGCAGTTTTGCTGCCCGGAACATGCCGCTCAACCCTGACAGATGCAACCCGTTCGCGTGCTTATGGGTGGAATGCTTTGCTTTTTCGCTCATTCTGCGTGGCTCAGGCGCATCACCCAGCCGTAAATGGGGTGGGTGGGCATGGCTGGTAGCGCACGGGCAGGGGCGGGGCTTGTTTGCATTCGGGGGTGGGGCTGCTACCCCTTGGGGGAAGCAAAACACAGGCCAGATCAGGCAGGGGCTGTAACACATGAGCACAACGCTGCGCGTAGGGGTTATTGGGGCAGGGCATTTTGGACGGTACCACGCCCTGAAAATACGTGATGTGCCGGGGGAGAGCCTGTCCGGCCTGTTTGACCCTGACCCCGCCCGCGCCCAGCTGGTCGCGCGCGAGGCCGGGTGCCCGGTTATGGCGGATGTGGATAGCCTGCTAGCCCAGTCTGATGCGGTGGTGGTGGCAGCCCCGGCAGAGTTTCATTTTGAGCTGGCCGTGCAGGCCCTGCGGGCAGGGCGGCATGTGCTGGTGGAAAAACCGGTAGCGGCTACGCTGGAACAGGCAGACATGCTGGTAACGCTGGCGCAGCAGAGCGGGCTGGTCTGTCAGGTCGGGCATTTGCTGCGCTATTCCGCCGAGCACGCCGCCATAAGCGCGCGCATAACCCGCCCGCTCTATATAGAGGCCACGCGCATTGCCCCATACAAACCGCGCGGAACAGACGTGTCGGTTATTCTGGACCTGATGATCCATGATCTGGACCTGGTTCTGGCCCTTGTGGACAGCCCGATTGCACAGGTGGATGCACTGGGAGCTGCGGTCAGTTCCGCGCATGAGGATATTGCGAATGCGCGGGTGCGGTTTGAAAACGGGTGCGTGGCCAGCATTACCGCAAGCCGCATATCGCTCAAGACCGAGCGGCGGATGCGCCTTTTTTCCGAGGAAGGGTATCTGTCGGCTGATTTTGTGAAACGTGAGCTGAGCATGATCGGGCGCGAGCGGGGGCTGCCCCTGCCGGGCACCGGCGGATTCCGGCGGGAGGGCATAAGCTGGGCTGAGCATGATTCGCTGTTCGCGGAGCATCAGGCTTTTGTGGCGTCGTGCGTGCAGGGCGCACCTGTTGTGGTGGACGCGGTGGCCGGGCGGCGCGCTCTGGCGGCGGCTTTGGCGGTGGCAGATGGAATCACCACCTCGCGCAGTCTTATGGAGCAGTCCGGGCTGATCCGGGGAGGCTGAAAAAAGACACCTTTGAGGAAGCGGGAAGAATCAGCCATTTTTTGGATAAGCAAGTCTAAAATCACGCATTCCGGGCAAAAAAAATCCTAGATATGGGGGCAAAGTAGGGTAAGAAGCGCGATATATGGTGTATGCGGCGGCATCAGCCACATACCAACATGATCGTTCGCAAAAACCGGAGAGTAAGCGCCATGAGTCTGATTGACGTGCATGAGAATGACGTTCGTCGTTCCCATTCAGGAGTATCAGGCTCGGCTGAAGAACCGGACCTGTTCGGCGCTGAGCAGATGCAGGATATGGTGCAGCTCCCCGGGCACCATCAGGTGCGTGTTGACCGCTCGCGCGATGCGCTGCTGACCCCCTTTGGCAAAGCCACGCTTGATAACCGCTACCTGCTGCCTGATGAGAGTTATCAGGACCTGTTTGGGCGTGTGGCGTCCTATTACGGGGCGGATGCGGAGCATGCCCAGCGTATTTACGACTATATCAGCCGCCACTGGTTCATGCCCGCAACCCCGGTGCTGTCCAATGGTGGTACAACGCGCGGTCTGCCTATTTCGTGCTTTCTGAACGAAGCCAACGACAGCCTCAAAGGCATTGTCGATCTGTGGAACGAGAATGTGTGGCTGGCCAGCAAGGGTGGGGGCATTGGCTCCTACTGGGGCAACCTGCGCTCCATTGGCGAGAACGTGGGCCGCAACGGCAAAACCTCGGGGGTTATTCCCTTCATCCGCGTGATGGACAGCCTGACACTGGCTATTTCTCAGGGGTCTTTGCGTCGTGGGTCGGCTGCGGTCTATCTGCCGGTCTGGCACCCCGAGATTGAGGAGTTCATAGAACTCCGTCGCCCTACAGGGGGGGATCCCAACCGTAAGGCGCTCAACCTCCACCACGGTATTCTGGTCTCTGACGCATTCATGCGCGCGGTGGAAGCGGATGACGAATGGGCGCTGCTCTCCCCCAAGGATAACTCGGTTATCCGCAAGATTTCAGCGCGTGGGTTGTGGATTCGTATCCTGACCGCACGCATGGAACAGGGCGAGCCTTATATTGTTTACTCCGACCATGTGAACAACGCCCGCCCCGAGCACCACAAACTCGCGGGGCTGGAAGTCAAGACCTCCAACCTGTGCTCCGAAATTACGCTGCCAACGGGCATAGACCATCACGGCAAGGCACGCACGGCAGTGTGCTGCCTGTCCTCCCTCAACCTTGAGACATGGGATGAATGGTCGGATAATCCCCAGTTCATCGAGGATGTGATGATCTTCCTCGACAATGTTCTGCAGGATTTCATCGACCGTGCGCCAGAGGACATGGAGCGGGCCAAATACGCAGCCATGCGTGAGCGTTCCGTAGGGCTGGGGGTTATGGGGTTCCACTCCTTCCTCCAGGCCAAGAACGTGCCGTTTGAAAGCGTGATCGCCAAGGTCTGGAACCGCAAGATATTCAAGCACATTCGCGCACAGGCCGATGCCGCCTCCCGCCATCTGGCCGAGCTGCGTGGCCCTTGCCCCGATGCCGAAGAATACGGGATCAAGGAACGTTTTTCCAACAAGATGGCTATTGCGCCCACGGCGTCCATTTCCATCATTGCGGGGAATGCTAGCCCGGGTATTGAGCCCATTGCCGCCAATGTGTTCTTGCAGAAAACCCTTTCCGGCTCGTTTACGGTACGCAACCGGCACCTGCTGAAGCTGCTGGTGGAAAAAGGGCAGGACACGCCGGAGGTGTGGTCCTCCATTACCACCAGCAAAGGCAGCGTGCAGCATCTGGACTTTTTGACCCAGCAGGAAAAGGACGTGTTTAAAACCGCGTTCGAGCTGGACCAGCGTTGGGTGGTGGAACATGCGGCCGACCGGCAGCCCTTTATCTGCCAGGCGCAGTCGGTCAACCTGTTCCTACCCGCGGACGTGCATAAGCGCGACCTCAACCAGATTCATTTTCAGGCATGGAAGAAGGGGCTGAAGTCCCTCTACTACTGCCGCAGCCTGTCCATCCAGCGGGCGGATACGGTGAGCAACGTGCTCGCCAAGTCCGAGGTGCTGGGGGCAGGTGTTGCCGAACAGGCTGCCGCAGAGCAGGCCGCCGGTGGCAATAATTATGACGAATGCCTGGCCTGCCAGTAAAGGCAGGCTGGTCCGCATCTGTTTTGTAAAAAAGTCGAGAGGCGGCCTCCCGGGTGGTGCCGCCCGATGGAGGCATCATGAGCGAGCATAAAGCTGGCGAGCAGCCGCAGGAAGAACGTTTTGACCTGCTAACAGCCAACCCGGTGTACAAGCCGTTTCGGTACCCGTGGGCGTATGATGCGTGGCTGACGCAGCAGCGCGTACACTGGCTGCCCGAAGAAGTGCCTCTGGCTGATGACGTAAAAGACTGGCACCGCGTGCTTAACGAGAGCGAGCGCCACCTTGTGACCCAGATTTTTCGCTTCTTCACCCAGTCGGATGTGGAAGTGAACAACTGTTACATGAAGCACTACAGCCGGGTTTTCAAACCGACTGAAGTGCTGATGATGCTCTCGGCCTTTTCCAATATCGAGACCATCCATATTGCAGCCTACAGCCACCTGCTGGATACGCTCGGCATGCCCGAGGAAGAATATTCCGCATTCCTTAAGTACAAGGAAATGAAGGATAAATACGATTACATGCAGTCCTTCAATGTGGACAGCAAGCATGAAATCGCAAAAACACTGGCAGCTTTTGGTGCGTTTACCGAAGGGCTACAGCTGTTTGCTTCCTTTGCCATCCTGCTTAACTTCCCGCGCTTTAACAAGCTCAAGGGCATGGGGCAGATCGTGTCCTGGTCGGTGCGGGACGAAACCCTGCATTGCCTGTCCATTATCCGCCTGTTCCGCGTGTTCATTCAGGAAAACCCGCATATCTGGACCGACAGGCTGCGGCAGGAACTGACCGAGATATGCAAAACCATTGTGGAGCACGAAGAGGCCTTTATTGATCTGGCGTTCGAAATGGGGCCGGTAGAAGGGCTGGATGCCGCGCAGGTTAAAACCTACATCCACTTTATTGCTGACCGCCGCCTGACCCAGCTTGGGCTGGACCCGGTTTACAACACGACCACCAACCCGCTGCCCTGGCTGGACGATATGCTCAATGCAGTCGAACACGCCAACTTCTTTGAAAACCGCGCGACTGAATACAGCCGTGCTTCCACCTTGGGCACGTGGGAAGAAGCGTTTGAAAGCTCTGTCTTCTCGTAATATCGGGCGGATGGAGCGGTTTACAGGCCCGGCAGGGCCGTGCCGTTTTCCAGCACATCACGCGCCTGAGGGGTAAAGGCTCCGTCCGCTTCGTGTAGTGTCAGGCCAGACAGCACGCGGGCGGGGCTTTTAACGCCCAGTTTGGCCTGAATAAGCAGGATGCGCGCCTCCCGGCCTGTTTTGGGCCAGAAGGGGTAAAGGGTTACCCCCCCAAACCCATGGGCGCTCAGCTCCGCTATGGCCCTGTCGGTCAGGGCTGTGGGGAGTGCGAGCGTCAGGCTGCCTTTGTGGCGCAAAACGGCAGCAGCACCCTTAATCCAGAGTGGCAGGGTCTGCATGTCCATCCTGCGGGCAAGGTCCCGGCGCGGCTCGGGCGAGGCTGTGCCTGTGGGGGCATGCCATGGCGGGTTGGTCATGCAGTGGTCAAACCGCAGGAGCTCAGGCACCCCTTCGGGGAAAGATGCTGTAATTACCGACGCTTGCACTTTTTTGTTGGCCAGCAGGTTGGTGCGGGCCAGTGCCGCTGTTTCGGAGTCTTTCTCCACCCCTGTTCCGTGCAGGTCTGGTACGCGGTGCATCAGGCATAACAGCCCTGCACCGGCTCCACAGCCGATTTCGAGCACGTGCTGGCCCGGGCGTGCGGCTACGGCCGCAGCCATCAGAATGGGCTCAAGCCCTGTGCGGTAGCCTTGCTGGAACTGGCTGTAAGCGATACGTCCACGCAAAAGAGTGCCTTGCGAGGTCGGTGGAAGGTGGAGAGATGGGGCTTGCTGCATCGCTGTATCTGGCTGGCTTGAATGTGTTGGTGCTTGACCGTTTTTCAGGTGCCTCGCATATAAGAGGACGTCAACTCATCCCGAGGCTGGGGGAATAGCATTTGGGTGTTGCAGTCAGTCTGTCGGAAATGGACAGTGCCGCGAGCCAGGATGGATCTGGAGTTTCTGTGAGTAAACCAGGGGAAGCTGGCCTTAAGGCGCTGGCTGATTATCTCGCTGCGGATATGCAGGCATGTAATCAGGTCATTGTGGACCGCATGCAAAGCTCCGTAGCGCTTATTCCGCAGTTAGCTGCGCATCTTGTGGCCGCTGGCGGCAAGAGGCTGCGGCCACTGCTCACGCTCGCCTCTGCGCGGCTGTGTGGCTACAACAATCAGGACGGGCGCATGCGGCATGTGGAAATTGCCGCCTGTGTCGAGTTCATTCATACAGCAACACTGCTGCATGATGATGTTGTGGACGACAGCCAGCTACGGCGCGGTCTGGCCAGTGCCAACGCCATTTTTGGCAACAAGGCTTCCGTGCTGGTGGGGGACTTCCTGTTTGCCCGGTCGTTCCAGATCCTTACGGCTGATGCTTCGCTGGATGTCATGGCGATTCTCTCCGCTGCATCGGCTACGCTGGCGGAAGGCGAGGTTATGCAGATGACCACGCAGAATGACCTTTCCACCTCTGTTGAGCAGTATCTTCAGGTTATTTATGGCAAAACAGCGGCGCTGTTTGCCGCCGCATGCGAATCTGGTGCTGTCATAGGGGATGTAACCCCCGCCGACCGTGAAGCCCTGCGTGTGTACGGTGCCAATCTGGGCATGGCGTTTCAGCTTGTGGATGATGCGCTGGACTACTCGGCAGATCAGGCCGTGCTGGGTAAAGAGGTCGGGGACGACTTCAAGGAAGGCAAGGTTACACTGCCGGTGCTGGCAGCATACGAGGCAGGCAGCGAGCAGGACCGTGTATTCTGGCGGCGTGTGATTGAGGAGTGCGAACAGCAGCCAGAAGATCTGGATGCCGCACTGGCTCTGATCGCCCAGACCAATGCGATTGGCGTGACCTTGGCCAAAGCGGAAGAATACGCCGCATTGGCCCGTCAGGCGTTGCAGGGCTTCCCTGACAATGACCTTAAAGCCCTGTTGCTCGAAACCGCGAGTTATTCCGCCAGCCGCGCAAGCTAAGCTGGCCTGTGGCCGTTTTGGCAGGATCGGCAAAAATGCTGATTGTAATGCTGAAACGGCCTTTATCTGCCCGCCAGAGCTAGCCTCCGGCGCTCAGGCCGTGCAGGCGCGTTGCTGGCTTGCCTGCTCGGGCCATAATGTAATCTGGTTAAAACCAAAAGCAGGCAGATGCACGCGTAGGGCGTCTGCGTCGGTTGGCATGGCCGTAAACCACGCCTGCTCTGGCTGTGTGCCTAAACCGGGCATGGGGGGCAGGGTTTGCAAAACCGTGCAGGTCTGCCGCGCAACGGCATCTGCCGGGTCCAGCCATACCATACCTGGTGGGGCTATCCTGCGTAGCTGATCAAGCATGAAAGTGTAATGGGTGCACCCTAGGCCCACGGCATCAAGCCGTGCAGAGTCCGGGTGGCTGAGCAGACCTTCAATATCTTTATAAACAAGATCATCAGGTACGGAGCGCCCGCGAAAAACCTGTTCGGCATAGCTTGCCAGATGTGGTGCCGCATGGGCGATGAGCGTGCATTCCGGCGCATAAAGCGTGTGCAGACGGGACAGGTAGGGGCGGCGGATGGTTGCCCGGGTGGCCAGCAGGCCAATAACGCCGGTTTCTGTCTGGCGTGCCGCCCACCGGATGGGGGGCACACAGCCAATAAACGGCAGGCTGGGGCATGTGGTGCGCAAGGCATCCAGCGCCAGAGTGCTGGCCGTGTTGCAGGCAATAACAACTGCCTGAGGCCGCAGGCGTTCAACCGCGTGGGAAAGAAGGGAGATAATGCGTTGGGTCAGGACCGCATCATCCTGCTCACCGTAGGGAAAAACGGCGGTGTCGGCCAGATAGTCCACCTTGACCGACGGAGCATGTGCCCGAATGGCCCGCACAATGCCTAATCCACCAATGCCTGAATCAAACGCCAGAACACGGTAGGGACCAGTCAGTGCGGGGCCAGTCGTCTGCACGGTGTTATTTGTCCTTGCGTGCCTTGAACGCGGCGGCTTCTTCAAGGCTGCCTACGCCGCCACGGCGGGCGGACCAGCCACAGGGGTCTTCCAGAAAGCGGCGGACTTCAGATGCCGCTTCTTCGGAAAAGTAAGGGCGGCTCGCGCAGGCTTCAAGCACATCCCACCATGTGCACAGGGAGTGCAGGGCTACGTTCATGTCTGTCAGCGTCTGCTGGGCACCGGGGAAAACGCCGTAGTAGAACACCACAAAGGCGTGGTTCACAATGGCGCCTGCGTTGCGCAGGGCATTGGCAAACTGCACCTTGGATGCGCCATCCGTGGTCAGGTCTTCCACCAGCAGGGTCCGCATGTTTTCGGGCACGTCGCCTTCAATCTGGGCGTTGCGGCCAAAACCTTTGGGCTTTTTGCGCACATAGGCCATGGGCAGCAGCATGCGATCAGCCATCCATGCGGCAAATGGAATACCGGCTGTTTCGCCCCCTACAATGGCTTCCAGGCTTTCGTAACCAACGTGACGGCCAATTTTTTCTACGCCCAGTTCCACAATTTTTGCGCGTGCGCGGGGGAAGAAAATAATCCGCCGGCAGTCAATATAAACAGGGGACTTCCAGCCAGATGTCAGGGTGTAGGGGTCTTCAGGGCGGAAATTGACTGCCTTGATTTCAAGCAGCAGGCGTGCGGTGGTGAGGGCGGCATCACGATCCCATTCGCTGGTCTCTCCGGTGGGAGAGGCAATGCCTGCTGGCGACATCATGGCAGATTCCTTGAAGTTATGGTGGTTAAAGCTGGATTGGCATACCGCTAGCCGGGCCGAAAATCCATGCCCATCTGCCTGATATATGTGATTTGCTGCGTAGTTTTGGCCGGAAAAGGGAGGATTTATGCACAATACAGAAAAACGGCGAATATAAGCAGGTTGTGATTTTATGTGTAAAGTAAAATGGAACTTAATCCTTGCGTTGGGGCTGGATGTGGCGTTTAATTGCGCGAGTTGAGATTGGTTATCAGTTAAGGGTAAATGTCGTGGCTATAGAAGCAAGTCGGATCGCACGGAAATGCGAGCGGGCCGTCATCACGGCTTACACGGAACTACGCGAAGTGGGTACGGCAGACGTAACCGCGTTTAACGCCTGTACCACCCTTTACCGTATCCACCACCCCGAATCGTCCCTGAGCGAAGCGCGCATGCTGGTTTCCGAATGGATTGACCACCATATGGTTCGCAAGGATGATGGCCCGACAGCCGGGTGCAACTGCGGCTGAATAACCGATTTTTACCGGCCATCAAGTTTAGGCCGGTAGCACCAGACAGTTCTGGCGGATGCTCATGGTCAATGAGCATCCGCTTTTTTTATGGCTGATAACGGCACAGTATTTATCTGGTTTTGACTGCCGCAAAAAAAAACTGGCCCGCGTTACCACGGACCAGTTTTTACAACCAACAGGGCAGTCAGCTTTTAGCGTTTGCTGAAGGGGACAAAATCCCGCTCCGTAGCACCCAGATACAACTGGCGCGGGCGGCTGATGCGCTGGCCCGGTTCCTCAATCATTTCTTTCCACTGGCTTACCCAACCGGTGGTGCGGGCAACCGCAAACAGCACGGTGAACATGCTGGTGGGAATGCCCATGGCCTTGAGGATAATGCCGGAATAGAAGTCCACGTTGGGGTAGAGCTTGCGCTGCACAAAGTAGTCGTCGCTGAGTGCAATGTTTTCCAGCTCAACAGCCAGATCAAGCAGCGGATCATCCTTGATGCCCAGTTCCTTAAGAACTTCGTGGCAGGTCTGCTGCATGATTTTGGCGCGCGGGTCGAAGTTCTTGTAAACGCGGTGGCCAAAGCCCATGAGCTTGACGCCGCTATTCTTGTCTTTGACCTGAGCGATAAAGGCCGGAATGTTTTCTTTTTTGCCAATATGGGCCAGCATTTTCAGCACGGCTTCATTGGCCCCACCATGGGCAGGCCCCCACAGGGCGGCAATACCTGCGGCAATACAGGCAAACGGGTTGGCCCCGGTGGAGCCGGCCAGACGCACGGTGGAGGTGGACGCGTTCTGCTCATGATCTGCATGCAGGATCAGGATCCGGTTCATGGCGCGGGCCAGAACGGGGTTGACCTTGTAGGGTTCGGACATGCGCGCGAACATCATGGACAAAAAGTTTTCCGCGTAGTTCAGGTCATTCCGCGGGTAAATAAAGGCATCGCCCTGCGTGTACTTGTAAGCCCAGGCCGCAATGGTCGGGATTTTGGCAATCAGGCGCATGGCAGCCAGTTCCCGGTTTTCGGGAATGGCGATGTCGCTGGCATCGGGGTAAAAGGCAGAAAGAGCGCCAACCGTGCCGCACAGAATGGCCATGGGGTGAGCGTCGCGCCGGAAACCGTTAAAGAAGTTACGGATCTGCTCATGGAGCAGGGTGTGGTTTGTCAGCGTGGAGGAAAAAGTATCGTACTGCGTCTTGTTGGGCAGTTCGCCATTGAGCAGGAGGTAGATCACCTCTTCGTAGGAAGCATTTTCCGCCAGCTGGGCAATGGGGTAGCCACGGTGTAGCAGAACGCCCTTATCGCCATCAATAAAGGTGATCTTGCTGTTGCAGGAGGCCGTTTCGCCGTAACCGGGGTCAAACGTAAACACGCCCAGTTCTGAGGGCAGTTTACGAATATCAATAACATCCGGCCCAAGGTTGCCAGAAAGTACGGGCATCTCGGCGGTTTTGCCACCGATCGAAATGGTAGCGGTGGACTGCTTACCCTCGTTCTGCGACACGCTCATGGTGTTTCCTTTTGCATAATGGGGTCACGGTCGCGGCTGCGGCCTGCTGTTTGAGTGTTGTCTCCCATTCAGGAGCAAACAAAAAGGTTCATCCCGATAAACCGCGCGTTATCACGCGTGCACACCGGCAGAAAACCGGGTTTTTTTCTCTCAGGGTCGCGTGAATGTGTGCAATGTAAGGCTCATGCTGTCGCAGTTTGCCCAAGTGGTCGGGTCCGGAACAAGGTCGCTCCCGATCATCTCGAAGACCGCGAGAGAGGCCGGAGCGAATCCCTGATCCAGCTTTTCGTTCCTGCTATCCAGCCAGCGCGCAAACTCTGAAATACCGGGATTATGCCCGACCAGCAGAACCGTACGGGCCTGTGGGGGAGCCTGCCGGAGCGCATTGCTGAGCGCGGCAAGTGCCGCCTCATAGATTTCGGGGCACAACAACACGGTGTCTGGGCTGGCGGGGGGGAGAGCGTTCCGCACGCCTGCAAGGGTCTGCTGCGTTCTTACCGCCGGGCTGCACAGGACCGCATCGGGGGCCAGCCCGTTCTGGTGGAGCCACATCCCGCACCGTATGGCGGCGTGCTCGCCATTGTGGGTCAAGGGGCGCGCCATGTCTGACTCGACAGAAAAATTGCCCGGATCAGGTGGCACCGCTTCCGCATGACGGAGCAGAATCAGGCGGCGGGGTGTGGGGAGAGCGGGCATAAGATCACATGATGTTATGGGGAGGAGGGGTGAGGAGCCGATTCAAGCGCGATGGCTTCATGGTGGCGGATCACCTCGTGGATAATGAAGTTGAGGAACTTCTCCGCAAAGTCGGGGTCAAGATGTGCATCTTCCGCAAGGCGGCGCAGGCGCGCGATCTGCTGTGTCTCACGCGCGGGGTCCGCGGGGGGTAGCTTGTGGAGAGCCTTGAGTGCCCCCACGGCCTTGGTGCAGCGGAAGCGTTCTGCCAGCATGGCCACAAGAGCTGCGTCAATATTGTCTATGCTGCGGCGGAGGTCCTGCAGGGCTTCCGGGGGGCACGGCTGATTTGTCACGGTGATCAAGGTCTCTGGCTGCTGGAAAAGAACATTATGGGAGCGTTATAAACGCGTAACGCCCTGACGTTAACAGACAAAAAGTTTTTCTTCCACAGGGGGGTAAGGCAGGTCCACCCACGCCAGATGTCCGCCTTTGCCTGCACCCGTATCCACAAATATGGCGCGCCCGCCAGCCCGGCCGGGTATGGTCAGGGGGCAGCCATTGGTCGAACGCTGGTCGTGGCCACAGTAAACCGTGTAGCCATTGGGAATGTGGTTGACCCAGTTAAGCGTGCGTTCGGGGTAACCATCGGCCTGCACGCGGCTCGTTGTTTCGCCAAACAGTGCGCGTGAGAGCAGGTAGGTTACGCGGCCCAGCGGTGGGGGCGGTGGCTCGTTCAGCATGTGCGGCTCAAACGCACCGTGCACAAAAATGGTCCGCCCCATGACCAGCCATGCCGGAGCCTGCTCCAGTGCTGGCAGCACGTCATGCAGGACATCCACGTTATCTGGAGCACTCAACTGGGCCAGTGTTTCATCCAGATGGGGGGAGGAGCGGAGCTTCTTGCCCATAAGCGCACGGCCGAGTTTGCGGTCGTGGTTACCAATAAGGAACAGGCCGCGCCCTTCGCGCTGGACCTGGAGCATCAGGCGCAGAACACCCGCGCTATCTGGCCCGTAATCCACCAGATCACCCAGCTGGATGATAAAACGATCCGTGGCCACGGCATGGCGGAATGCTTCCAGATCCCCATGCACATCGCCCACAATGCGGAGTCCTTTTCGCATTGCGTTCTTCACGTTTTCGTCATGCCTGGTATCCGTGAACATGCCATCCATACCCGTTCTTTCCTAACCTTCATGTAGGCTTTTCGAGCGAAAACAGGAACGGTGCTGGCAAGTTTTTTTTGAAGGGGGCATACACATGCACAAGTATGTGACGCGCCAGAGGCTTCTGTTTGCGCATAGGGTGCAAGAACTTTCAGGGGCGGAAACAAGCCTGAAAATGCGAAAGCAGGGCAGGGCCATTGCCAGATGGCGCACAGCTCCGGACCGGGGCGTGGCGCAGGAACTCTGTGGTGGTTTGCAGCTTTTGTATGTTCGGAACAGTTTGAGAAGAAAAAACAGGAAGGCCTCTCATGACAGAGCGCATTCGGAACGTCGCGCTGCGTAGCAAGGTTTGCCCGGCAGAGGCCGCGGCAAAGCTGATCCGAAACGGTGACGTAGTGGGCACCAGCGGTTTTACTGGCGCAGGCTACCCCAAGGCCGTGCCCATGGCCCTGGCCCAGCAGATGGAAGCCGCCCATAACAATGGGCAGGAACACCGGATCAGCCTGATTACGGGCGCATCCACCGGTCCGCAGCTTGATGGCGAGCTGGGCAAGGTGAACGGTGTTTACTTCCGCTCCCCGTTCAACACCGACCCGGCCATGCGCAACCGCATTAATGCTGGCGAGACGGATTATTTTGATAACCATCTCGGGCAGGTGGCCTTGCGTGCGGCTCAGGGCAATTACGGCAAGTTCGATGTTGCCGTGGTCGAAGCTACCGCCATTACGGAAGAAGGCGGCATTGTACCGACCTCCTCCGTGGGCAATTCGCAGGCTTTTCTCGATCTGGCCGACAAGGTCATTATCGAAGTCAACGAATGGCAAAATCCGGGGCTGGAAGGCACGCATGACGTCTGGGATGGCAACAGCTATGGTGCCGCCCCGCGTGATATTATCCCGCTCTCCCGTGCGGACCAGCGCATTGGCCGTACCTTCCTCAAGGTTGATCCGGCCAAGATTCAGGCCATCGTCCGCACGAATGACAGTGACCGTAACGCACCTTTTGCCGCGCCAGATGGCACGGCAAAAGCTATTGCGGGCTACCTGCTTGATTTTTTTGAGCACGAAGTCAAACAGAACCGCCTGCCGCCCTCCCTGCTGCCGTTGCAGTCCGGTGTTGGCAACGTTGCCAATGCCGTGCTCGATGGCCTGAACGAAGGGCCGTTCGAAAATCTGGTTGGCTTTAGCGAAGTTATTCAGGATGGCATGCTCGCCATGCTGGATTCGGGGCGTATGCGTATTGCCTCGGCAACCTCGTTCTCTCTCAGCCCCGAAGCGGCGGAAGAGATCAACAACCGGATGGACTTCTTCCGCTCCAAGATCATCCTGCGCCAGCAGGACATCAGCAACAGCACGGGCGTTATCCGCCAGCTAGGCTGTATTGCCATGAACGGCATGATCGAGGCGGATATTTACGGTAACGTTAACTCCACCCGCGTCATGGGTTCCAAGATGATGAATGGTATTGGGGGTTCGGGGGATTTTGCCCGTAACGCCTATCTGTCCATCTTCCTGTCACCGTCCACAGCCAAGGGTGGCAAGATTTCTGCCATTGTGCCCATGGCGGCCCATGTGGACCACATCATGCAGGACACCCAGATTTTTGTGACCGAGCAGGGGCTGGCCGATTTGCGTGGGCTTTCGCCCGTCAAGCGTGCTCAGACCATTATCGAAAAATGCGCACATCCGGATTACCGTCCGATGTTGCAGGATTATCTGGACCGTGCATGCAAGGAGTCCTTCGGCAAGCATACACCACACCTGCTGACCGAAGCCCTGTCCTGGCACCAGCGGTTTATTGAAACAGGCTCAATGCTTCCCGCGTAAGCGGGTTGCATCCGACGGCCACAAGGCCCCTGCTCCTGTAAAAAGGGCAGGGGCTTTTTTGTTGGAGAGTTTAAAACGCAAGCCGACCCGCTACCCGGTTTTGCAAGGAACAAAAGGTTAGGGGCAGATGTTATTCGGAATGTGTGGTGGAAGACCCGGGCACCGTAAGGGATGTGGTCAACTGGTACGGCTGGTGGGTAATAACAATATCAACTGGCCTGTTTGCCAGAAAATCCGCCGTAGATATTTTGGCCGAAGGGGTGTCGGTAATAATGGCTTCGGCATCGCGGTGAACCAGAGAGAACAGGCTGGGTGCCGCAGTGGGGGAAAGATAGGCCGCGTAGGGGTGGCGCCCGGCCATGCGGTGCGCGTTATAGGCATCCCGCTCGGAGTTTATGGGAATGGCCACCATAACCTTGGAATCGGCTTTTAGGGCCGCTGCGGTGCTTTTGTAATCGGCTGGTACAAAAATCACCCGGTCACGCATATGGGCCTTGCTGACCTCATGCGCCACTTCCTTGGGGTCTGCTCCATGCAGGTCAAGCATCAGCAGGGTGTTGGAGTGGCTGGCCGTGTCCAGAATGGTCGCAAGCGTGCTGCTGCCCGGTTCTACGGCAACCTGCCCGTCTGCACCACTGGTCAGGCTCAAACGTACCATGCCGGGCCTCCCCATGGAGGAAATGGTCGCTGCCTGTGCCACGCTCTGTGTGCCCGTATTGCTGGCACAAACAATAAGCCCGTGGTGAATGCGCGCCATAATACCACTGGTTTTGGTGTGGTGGATGGCCAGCACGGCGACGGATGCAGCGCATAGGGTTGCTGCAAAGGCAATTTTTTTCAAACACCTGTGCGAGGTGGTGGCACCGCAGCAAACAGATATGTCAGCTCCCTTTTCAGGATGTGACATCAGTGGGTTCCTTGTCCTTCTGACCGACCATGGAGGCCGCTTTAGCCAGATCAACAGAAAGAACGCGGCTTACTCCGCGTTCCTGCATGGTTACACCAAAAAGCTGGTCCATATGGGCCATGGTGAGCTGGTGGTGTGTCACGACCAGAAAACGCGTACCGGCTTCTGCAACCATGTCGCCCAGCAGGGCGCTAAAGCGGCCCACATTGGCGTCATCCAGTGGGGCATCCACTTCGTCCAGTACGCATATCGGAGCAGGGTTACAGCGGAACACCGCAAAAATCAAGGAAAGCGCGGTTAAAGCTTGTTCACCTCCGGACAGGAGCGAAAGTGTGGCCAGCTTTTTGCCCGGTGGCTGGGCATAGATTTCCAGCCCGGCTTCCAGCGGGTCATCACTCCCGACAAGGCCAAGATGGGCGCGCCCACCGCCAAACATACGGGTAAACAGGGACTGAAAATGCTGGTCCACCTGTGTGAACACCGCCATAAGCCGCTCACGCCCTTCCTTGTTGAGCGAGCCTATGGAGCCGCGCAGGCGGTTTATGGCTTCCTCCAGATCACTCATTTCCGCCCCAAGGGTCTGGGCCTGGGTGGAGGCTTCCTCCGCTTCCAGTTCAGCCCGCAGGTTGACCGGCCCCATATCGTCTCGCTCGCGGGTCAGGCGGGCAATCTTGCGGCGCAGGGAGGTTTCTGCCCCTTCTGTCAGGTCGGAAACGGGTTGTCTGGGCGGGTTAGGGGTTTCTACCAGCAACTGGTCCAGAATGGCCTGAGCCTGTTCGCTCTTGCCTTCCGCCTTCAGCAGGTTTTCACGCGCGGTGGCCAGTTCGCCTTCTGTTTTGCGGCGCAGTTCGTGGGCAGTGGTCAGGGCTGCTTCGGCTTCGGCCCGTAGGCGGTCGGTCTGGGCAAAGTGTTCCTCGGCATCTTCCAGTGCCGCCAATGTGCTGGCTTTTTGCTGCTGTGCCGCCGTGGGGAGTTCGGCCACCTTGTTGTGGTTGGCCCGTGCCGCTTCCAACCGCTGGAGGGCATTTGTGGTGTCTGTCCGGGCAAGGTCCTCACGTGTGCTCCACTCGGCCTGTGCGGTGTTGAGCGTGTTAATCCGGTCTGCCAGCGTGGTGGATTCGGCCTGCAGGGCTGCACGGAGTTCGCGCGCGGCATCAAGCCTGCCCAGCAGGTCGGCCTTCTGGGCGTGCAGGTTGTCCAGTCTGGCCTGTGCATCTTCTGGCACTGCGGCGCAGGCGGCCTCCAGCGCGGTTTGTGCTGCAAGCAGGTTCTGCTGGGTGTCCGTGTGTTCGCTGTGTAGTTCGGCCTGCCGTGGGGCCAGCCCCGCCAGACGGCTGCGCAGGGTAAGGGCCTGCTCGTGCAATGCGCGGCTGGTCTGCGCAGTTGCGGCCATCTGCGTATCGGCCTGCAAGGTGGTCTGGGTTGCAGCCTGTAGGGCCGTGTTGGCGGCGTTCAGCTTTTCCTGCGCTGCGTGCAGGGCATTCTGTGCCTGCTGCATGGACTGGGCAGAGGCCAGTTTATCTTCCATTTCTGCAACGGTTGTGGATTCCGTTGTCAGATTATGGCGCAGGCGTTCAAGCTCGGGGGTGAGCGTTTCCAGCCGCGTTGTGGCGGAGGCATGCTGCTGTTCGGCGCGGGCCAGTTTGTCCCGGGCCGTTTGCAAGGCCGCCTGTGCTTGCTTGAAGGCGGTGTGTGCCTGCTGCTCGGCGGTTTGTGCCGCAGTGTTTCTCTCACGCGTGGTGGCAAGGGCGCGCTGGGTATCCTGTAAGGATGGCAGGCTCTCATGCGCGAGCCGGGCTTTGCTGAGTGTGGCCTCGGCTTCGGCTAGAGCGGCCTGTGCGCGCTCATGCTGGGGGAGTGTGGCATCCAGCCTTGCGCGGTAGGAGGCGTAGCGGCGCTCTGTTTCGGTCTCATGCGCACGGGCCTTCTGGAGTGCTTGTTCCTGCGTGTGGCGGCTGCTGCGCAGTTGCCTGAGCAGGTCCTCATTGGCCTGTACTGCGGCAGCACAGCTTGCAACGCTTGCCTGTATGGCGGGCAGGTCGGCCTGTAACACGCTCAGACGGCTTTGGGTTTCGCGCAGAACACGGCGTTGAGCCAGCCTGCGCGCGGCCGTGCTGGTTCCCCCTGCCTGAGTGTAAAACCCGTCCCACCGCCACAGGTCCCCTGCGGTGGAGACCAGGCATTGCCCCGGAGCCAGCAAGGGCTGAAGTGCTCGCCCATCCGCACCTTCGGGCAGCAGCCCGGTACAAAGCAGAACCCTGTCCAGCTCCGGTGGTGCCGTAATGTGGTTTTTGAGCGGCTGTGCGCCGCCGGGCAGGGCAGGCAGGGATGCAGGCGGGAGGTGCCGCCAGCCTTGGGGGGCATCGGGGGCTGCGGGTGCGTCCAGCCCTTCCGCCAAAGCCGCTGCCAGAGCGTTTTCGTATTCTTCGGGAACGGTAATCTGGGCGGAAACCGGGTTTTCCGCCACAGCACTATCCTGCCCCAGAGCCTGATCCAGCCCTTCGGCCTGAGCCTGCAGGCGGGTCAGCTCGGTCTGGAGTGTGGTCTGCTGGTCCTGAGCTGTTGCGTACTGGGCTTTATGCACACTTAGCGTGTGTTCGGCCTGCTCCAGTTCGGCGCCGGTCTGGGCCAGCGCATTTTCCTGCTGGGTGCGTGCCTGTCGGGCGCTGTCCAGAACCGTGTCAGCAATGGCTTCGGCCCGCACCTTGTCCAGTTCCCGCGTAAGGGTCTGTGCTTCGTGCTGTGCGCGTTGCTGCGTGGTGCTGGCCGTGCGCAGGGCTTCGGCAGCACTGCGCTGGTGTGCTTCGGCTTCCTGCGCAGCGCGGCTGGCCTCGGTAAAGGCGGTGCTGGCAGCGCGGCGTTCGGCCTCGGCTTTTTCCTGCGTTTGCGTGGCCTGTTCCAGCGTGGCGGTTGCCTGCTGGCTGCTGGTTTGGAGCGCATCCAGCACATCGGGGCTGATGAGCGCCTCCAGCGCTTCGGCATGGCGCTTTTCAGCCCCATGCAGCTCAGCCTGCAGGGCTGTCAGGCGTTGTCGGGCCTGTTGCAGGGCTTTTTGTTGCTCGTTTTGAGCAGCCTGCGCAGCCTGTGCATTATTTTTGGCAATGGAGAGGTCAATATTGCATTGCGCACAAAGGCGCTCGGCTTCCTCCTGCGCGGCTTTGGCTGCCTGCTGGGCCTGTGCGGCCTGCTCTGCCTGCTCCTGCGCCATAGCCAGTGCCTGCTCGGAGGGGAGCTGGCTTTCCAGCTCCGCCAGTTCGGCCTGAATGGTGTTGAGTGCAAGAGCAACCCGCTCGTGCCGTGTGCGGGCGTTGTTCAGGCTGTATTCGGCCCGTTCCTTGCCTGCGCGGGCTGCACTGAGCTCGGCTGTCAGGCTGGCAAGGGCCTGTTCGGTTTCGGTCTGCTGGGTGCCCAGTTGCTGTATCTGCTGCTCGGCCTCGGCTGTGCGGGTGGGGAGCGATGTCTGGGCGGCCAGCACCTCGGCCATATCCGCCTTAAGGCGTTCGAGCGTGTCCAGCACGTCCTGCAGGCGGGTTTGTGCGGCCTGTGCATCGGCCTCGTGCTGTTGCAGCAGTTCGGCTGCGGCCTGCGCCTGAGCGGCTGCGCGTTCTTCTTCCTTGACCACGCCCTCTGCCAGAACACGGCAGCGTTCCAGTGCCGTGCGGGCGGCATCGGCTTTTTCGCGCAGCGCGGGGAGGGCTTTGGTGGCTTCAAATTCGGCCAGAACAGCGGTTTCGGCCGCTTCCTCATGCGTCGTCAGGGTTTTGCGGGCCTGCACGGCAGCATTTGCCGCGCGCTCCACGGCCAGTCTGGCCCGTGCGTGCAGGACTGCCAGCAGCTCGGTTTCCGCGTCCCGCAGGGCCGCTGAAATTTCGCGGTAGCGCGTGGCCTCGCGCGACTGTTCGGCCAGACCACTCAGCCGTTCGGTCAACTGCACGCGGCGGTCTTCCGCGCGGGTCAGGTTGCCTTCGGTTGCACGGAGCTTGATCTCGGCTTCGTGCCGGCGGGCATGCAGGCCGGTAATGCCTGCGGCTTCTTCCAGAATACTGCGCCGCTCTTCCGGGCGGGCACCGACCAGCATGGCCACCCGGCCCTGACTGACCATGGCGGAGGAGCGCGCACCAGATGCCAGATCGGCAAACAGGGTCTGTACATCCCTTGCGCGAACGGGGCGGCCGTTAATGCGGTAATCGCTCCCGGCACCGCGTTCTGCCCGGCGGGTAATCTGGAGTTCATCCAGATCGGCAAAGGCTGCGGGGCCAAAGCCCTTTGTGCCTTCCAGCGTTACGGTGACTTCCGCCAGCGAGCGGGCTGGACGCCCGGCTGTGCCTGCAAAAATAAGGTCATCCATTTCCCCCCCACGCAGGGAGCGGGCGGAGGATTCCCCCATAACCCAACGGAGTGCTTCCACTACGTTGGATTTGCCGCATCCGTTAGGGCCAACAACGCCGGTCAGACCGGGGAGCAGCTCCACGGTTATGGGGTCGGCAAAGCTTTTGAACCCCACAATGCGGAGGCGAACAAAACGAACCGTCATACAGATCTGTGTTTTTCTGGTCGGGAGGGCTGACTGTTAAAAAACAGTCAGCTTGCCTTGTTCAGATATTTAACAAAGTCGTCGTAGGAGAGGGCGCTGGACACCTGCTCCTTGTTGTTGAAGCGGAAGGTGGGGGTGGACTCAATGTTGTATTTGTCCTGCGCTTCGCTCTGCTCGGTCATGATGAACTGGAGCAGCTTCTGGTCCGTTACCGCTTTTTCAAACGTTTCGGGTGGCATGCCGGCAAAGGCCGCCATTTTTTGCAGCTCGGCCTTGTGGTCGGCCTCGTTGTTGTACGCCCACCGATCCAGGCTGGAGAGCACGGCCGAGCAGAAGGGCTCATACCGTTCTTCGGGCAGGGAGCGTGCGACCATGGCAGCAAGCGTTGCAAGCTGGTCGGTGGGGAAGTCATGAAAAACGTAACGGATTTTGCCCGTATCGATCAGGTTTTTCTTAACCTGCGGGAAGGTTTCTTCCGCAAAATGCGCGCAGTGGATGCAGGTCAGGGAGAACCATTCCTCCACCACCACCTTGGCGTTGGGGTTGCCCAGCACGCGCGGGGTAAAGCGCGTATCGGCTGCATCGGCCGCAAAAGCCAGCCCGGGGAGTGAACTGGCGGTGAGGGCGGCGCCCGTAGCGACAAGAAAAGAACGACGTGTAAAGGACATGAGGAACCAAGCCTTCCCGATCAATGGACCAAAATGCTGCGAACAGGGATGGCGGCAGAAAGAACTGCCGTCAACCTGTTGTTGCAGGCAGACCTGCCTGAGCCGGTGGATTGGAGGGGTTTTCTCCCTCGCTACCCAGCTTGCGTACCCGCACCCGGCGGATATGCCGTGCATCTGCATCAAGCACGCGGAACAGATAACCGTTTTCGTGCGTCAGCACCTCGCCGCGTGTGGGCACATGCCCGGCCATACGAAAGACAAGGCCGCCAATGGTTTCGATTTCGGCTTCTTTTTCGCTATCGGTCAGAATCGGGCCAATTTTTTGCTCGAACTCTTCCACCGGGCAGCGGGCATCCACGTCATATGACCCATCGGGGCGGGGGGTAATCAGCACCGCCTCGGGTTCGTCATGCTCGTCGGAAATATCGCCCACAATGGTTTCGATCAGGTCTTCAATCGTTACCAGCCCATCAATGCCGCCGTATTCATCAATGACAAGGGCAAGGTGCATGTGGCGCTGGCGCATTTGCAGCAGCAGGTCCAGTACGGGAATTTGCGGGGCAATAAACAGGGGCTGGCGGAGCAGGGGTTCCAGATTGAACGCCTCGCTGGTGCCAACATAGGCAATAAGATCCTTTACGTGGATCATGCCAACAATGTCATCAAGCTGGTCGCGGTACACGGGCATGCGCGAGTGGTTTTCGCGCCGCATCATGGCCAGGGCCTCGTCCAGAGAGATGGAAACCGGCATGGCCACAATATCGGCTCGGGGCACCATTACGTCATCGGCCGAAATATTGCGCAGGCGCAGGATATTGGCGATGAGCGCACGTTCCTGCCGGTCCAGTTCGGGTTTTTCGCCGTCCGGGGCGCTTTCATCCCCTGCTTCGGCGGCCTGCTGCACAAGGGCGGCAATGGAACTGCGTAACCCGCCCGTAGGCTTTTTGCGATGAAAAAACGAAAACAGGCTTCGCCCGGAAGGCTCCGCCCGCTCGGCTGACGTATCGTGTTCGCTCATGACCGGGTCTTCCACGGGTTAGGCACTTTCATGCGGGAAAGCAGGCGGGATTCCAGCATTTCCATTTCCCGTGCTTCGCCTGGGTGGTGGTGGTCATACCCAGCCAGATGCAGGCTGCCATGCACAACCAGATGCGCCAGATGGTGGCTGACTGGCCGCCCAGCCTTACGGGCCTCACGCACAACCGTTTCCAGCGCCAGAATAATATCCCCCCCGCCATAGCCGGGTGGGGGTTCAAAGGTCAGTACGTTGGTGGGTTTATGCTTGCCCCGGTGCCTGCCGTTGAGCAGCCGCACCTCCCGGTCGCTTGCCAGCACAACACTGCCGGGTTCAAGCCCATACTGCGCGCAGGCCGCCAGAGCGCGGCGCACGGTTTTTTCGGGTGCGGGGGCGTAGGAGCGCCAGCGTGCGTCCCGGATAAGCACATCCGGGCCATCCTGCGTCAACTCATCATGAAACCCTGTTGGATACGGGTCCGTATCCACAGGGTCGGCCACGTCCTGCGTCAGGACAGGGCCAAGGCTACTTCGCGGTTCCATTGTTCTCCTGACGGCCCTTGTGGCGGGAGTGCCCTTTTTTATCAGCCGTCGTCGTTTTTGCATCATAAGCTTCAATAATGCGCGCGACCAGCTTGTGTCGCACAACATCAGCCGCTTCAAAACGGCAAATGGTAATTCCCTTGACGTTTTCAAGCGTATCCACCGCATCCTGCAGCCCCGAGGGCGTGTCATGCGGCAGGTCAATCTGGGTCAGATCCCCCGTTACAACCATGCGTGAGCCCGGTCCAAGGCGGGTCAGGAACATCTTCATCTGCGCGATGGTGGTGTTCTGGGCTTCGTCCAGAATAACATATGCGTGCGAGAGCGTGCGCCCGCGCATGAAGGCAAGGGGGGCGACTTCAATCTCACCCGCACTCATGCGGCGCATGACCTGATCACCGGGGAGCATGTCGTGCAGTGCGTCATAGAGAGGGCGGAGGTAGGGGTCGATCTTGTCCTTCATGTCCCCCGGCAGAAAGCCGAGCCGTTCGCCCGCTTCCACCGCAGGGCGGGAGAGAATGATCCGGTCAATGGAGCCTGCCAGCAGGAGGGAGACCGCCTGAGCTACCGCAAGGTAGGTTTTGCCCGTACCTGCAGGGCCAATGCCAAACACAAGCTCCTTGGTGGCAAGGGCGCGCATGTAGCTGGCCTGTCCGGGGGAGCGGGGCTCTATGTTGCCCTGACGCAGCCGGATAACGGGCAGTGTGGGGTCCTGATTGGCAAAGGGCGTTGCCGGAGCAACAGACAGGGGGAGGGTAGGTCTGCTTTCATGTACTCTGGACATGCGTATGGCCGCCTCTACTGCGCTGATGTCTATGGTCTCGCCTGCTGCCAGTTTCTGGTACAGCAGGCTCAG
Organism: Acetobacter sp. ESL1128; assembly: GCF_058505085.1. Lineage (NCBI taxonomy): Bacteria > Pseudomonadati > Pseudomonadota > Alphaproteobacteria > Acetobacterales > Acetobacteraceae > Acetobacter > Acetobacter sp. ESL1128. Next base: position 1,657,881 of record NZ_CP196369.1, on the reverse strand, counting down.
GGTCGTGCGGGCAAGGGATGTGGTTTCTGGCAGACCTCGGATGGAAATGCGGTTGCCGCGTCGCGCAACGTCCACTTCCAGCCCTTCTTCCAGGCAGCGCAGGTGCCTGTCGTGGTCTCCGACCAGTCGGGCAAGCAGCGCGTTGTTTTCAAATTGCAGGGTTACGGGCTGAGCCAGCTCCGCAACCGCGACGGAAGGAGGGGGGGACGTGCGCGTGGTGTTCAAGCGTATACATTCTCCTCTTCCAGAATACCGCCCAGCGAGTTTGTCAGGCGTTCTGTTATGCGGACTGGCACCGTCTGGCCGATCAGGCGGTCAGGGCCGATCACATGGACCGGCTGGAGCCAGGGTGAGCGTCCTGCAATCTGCCCGGGCTTGCGCCCTTTGCCAGTAAACAGGACGGGCACAGTCTTGCCAACCATGGATGCGTTAAACGCATCCTGCTGTTCGCGCAGGAGTTTCTGCAGGGCTTGCAGGCGGGCATCCTTTACGTCCTCGGGCACCTGCAGGGGCGCGCCCGCTGCCGGGGTGCCGGGGCGGGGGGAGTATTTAAAGGAATAGGCCAGCGCAAACCCCACATCGCGCACAAGCTGCATGGTGGCTTCAAAATCCTCATCCGTCTCGCCCGGGTGGCCGATAATAAAGTCGGAGGACAGAGCAAGGTCCGGCTTGGCCGCGCGCAGGCGGTGCACAAGGTCGCGGTATTCATCTGCCGTGTGGCCACGGTTCATGGCGCGCAGAATACGGTCGGAGCCGGATTGTACAGGCAGGTGGAGGAACGGCATGAGCTCTGGTAGGTCGCGGTGGGCTGCGATCAGCGCATCGTTCATGTCCCGCGGGTGGGATGTGGTGTAGCGGATGCGGGACAGACCGGGAATTTCCGCCAGCGCATAAGCCAGGCGGGTCAGGTCCCATACCGTGCCATCAGGGCCTTCGCCGTGATAGGCGTTGACGTTCTGCCCCAGCAGGCTGATCTCGCGCACGCCGCTTTGGGCCATGCGGCGGGCTTCGGCCAGAACGGACTGCACGCTGCGGCTGCTTTCCGCCCCGCGGGTGTAAGGGACCACGCAGAAGGAGCAGAACTTGTCGCACCCTTCCTGAATGGTCAGGAAGGCTGTGTAATTCCCCGGTGTCTGCGGGGCTTCGGCTTCGGGCAGGAAGTCGAATTTCTGTTCGGTGGGGAAGTCGGTTTCGATCACGGCATTCCCCGCACGGGCCGCGCGGGCCACCATTTCTGGCAGGCGGTGGTATGTCTGTGGGCCAAGAACGATGTCCACATATGGTGCGCGGGCCAGAATTTCCTGCCCTTCGGCCTGCGCCACACACCCGGCCACGGCAATAATGGTCTGCTGGCCTTCGGCCTTACGGGCTTCCTTGATCAGCCGCAGGCGGCCGAGTTCGGAAAAAACCTTTTCTGCCGCACGGTCACGGATATGGCAGGTGTTAAGGATGATCATATCTGCCGTATCGGGCGTATCCACCGGCTGGTAGCCCAATGGGCGCAGCACATCCCCCATGCGTGCACTGTCATACACGTTCATCTGGCAGCCCCATGTAATCACATGCAGGGCGCGTGACGGTGCTGTTTGGTCGGGGGTTCGGGTCATAATGGCTGCCACTCCGCTCTGCCGCTGGCCCATTCCATGCGGCGGAAAGAGGACATCAGGCGTGCGGGGGCGCAGGTCAAGCCTCTTTTCTCACGGCTTGGAGGGGCGTGGTCAGGAATGGTGCGTAATAAGAGCCATGCCGTGCCGGACAGAGTGGCCTCCCGCCGTGAACAATATGCCGGCCGATTGGGGGCGGCCGCGCTGGTTATGTCCTCTTTTTCAATGAAGCAAAAAATGAGGCCGTTCTGTCAAGCAGCAGTTTTGTTTTCTTCACATGCGCGGGTAAAAAATTGGCGGGCAGGGATGCCGCATTGAACCGGCCGGGCTGCACACGTGGCTCACGGTTCTGTCGCAGGTCGGCGCAGCCATCGGCTACGGCTTTCCATGCGGCCTGTGCCAGCGCCTTGCGGCTGGGGAACAGGTCAGGGTCCAGTGGTTCGTGCAGCACAACGGTTACGCGTGAACGCTTCCACTGCAAAAGCTGCCAGACATGCGGGCCCAGATCCATATCCCCGTACCATGAGAAAACAGGGCGGCGGAACCGGCTGATCGGCAGGCCCTCCAGCTCGTCATAAACAAGGGAGACAGGCTGTATAAGGGGCACCATGCCGGGCTCGTAGGTTACAGGCAGCAGGCTCTTGTCCATGCCATCCTTGAGCTTGGGCAGTTTGGCAATGGCAAAAAAAGCGGACATGAACGGCAGAACGCGCGACCCATCGGAGGATGTGCCCTCGGGGAAGAGGACCAGATTATCCCCGTTCACCATACGCTGGATCATCTGGTCGCGTTCGCGCCCGGTGGTGCTGCGCTGGCGGCTGACAAAAATGGTGCGGCCAATATGGGAGATAAGCCCCATGACCGGCCATTTTTCAATATCCCCTTTGGCCACAAAAACAGAGGGCAGCAGCGTGCCCAGCACAGGCACATCCAGCCATGACATATGGTTGGAAATATAGATAACAGGCCGCTCACCCCGTTTGCGGGCCTTGATGCCCCCAACCGTGCCCACCCGTTTGCCCACAACGGTAATATGCAGGCCAATAATGCGGCACAGCACACCCCAGATAACCCGCGTCCAGCGGATTTTGGCCGTGCCGGGCACGGGCAGCAGGCAGGCTTCAAACCCGACGGAAAGCGGCACCCATACCAGCAGTCCGGCCAGACGTATGGCCGAGCGGGCCTGCCCCGCACGGCGGAACAGCATATCTACCCATGACGGAAGGGGAGAGATCGGAGCGGTGGCAGGCGTGCCCAGGGGCAGGGACTGCGTAGGTTGGTCAGGCTTGGTGCGCATGGTCCTGCTTCTGCCAGAGGCTGGCCGGTTGGGCCAAGGAGCGGGCAGCAATGTGGAAGAAACACATAAACATGCGTTCTCATACCGCGAAGAGGGGGGAGGGGACAATCCACCGTGTGAGAAGGTTTTTTTTGGCGGAATACCTAATTTTTGTCATGGTATGCTTGTAGGCCGGGAGAAACATGTAAAAATAAGCCCCGATAACGGGCCACATAGCCTACATGCAGCAACAGACAGACAGGACAGAGTGGCCGTTTACAATCGCAACATACTTGGCAGGTTTACTGGCACCGCGAATCGGCTTCTGGCTGGAGCGGCGCTGTGGAGCGTTTTAACATGTGGCGCGCGGGCAGCAGACCCACAGCCCTATGTGACAAACCTCGACCCAACCGGGCAGAGCGATCTGGATACCGCGCTCAAGGCTTCGTCCGACCTGTTAAGCCTGCAATCCACGCGGGCGGTTGGCCCGTTTGCACTGGCCGGGCGCGTGCGCAACGAATATGACCGCCTGCGCGGCGCGCTGGAAAGCTGCGGGTATTACGATGGTACGGTGCATATCATGCTCCGCAATGGCAAACAGGGCATTGCCATGGATGGGATGTCCAACGCCCTGGCATCATGGATTGGGACCGTGCCCGAGCATGACAAGGTGGATATTACCGTTAAGGTTGATAAAGGCCCGCTTTTCCACCTTGGTTCGGTCAAGCTGGTGGAAAGTGCCACTGGCGTTGCCCCGCAACTTACCCCCGAACAGCAAAAAGCGTTTGGCCTGCACACAGGTCAGCCTGCCATAGCCGCAGATGTGCTGGCCGCAGGTGGCCGCCTGATGGATGCTTTGCGTGAGAGCGGGCACGCGCTGGCACAGGTTGACAAGCCCATGGCCTACCTGCGCCCGGGCACCAAAACAGTGGATATTGTGTACCCTGTTGTTCCCGGTCCCATACTGGATATTGGCAGGATCAACCTGGAAGGGCTCAAGCGGGTGCATCAGTCGTTCGTGCGCAGGCGGCTGACCGTGCATGAAGGAGAACTGTACCAGCCATCCCGCATAGAAGCCGCACGGCAGGACCTGACCACCTTGGGTGTTTTTTCCAATGTTACGGTCAGGGATGCCTCCAACAAGGCGGTTAATGGCACCATGCCGCTGGATTTTTCCTTTCAGGAAGGCAAGCGTCACTCCATTGGGGCAGAACTCGGATACTCCACGGACCTTGGCGCCCGCGTAGGGGCCATGTGGACCCACAACAACCTGCTCGGCAATGCCGAGCGCCTGCGCCTGACAGCCCTGATCACCGGCCTTGGCGGGTCTGCCCAGCAGGGGCTGGGGTATGATGTGTATGCAGATTTTTTCAAACCTGACTTTCTGGAAAGCAAACAGAACCTGAATGCCCGCATAGAAGGCCTGAGGCAGCTCTTCTGGTCCTACCGACAGACGGCATTGCTGTTGCGCGGGGGCATAACCCGCCCGCTGGCCAAGAACTGGAACGGTAATTTTGGCCTTGCCGCAGAGCAGGAAAGAATTGAGCAGTTCGGCGTTTCGCGCAGTTATACCATTCTCTCGGCACCGCTTTCGGGCATGTATGACAATACCGGGGTGGGCAACCCCATAGAGCCCGCAACACATGGCGTGCGTGCGAGCATTAACGTGACCCCCTCGGTCTCTCTGGGGAGCAAGGGGGCGGGTACGTCGTTCTTTACAATCATGAATGCAACAGCCTCCACCTACGTGGACCTGCACAAGCTGGGCATAAGCCGCCCGGGGCGGAGTATTCTGGCGTTCCGTGGAACTATTGGCAGTATTCAGGGTGCAGGCACGTGGGACATTCCGCCTGACCAGCGCATGTACGCGGGGGGGAGTGCTACGGTGCGTGGTTATCGCTGGCAGGGCGTTGGGCCGCAATATGGCCACACCAAATATGCCATTGGTGGCACCTCGCTGGATGCGGGAACGGTGGAATACAGGCAGCGCCTGTTCAAGAGCTTTGGGCTGGCCGCTTTTGCGGATGCCGGGCAGGTGGGGAGCAACAGCATGCCCTTTACCGGAACCCTGCGTGTGGGTGCTGGTGGTGGTGTGCGGTATTACACGCCTATTGGTCCGGTCCGGCTGGATGTGGCCGTGCCGCTTAACCGCGCACCACGTGGGGATTCGTGGGACTTGTACATCGGGCTGGGGGAAACATTCTGATGCCAGAAGCCACACCCGCCCCCCCGAGCACACCCACACCTCCCCCCCCGCGCAGCCTGTGGCGGCGCGCAGGCCGTTTTGCGCTGATAACCGCAGGCTCGCTGGCGGGCATTGGCGCGTTGGCGACAACCGTTCTGCTCATAGGTGCCAATACGGGGCCGGGGCGGCGGATGCTGGTGCGCCAGACCGCATCCCTGACCGGGGGCATGGTTACGCTGGATGGGCTGTCTGGCCGTTTTCCCGATAACCTGCGTGTTAAAACGCTGGCGATCCATGACCGGCAGGGAGCCTGGCTAACACTGCATGACGTGCGGTTTGACTGGTCGCCCGTGGCCATGGTGTGGCGGCAGGCCCGCATTTATGTGTTTAGTGCAAGCGTGCTGGATATTCCGCGCCTGCCTGTGTCCGACCCAACTCCACAGCCTGCCCAGCCGACCTCGTCCTCCCCTTCCGCCCTGCGTATGGGGGTGGATATTCGCAAGCTGGAGGTCGGGCAGATTAATGTGGGCGCGCCCCTTGCCGGGCAGGCAGCCAGTTTCCGGGTGAGTGGGCATGGCAAGCTTGCCAATATTGACCCGGTTATTAACGGGCTGAGCCTGCCAAAACTCCCCCGTTCCGACATTGCCATACAGGTTACACGGCTGGACCAGACCGGGCAGATCAGCCTGTCCACGGCAACGGGGAAGGGCAAGCTGGCCTTGCACCTGAATGCGAGCGAAGGCGCGAATGGTGGGTTTGTGGCAACCCAGCTAGGCATGCCGCAACTGGCCCCCATAGCGCTCAAGCTGGATATGCAGGGGCCGGTTACGGCTAATAGTCTGGCGTTTTCGGCCTCCGCCGGAGCAGTAAGCGCGCAGGCACGTGGTACGCTGGACCTGCTTGCGCAGCAAATGGCCCAGCTGGAGGTTTCGGCCCAGTCACCCCAGCTTGCTCTTACGCCCGAGATCGGGTGGCAGGCCGTGCGCCTTGCTGCCCGGCTGAATGGCAAAATGGCGGCTCCCCATGGCACGGCGCAACTGGATGTGGACCAGCTTGCCGCTTCTGGCGTGCAGGTGGGTACTCTGCGTGTCCGCTTTGCGGGGGAAGGCGGTAATGCTGCTGCACTGGCCGAACAACTCCACCTGATGCTCACGGCCGATGGGCTGCGCCTGCCGGGTAAAGCGCCCACATTGCTGGCGGCAGCCCCGCTCAAGCTGGATGTTGTGGCCAAGCCAGCCGTGCCGGGGTTGCCGGTGGTCTTTACCCTTGAACATCCTGTTATTGCCCTGTCGGGTTCTTTGCAGGCAGCAGCACCACAGCGTGGCACACTCAGCCTGAACGTGCCTGACCTGCTCCCCGTGGGGGAGGCTGCAGGCGTGCCTCTGCGCGGGCATGCAAGCCTGAATGCCCAGTTTGACCGCCCCCGCGACCCGCAGGGCGAGACACATCTGGCGACCGACGGCCAACTGGCCATAACGGGCGGGCAGGCGCAGGCTGCCGGGCTTATTGGCCCGGATGGGCATTTGGCCCTTGCCGCAGCCATGCACCCGCTGCCAGCGCAGGCGGGTATGGCTGCCGGGCAGCAGATTGACCTGTCCTCGCTCACTCTGTCGGGGCAGGCGCTGGACGCCAAGGTGCAGGGCCATGTGCAGACTGGCCGCAATGTGGATATAACGGCCAATATCGGCCTGCCCGCGCTGGAAAGACTGGCCCCCACCTTGCGGGGGGATACCAGTATTGCGCTCGCCCTCAAGGGGCCATTGCAGGACTTTGTTGCCACATTGGGGGCAAAGGCCAATCTGGGTACTGCCTCAATGCCCAAGGGAGCGTTGGCGCTGGATGCCTCGGTTGCCCACCTGCCAGTGGCTCCTCAGGGCACACTTGCTCTGGAGGGCACGCTGGACCGCGCGCCCGCGCAACTGGCTGTGGCATTTGGGCAGGCAGCCGATGGCACGCGCCACCTTGACCTGCAAAAACTGGCCTGGAACAGCACCAAAGGGGAAGGCGCGCTTACACTTGCCCCCAAAGAGGTGGTGCCACAGGGGAACCTGGACCTGACAATTGGCCGGCTGGCGGATTACAGCCCTCTGGTTGGCCAGAAAATAGCGGGTTCACTGGCCGCATCGGTCAATACCACCACGGCCGAGGACAAACCGGTTGTGGCCCTCAAGCTCAAAGGGAATGTGCAGACCCCCACATTCAAGGTGGGGTCGATTGCGCTGGCAGGTTCCATAACCGACCCGGTTGCCCACCCCACGCCAGACCTGACCCTGCGCCTTGGCGGGCTGGCTGCCGCCGGGGTAAGCGGGCAGGCGCAGCTGAGTGCTAAAGGGCCGGATACAGGCATGGTGCTGGCCGCGCAGGTGGGGCCAGCTAGCTGGATGAACAGCCCCCTGATGCTGAACACACAGGCTGTGCTGAATCTGCCGGATAAACAGCTTAAACTCCAGAAGCTGAATGCCACGGCAAAGCAGGAAACCCTGCGCCTGCAAGCGCCTGTGCTTGTCTCGTTTGGGGATACGCTGGGAATCGACCGTCTGCGAGCGGTACTGACCACGCCGGGTAGCCAGCCTGCTACGCTGGATGTGGCCGGGCGGATAAAGCCCAGCCTGTCGGTTACGGCGGATATTCGCAATGTAACCCCGGCACTGGCACACCCGTTTATGCCGGACCTGAACGCCACGGGTGTGGTGTCTCTGAACGCCAAACTCTCTGGTGCGCTGGATAAGCCAGAAGGCAAGGTGCAGGTCAGGGGCAGCAACCTGCGTATGGCGGATAGTTCTGCTGCGGCCTCCGTTCCTGCAATGGAGGTGGAGGGTACGGCCACTTTTGCCCGCACGCAGGCGCAGGTGCAGCTTGATGCATCCGCCGGAAGCAAAATGGGCCTACAGGTGCGCGGCAGTGCGCCCCTGTCCAAAACGGGGCCGCTGGATTTGCGGGCCAATGGCAATCTGGACCTGAGCATCGGCAACGGCATACTTGGCGCGCAGGCCCGGCAGGCGCAGGGCAAGGTGCAACTGGCCCTGCAGGTGCGTGGCACGCCGGCCTCTCCCGCCATTATGGGGGCGGTTGACCTGATTAATGCGGATTTTCAGGATTTTGCGCAGGGGTTCCATCTGAGCGCCATTAACGGTCGTGTGGTCGGGGCGCGGGACCGCATTGTTATTCAGACACTCAGCGCAAAAGCAGGGGATGGCACATTGGGTGCAAATGGCTTTGTGGGTGTTGCCATGCCGGGCATGCCCATAGACCTGCATCTGTTTGCCAAGGATGCACGCCCGGTTACGAGTGACCTGCTGACTGCGGTGCTCAATGCCGACATAACCGTGCGCGGGCAGGTACAAACCCGCATGGATGTGAGCGGTGGGGTCGATCTGCGGCGCGTGGAAATCAATATTCCCAATTCGCTCCCGGCCTCTGTTGCGCGTCTGGACATCATACGCCCCGGCGAGGAAAAAAAGCGGGTGGAGGAAGCCATGGCCGCCTCCACGCACCAGTCGGTTATCGGGCTGGACCTTAAGCTGACATCTCCGGGCAAGTTTTTTGTGCGCGGGCACGGGCTGGATGCGGAAATGGCAGGCCGCCTGAATGTAACGGGCACGGCACAGGCCCCCGTTGTAACCGGCGGGTTTGACCTCAAGCGCGGTAATTTTGATCTGGCGGGGATCTCGCTCAACTTCACCAAGGGCCGGGTTGGCTTTAATGGGTCGGGCGTTGGACACAAGCTTGACCCAACGCTTGATTTTGAAGCCGACCGGGCGGTGGAAGGCCAGACAGCCATGCTGAAGGTAGGGGGCTATGCCAGCGCTCCCAAGATCAGCTTTGATTCCATACCCTCCCTGCCGCAGGATCAGGTGCTGGCCATGCTGCTGTTTGGCACGGATGCCCGCTCGCTTTCTTCCACCCAGATGGTGGAGGTGGGCACAGCGCTGGCAACCCTGACCGGGCTGACCACCTTTGACCCCATGGGCACCTTGCGTAAAACCCTGCATCTGGACAGGCTGGCCGTTGGTGGCGGTTCAGGCGTTGGTAATGGTGGTACCAGCGTGGAAGCCGGCAAATATGTCATGAAAGGTGTTTATGTAGGTGCCAAGCAGGCGACCTCTGGCTCCGGCACGCAGGCGCAGGTGCAGGTGGACCTGACAAACCACCTTAAGCTCAACACCACGGTAGGCACGGGTGGCTCCGTAACGGGCTTTACCACGCCCGAAAACGACCCGGGGAGCAGCGTGGGGCTGGTCTGGCAGTATCGTTACTAGGTGGGGAGTATTGTGGCCCATGGGGCCTTTGGCGGGTCTGTATTGGCTGCGCCGGAGTGTTTTCAGGCCGTAAAGTATACGTCACTCACAAGGCGCGCCCCGCAAGGGGGGCTGTTGTGAGTGACGATAGGCTTTTAAGGGCAGCGAGCGAATGTATGCAGTCGCATGGAATAGGCCCGGATCTTAAATGATCTTGACCGCGACGTGCCCTTTTTCTGATGAAAAGCCAATGTATTCGTATTTTATTTTTGTGTCGGCAACAAATTCCTGAAAAGCCTTGAATTCGTTTTCTTTCCATCCGGGGTAGTTAAAATATTCATCGAATACTATTACGGTTCCGGGTTTTATTCTGTCTTTGGTCAGATCCAGCAGGATTTTTGTTGATTCGTACGTGTCACAATCAACGTGCATATAGGCAATGCTGTTGTCTGTCTGTTTTAGAAAAACAGGAATAACGTCATCAAACCAGCCAATATGGAGCTGAACATTAGGGCGCACTTTGGGGGGAGCCTTGTTCATATTGAACGCTCCTTTTGTTTCCATCGTGCCTTTCCAGTCGGTCGGGAGGCCTTCAAAAGAATCGAACCCGTGAACGGTCTGCTGGGTAAGGGAGGCTAAGTAATTGATTGAGGCCCCTTTTTCGACGCCAAATTCAAGTATTAGTCCCTCTTTGTCGGCATGTTGGAAAGTGTATTTTAGCAAAGAGTAACGGTCTTTGGAGACAATGGCGCGACCCATATTATTTAATATGTAATCTACAGTTTCCTTCTTTGCATTTATTTTCAAATCTATCCATAGGTCATTTGAGTAGTATTTATGTAATAATTTTTTATATATATGGCATAGAATGCCTCTATTATCAAAAATAGACATCGTGACCTTTTTTGAGTGAAAGAAGTTGCCTGTTTGTAAAATAATAGTGGCACTTCTGGCATAAAACGACATTACCGCACAATTTAAATTTATGCTTGCCGTGCATGGTTCTCGGTCAGCTTATCGGCCCCTTGTCGCATGTGTTTACTCGCGTGTGTTGCGCTGTTTTTTACGCGTGCATTGCATGCCGCCAAGGTTGGTACAGGCAGACACCCTGCCGGTTTTCCAGAACCGGCAGGCGGCCTTGGTCGGGCGGCGGGCAGGCGCATCGTGCGAGCACTAAGAGGGCATGAATATAATAGCCCCCTGACCCTGCTTTTGTTCAGGGCTGAGGGTGAATGTCCATGACCACAGGCACATGGTCGGAGGGGGATGGCCAGTCTCTGGCCTCTTCCAGTACGGACATGCTGGCCAGTTCCGGCACCAGATCGGGGGTGACCCATATGTGGTCCAGCCTGCGGCCCCGGTTGGACTTGCGCCAGTCCTTGTTACGGTAAGACCACCATGTGTACAGCTTGTCGGTGGGGGGTACAAAGCGGCGCATGGCATCCACAAAGCCGGTCTGCTGCCATTGGGTCAGGCGCTGGATTTCCGGTGGTGTGTGGCTGACAATTTTCAGCAGTTGCTTGTGGCTCCACACATCATGCTCAAGGGGGGCAATGTTCAGGTCGCCTACCAGTACCGTACGGGCTGGTTTTTGCTGAGCAAACCACTGTGTGGCTTCGTCCACAAAGGCAAGTTTGTGGGCAAACTTTGGGTTGGTTTCCGGGTCCGGTTCATCCCCGCCTGCGGGGACGTAAAAATCATGCAGGGTGATGTCCCCCCCCGTTGCATGGACGGTGGCAGCAACATGGCGGCAGTCTTCCTGAGCGTACCATGTTGGCGTGTCCACAACCGGGCTGAGCGGCAGGCGCGAGAGAATGGCCACGCCGTTATACCCCTTCATGCCCTTGTAGTGCAGGTGTTCAAACCCAAGGGCACGCACGCTCTCATGCGGGAAAAGTTCGTCTGTCACCTTTGTTTCCTGCAGGCAGACAACGTCTGGTTGCAAGGCGGTGGTCAGTTTTTCCAGCAGCGGCATACGCAGGCGGAGGGAATTGATGTTCCATGTCACAAGTCGCATGGGCAGGGCATGGCGTATTGTGTGGGGGAGGGCAAGCAAAAAGACAGGCACCTCCATGCACACAGGGGTGGGAGGAGTCTTGCAATTTCTGGCAACCGCACCATGATATTAGAAGCATGGATACCCAACGCCCCCAGCCAGCCCCCCCGCAGGACGCCGTAGCCCTGCACCGCGCCCTCCTGACACTCGATAGCCATATCGACATTCCATGGCCTGACCGGGCCGATGCGTTTGAGGACACCCCCCAGCGCAAGGTGGATCTGCCCAAAATGCAGCGTGGCGGCATGTCGGCAGGCTGCTTTGTGGCCTATACGGCACAGGGGCCGGTTACAGCGCAGGCGCACGCACAGGTGCAGCAGGAATGTCTGGCCATGCTGGACGCCATCAACACCATGCAGGGCACCCATAATGGGGTTACGGCCCGGGTATGCTCCCGCGTGGCTGATATTCGGGCAGCTCACGCCCAAGATGTGATCGCGGTTATTCCCGCCGTGGAAAATGGTTATGGCATGGGCGAGGACCCGGCTCTGCTTGGCGCATTTGCCCAGCGCGGCGCGCGCTACGTTACCCTAACCCATAACGGGCATAACGCTCTGGCGGATGCGGCCATCCACCGCCCCAGTTTGGGGGATACGCCGCAAAAACACGGTGGGCTTTCCACCCTTGGGCGTGAGGCCGTGCGGGAGATGAACAGGCTTGGCCTGCTGGTGGATGTGTCCCACGCCTCCAGGCAGACCATGTTGCAGGCTGTTGCGGCTTCGGCCACACCGGTTGTTGCCAGCCATTCCTGCGTGCGCACATTGTGCGATCATCCGCGCAACCTGGATGATGAACAGCTTGATGCACTCGGGGCTAGCGGCGGGCTGATCCAGATAACCGCCATGCCGGCCTTCCTCAAACCCAAACCGGAGGAGGGGCGGCGTTCTGCTGGTGTTGCTGACCTTGTGGACCATATTGACTATGTGGTGCGCAGGCTCGGCCCCGCTTATGTCGGGATTTCCTCCGATTTTGATGGCGGCGGCGCACTGGCGGACTGGCAGGATGCAACGCAGGGTGCCAATATTACCGCCGAGCTGCTGCGCCGGGGGTATGACCGAAGCGAGATCGCAGCCTTCTGGGGTGAGAATTTTTTGCGGCTGCTGGAAAAGGCGGAGCAGGTGGCAGAACAAAGCGGGACTACAGCCCACGCTGCGGACTGAAAATTTTGTCCACTATTCCTCTTGACACGCCCTATTTTCAACAAAGAGTTCAAAAAAGCAAAGATGGGTTAAGGGTGCTCAGGAGTAAAATCCTTTTAAATCAATGGCATGATGTGTTTGATTAAAAAATATGCAATCCGTTGGAAGGGCTGAAAATCTGCGGTTTGCACCCTTTCCGCCCCCCATCGTCCACAGACTTATCCACAAAAACGGTGGATGAAATTGATCGCCCCCCAAAGAGCGCCAGATGACTGCACAAAATTCGCCACAGGATAACGCGGAGGCCCAGACCAACGCCCAGCCTGACCTTCCGGCCAAGGGGGTGGAGGTCATACGCCATGCCCTGCGCACCATGCCCTTTGCCCCTGGCGTTTACCGCATGCTCGGGAGCAGGGGGGAGGTGCTGTATGTGGGCAAGGCACTCTCGCTCAAAAAACGTGTCACGTCCTATACGCAGGTTGGCCGTCTGCCCGAACGCCTGCGGCGCATGGTGTCGGAAACGGCTTCCATGGAGATCGTGACAACCCATACCGAGGCCGAAGCCCTGCTGCTGGAGGCCAATTACATCAAGCGGATGAAGCCCCGCTTCAATATCCTCCTGCGTGATGACAAGAGCTACCCGTGGCTGATGCTGACCGATGGGCAGGCCTTCCCCCAGATTGCCAAGCATCGGGGCAAGGCGGTCAAGGGGGCCAGCCTGTGGGGGCCTTTTGCTTCCGCATGGGCGGTCAACCAGACGCTGAACCTGATCCAGCGGGTGTTTTTGCTGCGCTCTTGTGCAGATTCCGTTTTTAACAGCCGCAGCAGGCCGTGCCTCCTGTTCCAGATCAAACGCTGCTCCGCTCCGTGCGTGGAGCGCATAGACCAGCAGGCTTACGGGCAACTGGTGGAACAGGCGCGGGATTTTCTGTCCGGCAAGGACACCGCATTGCGTGAGACACTGGGCGCGGACATGAACCGTGCGGCGGAGGAGATGGATTTTGAGCGCGCGGCCGTACTGCGCGACCGTATTCGCGCGCTGGCGCAAATGCAGGAGTCTAGCGTGATCAACCCCGCGTCCTTGCAGGATGCGGACGTGTTCGGGCTATGGCAGGAGGCCGGGCAGACCTGCATTCAGGTCTTTTTTGTGCGTGGCGGGCGCAACAATGGCAGCCGCTCGTTTTTTCCGGCCCATGCGCAGGATGAGGCCCCGGCTGATATTCTTTCCGCTTTTATCGTCCAGTTTTATGACGACAAACCTTGCCCGGCGCAGATTCTGGTCAACCATGCTCTGGCGGAAAGCCCGCTCATGGCCGAGGCTCTTGCCCTGCGGCGCGGCAAAAAGGTGGAGATTCTCAACCCGCAACGCGGTGAGAAAAAACAGGTGGTCGATCACGCCGTAACCAACGCGCGGGATGCGCTCAACCGCAGGCTGGCCGAAACAGCAGGGCAGGCCAAGCTGCTTCAGGGTGTTGCGGATGTGTTTGCGCTGGATGCCCCGCCTGAGCGCATAGAGGTGTATGACAACAGCCATATTCAGGGCGCGCATGCTTATGGGGTGATGATTGTGGGCGGCCCGGAAGGGTTTAACCGCAAGGCGTACCGCAAATTCCGCATTAAAGGCCCCATCACACCGGGGGATGACTTTGCCATGATGCGTGAAGTGTTGGAGCGCCGCTTTGGCCGTGCCCTGCGGGAAGCGGAGGATGGAGATACCTCCAACTGGCCCGATGTGCTGCTGATAGATGGTGGCGCAGGCCAGTATTCCGCCGTGCGGGCCGTGCTGGATGAGCTGGGTGTAACAGGCGTCAAGCTCGTGGGGATTGCCAAAGGGCCGGACCGGGATGCAGGGCGGGAGTGGTTTTATACCGACCATACGGAGCCTTTCCAGCTCCCCCTGCGCGACCCGGTTCTGTATTACCTGCAAAGGCTGCGGGATGAGGCGCACCGCTTTGCCATTACCACGCATCGCTCGGGGCGCTCCAAGGCACTTGTGACATCTGAGCTGGATGACATTCCCGGCATTGGCCCTGCGCGCAAAAAAATGCTGCTCAACACCTTTGGCTCGGCCCGGGCGGTCAAGCAGGCGGGGCTGGAGGCACTGGAGGCGGCTCCGGGGGTGAGCCGGGAGCTGGCACGGGTGGTTTACGGGCATTTTCACCCCGGTTGGTCACCAGACTAAACGGGGTAAGCACTTTTTTGCGTGCCGATGGCAGCCCTGCAACCAAATTGTGGATGGGTGACGACTTTGCGATAGGTCAAACCATTCCAGTTTGGTGGAAAATGCGCTAGCATGCATCGCAATGCTGACAGACCTGCCCAACGTCCTGACACTTTCGCGCATTGTGGCCATTCCCATCGTGGTTGGATTTGCCGCATGGGGAACGCCGCAGGCGGACGCGTTGGCCTGTCTGCTGTTCATACTGGCCGGTATTACCGATTATTTTGATGGCAAGCTGGCGCGCTCGCGGCATCAGCTATCCGATTTCGGGCGTATGTTTGATTCCATAGCAGACAAACTGCTGGTAGGGGCCTGCCTTATGGTGCTGGCGGGCTTTTTGCGCCTGCCATACCTCAGCCTGTGGCCTGCCATTATCATTCTGTGCCGTGAAATTCTGGTATCTGGCATGCGTGAGTATCTGGCCGAGCGGCGCGCCAGCCTGCCCGTAACCCGGCTGGCAAAATGGAAAACCGGATTCCAGATGACCGCCATAGGCTTTTTGCTGGCGGGGGATGGAACGGGCGCGCTGCTGGGTATTCCCTGGCTGCCCGTTGCCCTGATTGGCGCGATACTGCTCTGGATTGCCGGTGTGCTCACAATGATTACCGGCTGGGATTATCTGACCAAGGGTTTGCAGCACGTCGATCTGTAGTAGCCTTTGCGCCAGAATGGGCAGCATTGGTCCTATGGCAGACAATACTGGCGGAATGCGGAGTCTGGGTATGCGAAAAGCCGCTCTTCTTGGAGTGTGCGTGATGATGAGCGGATGTGCTGGCTTTGAAAAAGTCATGTCCGACACCATCTCCCTACCTGGTGAAAACCCCAATGCCCCGGCTGGTTCGGACCTGAACATGCGGCGTGTGCAGGGGCAGGCCACAAAGGAAGTGCCTATTCTGCCCCAGGGGGGCAATATATGGCCCGGCCCGCCAGACCCGCTGCCAACGCTGGAAGATGTCGCCAAAGGCCGCATGAGCAGCCAGGCAGGGGCAGAACTGCCAGCAACAGGCCCACAACTGCCAGATGGGCAGGAAATCAGTCTGGGCGAGCAGGAGAGCATCCACAAAGGGGTTGTCAGCCCGACCCGGTACGCTGCGCCAGAACTGGGGCACACCAGTGCGCAACCCGCAAGCGCAGGCAAGCCCGCGCCTGCACCTATTGAAATTCCCAATGGGGATGGCACAAC
The DNA here is from genome assembly GCF_058505085.1 of Acetobacter sp. ESL1128. NCBI lineage: Bacteria > Pseudomonadati > Pseudomonadota > Alphaproteobacteria > Acetobacterales > Acetobacteraceae > Acetobacter > Acetobacter sp. ESL1128. The sequence goes on along the minus strand of NZ_CP196369.1, from coordinate 1,641,979 downwards.
AACCCTTGTTCATTCGGATGGTTCCATCAGCACCATTGGCACACCCAGCCGCCTGAGGCTGCCTGTGCATTGATGTCAGGCAGGTTCCGCAGCGCAAGCGGTGCACAGGACCTGCTGGTAAGGTAAAAGGTTGGTAAGGCGGATTATGGCAGACCGGGTAACAGTTTTGTTTTTTGCAGCACTGCGTGAGCAGATCGGTCAGGAAAGCCTGAGCGTGACCATACCCGCATCTGGGGTCACGGTTGCCGCCCTGCGTACCCAGATTGAAGGGGCAAACCCCACCATTGCGCAGGCATTGTCGGACCAGCCCAAACTGCGCGTTGCCGTGAACAGAACACTTAGCACATTTGAGCAACTGGTTACACCGGGGGACGAAGTTGCCTTTTTCCCACCCATGACGGGGGGCTGAGCAGGCCATGGTGGTGCATGTTGCGGTGCAGGCCGCTCCATTTGACGTAGGGGTGGAGGCTGAGCGCCTGAGTGCGCTTTCTCCGCTTACAGGTGGGGTTGGGCTGTTCGTCGGGCAGGTGCGTGGCGGGCAGGGACTCCGCGCCATGACGCTTGAACACTACCCGGGTATGACCGAAGCAACCCTGCACGCGCTGGCGCAGGAAGCACTGGCACGGTTTGACCTGACAGGCTGCACCGTAATCCACCGCGTAGGGCGGCTGGAGGTAGGGGCGGGCATTGTTTTTGTTGGGGCCGGGGCTGCGCACCGGGGTGCGGCACTTACGGCCACCTCCTTTTTGATCGACAGGCTAAAAACCGGCGCACCATTCTGGAAGCGCGAAGAATATGACGATGGCCGCACTATCTGGGTCGATGCGCGCGAGACGGATGAAGAGGCCGCCCGCGCATGGATGAATAACCCGACCGCCTGAGCGTGCCCCTTCCTGTCCGGCGTATAAGCCGGGTTTATTCTGCCAGCACGGTATGGATTGTGCGGCACAGGAACCGCAGGTCTGCCTCGGTTATGGTAAAGGCCGGGGTCAGGTACACAATATTCCTGAAAGGCCGTATCCACGCGCCGTGTGCTATCAGCTTCTGGCGCAGCCTGTCCGGGTTGCCCAGTGTTTCCAGTTCCACAACGCCAATGGCTCCAAGTGTGCGCACGTCCCGCACACCGGGGAGCGTGCGGCATGGTTCCAGTGCTTCGGTCATGATCGCATTGATCGCGGCAACCTGTTCCAGCCGTGGTTCTGTTTCAAACAGGTCAAGGGCCGCATTGGCACAGGCGCAGGCCAGCGGGTTGGCCATAAAGGTGGGGCCATGCATCAGGGCATGCTCGGGGTTATCGGACAGGAACGCCTCAAACACATGCCGCCGTGCAACGGTCGCAGCTAGGGCCATGGTGCCGCCCGTAAGGGCTTTGGACAGGGTGATGATGTCTGGCGTAATGCCGGCCTGCTCGCAGGCAAACAGGGTGCCGGTACGGCCAAACCCTGTAAAAATTTCGTCCAGAATCAGCAGTACGTCATAGCGGTCTGCTGCTTTGCGGACTGTGCGCAGGACTTCTGGCGCATGGAAAAGCATGCCCCCGGCCCCCTGCACCAGCGGCTCCATGATAATCCCCGCCAGTTCATGCGCATGGCGTGCAAGGAGCGCCATAAAAGCCTGCGTGCTGGGGGCATCTACTGGCAGGGGGGCTATAACGTGCTCGGTCAGTGCGGGGCCGTACAGGTGGTGCATGCCTTCTTCGGGGTCACATATGGCCATGGTGGCCAGTGTGTCCCCGTGGTAGCCGCCCCGAAAAGCCAGTAATCGGGTGCGCTGGCGTTCGCCCCTGTTCAGCCGGTACTGGATGGCCATTTTCATGGCGACTTCCACCGCGACCGAGCCGGAATCGGTAAAAAACACCCGTTCCAGATCGCCGGGCAGTAGCGCGCATAATCTGCTGGCAAGGCGCAAGGCGGGTTCATGCACCATGCCACCAAACATCACATGGGGCATGGTCCCGAGCTGCTCCGTAACAGCCTGGCGGATATGGGAGTGATTATAGCCGTGGCAGGCCGTCCACCATGCGGCAACACCATCCACCAGCACGCGTCCATCGGTCAGGGTAATGTGGCTGCCCTGCGTGCTCCGTGCCGCCAGAGGCGGGGAGGCTGTTTGCATCTGGCTGTAAGGAAGCCAGATATGGGGCAGGCCCTGCTGGTACCAGTCGGGCATGGAGGCGGGTGCGGACATGCTGTGGTGTTCCTGTAGATGATTGACCCGGAGGGCTGGCTCCGGCACCACAGATGTCATGACGCGGTTTGACAATCTTTTCCAGCAGGGGCTGGTCGGTTTTGCGGAGCAGGGGCGTATGCGCTCCTGCAAACAATGGCATGCGGCAGGCCCCGGCCTTTTGCAGCGCCCCGATACGGGTGCTGTTCTGGTTGATTTTTCGTCCAATGATTATCTGGGTCTGCGCACTCACCCGCGCCTGCTTGAGCGGGCCATTGCATGGGGGCAGGCAGAAGGGAGCGGGAGCGGGGCTTCGCGCCTTGTTACGGGCACTCCACCCCAGACCATGGCGCTGGAGCAGCGACTGGCTGCGCTTAAAGGCATGGAAGCGGCCCGTATATTTTCCTCCGGCTGGCAGGCCAATGCATCCGTGGTGCCTGCTCTTGCTCGTTTTTCTGCTCAGGTTATGGGGGCGCGGGCCGTTATTGTGGCGGACAAGTTCATCCATGCCAGCCTTTACCATGGGTGTGCTGCCGCAGGGGTAACGCCCAAACGCTTCAGGCATAACGATATGGCGCATCTGGATGCTCTTCTGGCACAGGATGCAGGGGCAGGGTTGAAAATTGTCCTGACCGAGAGCGTGTTCAGCATGGACGGGGACCGGGCGGACATGGCCCAGCTCCGTGCCATAACCCGGCGGCACAATGCTTTTTTGTGTGTGGATGAAGCCCACGCCACGGGTATTCTGGGCACGCAGGGCAAGGGGCTTGCCAATGGGCAGGCCGACCTTGTTGTTGGAACTTTCAGCAAGGCGCTGGGCGGAATGGGGGCTTTTGTCGCGGCATCCGATGCTGTGTGTCGTTGGCTGGATAACACGGCCTCTGGCTTTATTTATTCCACGGCACCTTCGGCCATGGTGCTTGGGGCGGTGGATGCCGCACTGGACCTTCTGCCCGATATGGAAGAGGCCCGCACACATGTGGCGGAGCTTGCCTGTGGGTTCAGGCAGCGCATGGGGCAGGCCGGGCTGGAGGTTGGCCCCTCCACGACCCAGATTGTTCCCGTTGTGGTGGGGGCGGAGCAAACGGCGCTCGCACTGGCGCAGGCTGTTGAGCAGGCTGGTTTTCTGGCGGTTGCCATTCGCCCGCCAACGGTGCCGCCGGGTGGCTGCCGCCTGCGGGTTGTTTTTCACGCTCACCATACGCAGGAGCAGATGCACGCTCTGGCTGCCGCCATTATCAGTGCTGCGGCGCAAAATGGCATTTTGCAGGAGCATGGAGCCTTGGGCGCATGAGCCCGGTTAAGCCCGTATTTGTGCACGGCTGGGGGTTTGGTCCGGAGTTCTGGGTACCGGTGGTGGACGCTCTGGGGTGGACGGATGCGCTGATTCTGGACCTCGGTTTTCTGGAAGGTTCAGCCCCCGCATCCCCAATGTTTGCTGCGCAATTATTGCAGGCCGTGCAGGTGCCGGGGGAGGCATTGCTGGGAATTGGCCACTCGCTGGGTTTTTTGTGGCTGGCCGAGCATATGGCGCTCTCCCCCACGGATCGGTTGGTGGGGATTAACGCCTTTGCCGCCTTTGCTGCGCGGGAGAGTTTTGCCTCTGGCGTGCCAGCCCGGGTTTTACAGCGTATGCTCAAAGGACTGTCAAACACGCCGGAAAAGGTTCTGGCCGATTTTTACAACCTTTGTGGCGCATCTGGCTCCAGCAAGGTGCCATGTGTACCTAATCTATGCAACGGACTGGACCTGCTGCTGGCAGGCGATGCCCGGCCCGCACTGGCAGCCAAGGCCGGTCAATACGGTATTCTGGCTGCCCGGCAGGACCCGGTAGCCACCCCGGCCATGATGGAGCAGAGTTTTGCCGGGTGCGCAGCCGTGCAGTGGGTGGACGGCGGGCACCTGCTCCCGCAAACGGATGTGTCAGCCTGTGTGACGTTCCTACAGGCTGTGCGCAGGACAATGGAACAGGACGTACAATGACAGACCCGCAGCACAGGGAGCGGATACGCCGCAGTTTTGACCGAGCCGAAGGGTATGATGGTGCCGCAACGCTGCAGCGCCTTGCCGCCCACAGCCTTGCCGCACGGCTTGTCCGTGCGCTGGACGGCAGAAAACCCACCCGTATTCTGGAAATAGGGTGTGGCACCGGCCTGCTGACTGAACTGTTGGCCCGGAACTGGCCGGAAGCACAGATTGTCGCAACCGATTTTGCCCCGCAAATGCTCGAACGCGCCAGCCGTCGCGCCATCCTGCGGACAGAGTTCAAACTCATGGACGCCGCCAACCCCACGGTTGAAGGCCCGTTTGATGTGGTCTGCGGTAATCTGGTCATGCAATGGTTGGAGCAGCCTGAGCAGGTCATGGAGCGGCTGGGTGGGCTTTTGGCTCCGGGTGGCGTGCTGGCGGTTTCTACCCTGCTGGACGGGACATTCGCGGAGTGGAAAGCCGCCTGTGCGAGCGAAGGTGTGCAACCCGCCACACCGCATTACCCGCAGGCCGGGCAGATACAGGCATGGACGCCATGGCTGTTCGCAGGTCTGTGGGAGAGCGAGAGCTGTGTGCAGGCTTTTGGCTCCGGTCTGGAGTTTGTCAGGCACCTCAAGGCAACGGGGGCTTCTGTTCCGCAGGCCGGGCGTAAACCAATGGGGGCGGCAGCGCTCCGGCGGGTTGCGCGTAGGCTGGACCACTCCGGGGCCGCCATAACGTGGCAACTGGCCTATGGCTGTTTTCGCAAGCCGCCGGTTGCGGGGGTATTTGTTACAGGCACGGATACGGGGGTGGGTAAAACCCTTGTTTCCGCCTGTCTGGTCCGGCGGTGGCAGGCCATATACTGGAAACCCCTGCAAAGTGGTCTGGCGGATGAGGCAGGAGATACCTCCACCGTTGCCCATCTTGCGCAGGGGGCTGAGTGTTTGCCACCGGCTGGGGCGTTTCAGGCTTCGCTTTCCCCTCAGGCTGCAGCCGAGGCGGAGGGCGCGCATGTAAGCCGCGCCCAGCTTGCGTTGCTGGAAGTCGAGGATGGCAGGCTGCTGGTGGTGGAAGGTGCTGGTGGGGTGATGGTCCCCGCAACGGATGAATTGATGATGCTGGACTTGGCCGCAATATGGGGGCTGCCGGTTGTGCTGGTGGCCCGCAGCGGGTTGGGCACACTCAACCATACACTGCTCAGCCTACAGGTATTACGTAGCCGGGGCGTAGCAGTGGCGGGGGTTGTGCTGAATGGCCCGCCTAATCCGGCTAATAGCCGCACCATTGCGCAACTGGGCAAGGTCCGTATTCTGGCGCAGGTGGAGCATATGCCGGCACTTTCTCCCGCTTCCGTGGCAGAGGCGGCGGCCACATTCCCGGCGTGGGAGGCCGTTTGCACAAGGCCTTAACGGCATGTGAGTATTTGCAGGCAGGAAAAGCACAAAAGCCACGTCCTAATCAGGCGTGGCCTTTGGTGTTTAGTAATGGCGGATCAAACCGGCCAGATGGCCCTGAATAACCAGCCGTTCAGCGGGAACAATGCGGGTTTCGTAGCGGGCATTGGCGGGCTCAAGGGCGATCATGTTGCCTTTACGGCGCAGACGTTTGAGCGTGACTTCCTGCCCGTCAATCAGGGCGACGATAATCTGCCCGTTTTCGGCCTGATCCGATTTTTTGATAATGACCTGATCGCCATCCAGAATCCCGGCTTCGATCATGGAATCCCCGGCGACTTCCAGCGCGTAATAATCCCCTGACCCCAGCATGTCCGCGGGGATGGAGAGGGAGTTGGACGTATCTGCCAGTGCTTCAATCGGCAGCCCGGCGGCAATGCGGCCATAAAGCGGGATTTTAACCGGGTCCTGCTTTTGTCGGGTAAAACTGCCACGAATGACGTTGGTTGGCAGTTCCTCCTCCATTTCGGGGAGCTGGATGACTTCCAGCGCGCGGGCGCGGTGGTGGTGGCGGCGCAGAAAGCCGCGTTCTTCCAGCCCCGAAATCAGGCGGTGGATGCCGGACTTGGAGCGCAGGCCCATGGCCTCACGCATTTCGTCAAAAGAGGGGGAAAAGCCGGTCTGCTTGAGGTGCGAATCAATAAAAAGAAGAAGCTTGTGCTGTTTTCGGGTCAGCATGTCGCACCTCGAGCTGTCTGTTTGTAATGGAACATCAATCTTATGGTTTGTTCTATGTAGGTTCTTGTTTTTGTCAATATCAAAATCAGGGCAGGGGCATAATCTGGCACGCTGTGCCTGCTTTTTGGGCGGGGTCGTGGGGAGGGCGTATAATCAGCGCCTGACTTTTGGACAGAATGTTCAGCTGTGCAGAATCCTGCGGCCCAAACGGGGTAGCAACAAGCTGGCCTTCCTGCGTGGTCTGGAGTGTGGCGCGCAAAAAATCCTGCCGTTGGTCATTTTCGGGCACATCTGCACCTAGGAGTGCGGTCTGTGTTTGCATGGTGTCGGCCACGGCAATGCCCATGAGCTTGTGCAGGGCTGGCAGCACAAATACCAGACTGCAAACCAGTGCTGCCACGGGGTTGCCGGGCAGGCCAAGCACAGGCATGCCGTGGAGTGTGCCAGACATGAGCGGCTTGCCCGGACGCATGGCAATTTTCCAGAAGTCCTGGACAAGTCCGGCTTTTTCCAGCGTCGGACGCACCAGATCGTAAGCGCCTACACTGGCGCCGCCAATGGTGATCAGCATGTCCAGATCACGGGTATGAGCAAATGCGTTGGAGAGCGATGTGGCGTTGTCACGCGCAACGGGCAGCACAATGGAGTCTGCCCCGTTCTGCCCCAGCAGGGCTGCCAGCATGAAGGATGCGGAATTGAAAATACCATCAGGCGGGGCAGTATCACCGGGCAGGAGAATTTCGTCCCCCGTAGCCAGAATCCCCACACGGGGGCGGCGGAACACTGGTAGCCAGACCAGCCCGCCAGCGGCTGCCAGGCCTATATCCCGCGGGCCGAGTCTGCTGCCTGCGCTCAACAGCACGGCACCTTGGGCAAAGTCCTGCCCCTGCCGGCGAATAAACTGCCCTGCCGTGGCAGCCTGCGTTAGCGTGATCTGCTGGCCTGCTCGCTGGGTGTTTTCCTGAATAATAATGGCATCCGCCCCGGCAGGTATCTGGCTCCCCGTAAACAGCCGGATACACTCACCCGCAGCCACGGTGCGGGCAGACGGTCTGCCTGCGGGGGCCTCGTCGATAATCTGCAATACAGCGCCAGGCCGGGTATCTGCCGCTCTTACGGCGTATCCGTCCATTGCAGACACACAGACCGGTGGGTTAGCCCTGCGTGCATGCACGTCCTGGGCCAGAATGCGGCCGCATGCAGCACTCAGGGCGACGGTTTCCTGCCCGCACGGCAGCAGATTTTCCAGAATTCTGGCCCGCGCGGTTGCCACATCCAGCATGAATTCGTCTCCTTTTGGCGTCCGTGGCGCCATATTGATGTAAGAAAGCTTGACCTTTTGCCTTTGTATGCGCATTTTGCCGCAACTTGAACACCGCCGGAGCCGTATGGACCGGCTCTGTAAATATGTTCTGCTGAGGAAGTCATGGCCAAGACCAACGTCATCAAGATCCGTCTCGTCTCGACGGCTGACACCGGTTACTTCTATGTGACCAAGAAAAATGCCCGCGCTCACACGGGTAAAATGGAACTGAAGAAGTACGACCCGGTTGCACGCAAGCACGTCGTATTCCGTGAAGCCAAAATTAAGTAATTCTGGCCAGATCGGTATCTTATAAAAAAACGGCGCCATCGAGCGCCGTTTTTTTATGTGGGCATACAGGCTCACGCCCGCTTAACCCGGCTTAGATGTATGTTGGGTAGGCTTAAAAAAGCGGATCGCGCCGGTCGTAGGGGATAACCACATCATTGCGGTTGGCCATGTTCAGCATGGCACGGGCGCGTTCATCCAGAATATCTGTATCCAGCGTGTTTTCACGCAGGCCATTGACGCGGCGCTTCCATGCGTTCTGTTCGGCCTGCGCATCTGTACGGGCCTGTTTGGCCTGTTCAAGCAGGCCAAGCTGCTGCTGGTAGGCCTGCATGCCGTGGTCGCCCTGTGTGGCGTTCCAGCCAAAGTAACCGGCAATGCTTAAAAACGCCAAAGGTGGCACCACGGCGCGTACAACGCGGCGAAAGAAACGGCCAATCTGCACTTTTGGTCAGCTCCTTGCCAGAGTCGTGGTTACCAAGAGACATGAATACAGAGTAATCTGTAGCCCATGTTACGCCAGATGGGGAAGGGCGTTGCATACAAAAAAAGCCGGCCCCAAAAGGGACCGGCCTGATCTGGCGTGGCACAGGGGCAGAACAGGCTGCCCGCGCCACAGTTTTTAACTGTTTTTAAGGATCGTACGGCCTGCATACTGGGCGGCTGTAACCAGTTCCTGCTCAATACGGATGAGCTGGTTGTATTTGGCCGTCCGGTCGGAGCGGGAGAGCGAGCCGGTTTTGATCTGCCCGCAGTTGGTTGCAACGGCCAGGTCGGCAATGGTGGAATCTTCCGTCTCACCCGAGCGGTGGCTCATAACGGCGGTGTAGCCGGCCCGGTGGGCCATTTCCACGGCCTGAAGGGTTTCGGTCAGTGTGCCAATCTGGTTGACCTTGACCAGCAGGGAGTTGGCAATGCCAGCCTTGATCCCGCGGCTGAGGCGTTCGGGGTTGGTTACAAACAGGTCATCGCCGACGAGCTGCACTTTTTTGCCCAGTGTCTGCGTCAGCAGTGCCCAGCCTTCCCAGTCATCTTCGGCCATGCCGTCTTCAATGGAAACAATCGGGTAGCGGTTGACCAGATCTTCCAGATAAGCGGCCATGCCTGCGGAATCGAGGCTCTTGCCTTCACCTTCCATGACGTACTGGCCGTTTTTGAAGAATTCCGTGCTGGCGCAGTCCAGTGCAAAGGTTACGTCCTGCCCGGGGCGGTAGCCTGCGGCTTCCACGGCGCGGGTAATAAAGCCCAGTGCCTCATCAGCAGATTTAAGGGCCGGGGCAAAGCCACCTTCATCACCAACATTGGTGTTCAGGCCCGCAGCGCTCAGCGCTTTTTTGAGCTGGGCAAAAATTTCAGACCCCCAGCGAATGGCGTCCGCAACGGTTGGCGCACCCACGGGCTGGATCATGAATTCCTGAATGTCGATCGGGTTGTCCGCGTGCTGGCCACCGTTGACAATGTTCATCATGGGAACAGGCAGGATGTGGGCAAAAGACCCGCCAACATAGCGGTACAGGGGTACTTCCTGCTCTGCCGCCGTTGCCTTGGCCACAGCGAGTGAGACACCCAGAATGGCGTTGGCCCCCATGCGGCTTTTGTTGGGTGTGCCATCCAGATCAATCATGGCGTTGTCGATGTCGATCTGGTCAGAGGATTCTGCACCCTGCAAGGTGGGCAGGATTTCGCTCTCAATGTTTTCAATGGCGCGGAGCACGCCTTTGCCACCATAGCGTCGTGCATCACCATCGCGCAGTTCCACGGCTTCATGTGCGCCGGTTGACGCGCCAGAGGGAACAGCCGCGCGGCCTTTGGCACCGGATGCCAGTTCCACGTCCACTTCCACGGTGGGGTTGCCACGGCTATCCAGAATTTCACGGGCGATAATGTCAACAATGGCGCTCATGGTGTTTGTTCCTGCTTGTCAGTGGCACTGGCTGGGGCCGGTGCCGTCGTTTCTTATTCTTGATCTATGACGCAACCTGCGTGGAGCTTTTCCCCCACGCGGTTGCTAGTGGCAGCGTCTTGGGCTTTTCTGTCAACACTGAGAACAAGAAAATACAGAGAAAAGGGTGTCTGTTCCCCTATGAAGAAGCTTCCGTTTCTGGGTGTGGTTCTGATGCTGGCAGGGGTTGTGCCCTATGTCTTATGCACATGCGCCATAGTGTTTTACGATTCCCGCATTCCCGTGCCCAACCTCCTTATGGCCGAACTGTTTTACGGGGCCATCTCCCTTTCCTTTATTGGTGCAGTGCACTGGGGGCAGGCGCTGGAGATGGAACGCACCATTATTGTGGCATCTGCCGCACGCACGGACCATGTGCGTCTGCTGGCGGGTGTTGTGCCCGCCCTGCTGGGCTGGGTTGCAGCCTGCACGGGGTTTATGTGGCAACCATTGGCCGGGATTGCCGTGTTGATAGTTGCATTCGCGCTTGTTGCCGTGGCCGAGCGCGCGGCATGGCGGCGCGGCTGGGTGCCGCCGGGTTATATGGGTGTGCGCTGGATTGTAACGGCGGTTACGGAGTGTTGTCTGCTTATGGTGCTGCTGGTTCGTTTTTTGTGAATGGCAGACGCTGGACCGGTGCGCTAAAAGTTACGCCGGGTATGTTATAACACGCAGGTATCGCATTAAGGCGCGCATATCAGTCAGGAAGTGGAAAGCAGGGCTTATGAACGGCAAACCGCGCATTCTGGTAAAAGGTGCTGGTGTGGCGGGGCTGACCGCCGCCGTAACACTCGCGGAGCGTGGCGGGGTTGTAACCCTGTATGACTGCGCGGAGCGGGTAGGGGCTGGTGCATCGTGGATGGCGGGCGGCATGCTGGCCCCATGGTGTGAGGCGGAATCGGCCCCGGCGGAAGTTACTGCCCAGTCGGTCGATTCGGTGGACTGGTGGGCAACCCATGTTCCCGGTGTTGTGCGGCAGGGCAGTCTGGTGCTGGCCCCCGCGCGTGATGTGGGTGAACTGGCCCGCTTCGGGCGGCGTACCTCGCACTACGAAACCGTGGGTGAGGCTGACATTGCACGGCTGGAGCCGGACCTTGCCGGGCGTTTTCAAAAAGGCCTGTTTTTTGCGGATGAAGGGCATGTGGACCCACGCAAGGCCCTGCCTGCACTGGCCCATGCGCTGGAGCAGATGGGAGGGCAGGTGCTGGTGGCTCCCGAGCCAGCCCCGGATGAGGCCGGGTTTGACTGGGTGGTGGACTGCACGGGTCTGAGGGTAAGGGATCAGCTCGACCACCTGCGCGGTGTTCGTGGCGAAATGCTGCTGCTCCATTGCCCGGATGTTATTCTGCACCGGCCCGTACGCATGCTGCACCCGCGTATTCCGGTTTACATTGTGCCGCGTGATAACCATGTGTTCATGGTCGGTGCGACCATGGTGGAAAGCGAGAATGCAGGCGGCATGACCGTACGCTCCATGATGGAGCTGCTCAATTCCGCATGGACCCTGCACCCCGGCTTTGCCGAAGCGGAAATTCTGGAAATGGGAACAGGCCTGCGCCCATCCTACCCCGATAACATGCCCCGTGTGGTGCGGCAGGGGCAGCATATTTATGTTAATGGCATGTACCGCCATGGTTTTCTGCTATCCCCCGCTCGGGCACGGGAGGCCGCAGATCTGGTTTTTGGGTCCTAAACCCCAAGGAGTAATGCCCGATGAAAATAACCGTCAATGACGAGGCACAGGACGTGTCCGCCACAACCCTGGCAGGGCTGATTGATGAGCTGGGATACGCCGGAGCACGGATTGCCACCGCGCTGAATGGGCAGTTTGTGCCAAAAACCGAGCGCGAGCGTGCAGCACTCGCAGCCGGTGCGCGGGTGGAAATTGTCGCCCCCATGCAGGGGGGGTAAAAAGCATGACGGCGTTATTTTACGGGCAGGCACTCTCCTCCGCCCTTATGCTGGGCACAGCGCAGTACCCATCCCCCGAAATCCTGCGCGATGCCGTTCTGGCCGCGCGCCCGGGGGTGTTGACCGTATCCCTGCGCCGCGAGTCCGCGGGGGAGCGGGCTGGGCAGGCGTTCTGGTCTTTGGTGCATGAGCTGGGTGTGCCCGTTCTGCCCAACACGGCAGGATGCCACACGGTCAAGGAGGCCGTAACAACCGCGCATATGGCGCGCGAGGTGTTTGGCACGGACTGGATCAAGCTTGAGGTGATCGGTGAGGCCGATACACTCCAGCCCGATGTGTTCGGGTTGGTGGAAGCCGCACGGATTTTGAACGAGGAAGGCTTTAAGGTTTTCCCCTACACCACGGAAGACCTTGTGGTGGCCGAGCGTCTGCTGGCCGCAGGGTGCGAGGTGCTTATGCCGTGGGGGGCGCCCATAGGCTCGGGCAAGGGGCTGAACAACCTGTTTGGCCTGCGGGCCATGCGGGCACATTTTCCCTCCGTGCCGCTGGTGGTGGATGCGGGCATTGGTGTGCCTTCCCACGCAGCTCAGGCGTTGGAACTGGGGTATGATGCCGTGCTGATCAACACCGCCGTAGCCAAGGCGGGGGACCCTGTGCGCATGGCGCAGGCTTTTGGTCTGGCTGTGCAGGCCGGTATGCTGGCACGTATGGCCGACCCGATGGAAGCGCGCGATATGGCTGCCCCATCCACCCCCGTTGCAGGAAAGGCATTTTTGGGATGAGCGCACTACCACAGAAGTTCTACCCGGTTGTGGATCACGCCCAGTGGGTCAAGCGCCTTGGCGCTGCGGGTGCGCGTTTTATTCAGCTACGGCTCAAGGACCTGCCGGACGAGGAGCTGCGCGCACAGGTTCGTCTGGCGCGCACATACGCGGCAGAGCATGACATTTGTCTGGTGCTGAACGATTTTTGGCAACTCGCGCTGGAGGAGGGGATTTCCTACATCCATCTGGGGCAGGAAGATCTGGATACGGCAGACATGCCGGCTATTCGCAAAGCGGGGCTGCGCGTGGGCATAAGCACGCATTGCCCGGAGGAACTGGAGCGTGCTCTGGGCCTGACCCCCGACTATGTGGCGCTGGGGCCGATATGGGAAACCCGGCTCAAAAAAATGGCATTCGGCCCGCAAGGTGTGGACAAACTGCGTGAGTGGAAGCAGCGTATCGGCACCATGCCACTGGTTGCCATTGGCGGCATAACGCTTGAGCGTGCGCCGTTGTGCCTTGCCGCCGGGGCGGATTGCGTTTCGGCCGTATCCGCCTTTACCCAGCACGCGGACCCGGAAGGGCAGGTCCGGGCATGGCTGGAGGCCACCACAGGCGTGTGATGCCCGCGGTGGCGCACCGCTTGCCCGCGCGGTGGGTGCGCCTTAACCGCCGCTAAAAATGCGGGAGGCATCCGCCTTGCCAAAAAGGGTCAGCAGCACACGGGCCGAAGCCGGGAGCCGGTAGGTGCCGGTTGGTCTGGCTCCTGTGTCGGGCAGAATACGCTGGGCTTCGGCGTGGGCGGTGTCGAGCAGCAGATCAACCAGAATTTCCGGGGCCATGCGGTATTCGGGTAGGCCCGACTGCCTGCGGCCGGTCGCTTCCCCCCCGCCGCGTAGGCGAAAGTCCTCATCCGCGATCAAAAAGCCATCTTCCGTCTCGCGCAGGCAGGCTAGCCGGCGGCGGGCTGTCTGCCCCAGTCCGGCATCATGCAGCATCAGGCAGTAAGAGGCCTTGGCCCCCCGGCCCACGCGCCCGCGCAACTGGTGGAGCTGGGCAAGGCCAAAGCGTTCGGCATGCTCAATGACCATGATGGTCGCACTGGGCACATCCACCCCGACTTCGATGACGGTTGTGGCGACCAGAATACGGGTGCGGCCGTTGGCAAAATCCTGCAAGGCCTGTTCGCGCGTGTTTGTGTCCTGCCGCCCGTGGGCGATGCCCACCAGATCACCAAACCGGTCGATCAGAGCAGCCTGCCGGGCTTCGGCTGCCGCAATGTCGAGCGCTTCGCTCTCGGACACAAGTGGGCAGACCCAGAATATCTGTGCCCCGGCATCAAGGGCGCGGCTAATGCCGTCCAGCACATCGTCCATGGTGCTCAGGCTGTGCAGGGAGGTGCGGATAGGCTTGCGGCCAGATGGTTTGCCCTCCAGACGGCTGACCTGCATATCCCCAAACTGGGTGAGTAGCAGGGTGCGCGGTATGGGGGTTGCGGTCATGACCAGCATATCCGCCTTGTGGCCTTTTTCCACCAGTGTCAGGCGTTGGTCCACGCCAAAGCGGTGCTGCTCATCCACTACGGCCAGCCCGAGGTCTGCAAATTTTACGCTCTCCTGCACCAGTGCATGGGTGCCGACCAGCAGCTTGGCAGTGCCGTCCGCCATATCTGCCAGAGCCTGCTTGCGGGCCTTGCCTTTGACCGAACTGCATAAAAACGCAACCGGCACGGGGGACAGGCGCGTAAAAGTTGCAGCATGCTGGCGGGCCAGAATTTCGGTCGGGGCCATAATGGCGGCCTGCGCGCCAGCCTCCACCGCCCGGAGCATGGCCAGCAGGGCAACCAGTGTTTTGCCTGCCCCTACATCGCCTTGCAGGAGCCTGCTCATGCGGTGGGGGGCGGCCATATCGGCCTCTATCTGGCGCAGCACATGCGCCTGCCCGTGTGTGAGCGGGTGCCCAAAGGCGGCAAGAGCCTGTTGTTGCAGGTGCCCATTGCCCTGCATGCTACGGCCGGGGCGGCTACGGGTGGCCTGCTGGGCAATGCGCATGGCAAGCTGGTCGGCCAGGAGTTCGTCACAGGCCAGACGGGTCTGTGCGCGGGAGCGCTCTGCCTGCCAGTTGGTGCCTGTGTGGCTGTCGGGAATACTGTCTGGCCTGTGCATCCATGTGAGAGCGGTGACAAAATCGGGCCAGTTTTTTTGTGCGATCAGGGCTGGGTCATGCCATTCGGGCAGGTCCGGGGGGAGCAGGGCCAGCGCTGCGGTCATGGCCTGGCGGACCTGCCCGGCAAACAGGCCCGCAGTCAGCGGCCAGACCGGGTCCAGCAGGGGAATGCGCTCAATCTGGCGGGCGGGAAGCAGGTAGTCGGGCGAGGTCATGCACAGCCGCTCACCAAACCGTTCGATTTTGCCCGATACGGCAATCTCCGCTCCGGTGGTGGCCTGTTTGGCCTGCCATGGGGAGAAAAAAGCAATTTCCAGCATCCCGGTCCCGTCCGAGAGCGTGGCCCGCCATGGTTGGCGGGTGCGTGGGGCAGGGGCGCGCAGGTCCTGCACCGTGCCGCAAACTGTTGCAATTGTGTCAGCCCTGAGTTGTGCCACAGATGGGCGCAGCCGCCTGTCCGTTACACTTTCGGGCAGGCAGAACAGCAGGTCCGTGACCCGGGACCCACCGGCAATTCTGGCCAAAAGCCGCGAGCGGGCGACATTAACGCCGCTCAGGCTATCGAGCGGGGCGGTCAGGGCCTGCAGGGCAGGCACGTTTGCCCATTGCGGAACCGAAGCGGATGTGAAGGATGGGGGGCTGGACACGGACGGTATACAGGCCTCTGTTTGCAGGCTGACAGACAGGAACAGCCCCGGTATAGGACAGCAACGCCATGCAACACAATTTTACAACGTCTTCACACACGCTTCCCTCCAATGCATCTGCCGGGGAGGAAGACGCTCTGGCGGCCCGTCGTCGGCGGCTCAAGTTCCGTGCCAATCATCGCGGCACGTTTGAGACCGATATCCTGATCGGTGGCTTTGTGGAGGAAACAGCAGACAGCCTGAACGCCGCAGAACTGGCGGACATGGAATCCATACTCGAAATGCCCGACCCCGACCTGACCGACTGGTTGTTTGGCCGTCTGCCCTTGCCGGAGGAAAAAGCAACCCCCATGTTGCGGCGCATGGTTGAGGCATGCCGCGCAAGGTGCGGAAAATAAAATTTTCTTTCCGTAAGGGAAGAGCAGGCAGGACAAGAGAAACAGGGCCTATGACAGCAGACACAGGTGCAGCACCAGACCGTCGGATTGCCACTATTTGGGGCGTGCCGGAGGGGTACGATGCCCTTTTGCTTGCCCGGCGCGCGCGTGAGCATAAGGGGCCTTTGCTGCACATAGCCCGCAACGATGCCTCCATGGCGCGGCTGGCCGAAACGCTGGCTTTTGTTGCGGCCGATGTGGACGTGCTGCGTTTTCCCGCATGGGACTGCCTGCCATACGACCGGGTTTCGCCCAACCCGACAATCGTGGCCGAACGGGTGGCCACACTGACCCGCCTGCTCGAACCCTCGGGGGGGAAGCCGCGCCTTGTGCTGACCACGGTTAACGGCGCAATCCAGCGCGTGGCTCCGCGCAAGACCTTCAAGGGGCAGTCTCTCACTATCCGCACGGGGGAAAGCCTTGACCAGTCCCTGCTGATCGAACTGCTGATCGCCAATGGCTACACCCGCACCGATACGGTGATGGAGGCAGGGGAGTTTGCAACACGCGGTGGTATTTTTGACCTGTACCCCGCAGGTGCGCCCGAGCCTGTACGCCTTGACCTGTTTGGGGATGAGGTGGAGAACATCCGCGCCTTCGACCCCGGTACCCAGCGCTCGACCGATAAGCGGGACGGGCTGGTGCTTTGCCCGGTGTCGGAGTTTTCGCTCGATGCGGCCAGTATTTCCCTGTTCCGCACCGGCTGGCGGGATGCGTTTGGCCCCGCCGCGGCGTCCGACCCCCTGTACGAACATATTTCCGACGGACGGCGTTACCCCGGAATCGAACACTGGCTGCCTCTGTTCCATGAGCAGATGGAAACCCTGTTCGACTACCTGCCCGGTGCCGCACTCTCGCTCGACTATCAGGTGGAAGACGTTCTGGCCGCCCGGCTGGATATGATTGCCGACCATTATCAGGCCCGCAAAATGCCGGTGCGGGAGGGGGAAACACCTTACCGCCCGTTACCACCACACCTGCTGTACATGGACCTTAAAGGGTGGGAAGCCTCCATTGCCCGCCTGCCTGCCGTGGCATTCAGCCCCTATGCGCAGCCTGATGGCGCGGCAGGCATGGATGTAGGCGGCAGACCGGGCAAAATGTTCTCCAAGATTGTGCCGGGTGCGCAGCGCGAGCAGGTGTTTACCCTGCTGGGCGAGCAGGTGCGGGAATGGGCGCAGGTTAAACGCCGGACTTATGTGGCCGCATGGAGCAAAGGCTCGCGCGAGCGGATTGGTGTGCTGCTGCGCGAACACGGTGTGGCAACAGATACGTTTGAGACATGGGAGCAGGCGAGCAAGGCCAAGGCTGGTCCTGTAGGGCTGCTGACCCTTGGGTTGGAACGTGGGTTTGTGGCCGAGGATGTGGCGTTTGTGTCCGAGCAGGATCTGCTGGGCGAGCGCATAGGCCGCCCGCCACGCCGCCGCCGCCGCGCGGATGAACTGATTGCCGAGGCCAGTGAACTGTCTGCGGGGGATCTGATTGTTCATCAGGACTACGGCATAGGCCGGTATGACGGGCTGGAAACAGTGAGCGTAGGCGTGGCCCCGCATGACTGCCTGCGCCTGTTGTACGATGGTGGGGAAAAGCTCTACCTGCCGGTAGAAAATATTGAACTGCTCAGCCGGTTTGGCTCGGATCAGGCCGGGGTATCGCTCGACCGTCTGGGCGGGGTCGCCTGGCAGAACCGTAAATCGCAGATGAAAAGCCGCATCCGCGATATGGCGGGTGAGCTTATTCGCACCGCAGCGGCCCGCGCGCTCAAGGAGGCGCCTGAACTACTCCCGCCTGAAGGAATGTGGGACGAGTTCTGTGCCCGCTTCCCCTTTGTGGAAACAGAGGACCAGTCCCGCGCCATTACCGATGTGCTGGAGGATATGTCCTCCGGCCGCCCCATGGACCGGCTGGTGTGTGGGGATGTGGGCTTTGGCAAAACCGAGGTTGCCCTGCGGGCTGCGTTTGTTGCCGCCATGTCCGGCGGGCAGGTGGCCGTGGTTGTGCCCACCACCCTGCTGGCCCGCCAGCACTACCGTACTTTTGCCGCGCGTTTTGAGGGCTTCCCCATCAAGGTGGCCCAGCTTTCACGCATGGTAACAGGCAAGGAAGCCACGGAGGTCCGCAAAGGGCTGGCCGATGGTAGCGTGAATGTGGTGATCGGCACCCATGCCCTGCTGGCCAAGACAATCAAGTTCGCAGCCCTCGAACTGCTGATTATTGATGAAGAGCAGCATTTTGGCGTCTCGCATAAGGAAAAGCTGAAGGCCCTGCGCGAGGATGTGCATGTGCTCACCCTCTCCGCCACACCTTTGCCCCGCACACTCCAGCTCTCGCTCTCCGGTGTGCGGGAGATGAGCCTTATTGCAACGCCGCCTACGGACCGCCTTGCCGTGCGGACCTTCATTATGCCGTTTGACAGCGTGGTAATCCGCGAGGCCATTCAGCGTGAGCGCTTCCGCGGCGGGCAGATTTTTTGCGTAGCCCCCAGAATTGAAGACCTGGACCAGTTGGCCGAACGCCTGAGCAGCATTGTGCCCGATGCCCGGCTGGTACAGGCCCACGGCCGCCTGTCTCCCACGGAGCTGGAACGGGTGATGACCGAGTTCTCCGATGGTCAATACGACATCCTGCTCTCCACCAATATTGTGGAAAGTGGGCTGGATATGCCTGCGGTTAACACGTTGATCATCCACCGGGCCGATATGTTCGGCCTTGGCCAGCTTTACCAGCTCCGTGGGCGCGTGGGGCGTGGCAAGCAGCGTGGCTACGCGTACCTCACATGGCCGCAGACACACACATTGTCCGCTTCGGCGGAAAAGCGGCTTGAGGTCATGCAGACGCTCGACACACTGGGCGCTGGCTTTACGCTGGCCTCGCACGATCTGGACCTGCGTGGTGCGGGCAACCTGCTGGGGGACCAGCAGTCCGGCCATGTGCGTGAGGTGGGCATTGAGTTGTACCAGCAGATGCTGGAAGACGCCGTAGCCGACCTGCGTAGCGACAAGGGGCGGAGTACGGAAAATGACCGGGACTGGACCCCCAATATTGTTATGGGGCTGCCCGTCCTTATCCCCGATGCATATGTGCCTGACCTGCCAGTGCGTCTGGGACTTTACCGTAGAATCAGTGCTCTGGCGTCTGATGCTGAGCTGGAGGCTATGGAGGCAGAACTGGTGGACCGTTTTGGCACGGTTCCCGAGGAAGTTAAAAACCTGCTCGATATTGTTGATCTTAAAAGACTTTGCAGGCAGGCGGGCGTGGAGCGGGTGGAGGCAGGCCCCAAGGGTATGGTGCTCCAGTTCCGCAACAACAGCTTTGCCAACCCCGGTGGCCTTGTGCAGTGGATGGGCCGCTGGAAAGATGGGGTGGTCCGCCTGCGGCCAGACCATAAAATGGCTGTTGTGCGGGAATTGACCAACGTGCAACGGATTGACCTTGCCCGTAAGGTGCTGCGCGAACTTGCCAATCTATGTGCGCGTGGAATGGCCTGATGGAACACCCCACCAGTTGAGTGCCCAGTGCCCTCCGCACGGAATAGCCCATGCGGAGGATGTGGTTATTTGATGGGGAGGGGAAAACCGTTAACTGTAAGAACGCCACCTTCCCATGTGGTGTCCCACGTATTCTGCTCGCCCGCGCGGTGGCTGACCAGCCTGCCCAGCACAAGGCCTGCGGCCAGTTTCATCTGATGTGCTGCGCGGGCCTTTTCTATCAGTTCCTCCAGATTGGAAATTTCCAGATGTCCGGAGGCGGATGTGGCTGCAACATCCCCTGTTAGCGTGGCCTGACCATGCCCTTGTAGCTTGACCGTGCCTTCGGATGCTTCAAAGCTGCTTATGGTGGCATGCACGGCGGGGGCTGCAGTACTCCGCCCGCCTATGGCGCTCATAAGTGCCGGCAGTTCCGATGTGGGGAGCGAAAACGTAGCATGGGCCTCAGTGGGCAGCAGTTGCTGGTTAAGCACGTTGTGGAAGGATAACCCGCTCATGCTCAGGGTTGCTGCACTGGTCCGCGGGGTGGCGGCACCCTGAATTTGGTAGTGCGCCATTGTGGCGTTGACGTGTGCTGCCCCCTGTTCAACCGTGGCGTTGTTCCATGTCAGGTCGTAATGCCCGCCGGACTGGAGGCTGCTGGTCACCAGTCTGCCCTGTTCCATAAGCCACTGGGTGCAGGCTGCATTGTGGTGCCCGGTCATGGCGGAAACCAGCAGCAGGGATGCTGCCTGCGCCAGATCCTGCGTGGCCTCCGGGCTGGATGCCTGACCGGTAAAGACCAGTTTTTTCACATGCAGGTTGGTTGTGCCGCTGGGGGCGCGTACGCTCAGGTCATGGTAAATCAGGCCTTTGGGTGTGTCTTCCTCTGCGCTGGCGCTTACGGTTGCGCATGCGGTGGGAGGGGCGGCTAGGGCGGTTTCTGCGGTGGCGATGGTGCAAAGACTCACGACCCCGAGAAGATGGAGGGAAAAAGGAGAGTTCTGCTTCATTTCATCATGAAGGTGCCGTAAGTAAAAATTGCAGGCAACAAGATTATCATGGAAGAGCCCCAACCGTGCGCTTTTTGAAAATTGACCCCTTTTTGCTGGGGCTGCTGGCCTCTGTTCTGCTGGCAACGCTTGTGCCGTGCCATGGGGCCGCGGTGCCGGTTTTTCACTGGCTGTCTGTCGGGCTGATTGCGCTCATGTTTTTTTTGCAAGGTGCGCGCCTGTCACGCAAGGCCGTGCTGGATGGTATGGTGGCATGGAAGCTGCACCTGCTTATCCTGAGCTGCACGTTTGTCCTGTTTCCGCTTTTGGGGCTGGCGGCACATGCCCTGTTCCCCGGTCTGTTGCAGCCGGATATATGGATGGGTGTGCTGTTCCTGTGCTGCCTGCCGTCCACGGTACAGTCTTCCATTGCGTTTACCTCCATCGCGGGGGGTAACGTGCCTGCCGCCGTGTGTGCGGCCACGGCGTCCAACGTGTTTGGTATTTTTATTACCCCCGTGCTGGTGGGGCTGGTGCTGAGCCAGCACGGCCAAGCCACAGGTAACCCGCTGGATATTGTTTACCAGCTTCTGCTCCCGTTTGTTTTGGGGCAGGTGTTGCAGCCTTGGCTTGGGGCATGGGCGCACCGGAACAAGAAAATCCTGTCTTTTTCCGACCGGGGTTCGGTTCTGGTCGTTGTTTATGCGGCTTTTAGTGATGCGGTCATGCAGGGGCTATGGCACCGCCTGCCCATGGCCGAGCTGGGCATGATTGCCATTGCGGATTCAGTTCTGCTGTTCAGCGTGTTGGGCCTGACCATTTTTGGTGGCCGCCTGATTGGCCTGCCCCTGAAGGACGAAATTGCCGTGGTGTTCTGCGGTTCCAAAAAAACGCTGGCATCTGGTGTACCCATGGCCAACGTTCTGTTCCCGCCTGCCTCCGTGGGGGTTATTGTTCTGCCGCTCATGCTGTATCACCAGATTCAGCTTTTTGTCTGTGCCGTGCTGGCCCGCAGGTTTGCCCGGCTCAGTCAGGAGCACGATCATGCATCCACAACGCCAGCGTAGCAGTCTGGCGAGGGCGCATTTGTTGATATTATGCAAGAGGAGAGCAAGGTTGTGGCGGGTCTGGATCCTGAAGACTGGGAAGAACTGAAAGCTCAGGGGCACCAGATGCTGGATGATATGCTGGAAAATATCCGCCATGTCTCGCAAGGCCCCGTCTGGCAACCTATGCCTGCTTCTGTGCGCGAGGGGTTCAGGGATGCCCCGCTCCCTGCCAGTGGGCAGGAACTGGGGGCACTGTACCAGCAGTTCACACAAACCGTGCAGCCCTATGCCGTGGGCAACCGGCACCCACGCTTTATGGGCTGGGTGCATGGGGGGGGCACCGCACAGGGTATGCTGGCGGATATGCTGGCCGCAGGGCTAAACGCCAATCTGGGCGGGCGTGACCATGCACCTGTAGAAGTCGAGCGGATGGTTATCCGCTGGGCCGCGGAAATGTTCGGTTTTTCCCCCGAAGCCACGGGGCTGCTGGTAACCGGCTCCTCCATGGCCAACTTTATTGCCATCCTGACTGCCACTCGCAATGTGAGCGGAGGGCAGGACCTGCGGCAGCAGGGTGTTGGTGGCCGCAGGCTGGTGGGTTATGCGGGCGAGAGCGCACATGGTTGCGTAGCCCGTGCGTTTGATATGGCAGGGCTGGGCGAGCAGGCCTTGCGCCGTGTGCCAATGGACAGCGCATTCCGTATGGATATGGCAGCCCTTGAGCGCATGATTGCGCAGGACAGGGCTGCCGGGCTTGAGCCGTTTCTGGTTGTTGGTACGGCAGGAACGGTGGATACGGGCAGCATTGACCCGCTGAATGCACTGGCCGATCTGGCTGCGCGGGAGGGGCTCTGGTTCCATGTGGATGGGGCTTTTGGTGCGCTGGCAAAGCTTGCACCTGACCTGGCCCCTTTGCTTGCTGGTCTGGAACGGGCCGATAGTCTGGCCTTTGATTTTCATAAATGGGCACAGGTTCCATACGATGCAGGCTGCGTGCTGGTGCGCGAGCCGGGCAGGCAGGCGGCGGCTTTTGCGCAATCCCTCGCATATCTCTCACGCGAGGATAGGGGGCTTGCTGCAGGTGCCCCATGGTTTTGTGATCTGGGGCCGGATCTCTCACGCGGGTTTCGGGCACTCAAGGTCTGGTTTGCGCTGGCAGGGTTTGGCACCCAAAAGCTGGGGCAGGTAGTAACCCAGTCCTGTGCACTGGCGCAGGAACTGGCACGGCAGGTGCAGGCCACGGCCCAGTTGCAACTGCTGGCACCTGTAACGCTGAATGTTGTGTGTTTCCGTGTGGCGGCACCTGATGTGGAGGACCTTGACCGTTTGAATGGAGAACTGGTCAAGGACCTGCAACTGAGCGGCGTAGTTGCGCCATCCACCACCCGGATCGGGGGTGTGCTGGCTATTCGTGTGGCACTGGTTAACCACCGCACGACCAAGGCAGACATTGCTATTCTGCTTGACGCCGTACACTCCTTTACGGAAGTGCGTCTGGCGCATGCGAAGATGATGAAAGAACTGGCGGATACGCCGCAGGCTTAAGCCCGCTTGCGCATCCGCTTTTCATCAAACAGGGCGGAAAGGGACTGGAGCATGGTTCCGCCCAGTTCCTCCGCATCGGTAATGGTAACGGCCCGCTGGTAATAACGGGTTACGTCATGGCCAATACCTATGGCGCTTAGCTCCACCGGGCTGCGGTTTTCAATCATGCTGATCACCTCGCGCAGGTGGTCCTCGAGATAAGAGGCCGGGTTGACGGACAGTGTGCTGTCATCCACCGGAGCGCCGTCCGAGATCACCATAAGAATCTTGCGGGCCTCGGGGCGGCTTTTAATACGCCGCCATGCCCAGAGCAGGGCCTCGCCGTCTATGTTTTCCTTCAGCAGCCCTTCACGCAGCATCAGGCCCAGATTGGTGCGTGCGCGCCGCCACGGTGTGTCCGCACCCTTGTAAACAATGTGGCGCAGATCGTTCAGGCGGCCGGGGTTTTCGGGCTTGTTGTTCTGTACCCAGAGTTCGCGGCTTTGCCCGCCTTTCCATGCACGGGTGGTAAAGCCCAGAATTTCCACTTTCACACCGCAGCGTTCAAGTGTGCGTGCCAGAATATCCCCGCAGGATGCGGCAACGGAAATGGGGCGACCGCGCATGGAGCCGGAATTGTCGATCAGCAGCGTGACCACTGTATCGCGGAACTCCGTATCTTTTTCCTGCTTGTAGGAGAGGGACAGGCGCGGATTGACTACAATGCGCGACAGCCTGCCTGCATCCAGCATACCCTCTTCCAGATCAAACGACCAGGAGCGGGTCTGTTGCGCCATAAGACGGCGCTGGAGCCGGTTGGCCAGACGGGAGACAACCCCGTGCAGCGTGGCTAATTGCAGGTCAAGCTGGTGCCGCAGGCGGGAGAGTTCCTCGGGGTCGCACAGGTTTTCGGCCAGAATTTCTTCATCAAAACTGGTGGTGTAGGCGTGGTAGCCTTTGGCGGTCTGGCCCGGTTCTATCTCTTTACGGTTGCCCGGTCCTGCGGCATCCCCCGTGCCTTCGGCAGAGCCGGACTCCTGCTCTACCTCTGGGGTATTGTCGGCTGCATCCGCACTGCCCGCCATAAGCTGGGGTTCGGACACCGCATCGGACATATCCGGTGCCACGCCGGAGGTTTCGTCCTCCTGCTCGGGGGGGGGCTGTTCGCTTTCATCCTCGTTGGTGTCTGGCGCATTGCCCGAATTTTCGTCCTCTTCCTCCTGATCAGAGAGGGAGTCGTCATCGGTTAGTGCGCAGGCGGCCAGCAGTTTGCGGGCCGCGCGGGAGTAGGCTTTCTGGCTATCCTGGTCAGCGGCCAGCGTATCCAGTGCGGCCAGTGCGTCTTCCGGCAGGCTCTGCTTCCACTGCTCCATAATGGCACGGGCTGATTCGGGCAGGGGTTCGCCTGTCAGCTTTTCACGCGCCAGCAGTTCCAGCCCCACAACGGGGGAAAGCTGGGCGGCATCGGTCATATGATCCAGACCAGCAGCGCGGATTTCCTGCTCCAGCCTGTGGCGCAGGTTGGCGGCAACGCCTTTCATGTGGCGGGCCCCTACGGCTTCCACACGGGCCTGCTCCAGTGCGTCATACACTTCGCGGGCAATGGTGTCTGCCGGTCGGCGTGCGGCATGTAGGTCAAAATCGTGGTGTTTCAGCCGCAGCGCCTGTGCGTCTGCCGCACCACGCAGGCGCTGTGCTTCTTCCTCATTCAGGTTGAGGGAGGGGGAGGAGAGGCGAATTTTCTCCCCCAGACTGATCGGAGCCATGGGCATGTTGCCGCTATGGAAGGAGACATTGGTCTCCTTCCGCCCGCCGAGGGCGCGTAGCGTTGCCTCGGTTGCCTGTTTAAAGGCATCGGCCCGTTTTTCCGCCTCCTCGCGGGAGAGGCGGATGGACGGGTTGCCCGTGTTGTTTGCCTGATCAGCCATAACGCCCCCTGTCTGTGTAGATTATTTCTGTCAGGCAGGGCGCTTGGGCAGGGGGCTGCTGTTAAAACAACGCTGGTAATATTCTGCCACCATGCCGCGCTCGGCCTCGTCACACTTGTTGAGGAATGTTACGCGGAAGGCAAAGGCCAGATCCTTGAAAATAAGGTCATTTTCTGCCCACGCGATAACCGAACGGGGGGACATAACAGTGGACAGATCCCCCGCCATGAATCCTGCGCGCGTCAGCCCGGCCAGAGCCACCATATTGCCAATTTTTTCACGCTCGGCCTTGTCGTCCGCCGCAATGCCCAGACGGGAGCAGACAATGCCGACTTCCTGCGCATGGGGCAGGTAGTTGAGCGAGGTCACAATGTTCCAGCGGTCCATCTGCCCCTGATTGATCTGCTGGGTGCCATGGTACAGGCCAGTAGTATCGCCCAGCCCCACAGTGTTGGCCGTGGCAAACAGGCGGAACCACGGGTTGGGGGTAATGACGCGGTTCTGGTCAAGCAGGGTCAGCTTGCCCTCGACTTCCAGAATACGCTGGATAACGAACATGACATCCGGCCGCCCGGCATCGTATTCATCAAACACCAGTGCGCAGGGGCGTTGCAGACACCATGGCAGCAGCCCTTCCTGAAACTCGGTGACCTGCTGGCCATCCTTGACCACAATGGCATCCTTGCCCACCAGATCTATGCGCGAAACGTGGCTGTCCAGATTGATGCGGATGCACGGCCAGTTCAGGCGCGCTGCAATCTGCTCCACATGGGAGGATTTGCCCGTACCATGGAAGCCCTGCACCATAACGCGACGGTTAAAGGCAAAGCCTGCCAGAATGGCCAGCGTTGTATCGTGGTCAAACAGGTAGGCCGTATCAATCGGGGGGACATGCTCGGTACGCAGGGAGAAGGCGGGAACCTTCAGGTCGGAATCGATCCCGAATACCTCACGGACGCTGACTTCCGTATCCGGTACGGAAACCGCCGAAATGGGCGGAAGATCAAGAGCTGCTGTCTGGGGGCTGGAATCCGTCATGATTATCCGTCTGATCGTAAGGGGTTCAAAACAAAACCGGCGGGCATACCGGAGCAGGATACATGATCAGCCTGCTTTTTCGAGTTCTTCCGTCTGCAGATGTGCCTTCACAATAGTAAAGGCAACGTTGATCTTTTTCAGACGTTCCTCTGCCGCAAGGTCCCCCTGATTGGTATCAGGGTGATGTTTGCGGGCAAGGGCGCGGTAATGCGTTTTGGCATTTGCCAGCGTAACCGGCCAGTCCAGCCCCAGAACGGCGAGTGGTTCGCGCAGATGGGCAGGAATCCGTGGCTCGGCCTGTGCGCGGGCCCGGTCAGCGCGGGCGCGGCGGTTCTGACCCAGTATGTCCAGTGGGTCCAGAATATCTTCTTCGTTCGGCATGGTGCGTTTGCTCTGGCCCGGACCTTGGCCAAATGTCCATGTTGGCCGGTCCCAGCTTATATCGGCCCGCAGATGTGCCTCTATCTGGCCGGGAGACATGCCTTTGTAATAGTCCCATCGTGCATTGTATTCACGCACATGCTCCAGACAGAACCAATAATACTGGTTCAGGCTATCGCGGGAGCGGGGCGCGCGGTATCCTGCCGGGCTTGTGCAGTCCGGCATGTCGCAGCAGCGCTGCGGCGCGTTGGGATCAGGATCAAACGCGCGGGGACGGGTGTTCCTTCGCTTCATCATTCATCGTTATTTGCGTTGCAAATGCTTTGGTCGCAAGAGGTGAGTTGCCATATGACCAGTCTTTCAGGCCCAACATCATCCTCCATATCGGGTGCCACGCGCGCCGTGCGGGTGCGCAAAGTGCTGGAAACAGCGCTTTTTCCGACCAGATTGGACATACAGGACGAAAGCCACCGCCATGCCCACCATGTGGAGCAGACGCGCGGCCCCAATGCCGGTGCGACGGAAACGCACTTCCGCCTTTATATTGTCTCACCTGTGTTTGAAGGCATGAGTCGCGTTGCACGCTCACGCAAGGTGCATGACCTGCTGGCCCCCGAACTGGCCGATGGCCTGCACGCACTGGCGCTAACCCTGCGCACCCCGGCAGAAGAAGAGGCAACTGTATGAGCAAGGGGGTCTTCAGCCGTCGTTCCCTATTTGCTCTTGCGCCACTTGTGCTTGCCGCCTGTGCAACGCAGCAGGTGGGGGGAGGGCCACAAAACGCCACGGTCAACCGGGTGGAGGCATATTTCCGCACGGTTAACCTGCAGGATGCGCCGTTTACGCAGATATGGCCTAATGGTGCCAGTGGCAGTGGGCTGATCACCTACCGCCCCGGTTATCTGGACATGCGCTTTACCACCCCGCATGAGATGGAACTCAAGGCATCCGAGCGTTCAGCCGTGTTTACGGATGCAGCCAATGGGTCGGTCACTCATATCGGGCTGGGCCATAGTGCGTTGGGAATGTTGTTGAGCAACCCGGTGCGCCTGTCTGGCCCGGTTATGGTTTCCGACGTTCAGCAGCAGCGCGGCCTTGTCCAGATTTCGCTGACCAGAGCGGATAATCCCTCGCAGGGGTTGATCACACTCCGGTTCAGGGACGAACAGGGCGTTTTAAGCCTGTATGACGTGCGTATTCTGGATGCGCAGCGCAAGCTTACGCAAATTCGACTGGACTAGGTGCCACCTCAACAGGTGTCAGGGCAGATGGCGTGCTGCCAAATACGGTGTGCCACGCCGCTGCCAGAGCAAGGTCCAGGTCCTGCATGCTGGCTTTGATGCCCAGTTTTTCAAAACTGGTCACGCCGTATTCCCGAATCCCGCAAGGTACAATGCCATCAAAGTCAGGCAGGGTAGGGGCCAGATTAATGGCTACGCCATGCCAGCTTACCCAGCGGGAGACGCGGACACCTATGGCCGCAATTTTTTCTTCTATCCCTGTCTGCGGGTTGGTAACCCACACGCCCACCCGGCCTTCCCGCACTTCCCCACGTAGGCCAAAACTGGCGAGTGCGGTAATAATCCACGCTTCCAGCGCCTGCACATAGGCCCGCAGGTCGCGCGCGGGGGTGTTGCCATGGGCGCGTTGCAGGTCAAGCATGACATAGGCCGTGCGTTGGCCCGGCCCGTGGTAGGTCCACTGTCCGCCCCGGCCGGCATGGTAGGTGGGGTATCCCGCAGGGTTGAACAGGTCCTCCGCCTTGGCAGATGTGCCGGATGTGTACAGGGGGGGATGTTCAAGCAGCCATACGCGCTCGGCGGCCTCTCCTGCCCTTATGTCTTTGGCAATCTGTTCCATTCTGCTCAGGGCCGCAGGGTAAGGCACCAGTTTTTTGCTTATTTCCCATAAAATTTGTTCTTTGGTCATTGCCGCCTGCTTATGGTTCGGTTATAGGGCTTCCTAGCACACGGTATCGCCTTTTTTGATACCGTTTGTCACGTGCGGTCGTGGCGGAATGGTAGACGCGCAAGCTTGAGGTGCTTGTGGGGGAAACCTCGTGGAAGTTCGAGTCTTCTCGACCGCACCATTTTTCTTTCATGACAAAATGTTATGTTATGGACGGCAAAAGGCTAACGCCTTGAGCCGTTTTTTTTCGTTTGCACGCGTTTTTTCTGCAAATTAGGCGGAAGTTGTCATATTCACGCCGTTCTTTTGCGGTCTGTTGCGGTGTAGAAGCATGGTTGTGATTATGTAAAAAAGACTATGCAATCGGCCACGGATACAAGGCACAATGTCAGCTAGCACTGTCGGCCGCCTTGATCTTTTTCCGGCGCAGGCGGGTATTGGGGTGGATGCCTCCATGCTTTGGCCAGGTCAGGTCGGATGGTCTCAGGTTTAACTTGATTTAAAGGTGTTATATTCGTGTCCAATCCCAAGCCTTTACGTAAAGCAGTCCTGCCAGTTGCGGGGCTGGGAACGCGCTTTTTGCCTGCCACCAAGGCCATGCCAAAAGAAATGCTGCCGGTCGTGGACAAACCCCTTATCCAGTACGCAATTGATGAAGCACGCGCCGCAGGCATTGAGGAATTCTGCCTGATTACCGGCCGCGGCAAAGATTCCCTGATCGACTATTTCGATATCGCCTATGAGCTGGAAAGCACGCTCAAGGAACGCAACAAGGTTGATTGTCTGGAGGCGCTGGAACCCAGCAGCATTCAGGCTGGCTCGCTTATTGCCGTGCGCCAGCAGGAGCCGCTGGGGCTTGGGCATGCCATCTGGTGTGCGCGCTCTTTTATTGGCAACGATCCGTTTGCCATCCTGCTGCCTGACGACATGGTGATGTCGCAGAAAGGCTGCCTGAAGCAGCTGGCCGAAGCTTATTACGAAACCGGGGGCAACGTGGTTGCCGTGTCCGAAGTGCCGCGTGAGCATACCAACCGCTACGGTATTCTGGACATTGGCAAGGATGATGGCCGCCTTGTGGAAGTTAAGGGGCTGGTTGAAAAACCCAAACCCGAAGATGCGCCGTCCAACCTGTCCATTATCGGGCGTTATATCCTGACCCCCGATGTCATGCCGCATCTGGCCAAGCTGGAAAAAGGTGCCGGTGGTGAAGTGCAGCTGACAGACGCCATGGCCAAAACCATTGGCCACGTGCCGTTCAATGGCCTGCGGTATGAAGGCGTGCGTTACGATTGCGGTAACAAGCTCGGCTTTCTGGAAGCCCAGATCGCCTTTGCGCTCGAACGCCCTGAACTGGCCGAAGGCGTGCGCGAATTCCTCAAGAAGTATGAGGGGCAGAACTAATGTCTTTTGCGCATGACTTTGAAGCAACAAGCCTGCGGGAATACGATATTCGCGGCATTGTTGGCAAAACACTGAGCGCTGAAGATGCGTTTGCCATCGGCCGCACATTTGGCAGCCTTGTCCGCCGTAATGGCGGCAAAACGCTGGTGGTCGGGTATGATGGCCGCCTGTCTTCCCCCATGCTGGAAGAAGCCCTTGTAAAAGGAGCTCTGGAGTGTGGTCTGGATGTAACCCGCGTTGGGCGTGGGCCTACTCCCATGCTGTATTATGCATCAGCCACGCTTAATGCGGATGGTGCCATTATGGTGACGGGTAGCCACAACCCGCCCAACTATAATGGCTTTAAAATGATGCTGGCGGGCAAGCCGTTCTTTGGTGCCCAGATCCGTGAACTCGGGGATCTGTCGGCCAAGGGGAATGTGGTCGCGGCAGAAAAGGGCACCGTACGCACGATTGATGTGCGTGATGACTACGTCAAACGCCTTGTAAAGGATTATGACGGCGGTACGCGTAAGCTCAAAATTGTCTGGGACAACGGCAACAGCTCCGCAGGCGAAGTGCTGGAAAAAATGGTCGCGGCCCTGCCGGGCGAGCATATTGTGCTCAATGCCGCCATTGATGGCACATTCCCTGCCCACCACCCGGACCCCACGGTTGCCAAAAACCTTGAGCAGCTTATTGCCGCGGTAAAGGACAACCACGCCGATCTGGGCATTGCCTTTGATGGGGATGCAGACCGAATCGGGCTGGTGGACAATAAGGGCGAGATTTTGTGGGGCGACCAGATTCTGGTCCTGCTGGCGCGGGATGTGCTCAAAAGCCATTCCGGGGCAACCATTATTGCCGACGTCAAAGCCAGTCAGGTGCTGTTTGATGAGGTCGCACGTGCTGGCGGCAAGCCGCTCATGTGGCGTACGGGGCATTCGCTCATTAAGTCCAAAATGGCGGAAACCGGCTCCCCGCTGGCGGGCGAAATGTCCGGGCACATCTTCTTTGCCGATAAATGGTACGGGTTTGATGATGCACTTTACGCCGGTGTGCGTGTGCTTGGCATTGTAGCGCGGTCCACAGAATCGCTTGCCGCATTCCGTGAGGCCCTGCCTGCAACGCTTTCCACGCCGGAAGTCCGCTTTGACTGTGATGACCACCGCAAGTTCAAGGTGATTGAGGAAGTTGCCGAACGCCTGCGTAAAGCTGGCGCTGACGTGTCCGAAATTGATGGCGTGCGTGTTAACACAACCGATGGCTGGTGGCTGCTGCGGGCATCCAACACGCAGGCGGTGCTGGTTGCCCGTGCAGAAGGGCGCGACAGCGCAGGACTGGAACGGCTGAAGGATGCTCTGGTGGAGCAGCTTGAGCACTCCGGCCTCTCCAAACCTGACTTTTCAGGTAACAACGCGGGGCACTAACCTCCGTTTTTTCAACTTGCCTGCTGCATACGGCCCGCTTAAAGCGGGCCGTATGTTTTTTAAGGGCAGGGTGCTGTTTCTGCTGCGCCGGGGTGCTCTTTTGCATTTAAAGCCGTAGAGGTTTCTGATATAAAGTGTACCTATGTTGTCCTCTTTAACGGACCCCGCCGGAAGGCGGATTTCCTACCTCCGTCTTTCTGTAACCGACAGATGCGACATGCGGTGTGTGTACTGCATGTCCGAACAGATGTCGTTTTTGCCACGGGCGGATGTTCTGGATTTTGAGGAACTTCTGCGTCTGAGCCGGGTCTTTGTGCTTCATGGCGTGCGCAGGCTGCGCATTACGGGGGGGGAGCCTCTTGTACGGCGCGACATCGGGCTTTTCTTCAAAGAACTTGGGACATGGTTGCGCCATCCTGAACAGGCAGGGCGGCTGGATGAGCTGACACTAACCACCAATGGCAGCCAGTTGGCGCATTACGCTCCCATTCTGGCGCAGGCTGGGGTTCGGCGTGTGAATGTCAGTCTGGATTCTCTGGACGAGCAACGTTTTGCCAGGCTGACCCGCCGGGGCAGGCTGGCCGCAACGCTGGAAGGTATCCGCGCTGCCCGTGCGGAAGGGCTGGCCGTGCGTATTAACACCGTGGCCATGGCGGGTGTGAATGATGATGAGTTTGATGCCCTGCTCGCCTGGTGCGGAGAAATCGGGGCCGACCTCTGCCTGATAGAAACCATGCCGATGGGGGAAACAGGGGAAGACCGTGCCGCGCAGTACCTCTCGCTCGACGCGGTACGGCGGAGCCTGTCTCAACGGTGGACGTTAGAACCTCTGGCCTACCAGACCGGAGGGCCTGCGCGTTACGTGCGGGTGGCGCAAACCGGGCAGCGTCTGGGCTTTATTACGCCCATGAGCCACAATTTTTGCGCGACCTGCAACCGCGTCCGCCTTTCCTGCACCGGGCAGCTTTATACCTGTCTTGGGCAGGAGGAAGGGGTGGACCTGCGCCACCTCATGCGCGAGGGGGCAACAGATGCTGCACTGGAAGTGGCCATACAGCAGGCCATAGCCCGCAAACCCGTAGGGCATGATTTTCTGCTGGATGGGCAGACAGGTGCTGTATCCGGCCCGCAAAGGCATATGAGCGTAACCGGGGGCTAACCTCGGCCCGGCTGAGGTGTGGGGGCGAGATTAAGCGGATGGTTCCTGCGGGTTCAGGGCATCATGCAGGGAGTGCTGGAACTGGCCGGGCTGTAAGGGTACAGGTTGGGTTGGAGCCGGTGCCCAGCCGGATAAAACAGCCATATGCAGGGGCATGGCAAAGCTGTCTGCCCCCGTTTTTTCTAGTTCGGCTGCGGCAGCAGCAAACATCATGCGTGGTGGTATGGTGCGTGTACGCTGGGTCAGGGCATTTGTCTCACCCGCAGCACGCAGGTCGGTCATAAGCGCGCTGAGCGAGCGGTAGCGCAGGTCCAGACATTCGGTATCAATAACAGGAAGGGCAAACCCGGCCCGCTGCATAAGCTGCGCACAGCTCTGCTGCGTTGGAAAAGGTGATACACGGGGCGATACGCCATCGCACACCGCCAGTTCAGCCGCTTCCAGCGCCGTGCGCAAGGGGCGCAATGTGGGGAGTATGGGCATGCTGGCCAGAAAAAGCCCATCGGGCCGCAGAACGTGCCGGATCTGGGCAAAAACACCGGGCAGGTCGTTCACCCAGTGTAGAGACAGATTGGCAATGACCAGATCAAAGCTATGCGGGGCAAACGGCAGCCATTCCTCATCCGCACAAACACGCATTCCTCCGGAGCGGGTGACGAGTCTGGGGGAGAGGTCCATGCTGGTAGTGGCAATGCCCCGCGCAGCAAGGCGCGGGCTAATGGCACCACGCCCGCCCATATCCAGTGCCGCGGAAAAACTGCGCACCATATCGTCCAGTCGGTCGAACAGTAGGTCGGCGGTAATGTCCAGCACGGGCATAATGCCATCCAGCCTGCGTGCCGCACGGTCCCTGTGCTGCCTGACGGCTTTGCGGTCAAAAATAATGGGTGTATCCATAAAGGCAGATGTGCGCGTATCCACACTTTTTGCCAAGCCGCCAGCCATGACAAACCTGTGTTTATGCTAGGCGCGCGCGCTGTGGCGCAACTACGCGCCCTTGGGCAAATGGGGTTGGGGGTTCTTTACCCGCCAGCCTGCCTGCATTGTGGAGCGGATGTTGCGCAGCATGGCCTGCTTTGCGCCTCCTGTTTTGCGCATGTGCGGGTTGTTGTTGCACCATTTTGCAAGGCGTGTGCTGTACCGCAGGTAAGTGCCGCAATGCTGGGAGTGAATGATCTGTGCCCGGCATGCGAGCGGCATCCTCCCGTATGGGGGCAGGCGCGTGCGGCTTTTGTGTACGAAAGCGTGGCAAGGGAGCTGATTTTAAAGCTTAAATATGCCGATCAAACGGAAAACACATCTTTTCTGGCCCAGCAGATGGTGCGGATAGGGCAGGACATTGTGTGTGCTGATGCGCTGGTGGTGCCCGTACCCGTGCATCGCTGGCGGTTGTTCAGGCGGCGTTATAATCAGGCAGCGTTGCTGGCGCACGGTGTGGCCAAACTGGGCGGCCTGCATTGCCTGCCCGATGCACTGGTTCGTGTCCGCTCCACGGTGCCTCTGGCGTCTTTTTCCCGTCAGGCGCGGCGGGATGAGGTTGCTCAGGCCATGAGTGTGCGTCGCACGCGTGCACACAGGGTGCGGGGGCATGATATTGTGCTGGTCGATGACCTGCTTACAACAGGCGCGACTGCTACAGCCTGCACCAATGCCCTGTTACAGGCGGGTGCGCGCAGTGTCAGCCTGCTGGTGGCCGGGGTCGTGCCCGCCCGCCCGGAGGTGGATATTGACCAACCCGGCTAGACAAGGCGCATGAAGCCCATAACATGGCCCGGCAAAAGCTGATTGAATCCATAACCCGGAACCAGTAAGGACAATCTATGCCTGAAATCAAAATCTATACCCAGCCCGGTTGCCCCTACTGCATGCGTGCAGTTGCCCTGCTGGAGAGCAAAAAAATTCCGTTTACCGAGATCAACGCCCCACGTGGCACGCCCGAGCGGGACGAGGCCATAAACCTGTCCGGTGGGCAGACAACCGTGCCCCAGACCTTTGTGGATGGCAAAGCCCTTGGCGGGTGTGATGACCTGATGCGGCTTGAACGTACGGGCCAGCTGAATGGCCTGCTTGGGCTAGGCTGAGTATTCATAACGACCAAAGGGTATCTGCCAGGGTAATACACTATGATCTGCTATCGTCTGCGTTGCGCCCATGACCACGTGTTTGAAGGCTGGTACAAAGACAGCAGTACATTTGCCATGCTCAGGCAGAAGAACCTTTTAAACTGCCCCGAATGTGGCACGTCCAGCGTGGATCAGGCCCCCATGGCTCCGGCCATTGTGGGGCGTGCGCCTGAGCGTTTGCCACAAAGTGATCCCACCCCCACACCAGATATGGCAGCGCCCCCGGCGCCCGCAGCAGGCCAGATGCCCCCCGGCCTGCCGGATGCCATGCTGAGTGCCCTGCGTGACGTACGGCGCACAATCGAAGAGAATTGTGAAAACATGGGCAACCGATTTGCCGATGAAGCCTTGCGCATTCATTATGGCGAAGCCCCCGAACGCGGGATTTACGGTGAAATGTCCCAGTCCCAGAGAGAAGAGCTGGAAGAAGAAGGGGTTGCGTTCCAAAACGTGCCCTGGGTGCGGGATACGGATAGTTGAATGTCTGGGCTGACCATATACAAATGGGGGTGGTGCGTAAGAAGGTGATCCCCCACATCTTGGAGGGCTAGGCGGGCAAGCCAGACCGCCGCCCGCTTGAGGGAGAGGCAGATATGACAAAGAACGGAACGTGCGGCGCAGTGCATAAAGCCAAGATGGGGTTTGCTGCCCTGCTGGCCATTTTGCTGGCTGGTGCGCACGCTGTACCTTCATCTGCCGCAGAACCGCCGGTGTCGAACGCTGCCACCTTAACGGGGTACTGGCTTAGTCAGGACCATGACGGCGTGTTTAAAATTGATCGCTGCGGGCAAAATCTGTGCGGCCATCTGGTTGGCCTGCGTTACGATGGTACGGATGTACCCCGTGGGCATGATGGCAAATCCGAGTGTAACCTGCTGATGTTAACGGATTTTCGTCCCATGGGCGAAAGTAATGCAGGGCGCTGGGCCGGGCATATTCTGGACCCCGATACGGGGCACCTCTATGATTCTCAAATCTGGCTGGCGCAACCTGATGTGCTCAAGCTGCGTGGCTATATAGGGCTGCCTATTTTTGGCGAAACCCAGACATGGACCCGCTACAATGGCCCCGCCATGGGGCCTGTGTGCAAAATTCCCGATTCAGTCAAATAGGAGGCTGGTCTGGAGTGACTGTAAGCCTCCAGACCATAAAAAACTTTAAAATCAGTATCTTGTAAACGCCGCGATGTAGTTGATGCCGAGGTCGCGGGTTTCCTTCCAGCCCATTGGGCCGGGTGCCATGCCTGCTATGGCGGTCATGCGCAGGCCCGCTGCACGGGCATACTGGCCTAGCTCGGAAGGCTGGATGAACTTGCGCCATTCGTGTGTGCCTACGGGTAGCAGCCGCAGAATATACTCGGCGCCAATCTTGCCAACCGCAAGGGAGCGCAGGGTGCGGTTCATGGTAGAAACAATGACCGTGCCCTTTGGCCCTGCAAGCTGGGCCAGCATGTCCATAAATGCCGCAGGATCAGTGACATGCTCGATAATTTCTAACGCCACAACCGCGTCAAACTCGCAGCCTTCAGCTACAAGGTCTTCGGCACTGCCATTGCGGTAGTGCAGTGGCCCCGCATGTTCGGGCAGCGGGCAGGTGGCCAGATGCTCCTTGGCGGCGGCAATACCGTTGGCTGAGGCATCCAGCCCCAGCACGTCGTAGCCTGCTTTGGCCAGGGCTTCACTCGCAAGCCCTGCGCCACATCCGATGTCCAGAATTTTTGCGCGGCGTGTGGTGCGGCCACGCAGGGGCAGGTGGCGGCTTGCCCAGTCTATGCGCAACGCATTCATGGCGTGCAGTGGGCGCATGGGGCCGGAAGGATTCCACCACTGCTCCGCAAGGGCGCTAAACCGTGCGATTTCTTCATCAGAGACGGATGAGGGCGCGTGTGGAGTGGTGGCGTTCATGCAACAAAATCCTTTCCTGCTGGTCTCCCCGCTGGACGAAAGGGGGCCGGGAAGGTTATGTGACGCGCCTTGTAAAGCTGTGCAACCATTCCTGTTCGTCTTTTCTGGTAAAGCTGGGGTCGAACTGGAGCTGGTGGCATGTTCTGCGGCTTGTCTGGTGGAGAATAAAGCTATGTCCGGTTCCGCACCCCGGATTGTCATGAAATTCGGCGGAACGTCT
This sequence comes from Acetobacter sp. ESL1128, assembly GCF_058505085.1. Taxonomy (NCBI): domain Bacteria; kingdom Pseudomonadati; phylum Pseudomonadota; class Alphaproteobacteria; order Acetobacterales; family Acetobacteraceae; genus Acetobacter; species Acetobacter sp. ESL1128. The sequence goes on along the minus strand of NZ_CP196369.1, from coordinate 1,605,749 downwards.
GTCGGCGACCTTGATCGTATTCGAGCCGTGGCCGAGCGCGTCAAAAAACAGAAAGACGCAGGATGTGATGTTCTTGTTGTCGTTTCCGCTATGGCGGGGGAGACAAACAGGCTTGTCGGTTTCTGCCAGTCCCTCTCTCCCCTGCATGACCCCAAGGAATACGATTCCATCGTGGCCACGGGTGAGCAGGTGACCAGCGGCCTGCTGGCCATTGCGCTGCAAAAGCTCGGTGTGCCTTCACGCTCGTTCGCGGGGTGGCAGGTTCCCATTCTGACCGATTCGGCACATGGCAAGGCCAGTCTGGATACAATTGATGGCACAAAGCTGCTTGGCTGCATGGCCGAGGGTATGGTGCCGGTTGTTGCGGGCTTTCAGGGCGTTGCGCCAGACGGGCGTGTTTCCACCCTTGGGCGTGGCGGGTCCGATACCTCGGCCGTGGCTCTTGCCGCGGCAATCAAGGCGGACCGGTGCGATATTTATACGGACGTGGACGGGATTTACACAACCGACCCCCGTATTGTGCCCAAAGCGCGCAAGCTTGATAAAATTACCTATGAGGAAATGCTGGAGCTGGCATCAGTCGGTGCCAAGGTGCTGCAAACCCGCAGCGTAGGGCTTGCCATGCGCGAAGGGGTGCGGGTGCAGGTGCTTTCCAGCTTTGCAGATGGTCCGGCAGTTATGGAAGGGCACCTTCCCGGGTCTTTGGTGGTGGATGAGGACGAAATCGTGGAAAAGAAACTGGTTACCGGCATTGCCTACTCGCGTGATGAAGCCAAGCTGTCGGTCCGGCGCATTCCGGACCGCCCTGGCATTGCCGCAGCAATTTTTGGCCCCATGAGCGAAGCGCATGTGAATGTGGACATGATTGTGCAGAGCACAGGCGCAGACGGCACCACCAACATGACCTTCACAACCAGCAAGAGCGACCTGCCGCAGGCGATCAATGTGCTGGAAAGTGTTCGGGACTCCGTGCAGTACGAAGAACTGGCAACAGACCCGGATATTGTTAAGATCAGTGTTGTTGGCACGGGTATGCGCTCGCATGCCGGTGTGGCCAGCACCATGTTCCGCACACTTTCGGAACGCTCCATTAACATTCAGGCCATTTCCACCAGCGAAATCAAGATTTCGGTGCTGGTGGCGGCGGAATACGCAGAGCTTGCCGTGCGGGCCCTGCATACCGCATATGGGCTGGATAATGTCTGAGCAGAACAACACGGTTGCCGTGACCGACGCCCCCACCCAGCCCGAACTGCAACGCGCGCGCAAGCGGCTGGATGCGTTGTGGCGGCGTGGGACCGACTTTTTGGGAACGCAGTACGCCATTCTTGGCGGGGCCATGTCCTGGGTGAGCGAGCGCAATCTTGTGTCCGCCATTTCCAACGCAGGCGGGTTTGGCGTTATTGCCTGCGGGGCTATGGAACCTGCGCGTCTGGCGGAGGAAATTCAGGCAACCCGCGCCCTGACCGACCGCCCGTTTGGCGTAAACCTGATAACCATGCACCCGCAGCTGACCGAGTTGGTACAGGTCTGCCTGGATGCAGGCGTTGGCCATATTGTGCTGGCTGGTGGCATTCCGCCCGGTGCGGCCATCAAGGCCATCAAGGATGGCGGGGCAAAGGTTATTGCCTTCTCTCCGGCGTTGGTTCTGGCCAAGCGTCTGGTCAAAATGGGCGTGGACGCGCTGGTAATTGAAGGGGCGGAAGCAGGCGGGCATGTTGGCCCTGTTTCGCTGACCGTTCTGGCACAGGAAATTCTGCCGCATATCCAGAGTGTTCCGGTTTTTGTGGCCGGTGGTCTGGGGCGTGGGGATGCTCTGGTGTCTTATCTGGAGCTTGGGGCTTCGGGTGGGCAGTTGGGTACGCGCTTTGCCGCGGCGGAAGAAAGCATTGCTCACGAAAAGTTCAAAAAAGCATTCGTGCGTGCCGCCGCGCGAGATGCCGTAACGTCCGTGCAGCTGGATGACCGTTTTCCGGTTATTCCCGTACGTGCCCTTGGTAACGAAGGTGGGCGGCAGTTTGTTACCCATCAGGCCGATGTGATCCGCCGCTTTCAGTCGGGGGAACTCACGCGTGAGGCAGCTCAGCTGGAAATTGAACATTTCTGGGCTGGTGCGCTGCGCCGTGCGGTTATTGACGGCGATGTTGAACAGGGGTCTGTTATGGCAGGCCAGTCTGTTGGTATGGTAACGTCAGTCCAGCCTGTGGCGCAGATCATTGACGATCTGGTGGAACAGGCGACTGTGGCTTTGGTACGTCAACAACGTCGTATGGATGCGGATGGCTGAATACGCCCAAGGTTCTGATCAAGAGCAAGGCTCGCCTTTGCCTCCGCTTCCCGATGTGGAGGCGCTGGGGGTAGGCGAAGCTTTGCGTAAACGCCGCGAGCAGCTTGGCTGGAGCATCGGGGATGTTGCGGCCTGGCTGCGGATTCGCAGCGTTTACCTGGAAGCGCTGGAAAATGGGAATGCCAGCGTATTACCAGCAGAGGTCTATGCTCTGGGCTTTTTGCGGGCATATGGGCAAGCCCTCGGGTTCAATCCCGACCAGATGCTCAAGCTTTATCGTCAGGAAGGGCGGCTGGGTACGCGCAAGCCCGATCTGGATTTTCCCGATCCGCCGCCAGACCGCCGCCTGCCACCTGCCGTTAGCATTTCCCTTGGGTTGGCCGTTATTCTGGCAAGCTATGTGGGGTGGTACTGTTTTGTGGGGCATGCCCCACCTGTGCCCGAACGCGTGCCGCCCGTTGCAACCCTGATGCCCGGTGAGAGTGCAAAGAATGCGCCCTCGCCACAGGTGGCTTCCATCCTGCCTGATCACAACATGGCGCAGATTCCTCCCTTGCCGGCGGCCCAGCCTGCACCGGCACAGAGCACCCCAGTGGTGCCCACAGGGGCAGATGCACCCGCACCAGTTAATGCGCCCGATGTGGTGGACGCACCGGTGCCACCACAACCGGATAAGCCGGTTGCAGGGGAAGTGCCCGCCGTTCCTCCTACGGTTGAGCAGCCTGCTGCCAGTGTGCCAGAAACGGCCAGTGCCAGTGCGGATGCGCCCCTTATGCTCAAGGCGCAGGCTCCAAGCTGGGTGCAGGTCAGGAACGCGGTAGGCAAGGTCGTGTACGACCATATTCTGCAGCCCGGTGATGTCTGGACTGTTCCTGTCGATAACGGGCCGTACAGCCTGACTGTTGGCAATGCTGGCGGCGTAGCTTTTGCCCAAGGGGATATGACAACCCCGCCATTGGGGCGGAATGGTGCAGTTCTGCGGCACATTGCCTTAACGCCGGAAGTGGTTCAGCAGGTCCGGGCCGGTGGGGGAGTAAGTGCCACAGGAACACCTGCGGTTGTGCCGTCACCTGGGGGGGCAACTGTGCCTACCAGAACCAGCACGGTTGCAATGCCTGCGGCTGATGCGCCTGTAGCACCAGAAAATGGGGCAGGGCATGTTGCCCAGCCTGCACTTGAGGTGGCCAAACCACCACCGCACCGTGAGGCTCCATCGCCTGCCGAACCAAGTGCAGATGACCTGAATGCCCGCCAGTTGAATGGGGCTGGCGCGCACTGAATGGCTCTTTCCATGCTTTATGTGTAGCCAACCGGACTTGATTTTGGCAGGAAAGCACCAAACCTAGAGCGGGAGACACCGCAGCGCCGAACTGCGGCCAGACCTCCCCCAACTGTCGTTTCGACAAAAGGATGCAAGATGAGCGGCTACCGGCCTTACCAGCATATCGAGCGTCGGAAATCTCGGCAGATCCACGTCGGCAAGGTAGCCGTCGGTGGTGATGCCCCGATTTCCGTCCAGACCATGACCAATACCCTGACCAGCGATGCACAGGCGACCATCGAGCAGATTCGTCGTGCCGAACTGGCCGGGGTGGATATTGTTCGTGTTTCCTGCCCGGATGAGGATAGCACGGCAGCACTGGCGGAAATCGTAAGGGAAGTGAACGTGCCGATCGTGGCCGATATTCACTTCCACTACAAACGCGCCATTGAGGCCGCCAAGGCCGGGGCTGCCTGCCTGCGTATTAACCCGGGCAATATCGGCAGTGCCGAGCGTGTGCGTGAGGTGGTTCAGGCTGCCAAGGATTACGGCTGTTCCATTCGTATTGGCGTTAATGCCGGATCGCTGGAAAAGCACCTTCTGGAAAAGTATGGTGAGCCCAACCCCGAAGCACTGGTGGAAAGCGCGCTCGAACACGCCAAGATTCTCGAAGATCATGACTTCCGTGAATTCAAGATCAGCGTAAAGGCATCGGACGTGTTCATGGCTGTTGCGGCCTACCAGCAACTGGCAGATGCGTGCGATTACCCGCTGCACATTGGCATTACCGAAGCCGGTAGCAAGCGCGCAGGTACGGTTAAGTCCTCCATCGGGCTGGGCAACCTGCTCTGGGCTGGCGTGGGCGACACCATGCGTGTTTCCCTGTCTGCCGCCCCGGAAGAAGAAGTGCTGGTCGGGTGGGATATTCTTAAATCCCTTGGCCTGCGGCACCGTGGGGTTAAAATTATTTCCTGCCCGTCCTGCGCACGTCAGGGCTTTAATGTGGTGGAAACGGTGCAGACTCTTGAAGATCGTCTGGCCCATATCAAAACCCCGCTTACGCTTTCCATCATCGGTTGCGTGGTCAATGGTCCGGGTGAAGCCCTTATGACCGACCTTGGGGTGACCGGGGGCGGTTCTGGCCGCCACATGGTTTATTCCGCCGGTAAGCAGGACCATACAATTGCTGCGGATGACATGATCAACCATGTTGTTGATCTGGTTGAAGAGCGCGTGGCTGCCATTGAGGCAGAAGAAGCCCGCGCAAAGCAGGAAGGGGCTACCCCTGAACTGCCGGATATGGCGTCCGCCAACTAAGTTCGCCTATCACCCGCCACGCGCTCCGGGCATGTTCGGGGCTGTGGCGGGTTTTATTTGCCCAATAGACAAAGATCAGGGAGCAGCCCGCAAGGTGCCGCTCCAATCAGGAAAAACAGGCCGTGAGCAGCATTCAGCCCGTAAGAGGAACGCACGATCTTATTGGAGAAGAGCAACGCCGCCATGCGCGCGTGGTCAATACCGCACGCCATATTGCCGGGCTCTACGGGTTTGATGAGTGGTCTACCCCCATTTTTGAAGAAACCCGCGTATTCTCCCGCTCTTTGGGCGATACATCGGACGTGGTTTCCAAGGAAATGTATTCCTTCAATGACCGTGATGGGGATAGCCTGACCCTGCGGCCAGAAGGTACGGCTGCCGTCTGCCGTGCGCTGGTGACCAATGCGCTCACCCAGTCACTCCCCCAGAAGGTGTTTTATACGGGGCCCATGTTCCGGCATGAGCGGCCACAAAAAGGGCGTTACCGCCAGTTCCATCAGATTGGTGCAGAACTGCTGGGCGCGGCCGAACCTCTGGCTGATGCAGAAGCTATTGCTCTGGGTTATGCGGTGCTTGAAGCACTGGGTGTTGCCCAGTACGTAACACTTGAGTTGAACACGCTGGGTGATGCAGCCAGCCGGGATGCATGGCGACAGGCGCTGGTAACGTATTTTTCCGCTCATAGCGCCAGACTGTCTGAAGATAGCCGCATCCGGCTTGAAAAAAACCCGCTGCGTATTCTCGACAGCAAAGATCAGGGCGACCGTGAGCTCGTGGTCAACGCGCCCTTGATGGAAGAGTTTCTGACCCCAGAGGCCCGGACATTCTGGGAGGAACTGCGCCACAAGCTCGACCTCTTTGGCATTGCCTACACGGTTAACCCCGCCATTGTCCGTGGGTTGGATTACTACAACCACACGACGTTTGAATTTGTAACCAACCGCCTTGGCTCGCAGGGTACGGTGCTGGCCGGTGGGCGGTATGATGGTCTGGTCAAGCAGATGGGGGGGCCGGAAGTGCCCGCCATTGGCTGGGCCGCCGGGGTGGAACGCCTTGCCATGCTGCTTGAAGAGGCTCCCTTGGCCCCGCGTTCCGTGGTGCTGATTCCGGTAGGCTCGCCGGATGAAAAAGCCGTGTGCCAGATTTTGCAGGCATTGCGCCAGCAGGGCGTGCGGACCGAAATCGGCTACAAGGGCTCGCTGCGTAAGCGTATGGAGCGGGCAGGCAAGCAGAACGCAAGCCATGTGCTGTTTCTGGGCGAGGATGAACTGGCCCGCGGTGTGTTTCGTGTCAAAAGCATGGAAACCGGGCAGGAAAACGAAGTGGCGACACAGGCGCTTCTCTCTGATGCGCGGAGCATTTTTGCGTAATGAATCTTGATGAACGGCTGGACCGGATTGCCAGTCGCGCGCTTGAACTGGAAGCGCTTCTGGCGAGTGGCCTGAGTGGGGATGCCTTTACTCAGGCATCGCGCGAATATGCGGAAATTGAGCCGGTTGTAAGCTGCATTAACGGCCTGCGTGCAACAGAAAAGGGTATTGCTCAGGCAGAGGCCCTTATGGCCGACCCGGAAATGCAGGAACTGGCGGGGGAAGAACTGGCAGAACTGCGTGAGCAGTTGCCAAGGTTGCAGCGCGAAGTGCGGCTGGCACTGCTCCCCAAGGACGTAGCAGACGAGCGCAGCGCCATTCTGGAAGTGCGCCCCGCCGCTGGTGGGGATGAAGCAGCTCTGTTTGCGGCTGAATTGTTTGATCTGTACCGGCGGTATGCGGACCTCAAGGGGTGGCGCTTTACCGTTATGGATTATGACGAGAGCGAACTCGGCGGCCTGCGCTGCGGCATTGCCGAAATTAACGGCAAAAGTGTTTTTGCGCGGCTTAAATACGAATCCGGTGTGCACAGGGTGCAGCGCGTTCCCGCAACAGAAGCGCAGGGGCGTATTCACACATCCACGGTTACGGTGGCTGTTCTGCCAGAGGCGGAAGAGGTGGATGTAACCATTAACGAAAGCGAATTGCGCATAGACGTTTTTCGGGCGTCAGGGGCCGGTGGGCAGCACGTTAACAAAACTGAAAGTGCGGTGCGGATTACCCATCTGCCGACCAACATTGTTGTGTCCATGCAGGAGGAAAAAAGCCAGCACAAGAACCGTGCCAAAGCGATGAAGATCCTGCGGGCCCGCCTGTACGAGCGCGAGCGGGAGCAGGCTCATGCCAATCGTGCGGCGGACCGGCGCTCTCAGGTTGGTACGGGGGATCGGTCCGAGCGGATACGCACGTATAACTTTCCGCAAGGGCGGGTTACGGACCACCGGATCAACCTGACCCTGTATAAAATTGATCGCGTTATGCTGGGCGAACTGGATGAGTTTGTGGATGCGCTTGCGCAGGAAGAGCAGGCGGCTCTTCTGGCGGATGCGGGGTTCTAGCGTTTTCAGCTAATCGGGGCGGAGCAGACTTCGCCCCGACCGGGGAGCCGCTCTGCCACCTGCGGAGCCTGTGGGTCTAGTAGAAAAAAATCCTTAAATCCGTATGAACCAAAAGCATAAAAGTGGTGGCCATCGGGATTGTGCAAAATACCGTTACTGCTCACTTCGTGCGTTTCTGTCCGGCCATCCGCGGTGCGAATGGTAATTTCCCCGCACAACGTATAGGTGTGGTCCACACGGCCCAGTGGGGTAGGGATGCGCACAGTTTTGTGCCGCGTGGCATCATCAAGCCGGAACTCGGATACGAGCTTGCCGTCCAGATAAATGCGTGAGACTTCGGAAATTTCCATGTCAGCTTTTCCATCCGTTACCGTAAACTCGCCAGCCAGAGCCGGGCGTAAGGGCGCCGCCACAGCCAGCAGGCTTATGGCGCTCAGCAGCACAGCGGTCGGGAGAGTGAATGAAAAGCGTGAAGCAGACATGGATATTGGGTCGGGTGATTTGTTGAAATGACGTGTTCGAGCAAAGCAGAAAAAACCTCACACCACCAGTCTCTACACGACCTGCTGGCCAGTGGTGCGCAACTTTTGCGTGACGCGGGGGTGGAAAACCCCCGGCGGGAAGCGCGTCTGCTCTTGCAGCATGCTCTGGGCATAACGCCCGAGGCGCTGTTGGGTCTTTCCCCGCGTGAAGAGGTGGCTACCGAACCGTTTTTGGGCTGGGTTACCCGCCGGGCAAAGCACGAGCCGTTTGCCTATATTACGGGTAGCAAAGGGTTCTGGAGCCTTGATCTGGCAGTCTCTCCAGCGTCCCTTGTGCCAAGGGGGGACACAGAAACCCTGATTACCGCCCTGCTGGACGCTCACCCGGACCGCAATGCGCCTTTGTCGTTTCTGGACTTGGGGACGGGGTCTGGCTGCATTCTGTTAGCGGCTCTGGCAGAGTACCGGCAGGCTTGGGGTATTGGGGTGGATGTTAATCCGGCTGCTGCCAGTCTGGCCCATGCCAATGCCCGGCGTTGCAATATGGCTGATCGTGCGCTGGTTATGGCAGCGCGGTGGGGGGATGCGCTGGCCCCCCAGACCCGGTTTGATGTTGTGTTCAGCAACCCGCCCTACATTCCCACACCAGACCTTGACGGGCTGATGGAAGAGGTAAGGGCGCATGAGCCCGTGCGGGCCCTGGATGGCGGGAGTGATGGCCTGGACGCCTACCGCGACCTGTGTGCCCGACTACCTTTATTGCTGCGTGATGGCGGGGTTGGTATTTTTGAAATCGGGATAGGGCAGGAGCAGGCTCTGCGGGACATAGCCGCCCAGAATGGGTTGGGTGTGGTGCGTGTACTGGCCGATCTGGCCGGAATAGCCCGCTGCGTTGTGCTGCGTTAAGGGCTGCCATAAGCCGGAATATAAAAAAACCGGTTGGCTTTGTGGTTGTGCGTTGTTATTGTCATCTGGCTCAGTCCTGCGGCAGTATTCAGATTAGCCAGATCTGCCTCGGTGGATGAGCGGTAAGGGCCTTTCTTCCGGCAATAAAAACAGATTGCCGCCAAAAGCCCATTCCGAAAAAACAATTCGGCCTTCATTCAGGAACATGCCTTTTGTATCGGACTGTTTCTTCATGCAAAGTGCCATGAACAGGAAAGCACTGTGATAAACCCATGAATGTAAAACGGATGCGTACCAGACACCATCGCTCCAACGGGAGCAATGGAGCGTCCAGGCAGTTGAATGGCCAGATTCCAATGAACCGGAATCATGTTTTTGACAGTCATGGCCCCGATGTACGGGTCAGAGGCACAGCACAGCAGCTTTTTGAAAAATATCTCCAGCTCGGCCGTGATGCGACGGGGAGCGGTGACCGCGTGGCGGCTGAAGCCTATTTCCAGCATGCCGAACATTATTTCCGTATTCTCAACGCCATGGCGCAGGCTGCGCAGCAAAGCCAGCAGGAGCGTGCGGAACGGCAGGCTGCCCGCCAGCAGCGTGTTACGTCCAATGCGTCCGAGGACGAGGAAGACGATCAGGCAGAAACCGAGAACGAAGCTGTGGCCGAGGTCAAGGACCTGTCGAGCGAGCCGCAGCCCGAACTGTCCGAAGGTTAATCCGGCGCTTTGCTACCCTGCATTCGCCCTGCTGACCACGGATGTGGAGCAGGGTGGAGCAGGTGTGCTTCCGTGTGCAGATACCAAGCACAGGTATAACAATGCCTGTTTGGTCTGTTTGACCAAAAGGTAAAGTTAACACTTTGATTTTTAGGGAATTTGGTAGCGGCGGAAGGATTTGAACCTCCGACCAAGGGATTATGATTCCCCTGCTCTACCACTGAGCTACGCCGCCATTGGTTGGTGGCGGTTATGTATCTGTTCCCGGGGGGGGCGTCAATCCATCTTGTCAGATTTTTTTGAAAAAACTGATTGGTTGGAGGCAATTGGCTTACTGCTCCAGATTGCCCGCGCCAAAAATGTAGTTGCTGACCTGCTGTTCAAGGCTTGAGGGTTCAAGTGTGTGGGTCATTACCTGCCCGGACTGGGCGAGGGTTGTAGCTTTTCCCGGCTCGATCATCAGCGCATTTTCGGAGGAGAGAGTACCGCTGCCAATGGTCAGGGTGCTGTCGGTTGGCAGGTGGAGTGCGCTATCCAGCCGGAAGCGGACAATGGCCATCTGGGAGGCAGGGTCGAGCACAATGCTGGACACGCGACCAACCTTGACCCCGGCAATATCCACATCTGCCCCGCGTGCCAGACCGTTGGCAGAAACAAAGCGGGCTGTAAGTTCGTAGGATGATTTGCCCGGTGTTTTCTGGGTATTAATCGCGTACATGCCAAACCCTGCTGCCGCAGCCAGAACCAGAGTGCTGCAAATAATAGCGCCTATGTGGTTTTGTCGGCTCATGGTTGGCTCAGGCCCTTATCAAAAAGTGTGCTTGCGCAAAAAGTTAAACAGGACGAAATCCTTGCAGCACTTAGGCGCATGGTGCAAGGACAGCAGTCAGATAACAGACCGTTTGGAACGCTAAACTTACATGTCCCTTTTTCAGGCACTTATCATGGCGCTGCTACAGGGCGCTACAGAGCTTTTTCCTGTCAGCAGTCTTGGGCATGCTGTTGTCCTGCCGTCTTTGCTGCATTGGTCGTATGATCTGCATGACCCGACCTTCCTGCCATTTCTGGTCATGCTGCATATGGGGACATCCGTCGCCCTGCTGATTTTTTTCTGGCAGGACTGGCTGGCCTTGGGCAAAGGGGCGTTTGGGGCGTTCGGGCATCGTATCCAGCTGGAAAGCCTGCATATCCTGTGGCTGATCTGTCTGGCAACTGTGCCTGCGGTTATTGTCGGTGGTCTGTTCGAGCACTGGTTGCGCAGTGTGTTTGGCTCCGCTTCCTCTGCCGCATTATTCCTGTTCCTTAACGGGGTGCTGCTGCTGGTGGTTGAAAAACTGCGGAACCGTGTTGTCCGCAAGGATGTCCGGTATCTGGCCAGCCTCACATCGCGCGATGCGCTGTTTATCGGTTTTTTCCAGTGCTTTGCCTTTTTCCCCGGTCTGTCGCGCTCGGGCGCAACCATTTGCGGGGGGCTGCTGCGCGGACTGCACCATGATGCCGCGGCGCGTTTTTCGTTCCTTATGGCTCAGCCGGTTATTATTGCCGCAACAGTGCGCGAAGCCTTTAAAATGCGTCATACCCCCATTGACCCGGCCCAGATGCATATTGCCCTGTTGGCGGCGGTTGTGTCGGGGGTAACTGCTCTGGCGAGTACGGCTTTTCTGATGCGCTATTTCCGTAAGCATGACAGTTGGGCGATGTCACCTTTTGCATGGTACTGCATGGTGGTTGGCGGCACTGCGTTTCTGATCTTCCATTTCGCACGGTAAGTGGTGGGCGGGATGAAGCGGGTGCGTGCTCCCTTGCTGCGCAAGTCACTGGCCAGAATAGAGCTGGAAAACGGGCAGCAGCGCCTGAAAAAAACGCTGGGACCATTGCAGTTGACCATGCTGGGCGTGGGCTCAACCATTGGTGCGGGCATTTACGTCATGACCGGAACTGCCGCTGCCAATTATGCTGGCCCCTCCATTCTGCTGTCTTTTATTATTGCGGGTATTGCCTGCCTTTTTACGGCCCTGTCCTATGCGGAGCTGGCATCTGTTATGCCGGTATCGGGGTCAGCCTACACGTATGCCTACGTATCCATGGGGGAAGGGTGGGCATGGGGCGTTGGTTGGCTGCTGTTGATGGAATACGGCATTTCCTGCGCGGGTGTTGCGGCCGGTTTTTCGGGGTACGCTGCCAGTCTGCTGGAAGATCTTGGGGTGCATGTTCCACCTGCTTTGCACACCACAACTCTGGAAGTGGTTTCTCTGGGTCTTAACCGGCATATTGCAGGCCATTGGCAATGTGACCTGCTGGGAGCCTTGTCCATTGCGATCGTGACCGGGCTTCTGGTCGTGGGGGTACGGGAATCCTTTAAAATCAATTCACTCATTGTGGTGCTTAAGGTGGGTGTGCTGGCGGTTTTTGTGGCTCTGGGTGTGTGGCAAATGCACCCGGCCTACTGGACGCCGTTCATTCCGGCGTATCAGGGTGGTTTTCGTTACGGTGTTCCCGGTATTTTCCGGGCGGCGTCGGTTATCTTTTTTGCTTATGTCGGGTTTGAGGCCGTTTCTACCGCAGCGGCCGAAGCCAAAAACCCCAGACGGGACGTGCCGGTGGGGATTGTGCTGTCACTGGTGGTGTGCACGGCGGTATATATGGTGGTGGCTGCCGTGCTGATAGGTGTTGTGCCATGGCAGACGCTGGATGTGGCGGACCCACTGGCTATTGCGGTTAATGCCATGCATCAGCCATGGCTTGCTCTGTTTGTTAAAATTGGCGCGGTCGTTGGCCTATGTTCGGTACTGATGGGTCTGTTGTACGCCCAGAGCCGAATCTTTTTTGCCATGGCTGAAGATGGCCTGCTGTTTTCCGTTTTTGCGCGTTTGCACACGCGTTACCACACGCCATGGCTTGGCAGCATCATGCTGGGGAGTGTGGTCGCTTTGGCGACTGCCGTTCTACCAATTGATATTATTGGTGATCTGGTCAGCCTGGGCACGGCAACAGCGTTTGGCATTGTCTGCTTTACCGTAATATGGATGCGCAATACGGCCCCGGACTATAAGCGCGCTTTTGTTGTGCCGTTTGGTGGGTTTGTGCTGCGCGGCGTATGGGTTGGGTATGTGCCGTTGCTCGGCATGGTGTTCTGCGGGTTTATGGTTGCCCCACTCTGTTGGGAAATGGTGTTGTCCCTTATGGGGGGAGATCCCGTACCCGCTCTATTGTTGGCGGTTTATGCGCTATGTGGGTGGGGGTGCTACCGCTTTTACGGGCGGCGTCATTCCCGTCTGGCGCAGGAGCACCGGGCTACAATGGCGCAGGATGCGCTTAGTCATTAAGCGGGTAGGACGCCAGCAGTTTTTTCTGTTCGCGCCACAGGCGTAACCCGTACCACAGGTTTGTGGGTTTCCAGCCTGCGGCCTTGTTTTTGGCCCCTATGCGGTAGCTTTCTCCGTAATGCAGGAACTGTGCCGCATAGGCCTCGCGCAGGGTCGTTCTGGCATCCCAGATATGGATGGCTTCCGCGCCAACACCGTTGATTTCTATGATCTCAAAATTCTCGCCGCGGGCGAGGTCTTCCTCACACCGGAATTTCAGGTCAATGCGCCCGAAATAAAAGTCGGGAATATCCTGCATGATCTGGTCGATCCGCTGAGTCAGTTCCGGCGTAATGTCGGCTATGCCATTGCGAAAAACTGCCCCTTTGCAGTGATTACCTGCAAAAACCAGATCAATCCTTTCCCCCTGCTCGGGAATGGTGTGCAGGCGGTGCTGCAGGCGCGGGGTGTAAATATGCAGTACCTTGCTGGTGCGGGCGTCCTGTTTGAGCAGTTCCAGAACGGTATTCCTGCCATTGCCGATCAGGAAGGGGATGTCCTTGTATGTCAGGGATGTCAGGCGGCCTGTGGGTTCATCCGGGTGGCGGATGTAAAACAGCCCGGCTTCATGCGGCCATGTGATCAGTTTTTGAATGACAAGTTCCACATTGCGCGGGAATGACGCACAGACCTGTGCCAGTTCCTCCTGCGTATGTACCAGCTTGACCCCCGTGCCGTTGCATCCGATGTCGGGTTTGACAACAACAGGGAATGCCAGCTCCTTGGCGTGCATGGCCTGCGTGGCCTTGGCCAGATCGTTCTCGCCAGTGGTTAACGTTGCGTATGGCGCAATCCATTGGGTGGCATATGGGCCAGCCATGTCCAGCAGGTCGCTTTTCTTTTCCCCGCACAGGCCCCCGGTGGTTATACGGGGGTTGGCGGCGGTGGGGAGTGTGACATCCCTATAGCGCAAGCCAAGCAGGATCCAGTAAGCCACAACGGGTGTGTAAAATACCCAGCGCGGCCAGAACTCGAAGAGTGAGAGAGGGTTGGGGTGCTTGTCTTGCTGGGAGGGGGGCATGGATAAGGTCATATCTTGTGTTTTTGGGTGCGCGCAACAAGCCGCCCCACCAGAATGATGGCGGCCACAAAGCCGGCCACGCCAACCCAGCGCCATGCGCCAAGATGGGCCAGAAGCGCTCCCCCCACACGCAGGGAGAGCATAAAGAGTGCTGTTGTCCACAACAGGGTGGCGCAGAAGGTAGCTGCCGTAAAAACAGCCAGCCCAGCCCGGAAAAAACCACAGGCCGTATAAAGGGGCAGACGTGTGCCCGGAATAAACCGGCTGACAAATACAACCACAAACAGGTTCCTGCTCAGCCATGCCTGCTGTGTCTGGGCGGAGGGAACGTTAACCCAACGCTGTGCGGGGGGCCATTTGGCGGCTAACGCGCCCAGAGCGTAAAGCCCCACATCGCCCAGAACAATGCCCGCGTACAGGGCGCCCAGGGCCACGGGAATACTGATTGTATGGAGATGAACCTGAATAGCCGTAACAACGGTTGCCGCGTCCTCCAGCACAAAAGTTGCCAGAATAACAATCAGAACCTGCAAAAGAGGTTGTGTGGCAGTCAGTTCCAGAAAATGGTCAAGCACAACGGAGCCTGCTCTCCAACACGGCAGATGTGGTCCGGCTTGCGCACAGAACCTGCGGCAACAGGCTCTTTTACGCGTCTCCTGTCAAGTTTTGGGGAGATGCGTATAAAAACCGGCATTGCATATGGTTAGCCGGAGTTCTGGCATGGATTAAAGCGGACAACACGGCCTGACAGGCATGCAAAAGCAGGATAGTGTGTTTGCCTGTGTCGTCTGCAAAGCGGATCGTGCCTCATGTTACGTAGAAAACTTTTGCTTGGGGGGGGCGCTTTGCTGGTGGCCTCACCTGTTTGTGCGCGCAATGCAGCGCAAGGTGCGACCGGCAGCTATGCTGCGTTTTTGGCCGGGGTCAGGCGGGAAGCTGTGGGGCAGGGTGTTTCTGCCTCCGTGGTTGCGCAGGCGCTGGCGCCGTTGCATGCCCCGAACCCCAAGGTTTTGCAGGCGGACAGGCACCAGCCGGAATTCACCCTGACATGGGCGCAGTACAAAGACCGCGTTCTGAGCGAGAAAAAACTGAATGATGGTCTGGCCGCCATTCAGCAGCGCGCAGAGCTGCTGGGGCGGATCAGCAGGCTTTACGGTGTTGCTCAGGGCGCTATTGCGGGCATATGGGGGCTGGAATCCGCATATGGCACCCGCATGGGTACGTTCTCGGTGATCGATGCGCTGGCAACGCTGGCGTATGATGGCCGCCGCGCCAGCTTTTTCCGCACCGAACTGCTCAAGGCGCTCCATGTGGTGGAACAGGCCGGAGTGGCCCCGGCCCATATGCTCGGCAGTTATGCGGGGGCCATGGGGCAGCCGCAGTTTATGCCCAGTGCCTATATGCGTTACGCGGCCAGTTACCCCGCAGGTGGGCGGGCGGATATCTGGCATAATGAGGGCGATGTTTTTGCCTCCATTGCCAACTATCTGGCTAGGTGTGGCTGGCAGGCCGGGCAACCATGGGGGGAGGGCGTTGTACTGCCCGATGCTCTGGAGCAGTCCCTTCTTGGCCGCAACCACGTAAGACCGCTTGCATGGTGGGAGCAGCACGGAGTAAGGCCCCGTGCTGGGGAGTTTGGTGCCTCCGTGCAGGAAGGGGCGGTGATCCGCCCTGATGGGCCGGGGGGTGAGGCCTTTATTGTTTACCACAATTTCAACGTGATCCGACGGTACAATCCATCAGATTTTTATGCATTGGCCGTAGGGCTTCTGGGTGATGCCATAACGTGAAAAAAGTCGTTTTCTGGGGCTGTCTTCTGCTGGCGTCGTGTACTCCGGCACCTATACCCCATTCGGATGTGCATTATACGGTTGGGGCCGCATGGCATGTGCCGGGCCAGTGGTTTTACCCGCGGGAGGAGTTTGCCTGGCAGGGAACCGGCCTTGCCATACGTCAGGATGGGCGTGAAGGGGAGCTGACCGCCGATGGTGAGGTGCGTAGCATGGCCACAATGACGGCCAGCCACCCCACACTCCAGTTGCCTGCCATTGTTACCGTGACCAATTTGGAAAACGGGCGGCAGGTGCGTGTAAGGGTAAACGACCGTGGCCCTGCGCAAATGGGCCGTGCGCTGGCTTTGTCCACGCAGGCGGCCAATCTGCTTGGCATGGGGGCAGGGCCAGCACAGGTTCGGATTGTGGAAGATGAAGTTGCCAGCCGCCAGTTGGCGGAAACCCTGCCCGGTGGGGTTGCCCTGCAAATTGCGGCAGCGCCACGCGAGCAGGTTGTTCAGTCCAACCTTGGCGGGAATGGCGGTGTTTCGGTCGTGGCCGTTGGTGGTGGGGTAGAGAGTGCCCCTGAATCCACTGGCGTAAAGCTGGCGGATCTGCCGGTGGCTTATGCGCAGGGTTATGCGGCTCCGGGCATGCTTTGGGTAGAGACAATGGATTTTACATCCCGCTCCGCTGCGGTCATGCAGGCTGGCGGCCATGGTGGTGTGGTCAGGCCCGTTATGTCTGGCCAAAGCATGATGTGGGCTGTCCGGCAGGGGCCGTTTGCGACTATAAGTGCCGCAGACGCAGCCCTTAAGCGGGCGCTGGCAAATGGTTTTAATGGTTCTCACATCGTCGTCGAATAGGGAATAGCTTTGCAGACTCGACGGTTTTTACTCGCAGGGGGCGCTGCCCTTTTTTCTGGTAGCTTTGTAGGGGGTGCGGTGGCGCGCCCCCGGCACGGTGCTGCCCCTTCGGCCGCGCCCGAGGCACCCGCCGCTACCGTGCCCGAAACGCCAGCCACCACGCCCGTAGGGCCGGTGGATACAATGGCGCGCTGGGCCTGTATTCTGGATTATGGCAGCGGTGCTGCCGTGCTGGAAAAAAATGCGGATGAGCGCATGCCGCCCTCTTCCCTGACCAAGATGATGACGGCTTATGTCACATTTGGCATGCTGCGCGCAGGGCGGCTCAAGCTCGACCAGATGCTGCCGGTTAGCGAGCGCGCCTGGCGCATGCAGGGGTCCAAAATGTTCGTCCCGCTGGGGCAGAGCGTTGCGGTGCAGGACCTTATTCAGGGCATGGTTATCCAGTCCGGCAATGATGCGTGCATTGTGCTCTCCGAAGGGATTTCCGGTTCTCAGGAACAGTTTGTTGCGCTGATGAATGATACGGCCGCCAAGCTGGGGCTGACCAATTCG
This sequence comes from Acetobacter sp. ESL1128, assembly GCF_058505085.1. Taxonomy (NCBI): domain Bacteria; kingdom Pseudomonadati; phylum Pseudomonadota; class Alphaproteobacteria; order Acetobacterales; family Acetobacteraceae; genus Acetobacter; species Acetobacter sp. ESL1128. The sequence continues at coordinate 1,588,773 of NZ_CP196369.1, read as the reverse complement.
CACTTCATGAACGCAACCGGCTGGCCTGCGGAAAATCATTACATGTCCGCGCGGGATGTGGCGTATCTGGCGTTGCGCCTGATCCATGATTTTCCCGAATATTATCATTTCTTTTCGGAAAAAGAGTTCGTCTTTAACAAAATTCATCAGGAAAATCGCAACAGTCTGGTGGTCAAAGGTCTGGCTGATGGCCTTAAAACCGGCCACACGGATGCTGGTGGGTTTGGTCTGTGCGCCTCTTCCGAGCGGGATGGGCGGCGGGTTGTCATGGCTATTAACGGCCTGCCGAGTGATGGCGCCCGCGGGCGCGAAGGCGAGCGCCTGATGGGCTGGGCATTTGCGAATTTTGAAACCGCCCAGATCATCAACAAAGGTGAGATTGTAGAGCAGGCCCCTGTCTGGATGGGGGCGAGCCAGACCGTACCTCTGGTTGCTGCTCAGGAGTTCAAGATGCTGCTGCCACATGGCTGGAAAAACAGCACGCATGTGGCCATAGACTATGATAGCCCACTTATTGCCCCTGTGAGCGAAGGGCAGGTTGTCGGGCAGTTGAGCGTGGTTCTGCCCGGCGGCAGAAAAGCCAGTATTCCGCTTGTGGCAGGGCAGGCGGTGCCTGCTCTTGGCCTGCTTGGCCGGGCGGCCCGACGGCTGCACCTTTAAGCCATGCAGTCTGGTCTGTTCATAACGCTTGAGGGCGGGGAGGGCGTTGGCAAGTCCACGCAGCTCCGCCTGCTCAGGGATGCCCTGCAATCGCACGGGTACAGGGTGCTGGCTACGCGGGAGCCGGGCGGTTCCGCTGGTGCGGAAGACTTGCGGCAGCTACTGCTGTTTGGCAAAAACCCCCTGTCTCTCCGTGCCGAGATACTGACGCATTTTGCCGCACGGTTTGACCATGTGGATACGGTTATCCGCCCTGCTCTGGCAGAAGGGCAGATTGTGCTGTGTGACCGTTTTACGGACTCGACCATGGCGTATCAGGGCTACGGCCGGGCGGAGGGGCAGCCTGCTGTTCTGGACCTGATCGCCGCGTTGCAGGCCCAGTTGGGGCTGATGCCGGATATGACTTTTCTGCTGCAGGCACCAAGGGAGATCACACGGCAGAGGCTGGCCGTACGCGGAGTGCCCACAGACCGCTACGAAAAGGCAGATGAAGCCTTCCACGCCCGTATTGCCGCAGGGTTTATGGCAATAGCGGACCAGCAGCCTGAGCGCGTAAAGTGCATTACAACCGCCAATCATAGTCAGGAGGCCGTGAGCAGCCTGATCATGAAGGAAATTTTGCCCAGATTGCCCCATGTCTGATGCGTCCGGCCTGTCCCCCCGCATAGCTTCGCTTCAGTTGCAGGGGCATGAGGCTGAACTGGCATTGTTCAGGGGTTCTCTTGCCAAAGGCCGTATGCCCCATGCCTGGTTGGTGAGCGGGCCGCCCGGTGTTGGCAAGGCTACGTTTGCTTTTACCCTGGCCCGTATCCTGCTGGGTGGCATGGAAGCGGAAAACCCGGTTGCCCGCCGTATTTCTGCCGCCAGTCATGCCGATCTGCTGGTAGTGGAGCGCGGGTATGATGAAAAAAAGCAGCGCTACCGGCAGGAAATTGTTGCCGATGATGTGCGCCCGATTAACGCTTTTTTGCGCCGGACGGCAGCCGAAGGGGGCTGGCGTGTTGTTATTGTGGATGGCGCGGAATGGATGAACCGCAGCGCGGCTAACGCTGTGCTGAAAATTCTGGAGGAGCCCCCGCCCGCCACTGTGCTGATTCTGACCAGTTCCGCACCGGGGCGGCTGTTGCCAACCATCCGTAGCCGGTGCCGCAGGCTCGAGCTTTCTCCCCTGCCAGATGCGGCTATGCAGCGTGTGCTCCATCTTTTGTGGCCGGACCTGCCCACGCAGGATTTTGCACGGATTGTGTCACAATCACATGGAGCGCCGGGCAAGGCTGTGGCATTGTTGGCAGACACAGGCGGTAACATGGCCGCTCTGGTTGCCGAGGTGTTACAGGGAGTGCTCCCCCTGCGGGGTTACGAAATTGCAGAGGCCGTTTTACGCAAGGATTACGGTTTCAGCCTTTTCTTTGCCCTGTTGGCGGACCAGTTGCAAAGCACGGCACGCCAGGCTGCAAAGGCAGGAAACCGCCAGTGTATGGCCCTTGCTGCTGCATGGGAGCAGATTATGCGCGTTCACACCGAGACGGAACGCTTTAATCTGGATAAACAGGAAGCCCTAATTGAAGCCATGACGATTGCGAGCCCAGAATGACCCGTCGTTTCTATGTGACTACCCCCATTTATTACGTGAACGGAGCACCGCATATCGGCCACGCCTACACGTCCATTGCAGCGGACGTTATGGCGCGTTTTCATCGTCTGGCGGGGGATGATGTCTTTTTTCTGACGGGCACGGACGAGCACGGGCAAAAAGTGGAGCAGGCCGCGCAGGCGGCAGGTGTTGCCCCCAAGGAATTTGCGGATAACGTTTCGGCCAACTTCCGCGCCATGGCCGATGCCATGGCCATTTCCTATGATGATTTTATCCGCACGACCGAGCCCCGGCACATTGCCAGCGCGCAAGCCTTATGGCGCAAGGTTGCGGATAACGGCGCCATTTATCTGGATGCGTACGAGGGCTGGTACGCCCTGCGTGATGAATGTTTTTATGGCGAAGATGAACTGGTCGCAGGGCCGGACGGTAAAAAGGTTGCCCCTACCGGCGCGCCGGTAGAGTGGGTCAAGGAGCCATCCTACTTCTTCCGTCTGTCCGATTATCAGGACCGTCTGCTCGAACTGTATGAGCAGCATCCCGAGTTTTTAGGCCCGCATGGTGCACGCAACGAGATCATCAGTTTTGTCAAACAGGGCCTGCGTAACCTGTCCATCAGCCGTACCAGCTTTAAATGGGGTATTCCCGTTCCCGGTGATGAGCAGCACGTCATGTATGTGTGGTTTGATGCGCTGGCCAATTACCTGAGTGCGCTGGGCTACCCGGATGCAGACGCCCCCCGCATGGCATACTGGCCTGCCAGCCTGCACCTTGTGGGTAAGGATATTGCACGCTTCCATGCCATTTACTGGCCTGCCTTCCTTATGGCTGCGGGTATTGAACTGCCCAAAAAGGTTTTTGCCAACGGCTGGTGGACCATTGAAGGCCAGAAGATGAGCAAGTCTCTGGGCAACGTGGTGGACCCCAGGGAACTGGTTGCGGAGTTCGGGCTGGATGCGGTTCGCTTTTTTGTACTGCGGGAAGTCCCCTTTGGCGGGGATAGCGATCTATCCCGCAAGGCGCTGATCACACGCAATAACGTGGAACTTGCCAACGATCTGGGTAATCTGGCGCAGCGGACCCTCTCTCTGGTCGCGCGGAACTGTGGCGGTATTCTGCCAGAACGCCGGACGCTGACGGAAGAGGATGAAAAGCTTCTGGGGCAGGTTGTGGTTCTACCGCAACTGCTGGCCGCGCAGCTTGAGCGCTGTGCGCTTACCGATGCGCTGGAAGATGTGTGGAAGGTCATTCGCGCCTGTAACGCCTATATCGACCATCAGGCCCCATGGGCACTGCGCAAGACCGATGTGGAGCGCATGGCGGATGTTCTGCGCGTTCTGCTGGATGCCCTGCGCGGAATTGCCACCGTGCTCCAGCCCTTTATGCCGGACAGCATGGCCCGTATGCTCGACCAGCTTGGTGTGACGCAGGACGAACGGACCTTCGCAGCCCTTGAGGTTGCGCTGCCCGGTGGGCGGCAACTGCCCGCCCCGCAGGGTATCTTCCCCCGTTATGTTGAGCCGGAACAGTCATGAGCGATGTCACCATGCCCGGGTTGATCGACTCCCATTGTCATCTTGATCATTTTTCGGACGAGGAACTGCCCGCCCTGCTTGATGCCGCCCAAGAGGCGGGGCTGGGCGGCATGGTTACCATTGGCACACGCCTGTCCAATGCGGGGGAGCAGAAGCGCCTGACCCAGTTTACCCACCCGGATATGCGGATATGGTGCACAATTGGCACGCACCCCGACCATGTGGAAGAAGCCCCGGTACCGCAGGTGCAGGATATTGTAACACTGGCCGACACCCCCGAAGTGATTGGCATAGGGGAGACAGGGCTGGACTACTTCCATGGGCAGGAAGGTGTTCGTCCGCTCCAGCAGGAGAGCTTTCGCAGGCATATTCAGGCTGCCCGTGCGCTGGAGATCCCCGTTATCATCCACGCTCGGCAGGCTGATGCGGATGTGGCGGCCATTCTGGAGGATGAGAGCGCTCAAGGTGCTTTTCCCATCCTGCTCCACTGCTTTGCCTCTGGCCCCGAACTGGCCAGCCGGGTGGTGGCCCTTGGTGGGTATGTCAGTTTTTCCGGCATTGCGACCTTCCCCAAATGTGAGGAAATCCGCAGTGTTGCGCGTGACCTGCCCATAGAGCGTATTCTGGTGGAAACAGATGCCCCCTATCTGGCCCCTGTGCCGCAGCGCGGCAAACGGAACCAGCCTGCTTTTGTGGCGCATACGGCGCGCCGCATTGCGCAGGAGCGGGGGATGGATGTGGCTGCATTTGCCGAGCAGACAACACAGAACTTCCACAGGTTGTTTCGTAAGGTGCGTTAAAGCGGGAGTAAGCCGGGTATGAAGGTCAGTGTGCTTGGGTGTGGTGGGTCATCTGGCGTGCCTGCACTCGGTGGGCCAGACGGGCATGGCCAGTGGGGCGCGTGCGACCCGGCTGAACCCCGCAACAGGCGTAGCCGTGCATCCATTTTTTTGCGGATGGAAGATGGATGCGGCGTTCTGGTCGATACCGGGCCAGACCTGCGCGCCCAGTTGCTTGCACACGGTATTAGCGCGTTTGAGAACGTAATCTACACCCATACTCATGCGGACCATGTTTCTGGTCTGGACGAGTTAAGGGGCATTAACCGCCAGATTGACAAGGCCATTACCGCATACGGTACCGCAGAAGTGCTGGGGGAGTTGCAGGAGCGGTTTGCTTACGTTTTCAAACCCCACACAACGCCGTATTTTTTTCGGGCGGTGCTGGATGCCCAACCCATTCTGTGGGGAGAACAGGTCAATATTGGCGGATACGCCTTTACCCTGTTCGAACAGAACCACGGTTACGTCACGTCTACGGGACTACGGTGTGGGACGTTTGCCTATAGTACGGATGTGGTGGAACTGCCCGAACAGTCTGTCGCGTGTTTGCGTGGCGTCCGTACATGGATGGTGGACTGTTTTCAAAAAACGCCCCATGGCGCGCATGCCTGGCTCGACCGGGTGCTGGAATGGAAAGCCCTGATTCAGCCAGAGCGCGTTATTCTGACCCATATGGGAGCAGAAATGGACTGGGGCTGGATGCGTGAACACCTTCCCCCCGGGGTTGAAGCTGCATGGGACGGCATGAGCTTTGAACTCCCTGACCCTCCCCACGCGGGGTGAGGAGGGGGGCTGTTTTACACAAGAGCGGTCTAGCGGCTCATCAGCACTGTAATGTCAGCGCTTTCCAGCACGTGGCGGGTAACACCACCCAGAATGAGCTGGCGCAGGCGGGAGTGAGAATAAGCTCCCATAGCCAGCATATCGGCATCAAACTCGCGGCAGGCTGCCAGCAGCCCTTTCCCGACATCACGCTCGACAGGCTGAAACTCAACGGCATCGGCCTTGATGCCGTGGGCTGCCAGATACTCCACCACGTCTTTTGCGCTGGGGCCACGGCGCTGGTAGTCCCCGCAGTGCAGCACCCGCACGGCTTCGGCCGTTTGTGCCCAGGCCAAGGCACCACGCAGGGCGGAGGAGGACTCAGCCGTACCATTCCAGCCAATACAGACACGCTTGATCAGCCCGACCGGAGCGGTACGGGGGGCCATTACCACGGGGCGCCCGCTATCAAACAGAACGGCGTGTAGTGTTTCGGAAGAGGATACCTCATCACCGGAATCGGGGTGTGGCACCAGAGTAAAGTCCGACAGGCGAGCCTGCGCGGGAATGATCTCGCTTTCCGCACCACGGACCACGGTAAAGCTGATGCTTGGCGCATCATCGGGGTAGGCGCTGTGCAGGGGCACAACCTTTATGTCGGGGTTGGCAGCGGTGTAGCGCTCGAACAGTGTGTGCACGTCATGGGCATGGCGGGCACTTTCGTGGTCAGCCGAGCGCATCAGGTCTTCCACCATGGCGCCGGACATGCCCTCACCGGCCAGTGGAGCAATGTCACGCCCATCGGGGCGTACGTGCAGGACGGCAAGGTGCGCGCCAAAGCGGCGGGCAAAATTGCCGCCACGTACCAGAGCAGCCTCGGCATTGGACGTGCTGGGGAGTGGAAGCAGAATTTTGCGGACGTCTTTCATTGTGTCGCTCCTTTAAATATCTGTGCGCGCGGCGCGCTGAAGGGGGCAAAGATTCGGCGTGATCGCTTATGGATATAACCGCGTTACGTCCCATCCGTTCCCGTGGTGTTCCCATATGGCCCGATCATGCAGGCGGTATGGGCGTTCCTGCCAGAATTCAAAATGCTGCGGGCTGACCCGGTAGCCCGACCAGTTTGTGGGGCGGGGAATGGGGCCGTTGCCAAATTCCTTTTCTGCGTTTTTCAGGCGCTGTTCAAAAATGTCACGGTCGGCCAGCGGGCGGGACTGGTCGGAGGCAATGGCCCCAAGTTGGGACATACGGCTCCGACTCGCAAAATAGGCGTCAGCTTCTTCGGGGGAGACCGGTGTTATGTTCCCTTCGATTCGGATCTGGCGGCGCAGGCTCTTCCAATGGAACAGCAGGGCCGCACAGGGGTTGGCCTCAAGCTCGCGCCCCTTGCGGCTGAACATGTTGGTGTAAAAGACAAAGCCCCTGTGGTCATGCCCTTTAAGCAGAACAATCCGTGCGGAGGGGCGGCCATCGGCTGTGGCCGTGGCGAGCACCATGGCATTGGGGTCACAGGGTTCTGATTTTTCGGCGTCTTGCATCCATGCGTCAAAGAGTGCGAACGGGTCTGCACTCAGGTCGATCAGGGGATGATCAACAAAGGGGACAGTGGGGGCGGCTGGGTCTGTTTCCGGCATGGTTCGGACTCTTGTCTAAATGTCATGGAAAGGGGCTGCGCGCGCTTTCCTGTGTGATTCCATACTCCTGCCGGATACGAGTTTAAAGCGTGTCCATGCGTGTTTGGGCTTGTTTCACGCGCCGGTGTATGCGACCACGCCTACAGAAAACCCAGAATTTTTTCCGAAACAAGTAGGTTGAGGTTCCCACATGTCTTCTCCCAACGCCGAGCTGCCCGCAAAAGGTACGCTGATGAAGGGCAAAAAAGGTCTGGTGATGGGTGTTGCCAATGACCGCTCTCTTGCATGGGGCATTGCATCCGCAGTGGCCGCACAGGGGGGCGAACTGGCATTTACCTATCAGGGCGAGGCGTTGGGCAAGCGCGTACAGCCTTTGGCAGAAAGTGTTGGTGCCAAGCTGGTTCTGCCATGCGACGTGACCGATGATGCCGCCATAGACGAAACATTCGCCACGATCGAACGTGAATGGGGCGAGCTTGACTTTGTTGTTCATGCCATTGGCTGGGCAGACAAGCAGTTCCTGCGCGGGCGCTACGTGGACACCCCCCGTGCCGCATTCCTGACCGCGCTGGACATTTCGTGCTACTCCTTCACGGCAGTTGCACGCCGCGCCGCAGGGCTGATGAAGAACGGCGGCTCGCTGCTGACGCTCAGCTACCTGGGTGCGGAGCGTGTTATGCCGCATTACAACGTTATGGGTGTGGCCAAGGCAGCGCTTGAGGCTTCCGTGCGTTACATGGCTGCGGATCTCGGGTCGGATGGTATCCGCGTGAATGCTGTTTCCGCCGGGCCGGTTAAAACGCTTGCCGCCAGCGGTATTGGGGACTTCCGGTATATTCTGAAGTGGAACCAGTACAACGCACCGCTCGAGCGTAATGTGATGCTTGAAGAAGTGGGCGGGGCAGGGCTTTATATGCTCTCCGACCTGTCCCGCGGTGTTACGGGTGAGGTGCACCATGTGGACTGTGGTTACAATATTGTAGGCATGAAAAACCCGACCGCTCCCGATATTTCTGTTGCTGGAGACTAAACACAGCCGTGTCCTACAATACTTTCGGGCATATGTTCCGGGTTACAACGTGGGGCGAAAGCCATGGCCCCGCGATTGGCTGTGTTATTGATGGTTGCCCACCACGCATTGCATTGAGCGAAGCTGATATTCAGCCTTTTCTCGACCGCAGGCGGCCCGGGCAGTCGGCTTTTACCACGCAGCGGCAGGAGCCTGACCAGGTTCGTATTCTGTCCGGTGTGTTTGAAGGGCAGACAACGGGGACACCCATCTCCCTGATGATTGAAAACACGGACCAGCGTTCGCGCGATTATGGGGATATCGCCCAGACCTATCGCCCCGGCCACGCAGACCTTGTTTATGACCTGAAATACGGTATCCGCGATTATCGTGGTGGTGGCCGCTCTTCCGCGCGGGAGACGGCTTGCCGCGTTGCTGCGGGGGCTGTTGCCCGCAAGGTGCTGGGGGATGGCGTGCGTGTACGCGGGGCTTTGGTCCAGCTTGGCCCCAAGGATATTGACCGCACCCGCTGGGACTGGGCGGAGGTGGAGCGTAACCCCTTCTTTGCTCCCGACCCCGGAGTGGTGGAAGACTGGGCGGCGTATCTGGCAGCCATCCGCAAGGATGGCTCATCCATTGGTGCCGTGATCGAGATTGTGGCCGAAGGTGTGCCTGCCGGACTGGGTGCCCCCATTTACGGCAAGCTTGATGCGGATATTGCCGCAGCGTTCATGAGCATTAACGCCGTTAAAGGGGTGGAAATAGGCGATGGTTTTGCCTCTGCCTCCCTAACGGGGCCAGAAAATGCCGATGCCCTGTTCATGCGCAACGGCACGCTGGAGTTTGGCTCCAACCATGCCGGGGGCGTGCTGGGGGGTATTTCCAGCGGTCAGCCCGTAGTGGCCCGCTTTGCCGTCAAACCCACCAGTTCCATGCTAACCCCCGTGCCCTCCATTACCAGAGATGGGGTGGAAACACAGGTTATTACCAAAGGCCGGCATGATCCGTGCGTGGGTATTCGGGCTGTTCCCGTGGGGGAAGCCATGATGGCCTGCGTGCTTGCGGACCATCTGCTCCGCCACCGTGGGCAGGTAGGGGGCTAACGCCTCCTACCCGATCAGGGTGGCATCCAGCGTAATGGGTGCCCTGAAGAGCTTGGAAACAGGGCAGCCTTCCTTGGCTTTGTTGGCCAGTTCTGCAAACTGCTGCTGTGTTGCGTTGGGCACTTTGGCCTTGAGGGTCAGGGCGATGGACGTAATTTCAAACCCTCCATCCTTTTTGCTCAGGCTGACATCTGCCTGAGTATCAATGCTGGTGGCAGTGAGCCCCGCATCCCCCAGAATGAGCGACAGGGCCATGGAAAAACAGGCCGCATGGGCAGCGCCCAGAAGCTCTTCGGGGTTTGTGCCGGGTTGCCCTTCAAAGCGGGTATTAAAACCGTAAGGCTGCTGGTTTAGCGCACCACTCTGGGTGGAAACGGTACCCTTACCGGTTTTGATTGCACCTTCCCAATGGGCGCTGCCATGTTTGATAATGCTGCTCATATGCGCTGTATCCGTCTTTATGTTCGCCTGAGTGGTGGTGCAGGCATCGTATTGCACGAACGCCGGGGCGGTAGATAAAGTTCATGCATGGCTGCCTGCTCTCGCAGAGATGAAAAGGCGTTTTGGGCGGAATGTGCCTATACTGCATTTAACAATATGGCTGTGAACGCTCTGTAAAGCCTTGCAAGCAGGGAGGAGTAGGGGCATTCCGGCTTATTATCTTTGGCCCCGTTTCCATGCGCAGACGCGGCGGCGGGCGAGGCTGATAACGCGGAGACCATAATGAGTTCCACCACGACCGATACCGCTTCTTCTGTTGATGTTGTCCTGATCGGCGGCGGCGTCATGAGCGCTACGCTTGGGACATTGCTGCGTCAGCTCCAGCCGGAATGGAGCATCAGCGTTTTTGAGCGTCTGGGCAGCGTTGCGGAAGAAAGCTCCAACGCGTGGAATAATGCAGGGACCGGCCATTCCGCTCTGTGCGAACTGAATTACACCCCGCAGGGCGCCGACGGCACGGTGGATATTTCCAAGGCCGTGGGGGTAAACGAACAGTTCCAGATTTCCCGCCAGTTCTGGTCCTATCTGGTCGAGCGTCAGATTATTGTTTCCGCCAAAAACTTTTTAACGCCCGTCCCGCATATGAGCTTTGTGTGGGGTGAGGACAACGTGGCCTTCCTGCGCAAACGCTACGAGGCACTTTCCCAGCATCCGCTGTTCTCCGGTATGGAATACACGGAAGATACGGCCCAGATCACACAGTGGGCACCGCTGATTATGCGGGACCGCCCTGCCGGGCAGAAGCTGGCTCTGACCCGTAGCCTCAAGGGGACGGATGTCAACTTTGGTGCACTGACCCGCCTGCTGTTTACCTACCTTGCCAGCACCCCGGCCTGCACGCTGCATACGCAGCACGAAGTAAGCGACATTACCCGCAATGGCAGTGATGGCTGGCGGCTGAAAATACGTGACCTGCGACAAAATACCCAGCGTGAGGTCAATGCCCGCTTTGTCTTTATCGGCAGTGGCGGGGGAGCCCTTTCCCTGCTGCAAAAAACAGGCATACCCGAAGCGCGTGGCATTGGTGGTTTTCCGGTCAGTGGGCAGTTCCTGCGCTGCACCAACCCGGACCTGATTGCCCAGCACCATGCCAAGATTTATGGCAAGGCATCGGTCGGCGCCCCACCCATGTCCGTGCCGCACCTTGATACACGCATGATTGACGGCAATCCGGCGCTGCTATTTGGCCCGTATGCTGGCTTTTCCACACGCTTTTTGAAGCAGGGCTCCCTTATGGATCTGCCGCTCTCGGTGCGGGCGGATAATATTGGCCCCATGCTGGCCGTTGCGCGGGATAACTGGGCCCTGACCAAATACCTGATCGAGCAGGTCATGCAGACACAGGGTGCGCGGATTAAAGCCTTGCAGGACTTTATTCCCAACGCGCAGGCCAAGGACTGGGAACTGGTTGTTGCAGGCCAGCGGGTGCAGATTATCAAAAAAGATGCTGCCAAAGGTGGTGTTCTGCAATTTGGTACAGAAGTCATTGCCAGTGAGGACGGCTCCGTTGCCGCATTGCTGGGGGCATCTCCGGGCGCATCCACTGCGGCCCCGATCATGCTGAATGTTCTGCAAAAATGCTTCCCCACCAAAATGCCGGAATGGACGGATAAGCTGCGCGAGATCATCCCCTCATTCGGGCAGAAACTCTCTCGGCATCCCGACATGTGTGAGGAAATTTTTGATAAGACAACGCAGGTGCTCGGCCTGACCCAGTAAACTGCGCCCATCCCCCACATGCTGTTTATGTGGGGGATGGCGAGCTTAAAAGCTGCGGTGTTAGTCGGCTATGCTCATATCCGCCCGGTTCCACCAGTTCTGCTGTAAGCTGGTGTTGGGGATAAAGTCAGCCGGGTTGCCTGCAAAGCTGACTGTATTGGTGGGTGTTTCCTCAATACTGAGTTCCGAGCAGCGTAAAACGCCCCCTTCGGCCAGCAGGAAGGCGTTGATCTTGGCCATGAGCAGGCAAACCATCAACTCGGTGGTCGGGTCTCCGGGGGTCACCACAATACGTGTGGCGCGGACGGGCTCATGTGTTTTAAACCACGCCAGAAGCGGGTCGTCTCCGGCAAGCTGGAGCGCGTGGTCCAGCCGTTCATCCACAAAGCGGTGCCAGGTCTGCTTGGCTTTTTGAAAAGAGACAGGCATGTTCCCGCGCCCATCCAACCGGGCGGGGCTGGTGGGTTCAAGCCTTACGGTGACAAATTCGTTGTGCCCATGGGGCAGGGCGCAGCTTTCGCTGGCACCGTGAATAAGGCGGTGTCCCATGGAAAAGCGGCGTGTAAAAACAAGGTCAGGCATGTTGGTCTTCTGCTATGTAAGCGTCCCATCCTGCGCGGCGGAGCTGGCAGGCGGGGCAGGTACCACAGCCATACCCCCATGCGTGGCGCACGGTACGGTCCCCCATGTAGCAGGTATGGCTCTCATGGTTGATGAGTGTCACCAGAGGTTCCCCGCCCAGTTCGTCTGCTAACGTCCAGGTTTCGGCCTTGTCCAGCCACATCAGGGGTGTGTGCAGGACGTAGCGGCTGTCCATACCCAGATTAAGGGCAACCTGCAGGGCCTTTATGGTGTCATCGCGGCAGTCGGGGTAGCCGGAATAATCGGTTTCGCACACACCGGTTACAATGTGGCGCATGCTCCTGCGGGCTGCGAGAGCCGCAGAAAACGTTAAAAAGATCAGGTTACGGCCGGGCACAAATGTATTGGGCAGGCCGTTCTGGGTCATGGCAATTTCGGCATCCCGTGTGAGTGCCGTATCGGAAATATCATTCAGGGCATGCAGGGGGAGCGTATGGTCTGGCCCCAGGCGCTCCTTCCATTGCGGGTTCAGGGCTGCAAGGCCTTCGCGTATGCTCTGGCGGCATTCCAGTTCAATGGCGTGGCGCTGGCCGTAATCAAAGCCCACGGTTTCCACATGTTGGAAGCGCGCCAGAGCCCACGCCAGACAGGTTGCGGAATCCTGCCCGCCGGAAAAAAGCACAAGGGCGGATTCGGTCTGTTCCTTGGAGGACAGGGGCATGATCAGGGTATTCCCGTCAGCTTGTGAGTTTGCAGGGATAATGCCCATCTGGGGTTTTGCAGGCAGTAGGCAATAGCGGCCTGCGTATTGGCTGCCTGCTCCGGGCCATCCATGGGCTGGAGCCAGAAATTGGCAAAATCCAACCCCGCCAGATCCGCCGGGTCAAGCCCGGGCTGGGGGTAAACCAGCTTGAGTTCGGCCCCGCTGGTTTGCGCAAGTGGCGCGCCCGCCTTGGGGCTGATGCACAGCCAGTCGATCCCTTCAGGGGCCAGTACGGTGCCGTTACTTTCTACCGCAATTGCAAAGCCTTTGTCGTGCATGGCGGCAATAAGAGGGGCATCAAGCTGGAGCAGCGGTTCTCCCCCGGTAAATACCACAAGGGGGCGCCCGGGAGAGGCGGATGCAGGCCAGAACCCGGCAATGCGTGCGGCCAGTTCTGCTGCATTGTGGAACCGGCCGCCCCCGGTCCCATTGGTGCCAATAAAGTCCGTATCGCAAAACTGACAAATGGCCTGAGCCCGGTCTTCTTCCCGGCCGGACCACAGGTTGCAACCAGTAAAGCGGCAGAAAACGGCCACGCGCCCTGCCTGCCCGCCTTCACCTTGCAGGGTAAGAAAAATTTCCTTGACCGAGTAAACCATTTGTAAAGTCTTACAGGCCAATCCCGATCGTATGCATGCCCAGGCTGTCCAGCAGGGCACGGTCACGTTGTGCCTGCGGGTTGGGGGTGGTCAGCAGTCGTTCGCCATAGAAAATGGAGTTGGCGCCGGCCAGAAAACACAGGGTCTGTGTTTCATCATTCATGTTCTCACGCCCCGCGGCAAGGCGTACGCGGCTTTTGGGCATGGTAATGCGGGCTGCCGCGATCATGCGCACAAAGTCCAGAGGCCGGACTTCATCTGCCTTGGCAAGCGGGGTGCCTTCCACGCGGACCAGCAGGTTGATGGGTACGCTCTCGGGGTGGGCGGGCATGTTGGCAAGTGCGGCAATCAGGCCCGCGCGGTCAGTCTCGTTCTCGCCCATGCCGACAATGCCGCCACAGCAGACATTGATCCCTGCATCGCGCACGTTGGAGAGAGTATCCAGCCGTTCCTGATAAGTGCGGGTGGTAATTATCTGGCCATAATATTCGGGCGAGGTGTCGATATTATGGTTGTAAAAATCCAGACCTGCCTGCTTGAGCCGCTGAGCCTGAGAATCATCAAGCATTCCAAGCGTTACGCAGGTTTCCATCCCCAGTTCTTTAACGCCTTCAATCATGGCGCAGACTGTTTCCATGTCCCGTTCTTTGGGGGTCCGCCATGCCGCACCCATGCAAAAGCGGCTGGCCCCTGCGGCCTTGGCTTTTTTTGCTTCGGCCAGCACGTTTTCAATGGCCATAAGCTTTTCAGCTTTTACGCCATCTTCGTGCAGGGCGCTCTGGGGGCAATAGGCGCAATCTTCCGGGCAGCCACCTGTCTTGATCGACAGAAGGGTGGAGATCTGTATCTCAGTCGGATCAAATGTCGCGCGGTGTATGGCTTGTGCCTGAAACATCAGTTCCGGGAACGGGAGGTCAAGCAGCGCCTGCACTTCGGCAACGCTCCAGTCATGGCGGATGTCCATTGCTGGAGTGGCAGGGCGGGAAAAGGAGGGCGAACCATCAGGCATGGAATGTGAACCGAACCAGATATGCTAGAGGGAAGTGCAATGCAGCATATCGTGTTTGTACCGTCAAAGCCAGTTTTTAGCAGAGGGGCAAAAGGTGCTTGTATGCGCGCCCCATCTTCACACTTCACAACAGGCGCAAAGTGCTTCCATAGTGGCACCAAGTTCGTTTGAAGACAAAACCCAAGGGTGAACAAGATGACAAAAAAGAACTCGGTTGTAGGGCTGGTGCTGGCCGTGGGTGCGCTGGGAACGCTGGGTGCGTGTGAACAACACTACCCGCAGGAGCGCTCGGGCCGTGGGGTCGGGCTTTTGCGCATGCCTAACCCGGCCTCTGTTTACTGCGTGAAAAAAGGCGGTGAACTGAAGATGGAAATGACCGACAAAGGGCAGGTCGGTTACTGCCACCTGCCAGATGGCCGCGTGATTGAGGAATGGGTTCTGTTCCGGCAGGATAATCCGCGTCAGGGTAACTGATTAAGGCTTAAAGCAGATGTCCCGTCCCCCGTTCCCACCGTTTGATGCCATAAGTGCTGCATCCAAGGCCCGCATGGCCGAAGATGCATGGAACTCTCAGGAGCCGGAAAAAGTGGCTCTGGCTTACACACCGCAGAGCATATGGCGCAACCGGACCGACTTTGTGCATGGCCGGGCAGAAATTATTGCTTTTCTGGCCCGTAAATGGACGGAGGAACTGGATTACAGGCTGATCAAGGAGGTCTGGGCCTTCAAGGATAACCGTATTGCCGTGCGCTTTGCCTATGAATGGCATAACGCGGCGGGGCAGTGGTTTCGGTCTTATGGCAATGAGAACTGGGAGTTTGATGCCGCCGGGCTGATGCAGAACCGGCATGCCTCCATTAACGATCTGGCTATTGCCTGTGCGGACCGTCTGTTCCTCTGGCCCAAGGGGCGCAGGCCGGACGGGCATCCCGGCCTGAGCGAACTGGGGCTGTAGGCCGTAAGGCAGTGTAAATGTTTCGGTCAGGCTTATGCTCCAAACAGAAGCCTGACCAGAATCAGACTGGCCCCGACCAGCCCGAGCAGAGAAAAAAATACGCTCAGGGCTAGTGGCCTGCCCGCGTGCAGTACAGACCGTAACTCCACGCTCAGGCCCAGTGCTGCCATGGCCATGGTGGTCAGGCAGGTGGCGGTAGTGCTCAGGGGCGCGAGTACTGCATCTGGCACCAGATTGCACGAGCGGGCGGTCATCATGGCGGCAAAGCCGGTAATATACCAAGGCACCAGCCGGGGAATGGAGGCGCCATGCGTGGTGGCCTGCCGGGTCTGGCTGGATTTTGCACAAAACACAGCGAGGGCAAGGCAGACCGGCCCCAGCATGAGCACACGCATAAGCTTGACCAGTGTGCCAACATGGAGTGCCGTCTGGCCAAAAGGCGCTGCTGCGGCAACAACCTGTGGCACAGCGTAAACGGTTAACCCTGCCAGAACGCCCTGTGCATTGGGGCTGCCCAGCAAGGCTGGTGCCAGCAACGGCAGGCCCAATACCACCACCAGCCCGCCTGCGGCGGTAAAGGCAATGGTGGTGCCTATATCCTCCTCCTTTGCGCCAATAACGGGGGCTGCGGCCATTATGGCGGAGTTTCCACAAATGGCGTTACCGCAGGCAACCAGCAAGAGCTGATGTGTGGGCAACCCCATTGCGCGGCCAATGAGCAGCGTAAAAACCACGCTGAACAAGACAATCCCCATTACCCCCAAAAGCAGCGTGGGACCGGCGCAAAAAACGGCATGCAGGCTGAAGGACGCACCCAGACAGACAATAGCTACGTTTAGTAGAGGTCTGGCGCATAGTCTGATCCCCCCGGTCCATATGGGGCCGGGCGTTTTGATTGCTCTGATCAATACCCCGAGCAAAAGAGCCAGATTAAGGCTTTCCAGCCAAGCTTTGCCCAGCAGATATGTTTCCGCTGCTTCAAGACATATGGCCAGCCCCGAAGCCAGCAGGCAGAGCAGAACACCCGGCCCGGACGCGCGTAAGAAACTGATAAGTTTGAGGGGGCGCATACAGGTGGGGGCGGGGTGTGCTGTCATGGTGTTTTTCCTTCAGTCCACCAGAACTTTAGGAAAAACCTAATCCATCAATCCAACTCATAGTTTTTGTTATTCTGATCGTAAATAATGATTGGTTATGTTAGGCAATACGGCATGACACTGGAGCAACTCCGTATTTTTGTGGCGGTGGCCGAGCGGGAGCACGTTACGGCTGCCAGCCGTGCCTTGCACGTGACGCAGTCAGCCGTATCCGCCGCCATTGCAGCATTGGAAGAGCGCCATGGTGTCAAGCTGTTCCACCGGGTGGGGCGTGGAATAGCGCTGACAGAAGTCGGGCGCCTGTTTCTGCCCGAAGCCCGGGCGGTTCTGGCCCGCGCTACTATGGCGCAAACCGTGCTGGAGGAGGTGGGCGGGCTTAAACGGGGCAAACTGCGCCTTGTCGCCAGCCAGACCATTGCTGCTTACTGGTTGCCGCCCATTCTGGTCACATTCCGTCGGCTTTACCCCGATATTGAGGTGGAACTGGCAATCAGTAACACTCTGGACGCCGCAGCCCGTGTGCGGGATGGAGACGCGGAGCTTGGAGTTGTTGAAGGTCTGGTGGACGACCCCGCTCTGGCGCAATGGCCAATAGGGGAAGACCACCTGACAATTATTCAGGCTGATGCGGAGCTTCCCCACAAAATCAGTCGGGACTGGCTTTGCGCCGCGCAGTGGGTCATGCGGGAGGAGGGGTCTGGCACCCGTGCGGCATTGGAGGACTACCTCGCACAGTTCGGTGTTGCGCCGCAGGATATGACCATAAGCCTCGTTCTTCCCTCGAACGAAGCAGTCCGTACAGCCATAGAAGCCGGGGCAGGGATAGGGGCGTTGTCCTCGCTGGTTGTCGCTCCCGCGTTGCTGGCGGGCACGCTCCATGCTGTGCCGCAGGACGCGAAACCCCGCTCATTTTACGGTCTGCGGCATAAGGAGCGTTACCAGAGCCGTGCCGCAGATGCTTTGCTGGACCTTATCAAGCAGCAGCACGCAATGGAATGACTGCTGTAGGCAGGGGTGTTTTTAGGCGAAATCTGTCGCCAGAACCTGTTTTGGGGCATAACGGTGGGGACATATCTGTGCTAGGTAAGCATCGTCTCCAACTACCCTGCGTATGCGCATTGCGGGGGATGAAACCGGAAAATTGAAGATGACAGCTCTGCCGACTTTCAGTGACGTGGTTGCGGCTTCGGCCCGGATCAAAGGGCAGGCTCATCGCACACCTGTTCTGAGGTCACGCTACCTGAATGCGCTGAGCGGTGTTGAACTGTTCTTTAAAGCCGAGAATTTCCAGCGGGTTGGGGCCTTCAAGTTCCGGGGTGCCACAAACGCGATTTTGGCTCTACCCGAAGATGTGCGGCAGAAAGGCATTATTGCGTTTTCGTCTGGCAACCATGCTCAGGCCATAGCCTGCGCCGCGCGTGAGGCCAGAGTGCCTGCCGTAATTGTCATGCCCGAAGATGCCCCCGCCGTAAAACTGGCCGCAACGCGGGGCTACGGTGCGGAGGTTGTGACCTATGACCGCTATTCCCAGGACCGGGAAGAAATTGCGGCACGTCTTGTGGCCGAACGGGGTGGAACGCTGCTGCCATCTTTCAATCACCCGGACATTATTGCCGGGCAGGGCACGGCAGCACTGGAACTTATGGAGGAAACAGGACCGCTGGACGCCTTGTTCGTGCCTGTTGGGGGCGGCGGTCTGGCCTCGGGCTGCGCGCTTGTCGCGCATGAAGTGGCACCCGATTGTACGGTAATAGGGGTGGAACCTGCAGCGGGGGATGATGCCCGGCAATCCATGGCTGCGGGGCATATCGTAAAAATTGCCGCACCACGTACAATTGCAGATGGCGCGCAGACAACAAGCGTGGGTGACATAACATTTGCACTCATGCAGCGCTATGTCCGCGACATTGTGACGGTGGACGATGCCGCTTTGGCCACCACCATGCGCCTGCTGGCAGAGCGGATGAAAATTATAGTGGAGCCCACTGGCTGCCTTGCTCCGGCAGCGGCCCTTGCAGCAGCTCCGCAATGGCAGGGGCGACGTGTGGGTGTACTTTTGTCGGGCGGGAACATCGATATTACCCGATTTGCCCAGCTTGTAGGTTAAGAGGCATGGATATAGAACTTGAGCCTTGGTTAAGGCCATGCACCACAATAGTCTTATCGCATCACACCGATGACGATATTCTTGATATGTTCCCGCGCCTGAAAAACCTTGGTGCGAGCGCATTTGGTGAAGATGCCGATACTTTTGGTGAAACGCTGTACGATGTTATTCACGATGAACCGTACACGCGGGATCTGACGTTTAAAGTTCAGACAGTTCACGAATTAAAGACATTGCTGGCATACAGCAAAGAGGACTTGCAGCGGGTCAGTTCGGTTGTGCTGGGTATAGACCCGACAGCTAAGGTTACAGACCCGCCTGACTGGGGTGATTTGCCCAACCTGTGGGCATTCTGGTGTGCGGTCCTGTTTAGTTTCCAGAATGATCCTGAAGTGGAAGCGGGAAAAGAAATTGATCTGGAACCGCTCAACCACTTGGGGGCGGGTGGTTATGTGCTGTCCAACCATGTTGCTCTGACGGATGAGCGCATTGCATATCGCTTTACCGTGGAAAAACGGCCGGCTGTCTCATGCTTCGCATCGGCAAAAGACGCGGAGGATGTGATTGGCCGGGTGCTCTACGAAAACGGCCATAAGATTGATAATTGGCTCAAGACCGCGAGAAAGGGAGCCAAGCTGGAGGTCGAAGGGCGCGTCTCGGAAGAAGGGGCGTTTATTGTCCGTGCCACAGACCGGGAGCGCAGGCGCGCACGATCCATACAAATTGTTATCGTCAATGAAGTATTGAACGGACTGGTCTATTATATCCACACGTTTAGGCTTTATTAAGTCTGGTATTTTCCTGTTTTGCTGGTGTTTGAGGCTGATGTGGTCAAAGGATATTGAAAAGTCTGACCACATTGGAAATTCAGGGCAGGAAGATGCGGAGCAATCCCATGGGATGGGTAGTCCTGCACGTATTTTGAATCTGCTTCTCAAGATAAACTGTGGCGAAAAAATCAGCCCTAATGAGGGGAGGAGGGGCATCAGTGCGGGAGGGGGCTGTGGATCTGGTCTTTTTGTTCCATTTTGGGCAATCGCGACCTCACAATTCCAGCAGCTTATGCTTGTTATGGCTTTCCGGTGCTGGATGATGCGGAGTGAGGCTATGGCAGGAAGGATATTTCCGCCCTGCAAGATGGGATTGTCCAATTTTGTGCGCGCAGCTAAATATCGCATAAGATATATTATGCCAACAAAAATGGGTGCGCAAATGGGATACTGCGGATCGGTTGCGGTGTTCATGTATGTGTATCAGATGGACCTGAAAACCCGGAACTTGGCGTCGAGTATCCCGTCTTTTAGCTTAACTCTGCCCTGATAAGTGATCGTTCTGATGGATTGAGAGGCATTTCAGTGGTTGTTGGCGGTGTTCTGGTCGAGATTTGGCCATATCAAGCGCCCAGACAATGCCCTCGCCCTTGCTGGTGAATAAGCCGTGGTTGCAAGTTGATGGTGGGTTGCCCGGTTAGCGTCCCGGAGCAGGCTTGGAGCGCTAATTGCACAAAATAAAATAGTGCAATGTGGTGCGTGATGGGGAGGATTGTCTATTTTTATATGTTGTTTTTGCGGAAATATATCTATAAGGAGTAGTTATATAAGGTTCTGTCATTCACTGTGATGGGTTGTGGATATTTTGTCTTCTGACAATACAGGTGTTATCGAGCAGTTGCGTGCCGTGCAGGATGACCCCGTTCGTCTGCTGCGCACGGCCCATGCTCTGCTGGGTGACCGGCTGGCGGTTATGTCGTCCTTTGGCGCCGAATCTGCCCTGCTGCTCGCCTTTGTGGCGGAGGCTGAACGCGACATGAAGGTGCTGTTCCTTAATACGGGCAAGCACTTCCCCCAGACACTCACATACCGGCGCGAACTGGCCGATGTGTTGGGGTTGAGTAATGTTGAGGATATTGGCCCGTCCCCCGAACAGGTCAGCGATCGTGACCCAACGGGAGAACTCTGGGCTTTTGACCCCGATGCCTGCTGCAAACTGCGCAAGGTAGAGCCGCTGAATGTTGCCTCCTTGCCGTACGACGTGCTGGTAACCGGCCGCAAGCGTGGGCAAGCCGCCACACGCGCGGCAATGGAGATTGTGGAAGAACGTGGCGATGGCCAGATCCGCATCAATCCGCTGGCCTTTTGGAGTGCGCAGGATATTGCTGCAGAAATGCAGCGCCGCGCCTTGCCACCGCACCCGCTGGTGGCCGAGGGATATTTATCCATTGGGTGTGCGCCATGCACGCGTCCGGTGGATGGGCATGAAGATGCCCGGTCAGGCCGTTGGTCTGGCCTGAACAAAACCGAATGTGGGATTCACGTCGCAGGATAACCTGCCGTACCGCATTCTAAAACATCAGCCTTACCCGTTAAAACTACAGGGTCGTGGAACATGGATCATCTTGATCAACTGGAAGCTCAGAGCGTTTTTATTCTGCGGGAGGCTTATCGTAAGCTAAAGCCGCTTGCCATGCTGTGGTCATTGGGGAAGGACTCCAATGTTATGGTCTGGCTGGCCAAAAAGGCGTTCCTCGGGCGCGTCCCCTTCCCTGTCATGCATGTGGATACGGGTAAAAAATTCCCCGAAATGTACCAGTTCCGGGACGAATATACCAAAAAATGGGAACTGGACCTGCTGCTGGGCGACTGCCCGCCGGTAGAGGAAATGGACCCCTCCCTGCCGCCTGCTGCCCGTTCTGCCGCCCGCAAGACCGCAGGCCTTGCCGCCATGATCGAAAAGCACAAATTGCAGGGTGTTATTGCCGGTATCCGCCGTGATGAGCAGGGTACCCGTGCGAAGGAACGCGTGTTCAGCCCGCGTGGTGCAAGCCATAAATGGGATATTCGCAACCAGCCGCCCGAATTCTGGGACCAGTATGCCACCCCGCACGAGGAAGGCATGCATATCCGCGTGCATCCGCTCCTGTCCTGGCGCGAGATTGACATCTGGCGTTACATCGAGCGCGAAGGTATTCCGCTGGTTGACCTGTATTTTGCTAAAAACGGCAAGCGTTACCGCTCTCTGGGCGATGCGGACATTACCTCCCCCGTGGAAAGCAATGCCGCAACTCTGGCAGAAGTTATTGCAGAGCTGGAAACAACCAAAACGTCTGAGCGTTCGGGCCGGGCCATGGATCATGAATCCGAAGATGCCTTTGAACGCCTGCGCGTAGCTGGTTATCTCTGATAGAGTGTGGATCGGAAAAAACGAAAATGAGTGATACGATTTCTTCCTCTCAGGATGCCGCAACCCCTATCGTTATCGTGGGGCATGTTGACCACGGCAAATCCACGCTTATCGGGCGTCTTTTGCATGACACGGATAACCTGCAGGACGGCAAGGTTGCCCAGATCATTGAATCCTCCAAAAAGCGCGGCCTGAAGATTGAATGGAGCTTCCTGCTCGATTCCTTGCAGATCGAGCGTGATCAGGGCGTTACGGTTGATTCCACGCGCATTCCCTTCCGGCTGGGTTCGCGCGAATACGTTATTGTGGATGCTCCCGGCCACCGCCAGTTCCTGCGGAACATGATTACCGGTGCGGCCGATGCAGAGGCCGCCGTGCTGGTGGTGGATGCCGTGGAAGGCGCGCGTGAGCAGACCCGCCGCCACGCCATGCTGCTGCACCTGATCGGGATCAGGCATGTTATTGTTCTGCTCAACAAGGTGGACCTGCTTGAGTTTGATCAGGCCAAGGTTGAAGCTGTTGAGGTTTCGGTTAACGAACTTCTGGGCAAGCTGGGGCTGGAAGCTGCCTATTTTGTTCCCGCCTCCGCCCGGGATGGGGACAACATTGCCAGCCGCTCCGACCGCATGCCCTGGTACAACGGCCCAACCCTGACCGAAGCACTGGCACGTGTGCCCACGCCCGCTTCCCGCTCGGAACTGGCGCTGCGCCTGCCCGTGCAGGATGTTTATCGCTTTGGGGACAAGCGTTACGTGGCTGGTCGTATTGAGCGCGGTCGGGTGCGTGTGGGTGATACGGTTGTTATTGGCACCCAGAAAACCCCTGCCCGCATTGCCTCGATTGAAGGCTGGCACACTGCCCCGCATGTGAGTGCTTCGGCAGGCCAGTCCATTGCGGTTACGCTGGAGCCGGACGTTATTCCCGATCGGGGCGATCTGCTGCACCATGTGGACACCCCGCCCACTCAGGCATCACGCGTGCGGACCCGCCTGTTCTGGCTGCGGCAGGAGCCTTTGCGTGTGGGCGAGAGCTTCCGCCTGCGGCTGGCCACGGCCGAACATGCGGTGACCGTGACCAGCATTGAGTCCGTTGTTAATCTGGACGATCTGACCATGCACCCCGGCACGGAAGTGCCGCCCGAAGGCTTTGCTGAAATCACGCTTGCCGCAGCAGAGAACATCCAGTTCGATGCCTTTGCACCGGGCACGCCGGACGGGCGTGGTGTTCTGGTGGACCTGCAGCAGCGTATTGTGGGGGGGGCTCCCCTTATTGGCCCGGCAGAAATTGCCGTGGGCGATAAAGCCATTCACCCAAGTGCCAGTGCTGTGACCACGCAGGACCGCCAGCGCGTTAAGGGCCATAAAGGCAGTGTGTTCTGGCTTACCGGGCTGTCGGGTGCGGGTAAAAGCACGCTGGCACGGGCTGCAGAAAATGCTCTGTTTGCCGCAGGTGTGGACGTAAGCGTGCTGGACGGGGACACGCTGCGTGCAGGGCTGTGCAAGGACCTTGGCTTTACCGAAGCCGACCGGACCGAAAACGTGCGCCGTGCGGCAGAGGTCGCGCGTATTCTGCGCGATGCCGGGCAGGTGGTGCTGGTTGCCCTGATTTCCCCCCTGCGCTCGGACCGCGAACTGGCTCGCCAGATTATTGGTGAAGGGTTTGAGGAAGTGTTTGTGGATGCCGATCTGGGCACCTGCGAACAGCGTGACCCCAAAGGCCTGTATGCTGCGGCCCGTGCAGGGAAAATTAGCGGCTTTACCGGCATTGATGCTCCGTATGAAGCCCCACAGGCCCCTGCCCTGCGTGTGGCAACCGGCAATGGGAGCGTGGAAAAAGCGGTCTCCCAGCTTGTTTCCTTCGTGGAAGGCAGTGTGCGTTCCGGTGGCAGCGCCCGCGCACGGTCCTGATATTATAGCAAGAATGGCCGCTGCGGCATAAAGGTTGTGGCGGCCACTTTTCAGGCGCTCTTGTTCGCCTGTAAGGTACGATTTTTAAAAGGTGGGCAGGCAGATATATGAGTGCCATGTCATGACTCTGTCGCGTCTTGCTTTTTTTAGGGCTGGCGGCTCTGCCCTGCCCGGCTACAGGCTGTCGCTCACGCTAACATTGGCGTGGACAGGCTTTTTTATCATCCTGCCCCTTTCTACCCTGCTGGTTTATCCGTGGCAGGGCGGTACTGGCTCCATGCTGTCTGCCTTGCATGACAGCCGCATGCTGGCGGCATTGTGGACGAGTTTTTCGTGCGCAGCTATTGCTGCGGCATGCAACATACCATGCGGGCTGCTACTGGCCTGGGCTCTGGCGCGGGGTAACCTGCCGGGGCACCGTCTGGCAGATGCGCTGATCGACCTGCCGCTGGCCCTGCCTACGGCCGTTTCAGGCATTACGCTTGCAACGCTCTATGGGCCGCACGGGTGGCTGGGGTCCCTGCTGGCAGTTTTCGGGGTCAGTGTTTCCTATAACAAGGCTGGCATTGTGCTGGCGCTTATGTTCGTGGGGCTGCCCTTTGTGGTGCGTGCAGTGGAACCGGTCCTGCGCAACCTGCCGCAGGAACTGGAGGAAGCTGCACATCTGCTGGGGGCAAGGCCATGGCAGATTTTTGTACGCATTATTGCTGCCCCCGTTCTGCCTGCGCTCATAACCGGGTTTGGTCTGGCTTTTGCCCGTGGCATTGGGGAATATGGGTCCGTTATTTTTATTGCGGGTAACCAGCCGTTTAAAAGCGAAATCGCACCTCTGCTGATCGTGGTCAGGTTGCAGGAGTTTGATTATCCGGGTGCTACCGCCATTGCCCTTGTGCTGTTGTGCGTCTCACTTCTTTCGCTCGCACTGATCGGTGGTGTGCGCCGTCGCTTTGCCGTGTGGAGTGAACCAGCATGACCCGCTATGTGGTATGGGCTGCAAGCTGGCTTTTTATTCTTGTCGTGCTTGTGACCCCCCCGGCACTGGTGCTGACCGAAGCGCTCAAGGATGGCGTTGGGGCATCTCTGGCCACGTTGTCGGACCCCGATGCACAGGCTGCTATCTGGCTGACACTGCGCGTGAGTGTTGTGGCTGTTGTACTCAATACCCTCTTTGGTATTCTGGCAGCGTGGGTGCTGGTCAAGTTCCGCTTTCCGGGGCGGCAGTTCCTGCAAATTCTGGTGGAACTGCCGCTGAGCATTTCGCCCGTTGTTTCGGGGCTTGTCTGGTTGCTGCTGTTTGGTGCCCAAGGGTGGTTTGGACCGCTGCTGGAGCGGTGGAATATCCATATCGCTTTTGCCGTGCCGGGTATTATTCTGGCCACATTGTTTGTAACGCTGCCTTATGTCGTGCGCACGGTCATGCCGGTTATGGAGGTGCAGGGGCGAGATGCGGAGGAAGCTGCCGTTCTGGCGGGAGCCGGGTTCTGGCAGGTTCTGTGGCATGTCACCCTGCCGGGTGTACGCGGGGCTCTGCTTTCCGGCGTGTTGCTGACAACTGCCCGTGCTCTGGGGGAGTTCGGGGCGGTATCGGTCGTGTCCGGCCATATACCGGGTGAGACGGAAACCATGCCGTTGCATATTGAAAATCTTTATAACGGCTACCAGTCAGTCGCGGCCTTTACCATGGCTGCTCTGCTGGCGCTTATGGCCATGAGTGCGGTTCTGCTCAGGTCCGCACCGGAATGGCTTGCAAGATTGCAGGAGAAAAAGGCGTGAGTATTGAGGTCTGCAATCTGGTTCGTCTGGTTCCGGGCGCGCGGCAGCCATTGCTGGATAACGTGTCCCTCAAAGTGCCCGATGGCGCGTTTGTTGCTCTGGTCGGGCCTTCGGGGGCTGGCAAAACAACCTTGCTGCGCGCCATAGCCGGGCTGGACAACTGCAGCAGCGGGTCCATCCTGCTGGATGATAACCCCATGACCAGCGTAAAGGACCGTGCGGGCCGCATGGGGTTTGTGTTCCAGAACTATGCCCTGTTCCCGCATATGACGGTCGCGCGCAACATTGCCTTTGGGCTGGATGTGCAACCCCGTGCGGAGCGCCCTGCCCGCGCCCAGATTGCCCGGCGGGTGGAAGAACTGCTTGAACTGATGCAATTGCAGGGCATGGGGGGCAAGCACCCTGCCAAGCTGTCGGGTGGCCAGCGGCAGCGTGTGGCACTCGCGCGCGCGCTGGCAACAGGACCGCGTGTTCTGCTGCTGGACGAACCTTTTGGGGCGCTGGACCCCATCGTGCGCCGTTCTATCCGGACATGGCTGCGCGAACTGCACGATACGCTGGGCCTGACCACCATTCTGGTCACGCATGATCAGGAAGAAGCCCTTGAGGTGGCGGACCGTATTGTGGTCATGCAATCCGGTAGAATTGTGCAGGATGCCTCTCCCATGGATCTGGATGAGCAGCCCGCGACTGAATTTGTGATGGAGTTTTTGGGGGAAGCCGTGTCTTTCCCTGGGGAAGTCCGGCATGGCCGCATGATCCCGGATGACGCGCTGGTCCTGCCTTTTGCCGTTCCCGAGGGTGTGACAGACGGCCCTGCCGTTGCCATGATCCGCCCGTATGAAATGAACATACAAAAGCCGGCCTCCGAACAGGATGTACTGAGCATTTACGCAGCCCCCCGGGGCACGCGGAATGGCTACAGGCATTATACGCTCCAGCTTGGGGAGCGGGTTGTGCCGTTTTACCGCCCGGTGGATGAGGCCGATGTGCAGGTGCAGGGTGTCGCGCTGGACATCAGCCGTTCCCGCCTGTTCCGTCAGGGACTTTTGTGTGCATGATACGCGTCTGATGCGTGATATGTTGATAAAGACGAAAATTTATGTAATTTTCTGTCGTGGAATACGCGGAAAGGTATGAGCGTGGATCGCAGGAATAATCGTCGTGATACTGAAGGCTGTAGTGTTGTTACAGCCAACCGTCTGCTTGATGGCCGGATTGTCTGGCTGGATGCGCAGGGAAAATGGCAGTTGACCATTGGTCAGGCATGCCTGTTCCCCAATGATGGAATGGAAGACCTGCTACGTTCCCAAAATGCCCGTGCAGGGGCGGATAATGTGGTGGGGGTTTACGGTGTGCAGGTGGAAGAGACCGCGCACGGGCCGCGCCCCCGCACTACGCGCGAGCGTATCCGTGCCGCGGGCCCGAGTGTTCATGCTGAATTTACGCCCCTCTGGCAGCCCGCCCCCGCTGCTGCAAGTGGCTCCTGAATAAAACCCGACGGACCAAAACCATGCCCCACTCTCCCCAGCCCCCAGCAGACGTCGGCCGGTATGCGTATGACGCGGTTGACCGTACATTCCTCAAACAGCGGGTCGAACAGTTCCGTGATCAGGTGCAACGCCGGATTTCTGGCGCCCTGAGCGAAGATGAGTTCAAACCCCTGCGCCTGATGAACGGCCTTTACCTGCAACTGCATGCCTACATGCTGCGGGTGGCTATTCCCTACGGTATTGTCAGTGCCAACCAGATGCGCACGCTGGCTCATATTGCCCGGCGGTATGACCGGGATTACGGGCACTTTACCACGCGCCAGAATATCCAGTTCAACTGGATCCGGCTGGAAGATACGCCTGATATTCTGAATATTCTGGCTGACGCGGAAATGCACGCCATCCAGACCAGCGGGAACTGCATCCGCAACGTCACATCCGACCAGTTTGCCGGTGCTGCCCGTGATGAAGTTCTGGACCCGCGCGTACATGCGGAAATTCTGCGCCAGTGGTCCACCCTGCACCCCGAATTTACGTTTTTGCCGCGTAAATTCAAAATTGCCATTTCGGGCAGTGCGCAGGACCGTGTTGCCGCCCGTTTTCATGACATCGGGCTGCTCGCACGTAAGGGGGAAAATGGGCGCGCGGTATTCGAGGTCTATGTTGGCGGCGGTCTGGGGCGTACCCCGGTTATTGGCGTAAAACTGCGCGATGACCTGCCAGAAGAAGACCTGATCGCGTACCTGGAAGCTGTTCTGCGCGTCTATAATGCGTACGGGCGGCGCGATAACATTTACAAGGCCCGGATTAAAATCCTTGTGCAGGCTCTGGGCCTTGGCGCGTTCCGTGATGAGGTCAATGCCGAGTTCATGGCCATGGATCGCAGTCGGTACCGTTTGCAGCCCGAAGTCGTGGCTGCTATTCGCGCCCGCTTTGCCACCCCTGTGTTTGAGGATGCCTCTGCCGGTACTGCCCAGCTGGTAGCCCAGACCAAGGTGGACCCAGCCTTTGCCGCATGGGTAGGCACCAATACCCACCCGCACCAGCAAGACGGGTATTGCAGTGTAACCATTTCGTGCAAGCCTGCCGGCGGTATTCCGGGGGATGTTACATCTGCCCAGATGGACCTGCTGGCAGATCTGGCGGACCAGTACAGCTTTGGCGAGCTGCGGATCACACACCTGCAGAACGTGGTGCTGGGGCATGTGCGCAAGGATAGCCTGTTCGCGCTGTGGCAGGTGCTAAGCGCCAATGGTCTGGGCACGGCCAATATCGGCATGATAACCGATATTATTGCCTGCCCGGGGCTGGATTACTGCGCACTGGCCAATGCCCGTTCCATCCCCATTGCCCAGAAGCTGAGCCAGCGCTTCTCCAACGCAGCCCTGCAGCAGGAAATTGGCGCGCTCCGGCTGAATATTTCAGGCTGCATCAATGCCTGCGGTCATCACCACGCCGGGCATATTGGTATTCTGGGTGTTGATAAACGTGGGGAAGAAGCGTTCCAGATCACTCTGGGCGGTAATAGCGGGGAAGATGCTTCCATCGGCCAGATTATTGGCTCGGCCATGTCTGAGGATGAAACGGTTGATGCAATTGCCAGAATTGTTGATACCTATCTGGTCCAGCGCAAGCCGGGCGAACGTTTTATTGAAACCTGCCGCCGCCTAGGCGCCGCGCCATTCAAGGACGCAGCTTATGCCACTGCTTGAGAACGGTCAGATTGTACAGGATGGATGGACGCTGGTTGAGGATGGCCAGCCCCTACCTGATGGCGACATTCTGCTGCCTCTTTCCCGGTTGTCCGAAGGGCTTGGGCGGAATGGCAAAGGGCGTCTGGGCATTGTGCTCAAGCCTGACGAGCGGGTGAGCGACCTAAAGGAAGCTCTGCCCCGCCTTGACCTTGTCAGCCTGAATTTTCCTATTTTCCGGGATGGGCGGGCATTTACACAGGCCCGCTCCTTGCGCGAGCATCTGCATTTTGCGGGTGCCGTGCGTGTAACGGGGCATTTTCTGCCGGATCAGTATGAGTTCCTGCTCCGCTGTGGTGTTAGCCAGCTTGTTATTCCCGAGCAGAGCGATCTGGCGGTGTGGCAGCAGGCGCATGAGCGGATAACGGTTGCTTACCAGCCGTCCGTTCTGAACGAACGCCCGGAAGGATTTGCATTCAGGCGGTTCCTGACTCCCTGAGAGTATGGCTGTGCCACGGGTGTGGAAGAGTGCAAGCGGGCTTTTTCGATCCATTGTTGTGGGGGCCATCCGGGCCTACCTCGGGTTCGCATTGCGGACCACGCGATGGACCTTTAAAATTGACCCGCAATCCTACCTTTACCTGACCAGTCAGGAGGGGCGGACAGCCGTTGTGGCTTTCTGGCATGAGGTGCTGCCCCTAACTCCCGCCCTGTGGTGGTGGGCTGAGCGCCAGAATCCTGCAGTGCATCTGCGGGTTCTGGTGAGCCGCAATAGCGATGGCCGGGTGATAGCCGATGTGGTTGCGCCGTGGCGGATCTGGTCCATAGCCGGTTCATCAAATACAAGAGGCAAAAGTAAGGGGGGCGCTGCGGCCATGCTGCGTATGCGCGCCAGCCTGCTGCATGGCTGCCTGGTTGCCATTACCCCCGATGGGCCATGTGGACCACGCAGGCAGACGCAGCAGGGGGCCGAAGCGCTGGCGCGGCTGGTGGGCAAACCTGTCATTCCCATGGGGGCATCCTGCCGGGCCATACGGCTTAAATCATGGGATAAAATGTTTTTTCCCCTTCCTTTTGGGCGCGGTGTGTTTGTGAGTGGTGCACCTTTGTGGCCTACCCCGGATTGCCAGATGCAGGATCCGGCCTTTAACCTGCAAACCCACATGAACAACCTTATGGAGCAGGCTCGGGTGGAGCAGCAGCACGCAGCCGCCGGGCATATTGCTCTCAGGCCGCAGGTCACATGCCCTTCGCATATATGGAAAGGTGTGGGGGCGTTGCTGGCACCAGCCCTTCCGCTTTATCTGCGCTGGCGGCAGAGCAAGGGGAAGGAAGTCGCCGGCCGGGTGCGCGAAAAAATGGGTTTTGCCACCTGCCCTCGCCCGTCTGGCAAACTCTTGTGGTTTCATGCCGCCAGTGTGGGAGAGGCTTTGTCTATTCTGCCGCTGGTGCAGGCTTGTTTGCGGCAGAACGCACATATTACTGTACTGGTGACAACGGGCACGGTTACAGCCAGCACCATTGTGGCGCAGCGCTTTGCGCACGACCGGGTTGTACATCAGTTCATGCCCTTGGATGTGCCAAGGTGGTGCCAGCGGTTTTTAAACCATTGGGCACCACAGGCCGCTGTTTTTACCGAGAGTGAGTTGTGGCCCACGGTACTGGGGGCATGCCACGCCCGTAACCTGCCTGTAGTGCTGGTCAACGGGCGGATGTCTGCATCGTCCTTCCGGTTCTGGCAGCGTGTGCCCGGTGTTGCGCAGCGCATGCTGGCCCCATTTGCATGGGTTTCTGCCCGGACGGAGGAGGATGCACAGCGCCTGCGGTCTTTGGGAGCGAACTCACAACTCTCTCCGGGAGACCTGAAAACCGCAGCCCCTCCTTTGCCCGTGGATGCTCAGGTTCTGGCCGATTTGCGGGCAGTTATAGGGGAACGTCCCGTATTTGTAGCCGCCTCCACCCATGCGGGGGAGGAAGAGGTCATAGCGCGCGCAGCATACATTATTCGCCAGACATACCCCAACCTGCTGAGCATTATTGTGCCGCGTCACCCCGAGCGCGGGGCAGACATCGCATCCCGTTTAAACTCAGCGCCAAGGCGGGCGCAGAATGCCCTGCCTACAGAGCGAGATGCTTTTTGGGTGTGTGATACGCTGGGCGAACTGGGGCTATTCTTCAGGCTGGGGGATTGCTCCTTTATTGGCAACAGCCTGCCGGTTTGCCCCGGTGGAGGCCATAACCCGTTTGAGCCCGCACGCCTTGGCTGTGCTGTGGCAACAGGCCCGAGGGTCCATAATTTTGAGGAGGCCTATCAGGCACTGCATGAGTGCGTGCAGGTTGTGCAGGATGAGCAGTCTCTCGCCGCATGGGTTGTAAGGATGCTCTCCTGCCCTGATGCGCGGGCTGTGCTGGCACAGCAGGCACAGGCTGTGGCAACGGTTAACGCAACCCTGCCCGATGATCTGGCCCACCAGATTCTGGAACTCATATGGTAAGGCTGACCCCTCCTGCATTCTGGGGCAATCCTCAGGCCCGCTTCTGGCCCACGCTGCTCGCGCCCCTGGCATGGGGTGTTGCGGGTATTGCGCGCCGCAGAATGCGCAGGCCGGGCTGGCAGGCTCCCGTGCCGGTCTTGTGCTGCGGCAATGTGAGTGTGGGGGGGGTGGGCAAAACCACGGTGGTTATTGATCTGGTACAGCGCCTGAGCGCGCGGGGGCGTAGCCCGCATGTGTTGACGCGCGGTTACGGCGGGCGTGAGGCCAATGGCATCCGGGTTAACCCTGCCCGGCATACTGCGCTGCAGGTGGGGGATGAGCCGTTATTGCTGGCGGAGTATTGCCCTGTCTGGGTTGGTGGGGACCGTAGTGTTACCGCACGCCATGCCGTGCAGGCCGGGGCAGATTGCCTGATTATGGATGATGGGTTTCAAAACCCGTCATTGCAGAAAACCTTCTCGCTTCTGGTCATCGATGGGGCCGTGGGGTTTGGGAATGGGCGCGTCCTCCCCGCAGGCCCACTGCGTGAGAGGGTTGGGGATGCTCTGGCCCGAGCCGATGCGCTGCTGGTGATCGGGGCGGACCAGACCGGAGCCGTTGAGCATACGGCTGCCCTGCCCGTTTTATGGGCTGATCTGGAACAGTGTGCTATTCCACCAAGCGTTGTGAACCGCCCATGTGTGGCGTTTGCGGGCATTGGCCGACCGGAGAAGTTTTTTAAGGGTTTGCAAGGGGCTGGTTTAAGCCTTGCCCGCGCCCTTCCTTACCCCGACCATTACGCGTATAAACGGCGTGATATAGAGCGGCTTCTGGCATTGGCCAACGGGCTGGACGCACAACTTGTTACAACCCCCAAGGATGCCATGCGCCTGCCTCCCGATTTTCGTAAAAATGTGGCTGAGGTCGGTGTGCGGCTTGTCTGGCAGGACCCAACGGTGCCTGAACGCCTGCTGGATATGTTTCTGGCCGCCCCGGCATGAAGGCCCGGAGCGTGGCCGTACGGTACCGGCTGGAAGCCTGGGTAGCATTTGCGCTGCTGTGGCTGCTGGAGCGTTTGCGCCCTGACCATTCTTCCAGTCTGCTTGGCCTGTTTTGCCGTGCTCTTGGCCCGTGGCTTCCTACATCGCGGATTATCAGACGTAATCTGGAACTGGCCATGCCGGAACTGGATCATCAGGACCACAAGCGCATTGTGCGCGGTGTGTGGGAAAATCTGGGCCGAACCATAGGCGAACTGCCGCATCTTTCTGCCTTGCAGGAGAACACTCCCGCAGGGCCGGGATTTGAGGTGCAGGGGGCGGAACATCTGGCGCAGCAGGCGTTGCGGGGTGGGCCCGTTCTGTTTGTATCAGGCCATATTGGTAACTGGGAAATGCTGCCCCCTGCTGTGGCGCGGCATGGCACGCCTTTTGCATCGTTTTACCGTGCTGCGGCTAACCCGCTGGTTGATGCCCTGCTCCGTTCGCTGCGGAACAAAGCCATGGGCGATACGCCTGTTCCCCTTTTTGCCAAAGGGGCAAAGGGCGCTCGGGGAGCCTTGGCTTATGTGTCTGGCGGAGGGCGCGTGGGCATGCTGGTGGACCAGAAAATGAACGACGGGATTGAAGCCACATTTTTCAATCGCCCGAGCATGACTGCCCCGGCCCTTGCCGCCATGGCGTTACGTTACCGCTGCCCGGTTATTCCCGGTTATGTGGAACGTCTGGGACCTGCCCGCTTGCGTATTGTTGTGGAAGCGCCGCTGGAACTCCCCGATACAGGGGATAAACGGCAGGATTTGCAGATACTGGTGCAGATGGTGAATAACCGCTTAGAAGAATGGATCCGTAAAAATCCATCAAGTTGGCTCTGGTTGCACAGGCGCTGGGCTAAAGAGCTGTACCGTTAAGAGACATTGCCGCAAGGTCGTGCAGTTCGGGTGATTGCTGCCATAGATGGGGCGCCACAAAAGCTGTTTATAAAAATATCTGACATGCAAACGGGTGACGCATAAAGCGGGTCGCCCTGCCACGGGCTTGGCGGTATGGTGGCCGCATGTGAATTTTTGTTGGAGTAGCCATTTCCATGCCAGCCCTCCCCAGCCCCGCCCTAGCCTACCGACTGGAAGCCGCCCGGGCTGTTGTGCATGATGCCGCTCGCCTGGCCATGTCCATGCGGCCACCGCCGGGCGGACCGCAGGGGGAGCTGAAGTCCGCACAGGACTGGCTGACGGAAACAGATGGTGCAGTCGAGGCCTTTATTGCACAGCGCATGCAGGCTCTTTTTCCCGAAGATGGCTTTCAGGGGGAGGAAGGTGGCGTAAGCCGCACAGGGAGCCTGCGCTGGGTTGTGGACCCGATTGATGGTACGTCCAATTACGCCCGTGGCCGTTGCCGGTGGTGTGTCTCCCTCGGCCTGATGGACGGGGACGAACCCGTGGCCGGTGTTATAGATGCCCCGGCATTGGGCGAGGTTTATACGGCATTACGTGGGTACGGAGCATTTTTGAACGGGAAGCCCATTAAGGCTTCCCCCATAAAAGACCCCGCCCGCTCCATGATCGAAATGGGGTGGAGTGGCCGCGTGCCCAAACCCGTGTTCATGGACAAGATGGATGCCATTATGGAGCTGGGCACCATGCCCCGTTCTGGCGGGTGTGGCGCGCTGGCACTGGCCGATGTGGCCAGCGGCCGGCTTGATGGATACATTGAAATTGTTATCAACCTGTGGGACGTGGCCGCCGCCCTGCCCCTGCTGGCCGAAGCCGGGGCAGTTGTTTCCCCCTTCCTGCAAAATGGCGGGTTAACAGGTGGGGCGACCATTCTGGCAGCCAACCCGCATATTGGCCCTGTACTGGCCAAAGCTGTGTCCATTCCGCTGGAATAAAA
Organism: Acetobacter sp. ESL1128; assembly: GCF_058505085.1. Lineage (NCBI taxonomy): Bacteria > Pseudomonadati > Pseudomonadota > Alphaproteobacteria > Acetobacterales > Acetobacteraceae > Acetobacter > Acetobacter sp. ESL1128. The sequence goes on along the minus strand of NZ_CP196369.1, from coordinate 1,554,896 downwards.
ACAAAACAAAAACTGGCCTTTCTCGCGCCACAAAAGCATGCTTTTTTAAACGCTAATTTACCGGACTTATCGTGGAGAAACCCGGAATGCATTTCTTTAAACGGCTGTCTTCAGTTTCTCTGGTTCTGGCCGCAACCATGCTGGCTCCCGGCGTGGGGGCGTGTGCGCAGGCAGCGGATACTGCGCAGGCTACTGTTGATAAAGCAGCCCTGACTGTGCAGGATATTTTTCTGGGCGCAACCGGCCAGAGCGCCTTGGTGAGCAATCTGGCCAAGGCGCGTGCGGTTATGGTCTGCCCGTCCATGTTCCGGATGTCCATCGCATTTGGCGGTGCGCATGGGGAATGCGTGCTGCTGGCAAAAGATGCGCGTGGCTCCTGGTCTGACCCCGCCTTTTACAAACTGAGTTCTGCTTCCTTTGGCATCCAGTTTGGCGTGCAGAGTTCCCAGATCGTTTTCTTCATCATGACAGATCGTGGCCTTCAGGCACTGCTGGACAGCCAGTTCCAGTTTGGTACCAATGCGGGTGCCTCTTTTGCCAATATGAGTTCTGCTGTTGCCAGTTCCAATGCTGGGGCCAGCAATACGGATATTCTGGTGGCACAGAAGTCTCAGGGCGTTTTTGCCGGGGCATCACTCGGTGGGAGCAAACTGACTGTTAACAGTGATGAAAACCGGGCGTATTACAAACAAAGCGTTGGCCCGGAAGATATTGTTGTGAGCATGCGCGTGAACAACCCGGATGCAGACCCCCTGCGCAGTATTCTGATGCGTTATGCCCGCAGAGCGCAGACTGCCACCACAACAGCTCCTCGTGCAGCCGCTACAACGGATGCCATTGATAGTGACAGCACGGGTGTAACCGCTCCAAGTGGCGGGATTGTGCAGGAAAATCTTTCCCCTGCCCGTTCAGGCTCCCGCTAACAACATACTTGCGCAGATTGCACCAGCCACTTTACGCCTTGCGGTATTAGTGGCTGGTTTTTTGTTTGCGTAACAGCAAAACATTATGGTTGTGGTCACCCAGTGTGGCTGCAAAGTTATGCCCGCCCGCTCCATTTGCCACAAAATACAGCATATCGCCTTTTGCAGGGTGAGCCGCAGCCTCCAGCGCAGCTTTGCCGGGGGAGCAGATCGGCCCCGGTGGCAGGCCAGTATAAACATAGGTGTTGTAAGGGCTGGCCGTCTGGAGGTCCGTGTGAGTTAAGGACCGATCCAGCGGTGGTTTCCCCTGTGTTATGGCGTAGATTACCGTAGGGTCCGTCTGCAGTTTCATGTTCTTTTGCAGGCGGTTGTAAAAGACACGGGCGACCGATGGCCGTTCATCTGGCAGGGCTGTTTCTTTTTCAATAACAGATGCCAGCGTAACCAGCTCTTGCGGGTTGCCAAGCGGTAAACCGTTCTCTCTTTCTGCCCAGACCTGTTTTAATGTCTGCGCCATGCTGGTTTGCATATGGGCCAGCAGGTCCTTGCGCGAACTGTTGCGCAGGTAGGTATAGGTCTGCGGGAGAGTGCTCCCTTCCTCAGGTAGAGGAGTATCTCCCGTTAATAACGGCGCGGCTTGGACCAGAGCTTGAATCTGCCATGCTGTCAGCCCTTCGGGGATGGTCAGCTTATGCTGGACAGGCTTCCCGTGCCGCAAAATCCATAATGTCTGTGCAATGGAGGCATAGGCGGGGAAGTGCAATTCCGCCGCATGTAGTTGTCCATCCCGGCGGGTCAGGGCAACAGCACTTAAAAAAACGCGACCGCTCCACCAGTTTGTGGAAACAACGCCAGCATTTTGTAGGGAAGATAAGGTCGTGGCATAGTTGCCGTGCGGGACCACAATATCCTGATCAGTGGATAACGGTCCGGGGCAGGTATAGCTCTGCCAGCCTAAAAAGGTGGTAAGCCCCAAGCCTGCTGCAAGAACAAAAACGCCTCCTCCAGACCACTTGAGAAAACAGGAAAGTTTACTGCGGCCTGAAGGAGGGGAAGATGTTTTTTTACGCTTAGACGCCACGCACGATCAGGCTGGCATTTGTCCCGCCAAACCCAAAGCTGTTGGACAGGGCAATGTTGATCGGACGCTGTTGCGCTGTATGCGCCACACGGTCGATCACGCTCTCGCGCGAGGGGCTGTCCAGGTTAAGTGTGGGCGGTGCCACGTTATCCCGGATGGCAAGAATGGAGAAAATTGCCTCCACAGCGCCAGCCGCCCCGAGCAGATGCCCCGTAGCAGATTTGGTGGAAGACATGGCCAGCTTTTTGGCGTCATCGCCAAACAGACGTTCCACAGCTTCCAGCTCAAGATCATCTGCCATGGTCGAGGTGCCATGAGCATTCACGTAGTTGATGTCGGCCGTGGTCAGGCCTGCACTTTGCAGGGCAGAGCGCATGGCGCGGTAAGCACCGTAATGCCCTTCCGAGGGTGCCGTAATATGGTACGCATCGCCGGACATGCCGTAACCGATAACTTCACCATAGATTTTGGCACCACGGGCTTTGGCGTGCTCATATTCTTCAAGCACAACAATGCCCGAGCCTTCGCCCATGACAAAGCCATCACGGTCTTTGTCCCACGGGCGGGAAGCCTGCTGCGGTGTTGCGTTAAAGCCGGTGGAAAGGGCGCGTGCAGAGCAGAACCCGGCAATACCCAGCGGGCAAACCGTGGCTTCAGCCCCACCGGCAACCATAACGTCAGCATCGCCAAACATGATCAGGCGGGCTGCATCACCAATGGCATGAACGCCGGTTGCGCAGGCGGTTACAACCGAATGGTTGGGCCCCTGAAAACCGTATTTGATGGAAACGTGCCCGGATACAAGATTGATCAGGGCAGAAGGAATGAAAAACGGCGACAGCCGCTTTGCACGCCCTTCATGCACGGTAATGGAGGCGTCATAGATGGTTTGCAGGCCGCCAATGCCAGAACCGATCATAACACCGGTGCGGCATTTTTCTTCTTCGGTCTGAGGTTTCCAGCCGGAATCCTCAACCGCTTCCGTTGCGGCAACCAAGCCCATATGGATAAAGCGGTCCATCTTGCGCTGGTCTTTGGTTGGCACCCACTCGGATAACGTGAGTTTACCTTCCTCCCGCGGTCCGTTCGGGACCTCCCCTGCAACCTGTGCAGGTAGATCACTCGCATCGAACTGCGTGATTTTACCAATCCCGCTCTCGCCTGCGATCAGACGTGACCATACGTTTTCGACACCGAGGCCGAGAGGCCCGACGATGCCCATGCCGGTGACGACAACGCGTCTCCGTCCAGAATTCATTCCGGCCGAAAGCAACAAACCAGCCCGCTCCCCATTCGACACATATCTGGTCCCTCAGCCATCTGAGGGACCATAACCCTGTAATTTAAGGCAGATGGCCTGAAATCAGGCGGCTTTCTGCTTTTCGATATAGTCGATGGCGTCTTTCACCGTGGTGATTTTTTCAGCGGCATCTTCAGGGATTTCGACATTGAAGGCTTCTTCAAACGCCATCACCAGCTCAACGGTGTCAAGGCTGTCAGCGCCCAGATCGTCAATGAAAGACGCTTCCGGAGTGACCTTGCTTTCCTCGACGCCGAGATGCTCGACCACGATTTTCTTAACCTTATCAGCGATTTCGCTCATCTGTCTTTCTATCCCATATGCCTGCCTACCGAAAATGGCAGGTTGTTCAGGTGTTTAATCCGCGATGGACCTTGTCGCTGGTAGAGAACTAGGTGGGTAGATGCCCGCCCCATTCCGGTCCAGCAGTAAGGTGTTGCGCGCGATTAGCACGTTTTATCTCTCCACGCCAAGGCAAACCGGACAAATACATCTGTCACAAGCCCAAAACAGCGTGGTTGCGCTGCATGTGTGGCACATCTTAAAGCATTTTGCACCACCTGTTCTAGCGGTGCATATGCTTTTCGTGTGCTCAGGCCATCACCATGCCGCCGTTAACATGCAGCGTAGCGCCGGTTACCCACCGCGCTTCGTCCGATGCCAGATACAGCACGGCGGACGCAACATCTTCCGGCTGACCAAGGCGCGCAAGCGGAATGGAGGACAGGAGTTTTTCCTTCTGTGCATCTGGCAGCACGTCCGTCATGGGGGTGACAATAAAGCCCGGAGCCACCACGTTGACCGTGACCCCGCGCGAGCCTGCTTCCTGCGCCAGAGATTTGCTCATGCCCACCATGCCAGCCTTGGCCGCGGCATAATTGGCCTGCCCGGCATTGCCGGTTGTGCCAATAACAGAGGCAATATTGACAATGCGGCCTGCCCGGCGGCGCAGCATACCCTTGAGCGTGGCCCGGCAAAGGCGGAATGGGGCTGCCAGGTCAACATTAAGAACCTGATTCCAGTCCTCGTCCTTCATGCGCAGGGCAAGCGTGTCACGCGTAAGGCCTGCGTTGTTGACCAGAATATCCAGCGGTGCGCCGGCAACTTCTTCTGCTTTTGCAATCAGGGCATCTGCTTCTGATGGCTCGCTCAGGTTTGCAGCGGCATAAAATGCCCCTTCCCCCAGTTCTTCCGCCAGTTCGCGGATAACGGCTTCACGCGTGCCAGACAGAACAACTTTGGCGCCCTGAGCATGCAGTGTTTTGGCAATGGCGCTGCCAATGCCACCGGAAGCACCCGTTACAAGTGCGGTTTTTCCATCCAGTCGGAACATGTTGTGTAAACCTGCTTTAGAGGGATTTCAGAAAGGTTTCGATATCCGCCGGGGTGCCGATGGAAAGGGTCGAAACTTCGGGGTCAATGCGTCGTACCAGACCGGACAGAACCTTGCCTGCCCCGATTTCCACAAACGTATCAACGCCCAGACCGGTCATTGTGGCCACGCTTTCACGCCAGCGGACGCGCCCGGTTACCTGCTGGACCAGGTTGTTGCGAATCGTGTCTGCATCAGTTTCACGCTCTGCGGTCACATTGGCGATCACGGGCACAACCGGTGCTGCAATATCTGCCTTGGCCAGTGCTTCGGCCATGGCGTCTTCAGCAGGCTTCATGAGCGAGGAATGGAATGGAGCGGAAACGGGGAGTTTGACCGCGCGCTTGATCCCCATTTCCTTTGCTATGGCAATGGCGGCATCAATCCCGGCCATTTTGCCCGAAATTACAATCTGGCCGCCGCCATTGTCGTTGGCAATTTCCGTGCTGCCGCTCTCACTCGCGCGGGTGCAGACCTCTTCCGCCTGAGCCAGCGTGACACCAATAAGTGCGGCCATGCCGCCTTCCCCCGCGGGGACTGCGCGCTGCATGGCCTGCCCGCGCAGGCGCAGCAGCCGGGCTGCCTGTGCAACATCAAAAGCCCGACCAGCCGCCAGAGCTGCGTATTCGCCCAGTGAGTGCCCGGCAAGCAGGCTTACGCGGCCCGCCAGATCCAGCCCACCATCCTGTTCCAGCACGCGCAGAACTGCCATGGAAACAGCCATGAGTGCAGGCTGGGCATTTTCGGTGCTGGTCAGGGTTTCTATCGGACCTTCAAAAATCGTTTTTGACAGATGTTCGCCCAGAGCATCGTCAACTTCCTGAAAAACTGCACGTGCGGCGGGAAAAGCTTCAGCAAGCTCTTGCCCCATGCCAACGGACTGGCTGCCTTGTCCGGGAAAAGTAAATGCGTAAACGGCCATGATACTCACTGTTTCAAAAACGACGCCCAAAGGCGGACAGATTGCAAGGAATGGAAGGAAAGAACGCGGCAAAAAGCGGGCCATCTGTGCCGTGGTGGCCGCATGCTGCCCAGTGGTTCTGCCCTTCCGGCAGGCAAAAGTGCGGGCAGAATAGGGCCTGCGTTAACTGGGCACAATACGCCAGACCAGAAGGAGCGGCACAACCCACGGAATTGCAAAGGTTTTGCTCGTGCTGCAGCACGGTTTTGTGCGCAGGGTTCAGGCAAACCAGCCTAGCTTGGAGTAAAATAGTGTGGCGCGCGCAGGCCGGTAGTGCTGGCGATAGTGGTAATGCAAGAGTGTGAGCGTATGTGAAGGGTAAAGCTATGCGCTCACATACGCTCAGGCTGGAGAGCGGAGCAGAACACGATTCAGCCGTTCCAGAATGCCAAAGCTTTCCTGCCAGACATGCTTGAACTTTTCTGCGCTCACGCCGCGTGTGGCCAAAATCTCTGCCAGTTCACCTACGGTTCGTTCTCCATCAATCAGGGGGAGAATACCACGGGTCTGGGGCGGGAGCGGAATAGGCACAACAAGCGTGCCAAAGTGGAAGGGCAGCATGTTATCGGGTGTCATCTGCTTGGCCAGCTCCGCGCCCGGAATTTCGCGCATGATCGGCACTGCCTCTGGGTTCAGTGGATCAGGTTTTTCGGGGGCTGCGTGTTTGCGCACGACATAGGCAACATGCGTTGCCATGTTGCCAGCAAGGTCCTCGGCAATGGCGGCCTGTGTCTGCCAAGGCAGGGTGGACAGGCGTGCACGCAGGCGTGGGTCTGGCAAAAAGAGGCCCGGGTCGTACCGTGCTGGTTCCATAAGAGCCGTGGGTTCAAGCCCGGCCTGATCCAGCAGGGCCAAAAAATCGGTAATGGTGTAGGAGCGGTCTCTCGGGTTGAGGAGCAGATCGTAAAGCCCTGCATCCCCGCCAGAGAGATGATCCCCAAAATTACCGTTCTGGTGTAGCCATGCTGTTGCTGGCAGGGTGCGCATGACGCGGCGGGCCACGTCCAGCCGCTCCTGTGGTGACTGTGCCAGTGGTGCCAGTTTTTCCAGTGCGTCCTGCAGCATGTACACGCCGGTACGGCCGTAGGGCGCATAAACCATCAGTCCCATGCCACCATGGGGGGCAAGGTGGTGCTCCAGAGTCTGGAGTGCCGCGACCGGGTCTGGCAGATGGTGCAGTACGCCGCAGCAATCAATATAATCGAATAGTCCCAGTTCAAGCGATTCCAGCTCGGTCAGGGAGCCCTGAACAAACCGGATATTGTTCAGTGAACGGGCTTTGGCACGGGCCTGCGCAATGGAAAGAGCTTTTTCTGAACGGTCCAGACAAACAACTTCCGCCGGGCGGGTAACCCGTGCCAGCTGCGTTGCCAGCATAATTGCCCCATCGCCCGTGCCGCACCCGGCCACCAGCACCCGCAATGCCTGACTGCGAGGGCGTTGTGCGCCAAAAACCCAGTAATCTACTTCGCGCAGGTGGCTGGGGCTGCCAATGAGCAGCCGGCGGTTTTCGTCCTGCGGGTCGCGCTCCGGGTAGGGGTATGCCTCGTACTGGGCGGCTAGCCCGGCATCGCGATCATCTGCGGCTGTGTTGTGTGTCATGGGCCGGCACCTTTTTAGCGTGGTAGGAGCTTACCGCGCTGCCATGCTTCGGCAGCTTCATCAGCGCTCATGCCTTCCACCCGCATGGCGTAGTCCATGGCGCTGATGATTTTGGCGCTCAGCATCAGTTCATCCAGTTCGTCCACCAGATCTGTTTCCAGCTCATCGCGCAGCCCATCGCGGAGCAGAAGGGTTGCTTCCATCTCCCCGCCCATGGCTTTGTGGGGGTCATTCAGAATACGCAGCCCCCCCTGATGGAACAGAAAACAGGGCTGGAACAGGGGCAGAAGGCTGGGCTGCTCGGCGGCAAGGGCGGCATTCAGCTTTGCCAGAGCTTCTTCATCCGGGAGCACTTCAAGGGTAAAGCCTGCTTCTGCCAGATTGTAGGTGCGCAAAACCTGTTCCATGCGTTTGGCAAGGGACTGGGGTGTTACAATCGTGCGGGCAATGCCCTGCCCTGCCTGCGCCAGATCGCTCAGGGATGTGAGGGTGCTGTTCTCGTCCGAAATGCAGCAGCAGGCTTCGGGCTGGAACAGCCGGCCCAGTTGCGTGGTGCCAGCGCCAAGGAGGTCGGAATCCTCATCCGGCAGCCATGCGGCAACATAGATGTCGATTTCCCCTTTGTGCAGCAGATCGGCCAGAGCCTGCTTGGGGCCGGTTACAATTTCGGGCTCAATATCGTTGGCCTCGAGAACCCGAATGATAGTGGCCGCCGTCGCCTCATGAATGGTGGACTCAGGATAGGCGAGTGTCAGGGATGTCATTTCGGGTTCCTCTGGATCAGTCGGGACAGCAAGATGTCTGCCCTGTCCTTGCCGCACGGCAAAGTGCAGTGGCAATCCCTCAAATGGAAATATCTGCTTCCATCGGGCATTTTATCAGGCACAGGATAAAGAAAAACCGCCACCCCGGTAAGGGAATGGCGGCGGAAAAGCACCAGAAAATGGCTTGGGGGCGTTTAGGCGGCAACAATATCCTGTTTGATCGGCAGAACGGGGCGGATCATGTTCAAGGCATCGGCAAAAGAAGCAAACTGGCCCAGCGTGTTGTCACGCACGGCGTCCATAACAATCCAGCGGTTGCCGCGGGAATAAACCTTGTAGGCCGGGTTTGATGTTTCGCGCACCCAAACCAGAACGTAACCGGATGAAACGCCAGCCTGTTTTTCTTCAGCAGGGAAAATATCGGCATCGCAAATGCCCATGGGCTGGCTGGCCGCAATCCAGCGGTCCAGATAGTCGCGGTGGCGACACATGATTTCCATCTGGAACGGGATGATCTGACAGACGTTCTGTGTTTCCGACTGGCGCAGCATAAGTTCTGTATCCCCTACATCAAAACCCGGTGGCTCTTTCTGATTTTGAGAGTAAGGGCGAAACTCCTTGCCGCGCTATAGGAAAGAGAGGTCTTTCGCCTCATAAACGGGCAGGTTGATAGGGTAGTGACGAAAAAAACACAGAAACGCACGGTTTGATAGGAATTTATGCACAAAAATAAATCTTTTGATTAAAAAATAGGCACGATTTATGGCGGGGTAGTGTTGGCCTGTGAGTTCTAATTAAACATAAAGCCTGAATTGCAGGCGGGTTGCCTGCATTATGCGCGGGCTTATCTAAGCAAATGGTCCAACTTGCCAGGCTGCCTGATGTAAAGCGCGCGGTGCGTTATGTGTAACTCACTTTATATAAGGCGTCCGCGCTGCCGCTTGGGAGGTATGGGGGCATCGCGCAGATCGTGTTCGATTCTGCGTATAACGTTCATGCCTGCTTTTTAAACTTGGCTGGATAATCGATAAGGTTGCTCACCGCAGCGTTACGGAATGATGTCATGCGCGCATCAGTTGTGGCGGTGCGAAGTGGGTATTCTGGCAGGATGGAAAGGCTTCGGTATCACAACTTTGTGATACGAAGAAAAGTGCGTGAAGCACGCGCGGTTTTCATGCTTTGCTGTAGCAGCACACTCATGACTGTGCTACGCATGCGTTGGGCATGTTTGCAATATTCAGGAGGGGGAATGATGGGCTTTTTGTTCAAAGCACGTAATCCTGTCAACCCATTCTGGCAGTTTGCCCGTTTTTCAATATCCGGAGAAGTTTCCATCTTCTCCGCACTCCAGGATCAAGACCGTTGAAAAGTAACAGGACCGACCGCAGCCCCCGTTCTCCTCGCCGCGGCGGATTTGATGACGACAATTATATGTCGATGCCTTCTTTCGGTGAACGCCCCTCTTATGGTGGTGGTGACCGTGGTGGGTTTGCTCCGCGTCGCCCCGCTGGCGGTCCGCAGGTTATCGCTTCCGGCCCGGAAGTGGGTGCATCCGTTAAGTGGTTCAATGGCGAAAAAGGCTTCGGCTTTGTCGAACTCGCTGATGGATCGGGCGATGTGTTCCTGCACGCCAACGCGCTGTCTCAGGCTGGTGTTCAGGGTGTAAACCCCGGCGCTACGCTGGTTGTGCGCATTGGTCAGGGCCCCAAGGGTCGTCAGGTTGCCGAAGTCATCTCTGTTGATGAAAGCACGGCTCAGCCGGAACGTCCGCGTAGCCCCGCTGGTGGTCGCCCTGGCTTTGGTGCGCGCCCTGCTGCTCGCCCCGCTCCTGACCTGTCTGATGCTGAAGATACGCGCGGTACCGTTAAGTGGTACAACGCTGTTAAAGGCTTTGGCTTCATCACACCTGAAGGCGGCGGCAAGGACATCTTCATCCACGCTTCTGCTCTGGAACGTTCCGGTCTGCCGGGCCTGAATGAAGGTCAGGGCGTGAACGTTAAAGTTGTTCAGGGCCAGAAGGGGCCGGAAGCTGCTGAAGTGACCTCTGCCTGAGGCACTGCTTTTTAGCGGTAAGTAAGAAAAAAGCCTCGGTTATAAAACCGAGGCTTTTTTTATGACCATTTGTATCTGACAAAGTTGCGCAGAGCTGTGCGTATGTAACAACCGGAGCGGGTTAGTAGTCGCCCTTCCCCTTGTTGCGGATCAGGCGGGCCTTGTCGCGCTGCCAGTCCCGGTCTGCTACGGTCTGGCGCTTGTCTACACTCTTTTTACCAACGCCCAGACCAAGGGTGACCTTGGCTAGTCCGCGGTCGTTGAAGTGAATATCCAGCGGAACGAGGGTCGCCCCCTGCTTGGCAATGGCCCCCATAAACTTCTGGGCCTGCTTGCGGTGCATAAGCAGCTTGCGGGGCGCGCGCGAATCAAAGCGGGACAGCACTCCGCCCTGATATTCAGGGATGTAACTGTTAAACAGCCAGAGTTCACCGTTACGCTCACCAGCAAAGGCCTCGCCAATTGTTGCGCGGCCCAAGCGTAGGCTTTTTACTTCCGGCCCTTTAAGTACAAGCCCGGCCTCAACCGTTTCCTTGATGGTGTAGTTAAAACGGGCCTTGCGGTTCTGTGCGACCATGCCGTGCGAGATCATGGTGCTTTTGCTGGACTTTGCGGACATGATCAGCCCAGCAACCCGACATCAACCAGAGCCTGCCGTACTTTGTGGCGTGATTCATCGCTCAGGGGAGCCAGTGGCAGGCGGCAGGTTTCCCCCGCAAGGCCCAGCAGGCTTGCCGCGTATTTGGCTGGAGCGGGATTGCTCTCGCAGAACAGGGTGTCATGCAATGGAGTCAGGCGGTCCTGAATGGCAATGGCTTCCTGCGTCTTCCCTGCTTTCCATGCGCTCTGCACGGCAGCACATAGGGCGGGAGCAATGTTGGATGTCACGCTAATACAGCCATCCCCACCGGCGGCGAGAAAAGCGACAGCTGTGCCATCTTCGCCCGAGAGCTGGTTAAAGGGCTTGTCCACGGCCCGGCGTACCTGCAGAGGGCGGAACAGGTTTGCTGTTGCATCCTTTACCCCAACAATATTGCCGTGCTTTGCCAGACGGGCCGTTGTTTCCACATTGATGTCAATAATGGAGCGGCCGGGAATGTTGTACAAAATCACCGGGATGGAAACAGCATCTGCCACGGCCATGAAGTGCCGGTACAGGCCTTCCTGCGTAGGTTTGTTGTAATACGGAGCCACAACAAGGGCGGCGGCGGCCCCGGCCTGCTCTGCATGGCGTGCCAGATCAACCGCTTCGGACGTGCTGTTGGAACCCGCCCCGGCAATAACCGGCACGCGGCCATTGGCAACTTTTATGGTGCGTTCAACAACAGCGTGGTGTTCCGTGTGCGACAGGGTTGGACTTTCCCCCGTTGTGCCTACGGCACACAGGCCTGCGGTGCCTTCCTTGATCTGCCAGTCCACCAGTTTTTCAAACGAATCAAAGTCCAGGCTTCCGTCCCGGTTCATGGGGGTGATGAGTGCAGTAATGGAGCCGGAGAAGAATGTATGAGGCATGGAGCGGTCACTTATCCTGGAATGGCATCTGCTGGAGCGGAACGCGGGGTGTCCTGCCCTTGGGTGGAAGCCTGGTGCCTGAATGGCGATTGTTGATAGACGCCTAGAATTGTGGCGTTTTTGGAAAAAAATTCAAGTTCTGCCAAGGCTTTGCCTAGGCGGGAATCGCCGGGGTGGCCCTCTACATCCATCAAAAAGCGTGTAGCGGCAAATGTTTCGCCCGACATGTAGCTTTCCAGCCGGGTCATGTTGACACCATTGGTGGCAAACCCCCCAAGCACCTTATACAGGGCGCCGGGGCTGTTTTGCACACTAAAGAGCAGCGTGGTCATGACATGGGGTGTCTGTGGTGTAGGCACCTGTGGTGTGCGTGCGGTAATATAGAACCGTGTCGTGTTGTGGGAGGCGTCTTCCACATTCCGTTGCAGGATTTCCAGCCCATACAGTTCCGCGGCAAGGGCGGAGGCTACCGCGGCCTCTTCGGGCTTTTGCCAAAGTGCGACCAGTTCTGCAGCACCTGCCGTATCAAACTCGGTTACGGGCGTCAGATTATTGTTTTTGAGCAGATTGCGGATCTGGGCCATGGCCACAGGGTGCGTATGTACACGGCGGATCTGCTCCATGCGGGTGCCGGGCACTACCAGCAGACAGTGTTCAACACGCTGGAAGTGCTCACCAATAATATGCAGCCCCGCTGCGGGCAGGAGCGAATGGATGTCGGGCACACGGCCTGCCAGACTGTTTTCGCATGCCAGCATGGCCTGCTCGGCCTTGCCTGCATGTACTGCATCTATGGCATCTGCAAAGCTGTGGCATGGCAGGGTGGTCCAGCCGGGCCGCGCTGCGCGGCAGGCCATGTCGGAATACGCACCGTGCATGCCCTGAAAGGCTATAACTTTGTCCATCATGGCCTTTAAGCTCCAAGCAGGCGGCGTGCCCGTTCCAGATCCTGTGGTGTATCAACCCCAAAGGGCGCGATTGCAAGACGTGCGCAGCCAATACGCATACCATCCTCCAGCGCTCGGAGCTGTTCCAGACTTTCACGCTGTTCCAGACCAGATGGAGGAAGCTGGACAAAGCGGGCCAGAGCCGCCCGCCGCCATGCGTAAATCCCGACATGGTGCCATAGAGGCCCCGGCCCTGCGGGAATGGGCTGGCGGGAAAAATAGAGGGCGACCGCATGGTGTGCGGCCTGCGCAAAGTGGCATGCAACCTTGACAACAGAAGGAGCTGTTGCCTCTTCTTCCGTACTAACGGGGGCAACGAGCGTTCCAATATCAAACGCAGGATTATCCATGACCCCGCACACCGCATGCAGGGCATCTGGTGCCAGTGTAGGCAGGTCCCCTTGCAGGTTGATGATGGTGGAGTATTGCCCCTGTGGGTCCAGCGTCTGCACGGCCTGCCAGACCCGGTCCGAGCCGGAAGGCAGGTCCGGGTTGGTCAGTACGGCTGTCCCGCCCGCGTTGGTAACAGCATCACAGATTTCGGGTTCAGCCGCGGCAACCACAACCGGACCAATTTCGGCCTTGAGTGCGGCGTTAAGCACATGCACGATCATGGGCAACCCAGCAATATCCGCCAGGGGCTTGCCGGGCAGTCTTGTTGAGGCAAGTCTGGCGGGTATGACAACAAGGGGCGGCATGATCAGCTTGCTCCAGAATACAGCGCGGCTTATAGGCGTGGAAAAGCGCCGCGCAGTCTAGAAAAGCTGCAATGCAAACGCAACCAGTGATCAGCAGGGGCAGAAGTGCGGATGGATGGCAGGTTCCTGAACAGGGTGGCGGTTTCGGTGCTGATAAGTGTGGTGGCCATGGGCGGTGCTCTGGTGGCGGCACGCTTTATTGTGCCGGACACGGCCCCTGCGGCCCCGGTTTTTCGTCTGCCGGACCTGCGGGCGGTTTCTATTGAGCCTTACGTGCCGCGTGCCAGTCTGGCCCATGGCACGCTACTGGCCGGGCGTATTTGTGCCCAGTGCCATGGCTTTGCCCTTGGGGGCGAAGGCAATGCAGGCCCTGTTCTGGCTGGTGTTGTGGGGCGGAATATCGCCACGCTTCCCGGTTACGCCTATTCCGCAGCGTTGCGCCAGCATGCAACGCAGATATGGGATGATCAGAAATTATCTGACTGGCTTATGGCTCCTGCCAGATATGCCCCCGGTACGCGCATGTCTTTTGCAGGTCTGCCTGACCCGCAGGACAGGGCGGATGTGATCAGCTATTTGCACACATTGCATACCCCTGCCCCCACCCCAATAACAGGAGCACCCAGATGACCCCGCAGATAACAGACCAGTTTGTGGATGTGGCAACCATGCTGGCGGATACGGCGCGGAGCGTTGTTCGGCCATGGTTCAGGCGCGGTGTGGGGGTGGAAAGCAAAAAAGATGCAAGCCCGGTTACGGTCGCGGACAGGACGGCAGAACGGGTCATGCGGGCTATTCTGGCAGAACGCCTGCCAGAGCATGGTGTGTTTGGTGAAGAGTTTGGGCAGGACAACGCTCAGGCGGATTACCAGTGGCTGCTGGACCCGGTGGATGGCACGCGGGCATTTGTAACCGGGCGCCCGCTCTTTGGCACCCTGATTGCCCTTTTTTACAAAGGGGAGCCCATGCTTGGCATTCTGGACCAGCCGGTTCTGGGCGAGCGCTGGGTTGGGGTAAAGGGGCGTGCAACCGTGTTTACTTCCTCCTTGGGGGGGCAGGCCCACACCCGGCAGGATGTTGCGCTGGCTGAGGCTGAAATGTCATGCACATCGCCCGAAATGCTGGAACTGGCCCCGCATGACCGCTGGAAAATGCTCAAGCAACAGGCCCGCCGCATGACATGGGGTGGGGATTGTTACGCCTATGGGTTGCTTGCTCTGGGCCAGATTGATCTGATTGCCGAATGTGACATGAACCCCTGGGACTGGGGAGCACTTGTGCCCATTGTGCAGGGGGCTGGCGGCGTTATGAGCGCATGGGATGGATCCCCCCTGCGGATGGATGGAGATCGCACGGTTCTGGCGGCCGGTTCCCCTGCCCTGCACCGCGAGGCAGTGCGCATTCTGCACGCGGGTTAACAAGATTTATTGGAGGGAATAGTGCCAAATCTGGTGGCCCAGACTATGCACTGCCCCTGTTTTGCGATAGGTCTGCGCTTCGGTACAACAGCGATGGTCAGTCCAATATGAGCACGAGCACGCACCTGTCCCTCTCCAAGGACAAGATCCGTATTCTTCTGCTGGAGGGTATCCACGATAGTGCCGTCGCCCTCCTCAAGGCCTGTGGTTACGAGAATGTCGTACGCCACAAAGGCGCGCTTGAGGGCGATGCGCTCAAAAAAGCGCTGGAAGGTGTGCATATTGTTGGCATCCGCTCGCGTACGCAGCTGACCAAGGAAGTGCTTGAAGGTGCTGATCGCCTGATGGCCATTGGCTGCTTTTGCATCGGCACCAACCAGGTTGATCTTGAAACCGCACGCCTGAACGGGATTCCGGTTTTTAACGCACCGTACAGCAACACACGCTCCGTGGCCGAACTGGTCATGGGGGAAATTGTGATGCTGATGCGCCGGATTTTCCCCCGCTCGGTTGAATGCCATAAAGGTGAGTGGACCAAATCTGCTGCCAATAGCTGGGAAGTGCGTGGCAAAACCCTTGGTATTGTGGGTTATGGCTCCATTGGCTCGCAGCTTTCCGTTCTGGCGGAAGCCTTTGGCATGCGGGTTGTCTATTACGATGTGGTGGACAAACTCGGCCACGGTAACGCCCTGCCGGTGGACACGCTGGATGACCTGCTGGCCCAGAGTGACGTGGTCAGCCTGCACGTGCCTCAGCTGCCAACCACGGCAAACCTGATGGGCGCAGAGCAGATCAGCAAGATGAAGAAGGGCTCCTTCCTCATCAACAATGCCCGCGGCAATGTTGTTGATCTGGATGCGCTGTCCAAGGCACTGGAAAGCGGGCATCTGCTGGGTGCCGCCATTGACGTTTACCCCAAAGAGCCCAAAGGCCCGGGTGATCTGCTGTCCACCCCGATCATGGGGCTGGATAACGTTATTCTCACCCCCCATATCGGCGGTTCCACGGCGGAAGCTCAGGAACGCATTGGCGTGGAAGTGGCGCGCAAGCTGGTGGAATATTCGGACGTTGGCTCCACCTTTGGTGCGGTCAACTTCCCCGGCGTTCAGCTGCCGCAAAGCCCGCGTGGCACGCGCTTCATGCATGCACACCATAACATCCCCGGTGTTATGATGAAGCTGAATGAAATCTTCCTGCGCGAAACCTGCAACGTAACGGCTCAGTTCCTCCAGACCGATGGAGAGATCGGTTATGTGGTGATCGAAGCCGATACGGGTGGGGATACCGATCTGGACGATCGTCTGCTCAAAGCCCTGCGTGAACTTGATGGCACGGTTCGTGCCCGCCTGATTTACAAGGGTCGCTAAGCATGGGCTGCGGAGCGCGGGAATGATCTATTCCCGCATCCGCAGTTTTGCTTTTTCGGGTATCGAGGCCAGACCCGTATGGGTTGAGGTGCAGGTATCCTCCGGTTTACCTGCATTTCTGGTTGTGGGTCTGCCCGACAAAGCGGTGGGTGAAGCGCGCGAGCGCGTTCGGGCTGCCTTGACGGCCATAGGGTTAGCGCTTCCCGCAAAGCGCATTCTTGTTAATCTTGTTCCCGCGGATCTCCCCAAGGAAGGGTCGCATTTTGACCTGCCTATTGCGCTGGCCCTGCTGGCTGCCATGGGTGTGATTCCTGCGGAAGAAGTAGGCCGTTATGCAGCCCTTGGCGAACTCTCGCTTGATGGGCGGCTTAACCCTGTTTCGGGCGTGCTTTCGGCTTCTCTGGAGGCAGCCTCCATGGGGCTGGGGCTTGTATGCCCAGCCCCGCAGGGGGAAGAGGCCCTGTGCGGTGGTGATATTGCCATTCTTGCAGCCCCGGACCTGCTGGCGCTGATCAATCATTTTACAGGTCTGCAAATCCTTAGCGCTCCGGTTTTTTCCAGCCCTGAGCCCCCCTCTGCCGGTGTTGAACCTGACCTTGCGGACATCAAGGGGATGGAAATCGGGCGTCGGGCGTTGGAAATTGCGGCTGCTGGTGGGCACTCCCTCCTGCTCTCCGGCCCGCCCGGTGCTGGCAAATCCATGCTGGCGGCGCGGTTGCGTGGGTTATTACCTGATCTGCTGCCATCGGAAAGTCTCGCTGTTTCACGCATTTACAGTGCGGCCGGGTTATTGCCGGATGGCAGGCCCATCCGCAGGCCACCTGTTAGAGACCCACACCATTCTGCCAGCCTGCCAGCTCTGGTGGGTGGTGGTGCCCGGGCCAGACCGGGCGAAATTAGTCTGGCGCATCATGGTGTGCTGTTTTTGGATGAATTACCCGAATTTTCGCGTGCAGCACTTGAGGCTTTGCGCCAGCCGCTGGAAACAGGGCAGGTCAGCATCGCGCGTGCCGCCGTGCATGTCACCTACCCTGCCCGCTTCCAGCTGATTGCCGCCATGAACCCCTGCCGGTGCGGGTATCTGGGCGATGCACCGCGCGAATGTAGCAAAGCGCCCCGTTGTGGGGCGGATTATCTGGGGCGGCTGTCCGGCCCGCTCATGGACCGTATTGATCTGCATGTCGCCATGCAGCCGTATGAACCTCTTGGTTATATGACGCAGGCGGATGGGGAGAGCACAGCAACTGTTGCCCAGCGCGTGGCGCAAGCCAGAATGCGCCAGACGGAGCGGCAGGGTGTACAAAAAAATGCCGAGGCAGCGCTGAATAGTCTCTCGCTTACCAAGGACGCACAGGAACTGGCGCAGGCTGTGGCGGAGCGGTTCCGTTTTTCTGCGCGTGGCTACACCCGTCTGCTACGGGTTGCCAGAACCATTGCCGACCTGGCTGCTGCGGCAGATGTAGAGCCACAGCATATTGCCGAGGCTGCTACATTCCGTGCCCGCGCCGCTTCGTAAGGCTTACGCTGTGTGGTGCAGCGCGTTAAAAGCCTGATCCAGATCATCAATCAGGTCCTGTGCATTCTCCAGACCGATCTGTAGCCTGAAGGCGGGGGCTTCTGGCTGTTCTGCGCCAAAGCTCCGGGTTATGCCCCCCGTGGTCGGGAGTACCAGACTTTCATACCCCCCCCAGGATGCACCAATACCAAACAGACGCATGGCGTTAATCATGCGTTCCATGTTCTGGCATGTGTAAGGCGCGTTCAGGACCACGCCAAACAGGCAACCAGCGCCTGTAAAGTCACGCTTCCACAAGTTGTGGCCCGGGCAGTCTGGCAGTGCGGGGTGCAGGACCTGTGCCACTTCGGGGCGCTGTTTAAGCCATGTGGCAACCTGTAGGGCGCTGCGGGCCTGCTGCGCCAGACGTACCCCCATTGTGCGCAGGCCGCGCAGGGTAAGCCAGCATTCATCCGGCCCGGCAACCTGACCAAGCTGGATGGAGGCATCGCGCAGGATATGCCAGCTTGCCTGATCCGCTACGGTGATAGCTCCGGCAATAACATCGGAATGGCCGGAGGGGTATTTGGTCAGCGCCTGAATGGAAACATCCACGCCATGTTCAAACGGGGCAAAAATGCCAAACCCCCATGTGTTGTCCAGAAAAAGACGCGCACCATGCTGGTGGGCAACTTCGGCCAGCATGGGAATGTCCTGCACTTCAAACGTGTGGCTGCCCGGGCTTTCGGTAAAAATAATGCGGGTGTTGGGCTGAATGTACTCTTCCACCTCGGCGCGGCTGGCACAGGGAGGGAAGTAGGAAATATCCACACCAAAGCGCCTGAGCATATTTTCAGCAAAGCGGCGGGTTGGGCCATAAACGCTATCTGCCAGCAGGCAGTGATCACCGGCTTTTAAAAAAGCCAGCAAAGGTGTGGTGCATGCTGCCAGACCAGAGCTGACAATCTGGCAGTCTGTGCCACCTTCTATACGTGCAATCAGTTTTTCCAGCTCATGCTGGGTGGGAGAACCCATGGCACCGTAAATGCTGGTGTGGTCATAACGCTCCTGCCCCTTGCGGTTCATGCTCTTGAGCGAGGGAAAGAGCACGGTGGACCCCCGTTCCAGGGGCGGGTTGACGTATGTACCTGCCTCGGGTGGGGTAGCCCTGCCTGTATGGGTCAGGGATGTGCCAAGTTTGTGCCATCCGGCATCAACACTGTTGCGGTCTGTCATGGGTTTTGTCCGTTTGTGATAGGCATATCGGGTGTGCTGCCCCATTCGGCCCAGGAGCCATCATAAAGCGCGTTGGAGGGAAAACCGGCCAGTTCCAGCGCAACGTTCAGAACTGCGGCGGTCATGCCGGAGCCGCACGTGGTAATGGGGTGCGTGGTGGCAGAAACTCCTGCCTGCACAAACAGGGCTTGCAACTGCATGGCAGGAAGGAACAAGCCAGCTTCGTCCAGCACGGTTTTGTAGGGAATGTTGCGCGCGCCGGGCATGTGCCCGGATTTTACGCCGGCACGTGGTTCTGGCGCTGTGCCATAAAACCGCGCAGCACTCCGGGCATCCAGTATGGGGCGGTTTTGTCGCCGGACATGTTCCAGCATGTCCCCAAGACCGGCCAGACGGGAATATTCTGTTCTGGGGTAATAGACCTGTGGAGCGTGCGATGCGCCCTCCCCTTGTTCCACGGGCAGGTTCTGCTGTCTCCATGCGTTGAGGCCGCCATGGATGATCTTGGTTTTTTCATGTCCGAACAACCGGGCCATCCACCAAGCCCGGCAGGCAGAAGCCACATTGCCCTGATCGTAAAAAACAACATGGGTTTGCGGTGTAATGCCCATCTGCCCGAACAGATGGGCAAAGCGTGCAGCAGACGGCACGGTATGCGGCAGAGTGCTCTGTGGATCGGAAAAAATAGAGATGTCAAAATACTGGCTGCCCGGAATATGGCCGGCTCTGAATTCAGCCTGCGGGTCAAATGTCTCTCCCGGCAAAGGCGTTGAGGCATCCAGAAAACGGATTGTGGTGTCCTTGGCAAGTGCGGGCAACAGACTGCCTAGAATGAGAGGAGACATGACCAAAAGCCTCATGGAGTTTTTTTTAACAGGGCAACAACGATCACATAGTCCTTCGGAACTGGCAAATGGGTTATGATATGTGAAGGGAGCAGCACAAAGCCTTTATCCGAACCGACTGGAAACTCGGTGCGGAATGCGCCATACCATAAAGCGGATACGCCATGTTCTTGTAAGCGGAACACAAAATTAAGGCGTTCGGTGGTTTGTTGCGCGCATGACAGATGGTCACACATTGACGGCTGAACGTATTCTCCGGTTTTTACTGCTGGCAGGAATTGCATATGGCTGCATAGCCGTGCTGGTTCCTTTTTCCTCTGCCCTGCTTTGGGCGGGGGTGCTGACCTATACCACCTGGCCTCTTTTCCAGTATTTGCGGCGGAGCATGGGGGCCAATGCGGCCAGCCTGATCATGACGGTTCTGTGCGCTGTATGCGTGGTGTTCCCGCTTGCACTTTTAGCATCGGCCTGTGTAGCGTCTGGCCCGCGCTGGGCCGCACAGTTGACTACCCTGTTCGGGCAGGTCAACCAGTTGCCCCCCCTGCCGCGCTGGCTGGATAATTTGCCTGTTTTTGGGCCGGATATTCATCACCGCTGGGCATTATGGAGCCGTAACCTCGGGCTTGCTGCGGCCGAACTGCGGCCGTATGCGGGGGGCATTATCCAGTCTGTTCTCAGCGTGCTCATGCAGATGGCCAGCGGGGCGTTGCACCTTGTAACGGCTTTGTTCATTTCCTTCTTTTTCTGGATCAGTGGCTCCATCCTGTGGGATACGTTGCAGGCTGTTATCTTGCGGATTGCCGGGCTACAGGCCGGGCGGCATCTGTCCATCATTGCCAGTACGGTGCGCGGTACCGTGTATGGTATTCTGGGCACTGCCATTATTCAGGGTATTCTAACCGGCTTCGGGCTGTGGTTTTTTGGAGTGGCCGAGCCGGTTATTCTGGGCGGCATTGCAGCCTTTCTGGCTGTATTCCCGGTTGGTGCGCCACTGGTATGGATACCGGCTGCCGTGTGGCTGTTTGCAACGCATCACCAGCTCAAAGGTATTTTGCTCATTGTGTATGGTGTTGCATTTATTTCCGGCGCGGACCATCTGATCCGTCCGCTGTTTATCGCACGAGGGTCCAAGCTGCCTTATCTGCTGACCGTGCTGGGGGTTATTGGTGGGTTGCTGGCTTTTGGGGGCGTAGGTATTTTTCTGGGGCCGGTCCTGCTTGCTATTGGTTTTACGCTTACCATGGAGTTTGCGCAGGGCGAACAGGCACGGCCACCATTGGATGATACAAGGAACATGGTACCATGAAGCGCCGTCTGGCCCGGTTTGTTGAGCTTGCATCCAAAGGGCGGCGCAGGCATGTGGCTGCCAATGATACGCCCGGGGTCCGTATTATCAGTTGGAACCTGCTCCGCCGTACAGGAGCGACCGTGCATGATGTGGCCGCCCTGATTGAAGCGGAACAGCCGGACATCCTGCTCATGCAGGAAGCCACGGTGGAAATTGATGTGCTGCCAGATGTGATTGGTGGCCATTATGCCCGCTCCCCCCTGCCGGGGCGTATTCACGGTGTAGCGTGCTGGAGCCGCCTGCCTTTTGCGCGCCCACCACGGGCATGCACCATTCCATCCGGGCCAATTGTCAAACGGCATGCCCAGATAATAGATTATCCCCAGTTTTCCTTGGCTAATGTTCATCTTTCGCATGGGCAGATGCTTAACCGCAGGCAGCTACGGCGGATTGCCTCCCTGCTTTCTGCGCCCTGCGCTATTCTGGGGGATTTTAATCTGGTGGGGCCAACCCTTGTGCCGGGGTTTGCCGATGTAGGGCCTAAAGCCCCAACGCACCGTATGGTTGACCTGCTTCCCATTCGTCTGGACCGCTGCCTGGTAGAAGGCATGGTGTGTTCTGATGCACAGGTCCTGCCTGTTTTTGCCTCGGATCACCGGCCAATAGCGGTCACTCTCCAGCCAGAAATTGGCCGGCGCACACTGGCAAGTGCTTACAGGTAAGGCATGAACAGTCTGGCAAAGGAATCCCTTATGCGGGTGGGGAAGTTCCGGTTGTCCAGATCATAATGCGTTAGCCGGTGGTTACGGTGCTGGCATATGAAGTCATCCATGATTTCCGCCATGGTGACGTCATATGTCTCCATATTGATCTCAAAGTTCAGGCGCAGGCTGCGAATATCAAGATTGGAACTGCCGACAAAAGACCACGCCTTATCCACCACCATGAGTTTGGAATGATTAAAGGGTGGGTTAGCGTGCCAGACCCGTGCCCCCGTATCCAGCAGAGGGGATATATTGGCCGCACAGGCCCAGTCCAGCGGGCGGTGGTTGCTGCGGAGCGGGATAATAATATCCACCTGCACGCCGCGTAAGGCTGCCAGCCCAAGTTCGGATAAAAAGCGCGCTCCCGGTAAAAAATAGGGGGTCATCAGCCGTATGCTTTTGCGGGAAAGCGTAATGGCCTGCAGCATGGTGTATTCAATTTTTTCCAGATCCGTGTCCGGGCCTGCTGTGACAATCCGGGCCAGAGAGCTCCCCTTACTGGCATGTTCCTGTAAAAAAAGATCCCGGTTCAGTTGTTCCCCGGTTGTAAAATACCAGTCCCATGCTGCAACCTGTGCCAATTGGTGCACAACAGGCCCTTCGATCCGGAAATGCGTATCGGACACAGGGTGCCGGGGTTTGCGCGCGACCAGATTGTTATCGGCGATGTTGAGCCCCCCCATAAACCCAACGCTGCCATCCACAACCAGAATTTTCCGGTGGTTCCGCAAATTAAGGAACGGCATCCGCCATGGAAGGAGCGAATGCATGAAGCGTGCACAGGGGACCCCTTCCCTTTTCAGGTAACGGTAGATGGGGGATAAAAAATACCCGCTGCCAATACCGTCCACCAGTACACGGACATTGACACCCCTTTTATGTGCGGCAATCAGCCTGTCTGCAAATAACTGGCCACTGGCATCATGCCGGAAAATATACGAACACAGCAGAATGCTTCTGGTCGCTTTTTCTATGGCGTCCAGCATATGCGGGTATGCACCGTCGCCATCATGCAGGCAGGTAATACTGTTATTGCCCACAACGGGGCGGGTTGTCAGTTTGCCCACCATCAGTGCCAGAGGTGCAAACTGGCCATCAAGTTCCCTGTTCCATGAGGAAAGGTCCGCACCATCCGGTCTGTGTGCCGTTCGGTCCCCCACCAGCTTTTTGGCAAGGCGGGTGACACGGTTGATCCCGAACATGAGGTAGAGAGCTGTTCCCAGAAACGGCATGAGAACACATACGCCAATCCACCCGATGGCAGATGCTGTATTCCGTTTTGTGAGCAGAATATGCAAACTTACGCCCGTAACAAGGCTCAGGCGCATACACGCAACAATAAAGGCTGTTGTGGAAAACTGGAGATCAAAAAACATGGTGGAGAGAAGGCTTTCACAACAAGCGGCTGACGTCCATAACATAGCGAATAAGTGTTCTGCACAACAGGTGCCTGTCTCTGCCGCAAAACGGGCCAGAGGGTATGAGTCTTATAAGAGAGGTCTGGCGGCGGAAGAGGCTGTCTGTCAAAGGCTGCGGGCAGCAGGCTGGAGCATTCTGCTCCAGAGAGCAAAAACACGCAGGGGCGAGATAGATATTGTTGCCCAAAATGGTGCAACCATCTGTTTTGTTGAGGTTAAACAACGGCAGACATTGCGGGGGGCTGCGGAATGTCTTTCCGTAACACAGTCCCGGCGGTTGTACAGGGCTGCGGAGTGCCTGCTACAGAGCCACCCCTATTGGCAGTATGAAAACCTGCGCTTTGACCTGTTTATGCTGGACGCACAAGGCCAGATGGAGTGGCTGGAAGATATTATCCGTCAGATGTAAGTCAGGAGCAGGTTACTCTGCCCAAAGGGCGGAACCTGTATAAAGCCAGACTGTAATCAGGTACGGTGGTGGTGCTTGTTGCTGTGTACCACAGTATGCGCGCTAGGGTGGTAGCTAACCAGATGCACCATTTTACCATGTGGGGCAGAGGCCAGAATGATCTTGTGCGAGGCATGGTTTGTTGTGGCTGCATGGCGCACAACATGGCGAACATGCACAACAGGAGGGGGAGCAGTCAGGGAGGCAAAGGTTAACTTGCTGGCTTCCAAGTCGGAAAGAACGCGTTCCGCATGCACTGAA
Source organism: Acetobacter sp. ESL1128 (assembly GCF_058505085.1). NCBI lineage: Bacteria > Pseudomonadati > Pseudomonadota > Alphaproteobacteria > Acetobacterales > Acetobacteraceae > Acetobacter > Acetobacter sp. ESL1128. The sequence goes on along the minus strand of NZ_CP196369.1, from coordinate 1,531,144 downwards.
GAACTGGTGGCCATTACACTCAGACCGATACCGGCCAGAGCAAAAAGCCCGCGTACAAACGGAACTCGCGTCATTAACCTTAGCCCCCTGATCTTATGTCTGCCTGAAACTATACAAAGCAATTGCAGGCTGACAACCTATAATTCAGGCGGATGCGTTGCAGGCGATGTTTTTTTCCTGCAGCAGTTTTTGCAGTTCACCGGTCTGGTACATTTCGGTCACAATGTCGCACCCACCAACAAACTCACCTTTGACGTAAAGCTGGGGAATGGTGGGCCAGTTGGAATAGTCCTTAATGCCCTGACGCAGTGCGGAATCTGCCAGAACATTGGCGGCTTTGAACGGCACACCAATCTGCTGCAGAATCTGCACTACCCGGGCAGAAAAGCCACACTGTGGGAAATCGGCATCCCCTTTCATGAAAAGCATGACAGGGTTGGAATCAATATCCTGCTGGATGGTCTGTTTGATGGAATCAGTCATCTGTCTGTTGTCCTTGGTCGTATGGAAGCCGGGTTCTGGTCAGGGAGCAGATGTACGGAGGGCCAGCGCATGCAGCTTGCCCCCCATGTGTCCTTCCAGCGCATTGTAAACGAGCTGATGCTGCCTTACGCGTGGAACATCACGAAAAGCTTCGCTTACAATTGAACAGGAATAGTGATCCCCATCTCCCGCCAGATCATCAATCCTGATCTGGGCATCGGGGAACGCCTTCAGAATATAAGCTTCAAGTTCTGTGGCGGACATGGCCATGGTGCTGTCCCTTCCCTATTGGTCCATCAGTGCAGGAAAAAAGGTTTCATGCGCTGATTTAAGGCGTGCTGCAGATATGGTGACGCCGCTGGGAAGAATCAAATCATTTCCACCGGAGCGACCCATCAGACGTGCAGGCACCCCGGCCTGTGCGGCTTTGGCACAAAAAGACTGGGCATCGGCAACGCACACAAGGTAACGGGCCTGATCCTCGCCAAACCAGAAGGCTTCCGGGCGGATTCCGGAATCCGGGCTTTCCAGTTCGCAACCTGTGCCGGATGCCATGACCATTTCGGCTGCGGCAACCAGAATACCGCCATCGGCAATATCGTGGCATGCGCTAATCTGGCCTGCCTGAATTTCGGCCCGGACAAAATCCCCGTTCCGCTTTTCTGCTGCCAGATCAACCGTTGGTGGTGCGCCTTCTTCACGCCCCAGAATCTCGCGCAGCCAGATGGACTGGCCAAGTTCACCCTTGGTCGCGCCAATCAGCACCAGGTCACTGTCAGGCTGCATACCAAGGCCCACGGCAGAGGACACATCATCAAGCACACCAAGCCCACCAATAGCGGGAGTTGGCAGAATGGCCTGAGTTGTGCCGTCGGGCATACGGGTTTCGTTATACAGGGAGACGTTACCGCTCACGATGGGGAAGTCGAGAACCTTGCAGGCCTCTCCCATACCCTCGAGGGCCGCAATGAACTGGCCCATGATCTCCGGCTTTTCAGGGTTGCCGAAGTTCAGGTTATCCGTCACCGCCAGAGGGCGTGCACCGGTTGCCGTAATATTGCGCCATGCTTCAGCCACGGCCTGTGCACCACCTGTGCGCGGGTCCGCCTGACAGTAGCGCGGCGTGCAATCCGTTGTCAGTGCAAGACCGAGCTGCGTATCTTCTACCTTAACAATGGCGGCATCCGCAGCGCCGGGGCGGCGGACGGTCTGGCCCCCAACGGTGCTGTCATACTGGTTCCAGACCCATGCGCGCGACGCCAGATCGGGCGAGGCCACAAGCTGGAGCAGCATGGCATCAAGCGAGAGCGGTGCGTGAACACTGCCCAGCTCTGCAGGTTTTTCCGGGGCGATGGAAGGACGGTCATAAACCGGCGCTTCATCCGCCAGAGGTTCAAGCGGAATGTCAGCCTCAAGCTGGCCTTTGTGCTTGATGACAATATGGCCGGTTTCGGTCAGGTGACCGATAATGGCAAAGTCCAGTTCCCACTTTTCAAAAATCTGGCGTGCCAGTTCTGTCCGGTCAGGGCGCAGGACCATGAGCATGCGTTCCTGACTTTCAGAAAGCATCATCTCATATGCGGTCATGTTGGGTTCGCGCTGGGGCACGGCATCCAGGTCAAGCTCGATACCCACGCCACCTTTGCCAGCCATTTCCACGGCGGAAGAGGTCAGGCCTGCTGCACCCATGTCCTGAATGGCAACAATGGCATCTGTTGCCATCAGTTCCAGACAGGCTTCGATCAGCAGTTTTTCAATGAAGGGGTCGCCAACCTGCACGGTCGGGCGCTTGGAAAGCGCGTCTTCATCAAACTCGGCGGAGGACATGGTGGCGCCATGGATCCCGTCCCGCCCTGTGCGTGAACCAACATAGACAACAGGGTTGCCAACACCGGCTGCTGCGGACAGGAAAATACGGTCCTGTCGGGCAATGCCCACGGTCATGGCGTTAACAAGCGGGTTGCCATCATATGCCGGGTGGAAGTTGATTTCCCCCCCGACTGTCGGCACACCCACGCAGTTGCCATAGCCACCAATCCCGCGCACTACGCCATCCACAATCCGGCGGGTAATGGGGTTTTCAGGGCTGCCAAAACGCAGGGCATTCAGGTTGGCAATGGGGCGTGCACCCATGGTGAACACGTCACGCAGAATGCCGCCAACGCCTGTGGCTGCACCCTGATAGGGTTCGATAAAGGAAGGGTGGTTATGGCTTTCCATCTTGAAGATGGCGGCATAACCCTGCCCGATATCCACAACACCTGCGTTTTCACCCGGCCCATGGATAACCCAGGGAGCCTTGGTGGGCAGGCCACGCAGCCATTTACGGGAGGATTTGTAGGAGCAGTGCTCCGACCACATGACGGAAAAAACGCCCAGTTCCGTCAGGCTGGGCGTACGGCCCATGATAGACAGAACACGGCCGTATTCCTCGCCCGTCAGGCCGAATTCACGCGCCAGGGATTCATCAACGGTTACAGGCTTATTCACCGGACCAGAGCCTCCACCAGACCTTCAAACAGCGGCAGACCATCCTCGCCCCCCATCAGCGGATCAACCAGATCCTCGGGGTGGGGCATCATGCCGCAAATACGTTTGTTTTCGCTCAGAACACCGGCAATGCTGTTCACGCTGCCGTTGGGGTTGCTTGTTCTGTCATCCGCGCACACACGGCCTTTGGCATCGGCGTAGCGGAATGCAACACGGCCTTCGCCTTCAAGCACGGCAAGGGTCTGGGCATCGGCTGTGTAGTTGCCATCCCCATGTGCCAGCGGCGTGCGGAAGATGTCGCCCTTTTTCCAGCGCCGGGTAAAGGGAGTGCCTTCAACCTCCACGCGCAGATGGCAGTCCTGCGAAAGGAACCGCAGGTCCGCATTCCGCAGGAGTGCACCGGGGAGCAGGTTGCTCTCGGTCAGGATCTGGAAGCCGTTGCACACGCCCAGAATATGCCCGCCTTTGGCGGCAAAGTCGCGCACGGCCCCCATGATGGGGGAATGTGCGGCCATTGCGCCACAACGCAGGTAGTCACCATAGCTGAAGCCACCGGGCAGCACGACCAGATCCACACCGCTCAGATCTGTCTCATGGTGCCAGATCATGCGAGGGGCCTGCCCGGTTACGCGCCGCAGGGCAATGGCCATATCTCGTTCCCGGTTCGTGCCGGGAAATACGACAATCGCTGCTTTCATTTTTTCACGTCACACGGATAAGAGTCATGCAGGGCGGTAAAAACGCTCTCGCCCACTGGTTTGCCCAGAGAGTCGGAATGCGCTTTCAGCCAGGTGAGCACCTTGGTGCGGATGGCGGCAATGTCTTCGCTTGCCGGCACACAAAAGCCCGTGGGGGCGGAGGCATCGCCCGTATTGTGCGCGTTGATCTGGGCAAGGGTCACGCCATCGGTCAGGCCGCTCAGATAGGCATCGCACGCGGTGCGTGAGGCCGAACTGGAGCACATCTTGCCAAGTGCGCCCGCCTTCATGGGGGCCAGCCGCTGGGCATGTGCCAGAGTGGGGACCGCCAGCACACCGGCAAGGGCGATCAGGGCGAGGCGCTTCATGCCACAACCTCTACCGAGTAGTCCTCGATAACCAGGTTGGCGAGCAGGTTGCGGGCCATTTCGCCCGCTTTTTCGTGCGCTTCTTCTGCTTTTACACCATGCAGTTCCAGCTCTATGACCTTGCCAACGCGCACATCCTGCACGCCTTCAAAGCCCAGTGTGTGCAGTGCGTGACCAATGGCCTTTCCCTGCGGGTCCAGAACGCCGTCCTTAAGCATGACGGTTACACGTACTTTCATTCTCAAACTCCCAAAGTACCCGTAGGGGTTACTGAACTGTTTCTGGGCCTTTCATGTCACCCCCGGCGCCGTTTTCCGGCAGGATGCCCATGCGGCGTGCAACTTCCTGATAAGCTTCCTTCACGTTGCCCAGATCGCGGCGGAAGCGATCCTTGTCGAGCTTTTCGTTTGTGTGAAGGTCCCACAGACGGCAGTTATCAGGCGAAATTTCGTCAGCAAGAACAATACGCATGTCCTCACCTTCCCAGCACCGGCCGAACTCGAGTTTAAAGTCCACGAGCTGGATGCCAATGCCGCTGAACAGGCCGCAGAGGAAGTCGTTCACGCGCATGGACATGCCCGTAATATCTTCCAGGTCGTGCGGGCAGGCCCAGCCAAATGCAATAATGTGATCTTCCGATACCAGCGGGTCACCGAGTTCGTCGTTCTTGTAATAGAACTCAACAATCGGGCGCGGCAGGCGCTGGCCTTCGGGGATGTTGAAGCGCTTGGAAATGCTGCCAGCGGCAACATTGCGGATGACCACCTCAAGCGGGATAATCTCCACTTCCTTTACCAGCTGCTCACGCATGTTAATGCGGCGGATAAAGTGGGTGGGGATGCCGATTTCCTGCAAACGCAGCATCAGGTGTTCGCTAATGCGGTTGTTGAGCACACCTTTGCCGGTAATCACACCGCTTTTGGCACCATTGCCAGCCGTGGCATCGTCCTTGAAGTATTGCACAAGGGTCCCCGGTTCCGGACCTTCAAAGAGGATTTTGGCTTTACCTTCATAAAGCTGGCGGCGACGGGCCATAATGATCCTTACCTGTCGAAATGTGTGCGGGTGGTTGGGTGACCACCCCAAAAAACGGGGGAACCAGACTGGTGGTTCACCCCTTTATTGCTCCCGTGTTCATAGCAGGCTTCCCGCGTGGAGGATACAGCCTGTGCAAACCGGGCTGACGGTTACTGTTTGGGGCCAGTTTCACCGAAGATTTTTTCAAACTGGAAGTCCAGTGCTTTCAGGTGCTGGCGGCTGTCCATGGCGGCATCCAGCACATCGGCGGGAATGCGGCCCGAAATTTCGGCATCATCAGCCAGATTTTCGCGGAACGTTTTGCCTTCGGGCGTACCCAGCTTGGTCCATGTTGCCATCGCGTTGCGCTGGACAATACGGTAGGCATCTTCGCGCGACAGGCCGGCTTTTGCCAGTGCCAGCAGAACTTCGCCCGAATGGACCACGCCGCCAAGGCTTTCGATATTCGCGGCCATACGGTCGGGGTACACCACAAGCTTGGAGATCATGCCGGACAGGCGGGCCAGGGCAAAGTCCAGCCCGATGGTGGCATCGGGGCAGATGTTGCGCTCGACCGAGGAGTGGCTGATGTCACGTTCGTGCCACAGAGCCACGTTTTCCAGTGCCGGAATAACGGCCGCGCGCACCAGACGGGCAAGGCCGGTCAGGTTTTCGGTCAGCACGGGGTTGCGCTTGTGCGGCATGGCGGAAGAGCCCTTCTGCCCCGGATGGAAGAATTCCTCCGCTTCGCGCACTTCGGAGCGTTGCAGGTGGCGGACTTCCGTTGCAAGCCGCTCAATGCCGCTGGCAATAACGCCAAGAGCGCAGAAGAATGCCGCATGGCGGTCACGCGGGATAACCTGGGTGGAAACCGCTTCGGCCTGCAGGCCAAGGCGTTCGGCCACGTAGGCTTCCACACGCGGGTCAAGATGGGCGTATGTGCCTACAGCGCCGGAAATGGCACAGGTGGCAATTTCGGCCCGTGCGGTTTCAAGGCGGGTTCTGTTCCGGGCGAACTCGGCGTAATGGCCAGCAATCTTGAGACCGAAAGATGTGGGCTCGGCATGAATGCCGTGGCTGCGGCCAATGGTCAGGGTGTGTTTGTGTTCAAACGCACGTGCTTTAAGGGCGGCCAGAGTTTCGTCCAGATCCTTGAGCAGCAGGTCGGTGGCCTGCACAAGCTGCACGGCAAGGCAGGTGTCCAGCACGTCCGAGGAGGTCATGCCCAGATGGACAAACCGGCTTTCGGGGCCAACCTTTTCTGCCAGCCATGTCAGGAACGCAATAACGTCATGCCGTGTTTCGGCTTCGATCTCGTCAATCCGGGCGAGGTCTGCATCGCAAAAAGCAGCCATGGCGGCGTTGCCTTTTTCGCGGACCACTTTGGCGGCTTCCTTGGGGACCGTCCCGTATTCTGCCATGGCCTCACAGGCCAGAGCTTCGATCTCGAACCAGATTCGATAGCGGTTTTCAGGGGACCAGATTGCGGCCATGACGGGGCGGGTATAGCGCGGCACCATAACGCGAATTCCTTAACCAGAAAAGTTTAAACGTCAGACAGGTGGCGCCTCTCTAGCGGATTTCGCGCATGTCGTCTGCCCGCAATGCGGAAAACTTTGACATTTTCTGCCGTGTGCCAGAAATTCGCGCCATTCAATGCGTGTTCTGGAATCGGAGTTATTGTGGCCAACCTATTTGATTCTGCCAGTTTTCCGGCAGTTGCCGCCCTCTTGCAGGTTGTGCTGATTGATGTGACTCTGGCCGGGGACAACGCAGTTGTCATTGGTATGGCCGTACGCTCCCTTGGCGGGGCACAGCGGCGCAAGGCCATTTGGGCCGGTGTGGGGCTGGCTGCGGTCATCAGGGTGCTTTTGGCACTTGTAGCGGTCAAGCTGTTGAGCATTGTTGGCCTGACACTGGCCGGCGGCCTGCTCCTGCTATGGGTCTGCTGGCGCATGTACCGCGAAATGCAGCACGCCAATACTGCTGATGGGGCAGCGGGTAGCGCACCGGGCAGCCTGCGTTCGGCCATTATCAAAATCCTGATCGCTGATTTGTCCATGAGTCTGGATAACGTGCTGGCCGTGGCCGGGGCTGCACGTGAGCACCCCGGTATTCTGGTCATGGGGCTGGCCCTGTCTGTTGTGCTTATGGGGCTTGCGGCCTCCCTGATTGCGCGGCTGCTTGAGCGTTATAAGTGGATTTCGTGGGTGGGGCTGCTGGTTGTGCTGGGCGTTGCCGTAGAACTGATTGTTAGCGGCGGCGGAGAGGTTTGGGGCCACCTGTCCTGAGCCTGACGCAAGTGTGTCAGGCAGGCCGCCCCTGCCTGACAAAAGAACTTGCTAAATTGTAAAAAACCCGTTGAATTTCGGGTATGACCCGTTCTTACCCTTCATGGCGGCGGCAGCTTGTTGCCGCAGTATCTCTGGTCGGGTTTTCCCTGACCGCCTGCTCCGGTCCATCTGCCCAGCAGGTATCCGCACCTGAGGAAAGTGCCGGAGCAAGTGATGGTGCGCCCACCCGCAATGCCTTGCCGGTAGGTAACCTGAACGATCGGCTGGATACATGGCTCCGTCTTGTCGGGCCTGCACATGCAAGTGCTCAGGATTATGCCGATTTTTTACAATCCGGCAGTGTGTGGCCACGCTGGTCGGTGCTGGTCCTGCGTATGCAACAGGCTCTGGCAAACGAGACAGATACACAGGTGCTGGCCCGTTTGTGCCACAGCCAAAAACTGACTTATGCCCCGGCATTGGTGCAGTGCGCTACGCAGCTACCAGATGATAAACCCCTCCAACAGCAGCTTGCGGCCGAGGCCGTAACTGCATGGACCAATGGAAACGACACACCTGTAGCAGCAACTACGTTGGCCAGCACGTTTGGGGTAAGCCTTACCCCCCAGAGTTCATGGTTACGTTTTGACCGGGAGGAACGGTCTGGTCTGGTCAATGCTGCCCAGCAAACCCTGCCTTATCTTTCCGCCAGCAGGCAGCCGTTGGCGCAGGCCCGGTTGGCATTAAGAAACAATGACCCAACGGCACAATCCCAGTTTGATGCCCTGCCCTCTTCCGCGCGTGCCGACCCGTGGCTTGTGCTGGATCTGGTCCGCTGGCTGCGCAGGCAGCAACGCTATGACGAAGCCGTTGCTCTATGGAAAGCAGGAGCCGTTGAGGCCGAACGGACAACCCGCTCCAAGCTGTTCTGGCGCGAGCGGGATGGGCTGGCCCGTGAGCTGATCCAGCAGAATCGGGCCGGGGATGCCTTTGCCGTGGCGAATGACACAATTGCCCAAGGTGAAAGCCGTCTGGACGCTGTGTTCCTGAGCGGGTGGATTGCTCTGCGTATGCAGCACGATGCCGCAACCGCAGAGGACTTTTTTCGTCAGCTTACAGAATCTTCGTCGCTTATTACGCGCAGCCGTGGGTTTTACTGGCTTGGCCGTGCCCGGGCTTCTGTCGGCAATATGGCCTCGGCTCAGGCGGACTGGACGCGTGCTAGCGCTTACCCCGGCACCTATTACGGTCAAATGGCAGCAGCAACGTTGGCAGGTCAGGCCAATGCCCTGCTGGAACCGGAACAGGTGCCTGCACTGATCGTGCAAAACCTCAGGAATGCGGATAACGCACTGCCCCCGTCTTCTGAAGAGACACTACCAACAGGCAATGACCTGCTGCTGGCGGCTCTTCGGTTGGCAGCTATGGGGGATAAAGACCATACGCGCGATTTTTTGAATCTGTTTGAAAAACAGGTCACACAAACACCGCAACGTCAGGCGCTTTCGTCTCTAGCGTTGCGTCTGGGGGTGCCCGATATTGCCGTTACCGTAGCACGCCATGCCGGGCGGGATGGTGTGTTTATGCTACGTTCGGGCTGGCCCCTGCCCTACACGCCGCCACAGAGCAGTTTGCCCCAAGATTTTGTTATGGGCCTCATGCGGCAGGAGAGTAGCTTTAACCCCGATGCCGTAAGCCCATCCAATGCAATCGGCCTTATGCAGATCAAGCCTTCCACTGCGGCGGATATGGTGCGGGCTGCTGGGGTAGCGCCATCTGCCGCTACGGCTGTGGGGCTGCGGGATGCACAAAACAACATGCAACTGGGTACGGCCTACCTGCTCCATTTGCAGGATCGGTTTGGCCCCATAGTGCCTTATATGGCTGCCGCCTATAATGGAGGGCCTACCCGGTTGGCCAAATGGCTGACCACGGCAGGCGATCCCGCCCATAATGGAGGGCAAATGGAGCAGATGATCGACTGGGTGGAAAACATTCCCTATGCCGAAACACGTAATTACGTACAGCGTGTATGGGAAAACATGATTGTTTACAAAGCATTGGGAACACCAGAATGACCCCTGCCCGTTTGATCGCAACGTTTGGAGGCTGTGGCCTGTCCCCCCGTGCCCCCGGCACCGTTGGCTCCTTTGCTGCCTTGCTGGTTGGGCTACCTTTGCTAAAGCGGCCCCGCACGCTGGCGTGTGCTGCTGTAGCGGCAACCGTTGTGGGGTGGTGGGCCACAGCACGGGCGGGCAAAGGGGAAGACCACAGCTGGATTGTGATTGATGAAGTGGCGGGTATGTGGATCGCCCTGCTGGCCTGTTTACCCGATAGTGACCAGAGCGAGGAAGCAACCAAAGCCACGCACCGGTTGTTATGGCCCATTGTGGCGTTTGGGCTGTTCCGCGTGTTTGATATTACCAAGCCCGGCCCCATAGGCACGCTGGACAGGCGGCATGATGCCATTGGCGTTATGGGGGATGATGTGCTGGCCGGGTTTGCCAGTGCAGGCTGTGTGCACGCACTACGTAAAGTATGGGCGGCACGGAACTAAAAAGGGTTGAACATGCGCGAACAGACAGAAGAGTATGGCCCTGCGGTTCTGGCCGAAGCCGAACGTGTTCTGGCTCTGTTGCGCGCAGCAGAACTGCGGGTTGTTACGGCTGAAAGCTGCACGGGCGGGCTGGTCGCCGGGGCATTAACGCATTTTGCCGGGTCATCAGATGTGACTGAAGGTGGCTTTGTCACCTACTCCAACGGCATGAAGCAGGCAGTACTGGGCGTACAGGCCAGCACATTAGCTGCCCATGGCGCGGTGAGTGCACAAACGGTAGAGCAGATGGCTGAGGGCGCGTTGAACGCCAGCTCCAGTGCTGGTGTGGCTGTGTCTATTTCCGGTATTGCGGGGCCAGGAGGCGGGGGCGTGGACAAGCCTGTGGGGCTGGTCTGGTTTGCCACTGCGCTGCGTGGAGGCCCAACTCGCGCGGATCAGCAGATATTCTCCGGGGATCGGGTACAGGTGCGCGAGCAGGCAGTGTTGCACGCTTTAAGGCTTGTTTCTGCCCGCTTGGTTCATCTGTAGCGGGTTATCGTCTGTCTGCCGGGTTATAAACAGGGGCTTCCTGTAAATCCGGTGCCATAACCCCTGTGCCTTTGGCTATGGTACCATCTGGCAATGCAGGAGTGGCGGCCGGTTGGGCAGGCTGGGTGCGCTGTATATGCGCCAGACTTTGAGCGTTTAACGCATCCGCTGTTACGTTCCCGCCGTGAGGCTGATCCGTAGGGGCTGTGCGCTCTGTTTGTTTTGGCAGTGTGTCTGCCATAGTCTGTGCAACTGGTGCCAGTATTCCACCAAGCAGAAACAGATAAAACAGTATGGGCATGCGGTTGTCCCCCGTGTTCAAACTCTGGGTTCTGCGTGATGGAGGTATGGTTCAGGTTGCCGTTTTCTGGCCCGAAAGAGCGGCTGGAGTGGCGGTGCCAGCCTGTAGTACGGGAGGGCCATAAACCTCTTTGGCACGCTTGATAAAAGCGGAAACCATAAGACGGGTTGCCTCGGTAAAGACTACACCAATAGCCGCTTGCAGAATGCGGGAGTTAAACTCGAAATCGACAAAAAAATCGACCTGACAGCCGTTGGCATGGGGCGTGAACTTCCACACATTACGCAGGTAGCGGAACGGCCCGCGCTCGTAACGCACGGTAATGGTGGACGGACGGTCCAGTGTCACACGGGAGGTAAAACTCTCCCTGAACGGACCAAAGCCTATGGTCAGGTCGGCAACAAGTTCTGTTTCGGTGCGGCTGCGCAAGCGTGCGGCAACACACCAGGGTAAAAAGGCGGGGTAGTGTGCAACGTCCGCAACCAGATCAAAAATCTGGTCGGGGCGATAGGGCAGAACACGCGTCTCTGCGTGTTTAGGCATTACAGAGCCTCCTTCAGGCGCTTGTTGCGTGCTTCGCGCAGCTGCGCAAAATCTGTGTCGGCATGGTAGGAAGAGCGCGTAAGGGGGCTGGAACTGACCTGCAAAAACCCTTTTACGCGCGCCATGGTGCCGTATTCCTCGAATTCTTCCGGTGTTACAAAGCGCGCAACGGCAGCGTGCTTGACCGTGGGCTGCAAATACTGCCCCATTGTGATAAAATCCACATCAGCAATGCGCAGGTCATCCATGACCTGAGCGAGTTCCATTTTTTCTTCACCCAAACCCAGCATCAGCCCGGATTTGGTGAAAATGGAAGGATCAAGCTGCTTGACCCGGTCCAGCAGACGCATGGACTGGTAATACCGCGCGCCGGGCCGGATGGTGGGGTAAAGGCGTGGCACGGTTTCCAGATTATGGTTGAACACGTCCGGGCGGGCTTTAACAACCACTTCCAGAGCCTTGTCTTTACGTAAAAAATCCGGTGTCAGGATTTCAATGGTCGTGTCGGGGGATGTCGCGCGTATGGCAGCAATGACACGCGCAAAATGCTGCGCGCCCCCATCGGCCAGATCATCCCGGTCGACAGAAGTGATCACTACATGGCGCAGGCCCAGCTTGGCTACGGCTTCTGCCACGCGTTCAGGCTCGCCGTCATCCAGTGCATGAGGCAAGCCGGTGCTGACATTGCAGAATGCACACGCACGGGTGCAGATTTCCCCCATGATCATCATGGTGGCGTGGCGCTGTGACCAGCACTCCCCTATGTTGGGGCATGCGGCCTCCTCACATACAGTGACCAGCTTGTTGTCACGCATGAGGGTTCGTGTTTCGTGGTAAGTTGGGTGGTTGGGTGCTCTAACCCGTATCCACTCCGGCTTGCGGGCAATGGGGTTGTCCGGCCGATGGGCTTTTTCGGGGTGCCGTATCCGGCTTGTCCCACCTTTTCGATGATCAATCTCGACACGAGTAGACATGACTTCGCCCATTTATACCCAAAGAGTGCAGATAGAACTGGAATGCCCCTGCATGCACGTCAAGGTGTTGGAGAGGCGATAACCGGGAATGGGGCATCAAACCCGCGAGATTGATGCCCTACCCTTTTGAAAACAAAAGACTAAAAGTGCAAAGCGCCATCATAGGCCGCAAGAACGGCCTCATGCATGGATTCAGAAATGGTGGGATGCGGGAAAATGGTTTCAGCCAGTTCCGCTTCCGTCAGTTCCCCTGTGCGGGCAATAACGTAACCCTGAATCATTTCAGTCACTTCCGCGCCAATCATGTGCGCGCCAAGGAGCTCGCCGGTCTGGGCATCAAAAACCGTTTTGATCAGCCCGTCCGGTTCACCCATGGCAAGGGCTTTACCATTGGCAATAAGCGGGAAGCGGCCAACACGTACCTTGTAACCAGCCTCCAGCGCCTTTGCTTCCGTGTAACCAACGGAGGCAATTTGCGGGCGGCAGTAGGTGCAGCCGGGTATTTTGGTCGGGTCAATTGGGTGGACTTTTCTACCCGCAATGGCCTCTACACACATCACGGCTTCATGGCTGGCCTTGTGGGCAAGCCATGGCGCACCGGCCAGATCGCCAATAGCGTACACGCCTGGCTCGCCCGTGCGGCAAAGCGCATCTGTGACCACATGCGTCCGATCGACCTGGATTTTGGTCCCTTCCAGCCCGATTTTTTCCACATTGCCAACAATACCAACGGCAGAAATAACCCGTTCGGCAACCAATGTATCGGCTTTACCATTGACGGTAACGGGAATGCTGACCCCGGTTGCCGTTTTCTGCAACGTGCCGATTTTGGCGCTGGTCAGCACCCGAATGCCCTGTTTTTCAAAGGCTTTGCGTGCAAGCTGGCTTATTTCAACATCTTCTACGGGCAGAATGCGCTCGGCAACTTCCACCAGCGTTACGTCCGCACCCATGTTGCGGTAGAAGGATGCAAACTCGGTGCCGATAGCGCCAGAACCAATAACCACAAGGCTTTTGGGCATGGTTTCTGGCACAAGGGCTTCCTTGTAGGACCAGATGAATTGACCATCCGGCTCCAGCCCCGGCAGCACCCGTGCGCGCGCACCGGTTGCCAGAATAACGTGCTGGGCGGTGAGCGTGGTGGGGGCAGCTCCATCCTTGCTGACGAGCACTTTGCGGCGACCGTTGGCCAATGTGCCGTCCAGCTTGCCATGGCCGTCAAAAACCGGAACCTTGGCCTTTTTAAGCAGATGCGCAACCCCTGCGGACAACTGCTTGGAGACAGCCCGGGAGCGGGCAACAATTTTTTTAAAATCACAGCTTACGCCATCGGCCTTAAACCCATAGGTCGGCAGGTCGTGTAGCAGATGATTGATTTCCGATGCCCGAAGCAGCGCCTTGGTGGGGATGCATCCCCAGTTAAGGCAGATGCCACCAAGATGCTGGGCTTCAACCACCGCAACGGAGAGTTTAAGCTGGGCAGCGCGTAGGGCGGCAACATACCCACCCGGCCCGCCACCAATGACGATCACATCAAAATCTGTCTGGCTCATGATGCCAAATTTCTCCCGCAAAAGGCTGCGTTACAGAACAAGAGCCAGAGGTGCCTGCACAATGTTACGGAAGGCCGAGAGCCACTTGGCCGCCATGGCCCCATCCACCGCACGGTGATCGACCGAGAGTGTTACAGTCATGACTGTTGCCACTTTAATTTCGTCACCACTCACAACAGGCTGCCTTTTGCCAGCGGCAATGGCCAGAATGGCGGCCTGCGGGGGGTTCACAATAGCTGCGAATTCCTTGACGCCGAACATCCCCATATTGGAAATGGAGAACGTACCGCCCTGAAACTCTTCCGGCTTCAGCTTGCCTGCTCTGGCGCGGGAAACCAGAGATTTGGCCTCCTGACTGATCTGCTTGAGGCTTTTGCGGTCCGCAGCCCGCACAATGGGGGTAATCAGCCCATCATCAAGGGAAACCGCCACGGAAATATCCGCATCTTCATGCAAGATCATGGCGTCTTCCGTAAAGGAGGCGTTGACTTCGGGCACCTGCTTGAGCGCAAGAGCCGCCGCCTTGATCAGCATGTCATTAACCGACAGCTTGAACGCGTCCTGCCCTTCATCATGAGACAGAGCATTGAGCTGTGAGCGTAATGCCATAAGCGCATCAAGCTCCACATCCATGGAAACATAGAAGTGCGGAATGGTCGCCTTGGATTCACTCAACCGGCGGGCAATCACCTTGCGCATGGTGGTGTGCGGCACCGTACGGCTTGCGCCCGTGGGAAGAGGTGCATTTGCCTGCTGGCCGGGTTTGGGGGCAACCGCTGCCTGTGCGGCAGCCGCTTCCACATCGCGTTTGACAATGCGCCCGTTAGGCCCTGTTCCTTTGAGCGTGGACAGGTCCACATTTTTTGCAGCGGCAATGCGGCGAGCCAGCGGGGAGGCAACAATGCGGTTGGCCGGGCGCGAGGCCTGCAATGCAGCCGCCGGGGCAACCGGCGCACTGGCTGGTGCGGCGGATGGTGCTACAGCACCCGCCTGTGCGGGAGCGGGTGCAGGAGCTGCGCTGGTGGAGGACGGTGCGGCAGAGTCCGGCACAGCCTCCCCTTCTTCCACCATAATGGCGATGGGCGTATTGACCGCAACCCCCTCGGTTCCTTCGGGAACAAGGATGCGGCCAAAAATGCCATCTTCAATGGCTTCTACTTCCATTGTGGCCTTGTCGGTTTCGATCTCGGCCAGCACATCGCCATTGCTAACCGTATCGCCCTCTTTTTTCAGCCAGCGGGCAATTTTACCCTCTGTCATGGTGGGAGAGAGGGCGGGCATCAGAATTTCAATTGCCATCTTTCATCACCTCAGATCAGGCTGCGCACGGCTTTAACCACGTGCTCAGACTGTGGAAGGGCCAGTTTTTCCAGATTGGCTGCAAATGGCATGGGCACATCTTCACCGGCAACGCGCACGGGTGGTGCATCCAGCCAGTCAAAGGCATGTTCAATAACCTGCATGGCCACTTCGGAGCCAATGCCAGCAAACGGCCAGCCCTCTTCCACCGTGACAAGGCGGCTGGTCTTTTTTACGCTGTTGACAATTGTGGCTGTATCCAGCGGACGAATGCTGCGCAGGTTGATCACTTCGGCCTCAATCCCCTGCTTGGCAAGTTCAGCCGCTGCATCCAGCGCTGTACCTACGGCAATGGAGAAAGCAACGATGGTAACATCGGTGCCAGCCCGTTCGATCTTTGCCTTGCCAATGGGTAGAATGAAATCTTCATCAATCGGGCAAGGGAACTTCTGCCCGTAAAGAATCTCATTTTCCAGCACGATCACCGGGTTCGGGTCGCGGATAGCAGCGCGCAGCAGCCCTTTGGCGTCTGCTGCGGACCACGGGGCAACAACTTTAAGCCCTGGCACATGGCCGTACCAGCTTGCGTAACACTGCGAATGCTGGGCACCCACGCGTGCGGCAGCGCCGTTAGGGCCGCGGAACACAATGGGGCACCCCATCTGCCCGCCGGACATATACAGCGTTTTGGCAGCGGAGTTGATAATGTGGTCAATGGCCTGCATGGCAAAGTTCATGGTCATGAACTCGACAACAGGTTTAAGCCCGGTCAGGGCTGCGCCAACGGCCATGCCGGTAAAGCCATGCTCGGTAATGGGCATGTCCAGCACGCGTTTTTCGCCAAACTCCTGCAACAGCCCTTGGGAGATTTTGTAAGCGCCCTGGTATTCGGCGACTTCCTCACCCAGCAGGAACACGTCTTCATCGCGGCGTAGTTCTGCTGCCATGGCGTCGCGCAGGGCTTCACGCACGGTAATTTCCCGCGTTTCACCCCAGTCCTGCTCTGGTTCGGTCGGGCTCAGGGGTGTTGCGGGCGCGGTTGCGGGGGATGCCGTGCTGGCGGCTGCCGGTGCGGGAGCGCTGGTGGTGGGCGCATCGCTTACGGTATCGGTTTCGGGCACGGCCTCACCGTCTTCAACCACAATGGCTATGGGGGTGTTGACGGCAACACCTTCAACCCCTTCGCTGATCAGCACACGACCAAGAATACCGTCTTCAATGGCTTCAATTTCCATTGTGGCCTTGTCGGTTTCGATCTCGGCCAGCACGTCGCCGGTGGTAATGGTGTCCCCTTCCTTTTTCAGCCAGCGGGCAATTTTGCCTTCTGTCATGGTGGGGGAAAGGGCGGGCATTAAAATTTTAGTCGCCATAATCTGCTCAGGCCTCCAGCACAACGTCCGTATAAAGTTCAGAAGGATCAGGTTCCGGGCTGGTCTGCGCGAATTCGGCTGAGTCGTTCACGACGGCTTTAATTTCGGCTTCCATGGCTTTGAGCGTGGCTTCCTCAACCCCGGCGTCCAGAAGGATATGCTTGACGTGTTCAATCGGGTCACGCGTCTTGCGGACCAGATCAACTTCCTCACGCGTGCGGTATTTGGCCGGATCGGACATGGAGTGACCACGGTAGCGGTAGGTCATCATTTCCAGAATGTAAGGACCTTTGCCCGCGCGGCAGTGTGCGACGGCCTGAGCTGCGGCGGCATGCACGGCAGCAACATCCATGCCATCCACCTGCACGCCGGGAATGCCCCAAGGCTCACCATTTTTGTATAGGTTATGGGAAGCCGAAGCCCGCTCAATTGCAGTGCCCATGCCGTATTTGTTGTTTTCGATGACAAAAATACAGGGCAATTTGTGCAGGGCGGCCAGATTGAAGCTTTCGTAAACCTGCCCCTGCCCGGCTGCGCCATCCCCAAAATACGCAACAGAAACTTCATCCGTGCCGCGATATTTGTTGGCGAAGGCCAGACCAATGCCAAGTGCTACCTGTGCACCAACAATACCATGCCCACCATAGAAGTTCTTCTCGCGCGAGAACATGTGCATGGAACCGCCCTTGCCATGCGAATAGCCCGTGGCGCGGCCGGTCAACTCAGCCATAACGCCCCGCGGGGTCATACCTGCGACAAGCATCTGCCCATGGTCGCGGTAGGAGGTGATCAGCTTGTCCCCGTCCTTGAGGCACATCTGTATGCCAACCACAACGGCTTCCTGCCCGATGTAAAGGTGGCAGAACCCCCCGATCAGCCCCATGCCGTAAAGCTGCCCGGCTTTTTCTTCAAACCGGCGGATCAGCAGCATGTCGTGATAAGCTGTTAGAAACTGCTCCCGGGTCAGTGATGGGCCGTTGCCACCGACTGCGCCGACCTGCTCAGATGTTGTTTCCATGTATGGACCCTCTACGATACATAGGTAAATGCGTCTTATAACGTAATGTCTTGGCGGCCAGGGGACTGGTCGGTTCGAGCATTTTATCGTGTTTTTTGCATAAAAAAATGCCGTCTGATCAGGGCACCTTGGTTATTTGGCGTTATATTCTCCTGATCTGCCACCGCTTTTGTGCTGTAGCCGGATATTGTCGATGCGCATGCTACGGTCAACGGCCTTGCACATGTCATAGAGTGTGAGGGCCGCGACAGATACCGCAGTCAACGCCTCCATTTCCACTCCGGTTGCGTCTTTTGTTGTAACAGCCGCAGTGATCTCGATTTTGTCATCTATAGCGACAAGATCAAGCGTGACAGATGTCAGGCGCAACGGGTGGCAGAGGGGGATAACATCAGCCGTTTTTTTTGCGGCCATAATCCCCGCAATCCGGGCTGTTGCCAGCACATCCCCTTTGGGCATGGAGCCCGAGACAATCAGATCCAGCGTGTGGCGCTGCATATGCACTTCTGCTGCCGCAATGGCCTTGCGGAAGGTCTCGTCCTTATCGGATACATCCACCATCCGGGCATGCCCGGATGAATCCAGATGGGTCAGGGGCTGTTCGCGCACTGTTACTTCAGTCCGAGCAGTGTGCGTGCAGCAGCTCCGGGGTCTGGCTGGCGGAGCAGCGTTTCACCGACCAGAAAGCCCGTGACCCCAATAGAGGCAAGCTGGGCAATTTCCTCGTGTGTTTTAATCCCGCTTTCGGAGATGATAATCCGGTCAGGCGGCACCAGAGGGGCAAGCTGGCTGGTGGTGTTGATGTCTGTTGTCAGGGTCTTGAGGTTACGGTTGTTAATACCGATCAGGAACGTGTCCAGCGCCAGTGCGCGGTTCAGTTCGTCCTCATCATGTACTTCCACCAGAACGTCCATATCCAGACCCTTGGCGTGATCAACCAGTTCCAGCGCCATTTCATCTGTCAGAATGGACATGATCAGCAAGATGCAGTCAGCACCGATCATCCGGCTTTCGTAAACCTGCCACGGGTCGAGAATAAAGTCCTTGCGCAGGACTGGCAGCGCACAGGCGGCCCGGGCTGTTGCCAGATCCTCGTTTGCACCGTGGAAGCATGAGCTTTCCGTTAGCACGGAAATGCAGGCTGCTCCGGCCTGTTCGTAGGCTAGGGCGATCCGCGCGGGGTCGTATTCTTCCTGCAAGATACCGGCAGAAGGAGATGCCTTCTTGATCTCGGCAATCAGGCCCACGGCGCGGTCAGCTGCTTTTTCCTTGAGCGCACGACCGAAGCCCCGAGGTGCTTCCTTGGTTTCCTGCGCTTTGGCTACAACTTCCTTTAAGGGGTGCAGCGTGGAGCGATGTTCCACTTCCAGCCGTGTCCGCGCACAGATGCGGGCCAGAACGTCTGGCAGTTCATCTACTTTGCAGTCAGGTGTGACGGCAGCGGAAGCTACAGTGGACGTGGAGGATGTATCGTTCATGATTGTCCTGTCATGTCTCCGGCGTGTGCATCCGAACGTGATGCACGTAAACCATTAAGCACCGCAAGGGCAGTGCCGTTGTCGAGTGAGCGTGCGGCGGTTGCCACACTGTTCCTGAGGCTGGCCGGGTCAATCCGGCCATTGTGCAGGACAGTCTGTTGACCGGCAACATGCAGCGCAAATGCCGCGTTCAACAGAACCGTATCACGGTACGCCCCGTGTGCGCCACGCAGGAGTGCTTCCAGCGCCTGCGCGTTATGCCGGGCATCGCCCCCTTTAATGGCGGATACGGGGGCGTAAGGCAGGCCCGCCATGTCCGGCTCAATCAGGTGGGACTGAATCTGCCCGTTTTCAAGCGCTACAGCCTGCGTGGGGCCTGCCAGTGTTATTTCGTCTATCCCGCCCTGCCCGTCCTGCGGCTGGCCGCAGACCGTCCACACACATTCCGACCCCAGACGGGCCAGCACTTCCGTAACGGGACGGAGCCACTGGGTGGAAAAAACCCCCATAAGCTGGCGTTTGACACCAGCCGGATTAACCATGGGACCAACCAGATTGAACAACGTGGGCAGCGCCAGCACTTTTCTGGCACCCGCCGCATGCCGCATGGCCGGGTGGTGGTGCGGTGCGGCCATAAACACCACATGGTGGCGCGCAAGCTGTTCGGCAAGAACCTCTGCATTGGAAGACAATGGCACGCACAGAGCCGCCAGCACGTCGGACGCTCCGGCGAGGGAGGAAATGGCTCTGTTGCCATGTTTGGCTACGGGCACCCCAAGCGCTGCCAGCACAAAGGCGACGGCGGTGGAAACATTCAGCGTGCCGTAATTATCCCCCCCCGTGCCACAGACATCAATCGTGTTGTCGGGAGCGTTGGGGACAGGGTACATCCGCTGCCGCAGGGCCGTTACAGCGCCAAAAAGCTCATCCTGTGTTTCCCCGCGCACGCGTAATGCCATTAAAAAAGCGGCAATCCGTTCGGGTGGAACATTGCCATCCATAATGCTGCCAAATGCGGCTTCGGCCTGTGCAGCACTCAGGCTTTTACGTTGTGCAAGCGCATGCAGAACCCCGGAAAAAAATGCAGGATCTTCCGTGCTGCCAATCGTAGTGGCGGGCTCAGGCATGGAGCAGGCCCGCTGTCCATGCCCGTGCGTGGGTCAGAAAATTGCGGAGCAGATCATGCCCATGTTCCGATGCAATGCTCTCGGGGTGGAACTGTACGCCCGAGATGGGGTGCTGCTTGTGCCGTACGCCCATAATCACGCCATCGGCGGTCCATGCCGTAACTTCCAAGTCATCTGGGATGCTGGAAGGTTCAAGGGTCAGGCTGTGGTAACGGGTTGCATTGAACGGGCTGGGGAGCCCTTCAAAAACGTCCGTCCCGTTATGAAAAACAGGGCTGATCTTGCCGTGCATGGGGGTTGGAGAGCGCACAACCTGCGCCCCAAACACCTGCCCGATGGACTGGTGACCAAGGCAGACACCAAAAACAGGTATCTTGCCAGCAGCGGCGGCTATCAGATCACAGCAGATCCCTGCCTCGTTCGGGGAGCAGGGGCCGGGAGACAGAACAATGGCGTCCGGGGCAAGGGCCATGGCCTCTGCCACGCTGAGCGTATCGTTCCGGCGGACGTCGCACTCCTCACCCAGTTCGCCCAGATAGTGGACCAGGTTGAAGGTAAAGCTGTCATAATTGTCGATCAGTAGGATCATGGCGGAATGATGACCTTTTCGTGCGCACGGGTCAAATGACGTGTCGGAAAGGCGCGGTTTACCCGCGGCCTGTCCGTGCCATTATCAAGGCTTCCTCGGCTGCGCGGAACACGGCGCGGGCTTTGTGCTGGGTTTCTTCATACTCTGATTCCGGCACACTATCCGCTACAACCCCGCAACCTGCCTGCACGTGCATGGCACCGTCTTTGACAACGGCCATGCGCAGGCCAATGCAGGTGTCCATATCCCCCCCTGCACCAAAATAACCTATGCAACCGGCATAGGTGGCGCGACGGGTCCGTTCGACCTCGTCAATAATTTCCATGGCGCGGATTTTGGGGGCGCCGGTCAGGGTTCCTGCGGGAAAAGCCGCAACCAAGGCGTCCAGCGCTTCCAGATCAGGCTTGAGCGTGCCCTCCACATTGGAGGAAATATGCATGACGTGGCTGAACCGCTCGATCACAAACCGCTCCGTGACCTTCACGGAGCCGGGGGAGCATACCCGCCCGACATCATTCCGGCCCAGGTCAATCAGCATCAGATGCTCGGCGATTTCTTTCTGATCGGCCAGAAGATCCTGCTCAAGTGCCAGATCCTCAGCCGCGGTTTTGCCGCGCGGGCGTGTTCCCGCCAAAGGCCGTACGGTCATTTTACCGTCCCTGAGCCGCACGAGGATCTCGGGGGATGACCCGACCAGCGAGAAGCCCCCAAAATCCAGATGGAACAGGAAAGGAGCTGGATTTATGCGCCGGAGCGCACGGTAGAGGGAGAGTGATGGCAGCGCAAAAGCTGTTGAAAAACGCTGGCTTGGCACAACCTGAAACGCATCGCCCGCAGCGATATAGTCCTGAATACGGGTGATGGCGGCGCAAAAATCGTTATGTGTGAACGTGGACGTGGGTTCGACAAAGGCTGGAACATTCGCCGGAATGTCTGCCGATGGGAGTGCCCCGCTCAGGCAGTCTCTGGCACGTTGGAGCAATGCCTGAGCGCGTTCCCATGCTTCTGGTGCCGTGTCGGCCGCATTGGGGCGGACGGGGGTCGCCAGAATAAGCTCGTCCGTTACCGTATCAAAAACAGCAAACAGACCCGGGCGCATCAGAATGGATTCTGGCAGGTTCAGGTCGTCTGGTGGTGCGTCTGGCAGGTGTTCCATCTGGCGCACCATGTCGTACCCCAGATACCCGAACAGGCCACCAATCATGGGGGGGAGTTCGGGCGGGAGGTCCATGCGGGACGCGTGGATGAGGGCACGCAGGCTGGCCAGTGGTGCAGTACCTTCGTCTGGTACAGCTTTTGCAGGCAGGCCGTTATGGCATGTGCTGGTGCTGACCTTGCCGTCATGGCAGGTCCATACCAGATCTGGCCGCAGGGCAATAACGGAGTAGCGACCGCGGGTGACGCCGCCCTCCACACTTTCCAGCAGCAAGGTATATTGCCCTGTGCCACCTTCTAGATGTGCCAGCCGCATATAGGCAGAGACCGGGGTCAGCAGGTCGGCAGGTTCCACAGAATAAATAATGGAACCCCTGCCCGCTTCCCATGCCGCAATGCAGTCCTGTTTACTGGGGGATGCCGCCGTGTGCGCCTTCATGCCCGGGTTCACTGGACTGGTCCCCCAAATCCGGCGGCAGACAGGGCCGCCTGAATGGCGGCGTTGTTAATGTGCGGGGGCAGCCGCTTGTTAAGGTCCTGCACATAGCTGGCCGCCAGATCATCACCATAGGCCTGTGTCAGGTTGTTTTTCAGCTTTTGCAGAACATCAATGGGTGCTGGAGGATTGGGTACAAAAACCTTGGTCACCACAGCGACAAAAAAAGTATCTGCATTTTCAGCCATAACCGCCTGCCCCGCCTTCATGCGGGGGATGTAGCTGGCAATTTCGGGCGGCAGGGCCTTGCCGGGGTTGGTGAAGGAGAATGGAATGTCACGGGCAACCTGAATGCCAGAGGCTGTCTGGCCCGCAATGCTTCCCTTCTGGCGGGCTGCCAGAAACAAGGCCGTTGCCTGCTGGTCTGCCGTGTGGTGGCGGGTATCGGCCTGCCATGCAGCCAGCACGTCGCCCTTTGCCTGCTCAAACGAGCGGGGGGTAGCGGGTGTTATGGAATCAACCTCAACTGCAAACCAGCTGTTATCCGGACCTTCGAGCAGATTAGGCGGATCTCCGGCTTTCTGGGCAAAGACCTGATGCACAATGGCATCGCGCAGCTTGCCCGAAGCCGGAATCGGAGCCGGCTGTTTTTCTGCCGTATTGCCCTGCGCGTCCAGTGAGCCGGAAATGGCAGCGGCACCAATTGTATCCGGAATGGCGTCCAGCCCTTTGCCAGCAATGGCGTCCTGCAGCTGCCGGCGGCGTTCGGCCACAACCGACGGTGCGGCCGCAGTCCGGTATTGCTGCAAAATTTCCTGCCGGGCATCTACAAAGGAGGTGCTATGCGCGGGCAGGATTTTGGTCACGCGGAAAACAGACCAGCCCATTTCGGTTTTAACCGGCCCCGTAACCTGCCCTTGCGGTGCCTGAAACAGAACCTGCTTGAGTACGTCAGAAGGAATGGTCGTGGGGCGAGCGCCCGGCATTTCCACCGATGCAGCGCCTTTGACGGCACCTTGCGCAGCCTGCCAGCTCCCTTTGAGCGTCCATGCATCGGCGATTTTCTGGGCGTCAGCTTCGGATGCGGCTGTGATCAGCTGAATATCGCGGGTTTCTGGCACGTTGTAGTGGCTGCTTTGTGCATCATACGCGCGCTTGAGCTGTGTATCATCCATTGTAATCGTATCCGCCACGGTTTGGGGGGACAGGACCACAATGCGTGCATGCCGCAATTCCGGGGTGCCAAAAAGCCACACATGGTTCGTATAATAGCGCTGCAAGGTTGCCGTATCCGGCGCGGGAGGTGCCGGCTGCGCTGCAACGGGAATGCTGATCAGGTCCACCATGCGCGTGGTTGCGCCGTAATCGACCAGAGTTTTGAGCAGGATGTTGGAGACCCGGCTTCCCTGCGCCATGGGTTGCAGCAGGGTGCGTACGGTCAGGTCGTCGCGGATCATGTCCAGCACCTGCTGTTCACTTAACCCTTGCGCACTCAGGCGCTGGTTGAACACGGCGCGGTCAAACTGGCCAGTAGGCCCTTTGAAGTAAGGGAGGGAAAACACTTCTTCCCTGATGGCGGAATCCGGCACAATGATTTTAAGCTGGCGAGCGGCCTCAAGCAGTTCGGCCTGTGCAATCAGGCGTTGCAAAATCTGGCGCGCAATCTGCCCCTGCATGATGGGAGACAGGGCAGAAGGGTCTTTGACCCCCATCTGCTGGGTGATTGTTGGCATTTCAGAGCGCAGGGCCATGGCTAGGTCACGCGTGGGTATGCGGTGCTGGCCAACCCGGGCCACCACATCCGTCTCTTCGCTCATGAAGCCAATAACGTCGCCAATACCCCAGCCGACAAAGGCCAGAAAAATAACAATGGCAACAACGCGGCCCAGCCACGATTCAACAAGTACTCGGCGCAGGTAGGAAATCATGACCCTATGGATCCACAGCTCATCATAAATGGTTTATGCTGATTGCAGCACATCTTGGGGCGGCACCATAAGCGGAGGTGTGCCGCTTGACCAGACTTAACCGTTGTGAGGCAGCAATAAGGTATAAACCCTCTCTTGCGCCTGAGTGTGCGTGTATGGTTTAGCCTGTTGCTAACAGTGCCATGGCAGACGCACATGCAGCGCGTGGCAGCACAGGAACTGGAGGAAGGGTATGAGCAGGCAGATTATTGTCGGCAATTGGAAAATGAATGGTACACGCCAGGACGCACAGGCGCTGGTACAGGCGCTGGTAAGCGGTCTGCCCGCTACTGCGCCGGATGTGGTTGTCTGCCCCCCCTTTACGCAGCTGGCACTTGTGCAGCCAGCGCTGGATGTCTCCCCTATCGGCCTTGGTGCGCAGGATTGCCATAAGGATGCTGCCGGAGCGCATACGGGTGATATTTCCTCCACCATGCTGGCAGACCTTGGCGTCAGCTACGTGATTCTCGGTCATTCAGAGCGGCGGCAGGAACACGGTGAGCTGGACGAAACCGTACGTGAAAAAGCCGTGGCCGCTACCAAGTCGGGCCTGACCCCGATTGTCTGCATTGGCGAGACGGAAGATCAGCGTGAGAGCGGTGAGTACGAAGATGTGCTTGGCTGGCAGATCAAGGGCTCGCTTCCCGATGGTTTTGCCGGTATTGTGGCTTACGAACCCATCTGGGCCATTGGGACGGGGCTTGCCGCGACAACCGACCAGATAGCCCAGACCATGTCTTTCCTGCGTGCCGAATTGGTCCGACAGTTTGGTGAGGCTGGAAAAACTATCAAAATCCTGTATGGAGGGTCCGTAAACGCCGGGAATGCTGTTTCCGTTCTTTCCATTCCCGAGGTTGCGGGCGCACTGGTTGGTGGCGCGAGCCTTAAGGCGGATGCATTTCTTTCTATTGTCAACGCAGCATCCGCTGCCTGACATTGCTGCTTTGATCTGGAACCCGACATGACGACAGCCCTGCTGATCCTGCATTTCTGTGTCACCATTGCTCTGATTGGCGTTGTGCTGATTCAGCGGAGCGAAGGTGGCGGCCTTGGTATTGGTAACAGTCAGGGTATGGGCGCCTTTATGTCCGGCCGCGGGACGGCCAACCTGCTGACCCGCACAACGGCCGTTCTGGCAGGGCTGTTCATGCTGCTCTCTCTCCTGCTCGCCATGCTCTATAAAGGTGGCGTAACCGGTGCCGGGCACGACATTCTGGCCCAGCCCCCGGCGGAAACTGCCCCCGTGGCAACTACGGCTCCGCCCGCAGTCCAGACTCAGGCGCCCCCTGCGGCTCCCAAGCCCTGAAAAATGCTGACATCCTTCTCTGATATCCGGTTGGTTTACAGAGAAGGTTATGAGTTTTTGTCCCCCGCATGCAGCAATGCATGCGGTGGATTGTGTTTGTTTATCCTTCTCCACCCGCTCCAGTCCGTGTAGGAATTCTGCTCATGACACGCTTTGTCTTTATTACTGGTGGTGTGGTGTCCTCTCTAGGCAAGGGCATTGCTTCAGCCGCTCTCGCAGCGCTTTTGCAGGCGCGTGGCTACAAGGTCCGCCTGCGCAAGCTGGACCCCTACCTGAACGTGGACCCCGGCACCATGAGCCCTTACCAGCATGGTGAGGTGTTCGTAACTGATGATGGAGCAGAAACGGACCTCGACCTCGGCCACTACGAGCGTTTTACAGGTGTTAACGCCACGAAAGAGGACAACGCGACAACCGGGCGTATTTACTCTGACGTGATCGTGCGTGAGCGGCGCGGAGATTATCTGGGGGCCACCGTGCAGGTTATCCCCCATATTACAGATGCCATTAAGGACGTGGTGGTTGCCAACACGGATGATCTGGACTTTGTTCTGGTCGAAATTGGCGGAACCGTAGGGGATATTGAAAGCCTGCCGTTCCTTGAAGCCATTCGCCAGTTGCGGAATGATCTGGGCATGGATCAGACCATGGTGGTCCATCTGACACTGCTGCCGTGGATTCCTTCTGCCGGGGAGCTTAAAACAAAGCCGACCCAGCACTCGGTCAAGGAATTGCAGAACGTAGGCCTTCAGCCGCAAATCCTGCTCTGCCGCTGTGATCGCCCGATCCCCCCGACCGAGCGCCGCAAGATTGCAAACTTCTGTAACGTTCGCCCTGAAGCGGTTATTGCCGCACGGGATGTGGATACGATTTACGCCTGCCCCCTCTCTTACCATGCGGAAGGGATGGATACGGAAGTTCTGCGTTACTTTGATCTGCCGTATGCTGAAGAGCCCGATCTTTCCAACTGGCAGAACATTGTGGACGCCCTGCGCCACCCCGCAGGGGAAGTGCGCGTGGCTGTGGTGGGTAAATACACAGCCCTGCTCGATAGCTACAAATCCCTGAATGAGGCCATGTTGCATGGGGGGATTGCCCACCGTGTTAAAGTGACACTCGACTGGATTGATTCTGAGCAGTTTGAAAAAAATCCTGCCACGCTGGAAGAAAAACTGGGCCATGCAGATGCCATTCTGGTGCCTGGTGGTTTTGGCGAGCGTGGTTCTCAGGGTAAAATTGAAGCCATTCGCTATGCGCGCGAAAAAGGCATTCCGTTCCTTGGCATCTGTTTTGGCATGCAGATGGCGGTTATTGAATGCGCCCGCAATCTTGCCGGTTTGAGCGATGCATCCTCCACCGAATTCGGCCGGACAGAAGAACCGCTGGTCGGCCTGATGACCGAGTGGGCACGTGGTAATGAACGTTTGCGCCGGAGCGAAGGTGGGGAACTGGGCGGCACCATGCGTCTGGGCGCTTACCCGGCCACTCTGGTGCCCGGCTCCCGTGTTGCGGAAGCTTACGGAACCAACACCATTCGCGAACGTCATCGCCACCGGTATGAAGTGAATATCCATTACAAGGATCAGCTTGAAAAAGCGGGTCTGCGTTTTTCCGGCCTGTCCCCAGATGGTATTCTGCCAGAAGTGGTCGAATACCCTGATCACCCATGGTTTATTGCCGTGCAGTATCACCCTGAACTTAAATCCCGCCCCTTTGCGCCGCATCCCCTGTTCGCCGGGTTTGTGGGGGCTGCTGTTGCCAAGGCAAAACAGGCATGATCCCGGCCATTGGCGCACCAGTTGAAATTGGTGGGCTAAGTATTGGGAATAATTTGCCTTTTGTGCTGATCGCAGGACCATGCCAGATTGAATCGGCTACCCATGCCATGGAAACAGCCGCAGCTCTTAAAGAGATCTGTCAGGCTGCTGGTGTGGGGCTGATTTATAAAAGCTCGTTTGACAAAGCCAACCGTACCAGCCTCTCCAGTACACGAGGGGTTGGGCTAAAGGACGGGCTGGCTATTCTGGCCGATATTCGCCAGACATACGCTCTGCCGGTTCTGACAGACGTGCATACGGCAGAGCAATGCGCTCCGGTGGCGGAAGCCGTGGATGTGCTGCAAATTCCTGCTTTTTTGTGCCGGCAGACGGATCTGCTTCTGGCGGCAGGTAAAACCGGTGCGGCAGTCAATATTAAAAAAGGGCAGTTTCTTGCCCCGTGGGACATGCAGCACGTTGCCGCCAAGGTTGCTTCAACCGGTAACCAGCGCGTGCTGCTGTGCGAACGTGGGACCAGCTTTGGCTACAATACGCTGGTGAATGATATGCGCGGCCTACCGATTATGGCTCAGACTGGCTTCCCTGTGGTGTTTGATGCGACACATTCGGTGCAGCAGCCGGGTGGCATGGGGACTGCAAGCGGTGGGCAGCGTGAGTTTGCCCCCATTCTCTCCCGTGCGGCATTGGCCATTGGTGTAGCCGCACTGTTCATAGAAACACATGAAGACCCGGACAAAGCGCCGAGTGATGGGCCGAACATGTTACCCATCAGCCAGTTGCCCGCCTTGCTCAAGAAATTCCGGGCCATAGATAGCCTGATCAAAGGGCGGTGACAGCCACAGGCATTGCGCATAAAAAAAGACGCCATGGCATGGAGGCCATGGCGTCTTTTTTGTAAGCAGGTGGGGCGTCTTAGACGTCCAGATTGGCGACCTTAAGCGCGTTACCCACAATAAAGTCACGGCGTGGCTCAACCACATCGCCCATTAGGGTTGTAAACACATCTCCGGCTTCTTCCACATCCCCAACGCGTACCTGCAAAAGGGTACGCATGGCGGGGTCCAGTGTGGTTTCCCAAAGCTGTGCGTCGTTCATTTCGCCCAGACCTTTAAAGCGGTTAATGGCAAGGCCACGGCGACCCTGTGCAAGCAGGCGCGTAAACAGGTCAGACGGCCCGTTCAGGCGGTGTTCCGTGGTTTCAAACTTCAGCACAACGCCGGTTTCAAAGTCTTTCTGCAACCGTGCCAGTTGGGCTGTCAGCCAACGTGCATCCGCGCCTGCCAGTGTGGCGGGGTCTATGCGGTACATTTCCCCAACGCCGCGTACATTACGTGCGAGTTCTACACCATCCACGCTGGCAACGGCCTTCCACCCCCGCTCGGTGGTGGGAGACGCCCCATCCAACCGCTGCTGGAGTGCGGGCATGCGCTGCTGGAGCTGTTCAAGGTCAGCGCTGAGCGCACCAGCAAGAGCAACCTGCTCGACAATCCACGCGGGAATGCGTGTGGAAATGCGGGAAATAGCCTGACACGCCTGCCGGATAAACGGCAGATCAGCCTCCAGCTCCGTATTGCTGACCGTGCGACCATCGGCATAGACAAAGCTTGCATTGCTGAGCGCTTTATCCAGCAGATATTGCTCCAGTGCTGCATCATCCTTCAGGTAGGTTTCTTCATTCCCGCGCTTGGCCCGGTATAGGGGAGGCTGGGCAATGTAGAGGTAACCGCGTTCGATCAGTTCAGGCATCTGGCGGAAGAAGAAGGTCAGCAGCAGAGTACGAATGTGGGACCCGTCCACGTCAGCGTCAGTCATGATGACAATGCGATGGTAACGGAGCTTTTCTATGGAAAAACCACCCTGATCAACTTCCCCACGGCCAATGCCTGTGCCCAGAGCGGTAATCAGCGTGCCAATTTCAGCCGAGCCAAGCATGCGATCAAAACGGGCACGTTCGACGTTCAGGATTTTACCTTTGAGCGGCAGAATAGCCTGAAAGCGCCGGTCCCTGCCCTGTTTTGCCGTGCCGCCTGCGGAATCCCCTTCCACAATAAACAGTTCAGCTTTGGCGGGGTCGCGGGCCTGACAATCGGCCAGCTTACCCGGAAGGGACGAAACATCCAGAATGCCTTTGCGGCGTGTCAGTTCACGCGCCTTGCGTGCGGCCTCACGCGCCGATGCAGCGTCCAGCACCTTGGAAACAACAGTCTTTGCTTCCTTGGGGTGGGTTTCAAACCAGTGGGCAATAATATCGGCCGCAGCCGCGTGCACCACAGGCTGCACTTCGGAGGAAACAAGCTTGTCTTTGGTCTGGGACGAAAATTTGGGGTCCGGCACTTTAACCGACAGAACGGCGGTTAAGCCTTCACGCATATCTTCACCCTGAAGGGACTGGGCGTCTTTTTTGGCAATGCTTTCAGCATATTTGCCAACAACACGGGTCAGAGCCTGGCGGAAACCTGCCAGATGTGCCCCACCATCCCTTTGAGGAATATTGTTGGTGAAGCAGAGCATGGTTTCATGAAAACTGTCATTCCAGCTCAGTGCAAATTCAACCTTGATCCCATTGTCCGGGTTTTCCAGACTGCCGGTAATTGGCGGGGTGATCAGGGATGTGCGTGAACGGTCAAGCCAGTTTACAAAGGCTTCCAGGCCGCCCTCATAGTAGAATGTTTCTTCCCGCACAGGGGTAACGCGGGCGTCCCGCAGAACAATTTTCAAGCCCGAGTTCAAAAAAGCCAGTTCGCGGAGCCGGCGTTCGAGAATGGTAAAGTCGAACTCGATCTTGGGGAAGGTCTGCAGGCTGGGTTTGAAGGTGACCTGAGTGCCGGATTCTTCAGCCGACGGGCCGACAACCTCAAGCGGGGCATCGCGCTCACCATCATGGAAGCGGATGCAGTGTTCATGGCCATTGCGCCAGATGCGCACTTCCATCCATTCCGAAAGCGCGTTTACAACGGCTGCACCCACGCCATGCAGCCCGCCAGAAACCTTGTAGGAGTTCTGGTTGAACTTGCCGCCTGCATGCAGGCGGGTCAGCACCACTTCGGCGGCACTGATGCCTTCCTCGTGGTGCATATCGGTTGGAATGCCGCGCCCGTTATCACGAACAGTTACACTGCCGTCTGCATTAAGGGTGAGAACACAGCGCGATGCAAACCCGGCCTGCGCCTCGTCCACCGCGTTATCAATGATCTCGAATGCCATGTGGTGCAGGCCGGAACCATCATCAGTATCACCAATGTACATTCCGGGCCGTTTGCGGACAGCATCAAGCCCCTTCAGCACAGAGATAGACGCGGCATCATACTCTTCGGTACCAGCAGATGGCGTAGGCTGAGAGAGGTCTGTCATAAGAATGCTGCACTCCGCAAAAAAAGAATGGAAGCCATTGTGGTCTTATACTCCGCCCATGGCATTGCGACCAGCGCCCGAAGGCCCCTTTTGTCAGCAGATCGACAAAAAAGCGCCCTGCCGGAGCGTTGCAAACTCGGCATGTCCCTGCAATGGCGCAAACGGCGCTTGGTCCGTGCCGGTTATGAGCACAGTACTTTGAAAATTTTGTAGAATTTTTTGCAAAGATAACCGGCGCTGTTCGTCCAGATGGACCAGAGGTTCATCCAGCAGTAACAGCGGTGCTGTTCCTCTGTGGTCGCTAACCAGACGGGCATGGGCCAGAATAAGCCCGATGAGCAGAGATTTTTGCTGGCCGGTGCTGGCAAGTGCTGCCGGGAGCTGTTTTTTAAGATCAGTAAGCGCGAAGTCGCTCTTATGCACACCAAGACTGGTGCGCCCTTTTTCTCGGTCCACCATGCGCGATGTGGCGAGTTGTTCCTTGAGCCAATCTTCTACATGCAAGGCAGGATGCTGCTCAAGCTTGTCCGCTATGGCGCAGAGAAGTTTGATCTGCACCGCAGGAAAGGCATCCATATCCTGCTGGGCATAGAGGTTGATCTGGCGGACGGTCTCATTCCGTGCCGCAGTGACCGATGCTCCATGCCGCGCCATGGCGGCCTCCAGCCCGGATAACCAGACGGGTTCATTGGCGCGGGTTTGCAGCAGGCGGTTTCTCTGGCTCATGGCGCGGTCATACGCTGCCAGTTCGCGCGCATGGTGGGGATAAGCGGCCATGACCAGCCGATCCAGAAAACGCCTCCGGCCAGATGCGCTTTCGCTGAACAGCCGGTCCATCTGTGGGGTTAGCCATACAGCGGCCAGAGGGTTTTCCCACGTGTTCTGGTTGCGAAGGGGTTTGCCGTTGAGCAGAAAAATGCGGCGTGGGGTATCGGTCCCGGGCTGAAGCCCCGTGCCAAGTTCCATGGGGTCGCCGTCAACCATAATTTGGGAGGAAATCCCCCAATGGGCACTTCCATTCTGGCCAAACTGGCCAAGGGATGCACCGCGCAGGCCGCGACCGGGCGTGAGGAGCGAAGCCGCTTCGAGCAGGTTGGTTTTCCCGCTGCCGTTTTCCCCCGTCAGCACAACAATGGGGGCCTGAGGGCAAAGGGTGAGCTGGTCGTAGTTCCGAAAGCGGCAGAGGGTCAGTCTGGCCAGTTGCAACCGTGTGGAAGGTTGCCCCACCTTGCTGGCGAACAAGGTGGGTGATGTGTGCAGGCGTGGTGCGGCGCTTGTCACACGCGCATCGGCATCAGAACATACAAGGCGGACGGGCTATCCACATCCCGGACAATGGTGGGGGATGCGCTATCCGCAAAGCAGAACTCGACCTCTTTTTCCACCTGATCGGTAATATCGTTCAGGTAGCGGGCCTGAAAGCCGATTTCCAGCGATTCAGCATCATAGGAAATCCGGTTGTCGTCCAGCTCTTCCTTGGCGGTCCCCTGTTCTGCGCTGCTGGCGGAGAGGGTAAGCAGGCCGGGTTCAAGCATCAGCTTAACCGGGCGGGAGCGTTCCTGGCTAATGGCAGCCACACGCGCCACGGCATCGGAGAAGTCTTTTTTGCCAACGCGCAAAATACGCGTGTTATTGCGCGGAATAACACGTTCGTATTCGGGGAAGGTGCCGTCTATCAGTTTGGAGGTCAGGGTGATCGGCCCAACCGTGAACTGAATTCTGGTTTCAGAAAGGGCAACGGCAATATCTTCCGGTGCTTCATCAATCAGCTTGCGCAGTTCTGCCACGGTTTTACGCGGGATGATCACGCCGGGCATGCCTGCGGCACCTGCGGGCATTTCTGCTTCTACCCGTGCCAGACGGTGGCCGTCCGTGGCAACGGCGCGGAGTAGCGGTTTGCCGTCAATATCTGCGGCATGCAGGAAAATGCCGTTCAGGTAATAGCGTGTTTCTTCCGTGGAAATGGCAAAGCGCGTGCGGTCGATCAGCGAACGCAGAACAGCACCATTCAACTGAAACTTGTGCGGGAAGTCCCCTGCCCCCATGGACGGAAAATCGTCAACGCTCAGCACATTCAGGTGGGTGGCATAGCGGCCTGCGCGCAGGTGAAGCTGGCCATCGCTGTCTGTCTGGTCGAGCTCAACTTCAACGCCATCAGGCAGCTTACGCACGATTTCGTACAGCACGGATGCCGGAGCAGTCGTGGCCCCTTCCCGCGTGATGGTGGCTGGTACGGTTTCAACCACCTCGATTTCCATGTCGGTGGCCTTTAGGCATAGCTGCCCGTTTGTAGCCTGCATGAGCACGTTGGCGAGAATGGGAATGGTGTTACGCTTTTCCGCCACGCTCTGGATATGAGCCAACGCTTTAAGGAGCGTTGCGCGCTCTGCCGAAAACTTCATGTATCCCTCTTTCCTGCACAGCAAGTTCTGCACTCCTGAGCGGAGATGGAACCCGTCTTATCCATTCTAAAACTAACAGGCCGCGTTTATCCGTCAATCTTTTTGAAGGTGCTGGTTCTAGCTCTCCAGCATGCGGCGCATCAGTTCCACATCTTCTGCAAATGCTGCGTCACGTTCCATTAGTTCCGTTACGCGATTAACTGCGTGCATGACTGTGGTGTGGTCACGATTACCAAACTTGCGGCCAATTTCGGGTAGCGAGCGGCTGGTCAACTGCTTGGCCAGATACATGGCCACCTGACGCGGGCGTGCCACGTTGCGCGCACGGCGGGCGGAGGACATGTCCGTTAAGCGGATATTCCAGTGTTCAGCCACTTTTTTCTGGATTTCCTCAATGGTCACACGCCGGTCGTGGGCCTTGAGAATATCGTGCAGCACATCCTGCGTGGCTTCGAGCGTGACCGGCCGGCCAAACAGGTTGGCGTGGGCGATCAGGCGGTTCAGTGCGCCTTCAAGTTCACGCACATTGGATGTGATCTTGTGTGCAAGGAACTCAAGCACCTTTGCGGGAACCACCACACCGGATGCAGCTGCCTTGGCTTCCAGAATGGAAATGCGCAGTTCAAATGTTGTGGCGTGAATATCTGCCACCATGCCGCAGCCCAGACGGGTGCGGAGCCTATCCTCCAGCCCGGACAGGTCCGAGGGGGACTTGTCGGCCGAAACCACAATCTGCCGCCCGGCATCCACCAGAGCGTTAAACGTATGGAAGAATTCTTCCTGAGTATTGTCCTTACCGATCAGGAACTGAAGATCGTCGATCATCAGGACATCCACGGAGCGAAGCTGCTCCTTGAACTCGATCGTGGACTGGGAGCGAATGGCCGCAATAAAGCGGTACATGAACTTTTCGGCGGACATATAGGCCACCGAGACATTGCCGCTTTTAACCAGTTCCGCACCAATGGCGTGCATGAGGTGCGTTTTACCCAAGCCGACGCCACCGTACAGGAAGAGCGGATTAAAGCCGACGCTGGAGGGTTTTTCAGCCACCCTGCGCGCGCAGGCATAGGCAAATTCGTTGGGTTTGCCGACAACGAACGTGTCAAACGTAAATCGGCTGTCCAGCGCGGTTACGAGGTCGCTGCGCACTTCGGCAACCGGGCGGCTTGCCGGGCTGTTGTCTTCCGTGGGGATGGGAGCGGCACTTGCTGGTGCAGCGGCAACTTCAGTGACGGGTAGCGGAGCCGGGTCGCCGGGGCGGGCAACCTGCAATTCAACCCGCCGAATGGAGGGAATCTCGTTATGCCACAGCTCGTTCAGGCGGTCTCCGTACTGGCTACGGACCCAGTCGCGCAAAAAGCGGGTGGGCAGAAGGAGCGTAATTTCGTCGCCATCAATCGGCCCGAGGGCAATCTGGGTTAGCCAGGTGCGGTATTCAACCTCCCCGACCTCACCTTTCAGGCGGCCACAGATACGCAGCCACGATTCCGCAAGCCCTTTATTGTCTTCCAGTCGGGAAAAGGCGCTTTCGTCATCGTCCACTCCGATTGTCATTTTTGCTCCCGAGCGGTCATTAAAGGCGCATGTGCTGCGCAAAAAATTCAACGGCTTCCGTGCTCTAACACAGGCAGCCGGCGCTAGTTTATCCTGATGCGTATACCTTGCCTCAGCAGGACCGTGGATACTCTTTTTGGTCTGGCTTGCTCAAGGGTATTCCAACCAAGATAAAGCAGTGTCATGCCCGCGGGCAACGAAAAAGCATTTCCCGGTCGCAGGGCAGGATTGTGGCAGGGAATGGCCACATACAAAAAGCAAAGCCGAACCATCGGCCTGATGATTCGGCTTTGCTGCAAACAATCGCATAGGCGCTCCTTACAGAGCGCCCGATCGCTTGATTATGCTGCTGCCAGCGCCTTGATACGGGCAGACAGGCGGGAAATCTTGCGGGCAACCGTGTTGTGGTGTGCAACGCCTTTGCTGGCTGCACGCTGGATTTCCGGCTGTGCAACGCGCAGGGCTTCACGAGCGGCTGCCTGATCCCCGGATTCAATCGCGGTTTCCACTTTCTTGATGAAAGTGCGCATGCGGGATTTGCGGGCCGTGTTACGGGCAGTCCGCTTCGCGGTCTGCCGGATGCGCTTACGCGCCGAAGCGATATTCGCCATGGGTTTCTATTCTGTCCAGCACTAAGAAAAAGTAAGGTGCCAACGCGCCGCAATGGCCCATCAGCACAAAGAGTAAGCGGTGCTGTAATGCACGCATGCGCTTTCAGTCAAGCATGTTCCGGTCCAAACGCTCGAATTTTACCCGTTTTTCTGATGTTGCGGGCAGAAAAACGTCGTGCGACCGGCTTGTGTCATATGCTGCACACCGGCGCATTTGGGAGTGCCTGGGCACTTGGGGCACGGCTGGTTCTTTTTGCCGTAAACCTGCCATGCGTGCTGGAAGTAGCCTAGCCCGCCCTCTGGGCGCACGTAGTCCTTCAGGCTGGACCCACCTGCGGCGATGGCATCCTGTAGAACGGCACGAATAGCGCGGACCAGTGCCCCCGCTGCTTTGGGTTTGAGGTCGCAGGCCGGCATGGTTGGTGCGATGCCTGCACGGTAAAGAGCCTCGCACACATAAATATTGCCCAGCCCGGCCACCACATGTTGGTCAAGCAGGAAGGGCTTTATGGCGGTGCGTCGCCCCTTGCCCGCGTCCAGCAGGGTTTGTGGGCTGAACTGGTTGCCCAATGGTTCGGGCCCCATTTTTACAAAAGCACGGTAGGTGTCTTCTTCGTGGGTGGGAACAAGGTCCAGCATGCCAAAACGGCGCGGGTCTATGTATCCGCAGCGTTTGCCGTCATCGGTTATAAAAACCACATGTTCGTGTGGTTGGGGTGTTTTGGGAGAATCGAGTTGCACCCGCCCTGACATGCCCAGATGCAGCACAATCGACTGGCCACAGGACAGGCGGATAAGAATATATTTACCCCGCCGATAAAAGCTCAGGATTGTGGACCTCGTAACCTGCTGTGAAAAATCGGCAGGAATCCGCCATCTCAGGTCATGGCGACGGATAATGGTCTGTTCAATAACGCGATCTTGCAGGGCTATCTGCATGCCGCGCATCACGGTTTCTACTTCGGGGAGTTCCGGCATGGCTATAAAGCAGGGTATAGAGGAAACCCATGACCGACAACTCTTTTGCGCCCTCCCCCGCTCCTTCTGACGTAACTGTGGAAGAAACGGATTTTGGCTTCCGCTCCGTCAGGAAGGAAGAAAAGAAAAACCTCGTCCGCGGCGTGTTCGACAGCGTGGCCGGACAATACGACGTGATGAACGACATCATGTCGCTGGGTATCCACCGAATATGGAAGCGCATATTCGTAACGGAACTCGGCCCTCAGCCCGGCCTGACACTGCTCGACCTCGCCGGTGGTACGGGCGATATTTCGTTCGGCTGGCTCAAGGCCGGTGGCGGCCCTGTTGTTATGACCGACATCAACCGCAGCATGCTCTCTGTCGGGCGTGATCGGGCTCTCAACCGTGGTCTGGTGTCCGATCTTTCCTTCTGCG
Source organism: Acetobacter sp. ESL1128 (assembly GCF_058505085.1). NCBI lineage: Bacteria > Pseudomonadati > Pseudomonadota > Alphaproteobacteria > Acetobacterales > Acetobacteraceae > Acetobacter > Acetobacter sp. ESL1128. Next base: position 1,494,520 of record NZ_CP196369.1, on the reverse strand, counting down.
TTGTGGATGCCGAGGCTATTCCTGTGCGCGATATGTCTGTGGATCGCGTTTCCATTGCCTTCGGTTTGCGTAACTGCACGGACAAGCTGGCCGTGATCCGCGAGGCGCGCCGCGTGCTCAAACCCGGTGGGCGCTTTTTGTGCCTGGAGTTCTCGCGTGTGCAGGTTGCCGCGCTGGCTCCCATTTACGATGCGTGGTCCTTCAAGGTGTTGCCTGCCATGGGCGGGATGGTCGCCAAGGACCGCGAAAGCTACCAGTATCTGGCGGAAAGCATACGCATGTTCCCGGATCAGGAAACACTGGCGGACATGTTCCGTGAGGCTGGTCTGTCCCATGTGCGTTATCAGTCCCTGTCTGGTGGGATTGCGGCTATCCATTCCGGCTGGCGTATCTGATCCGGCATGTCTGCTTCCTCCCCTGCACGCTCGGTTCTGCTGATTGTTGGCGGTAGTATTGCCGCCTTCAAAGCTCCGGAACTGCTGCGTTTGCTACAGGCTGAAGGCATGCAGGTCCGGTGCGTGCTGACCGAAGGGGGGAGCCAGTTTGTAACGCCTCTCACGTTACAGGCCCTAAGCGGGCAGCCGGTGCACACGGACCTGTTCTCCCTGATTGCTGAGCAGGAAATGGGGCATATCGCCCTTTCACGCTCGGCGGATCTGGTGCTTGTCTGCCCGGCATCGGCTAATTTGCTGGCGCGCATGGCCAGTGGTCTGGCAGATGACCTTGCCGGGGCGTTGCTCCTAGCAACAGATGCCCCAGTTATGGCCGTGCCTGCCATGAACGTGCGCATGTGGGAGCACCCCGCAACACAGGCCAATGTGGCATTGCTGGCCGAGCGGGGTGTGCGCATCCTGCCGCCTGCCAGTGGCCCCATGGCCTGTGGCGAGTTTGGGCCGGGGCGTATGCCTGAGCCTGTTGAAATTAAAGATGCAGTTCTGGCTTTTTTTCGCCAGCAGCAATGCCAGGCAGGGCCGCTGGCGGGGTGCCGTATTATGGTTACGGCGGGGCCAACGCATGAGCCACTGGACCCTGTGCGTTACCTTGCCAACAGGTCGTCCGGCCAGCAGGGTTTTGCCCTTGCCTCGGCTCTGGCTGACATGGGAGCAAGCGTTACTCTGGTGAGTGGCCCTGTATCCCTTCCCGCTCCTGCCGGGGTGACGTATCTGGCGTGCGAAACCGCGCGGGAAATGCAGGCTCTGGTTATGGGGAGCGGCCCGTTTGATGTGGCAGTATGCACTGCCGCGGTGGCCGACTGGCGGCCTGAGCACGAAGCCGGGCAGAAAATAAAAAAGACCGGCGGCTCCGATACGGCCCCTGCCATAAAACTTGTGCCCAACCCCGATATTCTGGCCGAACTTTCTGCTCCGGGTGCGGGCCGCCCCCGGCTGGTGGTGGGGTTTGCGGCTGAGACGGAAAATGTCATCGCGCACGCTACTGCCAAGCGCCAGCGCAAGCAGTGCGACTGGATTGTAGCGAATGACGTAAGCCCCCAGACCGGCAATATGGGTGGGGTGAATAACGAAGTTGTGCTGATAACCGCCAGTAACGTTGAACACTGGCCCAGAATGAGCAAGGCAGACGTGGCAAAACAGCTTGCCGCGCGTATAACGGACTGGCTTTCTGAATAACCTTGTTACAATATCTGGTTCAAATCCAAGGAGTAGTGCATGTCCGTCTCTGAAAAAACGTCCGGTACCGTAGGTATAAAGGTTCGGCGACTTTCTCATGGACTGGACCTTCCCCTGCCAGCATATGCCACGCAGGGGGCTGCGGGCATGGACCTTCTGGCTGCTCTTGATGCTCCTCTGCGGCTTGAACCCGGGCAGAGGGGGCTTGTCCCAACCGGGTTGAGCATCGCCCTCCCCGCCGGGTATGAACTACAGGTGCGCCCGCGCTCCGGGCTGGCCCTTAAACATGGAATTGTCCTGCCAAACGCGCCGGGAACCATTGACGAAGATTATCGTGGCGAGATCGGCGTGATTGTCATGAACGCAGGGCAGGAAGCGTTTGTTGTAGAGCCCGGCATGCGTATTGCGCAGGCTGTGATTGCGCCCGTTATCCGTGCAACCTGGATTGAATGCGACAATCTGGATGAAACCGAGCGCGGGGCGGGAGGGTTTGGCAGTACGGGAACGGGAGCGTCATGAGCGACCGGCAGCAGGAATTTCCATTTTCTCCTGAGTTATGTTCCTCCCTGCCCGCATCCTGCGGCAAAAGGCATGGGAGCTGGCTTGCCGGGTTTCTTGTTTTTTCTGTTATCCTGTTATGTGTTGCGTATCTTCCGTCCAATCTCACCGTGTTGTCTGGTGCTGTGGAAGCCTTGCCGCTAGGGCTTGTGTACCTGCCTGACTACGCGGTGCAGACCATAGGCCGCATGCTGCTTGGGCTGGGCTTGTCCCTTGTTTCAGCTTTGCTGTGCGTAGCGCTTATCTTCCGCAGTCGCTGGGCTGCGAAATGCCTGCTGCCATTGCTGGATGTTGGGCAGGCTTTTCCTGTTCTGGCTATTCCGCTGCTTGTTCTGCCCTTTGTGCAAAGCCACATGCCAACACAGGCTGTGGGGGCTGAGGTTGTGGTGATCATGACCATCTGGTGCAGCCAGTTCTGGGGCATGGTGCAGGTTCTCTGCCAGCGGTTTTATGGCGTTCCAGCTGAACTGGAAGATGTGGTCTGCTGCTTCGGGCTGACATCGTGGCAGAAGTTCTGGCAGCTGGAAGTGCCTTTTGCCATCCCTGCGCTGGTGCGCAAAACCATGTTGTCCATGGGGGGGAGCTGGTTTGCTGCATTATATGCCGAGAGTGTAGTGCTGGATGGCCATAACTGGCTTTTTGCAGGGATCGGCTCTTATGTCCGGCAGGCGGCGTGCGAGCGCAATGTGGGAGCTTTGCTGGCAGCGCTTGCGTGCATGCTGGTGATTATTGTTGTTTTTGACCAGATTCTGTTCCGCCCGCTGTCGGCTTGGGCGGTGCGCTTTCAATCTGGCAAGGTTGGGGAGCCGCACCTCGCGGAACCTTGGTTTCTTAAACTTTTGCGGCGTACGCACCTGTTTCGTCTGTGTGTGCTGTTCTGTGTCAATGCCGCGCGCAGGTTCAGCCGCCTGCCTATAGGTGCGCGTTATGTGCAGGAACATACGGTTGACGGAAACACACAGTGGGGTGGCTGGCTTGTGGCGGCTTTAGCCGTTGTGGTCGCGCTGTTTGCTGCTGTTACGGCGTGGCCCTTGCTGTATGCAGCCTGTGGTCTACCTGTTCTTTTTTCTGTTATCCTGTGTGGCGGCATAACCGGACTGCGTGTTTTTGTTATGGTGGGGCTGGTATCCCTGATCTGGATCCCTCTTGGTGTCTGGCTGGGGCTTAAATCACCTTATGCCGGGCGGATGCAGCGGCTTATTCAGTATTGCACTGTTTTTCCTGCCAACCTGCTGTTTCCATTATGGGCGGCTGGTTTGGTGGCTTGTCCGTTTGTGCCCACGTTCTGGCTATCCCCGCTGATTGTGCTGGGGGCACAGTGGTATATTGCGCTGGGTGTTCTGGCTGGTGCGAGTGCTTACCCGTCTGACCTGCTGGAAGCGGCCCGTAACCTGAATGTTACGGGTAGCCTGTGGTGGCGCAAGGTACTGTTGCCCGGGATTTTACCGTACTATCTGGCGGGTCTTGTGGCGGCAACCAGCAGCGCATGGAATGCCGCCATTGCTGTGGAATGGCTCCAGTGGGGGCAGACCACGCTGAGTGTGCACGGTCTTGGCAGCTTTATGGCCATGGCCGCTGCCCGGGGGGATGTAAGTGCCGTAGCCCTTGGCGCGGTTGCCATGTGCCTGTTTATGATGGCCTTGAACGCTTTTTTATGGCGCCCATTGTCTGACTATGTTTCTCGCCGTCTGAAACTGAATTGAACGGATTAACCTGAAATGGTCTTTCCCTCTCAACCTGGGCGTACTCCGCCGCAACAGACAGTTCTGGCGGAGCTGCGCAACGTCCGGCAGTTCTATCATAAGGATAGCACTGCGGATGTGCAGGTGCTTGATGATGTGAACCTGACGATCCATGCGGGTGAAATTGTTGGGCTGCTGGGGCGTTCCGGGTCGGGTAAATCCACATTGTTGCGGATTATTGCCGGGCTGCTCCCCCCTACCTCGGGGGAGGTGCTGTGGAAGGGGGAGCCTCTTAAAGGGCCAACACCCGATGTTGCCATAGTTTTTCAGTCCTTTGCGCTTTTCCCGTGGATGACCATTGAAGAAAATGTGGCTCTTGGCCTGGATGCAAAGGGTGTGCCCGCTGCCGAGCGTGATCCGTTGGTGGAAAGTGCAATCGACCTGATCGGCCTTGGTGGGTACGAAAATGCATGGCCCAAGGAACTTTCTGGGGGCATGCAGCAACGTGTGGGGCTTGCCCGGGCACTTGTGGTTAATCCGGCCCTGCTGCTGATGGATGAACCGTTCTCCGCACTGGATGTTCTGACCGCGGAAAACCTGCGGACCGATCTGGTCGAGCTTTGGTCAGACAACAAACTGCCCGTGCAGAGCATGCTGATTGTGACACACAACATTGAAGAAGCCGTGTTGATGTGTGACCGGATTGTGATTTCATCTTCCAATCCCGGCCGTATTGCCCATGTGTTGCCTGTCCCCTTCCCTCACCCGCGGAACCGGGAGGATGCGGCCTTCCGCCAGCTGGTCGATCATATTTATGCACTGATGACGCAGCGCGCGCCAATTATCTCGGAAGCAGATCTGATGCACCGCTCCTCGGCGGCATCTTCCGTGGTGCCGGGGTTCCGGGCTTTGGTGCCTGTGTCCATTACCATGATGATCGGCATGATGGAGGCTCTGGCTGCCCCCCCCCTGAACGGGCGAGCAGATCTGCCGGTTCTGGCAGAAAAATTACAGCTTGAACTGGATGACCTGTTCCCGCTTGGGGAATCTCTCGAACTGCTGGCTTTGGCCGAACTGGAGGATGGAGACATCCTGCTGACCAACGAGGGCGTTCATTTTGTATTGAGTGATCTGGATGAGCGCAAAGCCATTATGGGCCATGCGCTCAGGCACCATGTGCCGCTGGTTAAAATGATTTGTGCCCTGCTGGATGAACGGCCGACGCATAGCGTTAAAGCCGAGCGCTTCCGTGACGAACTGGAAGCCTGCATGTCCCCCGATTATGCGCGGCAGACACTCCAGACCATTATCGGCTGGACCCGTTTTGCAGAACTGTTTGACTATGATGAAGAGAGCGACCGTTTTTTTCTGCCAGATGACAGTCGCGAGTAGTTATTCCCCTGCTTGTAACATCATGTCCCCCAGAGCCTGCCGGGCTTTGGTGACTTTGGGCGCAATAACAGCCTGACAGTACCCGGCATACGGGTGCTTGGCATAGTAATCATGATGTTCGGGTTCGGCTGGCCAGAATGTATCCAGTGGCAACACTTCGGTCACAGGTTTTGCCCCCCATAAATTGCTATTTGTGATGCTGCTTATGGTTTCCTGAGCAATGTCACGCTGCTGTGGGGAGGTGTAAAAAATGACAGACCGATACTGGCTTCCAACATCGTGCCCCTGTCTGTTCAGGGTTGTGGGGTCATGGAGTGTAAAAAAGCAGTCCAGTATCTGGCGGTAATTCAGTACGGCATGGTCCCACTCCAACTGTACAACCTCGGCATGCCCCGTTTGTCCGGAGCAGACCTGCTGGTATGTGGGGTGTAAAACCGTGCCTCCCGCATAACCGGGAACAACTGAGGTTATGCCACGCATCTGGCGATAAACGGCTTCCAGGCACCAGAAGCAACCTCCCCCCAGCACTGCTATTTCCGCCATGCGTATGATCCCCTTCAGTCAGGTGGCCCCACGCATATATTGGGTTCGTGGGGCCTGTTTGTTCAGGCTATGCGGGACAGGGCCGCTTTAAGACGTACACATTCACCCTGCTGGCTTTCCAGACGATCGCGCATTTCCTGCACGATTTCTGGTTTGGCGCGGCTGACAAAGTTTTCGTTCCCGAGCTTTTTCTCGGTCTTGGCAACTTCATCTTCCGCTTTGGACAGTTCTTTTTTCAGCCGCTCGCGTTCAACTGCCAGATCAATCAGCCCTTCCAGCGGGATAATGACCGTAGCTTCATCCACAACAGCCTGAGCGGAGCCTTTGGGAATATCCCCAGCGAGCGAGCTTGTCTGTGTTACGCGGGCCATGCGGCAAATGGCTTCCTGCCACCGGCCAATGCGTTCCAGCGTTAGTGGTGCTGCATCCTTGAGAAGAACAGGAGCCGTCTGTGACGGTGGAACGTTCATTTCCGCCCGAACGGTGCGGATTTCCGTAATCAGGCGAATGATCTGCTCGCATTCTGCCACGGCTTCGTCTGCGCCGGTGGGGGCAATGGGTTCAGGCCATTGCGCGGCTATCAGGCTGCCTTCCTCACCAAAGCCGAATTCATGCCACAGTGTATCTGTTACAAATGGCACAACAGGCTGCAGCAGGCGCAGGATAACGCCCAGCACATGGCCTGCAACGGCACGGATTTCTGCTGCTTCCTGATCATTGGCGGAATTAAAGACCGGCTTGGCAAATTCTAAGAACCAGTCACAGAAGCGGTTCCAGACAAAGCGGTAGCAGGTCAGTGCGTATTCATCAAAACGATAGGCATCCAGCGCACGGGTTGCTTCGGCAATGGCGGTTGCGGCTTCGGCCAGAATCCAGCGGCCCAGAGGGGATTGGACCTGTGTTGGGTCAAAGTTGACGGGGGCTCGTACGCCATTCATTTCGCAAAAGCGGGCGGCATTCCAGAGCTTGGTAATAAAGGAACGATAGTCTTCCACCCGTTTGCGGCCGAGTTTGACGTCCCGCCCAATGCCGGTCAGGGCGCAAATGGTAAAGCGCATGGCGTCTGCGCCGTAATCCTCGATCAGCTCCAGCGGATCAATGCCGTTGCCCTTGCTTTTGGACATCTTCTGCCCGTGCTCATCGCGCACCAGACCATGGATGAAGATGTTGCGGAAGGGCACATCGTGCATGAAGTGCTGACCCATCATCATCATTCTGGCGACCCAGAAGAAAATGATGTCGAAGCCGGTTACCAGAACATCCGTTGGGTAATACCGGTCGAGTTCGGGTGTTTTGTCCGGCCAGCCAAGCGTTGAAAACGGCCATAGTGCAGACGAAAACCACGTATCCAGTACGTCTTCGTCCTGTGTCAGGGGTTCTGCCTTGCCGTAATGCGCCTGAGCCTGTTGCTGCGCGTCTTCACCGTCATGGGCAACAAACACATGACCGTCCGGCCCATACCATGCGGGGATGCGGTGCCCCCACCATAACTGGCGGGAAATGCACCATGGCTGGATGTCACGCATCCATGCAAAAAAGGTATTTTCCCACTGTTTGGGAATAAAGCTGGCCCGGCCAGAGGTAATGGCCTCAATGGCAGGTCCCGCCAGTTTGCCGGCATCGCAATACCACTGGGTGGTCAGGCGGGGCTCAATAACAGCCCCCCCGCGTTCCGCATGGGGAACCTGATGGCGGTGGGGTTCAATTTTTTCCAGCCAGCCGGTTTCTTCCAGCTTGGCGACAATAATCTTGCGTGCCTCTTCTCGCGTGGTGCCAGCAAGTGAGCGAACAAAGGCGGGGTCGGCCAGACCATCCTGCGCGCTGAGTTCTTCTTCTATCTCGTCCAGCACAATGCGGGCCTGCTCGTCCAGAATGCTGAGCATGGGGAGCTGGTGCCTGCGGCCGACTTCAAAGTCATTAAAGTCATGCGCAGGCGTAATTTTGACCGCACCTGTCCCTTTTTCCGGGTCGGAATGTTCGTCCGCCACAATCGGGATCAGGCGGCCTGTCAGGGGCAGGCGAACAAATTTGCCAATCAGGCTCTTGTAACGTTCATCTTCGGGATGAACAGCTACGGCCGTGTCGCCCAGCATGGTTTCGGGGCGAGTGGTGGCAACAGTAATGGTTGCGTCGCCCTGCCCTTCAACCGGATAACGGATGTACCATAGGTTGCCCGCGACATCCTTGCTTTCCACCTCCAGATCAGAAATGGCGGAGCGGAATGCGGGGTCCCAGTTGACCAGCCGTCTGTCCCGATAAATCAGACCATCCTTGTAGAGGGAAACAAAGACTTCCTTGACTGCGCGGGAGAGGCCTTCATCCATGGTAAAGCGCTCACGCGGCCAGTCGAGCGATGCACCAAGGCGGCGCAGCTGGCGGGTAATGCCCCCGCCGGATTCTTCCTTCCACTGCCACACGCGCTCAATAAAGGCATCGCGGCCCATATCCTGCCGGGTTGTTTTGCCCTCGGCTGCCAGTGTGCGCTCGACAACCATTTGCGTTGCAATGCCGGCGTGGTCCGTGCCGGGCTGCCAAAGGGTATCAAACCCCTGCATGCGTTTCCAGCGGATCAGGGTATCCTGCAAGGTCATGGTCAACGCATGGCCCATATGGAGGGTGCCGGTAACGTTGGGTGGCGGGATCATGATGGTAAAAGGTTTTTTGTCGCTTGCTGGCTGGGCAGAAAAAGCCTTCTTGCTTTCCCATAGTTCGTACAGCCGGTTTTCTGTTTGTGCAGGCTCAAAAGTCTTGTTCAGCATATTTATCCAACCACACCACGTAAAAAAGGCGGAAGGCATCTAGCCCCCGCCTTTGCAAAGCAATTAACAGACCACAGGATTCCCCTCCATTGGCCTGCCCCCATAGGGGCATAGGCCGGTGGAGGGGAAGAAAACCTTACAGACCGCGCTGCGTCAGGCGTTCAACTTCCTTGCGTACAGCAGCCTGCACAATGCTTGCCAGATGGGCATCAAGCCATTTTTTGAGGAAAACGCGCACTTCCTGGCGCACGATGTCTTCAACCGTCAGAGACCCTTCATGCGTGACAGCCACTTTTCTCTCCTCATGTTCTCTAAGATATTTTTCCTGCAGGCTTTTCTGCAGCACGGCAAATGAGTTGGCGGTATCGGAAACCGTTTCGTCATTCAAAGGGATGGGCAGTGGACCAGACATGGTATGTTCAGCCTTTTTGTTAAGTTCGATCTGCCTGAGATCCGTTACAGATAATACTTCATCATGATCCACGGCCCGCGGTTGCACAAGGTCGGCCTTGCCGGCTGCCTGAGCTGTATCCGTGGTACGGGTGGGGGCAGCGGGAGCCTCTTTTTCCCCCTGCTGCGCAGAGTCCATCATGGATGGAGAGAGGACAAGCACATCGTCGTCCTGTTCATCCTGCGGCTCCGGGGCATGTTCTGCTGTAGCCGAAAGGTGCTCATCATGCAGTACCTGCCGAATGGAAGACAGGGTATCCGCTACGGATTTACCTGTTTCTTCTGATGAGTCCTGAGGCGACACCATACAAACATCCCTGCCACTGCTGGCTTAACATTATCGACCCGGCTGGTTGAGCGCGTAATCGTTCAACCCCCATAACCGATCCTTTACCGCGTTATAGTATGCTTTGTCATCATAAAGGGGAACATTCAGCTTCAGATCAACAGCCGTCAGGCGTCCAATGGCGGCTGCCACGTTGTAAGAGGACAGGACCATGTTGCTCAGGCTCTGCACAAGGGCCACCTGGGCCTGCAACAGACTCTCCTGCTGCTGCAGGACGGAAAGGGTTGTGCTGGTGCCAACCATGGCCTGCCGCTCTACACCCCCCAGTGCTACGGTACCCGCTTTAATCGCAACCCGATTGCTTGCGATGGACGCCCGGTAAGTGACCAGCTTCTGCCAGTTGGAAACCGCATCCTGTGCCGCTGCGCGGCGCTGGACGTCCACCTCCCGGTGTGCCTCTTGCGCAAGCTGCTTGGCCTGACGGACCGCCGCATACTCCGATCCCCCCTGATAAATGGGGATATTGAAGTTGAGAGCCGCGTATTTACTGTCATTGATCTGGTTGTTCAGGGCCTGATTAACCTGATGCTGATACCCCATTGTCGCGGACACTTTGGGGAGAATGGCAGCCATGGCAACACCCACGGAATCCTTGTGCGATGCCTCGGTAAAAAGTGCGTGAATAACATCGGGATTATTCCTGACCGCCAGTGCGGCGGCGGTCTGCTCATTTTTAACGGGCAGGACCAAGGGTTGTGGTGGCACCAGATTAGGGGGCGGTGCCATGCCAATAACCTGCATGTAGGTTGCCTGAGCAGTCTGCAATGTGCCCTCAGCCTGCTGGCGTGCGGCCTGTGCGGATGCGTAGGCGGCTTCCGCCTGAGCAACATCGGTCCGGGTAATTTCCCCCACCCTGTAGCGTTCACTGGTTGCGCGTAGCTGCTGCTGCAAAACCCGCTCATTGTTAATGTTCAGTTGCAGGAGCTGTTCGTCTTCAATCACGCCCACATAGGCACTGACGACCTGTTTGAAGACCTGCTGTTCAACCGAAATCAGATGTGCACGCGCGGCCATGACCTGATTAACGGCCTCATGCGTAGCTGCTGTGGTTTTGCCCCCGGTGTAAATTGGCTGATTGATTGCAACACCCGCCGAATATCCCGGTGTATCGTAACGGCGGAGGGACTGGTGCGTGCGGGGGTGCCCGACCCCCTGATAATCATTGATCCCGTTATAGTAAGAAAGGCCGACCTGCCCGGTTACTGTGGGGTGCCAGCCTGCAAGGGCGGTTGGTACACTCTCGTCCGTGGCGCGGAGCGAGGCGCGTGCCGCTTGCAGGGTCGGGTTGGTCAGATACGCGGCGGCCAGAGATTCCTGCAGTGTATGCGGGATAAAGGAGGGGGAGCCGCTTCCATCGTATTTTTGCGCCCATGCGGTTGTGCCGCACAGTATGACCGCCAGGCTCAGGCCGGTTTCGCAAATACGCCGCATGAGGCTGCTCCCGCTTGCAGTTACCGCAATAGGTTTGCGGCACTGTTCCTTGCCATGATGCGAGATTAAATTCCATTTTATAGTTTGTGACGGATTGAAAATGAGACGCCCTTCTGTGCCTTTTTTTAAAAGGAGAACGCGTGTTCAGGCACCATACCGGGCAGGAGTGGCGCTTGCGCTTCGAATAGGAATGTCAGCCTGAATGGCTTGGAATATCCGGGTTCCCTGACCGCACTAAAGGCTTCCGGGAGGGATGACCCACTTTGTAGCAAACCTACAATGCGGCCTTTGGCGGAAAGCTGCCGGTCACAGAAGTCAGGAAGTGTTGCAATGCAGCCATCAAAATAAATCAGGTCATACGGTGCCGAGTCTGCTGCCCCTTCGGTCAGAGCGCCTTGCTGCCAGACAACGTCCGGGGCTTGAGCCTGACAGAATCCCTGCCCGATCTGTGCCAGTTCGGAATTGGATTCGAGTGCGGTCACATGCAGGCCAAGCTGCGCAAAAAGGCCAGCGGTGTAACCGGTGGAGGCTCCCACAACCAGAGCACGCTGCCCGGCTACTGGTTCTGCTGCTTGCACAAGGCGGGCAGTCAGGAGGGGCTGTGACAAAACACGGCCCTGCGCCAAGGGCAGGCTGGTATCTGCATAAGCCGCATTGCGCAGGTCGGGGCGAACACAGTGCTCACGCGGGAGGTGGCGCATGATCTCCAGAATACGCGAATCGGTAATCTCGGATGGGCGCAACTGGTCGTCCACCATCAGGTTGCGTGCTTGGGCATACAGGGTTGCATCCATTGACTGTTCTCCTTGAAGCATGGCGGTGGCCGTATGGGCATTCATGCTGCGTACACTCCTGATTGGCCATCTACCCGGTTGACCCGCGCCGACCATGGGCAGGAGTCTGTCTGACATACTGTTTTAAAATTGGCACAACACAACGGCTTGACCAATTTGAAAGAAAAGGACATAACGCTCCCACCATACACCGTTGGTCCGGTGGCAGAATGGTGATGTAGCGGACTGCAAATCCGCGTATGTGGGTTCGATTCCCGCCCGGACCTCCACTCCCCCTCGAAATGTTAAATGTGTGTTTCCAGCGCAAGTCGTTGCGTCAAAGGGCATACCAGCACTGGCTAATATCTTGGTGCAGATGTGTGCTCGGGTGTAGCTGGCTAGTCGCCCCTTGCTATCCGGCTCATGGCTGCTGGAGTTTTCTGTACCGTGCCATAAGGCGGTTACGCCGGAGGCTGGAGAGCTTTTGCAGCCAGAACACGCCATCCAGTTGGTCAATCTCGTGCTGTAAGCAGACACTACGAAGGCCATCTGCCTCCTTCTCCTGCATATGGCCATTCAGGTCTGCATACCGGACCTTCAACTTTGCCGGGCGCATAACTGTGGCGGATATACCTGGCATGGAAATGCTGCCCTCTTCATTCAAGGCGGTATCTTCGGACAGCCAGATAATTTCTGGATTAATGTAGGTTTCCGGTTCATCGCAATCTGGCAGATCAAGCACAACCACGCGCTGGCCAACGCCAATATGCGGGCCGGTTATGCCTAGCCCCTGAACAGCGCGGAGTGTGTCCAGCAGGTCCGTTGCAAGGGTGCGCAATGTGCTGTCAAACGCGGTGACTGACACGGCAACTTCACGCAAACGCTGATCGGGGAAAAGGACAACTGGCTGTACGGTCATGGCGTATCTTCTGACAGAATAAAGCAGTTCGCTTGCGGTCGGGCGTGACCTGTAGCGCGTTAGTATACACACCATAAACCATGGGGGCACAGCCCGGCTGGATTTTACAGGTTAACCGTTGTGTTCAAGAACGCGTTGGGGGCTTGCCCAATGGCAGATCTGTTGCCACAGTCCTGGAATGAGGACCAATAAAGTACTTATTCCCGAAATCTGGTCTTGTGCCTCTGGGCAGGGCATCGCCTGTGCCACACAAGCTGGATTGCCTGAGTGCCAGAAATAATGCAGCCACCTGTCTTTCATCCCGATCATGCCGATAGTCGGCATTCCCTGCCGGAGGCCTTCGCCAGTATCCGTGTGCCGAGGGATGATACCCATTGGATGCGGCGCTTTTTAAGCTACGTGGGGCCGGGGTATATGGTGTCTGTCGGGTATATGGACCCCGGCAACTGGGCAACGGACCTGCAAGGGGGAGCGCGGTTCGGCTACGTATTGCTGTCTGTTATCCTGTTATCCAATTTTATGGCTATTTTATTGCAGGCTCTTTCTGCCCGTCTGGGTATTGCAACAGGGCTTGATCTTGCTCAGGCTTGTCGGCAGCGTTTTCATCCCGCGCTTAATGCGTTGCTCTGGGTTGCCTGCGAGCTGGCTATTATTGCGTGTGATCTGGCGGAGGTTATTGGCACCGCGGTTGCATTGCAGCTGCTCTTCCATATTCCCCTGCTTGGCGGTGCGTTAATTTCCAGCCTTGATGCCTTGCTGGTGCTGTTTCTTATGAACCGTGGGTTTCGGTATCTGGAGGCATTCATCATTGGGCTTTTAAGCATTATTGCCCTGTGTTTTGCCGTGCAGCTTATAGCTGCGGCCCCTCCATTGGCGGCTGTGCTGGCTGGTATGAAGCCTTCGCTTTCAATCCTGACGAATAGCGAAATGCTCTATATTGCCATTGGCATTATAGGGGCGACCGTTATGCCCCATAACCTGTACCTACATTCCTCCATAGTACAAAGCCGGGCCTATGAGCGGACGGAACGTGGCCGTAAGGACGCCATACGCTGGGCCACATGGGATAGTTCAATCGCACTTATGCTGGCCCTGTTTATTAACGCCGCCATTTTGATTGTCGCTGCCGCAGCCTTCCATACAACAGGGCATCAGGATGTGGCGGAAATACAGGATGCCTACCACCTGCTCTCCCCTCTTCTGGGGCTGGGGGTTGCTTCTACCCTGTTTGCGCTGGCTCTGCTGGCTGCGGGCACAAATTCGACCATTACGGGAACGCTTGCCGGGCAGATTGTGATGGAAGGGTTTTTGCATCTCAGACTGCCACACTGGGCGCGGCGGCTTTTAACCCGTGGGCTGGCAATTGTTCCGGTCATGGTCGGCATTGTGTTGTATGGTAACGCCAGTGTTGGTCAGTTGCTCATGGCCAGTCAGGTTGTGCTGTCCATGCAATTGCCTTTTGCGGTCATTCCTCTGGTTCTGTTTGTTTCAGACCGCAAAATGATGGGCTCTTTTGCCATTTCCCGCCCCTTTGCGGTTCTTTCCTGGTTTGTCGCCGGGGTTATTCTTATCCTGAACTTTAAACTACTTTACGACACACTCGCCCTGTAATGTCCGGAACCAGTCTGCTGGTATTCTGTACTATGGCCACAGGTAGAGGAATTTTACGTAGTAAGCGTTTGTTTCCGGCGTGTTGCGGCCTTCTATGGAATGTGCGTAACGCGCGGTGAAACTGATTGTCCGGCTGATATTGAACATAACGCCCAGCCCGGGGGCTATTTCCCGGCTGTTGGAGTTGCTCAGGTCTGAATGAATGCTCTGGTCATAGGTTCCACCAACATTCTGCCAGTCAAAGGCAAAGTATGGCTCGATCAGTTTTGTTGCTTTCCAGCTAAAACGTAAATTGCTGTAAAAAACGACGCCGGGCGAATAGCTGTGTTGGCCGGTTTTATGTTTTGTTGAGCCAACAACAGTGCCTACATCGCCGTCAAAGCTAAAATGCTTCCATTCATAATCAAAAATAATGCTCGATATATTGGCCCAGTACCCCGTGGCCAAAGTATCCCGCGTACCAGAAGGTGTTTGCAGGAATGTCTGAAAACCAAGAGTGCTGTGTGCATTGGGTTTAAACCACGCAGCAGGCCCTACAATGGTCCCCCCTAGCCCGCCGTAATTTGTGCCGCCTGCCAGAGTATAGTTTTCAGATTGGATGACCTCAAAAGCAAAGCCAACATGCGGGAGCGCATCAAATGTGCGAAAATGCACGTATTTGGTAAGCCCGGACCATGTGTGGCTTCCTCCATGGGCAGGTACGCGCTGGCCGGTGCTGTTATAGGTGTTGCCCGACGCATTCCCATTTCCATACTGGACCAATACGTTAAATGGCTTGTAGTCCACAGGCAGGTCATATTCATGTGGACCAATGATCCCCAGAGTAATATCTGCCGCATAGGCGAGGCCGGGTGTTAATAAAGGCATGCTGGCGCCACACAGACTTAAGGTCAGCAGGAGCCGTTTCGGCTTTTTGCCAAACAGCATGAGGGATCTCCATCAAGGAGGCTGCCGTTGTAAAAACAGGCGCAGCGTGTTGGGGTTATTGAATAATCAATCCTGATCGCCAACCGTTACGCTGCATGGGGTTGGGCTTTTGAAAGAGATATATAAAATAAGCAGATATAATATAGTTGAAAAACGCATGAGTTCACGTGGCTGTGTCCTCAAGCTATAAAAACTGTCTCATTCCCGGAACAGAATGCTCAGAGCACGTGTCGTAAGAAACAAGCTATGGCAGGGTTTTAAAAGGCTGGCCAAAATCCCTTGCAGCAAAATGGAGCTGCAAGGGGAAAGACGCTGTGACTTACTTTGCTAGCTTTATGAGTGCTGCATTTACGTCCGCTGCTTTTTCCAGTTGTGGCATATGGCCAGTCTGGGGGAGCAGGGTTACGGGTATGGTATCCGGCAGGTTTTTTGCATCATTGGGTGAGATAACCTCGTCCGCCTCCCCCCAGATGATCTGGGCTGGCCCAGCAAAACTGGTCAGAACAGGCCGAAGGTCCTCCGCCTGCCTGCCATTGGGGAAGCAGGCTTTGGCAATTGTCTGCAAGCCCTGAAGCGCTCCATCCAGACGTTTGAAGCGAATAATGTCTTCAACCATCTTGCGAGAAATCAGGGTTTTGTCATGCACCAGATAATTCAGGACAGGCTCAAGGGTTTTGCGGCGATCTGCGGAGATAAATCCTTCAATAAAATCCATATTAATGCCCTGCCCCAAGCCCGCAGGAGCAATGAGGGAAAGGGACGCCACTTTTTGCGGGCAGGTTTTGGCAAGCTCCAGTGCAATAGCCCCTCCGAGCGAGTGACCAACAACATGAACGCTCGTTATTTCCAGCTTATCCAGCAAAGCCGCAGTTGTTGCCGCAAAGCCTGCGGGGGTTCCATCTCCCACATTTTTGGATGACCCTCCGTGGCCGGGGAGGTCAAAAGAAACGGTACGCCGGTCGGTGGAAAGAGCATTCTGGTTGAGCATCCAGTTGCCCAGGTCCCCACCAAAACCGTGGATGAACAGGACAGGCGTAGCATCGCCCTGCCCGGCTTCCTGCACACGGAGTGTCAGATCCCCAACGCTGACCATAATGGGTTCTGCGTGATCAGCCTGCGTGTCAGCGGCACTGTCGGATGAAAAATCAGCCTGAAACTTGGCAATGAATGCATCAATATCCGCATCGCTCACGGCAGGTTCGGCCAGAACACCCAAAAGAGCACCTACGGGCAGGGTTTCTCCCTCCGTTGCAATCTGGCGGCGCAGCGTGCCAGAGGCCGGGCTTTCGTAACCATTGGTGATTTTGGTGGTTTCTATGTCTGCAATTTCCTGCCCGGCTTCTACCTGCGCGCCGGAGGGAATGTTCCAGCTTGTAATTTTCCCCTCGGTCATGGCCAGACCAAACTTGGGCATTGTGATTGGGGTGATAAGGTCTGTCATTGCTCAGGCATCCTGCTTTGCTTTTTTATAGGCCATGACGGAGCGAACCGCCGATTCAATGCGGGCCGCATCGGGGAGGTAGAGTTTTTCCAGCACGGTTGCGAAGGGGACTGGCGTGTGCGGGGGCACAACCTGGCGTATGGGGGCCTTGAGTGCGTCAAACGCCTGTTCTGCCACCAGTGCGGCCACATCGGTTGCCATGTTGCAGCGCGGGCTTGATTCATCAACAATGACCAGTCGCCCCGTATCTTCCACACATTCCAGTATGGTGGCGCTGTCCAGCGGGGATGTGGTGCGGGGGTCTATAACCGTGCAGCTTATGCCGTCTTTTTCCAGCCTGTCGGCGGCTTCGTTGGCAAAATTGACCATACGACCAAAGGCAACAATGGTTACATCATCTCCTTCCCGTGTCAGGTTGGCTTCCCCGAACGGGATGGAATAAGGCTCATCGGGCACTTCCTCTTCATCATCGTACATGACCTTGTTTTCAAGGAAGATAACGGGGTCATCGTCCCTTATAGCTTCGATCAGCAGCCCTTTTGCTTCGTAAGGGGATGAGGGGACAACAACCTTAAGCCCCGGAATATGGGTGAAAAGCGGGTAAAGCGCCTGACTGTGCTGTGCAGCCGCATTAAAGCCCGCGCCATACATGGCCCGGATAACCAGTGGTGTACGGGCCTTACCACCAAACATGTAGCGGAACTTGGCGGCCTGATTCATGATCTGGTCGAGGCAGCAGCCTACAAAGTCCACAAACATCAGTTCAGCCACCGGGCGCAGGCCGGTTGCGGCCGCCCCAACGGCCGCTCCAATATAGGATGCCTCGGAAATGGGGGTATCAAACACCCGTTCGGCACCAAATTCGGTATAAAGCCCTTTGGTAACCCCCAGCACGCCGCCCCATGCGTCTACCACGCCAGCAGAACCACCCTGCCCGCCAGCAATGTCTTCCCCCATGAGAATAACGCGTGGGTCACGCTGCATTTCCTGACGCAAGGCTTCATTAATGGCCTGACGGAAGCTTTTTTTGGACATGAGAATACTCCGTATTGCGCGTGGCTCAGTAAGAAACGTAAACGTCTGCCTGCAGGTCGGCAGGTTCAGGCAATGGGGCGTTTTTGGCGGCTTTTACGGCGGCCTCGATTTCGTCCTTCACGCTGGTATCAATGTCATCCAGTGCGGACAGGTCGAGCAGGCTGGTCTCTGTTACATGCGTGCGGAACTTCTGCAGGCAGTCACGCTCGGCCCTTTCTCTGGCTACCTCACCATTGGCGCGGTAGGTCATGGCGTCGCCTTCAAAATGGCCGTACCAGCGGGCCAGGTGAACATGCAGCATCACCGGGCCGTGGCCTGCGCGCGCATGGGCTATGGCCTGCCCGGCGGCTTCATGCACGGCAAAAAAATCTGTGCCGTCGCAGTCAAAATACGGCATGCCAAAGCCTGCGGCGCGCGCTTTTTGTGTGCCTGCGCAGGCGTAGGATGCTCCCGTTGCCTCGCCATAGCCGTTATCTTCGCAGACAAAAACGGCGGGTAGCTGCCAGACCATGGCCAGATTCAGGCTTTCCAGCGTTGTGCCCTCGTTGGAAGCACCATCACCGTAAAACGCGACAGCAACGCCACCATCCTTGAGCACTTTGTGCGAAAGGGCAGCACCGCAGATCAGCGGTGGCCCTCCCCCAACAATGCCATTCGCACCGAGCATGCCCAGAGACAGGTCCGCAATATGCATGGACCCGCCTTTGCCGTGGCATACCCCGGTTTTGCGCCCATAAATTTCGGCCATCATGCCCTCTACGCCAACACCTTTGGCAATACAGTGGCCATGACCGCGGTGCGTGCTGGCAATTGTATCCGTATCGCTCAGATGAGCGCAGACACCAACGGCGGATGCCTCTTCACCACAATACAGGTGGACAAATCCCGGAATTTCTCCGGTTGCGAACTCTACATGAAGGCGTTCCTCAAAATCGCGGATGGTCCGCATGGAACGGTAGG
Source organism: Acetobacter sp. ESL1128 (assembly GCF_058505085.1). NCBI lineage: Bacteria > Pseudomonadati > Pseudomonadota > Alphaproteobacteria > Acetobacterales > Acetobacteraceae > Acetobacter > Acetobacter sp. ESL1128. The sequence continues at coordinate 1,476,065 of NZ_CP196369.1, read as the reverse complement.
AACGCAGAAGAATATCGTGTGCAATCTGCATGTCTGCCCCCGGGCAATACTGCCGTGTGGGTTGGAAGAAATAACGGAATTATTCCGTCCCATTCCGCACGAAAAAACAGAGCGAAGCGGGTATGCGCTCAGTTATGGGGAGATATGCCAAAGGGTGAACCCAACGGATAATTCGGCTCACGTGTATTTGAGAAGGCAGAATGCGAAGTGTCGCATATCCGAAACGTAATACACGCCAGAGACATTTTTTGTGGATGGACAGGCGCACATGAACTCACTCATTTTGTCCCCCGGCGTGTGGTCCGGATTATCCCCCCTGCTCCGCAACTCGTGGCGTCGTTGCGCCGAGCAATATGCCATCCCCACGGATACATCGCTGGATACGGATATTCTGTGCTCGGCCGAACTGCGGCAGGCACGCGAGCGCATGGGCGTGACCATGAAAATAGCCGACCCGGAACTGGACCGGCTGCATGGTATTGTTTCTACGCTGGATTATAACGTGCTGCTGGCTGACCCGGCGGGGATTGTCGTCGCCCGCCGTGGTGCGCCACCGTTTGAAAAAGGGTGTCGCCGTTGGCATCTGTGGCCCGGCGCCAACTGGGCAGAAGCCGTAGCCGGCACCAATGGAATAGGCACCTGTCTGGTAGAGGGGCAACCGGTGACCGTCCACCGGGACCAGCACTGGTGCACAAAACTACGATACCTTACCTGCTCTGCCGTACCGTTTTATGGGCCTGATGGCTGTGTTGCCGGGGCGCTGGATGCCAGCTCCATCCGTTCGGACCCATCTGGGCGTGTGGCACTGATGATGGAAGCCGTGCTGGTTGATGCCGCGCGCAGGCTGGAGCGACGGAGTTTTCTGGAAGCCTTCCGGAACAGGACAGTCTTGCTGCTGGGTGAAGGGAACGGCATATCCCTGCCCATGATCGCTCTGGATGACAAACGCATTGTGGTGGGGGCGACCTACGCTGCCCGCTCCATGCTTGGAATAGCCAGCCCGGAGGTGGCCAGTGTCTGCTTTGATCTGGGAGCCAGAGCTGCCGGTGTGCCGGATTTTCAGGAGGCGGAAAGAACGGTCATAGAAGGTGCTCTGGCTATGGTGCAGGGCAAAATTGCCCCCGCCGCCCGCCTGCTGGGTGTAAGCCGCTCCACCCTTTACCGAAAACTGAAGAACCTGCCCCCTGCCCCGGCCCCCATAACCGGGTAGTTATGGGGTGTTCTGCACAAAGGGCAGGACGTTCTGGCAGATGACCAGTTCCTCATGGGTTGGTTCTACGCGCACACGGATTGCACTATCGGGGCTGCTGATGATGCTCGCATGGTTCTCATTGGCCTTATGGTCCAGCTTGAGACCCAGCCAGCCAAGAGCCAGACAGACATCCTGACGTAAAAGGGCATCGTGTTCGCCTATGCCTGCGGTAAAGACCAGACCATCCAGCCCGCCCATAATAGCAGCAAGAGCGCCAACTTCTTCCACAATCCGGTAGGCGGACAAGGCAAGAGCCTGCTGAATATGTTCTTGCAATGTGGGGTCCTGCTCCGTGCCCATATGCTCGCGCAGAACGCGCATGTCAGACGACACGCCAGAAACCCCAAGTAGCCCGGACTGGTGGTACAGGGTGTTGACCATAGTGTTCCAGTCCGCTTTTTCTTCCCGCAGCATGTAGAGCAGTACGCCGGGGTCTATCATTCCGCAGCGGCTGCCCATCATTAATCCATCCAGCGCGGAAAAGCCCATTGTGGTTTCAATACTTCTGCCCCCTTTTAATGCACACAGGCTGGCACCGCTGCCCAAATGCGCCAGAATAGTGCGGCCCTTTGCCAGTGTGGGGTCTATCTGGTGCAGACGTTGGGTTAGAAAATCGTAGGAAAGACCATGGAAGCCATACCGGCAGATACCTTTTTCGCCATACCGGCGTGGGAGCGGTAAAAGCCGGGCGATTTCTGGCATGGTGCGGTGGAAAGCCGTATCAAAACAGGCAACCTGGAGCAGGTTGGGCCGGTAAGCCATGATAGCATGGACCGGGGCAAGGGTTTGCGGCTGGTGGAGTGGCGCAAAGGGTGTCAGGGCTTCCAGTTGGCGTAGGATTTCTGGCGTAACCTGTATGGGAGCTAGAAAATCTGGCCCTCCATGCACAATCCTGTGGCCAACCCCTACAATGTTGTGCTGGCCCTGCTCATGGTCGGCCAGCCAGTCCAGAAGGTACTCGAGTGGTTTTTTCTGGCTGAGTGGGTAGGTTGCGCGGTCAAGGCGCTGGTCGTTCTGGTCTGATGCGAAAAAATGGAATGTGTCCACATCATACTCAAGCCGCCCTTTGATCAGTTTTTGTATGGCCGGGTTCTGGTCGATCTGAAAAACCGTGAACTTGAGACTGGATGACCCAGCATTAAAAACAAGAACAACGTCTGACATGGGTGGTTTTCCGCAAAGCTGGGCGACTTAAAACGCGGTATTCTGTTGTGCCAGATGTCTGGCATACAGTGCGCCTATCGCGGCGGATGCCAGACGGGCCTGCACGCTGTCTGCCCGGCTTGTCAGCACAATGGGAACCTTGGCACCAAGTGCTATGCCCGCAGAGTCCGCCTGAGCCATAAAGATCAGGTTTTTGGCCAGCATATTGCCTGCCTCCAGGTCCGGCGTGACCAGAATTTGCGCCTGCCCGGCTACGGGGGATGACAGGTTTTTTATTCTGGCCGCTTCTGGGTCTATGGCGTTGTCCATACCCAGAGGGCCATCGAGTATTCCCCCTGTTATCTGGCCGCGTTCAGCCATTTTGCACAGGCTTGCTGCATCCACTGTACTAGGGATTTTGGGGTTGATCACTTCCACAGCGGAGAGAATGGCCACTTTGGGCACTCCCAGCCCAAGCCCCGTATGCAGGTCTATGGCATTCTGGACAATATCGCGCTTGGTTGAAAGATCGGGGAAGATGTTAATGGCGGCATCGGTCACAAAAAGCAGTTTTTCATAACCTGGCACAGCAAGCAGAAAAACATGGCTGATCCGGCGGCTAGTGCACAAACCATTGGTGGGAGAAACCACGGCATGCATGAGTGTATCGGTGTGCAGGCTGCCTTTTATCAACCCCTGCATATGCCCTGTCCGGGCCAGCTCCACAGCTTTTTGGGCGGCGGCTTCTGGTGTTGGTGCTGGTATGATCTGGTAGGGGCTTAGGTCTATCTGATTTTTGCACGCTATGGCCTGAATACGTGGCGTATCCCCGATCAGAACAGGTTGGATAATCCCTTTTTGGGCGGCATCCAGTGGCCCTGCCAGAGCGTGGTCCTCGCATGGCCAGACAAGCCCGTAAGGCACCGGTTCATGCGCTAGGGCGCGGTTTATCAGATCTGCAAAAAGCTGGTGGGATGTTGGCTGGCGTGGTGGAGGCATGGCCCCTGCAAAAAGGGGGGAAGTGTGTCTCATATCAGGTATGGCCCGCTCCGTGTGTTCCACCAGTTTTGCAACATGGCTGAAAAACGCGCCATTCGGCTACGTTCATCCTAATGAATAGGCGAATTGGGTATTCTGGCAGATACAAGATTGGGTGATGGCGTGCGGGCTGGTGCCGTGCTGGGTGGTGGGGCGCTGTCCACCACAATAACGGCCATTCCGGCAAGGGAGGATGGTGTTCTGTCTGTGCGTAGAAGAGCACGAAAACGCTTGTCGGTTGCGGCCTTGCGCTCGTATTCCACGTCCAGCAGGCCGTTTTTGTCGATATAGATGTTCAGTGCCGCCGGGATACGAATACACCCGGCCGAAGCCATATGGCCTAGCTGGCGTTCCAGAAAAACAGGGTCGGTTGCGTGCATTTCCAGCCGTATGGGGCCTTGTTCACGGCTGGGGAGCCACCCTTTTTCAGCAACCTGCCAGCCAAAATCCCAGACACGCATGCCTTTGGTGCCATTCCCCATGATCCCGTTTTCGTTTTTGGTGCCCTGTGCCCGGTAGCCTAGCCTTTCTGCCGTATTGGTAAAAATACCAACGGGCGTAATGTAGTGGTGCTTACGGCCGATTGTGCCGGTGGATATGCGTGTGCAGCCAATAATGGTCCATTCTGGCGTATCGGGGCGGGCCACAATAACGCAGGCACGTTGCACGGAGGGGTTGCGGTCTGCAACCACCACGGCCTGGGGTGTTTGAACAACGTAGCCGGACTGGCTGATCTGCTGGCGCGCCAGGGCTAGCCATGTGTCTTTCTGGGTAATGGTTGGGGTAAATGCGGCGGGTACGTCTTTTTGGAAAAGAATCCGAAGCCGGTCTATTTCCGCTTGTACCTGCTTCTCATCCAACTCTACGACTGCTGGTGCTGGTGCTGGTGCTGGTGCTGGTGCTGGTGCTGGTGCTGGTGCTGGTGCTGGTGCTGGTGCTGGTGCTGGTGCTGGTGCTGGTGCTGCGTTATCAGGCACAGGCGGCTTGGCCAGAGGGGCAACAGACGCAGTCTTAACAGGGTTTGCCAGTGTAGCTTTGGCCTGCGGAGCCGCAGCAGGAACCTTTTTGGCAGGCGGAGTATGCAGGGGTGCCGCTATGTCCCCATTGGGGAAAAAAACATGCGGCGAGGACTCCCCTACAGCCTTGGAGAGTTCTTCTGCAAAATCCGCACTAGCAGAATACGGTGCTGCCTGAAGAGTTTGAGCGGCAAATAGGCAGCCAAACATAATCGGAAAGATTAAATGTCTCGCCGCGTACACCGGGTTCTGTTCTCCTGTTTTTTAAGTGCTGGTAACTATGGCACTTCTTGCTGGCAAGCGGAATATCCAAGATGATGGGTTTATTACCACTATGCTGCATGCAAGGGCTGCGCTTGAGTTGAGCCTTGGTGTTAAAAACCAAGGCCAACTGAGTATATCAAGCGAGAGAACTGGCAGTTTGCCACGGGTTGTAGGCGGAGCAGGCCTGAACACCCCGGCGGCCGATCCGGCCGTGAACGACGGCATCCCCTTCCCTCAGCAAACTCAGGTTTGGGCAGGTTGAATAGAACTTGCACCGGATTGTGACCTAAACACAACAGGGTGGTTTAACCACAGGTAAACGGCATGGATGTTATTGACAGTAATTATTAATTGCATATACCTCCGCTATTCACATGATGTGGTGGAATAGAGCTATGAACCACATGACCTTGCTGGCACGTTTTGTTAGGCCGGACATACTGCTATGTCAGCACCCGCTCTCCTGCTTTGCCGGGGTTCTGTTGTTTTGTGCGCAGGTGGCTGGTCTGGCCAGCAGGTATGCTCCGCTGCGTAGCAGGGTGAAAACCGTGGGTGATTACCAGTTGTATGCCGCTTTGCCGCTGAAACTGGCGGATGGAGGAAAGTGATGTCTGCCCTGCTTCTGCTTGGCGCCGGAGGCTGCACTCTGCTGTGTGGAGTGCTGTTTTACCTTTCATCCAAAAACCAGCGTATTTTCACGCGTAGACCTCATGCACGGTTTTGCCAGTCTGCCGCCATGGGGCTGGGTGTGCTGGCTGTGTGCATGCTTGGAGGTGTGGAAAGCACAATGAGTGCCTGTTTTATGGTCGTGCTCCTTCTCATGGTGGTTTGCAGTTTTTTTCCGCTGGTTATGGCCATGCTCCAGTCTGGAAAAAATGGTCATGACTGACTTGCCGCTCACTAACAGGCAGTGGCTTGCCAAGCTGGTGGCCGGCATTGTGCCGGGAATAATGTTCTCCTTTGGCTGCATGGCGGTAGTGGGGTTGCTGTGCGGCACCACGGGGGAGCCGCGGACGGCTTCTGCCCAGTTTTTAATGTGGCTGGCCGTTCTGGTGTGGCTTGGCGTTATGGGGAGTTGTTTCCTGTTTCGTTCTGGTCTGCGCGCCTGGGTCGTACTGGGCGGAGCGGCCATGCTTGTCTGGGGTCTGTTTGAAATACTGGCGAAAGTTACGACGGCATGAAAATCCGCCCCGATATTGTGCAGGTTTACCGGGAGGTTCATAGCTGGGTCGGTATTCTTTGCAGTCTGTTCCTGTTTGTGGCGTTTTATGCGGGCTCCATAAGCATGTTTGAACAGCCCTTACAGGTCTGGCTTACACCCGCTCCCTCTCTGCCCCAACCAGTGGACCTGGCGGATACGCCCCAGCTGTTGCAAAAAGCCTTTGCCGAATACCCGGATGCAAGCAGCCATTATACAATAGTTGTTAATCCGGATAACGCACGCCCTGCCCGTCTTATGTGGCCACAGGATCCAACACATAGGGGCCACGGTCCGCAGGATTATGTGCTTGCTGCGCTCTCGCCGGATGGGGAGTTGCACACGCTTGTCAGCCGTCCATCAGAAATCCCTTTTTTTATTGACCAGTTGCATGAACAGATCGGTCTGCCTTTGCCGCATACGGCAGCGCGTTACACGATGGGGTGTGTGGCTGTAGGCTATTTTCTGGCACTGGTGTCCGGCGTGATCGCATTTTTGCCAGCACTCAAAAAAATGCTGTTTGCCCTCAGGTTCGGCAGTGCAACGCGCAAGGTCTGGCTGGACCTGCACAATCTTGTTGGGGTCTTTTCACTGCCTTTTCATTTTATTATTGCGGCAACAGCCGTTGTCTTTGCGTTTCATGAGCCTATTTTTGTCCTGCAAGGCAAACTGTTCCAGCAGGGGCAGCCGGTGGCACATGGTCCTGCGCAACAGCATGGTCACGCTGGGGATAGAAGCAAAGGCAACGGTACCCGCACCGTAAACTTTGAGGGGCAGATGCCACCACAAGCCATTCTGGTAGAATTACAGAAGCAGGCCCCCGGCTTTGTTGCCGATACGCTGGAGTATACAACGCAGTCAAACAGAGGAAAAAGCCGAACAACGCTCAGAATCACAGGGCATGATGAGCGTTACCCCACGCGCGGAGCCTCGAATGGTTTTGCTGTGGTGGACCCGGCTAGTGGCAAGGTTCTTTCGGCAGATTATCTGCCGGGCCATCAGTCTGCCGGATTTGCAGCACTGACCGCGTTTGTCGCCCTGCATTTTGGGAGTTATGGCGGCCTTCCCGTGCGCTGGGGTTACTATTGCCTTGGACTGGGTGGAGCCTTTTTGTTTTATACTGGCTGCCGGTTGTGGATTATTGCGCGGCAAAAACGCGAACAGCAGGCAGGCAACCCGCAAACGCGTGCCACGTGGCTGCTTTCCTGCCTGACAACCGGATGTATTACGGGGTGCATAACTGGCCTTGCCATTTTACTTCTATGCGCACCATTCTGGCCCTTGGGGGGCACTTATGCTCAGGCATCACTCGTATATTATACGGTGTTTTTGTTATGTATGAGCCTGGCTTTTCTCCTGCGTGAAAACCAGCGTGATCCATTACTGTTCTGTGTGGCGGGGTGTGCCAACATTGCCATTGTCCCGGCCGTGCTTATTGCCATGGTCGAGGGACGGGCAATTTTACCCTCTCTTGGGGTTGGCATGGTGGCGCTGGTGCTGGGCTGTTTTTTGCTGCGCTCGGTCAAGCGGTCTACGTGCAGGCTGTCTGCCTGACCAGTATGATGTTTCTCCCTTAGTTTCGTAAGAAATAAAGGGAGAAACAGGGACGCAATAAACTTAGTAAATAATAACGGACCGGATGGATTTGCCATCATGCATCAGATCAAATGCATGGTTAATATCTTCCAGCCCCATTGTGTGGGTCACAAAGGGTTTAAGGTCGATCCTGCCTTCCATGGCATCTTCCACCATGCCGGGTAGCTGGGTGCGGCCTTTAACACCGCCAAAAGCTGTGCCCTTCCATGTACGCCCGGTAACAAGCTGGAATGGGCGGGTGGAAATTTCCTGCCCTGCGCCAGCAACACCAATAACAACGGACTGCCCCCAGCCACGGTGGGCACATTCAAGTGCGGCACGCATGACATTTACGTTGCCAATACATTCAAACGTATGGTCCACCCCCCACCGCGTTATGTCCACAATAACCTGCTGGATGGGTTTGTCGTAGTCTGCCGGATTCAGGCAGTCTGTTGCCCCCATGGAAGTGGCGAGTTCAAACTTGTCCGGATTGGTGTCTATGGCAAAAATCCGGCCAGCCTTTGCCTGCCGTGCGCCCTGAATAACCGCAAGCCCAATACCACCCAGACCAAAAACGGCAACGCTGTCACCCGGCTGCACTTTGGCCGTGTTATGTACAGCGCCAATACCGGTTGTTACACCGCACCCGAGCAGGCAGACATGTTCGTGGTCAGCATGGGGGTTGATCTTGGCAAGTGAGACTTCAGCCACAACTGTATATTCACTAAAAGTGGAGCAGCCCATGTAATGGTACAAAGGCTGGCCGTTGTATGAAAAACGGCTGGTACCATCGGGCATGACCCCCTTGCCCTGTGTTTCGCGCACGGCAATGCACAGGTTGGTTTTGCCTGACGTACAGAACTCACACTTCCCACATTCAGCCGTATAAAGCGGAATAACGTGGTCTCCGGGTACGACGGAGGTCACGCCTTCGCCAACCTCCACAACCACGCCTGCCCCTTCATGCCCTAAAACGCAGGGGAACAGACCTTCAGGGTCACTGCCCGAGAGGGTGAACGCATCCGTGTGGCAAACCCCTGTGTGGGTAATACGGACCAGAACTTCCCCCTTTTTGGGAGGAGCTACATCAATTTCCACAATTTTCAGGGGCTCACCGGGAGCGAAGGCAACAGCAGCACGGGATTTCATGATCGTTCCTTGTGGTTATTTCAGATAGGTGCGTACGAGGGACAGAATGGTGTCGATGCTTTTCTTTTTTTCCGCATTAAGGTCTTGGCCAGAACCAAACTCCTCATGCACATACATCCCCATGACTTCGGACATGAGGCCGTTAACCGCACCGCGTATTGCCGCAAGTTGCTGAAGCACGGGAGCACAGTCCGACCCAGCCTCCAAGGCCCGTTCCAGCGCGTCGCACTGCTCACGGATCCGCCGCAGGCGGGTAAGCGCTTTTTTCTTATCTTCTGGTGTATGGGGCATTCTGCATGTTCGTCCTTTTACTATAGGGGAGTATAGTATCCTGCCGCACAGTTGGCTATGGCTTTGTGTTGTGCCGCATGGCCACCGTATGGGGAGCGCCCCTGCATGTTGGTTTTAGCAGTTTGCAGTTATCGTTTTTTTTTTCAAGAAAGCAGAAAATAACTGCAAAGATGACGCTGTTTACGGAGAGCAGCATAATACAGGCTGCCAGCGCAGGAACCGCTGGGGCCGCCAAACTGACTTTGATTGCACAACCGAATGTGAACAGAGCAAACAGACGTAACGCAACACTCTGGTTTTTGGGCAGAAGGCTGCGGGTAAATCCCAGTCTGTTCCGCACAAAAGCAAGGCTACAGGCCCAGAGCATACAGGCGGCAACAATTATGCTTTCGGTCAGGCCCAAAACTGTTTCAGTCATGGCTGCGCCAGACGGGCAGAAAGCGTAAACTCCCCATGGCGCTTAGCCCCGTTAGCAGGAACATGCCGTTAACGGTCAGGTGCAGCATGGACCCCCACGCCTGTAAAGGCACGGTCAAACCATCAATGACCGGGAGCGCAAGAGCTATCAAACCGGTTGCCCAGGCGATTATGCGCGCGCTTTTGCTAATGGGTATGAGCATAACCAGTAGGAGGCCGCTCGCCCATACGGCAAAAAAGCCAGCCACTTCCAGCGCGGCACGGGCCTGCCACTGGACGGGGATGAGCCTGTTCAGCACAAAAAAGCTCAGGCAGGCGGTAATAAGCCCTCCGAGCAGTGCAATGTTCAAACGCTTTGCCAGACCAAAGGCATGTGTGGTCTGTTTTTTCTGCCTTGCTGTATAATAGACAAGGCCACTGGCCACCATAATGCTGGATGCCAGACCGCCGGCAAACCAGAGCCAACGCAACAGTAGCCCCATACTGCGGGCAAGGTGCAGGCCGTTCAGGGTATAAAACGCATTTTCGATAGGTGATGGCTCTTTGCTTTGGCTCAGGAATTTTCCCGTTTGGCTATCGAACTCGGCAGACAGATCATTTGCATTCAGGCTGTCATGCTGAATGGCGGAGAAAGTGGTTTTGCCATCATCAAACAACACATAAGACGGCATCGAACCCAAATGGGCCTGTGCCTGCTGGAGCATGACCACCAGAGAGGCCTGTGGCGCCCAATGCGTGGAACTTTGCTGGGGAGCTTCAGTCTGTGTCGGTGGTTCCTGCTCAAGCTGCAGGACGGGTAGTGCGTTTTCCGCTGTTAAGATCAGGCCGGACCATGTGATCATGATATGGAAAGGGAGCATGGCACTCCCTGTAAGAACATGCAGGTCCAGTAGGCTGCGTGGCAGGGAAGCTTTGAGCCGGAGCGTAAAATAATCTGGCACAAGGCGTTTAAGATGCAGCAGAACACCAGAAAGCACCAAGGCAGCAAACGCAAAGGCGATCATTGCAACTAACCGCTCACCCCACGGGTTTGGCAGGTGCAGCGTATAGTGGAAGTTAAAGAAAAAATTCCCCCCTTCTGTCTGCCGAACAGGAATTGGCTGGCCTGTGTGCGGGGCCAGAACCGGTCCAACAAAACTATGACCATCATAATGCAGGACGCGTAATGTGGGGTCACGCGCATCTGGTAACAGTAAAAAAGAAGGCGGCGCGCCCGCACGCTCATCATCACGCAGGATTTGCTGTGCATGCTCTATGGCGGTGGGGGTGAGCGAGGTCTTGTCGGGAATAATCGCGGTTTCTGGCTGCATCCAGCGCGTTAATTCGGTGTCAAACAGTGCGAGCGTGCCTGTCAGGAAAATAGCAAAGGCTGCCCACCCACTTACAAGCCCGGCCCAGCGGTGCAGCCATGCCAAGCGGGAGCGGCGTGCGGGGGTCATGCGTGCAGCACCAGAAAAAGCCCGCCACAGGCTGCAAGTCCGGCACTTCCCCAAAGAGCATAAAGGGGGCTTTGAACCCAAAATGCCCATACCATGCCAAAAGGCGCCAGCGCGCTGGCCAGAACACGATACCCCGGAATGGTGGCTTGAGATATTGCTGGGGACAAGGCCACAAGGGCAGACCCCCACAGCACCAGAGCAAGCCAGACCAGCAGGGCAGCCGTAATGCGGCAGGCATAAGCGTGGGAGTTTTTCACACGCATGTCCATAAAATGCCTGCCTGCCCCCCTGCCCTGTTCCACGTTGCGTGTGAGGGCACCATAAAGCGCGCTCTGCGTGAGCGAGGTGGCATTAAAGGCGCGACAGGCATGGGTGGCGGGCTTTCCTTATCTGGAACAGATCCGAATGCACCGCCTTGTAATGCGAATTACTCTCACCCTCAAGCGTGTGAGGGGTATGTTTGGCTCGACCGCCATATAAAAAACTACCGCTGTAGTGTTCGGGCCAGATCCGCCAGTGCGCTAATCTGCCGTGTCAGGAACTCACGGGTGGGTTCATCTGTCAGGGCCAGTGTTTGTGGGTCAATTTTGCTTGTGGCAAGCCCGATCATGGCTTCAGGTTTGTTCAGAACAAAAGCATCCAGAAAAACAAGGCTCTGGCGTAAATGATACTGCGCCCGTGCACCCCCAATCTGCCCCGGTGATGCGGTTTGAATGGCAACGGGCTTTTTGGCAAAAGGCTGGGGTGTTACGCGTGAGAGCCAGTCTATGGCGTTTTTGAGCACACCGGGTATGGAGTAATTATACTCAGGTGTCACAATGATTACGCCATCTGCAGCCTGAATCTGCTCCGCCATGTTCAGCACCGCAGGAGGGAAACCCTTCTCCTGCACGTCCTGACTGTAATGGGGAAAATCGGCAATGCTACCCAGTGCGGAAATGGATACCCCTTCTGGGGCAAGTTGGGGCAGGCTACGGGCAATGGCCGCGTTAAGGGAAGCACGGCGTAGGCTCCCCAGAAGCGTTACAAAATGCAGGTTTGCAGAAGGGGTCATGCGATTTGTCCTTTTTTGCAAAGCAACGGAATGTTTTTGGCCAAGAGTTAAGGCCGCCTAGCTGGGGATTCCGCCAAAACGGCCATTGTTGAAGTCTTCAATAGCCTGCCGGATTTCTGCACGGGTATTCATGACAAAAGGACCATACCCTTCAATGGGTTCGTTAAGGGGGGCTCCGGTCAGCACCAGCAGGCTGCTTTGCACATGCGCATGAATGCTCACCTCTGTCCCTTTGTGTTCCAATAGAACGAGTTGCGCACTGCCAAGTTCCTGTGCGTCATTAATACTGAGCTGTCCTTCAAGGGAGACAACGGCCGCGTTATGCCCTTCCGGCAGGGATAGGGTGACCGATGCCCCCTGTGCGAGTTGCACGTCCCATACATTCAGCGGGGAAAACACCCGGGCTGGCCCCTGAGTTTGCCCATACTCGCCCGCAATAACGCGCAGGGACCCAGCGCCATCAGGTAACTCCATTGTGGGAATATCCTTGGCCAGTAGCGTCTGGTACGCTGGGGGAGCCTGTTTGTCCTTTGCCGGAAGGTTAACCCAAAGCTGGACCATCCTGAACGCACCTCCGGTGGCAGCATAGGCCGGGGAATGAAATTCCTGATGCACAATACCGTTGCCTGCGGTCATCCATTGTACATCGCCGGGGCCGATGGTGCCGCCTCCACCTGAGGAATCCCGGTGTTCGACCTCCCCATCATAAACGATTGTGACGGTCTCAAACCCCCGATGCGGGTGTTCCCCTACCCCGCGGCGCTCTTCTGTTGGCTGGAACTGGTGCGGTCCAGCATAATCAAGCAGCAGGAACGGGCTAAGATGCTGACCCAGAGTGGAGTAGGAAAAAAGGGAACGGACGGGAAAACCATTTCCCACCCAATGCTCACGGTCGTTGCCGTAACGCCCCAGAACTTTTTTGTGCATGGTTTTCCTCCTGATATTGGAACAGGCGGCAATCCCCGCTCCTTGTTGCTTATCTTCAACATAGAAGTCGTGTAATGTTCTATAAAGGGTTACGAATGAAACATTGCGTTGCATAAGCAGGACGATGCGAGACCTCAACGACTACTATTATTTTGTCCAGGTTGTGGACTATAGGGGGTTCTCATCTGCCGCTCGGGCAATTGGTGTGCAAAAATCGCTGTTAAGCCGCCGGATTGCTGCGCTGGAAACGTTTTTGAACACCAGACTGCTGCAACGCTCTTCCCGTCATTTTTCCCTCACTCAAACTGGGCTGCGGTTTTACGAGCACTGCAAAGCCATGCTGGCTGAAGCGGAACTGGCGGAGCAGTCCATTGCGCAGCTGCAAGTAGAGCCGTGCGGCTTAATACGTATGAGCTGCCCTGTGGCATTACTCAATTTTCAGTTCGGGGCTATTTTATCCCGGTTTCTGGTGCGTTATCCCTCCGTTACCTTGCAACTGGAGAGCACAAACCGGCGGGTTGATATTCTGCAGGAGGGGTATGACCTTGCGGTGCGGGTGCGGTTTCCCCCCATTGCTCCATCCGATCTTGTCATGCGGGTCTTGGATACCAGTACGCAGTGTCTGGTTGGTGCGCCTGACATACTGGCGGCGCAGTTGGCAACTCCTGCCGATCTGGCTGCTTTCCCCAGCATGGACTTTCATACCAACCCCGCGGAACACTGCTGGAGCTTGGAAAATGAGCAGGGGCAGTCTGCCACGGTCTTTCATACACCACGGCTGGTAACGGATGATCTGGCCGTGCTGCGGGAGGCCGCGCTGGCAGGCGTTGGTATTGTGCAACTCCCAACGATTATGGTGTGGAAGGATGTTCAGGCCGGACGGCTTGTGCAGGCTCTGCCGCAGTGGACACCCCGTGCAGGCCTTGTGCATGCGGTTATTCCATCACGCAAAGGCGTTATGCCAGCAGTGCGGGCCTTGCTTGATTTTATGGCAGAGGAATGTCGCCAGCAACGGCACATGGCGACTTCCACCTTTCTGGCCCAGAGCCCGTGAGAGGCTGAACTATTTACTGCGATAATAAATACCGGTGTTGTCGCACTGATAAATGGTTTGGTCAGATGTAAAAAATCCAGTGGACGGTTGCGTTCCGGTAATGACGCAATGGTGTTCCAGAACAAACTGATCCCACTGTTGCTGGCGGTAATTATGCAGGACCTTAGACCCGCCCCACATGATCCCACCAACAATCAGAAATGCTGAAAACCACAAAATAAATTCTTTTGTGCTCTTGCTCATGTTTCATATCCTTGCAGGATGTCTTTGGTTCAGGCACTTGGTTTTGACCTTCGCCCATATGAAACAGAGCGATAAACGCTATCTAATTACTTTTTAGCTATGTGGCAAATAGCGTATTGATGCCGGACGGAGAGGTAATGATTATCCTATTTATTATTTTTATTTATAATTCAACGCAGGGCCGTGCTGAAAGTTTTTCATGGTTGTTGCCGCCGCACATTGTTGTGTCCCTGATGGCGGCAAAGCACGGATATTTTACCGTACAGGTAAGGCAGGCCCACAAGGCAACAGGGCTGCCCACATAAACAAATGTGTGGGCAGCCCTGTTATAAACATTTCAGCAGCGTGTATTGCGTGCAACCCGCTTTAGGCGGCGGCGAGCAACTGCGCATCCGATGCAGAACCAAAGAACTCATAATGAATCTGTGCCGGGGCAACGCCCTGCGCTTTAAGCGCCAGAATAGTATCCAGCATGAACTGCTCAGGCCCGCAGACCCAGTAATGCGCGTCTGGCTGAACCTGCGTTGCCAGCCATTTGGCTGTTACCCGGCCAGAGTGCAAAGCCAGTCCGGGCAGTGGAGATGTTTCTGCCGGTGCGCCAGCACTGTAAAAAATATCGGCCTTGATAACACCTTCAGCCACCAGTTTTTGCACATAAGGGGCAAAGGCCTGCGTGTCGGGGGCATGCGCACCATGTACAAAGTGAATCGGACCGCGGGGAAGTTTTTCAACTGCGCCCAAAGCGGAAATAAAGGGTGTCAGCCCAACGCCCGCGCTGATGAGCACGTTCTTTGTGTTTGGCTCAGATGTGAAAACAAAATCACCCGCAGGGGCAGAAACCTGCAATTCGTCCCCTTCCCTGACCGTGTCATGGAACCAGGAGGAAACCACGCCACCATCGGCCTTGCGGATGCTCAGGCGATAATGGTCGGATGCCGGAGCGGATGAAATGCTGTAGTTGCGGCGCTGGGACCCATGGCCGGGAATATCAAGCTTGAAGCTCAGATACTGGCCGGGTTTGTGCTGCATAACGGGCTTATTGTCGCTTGGTACGAGTTCAAACGAGCGGATTGTGCTGCTTTCCACCACAATCTTGCGCACCGTAAAGCTGCGCCATCCGGTCCAGCCTCCGGGAGTGTCTGCGTGTTCCTGATAGATCTGCTTTTCCCGGCCGATCAGAACATCCGCCAGAAACCAGTATGCCTTGCCCCATGCATCCATAATTTCGGGCGTTGCGGCATCGCCCAGTACGTGGGCAATGGCACCCAGCAGGGCTTCCCCTACAAAGGGGTAGTGCTCTGGCAGAATGTTGAGGCCAACGTGTTTTTCGGCAATACGTTCAACCATGGCGCCAAGCGCGCCCAGATTATTGATATTGCGGGCATATGCCAGCACGGCAAGGGCAAGAGCCTTGGGCTGCTCCCCATCCTTTTGGTGTGACATGTTGAATAAATCACGAATTTCCGGATTAGCCAAAAGCCTCCGGTACATTTCGTGCGTTATATCCAGCCCATGGGCTTCAAGGGCGGGAACGCAGGCGGAAACAATTGACCGGGTTTTGTCATCAAGCATTGTGCTCATGGGACGCATCCAAAAGATGTAAAATACAGACACCTTTAATAAGGCTGATTACATAAGGTGTCAACAAAATACATCTTATGTTTGATGAATATGTTCAGCCAAAGCCATGAGTGCTATGAATAAAAAGCACCTAGGCATGCAAAACTTGCATATCGTGCGGGTAATCCGTTACAAGGGACAAAATTCAACAAAAAAGGATGCAATATGGCAAATTTGACAGCGCTTTTGACCGACGCCGCAATCTTTGTGTTTTTCCCTTGGGCTCTGTGGCGGCTCATGCAAAAAGCGCTGCCAATAGCCGTGTTGCCCATTCTTGTGGGTATTGCCCTTGCCGTATGGCATGTGCCCGTGCAGCAAATGGGTATTCCCTCCGTTTACGGGAACACAATTGGCTGGGTTGCGGTGCTGGTGCTGGCTTTTACCGCCGGGCTGGAAATGTGGCAGCATCCCGGTGGGGAACCTTCGGGGCAGGACTTTGCACAGCCTACAATTGGTCGGCTGTTTGGTGGAGCTGCCGTAGCACTGGGTATTCCCTTTTGTGTCGGCACGTTTCTGGCTTACACGGTTTTTCTGCATCTTCATGGCTGGCAGGCACCGGACGCAACACCTTGGGTAGCGGCGGCATCTATTGGCCTGTGCATTGCAGTGAGCGCCCTGCCGGTTCTGATCGGTGTTGTGCGGGAGCTTGATACCGCCCAAAAACCTTTGGGGCAGTTAGCACTCAAGCTGGCCGTTGTGGATGACGCAGCATTGTGGATCGGGCTGGCGGCCCTGCAGTTTGCCGCTCGTGGTTCTGCCGCCCTGCACGGCTGGACGGGGCTGGAAGCGCTGGCTGTTCTTTTGCTGGTGGGGCTGGCTGCCGGGGGGTACTGGGCTTCTCACCATTTCCGTCATCCGCCATTGGTGGTTATCTGGCTGGCCGTACCGGTTTATCTGGCGGCCGGGTCCTGGGCGAGCATGCAGCTTGGCCTGCATGAATTGATCGGTGCTTATTTTGCCGGTGCGATCATGCCGCCGAGCTGGGTGCGCCGCCTGCCGGTGGAAGCCGTGGGAACGTTTGCCCTGATCTGGTTCGCCCCGATGTTTTTTGGCCATAGCGGGCTGCATATTAATGGGGATGCCTTAACATGGCCCTCTGTTGTGGCATCCCTGTCGCTGGTTGTTATTTCCATGGTGACCAAAATTGCAGCCGTTTATATTTACCCACCCGCAGCCGGCCTTAAACCAAGGCAGGCGCTGGGCGTTGGTGCCCTGCTCCAGTGCAAGGGGCTGATGGAAATTGTGGCCGCAACCATTTTACATGGTCAGGGTATGCTATCGGACTTCGGGTTTGCATCCCTTATGGTTCTGGCCGTTATTTCCACCACACTCACGGGTCCATTATTCAGGCTGTTTGCTCCCCGCAAATCCGGAGCTGCGTGACAGGCGGGGCCTACAGCGCCCCTCACAGCATTGTCATGCAGACAGGTCTTGGCAAAAAGCCTGACTTGGCCAAGACCTGAACAGGGTTAAAGGCCGTGCACAGGCACGGCCACTATGGCGAAGGAGCTGGAACCTTAATGCCCAGCGCTCCCACAGCAGAACAGGACAAGGCACCGCGTTTGCTGGTGTGGCTCGCGGTTGCGCTTTTTCTGTCTTATCTGGCTGTTGCCATGTCTATGCCCACAACCTCAGTTTATGTGGCAACATCGCTGCATATGGGCAATGCCCTTGCTGGGCTGGCGGTTGGCGTTGCGTTTGTCTCCACCATTCTGACCCGCGGCTTTGCCGGCCGGTTTGCTGACCATAAAGGCGGCAAGCGCTGCATGCTGTTTGGTCTGGCGTTTTATGCCGTAAGCGGTGTTCTGGCCCTTATGGTTTCCTGGCTGCCAGCGCCGTGGGCCGCTTTTGCCATGCTCATGCTGGCGAGGTTGATGCTGGGGCTGGGGGAAAGCCTGACCGTTGTTGGCCTGCTGGCATGGGGGATTGGGCTGATGGGGCACCAGCGCTCGGGGCGGGTGCTGTCCATTGTGGGAATGGGGATGTATGGCTCGCTGGCAGCTGGTAGCCCTGTAGGGTTGGCCCTGTACGATCAGGGAGGCTATGCACTGGTTGCCCTTGCCTGCATGGTTACGCCGCTGCTTGGGTTTGCCATGGCTGCACCAGTGGTAGCTGTACCTCCCCATGGGGGAGAGCGGCAACCAATTGGCCGGATTATCAACAAAATTTCCGACCTTGGTCTGGTGGTCTTTTTTCAAGGAATTGGGTTTGCGGCCATAGGTGCCTTTATGCCGCTTATGTTCCTGCACAGGCATTGGCCCCATGCTGCTCTGGGGCTTACCTTTTTTGGTGTAGCTTTTGTGCTGGTCCGGGTTCTGTGCAGCCATCTGCCAGATAGGTTGGGGGGAGCGCGTGTCGCTTTTGTGTCCATGGCGGTGGAAACTGGTGGGCAGATTCTGCTGTGGCAGGCCTCCGGCCCAAGTGTTGCGTTGGCTGGAGCCTTTTTAACTGGTTGTGGCTGTTCCATGATTTTCCCCTCCATGGGGGTGGAAGTTGTCCGGCGGGTATCTCCGCAAATGCGGGGAACAGCCATGGGCGGCTTTGCAGCTTTTCAGGACCTTGCCTATGGGGCTACTGGCCCCCTGACCGGCCTGCTGGCTGAATGGGCGGGAGACGGTGCCATTTTTATGGTTGGGAGCATGGCGGGGCTTGGTGGGCTTCTGCTGTCTGCCCGTCTGGCCTGGCATGAGCGCGCCGCAGTGGCGGCGGACTAGAAACAACAGGATGGATATGCGTATGAAACCCCGCGTTATAGTCGCCGCCTTTCTTCTTGGCTTGCCCGTAGCAGGTCATGCCCAGACTGCGCCTGTGGCGCTGACCCATATCCGGATTATAGAAGGCACAGGTGCTCCCCCGGTTGAGAATGGAACTGTTCTCATGCAGGACGGCGCAATTGTTGCAGCCGGTCGGGATATACCTCTTCCCCCAAATACCCGTGTTCTGGATCGTTCGGGCATGAGTGTCTTGCCCGGTCTGATTTCCGATCACAGCCATATCGGTCAGTTGCAGGGGGTGCAGACAGGGCCGCAGTTTTATACGGCAGATACCATTACAGCCGAACTGGCGCAGTACCGGCGTTATGGGGTGACTACCGTTACAGCGCTGGGGAACAATGTTCCGCGCGTGTTCGACCCTATGCGCAAGGACGCCCATATGGGGCTGCTGCCAGCAGACCTGTTTGGGGTTGATCAGGGGATTGGTGTGCCTAAGGGGGCCCCGCCGGTTCATGTTGCTCCGGATCAGCTCTTCCGGCCTCGCACGGAGGCAGAGGCCCGGCAGGCGGTGGATACCATGGCAGCCGAAGGCACAGACCTGATTAAAATATGGGTGGACGATTTTGACCACTCTCTTCCCGTTAAAATGGACCCGGCCATTATCAAGGCCGTTGTGGATGAAGCGCACCAAAAACACCTGCGCGTGGCCGCCCATATTCATGACCTGGACGATGCGGAGCATGTGGTAACAGCCGGAGTTGATATTCTGGCCCATGGCGTGCGTGACAGGTTTGTGCCCCCATCTTTTGTGGCCATGCTCAAGGAACGGGGGATTTGGTACATCCCCACACTGGAGCTGGATGAAGCCACAACAGCATGGGCTGACCAGCCTGCATGGGTGAAAACCCCATTTGTTGAGGCTGGCCTGTCTGCCCCCTTGCAACAGCAGATCAATAATCCCGCCTGGCAACAGGAAAACAAAGCCGGTGGCAAAGCCGATTTTGCCCGCACCTCCCTTGCAACCAACCTGCAGAACCTGAAAATATTGTGGGCCGCAGGCGTTAAAATTGGCTTTGGCACGGATAGTGGGGCAACACCGTTGCGGGTTGCCGGGGTTGCGGAACACCGGGAACTGGCACTGATGGTGCAAGCTGGCCTGCCCCCGCTACAGGCTCTGCACATTGCAACGGAAGAAGCCGCAGCATTACTCGACCTGCATGACCGAGGCGTTATTGCAGCAGGTAAAAGGGCTGATCTGCTGGTTGTGGCAGGCAATCCCGCCAATGTAATTTCTGATACCGACCGTGTGGTGGAAACGTGGGAAAATGGCTCTGCCGTAGCCGGCCCCATACCGCTCACAACCCGGTAAGGACCGTCGGATACCAAATTACGCCAGGAAACAGGTAGGTTAGGCACACAGAGCGGGGGATGCAGGAATGAACAGAGTGGGACTTTTTTTGCTGGTTGCCGGTGTATGGGCAGGCCAGTTGTTCCCCACGCCCATGCAGGCGCAGACCATAACAGATAACAACGACCCTGCTTTTGGCCGTAACGGGCAGGTCCAGATTATTGCCAGCATACCCACGCCAGACCCCTCTGGCATTGCTGTAGTGAATGGACGCTTGTTTTTGACCTTTCCCAAGCATGATGGTGACCATACAGGCCCGGTGCTGGCAGAATGGAAAGATGGGCGTCTGGTTCCTTTTCCCACAGCCACGTTTTCCGCTGCATCAAGCGGGGCACCACAGGCACGGCTGATTTCGCCCCATGGAATGACAACAGACACCAAGGGAAACCTGTGGGTTATTGATGACGGCAAAATTAAAGGGCAGCCCATTCCAGCCGGGGGCGCCAAAGTGGTTGGGATCAACCCCATAACAGGGCAGATTATTGCCAATGTGCCCCTGACAACTGCATTGCTGCCCCAAAGCCATATGAACGACCTGCGTATAGACCTGACACACGGTGTAAAAGGCACTGCATACATTACGGATAGTTCGTTTGACGGGCACCCGGCTCTGGTGGTGCTGGACCTTGCCACAGGTAGGCAGCGCCGCGTGCTGGAAAATACGGTCTCTGTTCTGCCTGATCCGGGGTACCAGACTGTGCTGGACGGACGCGTGCTGCATTATGACCCGGCACATCCGACTTTTCCTGCGGGTGGGGCGGATGGCATTACCCTGTCTGCCGGGTCTGAGCGTGTTTATTATGCGCCTTTGGCCAGCCGACGGTTATATAGCCTGCCGACGGCAAAACTGGCTGATTTCTCCCTCACTTCCGCTCAGTTAGCGGCTCTGGTTGTAGATGAAGGGGAAAAAGGTGCAGCGGATGGGTTGGCAACCGACCCATGGAACCGGATTTACACCACAGCAGCCGACCATGATGCCGTGTTCCGTCGCAACCCGGATGGCACGTTTGAACTGCTGGCCTCGGACCCACGGTTTGTCTGGCCCGATGGCATTTTTGCAAATCATCAGGCCGTTTACGTGGTTTTGGGTCAATGGAGCCGCCTGCCCCGTTTGCATAACGGGCAGGACATGCGCAAACCGCCCTTTCTGGTGGCCAGAATCCCCATTACTGCCCCTTAAAAAAAGTAGCGATTGTGGGGGCTGTATCAGATTTCCTCCGGTGATGGGGGGAGAAGGCACATGTTGTCTGGCCTGGCGGGAGAGATAAGCGTAAGCCCGGCCTGCTGTGCCGTTCTGAGCGCCATGGCCGTAGGGGCGGAAAGCGAGACAAGGGCGCGCATGCCTGCAGCTATGGCTTTGCTGGCCATTTCGTAAGAACAGCGGCTGGTGAGCAGACAAAACCCGTTTGCAAAACCCGGAGTGTTTTTAAGGCCATGGCCGATAAGCTTGTCGAGCGCATTGTGCCGCCCCACATCTTCCCGGACTGCTGTAATGGACCCATCAGGGGCACACCAGGCAGCGGCATGGAGCATGCCTATACCGGCATTCAGTGTCTGGTGGTCCCGCAGGTGCCGTAATGCGTGGCGTATGGCAGACAGGTCCGGTGTATAAGCCTCAACTGTGTTCTGGTCGCGGGCCGCAATGCTGCTCATGTCAGACCCACAGATGCCACAGCCAGTGCGCCCTGCAATCGGTCGCCTGCTGCGCGCCAGAACCGTGCGGAGCGCATCAGCACTTATGCGCATATCCACCTTTAACCCACCGGGTATAGAAGATATGGCGATATGCCTGATTTCGGAAACGTCTTTAACAAGACCTTCCGTTATTGAAAATCCGATAGAAAAATCATCAATATTCTGCGGAGTTATCATCATAACGGCATAGTCTATACCGTTATAGACCAGAGAAAGTGGCACTTCTTCTGCCAGATTTAATGTCTCATTTACGGTCTGGGGCGCGCAGTCCTGCGCATTTTCCCAGATTATTCTTTTGACATGGCAGGGTTCTGAAACGGCAAAAGATGTTTGCTCATGCACCACGGCAGTTACTCCCGGACTGGGCCTGCCCCAGTGAACGGACTTCATGCAGGTCTTCGGGGGTATTGATGTTTACAAATGGATCTGACGGATAGAGGTGAGAAAAATCTATTGCCTGCGCATTCAGGGCATAAGCTAGAGTGCAAACCCGTGTTGTCTGTTTTCGGTTCTGTTCTGTTACGCTGGCCAATTGTGCGGCCAACACTGCACGGGCTTGGGTAACAGGCCATAATGCGACCAGAGAATGACGCTGCTCCGCATAAACTGCATAAGATGGCGCGGGCAGCAGAGTGCCAGCCAGATCATGCGGGATAAAGGGCGTATCAACTGGCACACTGAGCAACGCATCAAACCCTGCTGCTTCAGCCCATTCCAGACCACTTAACAGCCCGGCCAGAGGGCCTACGTCAAAATATGTGTCAGGCAGAACCGGGTAGTGCCAGGCGCTAAACCTTTGTGGGTTGCCATTGGCACTTATGACTATGCCGTTGCATTGCTGTTCAAGGCGGGTAATAACCCAGTTGATGCAGGGTTTATGGTCTATGTCCATAAAAGCCTTGTCCGCATAATGCATACGCCTGCCCTGCCCGCCTGCCAGCACCAGTCCTGCTATTTTTAACGTATGTTGCATAATAAGCTGTGTCTCTACCCGTTTGTGCTGGTTATTGTGCGTGTGTCCGCTTAAAAAGCAACGGCTCATTTCAAAACAGTATGGACTGGCCTGCTCGTGACATCCCTTTACCGCAAACAACGGGTTTTTGGCATTATCGGGCGAAGCGGTTCGGGTAAAACGCACCTTGTTAGCCGTCTTATTTCTTGTTTTTGCCAACGCGGGCTAAGTGTTTCCACAATCAAACATACCCATCATGGGGTGGATATGGATACACCGGGAAAAGATACATTCCAGCATAGGCAAAGTGGGGCGGCGGAAGTTATGCTTGCAACACCAGCACGCTGGTTTTTACAGCACCAAAGCCCGACCCCACCCAAGTTGAATGACCTGCTCAAAGCCATGCAGCCAGTTGATCTGATTTTGGTGGAAGGGTTCCATGCCGATGTTCCGGCCTGTGTAGAAGTCTGGCGCCCTATAACCGGGAAAGAGCCGCTATTTATAAATAACCCTCATATTCAGGTTATTGCTACAGATAATATCCCTATGAAAAACCCAGAAGAAAAAAAGGTTTTTCTTCCCTTGGATGATACACAATCTATTGCTGATTATATTGAGACTAATGCTTTTTTGTGGAATATAACGTAAAAATATGCAGTCATATTCTATACACTGCAAAACAGTGTTGCGGAACACCAGTCTCCAATTTCTATAGCTTGCCCGGAAGGAACTTGCAGAATCCCATCAGCACGGGAAAAACAGAGAACATCAGATGCACCTTGTGAAGGCACAAGAGAGAACACCCCTTCCTTACCACTTTGGGCGTAGGTAACCGGCATAAAGCCAGTTGCATCTGACAGAGCAGAAAAAGAAAAACTGCTTCTTCCCTGTATGGTTGGGAAGAGTGCGAGGGTTGGTCTGTGCTCCATCCATGAGTGGAGGAATGGCAGAACAAAAACCTGCGCACATATAGCCGTAGCCCCCGGATTGCCGGGCAGGCAAAATACGGGCATCGGGCCTAGCCGCATAAGAGTAAACGGTTTGCCCGGCCGGATTTTGGCACGCCGGAACAGGCAGGCTGCGCCAAGCTGTTCCATAACCGGTAGCACATTATCTGTCTGCCCAACAGAAATACCCCCGGTGGTAACCAGAATATCCGAATGTTCTGCCAGTTCAGATATGGCCGCTTGCAGGTCTTCACGGCTGTCAGAACGCACAATGCGGCTTGTTACAGTTGCCCCTTGCCGCGTTAGCATTGCATGGAGCAGCGGGGTATTAATTTCCGCCCGGCTATCCGGGGCGGAGAGAGCAAACTCGGCCCCACTGGCAATAACACCCACCCGACAAGGCCTGTAAACCGGAACCTGTTTGATATTCTGGCTGACAAGAAGTGCTATATGCCGCCAGTCAAGCTTCTGGCCAGCGGTAAGCAGGGTAGAACCAGCGGCAAACTCTTCCCCCACCCGGCGGATGTTTTTGCCAACGGCTATGTCGGACAGGGCTAGGTGGAGCAAACCGTCGTGCACTTCCACCCGTTCACGCGCGATTATGCAGTCTGCCCCTGTGGGGAGGCGGGCACCTGTTAGAATGGTCGCGGCAGTGCCTTTATTGTGGGGTGCAGGCTGGTCCCCGGCAATAACGTAATCCTGCAAGGGAATGGTGCAGCGTGCCTGGCCGGTATCCACAATATCAGCACAACAGAACGCATAACCATCCATGGCGGAAATATCGGCTTCTGGGCGTGGAGACAGCGCATGCAGTGCGGTGGCCAGAACGCGCCCATCGGCCTGATGGATGGGGACGTATTCAACTTCCGGGGCTGGCAGCGTTGTAGCCAGCGCCGATAAAATACGTTGCGCGTGCTCGTAGCTTACCATGGCCGGGACAGGTGTGTGTTCAGTAACAGCCGATGGTTGAAGTAAGTGCACGCGACAGTCCGTAACGTTGTTATGCAGGGAAGGAGAACGGGTTAATACCTACACGCATAAAGCCTTCTGCTTCCATAGCACTGTCCAGCAGTAAGCTCCCCAGGTCATCAGCCACGGCTTCCAGTTCCGGGTCATAATCCAGACGGAGCGTTTTAATGTAGCTTTTGCAGTCCCCGCAGGTTTCGATCTGGATAGCAGATTTTGCGTCATCCAGCGTCCAGTGATCCATCTGCCCGCTGGCGTCACAGGCTACACAAACAGCTCGGACCCGGTGCCAGCGTACTTCGCACAGGCTGCATTGCAGGTAGCGTAACCCTTCGCGCGCGCCGCTCATAACAAGGCTGGCAACCGGTGGGGCATGGCAGCATGGGCAGTGTGTGGCATGCGCCAGAGGTTGTGTAATGCCCTCCCCTTGCTTGCGCGCGACAGCCTGCGCCCAGCAGGTAGAAAGGGCTGCCCACAGCACAACGGCAACACCGGCATCAACCTGTGCATAATCGGCCTGCAAAAGGTGCGTGGCGGCTTTGACAAGCTCCGTTTTGTCGGCAGACAGAGCGCCAAGTGCCTGAGCCACTTTTTGCGGAAGCATGGGTGCAAGCTGTGTCGCGAGTGTTGCATAGGCAGCCTGCCAGCACTGTATGTTGCCAAGGCTGTGTTCGAGTTGTGTTGTGTCGGAAATGCCCTGTTTGAGCAGGTTGTGAATGGCCTCTACATCAGCCTGCTCAAGAGGTGCTTGCGCAAGATTATCCTGCTGGGCCTGCACCAGATGCGTTAGAAAACGAAAATACTCTCCGTTCTCGCCCTGCAAAAGAGCCTGTGCCTTCAACCGTTCAATACGGCGGGCATAAAGTTTGTCCAGCATGGGGTAAATGGCTGGATCAATCGCCACAACCCCGGGGGTGCGTTTATCCGGGGCGACAATATCTGAACTGCTCAGCATCAGCCATGCCTTTTGGATGGCAGGGGTTTGGTCGGCGCGACTTCTTCTTCATACCAGCGGTCATGATGCTGCCGGGCCCATGCGCGTGAGACATAGCCACTGATCATGCCGCCAATGGAGCCACGTACCCAGATGCCCATGTAAATATGCCCGATAACCAGCAAGATAAGTGCCAGCCCGGCAACGGAATGCGCCAGAAGTGCAAGGCGGAGAACAGGGATAGGAAACAGCGCGGCAAAGTAAGCCCGCCAGATCATCAAACCGCTGACAAACAGCAGACTGATCAAGGACATAATGCCCCAGAACAGGATCTTCTGCCCCGCATTGTATTTGCCGATCTGGAGTTTTTGCCCGTGCTTGTTCAACAGCACGTCCACAATATGCTTGAACCATGTCAGGTCCGTGCGCACAAAAAGGTTGTGGTGCACAAAACGGACAAACATGCACATGAGCAACCCAAAAACGGCAATGCCTAAAAAGGGATGCAGCACACGGGCAAGCTGTGGCGGGCCAAGCACATAACCCAGCCAGTTCAGGCTCGGGAAGAACCATGACAGCCCAGAAAGAGCGACCAGCATAAAGCACGACACCATGCTCCAGTGGAACAGGCGGTCAATAAGCTTGGTACGTAAGACCAGATTGCTGTTGTCCATTATGCATCCCTCCCGTTGTCGTTCGGGCCCTGCCCTGCATCTTCCAGTTCTTTTTCTGGCTCAGCTGGCGGTGTTTCGTCAGTCGTGTTGGCACCAACGCCCATATAGTGGGCAAAAGCCCCGGCCAGAGTTGCAATAAACCCAAGCGCGCCTACGGGTTTAAGCCACTCTTTCCAGCCACGGACAACGGGGCTGATATGCGGGTCATCTGGCAGGCGGTGGTACAGGCTGGGCTGGTCCGCATGGGTGAGAACATACATAACATGCGTGCCCCCCACACCGGCGGGGTCGTAAAGCCCTGCGCCTTCATGGCCACGCCCTTTGAGTTCTTCTATCCGTGTGTCCGCAAGGTCGATCATCTCGGCTTTGGAGCCAAAGGAGATTGCACCAGTCGGACAGGTTTTAACGCAGGCAGGCTCCTGCCCCACGGCAACCCTGTCTGCGCAGAGAGTGCACTTGTAGGCCCGGTTGTCTTTTTTGCTGATGCGGGGAATATCAAACGGACAGCCCGCAACGCAGTAACCGCAGCCGATGCACTGTTCGGACTGAAAATCCACAATGCCGTTGGCAAACTGCAAAATGGCCCCCGGGCTCGGGCATGCCTTCAGGCAACCCGGCTCGGCGCAGTGCATGCAGCCTTCCTTGCGTAACAGCCATTCCAGTTTGCCCGCTTCATCCTCACGTTCATCAAAGCGGATAACGGTCCAAGTTTCCGGTGTCAGGTTGGCAGGGTTGTCGTACACCCCCACGTTGTGCCCGACCTCGTCCCGCAGGTCATTCCATTCCGAACAGGCGACCTGACACCCCTTGCACCCGGTGCAAAGGGAGACGTCAATCAGCTTGGCCACTTCCTGCTCATGACTGCGGGCCTGTGGCAGCGGCGTCAGTCCGTTGGTGGCG
Organism: Acetobacter sp. ESL1128; assembly: GCF_058505085.1. NCBI lineage: Bacteria > Pseudomonadati > Pseudomonadota > Alphaproteobacteria > Acetobacterales > Acetobacteraceae > Acetobacter > Acetobacter sp. ESL1128. The sequence continues at coordinate 1,449,192 of NZ_CP196369.1, read as the reverse complement.
GAGCGGCGGATAATGTCTTGTGACTGCATACCCATCAGCGCACCTCAGACTTTCTCAACATTAACAAGAAAAGCTTTAAATTCAGGCGTCTGGGAGTTGGCATCCCCAATGGCCGGAGTAAGCGTGTTTGCCAGATACCCCTTTTGGGTCGCGCCCTTGAAGCCCCAGTGGCAAGGCACGCCGACCTGATCCAGATCCTTGCCCATAACACTCAGGCGTTTGAGCCTTTTTGTGACCACGGCTTTGGCCTCGATATACCCGCGGTGGGAGGAAACACGCACCATATCGCCCGCAGCAATGCCAAGCTTGCCTGCCAGTTTGTCTCCAATTTCCACAAACTGTTCAGGCTGCATGATGGCATTCAGTCTGGAGTGTTTTGTCCAGTGCCGGAACAGCTCCGTAATGGAATATGTCGTGGCCACATACGGGTACTGGGCCGGGTCGCCCATACGGGGCTTTTCATCTGCATAAAAGCGTGCCGCCGGGTTGCGAAGCGTGGTTTTACCCAGCGCAGAGGACAGAACCGGGGTTTCGGTTGGTTCGTAATGTTCCGGGAATGGCCCATCAACCAGCTTGTCACCACCGGCAAACAAGAGGCCAACGCCTTCACTGTGCATGATAAACGGCCCAACACCGCTATTGGGTGGAGACGTGACGGGGTAATCCGGCACATCGCCTCCCCCCCAGCGCTGCCCGTCCCAGGCAATGATCTGCCGCTTGGGGTCCCATGGACGCCCCTGCACGTCAAGCGAAGCGCGGTTATACAGGATACGGCGGTTGGCGGGCCATGCCCATGCCCAGCCGGGCGTGGTTCCCAGACCTGTATCGGTATTGTCGCGCCGGGCCATCTGGTTCCCTGCTTCGGTCCAGGAGCCGGCAAAAATCCAGCAGTAGCTGGCTGTGGTGCCGTCATCTTTCATGACCGAAAAATCAGGCAGCAGTTCGCCCCTGCGCACAACAACCCGCCCCTTGTCGTCCGTTATGTCGGCCAGTGCGTAGCCATTGGCTTCCTTGGCGACTTCTTCAGGCGTTGGGTCTTCAGGGTCCTGATAGTTCCACTGCATATTCAGGACAGGTTCGGGGCTTACGCCGCCTTCCTTGGCATACAGTGCCCGGAGCTTGGTAAAAATGGTGCCGATAATACGGCCATCGTTCCATGCATCGCCCGGTGGTCTGGCGCCTTCGTAGTGCCATTGCAGCCAGCGCGCAGAATTGACGATAGACCCGTTTTCCTCCGCAAAGCAGGATGCAGGTAGCCTGAAGACTTCCGTCTGGATGTTCTCAGGCTTCACATCATTAAAGGTGCCTTCATTCTGCCAGAAGTTGGCGGTTTCCGTATCCAGCGGGTCCATGGTGATCAGGAACCGGAGTTTGGAAAGCGCATCACGCATGCGGTTTTTATCCGGCATGGCGGCAAGGGGGTTAAAGCCCTGCGCAATGTAACCGTTAACCTTGCCCTGATGCATCATTTCAAAATAGGCCAGCATATCGTAGCTGCGGTCCCATTTTGGCAGCCAGTCGTAACCCCAGTTGTTTGTGGGTGTTGCGTGGTCACCCCACAGAGTTTTCATCAGGCTGACAAAGAATTTGGGCGTATTGTGCCAGTAATTGACCTGCCCCGGTTCGTCTGCATGCGGGGTTACGGCTTGCAGGTAGGTATCCAGCGTCTGCTGGCTGTCCTTGGGCAGGTTCATATAACCCGGCAGGCGGAGCGACAGCAGCCCGAGGTCGGTATAACCTTGGATGTTGGAATGTCCGCGCAGGGCATTGAGGCCGCCACCGGGCATGCCAACATTACCAAGCAGAAGCTGAATCATGGCGGCGGTGCGGATGATCTGCGTGCCGTTGGTGTGGTGTGTCCAGCCCAGTGCGAACAGGATGGTTGACGTCAGGTCCGGTGCGCTGGTCGCTGCAAGGGTTTCGCAGACATGCAGGAAGTCTTTTTCTGGCGTGCCGGTAATCTGCGTTACCACATCGGGTGTATAGCGTGCGGCGTGCTCGCGTAGCAGGTTGATGACACAACGCGGGTTCTGCAACGTTGGGTCGGTAACGGCATATCCTTGCGCGTCACGCTCATAGGCCCAGGAAGACTTATCGTAGCTCCGCTTTTCAGCGTCGTAACCGCTAAACAGCCCTTCATGGAAGCTGAAGTCCTCACGCACCACAAACGATGCATTGGTGTAAGACTTCACATACTCATGCTGGATCTGGTCATGGGTGAGCAGGTAGTTGATCACCCCCAGCAAAAATGCGCCGTCCGAACCTGCGCGGATGGGGGCATAAAAGTCTGCTACGGCTGCACTGCGGTTGAACCGGGGGTCCACCACCATAACCTTGGCGCCGTTGCGGATTTTGGCTTCCATGACCCATTTAAAGCCAACCGGGTGCGCTTCGGCCGGGTTGCCGCCCATGATCAGCACAACGTTGGCGTTTTTAATGTCCACCCAGTTGTTGGTCATGGCACCGCGGCCAAGGGTTGGACCAAGGGCAGAAACGGTGGGGCCGTGGCATAGGCGGGCCTGACAGTCCAGAGCCAGCATACCCATGGACCGGGCGAATTTGAAATCCAGCAGACCGGTTTCGTTGCTGGCGGCGGAAGACGCCAGCATACCCGTTGTGAGCCAACGGTTAACGGTTTCGCCTTTTTCGTTCTTCGCTATGAAGTTCTTGTCACGATCATCCTTGAGCAGGCGGGCAATACGGTCCGTAGCCTCTTCCCAGCTGATCCGGGTCCATTCCTTGCTGCCGGGGGCACGATAGGAAGGATAATGCAGGCGGCCTTCGCTGTGAATGAAATCCACCAGCCCAGCCCCTTTGGGGCATAGCGAACCACGGCTTACAGGATGGTCTGGGTCGCCTTCGATATGGAAGATGCTGGGCTTGGCGTTTTTGGCACCGTCACCCAGAGAATACATGAGCAGCCCACAGCCAACCGAACAATATGTGCAGTTGTTCCGTGTTTCCTTTGCACGTAGCAGCTTGTACTGCCGCGTTTCCTGCGCAAAAGCCTGTGGTGGGGCAAAACCAAGGGCAATGGCGCTGGCTCCCCCCACGCACGTTCCTGCACTTTTTAAAAACTCTCTGCGCCCCAGAGCCATCTGAACCATCCCGGTTTTGTAAAGAAATAGTAATAATGAACCTGTATATATACTTTGCAAATTAAAGCATTGATCAGGATCACATTGGCGTGCTGTACCGCCAGATATTCGTGCTTTTATGCATAAATGCCGGGGAGTGTGGCACAATTGCAAGCACGAAACGTGCCAACTGACCCCGAGATGGGCAAAATACAGCAGTTATATATATTTGTGTGTATATAGATATATGGCGAGATATTTTTAAATTATACTTAATCTGCACAATGGCACTGCAATCCCAGAAGCGACTTCCCTGCTCTTTATGGGGTGGAGGGATGGAAGGAGCCAGCCATCAGATTATTCATTGGTAGAACAGGCGATGGATAGCGCATATAAAAATAGTGTGGTGCAGTAATATGCACCACACTATTGTATGAAAAGAGTTCCCAATACCTAGAGAAAAATTATCTAGTCTCTAGGTGTTTGGAATTATGCGTCGCTTTTCAAAAACTCTTGGTAATATTCGTCCGCCATCTTGCGCAAAGAACGCCCGATGGCTGCATACTGATATTCGCTCAGATTCGCTAAAGAAGCACGGGCTGCGGGCTTTTGCACCCCAAAGCCTTCACCAGGCAGAAGAACAATGCCGGTTTCATCAGCTATGCGGAACAGCATTTCGCCCGTGCTGGCGCGCTTGAGCATCCACTTGGCGAACTTTTTGCCATACAGTTCACGCGCAACCGTTTCCAGGTCGATGAGCGTATAATAGTCAACTGCGTTGGCGTCTTCCTTGGGTTCAACACCAAGTTCGCGGTAGAGCGTTGCTTCCCTGCGACGAATAACTGCCTTGAGAGAAGCCTTGTAGTGGCCGGTTTCGTCCATCAGGGCAAAGAGGGCGAACAGCACCATCTGCACCTGCTGGGGGGTGGAAAGGCCGGCTGTATGGTTCAGGGCGACTGCACGGCTGTCTGCCACAAGACGATCAATGAACTTGAGTGCGCCGGCATCTGTTGTCAGGCTGGAATAACGCCGCCCGAGGTCTTTGCGCACGCCTTCGGGAAGAGCACGGAGCAGGCCATCAATGGCGTTGTCCTTGTGAACGCCAATAACGCCCAGACGCCAGCCGGTTGCCCCAAAATATTTGGAGAAGGAGTAAACCAGAATGGTGTTGGCCGGACACACCGCATAAAGGGAGCGGAAGTCATCTGCAAAAGTGCCATACACATCATCAGTCAGGATCATCAGGTCAGGACGATCATTTTTGACAATGGATGCAATCAGTTCCAGCGAGGTGTCATCCATTTTAACGGATGGCGGATTGCTGGGGTTGACGCAGAAGAAGATTTTAACCGCCGGGTCCTTCAGCTTTTCCAGCTCAGAAGCAGGATACTGCCAGTTCATGCTCGGGTCGGCATGAATGGAAACCACTTCCAGTCCGTATTCGTCCAGCTGTGGGATTTCAATGTAAGGCGAGAAAACGGGCAGACCGATAGCGACTTTATCTCCCTTCTTCACCAAGCCATTCTGCTTGAGCGTGTTGAAGATATAAGCCATGGCAGCAGTGCCGCCTTCGGTTGCAAAAAAGTCCGTGCTTTCAACCGGCAGGGTGCTGCCCACCATTTCACGCAGCACGTAGTGGCCTGCAATCTGCTCGCTCATGCTCAGCATGCGTGGTGGGGTCGGGTAATTGCACCCCAGGATGCCCTCAACCATTTCATGCAGGAAGGCGGAAGCGGAAAGCCCCATTTGGTCGCGCACATAGCTGAGTGCCCGGCCCAGAAAGAAAATGCCGCTTTTGTCACGGTTGTCAGCCAGAAAACGCTCAAAGCGTTCTTCAATGCCTTCCACACGTGCCTGACCGCCCACGCCAGCCGTCATGTAGGAAAATGACAGTTCAGATTCCGAAACGGCAAACTGACCAAGGTGGAAAAAAGCCGAGCGAGGGAGCGTGGCCAAAAAATTCGGGTTGCCGCGGCCAGCATTCAGCATGGCACGGTCTGTATGGCTGGATGCCAGACGAATGAGTTCGTCTTTCAGCTCAAACGGGCTGAGATCTTTGAACTTGGCGTAATCAATAGCCATCGTGTTCTCGCTTTCAGAAAATGCAAAACAGGGTCAGGAAAAAGCAACAACCAAAGGCCCGAGCAGGGTCAGCAGCACGTTTGCCACGGCATAGGTAATGGCAAAGGGGGTTGTTGGAACAGAATTGCCAGCTTTGTTCAGGACTTCCCCAAAAGCCGGATTGGCACTGCGTGAGCCAGCCAGAGCACCGGCAAAAATGGCGGTATTATCGTAACGCAGCACATAACGGCCGAACAGCATGGTCAGCACAAGCGGCACAAGCGTTACAACAACCCCGAGCATGAACAGCGTAACGCCGTGCTCGACAATGGTTGCCACAGCCTGCTGGCCGGTTTGCAGCCCAGTGACCGCAACAAAGCCGGAAAGGCCAAGGTCCACCAGCAGAGCGGAAGATGCCACCGGCATATTCCCTTTTGTGCTATGTTTGCTTTGGTACCAGCCAAACAAAAGGCCGGATAGCAAAGCACCCCCACCACTGCCCAAGGTCAGGGGAACAGAACCCAGACGCACAACCACAAGCCCCATCAACAGGCCCAGAACCAAGCCGCAGCCATGGAAAACAAGGTCGGTTTTTATGCTGCTGGTCAGGATTGGCCCCAACTGGGCTGCAACGCGCTGTACATCCTGACTGGTGCCATAGAGCGAGATAATATCGCCCGATACGGCACGCAGGTCAGCATTCAGGGGAACGGGCTTTCCGTTCCGGCTGACACCCATCAGGTAAACGCCATGCCGTGCGGATGCTGCGAGCTGCTGCATACATTCTGGCATCGTCTTGCCAAAAAATGCCTTGTTGGTCAGGGCGATGTCGCGACGCACCATGGTGACATCCATGCCGTCTGCGTTACGCATTTCCTTGCCCAGCGCCTGCCCGGCAGCAATAACATCGGCCCGGTGACCAAAGAGCAGGACAACATCCCCTGCGGCAAGCTGTGTTTCTGGTGCAAGACCGAGGATACTGCCGTTGCGGCGTATCTGCTCCACGGTAACAGCGGGTGTTTCTATCTGGCTAACCGTTTGCCCGCTTTGCGCAACGGTAAAAATACGCCCCACCAGTTCCGGCAATGCAGATTGTTCACCGTCTGCATAAATATGCACACCGCCCATCTGTGCGGCTTCGGCCTTCAGGGCGTCTTCGCGAATACCGCGCTTTGTGAGCCAAGGCAGAATATTAACGCAAAGAATAATGGGGCCCAAAGAGCCAAAAATATAGGTAACCGCGTATCCAACCGCGACATTCCCCTGCATCTGCTGGACCTGCGCCAGCGGAAGCCCCATTTTTTCCAAGGCGGAACTGGCTGTTCCAATAATGGCGGACTGCGTGAGACCGCCTGCGGCAATGCCAGCAGCCAGCCCTTTGTCCAGATGGAAGATACGGGCAACGGTTACAACAGTCAGCAGGCCACTTACGGCCAGAACAACAGCCATAAGCACTTCACGCATGGATTGACGCCCCAGCGAGCGAAAAAACTGCGGACCGCTTTGAAAACCAACGGCATAAATAAAGAGTGCAAACAGCACGGCCTTAATGCCGGAATCAATGTGAATACCAATTTGACTGATTGCAACAGCGGCAAGCAGTGATCCAGCTACCCCACCAAGCTGGAAGGAACCAAAGCGGATTTTTCCTATAGCGTAGCCAATTGCAATGGCCAGAAACAGCGCAATTTCTGGGCATGAATTGAGCAGCGTTTTAACAAAATTCGTTATTTCCATGCAGTAGGAACTTCGCTTCTCTGGTTTTCAAAGCCTACATTTCTGTTGTGACAGGCTGTGCTGTCAAGTGACTCTTTGAGGGATTGCAAATAATACCGGCAACAATAGTTTCAATTCCGGATTGTTACGGTATGCCTACAAAGTAAATATTCGTGTTTCAATCGGTATTATTTCCATACTGTATGGATTTTTTCGTTGGCCGATGTTATATGGGCGGCCCCCATATGATCTGTATTAAGTGCGGCAAAGAACGATAAAAATGATAGGTATAACAACAAAAAATTATCAGAAATTGCTTGCTGCATCAGGGGTTCTGCTGACTTTTTACGTGGGAACAGCGCGCGCGGCAGATGGGCAGTGGTACACAGGCTCACTCGTCTCCCCTTCCGGGGCAGAAGCGCATGCGGGTCTTATTGGTATTGAACCCTATTATAGCTACACACAGCCGATTGGTCGCTTTGCGTCGGACGGTACAAGCCATCCGCAGCATCCACGGCAACAGACGTTTAGCAACTCCACCATGTGGAAGTACGGTATTACTGACCACATCAGTATTCAGGCACATACCGTGGTTAATTACGGCTGGGAGCGTGGGCAGGGCCATTCTTCCGGGCCTAAGTTCGGCGATTTTCCAGTAGATATGGTCTGGCGGTTTGTGGACCCTAATCCTAAAAAATACATTCCGGCCTTTAACCTTTTTGCCGGGGTGTATTTCCCTACAGGGGATTATAACAAACTACAGCACAAACAGGACAGTAGTGGTACGGGGGCCTATGTGTTCCGTATGGCCATTACTGAGCAATCTACTTACGTTATAAATGGTGGCCACGCCTTGCGTTTGCGCACATGGGGGTGGTTCCGCCATGCGCTTGCTTCTACACATCTGGAAGATGTGACGAGCTATGGCACTGGCAACGGCTTCCATGGTCGTGGTCGCCCTGGAATGAGTGGGCAGACTGGCTTTTCTCTGGAATATGGGCTGAACCATTCGTGGGTTCTGGCCATGGATCTGGCGCGAGACTGGGCAAACGGTTCTCGCATATGGGGCACCAACGCTACGGGCAAGCATGTTGACCGCATTGCCTCCAGCAGTGGTGACTGGCAGATCGCGCCTGCTGTGGAATATAGCTGGAGCCCTCGTTTTGGGGTCATTGTTGGTTCTGCAATCTATTATGCTGGCCACAATACAGGTGTTAAAGTTTCGCCGCAGTTTGCGGTGAACATGATTTACTAAAAATAAAAAAGGCATCTCATTAGGTAAATGAGATGCCTTGGCGCGAGCCAGAGAGCCGAGCGAATTACGCCAGCGTAAATTCGTTCAGCAATCCTTTAAGCTGGCGGGCCTGTTGCGCCATGCCAGAGCTTGCTGCTGAGGTTTCCTCCACCATTGCCGCGTTCTGGCGAGTGCCCTGATCAATGGTGGAAACTGCATTATTGACTTCCTGCAAGGCCGTAGCCTGTTCGGAGGCTGCTTCTGCAATGGCTTTCAGGTGATCGCCAATATCCGCCACGCTTGAGATAATGGTGCTGATGGCGTGCCCTGCTTCTTCCATGATCGTAACACCGGACAGAACCTGCCCACGGGATGTTTCGACCAGTTCCTTGACCTCCTTGGAGGCATTCCCTGCCCTGTTGGCAAGATCACGGATTTCCTGAGCCAAAACGCGGAACCCACTCCCCGCCTCACCTGCCCGCGCTGCTTCTACGCCGGTATTGAGCGCGAGCAGGTTGGTCTGGATAGCAATGTTGGACATAACATTGGTAATTTTGCTGATAGCCTCGGAGGAGCGCTCAATTTCAGACATCGCAGCCGTTGCGCGATTGATCATGACCCCGAACTGTTCAGTAATATTCTGGCAGTTGTTCACAAAAGCATTGGCTTCTGTCACGCGTGCTGCTGTGGAAGTTACGGTTGCTGTAATCTGTTCAACCGCAGCAGCTGTTTTTTCAACCGAGACAGCCTGCTGTTCGGTCCTGTGTGCCAGATCCTGTGCAGCAGTATTGATTTCGCCTGCCGTAATATCAATGGTTTCTGTTGTGTCGTTAACAATCCCGAGGGTTTCACGCAGGGATTCAATGGCGCCGTTCAGATTATCGCGCAACGGGATGTAAGCGGAAGGCAGTTCCTTGTCCATTTTCTGGGACAGATTGCGCTCTGCAACTTCGCTCAGGATAATCCCAAAGCTGTCCGCCACAAAAGTCTGTTCTCTCAGGATTACTTCATCCCGTGATTTCTGGCGGGCTTTTTCAGCTTCTTCCAGATAAACGGAGATTGTTAAATCCATTTCAAGCATGACCGCCTTGCACAGGCTGGCAATGGCTTCCCCCATTTCTTCTGTGGAAATGGTTGCTTTTTTGGCAAAAAGACCGGTTTTTGGCGTCAGATCAGAGATAATGCTCCGGATCAGGTGATCCAGCACAATGGTGTAGCCGCCAATGTACCAACGCGGCTCTAAGCCAATCCGTGCATGGACACTGCCAATGGTATGCACTTTTTCTGCATATTTCTGATCAAAATTGGCAGAGGAAATATTTTTCCAATGTTCCTGCTGGGCATGTTTTGCATGCGCAATTTTTGCTTCTGTTGGAAAAAATGAGCTGGTTTCAGGTGTCTTGCGAACCTGCTCGTAAAAAATGTCCAGTGCAATTGGCAGTTCGCGATCAATAATATCCTTGATCAGCCGAATGGAGGCACAATCCTTGTCCGTTAACTGCATGAATTTGCGACGATATTCCAGGTCTGCAAAATCCTGCGCACGATTTTGTGAATGTCTTATTTCCGTAGAGATGCTATTCATTTTTATTCTCCTACTTCTGTTTTTCTGAGGTTCCTTTTCTGGTCGGGAATGCCCTCCCGGCCAGAAGATGCCTCGGTAATTTAGATAACGTTTTTGAAGAACAGGTATGGACGCCAGACTATGGCGCAAAGGCTGGTCGGGTCTGCATCCAGTGCAGAAGGTCACCCGGGGGCATAGGACGGGCAAACAGGTATCCCTGCATAACGTCGCAGCCCATGGTGCGTAGTCGGGCTTCCTGGAACGTGTCTTCCACGCCCTCTGTCACGACATGCACGCCAAGCCGTTTGCCGATATTGATCGCCGCTTCCGTGACGATAAGAGAGCTGACGTCTTTTTCGAAATTAATGATAAAGCTGCGGTCGATCTTGATTTCGGTCAGTGGCAGATGGGAAATGCGCGACAGGGACGAAAACCCCGTGCCAAAATCATCAAGCGATAAACCAACACCAATTTCACGCAGGGCGGTAAGCGTTGTCATTGTCTCAATGTTCTGTTGCATCATACCGCCTTCCGTTATTTCAATGGTCAGGCGGTTGGCTGCAAGGTTGTAACGCGCAAGCAGATTGACAATCTGTTCTGTCAGGCTTGGGTTGCTAAAGTGTGCGGCGGACAGGTTTACGCTAACAATGGGAACGTGCAGCCCGGTTTCGTCCCATTTCACAAGCTGAATGCAGGCCTGCTCCAGTGACCACAAGCCAATGGCTTCGATCTGGGCAGTTTCTTCAGCAATGGGAATAAAGCGTGAAGGCGGAATGGTGCCTAATGTTGGATGATGCCAGCGTGAAAGAGCCTCCACCCCATACAGCATGTTGTTTTTAATGCTGATCTGGGGTTGGTAAAACAATTCGAGCTCAGAATCCTGAATGGCCTTGCGCAAAGCCGAACCGATGATAACGCGTGCCCGGACATCATCATTCGCAATGCTCCCCAAAAGCCGGAAGCTTTTACGCGCCGTCTTTTTGGCCTCAAGCATGGCCATCTCGGCCCGGTTCAGAATATGCTCGATTTCAAGGCCATCATCCGGGTACAGGCTTATGCCAATACTCAACGAGATGATAATTTCCTGATTATTGATAACAACCGGCTCACGCATTGCCGCAGTCAGATTATCAGCAAAGGTGTTGGCTATGTCATGGTCCCCGTTGGGGATGATCACAACAAAATCGTCACCACCCAGTCGGCCGATTATGAAGTTGCTTCGGCATTGCGAGGTAAGGCGCTGGGCCATGGTTTGTAAAAGGGCATCCCCTTTGTCATACCCCATCAGGTTGTTGATGTCTTGGAACAGGTCAACATCCAGCACGAGCAAGGCGAATGGAGCACTTGCAGCCTGAAGGGTCATATCCTTCAGGATTGTTGTGACGGCATTACGGTTGAGTAGTCCTGTGAGCGCGTCATAGCGATCCAGGCGGCTGAGCTGCAAGCGGGTTTTGCCGCGCTCGATAATGGCGGCGCAGGAGGGCACGCAACCCGCAACAATTTTTTGAGGCCAGTTGGTTATTTTGTCCCGATTACGCGAGTAAAGGGCAAAAATGCCAATCAGCTCCCCTGCCCCGTTGCAGATGGCAGAAGCCCAGCAATCCAGAAACTCGCTTTCATACCCGCCGCCAGATTCAGCGTTCCAGACGATGGCGCGTGCTTCTTCAGGGGCTTGGGTTAGCGCTATTATATCCGCGTCAGTCAGGACAATGCGCATAAGCATTGCAATTTTTCTGCGCGACAAGCCTTCCCCGGAGAGAATCTCAAGATTTTGTTCAGAGTTTACCTGTAAAAGGACAGCAACACTGTTGGGGACAAGCTGTTCAGCCTCTGAACAGAGCATGTCCGCAATGTCCTGTTCTGGAGATTCACCAGAGAGTTCATGGAAAACACGGTTCTGGAGGTCCAGTATTTTTCTGCGATGGCTTTCCTCGGTCACCCCTTTAAGGAAAGCCATGTAATAGCGCTGCCTGTCCGGCCCGATGATGGCGGTGGAAATCGACATTTCAGCCGCGACATAATCGCCATTGGTACGGCTGAACACAACCTCGCGCGAGGTGCCGACAATATGATTAACGCCAGTATTGCGGTTGTGGTTAATGTAGCCGTCATGCTGTGCGCGATGTTCCATCGGCACAAGGCAGTTCACGTTCTTGCCAATTACGTCTGCCGCAGAACAGCCCCAGAGTTGCTCGGCCGCAGTGTTGAAAAACACAATGTGATTAAGCTGGTTAATAATAACAACGCCATCGGCTGCCTGCTCAAGCATATCAAAATATAATGTCGTGTCGTGAGACAGAGTGAGAGATTCTGAATTGAGCATTGTTAAGCCTTGAATGCGTAAAGGACTATGCAGTGTTTCTGGGCGCAGGCGTTATTTGGGAGAAGGTGTAGCCGACTGACCTCTATTGCGATTACTAATTCCGCAAGCATGGTCCCTGCGGTGAACAACCCGAGGTTTAGTCATTGTTAAACAATGACAACCTCAAAACCTCTTGTAAGTGTACGAAATAACAACCCCGCGCAGCCATATCGAAGTCCTTGTAACTGCGATACAGAGCTAGAATATCAAACGCATCACCTAATTTTTATTTATCTACGCTGCCACAAAAGAATAATTTTTTGATAATATCAAGCCCGTTTAGGGTTTGTTAACAGAATTTCACTCGATTTAGCGTGTCGTGGCTCTGGATGAATGCCTGAACGGCAGAAGAGTATGCTTTATTCGAGTAATGCTTTATTTATTCTCAATTCAAATAAATAAATTCATCTTATTCTTTGCGTGATGATTCTCTTCTCGATTCACTAAACTCGATAGATTCTCGCTGGAATTCAGAGCTGATGTCGCGGGGAGGTTGTGAGATCATTGTGGAAGTTGCAACAGGCGGCAAAACACATAAGCTGCCACTTCCGCTCGATCTGCATCGCTCACGCAGACAAATACTCTGATAGCTAATGCGGAATTTTATATTTTATAGGAAAAAGTGGCTGGGGGACCTGGATTCGAACCAGGGCTGACCGGGTCAGAGCCGGTAGTTCTACCGCTAAACTATCCCCCAGCAGGACGACGCTTTAGAAGTGTAAAACACCACTTCCTTGCCGGTGACGCTCTACTAGCACCGTCATATTGGGCTTGCAACCCCATCCAACAAAAGAATTTTGTTTTGGGCGCATATTTATCTTGTCCCCAGGCGTCGTGGTCCCCAGAATAAGAGAAGATTCAGCGCAACCCTAACAACCAAGGACCGGACAGATGGATCACCCTCTTCCCTGGACCGGCCCCTCGGTCAACAGGCTTTTCCCCCCTTCGCAGGGTATGAGCGGGGATCCGGATCTGTTTGGCGCTCTTGATCTGGGCACTAATAATTGCCGCCTGATGATTGCAGCACAAACCGCCGGGGGGTTCCGGGTGGTGGACAGCTTCACCCGTACTGTACGGCTGGGGGAAGGCCTGCATCATACAGGTCGCCTGAGCGAGGACGCCATGGGGCGCACGGTTGAAGCGCTGCAAATTTGTGCGGATCGACTGGCGCGGCGCAATGTGGGTATGTTTCAGGCGGTCGCAACAGAGGCCTGCCGCCGTGCGGTGAATGGGCAGGATTTTATTGAGCGTGCTCAGGCTGCTGCCGGGTTTGATATTCATATTATATCCGGCCGGGAAGAAGCTACTCTGGCAGTCGAAAGTTGCGCAAACCTTATTCATAATCCCCGTTTCGGCTCCCCTCGGAACCGGGCGCTACTTTTTGATATTGGTGGTGGTTCTACGGAAGTGGCGTGGATCCGTAGCGATACTGCGCAGCAAACGGAATCCCTGATCGGCTACCTTAGTCTGCCTGTGGGCGTGGTCACCCTGTCGGAGCAGTTTGGGCCGATGGAAGATCTAACGCCAGAGCGCTACCGTGCCATGGTGGATCATACCCGCTCATTCCTGAATGACTTTGAAGCAGTTCACCGCATCCGCTCAGAGATCCGCCGCAATCAGGTGCGGCTGATCGGCACAAGTGGCACGGTCACAACCCTTGCCAGTCTCATTCTTAATCTCCCGCGCTATGCCCGGGCTGCGGTTGACGGGTCACTGCTGCCTGCCAGCAGCGCGCGGCTTGCCATGCGCAAGCTGCAGGATATGGGGTTGAGTAATATTGAGAGCCATCCGTGTATTGGCCCTGACCGCGCTCCTTTTGTCCTGCCCGGCTGTGCTATTTTTGAAGCTATTCACGATATATGGCCAATGCAGGATATTATTGTTGCGGATCGTGGGCTACGAGATGGCATGATTCTTCGCATGCTGCGCAAAGCCTCTCCCATGTCACGCCGCTCTACGCGGTCCCATCATGCCAAGCAGGCTCACTCCACACAGAATTTGATTCAGGCAACATGTTTATGAGCGACAAGAAACCCCGTTCGTCCGGGCACTCTTCCACACTGCGTGTTCCAGGGCGCGCGCGTAAAAGCAGCGCAACCCCCGGTAGTAAGCTGGCAAAGGATGATTCCGATGCCCCGCAGCGGATGCGTACGCAAACAGTGTCCCTCAGGACCGCGCGGGGGCGGACGACAGCCCAGCAGAAATGGCTGGCCCGGCAACTGAACGACCCATATGTGCAGGCCGCTCACAAGCAGGGGTGGCGCTCCCGCGCTGCGTTCAAGCTGATTGAGCTGGATGACAAGTTCCGCCTGATCCGCCCGGGTATGCGCGTGGTGGATCTGGGGGCCGCCCCCGGGGGGTGGACTCAGGTGCTGGTCAAGCGTGGCGCGGCTCAGGTGGTGGGGGTTGACTTGCTGCCGGTTGACCCTGTGCCTGGTGCTGAAATCATAGAAGGGGATTTTACCGATCCCGATATGGCCTCCACGTTAACAACCATGCTGGGTGGTAAGGCGGATCTTGTTGTCTCGGACATGGCGCCTAATACGACCGGGCATGGGCCGACTGATCACATCCGCATTATTGGTCTGACAGAAGAAGCCCTGCATTTTGCGTTTGAAATTCTGGCCGAAGGTGGCGGTTTTGTCGCCAAGGTGTTTCAGGGTGGGTCTGAAAAAGCCATGCTGGATACCTTGAAGCAGGCGTTCTCTCTTGTGCGCCACGCCAAGCCCCCCGCCAGCCGTAAGGATTCGGCGGAACTCTATGTTGTGGCAACGGGTTTCAGGCCGCACAGGCTCAAGGACTGAACATGCCGCATGGCATGCAGGCAGCATGTTCGATTGGGGGCCCCTGAATCTACGGTATGAAGTGTGATCATGAGTGAGACTGTTCTTGATGTCAGGGGGTTGAGTTGCCCCCTGCCCGTCCTCAAAGCCAACCGTGTTCTTCGTGACTTGCCCGAAGGGGCGCGCCTGCGGGTTTTGGCGACTGACCGGGCATCAGTATCCGATTTTCAGGTGTTCTGCAGGGAGACGGGGCATGCCCTTGTCTCTTTTGCAGATGAAAACGGAGTTTTCGCCTTTACGATCAAACGGCGTGCGCAAGGCTGATAATTTTCAGTCATAGCTGAAATTCCACCAGTCATTGACAAGCAAGGCTTGGCAGAAGGCCCCTACTCGCGCTATTGGCTGCCCTTCATGAAGGATAGGGACGCCCGCACGATGCCGGACAACATCACTTCGCTGTCTTTTGAAGAAGCGCTTTCCGAACTGGAAAAAATTGTGCGCGGCTTGGAAGGCGGCCAGATGAAGCTGGAAGATGCCATTAAGGCATATGAGCGCGGTGCGGCCCTGCGGCAGCATTGTGAGGCCAAGCTAAGTGAAGCTGAAGCCCGCGTGCAGGCGATCGTGCAACGGTCCGACGGGTCGTTGGACATGAAACCGATGGACTGAGATGTCGATGACTGAGCCGACACAAACCACAATCATTCGCGCAACTGATGCTGCGCTCCTCAAACAGGACATGGGCGCGCGTGCGAGCGTGATAGAAAGCACGATCGACGCTCTGCTTCCGCCTACAAAGGGGGGCGATGCGCGGCTGATAGACGCCATGCGCTACGCCACTTTAGGTGGCGGCAAGCGCCTGCGCGGCTATCTGGCGGTTACAGCCGCCAGCCTGTTCGGCGTGCCGGAGAGCCAGTCCGCCAGAGTGGCAGCTTCCGTTGAGATGCTGCATGCCTATTCCTTGGTGCATGATGACCTGCCTGCCATGGATGATGATGACATGCGCCGCGGTCAGCCCTCCACGCATCGCAAGTTTGACGAGGCAACGGCCATTCTAGCCGGGGATGCCCTGCAGACCAGAGCGTTCGAAATTCTTGCCGCAGCCCACACGCATGCAAGTGCAGATGTGCGCATCGACCTGATCCAGAGCTTTGCAGAGGCCTCCGGTGCCGCTGGCATGGTCGGCGGGCAGATGATCGATATGGAAGGTGAAGGGCGCGCCCTGCCGCTGGACGAAGTCCGCCACCTGCATGCGCTTAAAACTGGCTGCCTTATCCGTTACTCGGCGGAGGCCGGTGCCATTCTGGGGCAGGCTTCGGCTGATCTGCGCAAGCGCCTTAGGGCATATGGTGCCAATATCGGCGCAGCATTCCAGATAGCGGATGATGTGCTGGACGCCACAGCCACAGCCGAAGAACTGGGTAAAACCGCAGGTAAGGATGAAGCCTCCGGCAAGTCCACGTTTGTGGCACTTCTTGGGATTGATGGCGCAAGAAACGAGGCTGCACGCGTAACCGAAGCCGCGATTGCCGAACTCGCACCTTTTGGCGCACAGGCTGACCGGCTGCGAGATCTTGCCTACTACGTGATCGAACGGAGAAACTGAGATCATGGCCGACCAGAACGCCGCGTCACCGATTCCCACTTTTGGCCGTTTTCCTGCGCTGGATCGTGTTCGGGTTCCTGCGGACCTGCGCAACCTGTCTGTTGAGCAGCTCAAGCAGCTTGCGGACGAACTGCGGGCCGAAACTGTGGACGCGGTCTCCACCACCGGGGGGCACCTTGGGGCCTCGCTTGGTGTTGTGGAGCTGACCGTAGCCCTGCACGCGGTGTTCGACACGCCCGATGACCGGGTGATCTGGGATGTGGGCCATCAGGCCTACCCGCACAAGATTCTGACCGGACGGCGCGAGCGCATCCGCACCCTGCGCCAGCCGGGTGGGCTGTCGGGCTTTACCCGCCGCTCCGAGAGCGAATACGACCCGTTTGGCGCGGCCCATTCCTCCACGTCCATTTCCGCAGGGCTTGGCATGGCGGTGGCGCACCACCTGCGTGCCGAGGATGACCCCTCCTACCGTGAACGCAATGTGATTGCGGTAATCGGCGATGGCTCCATCTCTGCCGGCATGGCGTATGAGGCCATGAACAACGCCGCAGTGGCCGGACCGGGCGCTGAACGCCTGATCGTGATCCTCAACGATAACGAGATGTCCATTGCTCCGCCGGTCGGGGCCATGTCCAACTACCTCTCGCGTCTCATGTCGTCGCGCAAGTTCATGGAACTGCGCGAACTGGCGGGGAAATTCGTTAAAAAGCTGCCTGCTCCGGTGGAACGTACCGCCCGCAAGGCGGACGAATACGCACGCGGCATGATTACCGGCGGCACACTGTTCGAGGAGCTGGGCTTTTACTACGTTGGCCCGGTAGACGGGCACGACCTGCCGCAGCTGGTCAATATCCTGCGCAACCTGCGCGATACGGATAAAGGCCCCATCCTGCTGCATGTGATTACGGAAAAAGGCCACGGCTACCGCCCGGCAGAAAACGCAGGCGACAAATACCACGCCGTAGCCAAGTTCAACGTCATTACCGGTGAGCAGAAGAAAGGCCCCGCAGGCCCGCCCAGCTACACCTCGGTTTTCGCACGTGAACTTGTCCGCCGTGCCCAGACCGACAAGCGCCTGACCGCGGTTACCGCGGCCATGCCGTCCGGCACCGGGCTGGATGCGTTTGCCAAGAACTACCCCGACCGCTTTTTTGACGTAGGCATTGCCGAGCAGCACGCGGTTACCTTTGCCGCAGGCATGGCCACCGAGGGGCTGCGCCCATTCTGTGCCATCTACTCCACCTTCCTCCAGCGTGCGTATGACCAGGTCATGCACGATGTGGTGCTCCAGAATCTGCCGGTCCGCTTTGCCATTGACCGCGCGGGTCTGGTCGGGGCCGATGGGGCAACACATGCCGGGTCGTTTGACATCGCCTATCTGGGCTGCCTGCCGGGCATGACCATCATGGCCCCTTCGGACGAGCTGGAACTGCTGCACATGACAGCCACAGCCGCTGAGTTTGATGAAGGCCCGATTGCCCTGCGTTACCCACGTGGCAACGGGCTTGGGCTGGACCTGCCTGCCGAAGGGCAGGTGCTGGAAATTGGCAAGGGCCGCATTATCCGCGAGATGGGGCGCCAGTCCGGTGCGCAGACGGGTGGCATTGCCATTCTCTCGCTCGGGCCAAGGCTTGGGGCCTGCCTGCAGGCAGCCGACATGCTGGCAGCGCAGGGTCTGCCCCCGACCGTGGCCGATGCCCGCTTTGCCAAGCCGATTGATACGGCTTTAGTGGAAAACCTTGCCCGCAACCATGCGGTGCTGATCACCATTGAGGAAGGGTCCGAAGGTGGGTTTGGCACACAGGTCTGCCACCATCTGGCCCGCACCGGGCTGCTTGACCGGGTGCGCTTCCGCCCCATGACCCTGCCCGACCGCTTTATCGACCACAACACGCAGGACGCGCAGTATGACGAGGCCGGGCTCTCCGCACCCCACATCGTCGCTACCGCTCTCAACGCACTGGGTGTTAACCTCACGGAAGAACGGACGGCCTGAAGGCATGGCTCGGCGTCGCGCTGATCAGATTCTGGTCGATCGTGGGTTGGTCGAGAGCCGCACAAAAGCTCAGGCCCTGATTATGGCAGGGCTGGTTTTTAGCGGCTCCAAGCGCGTCGCCAAAGCAGGAGACCAGTTGGCGGAAGATGCCCCTCTGGAACTCAAGGGGCAGGAGCATCCATGGGTTTCCCGCGGGGGATGCAAGCTGGCGCATGCTCTGGAGCATTTCGGTCTTTCCCCGGCCGGGCGCCAGTGCCTGGACGTTGGTGCTTCTACCGGTGGCTTTACGGATGTGCTGCTGACCCATGGTGCTGAGCATGTTTATGCTGTGGATGTCGGGCATGGACAACTGGCATGGAAGCTGCGGTCCGATCCGCGGGTGAGCGTGCTGGAAAAGTGCAATGCCCGTTACTTGGATACCACGCTTATTCCGGTCGCGCCGGAAGTCATTGTGTGTGATGCCAGCTTTATTGGCTTGCGCACTGTCCTGCTCGCAGCCCTTGGTCTGGCGGCGGATAATGCTTGGGCCGTAGCGTTGATTAAACCCCAGTTTGAAGCCGGGCGTGAGCAGATTGGCGCGAAAGGTGTTGTGCGCGATCCTCTGGTGCATGAAAGCGTGTGCGCCACCATTCAGGAATGGTGGTCCTCCTTGCCGGGGTGGGAGGTGCTGGGCATTGAGCTTAGTCCCATTACCGGGCCGGAAGGTAATAAGGAATTCCTGATAGCAGCACAGCGAAAGGCATAAACCGCAGCGGCTGTGTGTAAACCTTAAATTAAATTTTCAGGTTGCTTCCCGATTTTTGCATGGCAGATGGTCAATTTTTTTGCCACAATTCTCTGAGAGAAAGCAAAAATCAGTTCACCATTGTAAGGGAAGCAACACAGAATCATGCGCAAGATAGCGACACTGTTTGGCGCCGCCTTCCTTTTGGCTTCCAGCTCATATGTCTGGGCCGCTCCGGCTTATCATCCATCTGCGGCATCACACCCGGCGACGGAAACCGGGAGTGTTCTGCTGCGCGGCTATGAACGGGATGGGTTGCTGCTGCAGGATGATATGCAGGCTGGTGTGCTGACGATCAAAGCGGACCCGGCAACCCTGCATGTGGAGGGTAATGCTGGCACGGCTGATCTGTATCGCCAGACGGTCAAGGATGTGCTTTCTGCCGCGGCTACGTACGCTTACCTCTATTTTGGGCAAAATCCGGAAGCAACCAAGCTGTCGGTTGTCGCTGATATACAGGAAGAATCACCAGCGCCTGCCGCCATGAACGTTGGTGACGACAAGCCCGCCCCGCCTGCGTTGACCATTGAGATTACCCGCCCGTCCTTCCCCATTTCGGCTGATACAAAGCCTGACGCGTATTCTGCACAAACCATTGGCATGATCTTGGATAATGTGGATACGTCCAAAATTACAATGGCCACGTGGCTCCAGAATGCCCTTAAAGGCCAGAACCAGCCTGCCGCCCAGTAAGGAGCGGAAAAGCACCATATTCTGAGCAGATGACGGTTGGTGAAAGAGGCTGGTATCTGTCAGCCTCTTTTTTTGTTATGAACCTTTCTCTCCTCATTTTATGAAACAGTGCATACCCTCATGTCGTCTCCCGTTCCCTCTGCCTCAATTCCTGCCGATGCCGCTGCTGTTACCGCACTGAATGCCGAGGAGCGTACGCGCATTCTGGCTAAGGCTGCCCTGTTCAGCCCTCCTTCTGCGGTTACGGCAGATGGGCGGCGGGACATTGTTGGCCTGTCACGCGAGGAACTGACCGAAATTCTGGTCGAAATTGGTGAAAAACCATTCCGGACCAAGCAGTTGTGGCACTGGATTTATCATCAGGGTGTTACTGATTTTTCGCTCATGAGCAGCATTGCCAAGCCGCTCCAGCAAAAACTGGCTGAAAAATTCATTATCGCACGTCCTGAGCCGACAACCGTGCAGACTTCGCAGGATGAGACCCGGAAGTTTCTCTTCCGCTTCCGTGATGGGCAGGAGGCGGAAACCGTTTATATTCCTGACCGGCGTGAAGACCGTGGTGCTGTGTGTATCTCGTCTCAGGTTGGGTGCACATTGTCATGCACCTTCTGCCATACCGGCACCCAAAAGCTGGTGCGCAACCTTGGTGCGGCCGAAATTGTGGGCCAGTTCATGGCTGCGCGGGATTCCTATGGTGAATGGCCAAGCCCCAAGGGGGACACCCCTCGCCTGCTCTCAACCATAGTGCTGATGGGTATGGGCGAGCCTCTGTATAACTACGAAAACATTGCCAAAGCCATGCGCATTATCATGGACGGCGAAGGGATTGGCCTTTCCCGCAGGCGTATTACACTTTCCACATCCGGTGTGGTGCCGCTTATGGACCGCTGCGGGGATGAGCTGGGGATCAACCTTGCGGTCTCCCTGCATGCCGTGCGGAACGATCTGCGTGATGAAATTGTTCCTCTCAACCGCAAATACCCGATTGAAGAGGTTCTGGCCGCGTGCCGCCGTTACCCGGCTGCGAGCAATGCGCGCCGCATCACCTTTGAATACATCATGCTGCGCGGCGTAAACGATAGCGAAGCCGATGCGCGTGAACTGGTCCGGTTGATTTCTGATATCCCTGCCAAGGTGAACCTGATCCCATTTAACCCCTGGCCAGGGAGTGACTACCGCCCCTCCACGCGCGAACAGCAGAACAGGTTTGCACAAATTGTGATGGATGCAGGCTTTGCCTCCCCCATTCGCACGCCGCGTGGTCGCGATATTCTGGCTGCTTGCGGGCAGTTGAAAACGGCCAGCGAGAGAGCAAGAAACACGCCATCTGCATAAAAACATACTTTTTTCCGGCCAGAACGCGGCTTCATCAGGAAAGCGCTCTGGCTCCGGGGCTTTCTCGGTGATAGGAGAAAGGCAAACCTGTTATTCAGAGTGATCAGGAGATTGGTGCATGGGCGCGACTTCCGCCAAAAAAGACGTTAAAAAGGTTGTTCTGGCTTACTCGGGCGGGCTTGATACGTCCGTTATCCTGAGATGGCTGCAAAAGACCTATGGCTGCGAAGTCGTGACCTTTACGGCCGATCTTGGGCAGGGCGAGGAACTGGAACCCGCCCGCAAAAAAGCCGAGATGTTCGGGGTTAAGGAAATTTTTGTGGAAGACCTACGCGAGACATTCGTGAAGGATTTTGTCTTCCCGATGTTCCGCGCCAACACCCTGTACGAAGGCCAGTACCTGCTGGGCACATCCATTGCCCGCCCCCTTATTGCGCAGCGCCAGATTGAAATTGCTGAAGCTGTTGGCGCAGATGCCGTTGCCCACGGGGCTACGGGCAAGGGTAATGATCAGGTCCGGTTTGAGCTGGCTTATTACGCCCTTAAACCCGACATTACGGTTATTGCCCCTTGGCGTGAATGGGATCTGACCTCCCGTACCCGTCTCCTATCCTTTGCTGAAGAAAACCAGATCCCCATCGCCAAGGACAAGCGCGGCGAAGCCCCGTTCTCGGTTGATGCCAATCTGCTGCATTCTTCCTCCGAAGGTAAAATGCTGGAAGATCCGGCTGTTGCACCCGAGGAAATTGTTTTCCAGCGGACCATTGCACCAGAAGCAGCACCTGACCGTGCGACAGAAATTACCATCGACTTTGTGAGCGGTGACCCGGTAGCCATTAATGGCGAGGCTCTCTCCCCCGCAACGTTGCTAGCCCGTTTGAATGAGCTGGGCAAAGCCAATGGTATCGGTCGGCTTGATCTGGTGGAAAACCGCTTTGTGGGCATGAAGTCCCGCGGTGTGTACGAAACGCCCGGCGGCACAATTCTGCTCACGGCACATCGGAGCATTGAGTCCATCACTCTGGACCGTGAAGCCATGCATCTTAAAGATAGCCTGATGCCGCGCTATGCTTCCATCTTGTATAATGGCCTATGGTTCTCCCCCGAACGTCGTATGCTGCAGGCTCTGATTGATGCCTCCCAGCATTCCGTAACCGGGCGGGTGCGGCTGAAGCTGTATAAGGGCAATGTGATTTGTGTGGGTCGTGAAAGCCCCAACAGCCTGTATGATACCCGCGTTGTGACATTTGAGGACGATGAAGGCGCCTATAATCAGGAAGACGCTCAGGGCTTTATCAAGCTGAACGCGTTGCGCCTGAGACTGGGAGCACAGATCGGCCGTAAAGGTGGCGCGCTCTAAGCGCCACTTTTTCTGAATTTTGTAAGGGAGCACATCAGTACCATGTCCCGTCGATTTTCTCTTGTTCCAAGCATACTTGCGGCCAGCCTGGCCTTTTCGCTCACCGCCTGCGGTGGCCATAAGGCGGAAGAAGAAGAACTGACGCCAGCGCAGCAGATGGCAAAGCTGCGCTCGCAACCGGGCGTTACGGTGCTAAAAGATGGCCTGGCTTATAAAGTGCTGGAATCCGGCCCCAAGGATGGTGAACAGCCCCGTAAAGGGGATGTGATGATGCTGATTTACGAAGGCCGTCTGCCTGATGGCTCCATCTTTGACGGCTCTGACCAGCATGGCAATGGTGCCTATATGCAGATGCCGCTGGACGGTCTGGTGCAAGGCTGGATGGAAGCTCTGCCGTTGATGCATGTGGGGGATACCTGGATGCTGTATGTGCCGCCGGAGTTGGGCTATGGGCACCGGTCCATGGGGGTTATTCCCTCGGATAGCCCTCTGGTCTTCCGCATTCAGTTGCTTGGGGTCGAGCATACGCACAACACGCCATAATATTTGGTGTACATTGTGCCGTGCCTAGGGCGTTTCCTTCCTCTTGTGGTGTATTCTGCTGAGAGGGACCGCTTTTGAGGGGCAAGGTGGAGCGGGTTTTTACAGCAGGAAAGCCCCCTCCCCTCCCGGCTATGATTGCCCATCGGGTATTGGTTGCAAAACTGGTGCAATACTATGGGTTTTGATTAAGCGGCTATATCACTTTACACAAAGCAAAAACGCATAAACCATTTTGTGGACTAATCTACTTTTGTCGTCTTGTTCCTGTATTTTGTGAAAAATGCAGCGTGCCGAATGGTTTTTCTTTTCCCTTACAGACAGTAGCGATAACTCCGTATGCAACGTATTTTTTCTGGCATTCAGCCCTCGGGTGTTCCTCAGCTTGGCAACTATCTGGGAGCAATTCGGAACTGGGTTAACCTGCAGGCTGATCATGAATGTGTATTCTGCCTTGTGGATATGCATGCCATTACGGTTTGGCAGGAGCCCGCCAAACTGCGCGAACATACGCTTACGCAGGCAGCCATTCTGCTGGCATCCGGCATTGATGCCCAGCGTCATATTCTGTTCAATCAGTCCGCTGTTTCGGCGCATGCGCGTCTGGCGTGGATTTTTAACTGTGTCGCCCGGCTTGGCTGGCTGAACCGTATGACGCAGTTCAAGGATAAAGCAGGGAAAGACAGGGAAAACCATTCTGCCGGTCTTTATGTTTACCCTAATCTGATGGCTGCCGACATTCTGGCTTACAAGGCAACCCGGGTACCCGTGGGTGAGGACCAGAAGCAGCATCTGGAACTGACCAATGATATTGCCCAGAAGTTTAACCATGATTATGGCGTCGAATTTTTCCCACAGGTAGAAGCGCTTATCCCGCCAGAGGCGGCGCGTGTCATGAGCCTGCGCGATGGGACAAAAAAGATGTCCAAGTCGGACCCTTCAGCCCAGAGCCGGATTGAGCTGACCGATGATGCAGACACCATTGCGTTAAAAATCAGGCGTGCCAAAACGGATACTGGCGTACTGCCAGAAGACCCTTCTGGTCTGGCAGACCGTCCGGAAGCCAGAAACCTAGTTTCCATTTACGCGGCTTTGTCTGGCAAGACCGTGCAGCAGGTTCTGGATTTGCATCAGGGGCAAGGGTTTGGTCCGTTCAAAGCAGCTTTAACAGAGGTGGTTGTCAACGAGATTGCCCCGATTGCGCTAAAAACCAGCCAGCTTTTGCAAGACGAAACGCATCTGGTGCAAATGCTGCATAACGGTGCACAGCGTGCACAGGCTATTGCTGAGCCAATTGTTGCCGAAGCCGAAAAACTGGTCGGGTTTGTAAAGCCGCTCTGACTATTCTCCTCTGCAATAGGCCTGTTCAGCCATATTGCAGAAAGGTGCCTTGTGCATGTCTGTGATCACGTGGTGATCTGGGGCATTAGGGTTTGTATCGGTTTTAATTAAAACTGGGTTGGATGATCATGCCAGAGCATTCTTTTTCTGAACCATCCGCTTTGTCAGATGCTCAAGTTATGGATGCTGTGGCGCTTCAACGTGCCAATCGTATGCACGAAGCAGTTGCCGCGTATAAAGTGGCGCTAGAACAGGACCCGAATAATGCTTACGCCCTGAGCAATTATGGTGGGCTGTTGTGTGCGTTGGGGGAATTTCAAACAGCTAAGCCCCTACTTGCCCGTGCCGTGCGTATTAAATCGGATATGCCTGATGCGTGGTCAAACTTTGGGAATGTCCTGTTTGAATTGCAAGATTATAGCGCTGCCATTGAAGCTTATAAACAGTGTCTGACACTGCAACCTCAGCATTCACTCGCACTCAGTAATCTGGGGGTGGCGCTGGATTGCCAGGGGCGGCATGAACTTGCCTTGAACTTTCATAACGCGGCTATTCAGATAGAGCCAGAAAACGGACAAAACCGGACTAATCACGCGCTCTCCCTACTGGCGCACGGAGATTATCAGGAAGGTTTTAAGGCGTATGAATGGCGGTGGAACAGCAACATTATCGGCAAGCATAACCTGCAAGGCCCGGTGTGGAATGGAGAGTCTTTTGTTGGCAAGACTCTGCTTATCCACACGGAAGGTGGGTTTGGAGATATGCTGCATTTTGTACGTTTTGTTCCGTATGCAGCCCAACGGGGCGGTAGCATTATTGTCAAAGTCCGCAAGGAGTTATTGACCCTTCTGCAGCGCTCATTCCCCGAGCAGCTGTTTATTACCGTCGATGATGTAGCCCCTCCCCACGATCTGGAATGTTCGGTTGGGAGTTTGCCATATCTGCTGGGCACAACGCTGGATACAATTCCGCTGGCTAGTGGTTACCTTACTCCTGACCCGGCCAGGGTTGCTGACTGGAAGGCTCGTCTGGATAAAGACCTGTTCTTTATGTCCGCGTCACCCACACTAAAAATTGGTCTGGTATGGGCAGGCTCGCCCCACCGGGAGGTTCGTTACGTGGAGTTTGTGGACCAGCGTAGGTCCATAAACCTGCAAAGTATGGCTCCCTTGGCACAGGTGCCCAATATTCTATTTTACAGTTTGCAGGTTGGGGAAAAAAGCATTCAGGCCAAAGCCCCGCCTGCGGGCATGAAATTGGTTAACCATGCCAATTTTCTGCATAATTTTGATGATACAGCAGCGCTGATTGCTAATCTGGATATGGTGATCTCTGTTGATACATCCGTTGTGCATCTGGCAGCAGGATTGGGCAAACCAGTATGGATGCTCTCACGTTTTGACCAGTGCTGGCGTTGGCTTTCCGGCCGAACAGATTCGCCATGGTACAGTAATCTGCGTATCTACCAGCAGCCACAACCATTTGACTGGACTACCCCCATTAATAAAATGGTTTCCGATTTAATGAAATTGGAAGAAAAAACTCACAATTTAAAGTAGTTGTTTTTTATTTATTTATTTGAATTGTAAAAAATACACCGTAGCCTCTCTTATTTTGATGGAGGGAGACACGGCTGCGTTATCTTTTGCTCCTATGTTTTTTGGCGATGTCAAAAAAAATCAATTCGACTTTCAAAAATTCATTCGCACGTTAATAAATAAAAACATAGGCATTTACTTATAGTATAATTCATTATAATTGTCATATCGAATGATTATTGAAAATAATATTCTTTATTTGCATATGTATTTATAAAAAATATCTTGAAACGATAGTGTGCTGCCGTTATAAATTACTGCAACAGCACGCAACTGTGCTTTTGTCCCCGTGATGCGCGATCTCGTTTTCGTGCCCGTATCTTCATAGCCCGTTGAATTATATTCCGGGCCAGCATCACGCATGCCTGCTTCCCTTGCTCCTTAGGGTGTAGCTCAACCATAGCAGGCTGCAAAAATTATATAAGGAGAGAGCGTCTTGCCAGAGACAAGCCCTCAGTCATCCATGCAATCGCGTGGTCTTGCCGCCTTTTTGGGCATACCTAAACCACTCTTTTTTGGTTTTGTCGGTCTGCTTCTGTTTATGGTCGGCGATGGCGTGGAAGCCGGATACCTTGACACGTACATGCTCCACCACGGGCACAGTCAGGGTGATGTGAACCTTATGTTCACAACGTATGGTATCACCGTCATGCTCTCTGCATGGTTGGCGGGGCCATTATCCGATCTGTTTGGGCCACGGCGTACCATGTGGGCAGGCCTGCTGCTCTGGGCATTGCTGGAAGTGGGTTTTCTGTCTTTGGGGCTGGGGCCGGATAACCTGTCCATGACCCTGCTGTTCTATACGCTGCGGGGGTTTGCCTATCCGCTGTTTGCGTATGGGTTTCTGGTCTGGATTGCGGCGGCCACCCCTGCGCGGATGCTGGGTTCTGCTGCGGGCTGGTTCTGGTTTTCCTTTTCTGCGGGCCTGCCAACTCTTGGGTCGCAGTTTGCGCGCTACACCATTCCTTACATAGGGGAACTGGCGACTTTCTGGTGCTCTTTGGGGCTGGTGATTATTGGTGGTCTGATAGCCCTACTGCTGGTTAATGAGCCCATTGGCTCCAAACCGCTGGTTGCTGCCAATGCCGATAAAAAGCAGGTTTTCTTCGGATCTGTCAGCATCATGTGGCGTGAGCCCAAAACGCTGGTTTCTGGTATTATCCGGACTATTAACACATCATCCGAATATGCTTTTCTGGCTATTATGCCCGCCTTTTTTGTGGATCAGCTTCACTTCTCCCAGTCGCAGTGGCTGGACCTGCTTTCGCTGATCTTCCTTGGCAACATTTTGTTCAACCTTGCCGCCGGGATGTTGGCTGACAAGCTTGGCCACCGGTTTGTTATTGCCATTGGCGGGTGCGTTGGTTGCTGCGTGACCATTCCCCTCTTTTATTACGTCCCATTGTGGTACCCCGGTAACTTCACACTGGCGGCAATTGCGGGCTTTGTTTATGGGGGCACCGTTGCTGCATTTGTGCCCATGTCCGGCCTGATGCCCCTGATCTGCCCAAAGGAAAAAGCTGCAGCCCTCTCCATTCTGGGGTTGGGCGCTGGTGCTAGCACCTGGGTGGGCCCTGCGGTTGTCAGCGTTTGTGAATCCTGGTTCGGGATGGGGCTGGAAGGCGTGATCTGGAGCTTTTCTGGTCTTTATCTCTTGGCAGGGGTGCTGACCCTGTGCCTGCGTATTTCGCCCGAAGCACACCGGCATACTGAAATGCTGGAAAAAAAGAAAAAACAATCCAGATCGGCCGATTTCCACGGTGCCCAGCAAACAGCCTGATTACAGGTTAAAAAGCATCGAACACAAAAAGAAAGGGAGGCTCTACACCTCCCTTTCCCACTTCCGCCAAGAAGTTTTGTCTTTCAACAAGGTCGAAGTTGCTCCCCTGCACGATCACACCGCAATGATATGCATCAAGCTTTGGTGATTTAGGTAGCCAAGCCGTTTGACCGTACTGTTACGAGCAGATTTTAAGCCCCAGCAAGGCCATTCCCGACCATTTTGCTCGGGTCCACAGTCTGATCAAAAACTGTTTCACTTACGCCTGAAGCTAGGGCTGCTTCTTTAAGTGTCTCATTGCGCGCCATGGCCCGGTGAGCAATGGCAGATGCTTTGTCGTACCCGATAACGGGGCTGAGTGCTGTAACCAGCATCACCGAGACTTCCACGTAATGTTTGATGTTGCGTTCGTTCAGGGTTGTTCCTTCAACGGAAAAGACTCTGAAGTTTTTGCAGCCATCAGCCAGAATACGGATCGCATGCAACACATTTGCGGCAATGACCGGGCGCATGACATTTAATTCAAAATTGCCTTGAGCACCCGCAAACGCAACCGTTGCGTCATTCCCCAACACCTGCGTTGCAATCATGATCAGGGCTTCACATTGTGTGGGATTAACCTTGCCGGGCATGATGGAAGACCCCGGTTCATTTTCCGGCAGGTTAAGCTCTGCCAGCCCACACCGCGGACCGGAACCGAGCCATCGCATATCATTGGCAATTTTCATTAACGCTACGGCAAGGCCACGCAGCCCGGCCGATGCGCGCACCATGGCGTCCAGCCCGCCCAGAGCGGAAAATTTATTGGGGGCTGTTACAAAGGGCTTGCCGGTCAAAACCGCAATATGTTCGGCAATTGCCTTACCAAAGCCTTTGGGGGCGTTCAGGCCCGTACCAACCGCTGTGCCACCGGCTGCCAGTTCAGCCAGATCCGCTCGGGCTGCACGGAGCGTATTCAGCGTGGTTTCAAGCTGCTGTGCCCAGCCAGACCATTCCTGCCCCACCGTTAGGGGTACGGCATCCTGCAAGTGGGTTCTACCCATTTTGACTACGGCGTTCCACATATTAGCTTTGGCCCGGATACTGGCAATAAGCGCCTCTACCTGCGGGACAAGGGTATTTTCTATTTCAAGCAATGTGACAACATGCATGACTGTAGGGAATGAATCATTGCTCGACTGCCCCATATTCACATCATCATTGGGATGCACGGGCGTTTTGGAGCCAACCTGCCCACCTAGGAGCTGAATGGCCCTGTTGGCAATAACTTCATTCACATTCATATTTGTCTGAGTGCCCGAGCCTGTCTGCCAGACAAAAAGCGGGAACTCGGCATCCAGCAGGCCAGAGCTTACCTCGTCCGCCGCCTGAATAATTGCGGCGGCCTTCCAGTTGGGGAGCCGGTTATCTGCCAGATTGACCTGTGCTGCAGCTTTTTTGACAATGCCATAAGCACGGCAAAGCTCTATGGGCATCCGGTCCCGCCCAATGGAAAAATGCACCAGACTACGCTGCGTCTGCGCACCCCAGTAATGGTTGGCAGGCACATCAATTGTGCCCATGGAATCAGTTTCCTGCCGCGTGCCGGTCGCGTCTATGCCAATGTTTACGTCCCGTAGCGTGTATGATTCTGTCATCTTCTGCCGCTCCCACTGTAACGTTCCAGACAAACAACCCCTTTTGGGTGATATGTTTTCATTGTTTTTTGAAGCGTGATGCCAGCCATATGCCACGCGGCACCGCGGGGACACACCGGAAGTCCACCCCCTATATGTGGTGGAGAGAGTGCATTACTCTGGCTTCGATCGGTATGAAGGGGCGTTTGATACATGCCCCCCCCAACGGCCTGCAAATCAGGCGGTTCCACGGTATAACGCGAATGTGGGAACCCTTGGAAAAAGGTTATCTATGCATTTTGGGGGCTGACGCGAACAGAGGGAACACTCCGTAAAAAAGGTTCTCTCTGTCCGCCAGTAGTCTGCTGTGTATGCGTTAAACCGCACACACAGGCTTTGCTTATGCGGGCGTTAGGTGGGCAATGTTGCCAGAGCCGCCAGAACACCCTGGATGCGTATAATTTTACGCAGCTCAATGACCTTCTGATCCAAGGCAGAACTCTCCAAATCCCTCCATGCATCGAATGCAGGCAGCTTTAAGCCTGCGGCATAATCATCAGAATGCACAAGGGCTTCCTGTTCTGCCGTGTAGGCTGGTTCAGACGTTGTATAAGTCTGCCCCTGCGCATTGATGCCTCGCAGCATTTCCAGATACGCGGCCATGCCAAAAGCAATGCGGGAGCAGTCTTTGTGGCCAAGGAGCAGATCGCGGACTGTCTGTGTCCAGAAAACCTGAATTTTTGCACAGCCATCACTGGCAATACGCAAGGTTTGATCGGCCATGGCGGGGTTGGAAAAACGGCTTAGGACACTTTGCATATAATGCTGCAAGCTCACACCGGGCGGCGCTTTGAGAGTTGGAATAACATCCCGGGTTAAAAAGTTTTCCACATTCTGCTTGAGTGCGGGGTCTTTTACCGCCTGATCCACGTGCGCATAACCCAACAGAATTGCTGGGAAACTGAGCATGATATGAGAAGCATTGAGCATGCGGATTTTAACGTGCTCATAATCCGTAACATCGGTTACAAACTGCACGCCAGCTTTGGCCAGGTCTGGCCGTCCATTGGCAAAGTTATCTTCCAGCACCCATTGGTGGAAGTCCTCCGCCACCACAGGCAGATCATCTTCCAACCCGCTGGCAGTATTTAGGGCTTTGGCAATATCTGCTGTAACGGTTGGGGTAATGCGGTCCACCATGGCATTGGGGAACGTGGCATTCCGCGCAATCCAGTCGGCCAGTTCCGGGTCACGCGCCTGAGCAAAACCGAGAAAAGCCTTTCGGGCAACATCACCATTATGCCGCAGATTATCGCAGGACATGATGGTAAACGCTTTTGTTCCCGTAGCGCGCCGGCGGCGCAGACCTTCCACAACATACCCAAAAACAGTTTGTGGGTTTTCGGGGTTTTGCAGGTCGTTTTGCACGTCCGGATTGCTCAGGTCGAACATGCCGGTGGTTTCGTTAATATTATAACCACCTTCAGTTATGGTCATGGACACGATGCGAATATCGGGATTGCTTAAATGCTCCAGCACTTTTTGTGGGTTTTGAGGGGCAAGCAGGTAATCCCGCAATGCGGCAATGATCCGCACGGTACGATCCCCCGTTGGAGCGCATTCGGTCAGGGAATACAGGCAATCCTGCGCATGGAACAATGCGGCTTTTTTGCTGGAATGGTCGCCTTTTGTCAGGCCAATGCCGATAATGCCCCAGTCTGATTCTGTCTTGAGGATTTTATCAATATAAAATGCTTCATGCGCCCTGAAAAAATTACCAACACCAAAATGAACAATACCTGCCTTAATATCCAGCGGGTTATAGTCTGGTAAATGCGCAGGAGACTTCACATTGCCAAGACATTCAAGAGTGAGCATGCGTTCCTCCAAAATATTTACAATCAGAACAGCAACTGTAATTGGTCTGATCCCAAATTTCAACACGGATATTAAGCTATTATAATATTCTCATTACTCATTGCGTAATTTTTAATATTTATTTTCATTATGCTCCCCTCCCCTTGTTCTGGCGCATGTTATCTTCCATGATGCCAAAATCATTTTACCCTCTATCCAATAGGCATAACATGAACAAACGCGAACTTGGCCGTACTGGCATTATGGTGAGTGAACTCTGCCTTGGTACAATGACCTTTGGCCAGCAGAACACGCAGGCTGAAGGGCACGCCCAGCTTGATCTGGCACTGGAGCGGGGTATCAATTTTATCGACACAGCCGAACTTTACGCCATTCCACCGCGGGCCGAGACATACGGCGCAACGGAAACCATTATCGGCAACTGGCTTAAGGCCCGGGGCGGACGCGACAAACTGGTTATTGCCAGCAAGGTTGTGGGGCGTTCATCATCCCCGTGGTATCGGCCGGGTGGTGAGCAGGCGCGCCTGACCCCCCGTCAGATCCGCTATGCTCTGGAAGGTTCCCTACGCCGCCTGGGTACGGATTATATTGACCTGTACCAGCTCCATTGGCCCGACCGTACCATTGGCCTGTTTGGAGAAGGCGGGACCACGTTCAAGGACCTCCCGCCAGATGATTCCGTGCCGGTGGAGGAAACACTGGGTGTGCTGGGTGACCTTGTGGCTGAAGGGAAAATCCGCCATGTCGGCCTTTCCAACGAGACAGCATGGGGTGTTGCCAGTTTTCTGGCGGCTTCCAAAACCGGTCTGCCGCGTGTTGCATCCATTCAGAATGCTTACAACCTGATCAATCGTACGTTCGAAATCGGGCTGGCAGAAATGGCTCTGCGTGAGCGTGTGGGGCTTCTGGCCTATTCCCCGCTCGCCCAAGGTTACCTGACGGGTAAATATCTGGATGGCGCCCGGCCGCCTGGTGCGCGTACGACCCTTTTTAATCGCGCTCAGCGTTACGAAAAACCCGGTGTGGACGAGGCAATCCGTGCTTACATGGACCTCGCCCAGCAGGAAGGGCTGAACCCGGTGCAACTGGCTATTGCTTTTGTAACAAGCCGGCCGTTTGTTACGTCCAATATTATTGGCGCAACCAGCATAGAGCAGCTTGAAACCATTCTTGGTTCTCTGGATCTGGTGATCGCTCCTGAATTGGAAGCAAAAATAAACGCAATCCATCAGGTTCACTCCAACCCGGCTCCCTGATTGCTCTGTAATTTATGATGACTGTGTGCCGCACGAGATTAAAAAGCAGAATAGCGCGCTTGGCGCTGAGTGCCAGCTTTGCGTCTTTGGCGGCATTCGGTATGTCGGCACGGCCAGTTCTGGCCGCGCCAGAGTTAAGCAAAGCGGCACAGCAAATCCGTAATGAAGCGCATATAACCGGCGCAGCCCGATTTACTGCGCCGGACTTCAAGCCCGGTTTAGTGCGGCATATGGTTATGTTCCGCTTTAACCCACATACAACACAGGCCGAGCGCAATGAGGTTACAAAACGCTTCATTGCACTGCGGCACCTTTCCCCCGCTCAGATGGCTCAGCGCCCGTTCTCTCGATTGAAACCGGGCCACAGATCAGTGGAGAAAATGCGGATATTGGCCTGGAACAGGCTTATCTGGTAACCTTCCGATCCGAGGGAGACCGTAA
Organism: Acetobacter sp. ESL1128; assembly: GCF_058505085.1. Lineage (NCBI taxonomy): Bacteria > Pseudomonadati > Pseudomonadota > Alphaproteobacteria > Acetobacterales > Acetobacteraceae > Acetobacter > Acetobacter sp. ESL1128. Next base: position 1,416,174 of record NZ_CP196369.1, on the reverse strand, counting down.
TTTTTACGTTGGGCGCCCAATCGTAACCGATCCGCGCTATTTTGATCCTGCGCATGACGCCTTTAAAGCGTTTGCCGCGCCGTATCTGGAAAAAGTCGTTGTTTTTGACTTTCCCGTAGAGGCAAGCGGGCAGCACTGAACACTACACAGAGCTACTGAATGTGCAGCCCCTTCATTTTGCGGTAAAGGGTCGCCCGACTAATACCCAGACTACGGGCTGTGGCGGCCACATTGCCGTGGCTGGCCGCCAGTGCGGACCTGACAACGCTTTCTTCCGCTTTTTGCAGGCTTATTTCGGAACCTGATTCCAGCTCTGTCAGCAGGTTGGGGTGGTCTTTGATCATGTCATCCGTCCATCCCATCATCAGGCGGGCGGCATGTGTTGCTCCGGTCACATCTCCATCGCCATTCAGGGCGACGAGAAGGGAGGAGCATCCTTCGGCTGGGCCAAGGGTCAGGATTTTCTGGCCTGCATAATGTTCACGAAAAAGGTGTTCTTCTATGCGGCGGCCTGACTGCAGCAGAGTATCCATGACCAGCGCGGCGTAGGGTCTGGTGCTGTTTCCACTGGGGGCGGCCAGATTGAGGGCTCCCGCTACATGCCCCTGAGCATCAAAAACCGGAACCGCATAGCTCGCCAGAAGTGAAAAGCAGAACCGCCAGTGTTCCCCCTGCCCCAGAAATATAGGACATTTTTCCTTTACACATGTACCAACACCATTCGTGCCTGCGGCGGATTCATGCCAAATGGCTCCTTTGCGCAAATGGAGCCTGCGGCAGACTGACAAATGGGTTTCGTCCACGCAGCGGGCCAGAATGGTTGCATCCGGGTCCGCCAGTAGCACCATAAGACCCATGCCCTGCACCAGCTCAAAAAGCCGCCGCATCTCCCCCATGGCAGATTTTAGCAAGAGGGATGAACGCCCACTGACCTGCCTGAATTCTGCCCCGGATAACACATCGGCTATCCACCCCTGTGAGGGGTCCAGATTATAGGCGGAGGCACATCGCTCCCATGACTGCTGGATACAGGTATCACTTGTCGCTGGAGTTCTCTCGTGCACCGGGTGTGGCAGAATATCGTCTTCCGCTATTCTTGCCCTGCTCTGGTTGCCATTCATGCAGTCTTCCACCAGTTAACCCGTACTATCCTTTGCGTGCGCGACAAAGATGTGAGGCCTGAACCCGGTCGGCATGATACTGCACATTATAACAAGATTTAAAGAAAATTTTACCTCAACGTGAAAGAGTGGGATGTTGCTTATGCATTTCTTTTACCAAAGGTAGACAAACTTCACATAATACGCGTTGGTTTCGGGCGTATTGCGCGCCTCGAGGGAGTGCGAATAACGGCCAGTCACCGAAAAATGCTTGGAAATGTTGTACATCAACCCCAGCCCCAATGTTGTTTCCCTGCTATTGGAATCATCAAGGTAACGTTTGGCTGAATTGTCGTATGTGCCGGTTACATTCTGCCAGTCAAACGCTACAAACGGTTCCAGTTTTTGAGTTGCTTTCCAGCTGAAGCGTAAATTGGAGTAAAACACCACGCCGGGTGAATAACTATGGGCACCCTTTACATGTTTTGTTGAACCTACAACGGTGCCGGCATCCCCATCGAAGCTGAAGTGTTCCCATTCATAGTCAAATATAAAGCTGGAAATATTGGACCAGTAATGGGGTGATGTTGCATCACGGGTCCCTTCTGGCGTCTGCATAAAGGTCTGTATGCCAAAGGTACTGTGTGCATTGGGTTTGAACCACGCAGCCGGCCCTACAATGGTTGGCCCCAGCCCCCCATAATCCGTGCCATTTGCCAGAGAATAACTCTCGGACTGGATCAGCTCAAAAGCAAAACCTACGTGGGGAATGGCCTCAAAACTGCGGAAATGTACATATTTGGTCATGCCCGCCCATGTATGGCTGCCCCCACGGGCCTGCCGCTGGCCCAGGCTGTTATATGTGCTGCCCGCAGCGTTTCCATCCCCATACTGCACTAGCACGTTAAAGGGTTTGAAATCGACCGGCAGATCATATTCGTGCGGGCCAATAATGCCGAGTGTCACATCCGCAGCGTGAGCGGGAGACGCATAAACCAGAACCACACCGGGTATGACGAGGCGAAGCAAAGAGCGCAGCCGCTCCGGCTTTTCTGTCAGACGCATCAGAAGGATTTCCGTATTCAAAAAGAAACGGGGCTCCAGAAAAATCAGGAGCCCCGCATGGAAGGCGCGTTACTGGGCTTTGGTGCCCTGTGCGCCATCGATCGTGTAGGCGATGATGTAATCACCGCTACGGGTACCAAGGCCCCCGTGGCCGCCTGCAGCAATCACAACGTACTGCTTGCCGCCTGCCTCATAAGACATGGGGGTTGCCTGACCACCTGCTGGCAGACGGTCCTGCCAGATGACCTGACCTGTGGAGAGGTCAAAACCACGCAGGTAATCGTCTGCTGTGGCGCCCATGAACACCACGCCGCCTTTGGTCACAATGTTCCCGCCAATGTTATACATGCCTGTAGGCAGTGGCAGGTTGTTGTGGGTGCGGAAAGGCCCTGTATCCCGCGTGGTGCCAACCGGGTGCTGCCAGACGATCTTCTTGGTGACAAGGTCAATCGCGGTCAGCGTGCCCCAAACCGGCCCTTTGCAGGGGATCTGCAGCGGATTCAGCCAAGGGTTGGTGTAGGCAATGTACGGCGTGCCATAGTCAGGCGAAACAGATAGTGCATCGCCTTTGGCAGCGGGTTCTTCGCCTTTACCGTCCCATTTCGGCAGGGTGCCGGGGCCTTCCAGCGTCTGGCGTTTTTCCAGACGGATACGGAACGGCAGGTAGCTTGCATTGGCCAGCAGAAGCTTGCGCTGCGGGTCAATGGTAATACCCTGCCAGTCCACAACGCCATAGAACGCGGGATAGACAATGGTGGTCTGGCCCAGATGCGGCGGCGTAAACTGCCCATCATAAGCAGACTGACGGTACTGAATGCGGCAGATCATCTGGTCCAGCAGGGTTGCGCCCCACATGTCAGATTCTTTCAGATCCGGCGGCGTAAGGGAGGGCATGGCCGTGGGGTATGGCTGGGTGGGCGATACGCGGTCATCTGCCACATGCCCGGCCGTGGGTACGGGTTTTTCCGCAACCGGATAACCGGGAACAGGCTGGCCCGTACGGCGGTCAAGCACAAAGAATTCGCCACGCTTGGTGCTCTGGACCAGAGCGGGAATGCTTTCCCCATTCGGGCCGGGCAGGTCCACCATGGATGGGCCGGAAGGAATATCCATATCCCACAGGTCATGGTGCACGGTCTGGTAAATCCAGCGACGTTCACCGGTTTCAATATCCAGAGCAACCGTGGCGCTGGAAGAGGCATCGTCAAACGGACGGCGCGAGCCACCCCAGTTGTCTGGCGGAGAGTTGCCGGTAGGAATGTAAACCAGCCCCAGATCAAGGTCAGCCGTGTAAACGCCCCAAGCATTCGGGGTGTCACGCGTCAGCACATCGTTCGGGCCGGGTTTCCATGTTTCGGGGTTGTGGCCAACGTCCCATGCCCATTCAATGGCACCTGTAGTGGCGTTGAATGCGCGAATGGCACCGGAAGGTTCAAAATTGGCCTGGTTATCAAAAATCCAGCCACCGGTAATCAGGCGGTTTTTGGCCACCATGGGGGGCGATGTCACAAAGTGGAAACCATGCGGCACGTGGCCAAGGTAATCGCGCAGGGAGATAAAGCCATGGTCGCCGAAGTCATCACACGGCTGGCCGGTTTCGGCATTTACAGCAACCATGCGCACGTCTGCCACAGGGGAGTAGATGCGGTTGCGGCAGCTGGTCTGAATTTCGTCCGGGACATGGTAGTAGGAAACACCACGGCAGGCCAGATACACGTTTTTGTCCAGATCAGCCGTTGCAGGCTTGGGGTCAAACTTCCATTTGACCTTCCCTGTCAGGGCATCCACAGCCATCACCCAACTATGGGGGGTGCACATGTAAAGTGTGTCACCTACCTTGATCGGGGTCAGCTCCAGATTGAACTCATGCCCCTGATCCGGCCCGGCAACGGTGCCCTCACCGTCCTGCTGCACGTCGCCCGTACGGGTCATCCATGCGCGTTTGAGATGGCTGATATTGGCGGGAGTGATCTGCCCGATGGGAGAGTAGCGGTCCCCCCCAACCGTGCGGCCATAAGCTGACCAGTCTGCATCTGCCACACCATTGGCAGCAAGATCAGCCTGCCCCTGCGCGGCCATGCGATCAGCCGGTACCGTACCGTTAATGGAGTAAGAGGCAAAGCAGCTAGCCACAACCACAAGAGTGGAAACGGCAACTGCCCCCAGCACTTCACGCTTGTCGGTCAGCCAATCTGCTCCTGTACGCCAGACCCATGGCAGCAGGAGCCATGCCCCAAGGCCAATGAGCGTAAACAGCCGAACTTCTAGCCCCCAGATATTGAAGCCAACTTCAATAAGGGACCAGACCGTTGCTACCAGCAGCAGGGCTGCGTACAGGCGGCTGGCAAGCTTTGGGTTTTTAAAACCACTGAAAGCTGCCGCCAGCATAACGCCGCCAGCCAGAATATAGAACCAGGATCCGCCCAGGAAGAGCAGTTCTGCCCCACCAAAAAACAGGAAAAGCCCGATCAGAGCCAGTAAGGCTGAGGTTATAATTGAAAATAACCCCTTATTACTCTCTCGCATGTTGTGTTTCTCTCTGAATGTGTTCAGTCGGCCCGAAACATGGAGGGCAGGCCGCTACACCGCCCCTGTCCACAGCCAATTTCGTTTGATGAACAGGAAGCACCCAGAAATTGCCACAGTTGATATGGCCGTGCTCACAGATGTTTGTAGCAAAAAACCTAACCTGTTTCAGATATGAGACAGGTTAGCCAAGCTACAGGTATTTTGAGGCGAAAGAACCGGTCCAATGCCGGCGGAATGTGGGCTTTAAGCGCCTGTCCGATAAAACGGAAAATAGATGCATGGTGCCTGATACAAAAACCGAATGAAAATATGGTGCGCCGGGCAGGACTTGAACCCGCGACCAAGCCGTTATGAGCGGCCCGCTCTAACCAACTGAGCTACCAGCGCACGATATTGTAGGCGTTACCCCGGATTACCATGGGCATGCCTTCTGCCTTAGCCATACAGATCATCTTGTAAGCTGAAAAGACATGCTGGCATATTTTTCAGGCTATATCCGGTCTCCGCGTTGTTATTAACATGTGGAACCCAAGCCGGCCCGCCAGATGGCGAGCCAGCTATGCGCGACAAAACGGGTATTCTAGACCGCTAAAGTGTTATTTCTTAGGGCTTAGTGCATACCATGTCACAAACTGATAAGTGCTACCCTGCTGACGCAGCGTTGTGGGATATGAGCATTGAATGCATATTTCACATATCGTCATCCCATGCCGCAGGGGATTATTTTCTGGCACAAGGAGTGAGTAAAGATATTCATAATGTGAAAGGTTAAAATCAATAGGAATATATATTGTGTGTTAATGAAAAAATCTAATAATTTTATTTTCAAAATTAATAATAAAAACAAATAATGTTATGATATGAAATGCAAATTTATAAATAAAACGTTTATAAAAGCGACGTTGTTTTGTTGTATTTTTTCGGAAACATCCTGTTCTCCCTATTGGAATCCCGATCTTATGCGTCCGGAGCATTTATCTGCAGTTCTGGAAGCAGGTACATTATGTCAGTCCATCCAACACTCCCAGCATGCATCAGAGTTTATACGCCAGCAGATGCAAATACTTGTTACGAATAGTCCTGCGTTTAATAAGCGAACACACCACCACCCTATTGTAAATCAGCCCCACAAAGAACCAGACGGAGTGGACGAAAAAGATGCGCGCTGTCCAGTTCATACAAAAGTTAAGGGGAAAAAATTTCTTATTATTTATAATCTGGAAAAAATAAAACACGTCAATGCAGATGGAAAATTTCAGGATATTTATTGTGAATATTTAGCTATAGTTTCGAATTATTTTTATAATCTCAAGTATCCGCAATTGCCAACGCATCACCACAAAAAAACGACACCAATAATTAGTAAACCTCAACCCCAAACCCCTTTGGACTTATGGATGTCAGAGCAGATATATTATCCTATGGAAGCAGCCAGAAGTGGCATTGAAGGCTATACAACAATGAAAATTTGGATTGGTCCTCAGGGAAAAATTCAATCCGTACGTTTTTCAAAATCATCCGGTAGCATTCTTCTCGACAATGCAGCAATGGGTATGTTTGTGGGAAAAACTGTACCAAATCTATCTCATAGTAAAAAAGCGAAGAAAATTACGGAAACAATAAAATATATATTGGTACATAACTAATATTATTAGAATTATTATGGTCCAACTTGTTTTGTAGAGAGAGGCGTGTTGTTGGCAGAGGGAGTGCTTTGTTCATCCCCTCCCCCATCTGCAAAGAATGGAAGGAAAATAAAATATTCGAAGTCGATCGAACAAGGTGCCAGGGACTGCTATGGTTCAATATAAACCAATAGCGCACTTATTATTTTGTGGATTGTTTTCTGTAACCCGCAGAAAACTAGGGCAAACCGTGGTGGGTGCGACAGGGATTGAACCTGTGACCCCCGCCGTGTGAAGGCGATGCTCTACCGCTGAGCTACGCACCCGGTTTGTGAGGGCTAGATACATCTATCACGAAGGGTTTGGCAAGAGGTGATTTGCCATTAAAGTCAAAAAAATCAAATATTTTGCAACCGGTCTTCACTGCGGGAATGAATAAGGAGAAACCATGCTCTTTCAGGAGCAGGAAAAACGGAATTTTGTCACCAACCGGCGGTTAGGCAGTTCTCTGGCCATGATTGCCGGAGCCATAAATGTCGCTGGTTTTATGGATTTTGGATATTACTGTGCCAACATGACGGGCAACGCTTCTGCAATGGCTCTGAATTTGCAGGATGGAAAGCTCCTTGATGGCTTTCGTGCCATGGAACTGAGCGGGAGCTTTGTTCTGGGGGCCATCGTGTGCACATTTTTGGTCAACCGTGGGCGCAGGCGGCACTGGCATGCGGCTTATGCCTTTAGTATTCTGCTGGAAGCCGTCATGCTCGCCTTACTGGGGCTGGCCAGCGCTTTTATGCTGTTTGGCCCACACAGCTTTATTCCTGCGTTAACGCTCTGTTTTCTCATGGGTTTGCAGAACGCAACCGTTACCCGCATTTCAGGCTCAGTTGTGCGGACAACGCACATTACCGGCATGCTGACGGATCTGGGAATGGAAATTGCCGACTGGCTGGATGCTTGGCGGCACAAGATCGGGCCAGAACACCGCTATACCATTACCCAAAGGTTACGACTGCATTTGCAGATTATCTGCTGCTTTGTTGGTGGAGGCGTTGTCGGGGCCTTTGTTTATCACGTCTGGCCCACATATTTTTTGTTTGTCACTGCGGCTCTGCTGGCATCGTGCGCTTTGCCCGGTATGGTCGCGAATTCGCTCACCAGCTTTGCAAAAAGACAGACATAACCCACTGGCAGAGCCTTGCTCTGCCCATCTGGTTGGCTTCTCTCGTATATACAGCCGACCAGATGGGCAAAGGTTGGGATTTTAAGCCAGCACTTCCGGGTTCAGGCGGTAGCCACCGCCTTCGGTTACCAGCAGGGATGCATGGGCCGGATCGGGCTCGATTTTCTGCCGCAGGCGATAAATATGGGTTTCCAGCGTATGCGTGGTAACCGCCGCGTTGTAACCCCATACCTCGTTCAGCAACACCTGCCGTGGAACCGGGCGTGTGCCTGCGCGGTAAAGGAATTTCAGAATGGCAGTTTCTTTTTCCGTCAGCCGGATACGGCGGTTTTTAACCGGTTCCAGCAGCAGCTTGGCAGACGGACGGAAAGTGTACGGACCGATCGAGAAAACGGCATCTTCGCTGTTTTCAAACAGGCGCAGTTGCGCGCGCAGTCGGGCCAGAAGCTCGGCAATCCGGAAGGGTTTTGCAACGTAATCGTTGGCACCGGCATCCAGACCACGCACGATGTCGGCCTCATCATCCGAGCCGGTCAGCATGATCACCGGCATGCGCAGCCCTTCTTTGCGCAGCTCAGCACAGAAATCTCTGCCATCGCCGTCCGGTAATGAGACATCAAGCAAGATGGCATCACACCGGGCATCCGGGCCTTTCATTTTCTCGCGTGCTTCTGCCAGCGTGGCGGCTTCCTGAACCAGAAACTCACCATCAACCTGTAGCTGTTCCGTCAAAGCGCGGCGGATAACCTGATCGTCGTCAACAACCAAAATGGGGCGTGCACCCGTCATGTGGTTCCATCTCCTTGTGTCAGCCTTCTATAAGTGGCTGCCTGACCTATTCTTTTGCTATCGTGCCACGAATCTTCACGCAACGTAAGCAGCGACATGATACGTGAACCGCATGGCAGGCCATGAACAGAGGCAAGATATTGGAATGATAATACACGTGTGGCCCATGCCTGACAGCCGCAGCTACGCAAAACTGCATTGCGGGCACATAATAATGGATGCGGTGATCGGCAAAAACGGCGTTACTCCTCATAAGCATGAGGGAGATATGACCACTCCGGTGGGCCAGTTCACTCTCAGAAAAGTGTATTATCGTGCCGACCGAACTACCCGTCCCCACTCTGTTTTACCCATGGAAGCGCTAAAACCTGACGATGGATGGTGTGATGATCCCACGTCCGAGGTGTATAACCAGTACATTACACTGCCCAACGCGGCCCGGCATGAAGATTTGTGGAGAGAGGATGACCTATACAACCTTGTGGTTGTTATAGGCTACAATGATACCCCTGCCCTACCCGGAAAAGGCTCTGCCATTTTCATGCACCTGCAACGTCCCGACCGCGCACCAACGGAAGGATGCATTGCCCTGACAGAGCAGGACCTGCGCACTGTTTTACAATCCGGGGCCACGGCAATTGCCATTCATAATTGCCCATACCCGTAGAGCTCTGCGGAAAATCAATCAAACCACTTTTTATTCAGGCCTTTAAACTCTTCTGCTTGAGTTTATCGACTTATAACCCTGCCTGAAAAGCTAGCTGAATATCTTCAGGTTTTGTTTTTCCGTTAGCAAGTAGAAGCTGAAGGAGGATTCGTGCTTTTTGTGGATTGAGGTCCATAGAAGCGATCAGACCATATCGGTCATCATCAACTTCCACGTTCCGGTTCGTCATGCCACTACCGACGCGCGTGGAACGCACGACAATGACGCCGGCTTTTCTTGCCCGCTCAATGCCGGCCAAAGCGGTATCAGAAACATTTCCGTCTCCCATCCCGGCAATGACGATACCACGCGCGCCATCCTTGACCGCATCATCAATCTGCTGTGCATCCATATCCGCGTGGGCATACACAATTTGTACCTGCGCGAGGGTGTGATCTGCCGGAAGAGCAAGAGGCTGGCGTGGTTGGGCGGCGGTAATAAAACGCACAGATGCCGGGTCAACATAACCAGTCGGACCAAGATTTGGAGAATGGAATGTTTGTAGCTCTGTGGTGTGCATTTTGCTCACGCCACGCGCAGACTGGATTACATCATTTAAAACAACCAGAACACCACGCCCACGGGCCTGCGGATCTGCCGCGACCTTCACGGCTTCATACATGTTGGCAGGACCATCCGCACTGATGGCCGTGCTGGGCCGCATGGCGCCAGTTAAAATAACCGGGCGGGAATCTCCGATCACGTTATCCAGGAAGAATGCCGTTTCCTCCATTGTATCGGTTCCATGTGTAATCACAATGGCATCTGCTTCATTGTTTGCAAATGCCTTCCGGATCCGCTCTGCAAGTTTGAACCATACTTGGCTATTCATATTCTGGGAGGCAATGTTGGAAATCTGCTCAACCTGTAATTGGGCGAGTTTTTCCACGCCCGGCACGCCTGCAATCAATTGCTCGCCAGTCACTGCACCTGCATCATAACCAATGGCAGAGCGTGTATTGATTTTTCCAGATATTGTACCCCCGGTTGCCAGAACCAACACACGCGGCAAGGCGTCCTGCTTACGCACTGTAGCTGTGGAAGCCTCTCCCCCTGCTGTATGAGCAAAAGCGGATTGGATATTCACTGCGCTCAGAATTGTACCGAGAAGAGACAGGACACGCACAGAAACCATAAAATCAGTCTTTCCAGCAAAGAGGGATAACAGGCTACTCAGGCGCCCCTGCCTCACCCATTTAAAATAAATAGGCTGGTTGGCAGAAGATTACTCTTTGCCTAGCCTCGTCTATTATAAAGCAATATTTGGACACACACACCAACCAATTGGGTCGCAACCGCACTTGTGAGATTGCTTTGGTTGTTTAAGTTACGTTGACAAAAGATATGCGCCAGAAGCCCTGCTGCTACGAGTTTCAGGCTTTCAAACTCTATCATTCCTGATGAGTCCCGCGTCTTCTAGCTGTTGAAGAGGGGCCCAATTATGAGGTGGCGCCACTACTTGCGAAGACCATAAACATCCAGCCTCGATCCACTCCCTTCTTAGCTTTTCGTGAGAAAACCCAGCGTCACTATATCCAAACTGATTTCCACAACACGGGCAGATATCGTACGAAGCACAATTATGCTTATCATAAGCTGGCTCACTCAGCTTCGCATATCCACAAATCGGGCATACATAATTTCTATTGAGCATTAAAATGCTCCTGTGGTGATGAGTATCTCTATCGATCATAGCCTCTCGGGCAATAAAAATATGTCACTCACAGCTTCATACGCTGCTAATTAACCTGTGAATTGCACCGCACCATTCGGTTCAAACACCTGCGTTCAGGCGGCCACATCCTGCTTAGGAGGAGGCATAAGGCCAATAGCCACCAGCCCTACCCAGAAGGGTGGAGAGGCATCATCTTCCAGAGAGACAACGGTGATGGCAGCACCTTTCTGGATCATCAGAAAAATCAGGAAATCGCTATTTTCCTTTAAAAGCCGTTCTTTGTTCTCTTCCGTAATGTTTTTGGCCACAAAGCGCCAACCCTGTGCAACCAGGGTTTCCAGCAAGGTAAAGTTCCATCCCGGTTGCCCAAGGACCTTCCCCCTCGCCTCGCGGCTGAGGCCCCGGTATTGGTCCAGACGGGCAATGCCGGGGCTGACCTGATACACGCGCTGGTGGCCAAAATGGGGGGCTAAATGCGCGCAGACCAGCCCGTTATAAATTGCATCGGGTGTAGCTGTAATCAGGTAGTCTGCCGGACGTTCCTCCAGACTTTCAGCCCCTTCCTCCGAGAGAACCTCGGCGCATAACACGGGAACGCCTGCTTTTTGGGCGGGGGCAAGATCTCTTGCCGAGCTGTCCACCAAAAGCACCGGGGTGCCGACTTCATGCACAACCTGCGCCAGTTGTGTGGACCACTCACTGGCCCCCACAATGGCCAGCGCAGGCTGGTTGGAGAGAGTCAGGTGCAGTTTGCGCCCGAGCGGGATAAGCGAAAAGCCATGCAGGATCATGGTAGAGGCAATAATGGCGAACACTGCGGGCATAACCAGCCCCGCACCGGGGTAACCGGCATCCTGCAACCGAACACCGGCAATACCGGCCACGGCGGCGGCAACAATGCCGCGCGGGGCAATCCAGCCAACAAAAAACCGCTCAGCCCAGCTCAGGCTGGTGCCGATGGTTGCCAGCCAGATTCCCAGCGGGCGGACCAGAAACAGAACAGCCAGTGTTAACCCACCAATAGACCACGAAAGGCTGGTCAGTTCGTGGCGTTGCAGGTCTGCGGCTAAAAGTACGAACAGTACGGAAACAATAAGAACAACCAGCGCTTCCTTCATGCGCTGGAGTTCGCTCATTCCCGGAATACGCAGGTTGGCCAGCCCCATACCAAACACGGTAGAGGCCATGAGCCCTGCCCCATCCATGCTTAACGTCCCGACCACATAGAGCATGAGCGCTAAGGTAATGAACAACGGCATCTTCATGATGTCGGGCAGCATATCCCGCACACAAATCCATTTTACGCACCATGCTGCTCCAATGCCTAACCCGATCATTAAGGCAGCACTGGCAAGCATATGTGGGACAATGGCCATGAACACAGTGCCCGACCCTTCATCGGGGCGCATGAGCAGCACTTCGAGCACCAATGTTGCCAGAATGGCTCCCACCGGGTCGTTTAGAATGGCCTCCCAGCGTAAAAATGCGGCTATCCGGGGTTTAAGTTTGGCATGCCGCAGCAAAGGCAGCACCACGGTGGGCCCCGTTACCACAACAATCGAACCAAACAGGAATGCGGGGCCCCACCCCATGCCACCAATATAATGCGCAGCCAGACTGCCCAGCAGAAAGTTAATGGGTAAAGCCACCAGCGTCAGTCGCAGAACCCCTTCCCCGGCTTCTTTGAGTTGCCGGAAATCAAGTGCCAGACCACCTTCAAAAACAATCAGGGCCACGGCAAGTGACACAAGGGGATGAAAAGCCGAGCCAATCATTTCTGACGGGTGCATAACCTGCAGGACAGGCCCGTAAAGCAAGCCGAGTGAGAACAGCAATACAATAGCGGGCAGCCGGAAGCGCCATGCCGTCCATTGTGCGAGCATACTGCCGCCCAACACAAAAAAGACGAAAATAATTACACTATCGGTCATGCGGGTCTATCTCGGGGTCAGATGTGATCCATGCTCTTTTGTGCTTAAAGCATAAAGGCATGAAAGTTATACATCAAACTCACAAGATAGACCGCAAAAGCAGCCAGATAATAGTTTTGTGTAAAAAACAATCAGTCGTTCTGTAACTGCCGTTCCAGAACTGCGGCAAAAAATCCGTCAGTTTCGTCCCGTGCCGGGGTCAGGCTGATCATGGTCATTTCACGCAAGCGCTCCGGGAGTGCGGGAGAGCCAGACGCAACAAGACGGAACTCCGGATTACGGGCGACAAACTGCTCTACCTGTCCCGCATTTTCGGCCTTGAGGAGAGAGCAGGTTGCATAAATCATGCGGCCACCGGGTTTAACCAGTGCTGCTGCCCGGTCCATAATAGCGGCCTGCTTGACCAGCAGTTCTTCCAGATCGACCTGCGTGGTACGGAAGCGTGCATCCGGGTTACGGCGCCATGTTCCCGTGCCGCTGCAAGGGGCATCGACCAGAACTCGATCAAACGAGGCAGCGCGCCTTTTGGCCCACTTATCCCCTTCGGTCAGCAGGTGGCGCTCCACATTATGCACCCCTGCGCGGCGCAGTCTTTTAACAGCACCTTCCAGCCGCACGACAGAAACATCACATGCAACAATATGGCCCTTGTTTTCCATCATCATGGCAAGGGCCAATGTTTTGCCACCGGCACCCGCGCAGTAATCCAGAACACGCATGCCGGGATCAACACCCGCCATGGCGGCAACAAGCTGGCTGCCTTCATCCTGAATTTCTACCAGACCATCACGGAACGGCTTGCTGGCGGTTACAGGCTGGCGGCCTTCCAGCCGCAGCCCCCAGGGAGACAGCTTTGTTTCTTCCGCATGCAGCCCTTCGCGCGCAAGCGCGTGCATGGCTTCCGTGCGGGTTGTGCGCAGCATGTTAATGCGCAGGTCCAGAGAGGCAGGTTCTGCCATGGCCTTGATTTCTGCCTCAAGGTCCGCCCCAAAGGTTTCTTCCAGCTTGGGGAGTAGCCAGTCTGGCACTTCAAGCCGTACAGCCCGTGGCATATCCGCGCACTCAAGCTCCTTGCCGATCAGGGCGTTCAGCACCGCCTGTTCAGACTCGCTTAGTGCGCCCGCGGCAAAGCGACCGCCGCCGTAAATGGATGCAAGCTTTTCCATAGGGGTGCGATCAAACACCAACTGGGCCCCAGCCAGCATGCGGGGGCTGGCAGTGCCCCCGCTTTGCTCAAGCCACCAACCCAGCTTGCGCCAGTTGCGCATGATGTCCCACACCAGGCCGGAAATGGCACGCCGGTCACCGCCGCCAATATAGCGTCTTTCCCTGAAAAAGCTGTTGGCAACGGCATCCGCTGGTTTGCGTGGTGCCGCCTCCATAGCCGCAAGCAGGTCAATGCTGGCGGCAAGTCTGGCTGTAGGTGTCATAAAGGCAGATCAGTCCTGACGATAGTTGGGGGCTTCACGCGTGATGGACACGTCATGCACATGGCTTTCACGCAGACCGGCACCGGTAATGCGGCGGAACTTGGCGCGGACCTGCAGATCACTGATTTCGCGCGAGCCGGTGTAGCCCATGCCAGCCTTCAACCCGCCAACCAGCTGGTGAATAACGGCAGACATGCTGCCTTTATAGGGTACGCGGCCTTCAATCCCTTCCGGGACAAGCTTGAGCGTGTCTTTGACTTCCTGCTGGAAGTAACGGTCTGCCGAGCCGCGCGCCATGGCGCCAAGGCTGCCCATGCCCCGGTAGGATTTGTAGGAACGCCCCTGATACAGGAAAACCTCGCCCGGTGCTTCTTCCGTGCCAGCCAGCAGCGAGCCGATCATAACCACGTCGGCTCCGGCGCCAATGGCCTTTACGATGTCGCCCGATGTGCGGATACCACCATCGGCAATGCAGGGAACGTCCATTTCCTTACAGGCCAGAGATGTTTCCAAAATGGCGGAAAACTGCGGCACACCCACACCAGCTACAATGCGCGTGGTGCAGATGGAACCCGGTCCAATGCCAATTTTAACGCAATCTGCCCCAGCCGTAACCAGTGCACGCGCAGCTTCTGGCGTTGCAACGTTGCCGGCAATAACCTGAATATCGTCATCCAGCGCTTTCAGGCGCTCGACCGCGGCCAGCACGCCGGCGGAGTGGCCGTGGGCGGTATCGACCACCAGAACATCCACACCGGCATCAATCAGCAGTTTGGCGCGGCTAAAGCCGTCTTCCCCCACGCCGGTTGCTGCGGCACAGCGCAGGCGCCCCATGCTATCCTTGATTGCCAGAGGGTGGGCTACCGCCTTGTCCATATCCTTGACGGTAATAATCCCGACGCAACGGTCGGCATCGTCCACAACCAGCAGCTTTTCAATCCGGTGTTTGTGCAAAAGCTGGCGGGCCGTATCCGGGTCAACACCATTCTTGACCGTAACCAGACGGTCCTTGGTCATGAGTTCGGAAACACGCTGGTTGGGGTCAACCGCAAAGCGGGCATCACGGTTGGTCAGAATGCCAACCAGCTTCTGGGTGCCGGGCTGCACAACTGGCAGGCCGCTAATGCCATGCCGGTGCATGATCTCGCGCACTTCTGCCAGTGTCTGGTCCGGACCAACCGTAACCGGATTGACCACCATGCCGGATTCAAACCGCTTGACCCGGCGCACATGCTCGGCCTGCTCTTCGGGCTTGAGGTTTTTGTGAATAACGCCAAGGCCACCCTGCTGCGCCATGGCAATGGCCATACGCTCTTCCGTTACAGTGTCCATGGCGGAAGAAATAAGAGGAATGTTAAGTTCGATGGAGCGCGTCAGATGCGTACGCACCATGGTCTGACCTGGCACGACATCGGAAGCAGCCGGGACGACAAGAACATCGTCAAACGCCAGAGCTTCAGTAACACGGCTGTATGGAGAGGAAGTCATGCAGCGGGCACCCTTGCTGAATTACAACGTGGCGGGTTTACCCTGTAGCAAATCACTGCCGCAGGTCACCCGACCTTTGGCGCTTCCTCTTATGACTTTGGCCGGGTAAACGCAAGCGCTCAAGGCCATTATTCACCATGTTTTTTAAAAAAGCATCTTTTAAACGCAATATGCACAGGCCACACCCAGCAAGCGCGAACCTGCTGGATGTGGCCTGATATACGAACAGAAGCGGAAAATTACTTACAGGCTGCGCTATTACGGAGCATGCGGGGCTTCTGGCGCAAAAACACCACCTGCGGAGAGCAGGCTCTTGCCGTGCCGTCTTCCACCAGAGCATCCCGCTCCCATGCGCTCAGCAACGTAACGCGCCAGCGTTCACGAACAGCCTCACGCCAACGATCCGAGGTTTTTGCCTGCGTTGCCTGCACAACCTGATGAATATGCATGTTCGCCTCCCCTCTGGTGTAACTTGACACTACACGCAAAAAAAACAGTTGAGGCATGACTGTTTTGTGAAAGGTCAAAAAAACATGCACTCTGATTTGCAGCACTGGACACCCTGCACGCAAATGAGAAAAAACATAACGAAATTGCCCCTGAAAGGCATTGTCTCTCACGCGGTAACTTGGTCAGTTTCAAGCCGCCCAGGGCAGCGTAGGGCAATAGGGTACTAGAAATACCCCGCCCATTTCCAATTTGAACCGGACAGCAAAGCACGCCATACTTTGGGCATGACCAAACGGATGCCTTTTTTGCTCTCCCACCTGATGGCTTTTGGCCTGCTGGCCTGCGCCACGCCTCCCGTATGGGCCACAAATAGGCAGCCAGATGCACATAAGGGCGGCACGCTGCATATTCTCGCACAAAGTGATGCAGGCACACTCGACCCGCAAATATCTTACATTGCCCTGACCAAAGTGCTTGAAACACCAGTGTATGACACACTGTTGACCTACCCCAAGCTTTCCGGTCCCGGTGCGCATCCGGTCATTGCCAATCTGGTGGAGGCTGTACCAACCCCCGAGGATGATGGACGCACCTACCGCCTGACCCTGCGGGACGGGTTATATTTTTCCAACGGCAAACCCGTTACGGTGGACGATGTGGCAGCGTCTTTCCGCCGTCTTTTCAAGGTGGGGAGCCCAACGGCTGGGCCATATTACGGGGCCATTGTTGGTGCTCGTGCCTGTCTGCAAAACCCCACCACATGCACATTGGCCGGTGGTGTGGAAACAGACGCCCACACGCGGCAGATAGTCTTCCATTTAGAGACGCCAGACCCGGAGTTTCTGGACCGGCTGGCATGGATGCACGCCGCCATTCTGCCCGCAGACACCCCAGTGCATGACATGGGCAACACCCCCATACCCGGAACAGGCCCCTACCGTATTGCGGAGTATGACCCGACTACTCAGTTACGTTTGGAGCGTAATCCTTTTTTTCACGAATGGTCGCATCAGGCACAACCAGCCGCCTACCCGGATGCGGTTCTGGTTTCCTTTGGTCTGGACGGAGAAGCGGCCGTTACCGCCGTGGAAAATGAGCAGGCGGACTGGATGTACGAAAATGTTCCGCTGGACAGGTTAGGAGAAGTCGGGAGCCGTTACGCCAGTCAGGTGCATCTTTACGCTCCGCTTCTGTCATACTTTGCCATGCTCAACGTGCATGAACCGCCGTTTACATCACTCAAGGTTCGGCAGGCCTTGAATTACGCAGTGAACCGGCATGCCATGATTATTTACCGGGGCGGCCCGGCCGTGGCGTCCCCCCTGTGCCAGATTTTGCCGGATGGCACGCCGGGGTATGAGCCGTTCTGTTTTTATACCCAAGGCGCCTCCCCAGCACATCCCGCACAAAACTGGGTTAAGCCGGATATGGATGTTGCCCGCCAGCTCGTAAAGGAAAGCGGCATGGCGGGGCAGAAAGTGACCATTATTGTTCCATCCGAACAGCATGGCAGCGCCACGGCGGACGATATTCGTAATACGCTGGATATGCTCGGCTTCAAGGCAACGGTTCGCACCATAAGCCCTGCCATAGCGTTTACTTACATCCAGAATACACAAAACCATTTTCAGATTGCTCTAGCCGGCTGGAATGCCGATTACCCTTCGGCCTCCAGCTTTTTGCAAACCCTGTTTTCCTGCGAAACCTTCCACCCCAACTCTGACAACTCCCCCAATTATTCAGGGTTTTGCGATCCCAAGATTGACCGGAAAATGCAGGAGGCCGCGATGCTGACTTTAACCGACCGGGAGGCGAGCAACCACGCATGGTCCGAAGTTGACCGGGAGATTATGGCTCAGGCCCCTTTTGTGCCCCTCTCACAAACCCAGAGGGTACTTCTGCTTTCCCGCCGCGCCAAAAATGTCATTATTACTTTGAATGACGAAATTCTTTTTTCGCAGATCCAGCTACAATAAGCTGGATGGCTGGTCTGCCATCTGCTGTACCTCACGCACAACATCATGAATAAAACGTAGCTTTG
Organism: Acetobacter sp. ESL1128; assembly: GCF_058505085.1. Lineage (NCBI taxonomy): Bacteria > Pseudomonadati > Pseudomonadota > Alphaproteobacteria > Acetobacterales > Acetobacteraceae > Acetobacter > Acetobacter sp. ESL1128. The sequence goes on along the minus strand of NZ_CP196369.1, from coordinate 1,398,162 downwards.
CACGCACACCCGCCGTGAGCACAAAAGGGTAAAAATCGGCCAGTCCCATGGACCTGTTCAAGCTGTTGACGGCATATGTCAACGGCAGCCAGGCCTCTATGATGTCATCAAACGGCATGTGCAGGTAAGGGTCGTTCCTGTGCGTGAGAACAGGCTTGCCATCAACCATCGGGCCTATGGTCATGTCATAAGACAAGGCCGTTTCCAGCGTGGACACTATATGAAAATAATGCGCCCATGTTTCGGCAAAATCCTCCCAAGGATGGGACATGGCATAGTGGCTGACATAGTGCTCACGCCAGTTGTCCGGTGCTGCACTGGCGTAATGTTTTTGCAATGCGCTTTGGTAATCTGCCCGGTCATCCCCAAACATGGCCCTGCACTGCTCCAGACGGCCACCGTCACGGATAAGGACATTCCAGTAGTAATGGCCAATTTCATGCCGGAAATGCCCTAGAAGAGTTCGGTAATACTCTCCCATTTCCACACGCATATGCTCTCTGTAGGCATCATCAGCCTCTTTGGTTGCTATGGTAATAACGCCATTATTATGGCCTGTCATGATTGGTGGCCAGCCTTGGGGTGGATCGTCCAGAAAATCGAACACCAGCCCTTCCTGCGGGTCTTGCTGACGGTTTTTAACAGGAAGTCTAAGTCGGAGAATTGTATAAACAAGGCGATGTTTGGCAAACTCCAGCTTGCGCCAGCGTTCCGTATTGCCCGGAATATTCAGGTTGGGAATAACCCGGTTAAACTGGCAGGCAAAGCAGAACGTGCCTTTAGGCTGCAACGCTGGAGCCAGCCAGTTACACACATCATACGCATGGTTGGCACAAAAAGCGCGTGGCTCTTCGTTCTGCCCTATCGGGTAGTAAAGTCCACCGGCTTTAGCCGCCAAGGCGGCAAGGTTGGCTGCTTCGGGCATATAACCCAAGGGAGCATGGCACTGGTTGCAACGGGTATTTTCAAAAAAAACCGGCTGTCCACAGGACTGGCATGTAAAACGCTTCATCCAGCACCTTTCTTTACACCCAGTGGCTCAAAATATGATTTTTGATGCCTGCTTATCAGTTAAACAGACGTTCGACCTTCATGCAGACATTAAAGGTTGCCTCGCACCTGTCCAGCAGGCCGGAAACAGGGGCGGCATTTTCCGGGCTGGCAGCAACAGCAAGGGGGATATGCCCTTGCCCAGCCAGCAGGCCAGAAGTGGTATCAAACCCCAGCCACCCACGCTGGGGAATAAAAATCTGTGCCCATGCGTGCAACTCCCCGGTCAGCACTTCCTCTCCGTCTGCCGTGTTCACACTTTGGATAAGATAGCCCGAGACAAACCGCGCAGCATGCCCCAGATGCCGGGCTATATTGACAAAAAGCCATGCACTGTCGCGGCAGGAACCCGCACGGCGGTGTAGAGTTTCCTCCGGGGACCATACACCGGGTTCCAGCCTGTGCTGGTAGCCGACTGTGCGGGCAATACCACGGTTTATAGCCATCATATCCTCCAGCACATCTCCCCCTGCGCCAACCGGGTAGCGGGAGAGAAAATCCCTTACCTCTTCCCCACATTCAGGTGGAATTGCATGCTCCTCCTGCGGCAGGTCGGTATGGTCATCGGGGGCTAAGGTTTGCAGGAGCGGGTCAAAAGTGGTCATGTCTGCAACCAGAGACACCTCAATATCAAAATGTGTCAGGCGATCGGGAAAACCAACACAGGCCACATCATTCCCGCACGAATCACGCTCCCATTTCAGGTTAAAACCTTCTGGCTGAATATGCAGGCCATATGCCTCAATGGGCGTGCGGCAGGCTTCCATGGGGCGTAGTCGTATTGTCTGGGTTCCCAAGGATACGGGGCGGTCGTAACGGTAGCAGGTCCGGTGCAAAAGCGTTACCTGTGAACTCATCAGAAATACGGCCCTGCTCGTGTTGCAGCCCAATGCCGTGGGCGGCGGATATCTGTTTGGTATCAGAACAATAATTCAGCGCGAAATCATATCATTCCGTGCAAGGCATGCAAGGGACCCATGCGGGTTTGTGCAAACAAAATGTGAGCACGTATTTTGTGCTTGGCAAATGCCGGAAATCCTGCTCCGTTAATGCGTATTCGAAACGTTTTGGCAGGCAGGACCAGCTTTTCTTCAGTCCCGAATGCCAGAAGGGAGGCTTTTATGACGAACGCCCTACACCTTGCCCCTCCCCTAACACGCGGACTGCTGGACAACTACGCCACTCCTGATTTTTTTTGCGAGTTAATGAACCGCAAGTCCCCTGCTCCACCCATTATAGATTGCGTAAAAAAGCGTCTGTCTGCTTTGCAGATACAAGAACTCCAGAACAGAACAGCCTCTGCCGAAGCACAGCTTTACAGAATGGGCATTACCTTTACCGTTTACACGGACCGGGAAGCCATTGACCGCATTTTGCCTTTTGATGCCATTCCACGGATTATTACAGCAGAAGAATGGCAACATATTGAACGCGGGGTTCAACAGCGTATTCAGGCCATCAACCTGTTTTTACATGATATTTATCATGAACAGCATATCCTGAAGGATGGCGTGGTTCCAGCCGAACTTGTGCTGCAAAATGCCAATTACTGTCAGGCTATGGTTGGTTTGGACGTGCCCGGTGGGGTTTATGTCCATATCAATGGAACAGACCTTATCCGTGACCAGCAGGGCCGCTTTCTGGTTCTCGAAGATAACGCACGCACACCTTCTGGCGTATCCTACGTCATAGAAAATCGCCACATGATGCTCAGGCTCATGCCAGATCTGGCATCAGGCCTGCCCATACGCTCGGTGGAGGAATACGGCCCGCGCCTGCATAATGCCTTGTGTGAGGTCTCCCCCGAAGGTGTGGACGACCCACAGGTTGTTCTGCTCTCCCCCGGCATTTATAATTCTGCTTACTTCGAGCACGTGTTCCTGTCGCGCGAAATGGGGGCTCCTCTGGTCGAAGGCCGCGACCTGTTTGTGGAGAACCACAAGGTTTTCATGCGTACCGTTATGGGGCCAAGGCCTGTCCACTCCATATACCGTCGCCTCAATGATGAATTTCTTGACCCACTTGCCTTTAATCCTGACAGCTTGCTGGGAGTGCCCGGTCTGGTCGAGGCTTACAGGCGCGGCAATGTCACACTGGCCAATGCGCTGGGCACAGGCGTTGCGGATGACAAAGCCGTTTATGCCTATATGCCCCGTATTATCCGTTATTATCTGGATGAAGACCCTATTCTGGAAAGTGTGGAAACACATATCTGCGCAGAACCGGAGGGGCTGGCATACACCTTGGCAAATCTTGATAAGCTTGTTGTCAAACCCGTTGGGGAATCAGGCGGTTACGGGCTGCTGATTGGCCCGCAGGCAACGCAGGCGGAACTGGACGACTTCAGCCAAAAATTACGCCACAATCCGGGCAATTACATAAGCCAGCCAACCATTGGCCTGTCAGTTACGCCAACCCTTTGCGGGGATACGGTAGAAGCCCGCCATGTTGACCTGAGACCCTTTGCCGTTACGGGCCGTTCTGTCTGGGTGCTACCTGGCGGCTTGTCCCGCGTTGCCCTGCGCAAAGGCTCGCTGGTTGTCAACTCATCCCAAGGGGGTGGTTCAAAAGATACATGGGTCATGGCATCATGATAATTTTTTCCCCCACTCCCCTTCTATCGCGCTATGCGGAATGCATGATGTGGCTGGCACGCTACATGGAGCGCATGGAAAATCTGGCGCGTTTGCTGGAAGTTACGGAAACCTTTGTTCGTAATGCCGAAGGGCAGACGGCCTGGGATTCCATTCTGGCCATTAACTCGGATGAAAGCCTGTTCCAGCAGATACATAACACGACACAACACACGGAAATTGTACCGTTTTATGTAACGGAAACCCGCAACCCTTCATCACTGGTTTCGCTCGCGCAGCAAGTGCGGGAAAATGCGCGTGCTGTCCGGCCGCTTGTTTCAATCGAGCTTTGGACGCAACTCAATGTCTTTTCGCGGAACCTGCTTAATCTCAAAAACGGAGATATGGCAGAGCATAATCTGGCCGAACTCTGCACCCGCGTAAGGCAGGACTGCCAAACCCATTTTGGCATTGCAGAAGGCACATTGTACCGAGATCAGGCGTGGCTGTTCTACCGGCTGGGCAAAGCTCTGGAGCGGAGCGATCAGATTACCCGGCTGATAGACATCCGCTATCATATGCTGCTGCCGCAGTCCGAAGCGCCGGGGTCCGATATTGATCTGACGCAGTGGACATCCGTATTACGCTCGGCAGCTGCGTACCATGCTTTTCGGCGGTTACGTCCGGTAACCCTGACACCGGCCAATATTGTTGGCTTCCTGCTCAAAAATGATGGTTTCCCGCGTTCACTAAGCACCAACCTGCGCCAGATTGATGAAACGCTTACGCTTCTGGCGACGCATGACAATCTACGCCAGTTCTGCTCTCCTTTACTGGAATGTGTGGCCGAACTCCGGGCCAGCCTGCAGGACCAAACTGCAGAGGAAATTATTATCCGCGGTTTGCATGATTATATGAGCTGGATACAAACCCAGCTCATGGATTTACAAAACGCCATAGCCGCAACATTCTGGCCTGTAATTATACCGCAGGAAGCCACTCTTGGAAAAATGGCTGAACAAGAGCAGAACTAGGTGTAAGCTTGCAGGCATAGTTTAAAGCTCTCCCCTGCGGGAGTGCAAATATATGGGGTGGTTAGAGTGATCAAAAAGACAATGTTTTTAAACGCCGTATCCGGCTTTTTGGTCACGGTTTCTGTCGCGGCTGGCGCATGTCTGGGCTCTGGAACGGCTCATGCGGCGTTATCTCAGGGAGCAAGTGCTCCCGACTTTACCCTGCAAGGGGCTCTGGCTGGCAAGCCTTTTACATTTTCGCTCAAGTCGGCCCTCGCACAAGGGCCTGTTGTTCTCTATTTTTTTCCCGCAGCGTTTACGACAGGCTGCACGCAGGAAGCACATGACTTTGCCGAAGCCGCAGAGCAGTTCCACGCCGCCGGGGCCACGCTTGTTGGTATAACGGCGGGGAATACTGACCGGGTTGCTGAGTTTTCCAAGGTAGAGTGCCGGGATAAATTTGCAGTTCTGGCCGACCCGGGGGCTTTGACCGCCATTTTGTACCACTCCGTTAATACGGAGCACCAGACTTTGCTCTCACAGCGCACATCTTATGTGATTGCGCCAGATGGCACTATTCTGCTGAGCTTTACCAGCAACAACCCGGAACAGCATGTTGTGGAAACTCTTGATGCCCTGAAAAAATGGCATGCAGGCAAAAGACAGAAATAAACGGGACAGTTCCGCAATATCAGAGTTTAAAATTTATTTGATCATCCCAGCATAGCTCATGATAATAGGGCTATGAACAATAAACATAATATGATGGGCCGCAGGATTTTTGGATTTTCTATCATGGGGTTAGGTCTTTCCTCCCATTTTGGAAAAGCCTTTGGGGAGAATGCTCCTCCCCCTGCCCCTATTCCCAAAGCAGCATTACCCAAAGCCAGCCCGGAAAAAGCTGCAAAAAAAACTGGTCCGCGGATTTTATGTTATGTTGGCGGTTACACGCGTTCTGGCCCACCAGAGAGTAATGCAACGGGCATAACCTTGTTTGAAATGAACCCGGAGAGCGGTATTCTAACCCAACTGGGCCACGTAACACCTGCGGACAATCCTTCTTTTCTGGTATTATCACCCGACCAGAACAGCCTGTACACGGTTAATGAAATCAGTGATTTTGAAGGTGGACATACCGGGTCAGTCACGGCTTTTCAGGTAGATCGCCGTACCGGGGTGCTTACCAAGTTAAATGTTATGAGTAGTGGCGGAGCAGACCCCGCGCATTTAAGTGTGCACCCATCAGGCAAATATCTGTTTATTGCCAATTATACCGGCGGGAGTGCTGCTGTCATGCGTATTCAACCGGATGGTAGCTTGGGTTTGTTAACCGACCTTATCCACAATACTGGGCCTAAAATGCCAGAACGGGCAGCAGATAACCCGCCCGGCAATTATGCGGTGAGTGATCACTCCGGCTCGCATGTGCATATGATTCAAGCCGATGTGAATGGTAAGTTTGTTCTGGCCTGTGATGCAGGGCTGGACAGGGTTTACGTGTGGCTGTTTGATATGGAAAGCGGCACCCTAAAACCGGCAGAAAAACCATGGTTGAGCATGGAGCCGGGTTCGGCGCCTCGTCATTTCTGCTTCAGCCATGACGGGAAGGTTATCTATATTCTGGGGGAACAGGATTCCCGCGTAGTTGTTGCCGATTATGATACCCAGACAGGTGCCATGCAGGTCAAGCAGACAGCCTCCACGGTAACTGCGCAATTTAGGGGAAGCACCCTTGCCGCTGAAATCATTTTGCATCCAACGGGGAAATTTCTCTACGTTACCAACAGGTTAGGTAATGCCATTGCCTGCTTTAGAGTGCATGAAGATGGCTCTATCACCCTGTTTGATGAGGTTTGGGTACACGCTGATTACGGGCGGGCTTTAAGTTTTGATCCGTCTGGGAAGTTTGTGTTCGTTGCCAATCAGCGGAGCGATTGTATTACATCCCTGCGCGTCAATACAGAAACCGGCGTGCTCGATTTTACATGGCACTTTGTGCCAATTGGCACACCAACATCTTTTGCATTTACTGTAATTGATTCTGTCTAGTTATTAAAAAACGCGTTGCACATTCATGTGCAACGCGTTTTTCTACTTTACTTATAAAGGCTGTCAAACACGCCGCCGTCAGAAAAATGTTCTTTCTGCAGCTTAGTCCAGCCACCAAGGCTCTTCACATCAAACGTATCCACTTTGGGGAAGAGTGCCTTGTTTTCTTCCAGAATGGCCGGGTCAACAGGGCGGAAATAGTGTTTGGCACCAATTTTCTGCCCTTCAGGCGTAAACAGGAAGTCCAGATACGCTTTGGCAACAGCTTCCGTTCCATGCGCCTTGACGTTTTTATCAACCAGAGATGCAGGCGGTTCCGCAAGAATGGTCTGCGACGGCACAACAATCTCAAACTGATCAGGCCCAATATCACGCGTGGCCAGCAGTGCCTCGTCTTCCCATGCAAGCAGGACATCGCCCAGATTACGCTGCACAAAGCTGTTTGTGGCACCGCGTGCACCTGTATCAAGCACGGGCACGTGTTTGAACAGGTTTTTCAGGTAAGCCTTGGCTGTTTCCGGGGTGCCGTCCTTCTGGTGCAACGCCCAACCCCATGCGGCCAGATAGTTCCAGCGTGCACCACCAGATGTTTTGGGGTTAGGCGTAATAACCTGCACGCCATCCCGGATCAGATCCGGCCAGTCATGAATGTTTTTGGGGTTACCTTTGCGGACCAGAAACACAATGGTGCTGGTGTAAGGGGTCGCATTGTGCGGCAGCCTGCTTTGCCAGTCAGCTGCAATCAGGCCGTGCTGTGCCAGTAGATCAATGTCATAGGCCAAGCCAAGTGTTACCACATCTGCCGGCGCGCCTTCCAGCACGGAGCGTGCCTGTGCCCCGGAGCCGCCATGCGCCGATTTGACACTGACTGTGTCTTCCGGGTGGTTTTTATGCCACTGGGCAGAAAAAGCTTTATTCACATCGGCATAAAGCTCACGCGTTGGATCGTAGGAAACATTCAGCAGGTGGTATGATTCCGCATAGCTTGCGGTCGCCTGCAAACCTGCCAGAAAAGAAACACCCAATACCGCCGTTACTTTGAGAACGGCACGGCGAACGTTAAAAAAGTTTTCCTGTTTCATAAGCCTGTTCCTTAATCATAATGTCAGATCAGAATGCTGCCTGCACGCGGCCAACAACAGCGTTGCCACTGCGCCCAAAGAAATTGGCATCCGTTGATTTTGCACCATTGTAGCTGGAAACACTAAAGTGCGTGTAATCCAGCATGACCTTGATGTGCTGGTTGGGGTACCAGTTCAGCCCACCTTGCCATACAGTCTGTTTATTGCCTGTTTCCCCTGCGGTATTAATAACTGTTCCTGTCATTTTAGTGGTGCCAGACGTCCGCAGGTCGGTCACACTCCAGCGCCCGCTAACTTCCAGTGCGCCCCAGTGCCCTTTTGCGGGGTCAAAGTCATATTCAACACCCGGGGTTGTAAACGCGGCAATTTTTTCATTATAGCCACGACCATGTCCAAACAGAGTATAGTTTGCAGCAACATACCAGCCATCAAAGCCAATGGCAGGCGGGTTTATGCTGGCGGCTACGTTATCGTGCTGCACCCCAACATGATAATACTCACCCTTGAGCAGGAATTTTTTGTAACGGAAACCAAACTGCGGCCCCGCTGCCCAGATCTGGGAAATATTTGTTAACGCGCCGGATGTCAGCAATTGTGTTTCGCCCAGAGGAACTTCAACATTGTCCTTAAATGTTGTGGTTCTTCCCGTGCTGGACTGGTTCACTTTAAATGCAGCCGTTGCCCCAACGCCGACATGCACATCAATATCCTTGGAAACATAAGGACGGCCTGCGGCACGGAACACAGCCCCGGTCTGGCTGTCTGTTATGGTTTTATCAGTTGTGCGATCACCATATTTCTGCCCTGTAAAATACCCGGCAACAAGCCAGCGTTTTTCGTAATGCTCACCACCAATGCTAAAGCGGGCCACACCACCAGCAATGTTACGAACCAGATCAACAATGGTCGGGCGTTCCAAAAACTCAAATGCCCCTGAACGCTCTGCGCTGTCTTCTTCCATGCGCGGCTGAAAATATCCGACGGTCAGAGTTGTGTTGTGCAGGCCGGTATAGTTCAGGTTGGCTTCAAACAGGCTAACGGTGCCGTCACTGTTATTGGCACCAAAGTCTGGCGTTACGTTTACTACCCAGTCCTTGTAGCGCCAGGACATGTAAATGCGCAGACGCCGTGCATTCTCGGTAAACTTGTTGAAGTTGCCGGCACTTTCCTTTCCGCGCTGACCAACCCCCATAAAGCCACCAAAGTCTTCCTGCGCCAGAAGGCCAATGGAAAATGCGTAAGCCTTATCATCCGACGCAATGGTTGGGCGGCCTTTGGGGAAACCGATTTTAATGCCGCCAATATCCACGCTTTCATCCTTGGCGGAAGCCGCCTTGAATGAACTCCAGGACTGTACCGGCCCTTCCGGCAGGGCAATGCGGCTGTCATTGGGGCTGCGCGGGCCATGGTTGGCGGGCGGAACAACCGGGTCTTCACGGAATTGAGGCTGCACATCATCCGGCCCAGCAGCCGTTAACGTGCGAGGAGCATGACCAATTTTGCGGCTTTGCAGATTGGAAGTATGCTCATACTTGTCCACCCGTGCCTGCAGGCGGTGGATTTCCCCCATCATTTCCCGGTGCATTGCAGCGATCTCGCGCCGTAATGCTGCATTTTCTGCATCCGATGTGGCTGCCATCGTCACATATGGAAAAAAAAGGCTTGAAACTGTTGTTGTTAACAGAACACTCGCCCGAACAGACACCGCCATAAGTTCCCCCAAACTTAAAAATTTTTATTTTAATATGGTGTAATACCATAAAACAAAGATGATTATGTTTTGACCCCGAACCATTCAAAACACAACAAACGCCCCACTACCTACATTTTGCAGATAATGTTCAACACAACCAATATGAATTACGAAAACTGTGTGATGCCAGAGGCATCATGCCAAACGATTGCAAGCCCCTGCTGGCGCGGTTAAACCGCGCTCAGGTTATGTTGTGCAAAAGTGGTTTTGAATTTGCGAATAACGGATGTCCGCAAATCCTGCCCGTCCGGGTAGCGCTTGTTATGCAAGCTCTGCACGCTTTCATGCGCCGCATAAAAACGGCGGGTCCGGCGATCTTCTTCAAGAATAATGGCACCAACAAAAGTGCCGTTAATTTCAATAATACGCGATTCAAACATGATTTTTCCCCTCCAGGTAATAACTGACCCGGAAGGTAATAAAACCCACAGGTCAGGCGTTAGATATTTTAACGTCGTAACATCGGCCCAGCCGACACATTCGACCCCACAGGTTTTGCATCTTCTATGCGCTCCTCATGTGCCACGCGCTTAACGTGTGATTATGTATCACCCATATTTCCACGGCAGTCAATTATATAATTTTAAAAATAGTTGTTTTTTTATATCACGATAATTGTTGTTATTTTATGAGTCGCTTTCTTGGCCGCCACCAAACTGATAGACCTGCCCGGGGCTTGCGGCCCTAAACCGCTCTACGTTGCAATTTCCTGCCAAAAGAGCAGCTTGCAGAGCTTTTTCCGGTGCGCGGATACCTTCATCCGTAAGCTGAAAAGTGCCCCAATGAATCCCTATGGCCTGCTTTGCCTGCGTATCCTTGTAAATACACACCGCTTCATGTGGATTAACGTGCTGCCCTGCCATAAACCATCTTGGTTCGTAAGCACCAATTGGAATAATAGCCACATCCGGCGCACCATACCGGGTGCGTAAAGCACGGAACAATGTTCCATCGCCATAGGCTGTATCTCCGGCAAACCATAGTTTTTGGCCTCCGATATTCAGCCAGAACCCGGCCCATAGCGCCATTCGCCGGTCAAAAATACCTCGTGCAGACCAATGGTATGCGGGTGTTAGCGTTACACTCAGTGCCGGGGTAATAACGTGTTGGTCATACCAGTCCCCTGTAAGAATACGGGCTTGTGGAATAGCTTTTTTAACAATGCGATCATTCCCTAATGGCATGATCATCAAAGGGTTATGCTCGGCCTGCAACCGCCTGAGTGTAACCAGGTCAAGGTGATCATAATGATTATGGCTGATGAGCAATGCGTCAATCGGTGGCAGGTTTTCAAACGCTACACCCGGTGCATTAACCCGTTTGGGGCCAGCCCAGCGCAATGGGCTGGCCCGCTCTGACCATACCGGATCGGTCAGAATATTGAGTCCCGCTGCCTGAATAAGCACTGTAGCGTGGCCCACCATGGTAATGCGCAGGGCATCCACGCTCTTTTCTGGTATAGCTGTTGTTATGGGAACAGAATCCGGCCATGGCGCGCGATGTGATGTGCGCCTCCAACGCCACAGATCGCGCAAGGAACGGGCTGTGGAAGCTTGCCCGGGATTAAAAAAACGGGTTCCATCAAAATGGTCAGTTACAGGCCCGGCATAGTATTTATTACGTGTCATAAAAACCATGCATGGCTCCTCTCCCCGCCAACAGAACTGTGCGTGGTGCGTTCAAATACAAACGCACCATGCATAAAGCGGGAGGCAGTTGTTTGGTCCGATGTTTAGCTTTGCTGCGGCTTGAGCTCTGCATCAATCTTCAAGGCCTGCTGCGCCATGGCTAGTGCCCCTTCCCGGCTTGCCGCACCACAAATAAAGCGCGCAGGGTGCGCAAATACCGCATCGGCAACACCGCAGACTGCGGCAAGATCCTGCCCGTTCAGGCCGCCCCATGCTTCTGGCAGGGATATCCGCTGGCCAAAGGCCCCGCGTTCGGGGGGCACAGCTTTAACATTCCATTGCCCACTACCTGTGGGAGAAACCACGTAAATAACGGGGAGATCATGCTCAAAAATAACCTTTTCGGTTGGCATGCCCGTTTCCATCAGCAAAATACGCTTGTCCTGTGCATTTTTATAAGCGGACAGAACACGGTCCGTTGCTTTCAGGCTGGCACGCACACGATCGACCGTGTTGACCAGATGGGAGGCCACTGCGGTTGCCGCATTAGCAAAGCCTAGGGTTTCCCGCCGTTTGGCTTCTTCCGGGCCGTGGAGCTCCGCCGTGTCCCATGGTGGGCTGCAGGCCGAAACAATATCCGCCAGTGACAGCTTGCCCATCTTGGCTACGCCGTTATCATCCTGATCAATCGGCACGACCAGTGATTTATCAATACTCTGCCAGATAGCCGTAATTGTGGCATCGTCAACAGTGGTGCGCACCAGATTACGCACAGCCGCCTTACCGTAATCTTTCCACAGCAATCCGGCGGCACTGTATGGAGTGCCATCTTCACGCAGGGGTTTGTCTTTCATGTGGTGGTCGTAACGGCCTTTGGGCGGGTCATAAATCCCCCCCACATCGAACACGATATCTGCCGCCTGAATACGCTCCGGGTCACGCGAGCGGAAGAACTTCAGGCAGTCCTCGGGGCCTTCGCCCAGAATACGGGCGCGCAGGTCACCCATTGGAGCCAGCGCATAATGGAGCACAACATACCCAAGTGTTTCATCAACATGGAAGTTGCCCGAATGGGTCAGTGCGGTTGTGATGGTTGCCTCATGACCGAGACCAATAGGGGTATGTTCAGACATTACGATGACCTGCTGCAAACTGAGGATGAACTTTCATAAGCCCCCTCATGCCGCACGCTCTGGTATCAGACAACCGGCTTCAGCAGGATATATGCACATAATCCGGTTTTTCCCGCCTTATACATAAGAGCGGAGATACGCGTGCACTCTAAAGCGCCGTGTGCGCCACCCCACAGGCCTTGTGGAATGGCGCACAGGATAGAAGCCCGGGTTATGCCAGAGCGCCTTGGTTTATTTGATAACCGCGCAGGCTACCCGGTCCCCTGCCCCACCAATTGGCTGGCTCTGGTAATCATCAGGGTGGGCATGGATGACCAGTGACGAACCATCCGCATCCAGCAGGGCAGGCTTATCCTTGCCAGCTTTAAGTGCGACCAGAGGAGAGAATACCTCTACCGTAGCTGTGCCGTCAGCCCCGACAAACACGTTAGGCAGATCACCTGCATCGTTCGCGGTGGGGTTAAGCAGACCATGCACAACAGGCGTCGTTGCATGCACATGGGGCCCGGCCGTTGTAAATTTAGGCCCTTCGCACACGCCCTTGTCGTGGAAGTGCATGCCGTGCCAGCCCGGTGTGAGCCCTTTTGCTTCTACCCGCAATATAACCCCTTTGGGGGCATCGGTAATGGCAACATTACCGTGCGCTGCGCCATCCGTGCCCACCAGAGCGCCGGAGGCAGTATCTGCCGCACGGGCCAGAGATGGCAACAGAGCCATTGTGCAGGCCAGAAGAACCAAATGCTTTGAATGAACCATGGCGCATGCCCTTTCAGTTAAAAAACGAGGGGCTAGGCCCCTTGTTGCATCGTAAAATACTGATCACGGGAGTTTAATCCGTGCCTACCCTAAAACCTTAGAACATCGCGTAACAATCCACCACGCCCGATTGAGGATGCAAAACATTCCCACATCTACACTCGGGCATGGCTCAGCCTGCGCGACCATGAAAATCCTGACAAAAACGCACGCTACTGCGGCAGGTTCCCATAACGAGCCTAGAATACCGGGCAAAAATTGGGTTTGCAGCCAGTTAGGTGGGTGACGAAAATTTGAAAATTCCACAGGTGCCAGAGGCCAAAATACAGGTTGCAATACCACCGGCCTGCAACCTGCCATTGGGTGTTTTTCTGACCATTCCCGCGCAACCCTGTGATGGTTCAGGCTTTATAAACAGGCGGCATTTTTATCAAGAATATCGTTCATAAAATAATATCAGGCAGGTCGGATTACACTAATGCATATGACATCTGTAGTGCTTCTACTTTTGCTGATAACGGCAGTAGCAGGGCCTGCTGCCCGGCTGTTACGCCTGCCACTCCCTCTTTTATTAATAGCCTGTGGTATTGTGGCATCACTTCTGGGCTTTCACATCGATTTTGAGCCTGAAACCTTTTTACTGCTTTTTATCCCCCCTCTGCTTTTTTCAGACGCATACCTTATGCCGTTGCACAATTTTCGTGAATTGCGCTGGCCGATCCTCCTTCTGGCGGTCGGGCTGGTTATTTTTAGCACCATTATTGGCGGGTATTTTATTCATTGGCTGCTTCCTATGGTCCCCCTTGCCGCGGCTTTTGCACTCGCTGCCATTCTCTCCCCCACCGATGCCGTAGCCGTGGGCGGTATGATTGATGAAGAGCGCGTGCCCAGACGGTTCCTGCATATTCTGCAAGGGGAGGCCCTGCTGAATGATGCCTCCGGCCTTGTCTGCTTCAAGTTTGCCGTGGCTGCCAGTCTGACTGGCACTTTTTCCGTCATGCATGCGTCTTTGGGGTTTGTGCTGGTAGCGGTAGGCGGCATTTTAATTGGCATGGCGCTGACATTTGGCTTTAATTTTATCAATCGCATTCTGTCCCGCCATGGTTTTGACGAACCCACCACACAGATCACACTCATGACCCTGCTGCCTTTTGCAGCTTACCTGCTGGCGGAACATCTGGAAGCATCGGGCATACTTGCGGCAGTCAGTGCCGGGTTAAGCCTTAACCAGAGCAGGGTATTCGGCTCAGCCCAGACTGCCACCCGCCTGCGCGGCAGTGCGGTATGGGAGATGATTACCTTTGTTTTTAATGGTCTGGTCTTTCTGCTGCTTGGGCTGCAATTGCCAGATATTGCAGCACAGGGAATTAGCACTGCCAATCAGGCGGGAGACAGTACTTGGTCTTTGATTGGCACCATTGTCCTGCTGACCAGCATGCTGCTTCTGCTCCGTCTGGTCTGGGTATTTTTAATCAGCAGCACGCGCTACCTGATTGCAAAATTACGGGGACATAAAACTGGCAGAGTTTCGGTTACGGAAACAGCGGCCATGACCATAGGCGGTGTGCGCGGAGCGGTAACACTGGCGGGTATCCTCTCCCTCCCTATTGCGGAAAATGGCCTGCCTGCATTCCCCATGCGGGACCTGCTGGTAACTTTTGCCGCCGGTGTGATTATGACATCTCTCCTGATCGCGGCACTTGTATTACCCCCGCTAAGCCGCTCCCTTCGCCATGATGGCGGAGACCCGGTTAACCGCGAGGCAGATGAAGCCCGGCGCCTGCTCGCACTAGAAGCCATTGCGGAAATGGAGCGCCAGTCCGCCCTTGTTACCAAGCAGCTGGATGAAAATACTGCACAGCAACGCGCAGAAGTAACCGCAGCCTTGATAGCCGAATACCGCTTCCGGCTACGGCTTTTGGAAGATGCCCCCGATGACAAGCTCAAGGCCGAGGAATACCAGAGCCCTGATGCCCTGCACCGGGATACGGCTTTGGCAAGGCGACGGTTTGAAGCCGCCCTGCGCCTCCATCTGCTCCGCACAGAGCGCAAGGCTCTGGCGCGTATGCGGCAGGAAGGACAGGTGAGTGACGAAATAGAACGCCTTTTAACCCATGACCTTGACCTGGAAGAAACAGCCCTTTCGGGCAGTGCCCGTGCCTTGCCAAGACATCTGCACTACATGGACGGCCCCAAAATGTGCAGCCCGCTCATTTATACAGGCTGAATACTGGTTTGTGCGCCACATTCAGGCTGCAATATCGGTTAAAAGCACAACGGCTTCCTGTGTCGCCATAACAACCACACGTTCAGTCTGGCTCAGCATTGCACCATCCCCCGCTGCCAAAGCCGCACCGCACAGGGTAATGGCACCACGAACCACCAGCACATGCAGGTCCCGGCCCTGTGTGGTCTGGTAAGCAGCCCCCTCCCCTGCCGGAATGTCAGCATGCAATAATCTGCTGCGTGCACTCAGCGTTACAGGCGAGCCGTCGTCTATTACCTCCGCCATTTCCGGGTCATCTTCAGGGAAGCCTGACGCAATTATTCTAAAACCACCATCTTCCAGCCTTGGAAAAGCCGGCCGCGCCTCCTGCGTGGGACTACCACCTTCCGTGTCGGCCAGAAGCCAGAACTGGATGAAGGAAGCCCCATCCGCCCCAGCCTGCCACGCCATGCCTGGCACCCCCGCCCCGGTGCCAAGCAGATGCAGACCGCCTGACTGTATGGTTTCTGTAGGGAACCCTTCAGCACTGGTTTGCAATGCCCCCGAGCACAGCCATGTTACAATATCTACATTGGCTTCTGGGCCCAGATGGTAGCGACCTTGCGGCGGAATTGTACCAAGGTTGATTGCCCTGAGCCTGCCCTCATGCTCGTTCTGTGGTGCCAGATAATCCGCAAAAGCAAAATGGCAGCGCAGGGTGAGTGTATCGGAATGGGCCAGACCCAGACTATCCGCCCGACGGATGGTTATCATGGCGTGTTCTCACACATGTTTGGGGGTTTCTTGGGCGTCAGGGTACAGTGTTTCCCAGCCCCCTCCAATGGCACGGTAAAGCTGTGTAACCGACCCCGCCACATGGGCGGTGGCTTCAACCAGCGCGCTTTGCGATGCCAGCAGGGCGTTCTGTGCGCTCAGCACATTCAAAAAATCAGAGGCACCCTGCACATACTGCGCCTGGGCAACATTCAGGGCTATTTCGTTCTGTTGCACGGCCTGTGCCAGTTCATCCCGCCTTTTCTGGGCAGCAGTAAAGTTGGCCATGGCATCGTCAATCTCCTGCCAGGCCTTAAGCACTGTGCGCTGGAATAAAACGGAGGCCTCCTGCTGCTGCGCCTTGCGCAGGTGGAGTTGCCCGGTCAGCCGCCCGCCTTCAAAAATAGGCAGTGTGGCAGTTGGGCCAAACCCATACTGGCGGGACGCCCATGACCCAAGCCCACTAAACTGGAGGGCCTGCACGTCCAGACTGCCAGAAAGAGTAATCCGCGGGAAAAAATCGGCCACAGCCACGCCAATACTGGCCGTAGCTGCGTGCAGCCGGTCTGATGCCATCCGGATATCCGGCCGCCGCTGCGCCAGTTCCGAAGGCAGGCCTACGGGCACAGAATCAGGCACTGGCGGCACCGCCGCTGGCTTACCCAATGTGGCATCAAGGGCACCGGGTTCACGCGCGACCAGAAAGCTCAGACTATTCAATAAATGTGTGGCCTGCGCCTGCAGCGGGGCTGCACGGGATTCAAACATGTGTAACTGCCCCGTAGCCTGTGCCACATCCAGCCGGGTTGCTGCCCCCTGCTCCAGCCGCATGGTGGTCAGCTGTACACTATGGCGGGCAATGGCAATGTTGTGGTCCAGAATACCGATCTGCGCCTGTGTGGCGCGCAGGTCTATGTAGGTCTGGGCTGTTTCAGCCATAAGGGAGACGAGTATATCACGCCGGAGCTCTTCCGTAGCATGCACGGCAGCAGTTGCCGCCTCCACCTGCCGGCGCACATGCCCCCATAGATCTACCTCCCAGGAGGCATTCATCCCGTATTGTGGAAGGTTAAAAGAAGGGTTGCCCACATTCCCCGGTAGTGCTGCGGGGCCAAAACCCTGAGTGCCATTGGCAATACTCCCAGCCCCGGCCTGCTCCATATTGCCCATTAGCCCCAGAATACCGTTGCTGCTCGCCCGCTCCCGCGCGTAGGAGGCATTGGCCTCCATGTGGGGGAGCTGGGCAGCACTGGCAATACGCCGCTCCGCCCGGCTTTGCATCAACCGCAGGCTGGCCGCCTGCAGGTCCAGATTGGACGCTGCAACGTCCTGCTCCAACTGTGACAGGGCAGGATCTTTAAAAAGGGTCCACCAGGCCGGGTCGGTCGATGCCGTGCTGATCCGGCTTTGTGCTGGGGGCTGCGTTGACCGCCACGTGACTGGCGCGCTGACCTTGGGCTTGTGGTAATCCGGCCCCACAGTACAGCCAGTAAGAGCGAGGGCTGAAAAACCAGCCAGCAACAGATACTTCATGCCATTACTGCCAGATATAGCGTGCATCATGCGCATGCGCCCCTTCGGGTTTGGAAGCCGTATCAATATTCACTTCCACAGACATACCAACCCGGACCTTGGCCGCCATGGGCTGGCCGGGGTCAAACGTCAGCTTGACCGGAATACGCTGGACAACCTTGGTAAAGTTACCCGTGGCGTTATCTGGCTGAATGGGAGCAAAAGCGACGCCAGTGGCGGGGGCCAGTGAATCCACATGGGCCTTAAGTGGCTGACCGGGGAACGTATCCACCCAGACTGTTGCCTGCTGGCCCGCCTGAACACTGGTGAGCTGTGTTTCCTGAAAATTGGCAAGCACATAAGCGGCCTGTGTAGGCACCACCGCCAGAATGCCCGTGCCCGGATGCACATAAGCCCCAACCCGAACACCTCTCTCCCCCACTACACCATCCACTGGTGCGGGAATGGAGCAGTAGGACAGATCAAGTTCAGCCTGCTTGGCAGCGCCTTGCGCATGCAACAGAACACCCTTGGCGTGTTCAAGCTGCGCTTGAAGCACGGCAATCTGGCGGATAGCCGCATCCACCCCGGCCTGATCACGGGTTATGGCGGCCAGTGCTTCTTTTTCATGCGCCTCAGAAGACTGCTTCTGTTCAATGGTGCCGGCCCCACCGGATGAAAGGTTGCGATAGCGTGTGGTGTTCTGGCGCGCGAATATCAGCTCGGCCTGATCTGCCAGAACAGCCGCGCGGGCCTGTGCTATAAGAGCATCCTGCCGGGTCAGTTCCGCGCTCAGGTTTGCAACATCGCCTTCAGCGGCCAGCACATTGCCTTTGGCAACGTCCAGAGCTGCGCGGTAATCATCATCCTCTATATGCGCAAGTTCCTCACCTGCGTGCACACGCTCGTTGTCCTGAGCAATAACGCGGTCTATGCGGCCCGCAACCTTGGGGGCTACGGTTGTAAAATCAGCCGTAACATACGCATCATTTGTGTACTGGTTAACGCCATCCCCATTAACCAGACGCGCGCCCCCCCATGCGGCAAGGGCAAGCACACCGGCAGCGCATCCGGCATAAAGCAGAGGTTTTTTGTAAATCATGGTCTGTTATTCCGGTTTAACGGGCAGGAGTGTTGGGGGAAGGTGCACGCGGTGGATACACGCGGTGCGGTAGAACAAGATTCATGGCGGCATACGCAAGGCAGACCCAGATCAGCGCATAATACAGGTCGGTCAAAGCCAGAACGAGCGACTGTTCGTGCACAAAGGTGTGGAAAACCTGCAACCCGTTCCAGGCCACATGCGCACCATCAGCCGATGTGCCGCTTAGTTGCTGCTCAATTGGATTACCCATACCCTGCAACGCCAGTTGGTGCGTGCCGTGATGGTCTAGCAGCATGGTGGAATGGTATTGCTCCCGCCTGCGGGTAGTGGCGGAAAAAAGGGCAAATGCGACCGCATTGGCCAACCCTTTGAGCATGTTCACCATGCCGGAAATAAATGGCCCATCGGCTGGCCCCATGGCCATTGTTGCCAGCATAAGGGTGGGAATAACGGTCATGGGCTGGCCAAATACCTGAAGTATCTGGAGCAGGTAAAAATTATCCCGCACCCAGTCGACCGTCAGCCATGTGCCCAACCAGGCGGAACCAGCAAGGCACAGCATGCCGCCTGCCAGCACAAAGCGGCAATCCACCTTGCGGTTATTACAGACCCAGGCGATCAGCGGCAGCATGACCAGTTGAGGCAGAGCCACAACCAGAGATACCGGTGCCGTTTGTATGGGTCTGTACCCCCGCACGGATTGCAGGTAAGTAGCCGGGATTTCCGCCATAATGGAACAGATGGCCAGAATACCAACCAGCGACAGCAGGGATGCCTGAATATTGCGTGAGCGCCAGTACTGAATTCTAAAATACGGGCTGGGGTGAAAAGCCTCGTTGATCACAAAGACAATAAATGCCGCCACGCCCCAGAATGTAAGATTGGTGATGATAGGGGAGCGGAACCAGTCCAGCCTGTCCCCCTGATACAGCACAATGACCAGAGAGCATATGGCAGGCAGCCCGACCAGAATACCCAGCCAGTTGAACTTCTCAAACCGTTCAAAATGCATTGGATCCCGTGGCAAGCCATAAGCCATCATGGCAATGGCAAGCGCTGCTGTGGGTATGATCTCCCAGTATAACCAGTGCCAGCCTACGTGCTCAAACCAGAAGGCCTCCAGCGGCAGGCCTAGATTGGGGCCAAAAGTGGCACTCATGGCGTAGCCCCCAATGCCAAATACACGGATCTGGGGTGGCAGGTACTTCAGCATCACGGTCATGAGCACCGGTGGCAGGCAGCCAGCGGATAACCCCTGAAACGCCCGGAGAATGCAAAGCGATGTGACATCCGGCATAAAAGGGGCGGGAATGGACAGGAGTGCCAGAACCGCAGTCATGAAAATGGAAAACCGGTAGATCGAGAACGTCATGTAGAACCAGGGCGTAAACGCCATGGCCGCGATGTTGAACGCCTCGTAAATGGCAATGACCCACGTGCCTTCATCATGGCCAATGTGCATGGCCCCACGAATGTCGGACAGTCCGATTTCGGTCACATGCTCATTAAAACCTGCAACATGCACGGCAAGCAGCATGCCCAGACACCCAACAACGGTGCGCAGGCCAAATGGCGGAATATAGGAAAACTGCGGTGGTGACGCATGGATAACAGGCGCACCAGCCGCCGGTGCAAAAGCGGCATTTGTCATGCCCCGCATGTTCCCGATCGGCGGGCCACAAACAACCCCCATTCACGGCAACTAACGATTCCACTTTCTGGAACGATAAATGGTGGTGCCTGCGCCAGATAACGTCTATTTTTGCAACCATGAGAGGCTATGACCTAGATCTGCTGCGCTTCCTACAGGTTCTTATCGAGGAGGAAAGCGTCTCGCTCGCGGCAAGGCGGCTGGAGGTGAGCGAACCCGCCATGAGCCGCCACCTGGCCAAGTTACGCATCGCTTTTGCAGACCCCATTCTGGTCCAGTCTGGCCGTAGCATGAGTGCTTCCGCTTTTGCTGCTGGTATTCTGGACAGGGTGCAGGAGCTTGTTCGCGCGGCCGACAGCCTGATAGAAACACGCGCACTGGCCAATCTGGCCAACATGGCACCTACCTTTACCATCCGCGCGAATGATCTGGTTGTGGCATCCCTTGCCCTGCCACTTCTGCAGGCCCTGAAAAAGGAGTGCCCACGCTGCGAACTGATCTGGGCACCAGAGATTGATGACCCCGCATCCGACCCGCTCCGCCATGGTCGCGTTGACCTTTATATTGGCGCAACGGATGTCATGAAGCCCGAAATCAGGCGCCAGACCCTGTTCCGCGACCATATGCGCGGCGTTGTGCGCAAGGACCACCCCATTCTGGCAACCCCCGTTACCCCCCAGAGCATGGTGCTGTATGATTACATCAGCGTGTCCCGCCGTGGTCGTGCGCAAGGCCCTATAGACTGGATTTTGCGCAACCAGTTCGGGCTGACCCGGCGCATAGCCATGGTGGTACCTAACTACCATTGCATGGTGGAGAGCATGAAGGGCTCTGACCTTATTCTGCCCCTACCAGGTATTGTTGTGGAGCATATCTCGCTTAAGGCACTGGGGCTGGCAACATTCGAGTTCCCGTTATCCCTGCCCAGTATTG
The DNA here is from genome assembly GCF_058505085.1 of Acetobacter sp. ESL1128. NCBI lineage: Bacteria > Pseudomonadati > Pseudomonadota > Alphaproteobacteria > Acetobacterales > Acetobacteraceae > Acetobacter > Acetobacter sp. ESL1128. Next base: position 1,376,944 of record NZ_CP196369.1, on the reverse strand, counting down.
ATGCTTTTCAGGCATGGCACCCACGGCGGGATACAGACCCCGTACATCGCTGGCTGCGTGAGACCCTGTTCCGTGTTTCACGGCAGGTTCTGGGGGCTTACACGCAATAATCAGCAGTTTTACAAAAAACCTGCCGTGCGGATATAAGGCCGCAGATCGCTCAAAAAAGCCTTAACGCTGGCCCGCGTATGCTGCCGTGTGGGCAGGACTGCATAGAGGTCAATTTTTTCGCCCTGCAAGTCCGGCAGAATACGCACCAGCTTGCCTTCTTCAAGGTCCTGATAAACGTCGCAGAGCAATTTGTAGGCAATCCCCTGCCCTGAGAGCGCCCAGTCATGAATGATCTCGGCGTTGGTGGTGGAAAGGCGGGGTTCCACCATAACCACGTCTGTTTCTGTCTCGTTCCCGATAACCCATTTATTCAGCAACGCCATGGTTTTGTTTTTGCGCAGGCATAAACAATCATGCTTGGGAATATCACGTGGATGGGTTGGCATGGAATGGCGTGCAATATAGGCGGGGGATGCACATAATACCCGCATTGTGGAGGCCAGACGGGTCACTACCGCCCCCGGTGTTTCTGGCAGACCAAGGCGGAGCACAACGTCCAGATAATCGTTAAAGTCATAATTCCCTTCTGGCGCAAGGGCCAGATTGATCATCAGGCGTGGGTGCTTGGCGCTAAAGGCTTCAATAAACGGTGCAATCTGTCTGCGGCCCAGTTCTACCGGAGCGCCAATACTCAACGTGCCACGCGGCGCGTTGGTACTGGACGATATTTCTTCCTCCAACTGGTCAATATCAGCCACAATGGTCAGGGCGCGTTCGTAGTATAAACGCCCCGTCTCGCTCAGGCCAAAATGGCGCGTATTCCGGATAACCAGCGTACTGCCCAGCCGCATTTCCAGACGTGCCAGACGGCGGGATACCGCGGCCGGAGATGTGCCCAGACTGCGCGCTCCAGCGGAAAGACTGCCTGCATCCACCAGACTTATGAAAAAACGTAGATCTCCGGTTTCGTCATAAGACATGGTGCCTGCTCCTTTGGTAACGCACTCTGGTCGCCCAGTTTTGCGTTTAGCGTAATATTATTTTTCCTTAATTGTCACTACCGAAGATGTGAAAGGAGGGGCATATTCGCTTCAGAACATCAAGGTAAAGCGCAAAACATCCTTTGCCCATCTGTCAAAAAACAGACAGACGATACGAAATAGCAACGGAATAAGACAATGCCAATGCAAGCGACCGTCGAGCGGATCAAGGAAGATTATAACGCTCCTGCCCCATCGCATGAAGACACCCTGCGGCAGAACCTTATCGGCACATGGGAACTCGTGTCCTACAAGGTGGAAGAGAAAGAAACCGGCAACTTCATCAACGCAATGGGGCCAGCACCCCGTGGCCGTGTTGTCTTTACCCCCGATGGCTGGGTCGCTTTTAATCTGGAAGGCAGCAACCGCCTTGCCGCAACAACAGATGCCGACCGCTCCCAGCTGATGAAAACACTGGTGGCCTATATCGGGCGCTACCGTGTTGAAGGTGACCAGTGGATTACCAGCGTGCAGACCGCATGGGCACCAGAATGGGTTGGCACCGAACAGCGCAGAACAGTCACCCTTAATGGTGAATATGCGGATGTTGTCACCCCATGGCGTAAAATGCCTAACTGGGCGGCTGGGCGGCTGTCGCGCAGCATTATCCGCTTCCGCCGGGCGGGTAACGCGTAAACCCGCCACGCAGGACACCCCACATACACACCATGCGTTATGGAAGCATGGTGTGTATGTGGTAGCTTTATCAGGTCAGACCGGGCATACGCCACTGGCGCATTGCAGATGGGCCCAGTCTACAACCTCGCGCACCTTTTCATCCGCAATTCCTGCGGTAATGGCTGCAAATCGGCCTGCGGAAACTTCCTCTTCCGGCAGATATTCGTAGCCAAGGTCTGAATCCGCACGGCTTGGCAGCACGGCGCAGCACCTGACCCCCGGCTGGTATTTGGCGACCATGGCGCGGAAATTTTCCAGATCATGGCGGTCCGTATAAATTTTGAGCGTGTAGGAAACCTGATTCCCCTGCTCTGCACCAATCCAGTATTTTTCCAAAAGTTCCAGCCAGCGAAACTGCTCCTCCGGTGTGGCCTCCGGCGCAGTCAGGACTCTTTCGCCCATACCCAGCCGCTGGATAAGAGGCACTGTTGGAAATCCGACAATGCTCATACCGGGAAAACTCCGTAACGACCGAACAGGGTAGCCTTTTGCCTCGTAGGTTGACAAAAGCGGGTCCGTACCGTTTTCCCACACACCATCTTCACGCCGTACGCCTTTAAACTGTACCCAGCGCAAATACTGCCGTCTGGCTGGCAAGTGTGCCCCTTCGGTCAGACCGAACAGCTTGGAGGTTGTGCCTGCGGGTTTGACTGTGGTCACTGTAACCGGGCGTTCTGCGCCCATATCCTGCGCATAGGCGTTTGCCTCAGCTTTGGCGATGCAGGAAAGCTGGTGCACCGCCTTCCAGAAAGACGCTGCCCGTTTTTCGTCCAGCATGTCTTTAAAGCCGAGGCCGAACCGTAGCCATGCCCATTCATGCAGCCCGGTGGGACCAATGCCTATGCGGTTTGTGCGGGCTACTTCCTGCGCATACAAGGCATCCATCCGGTTTGCCCGCAGCAGAAAACGAACGCCCAGCCGCACGGAATCCCTTACTCGCGCATCCCACGCCTGTGCCAATTCAAGCGGCAGATCGCCCGGGGTGACGTCCTCCAGAGGCACAGGGCATGCCAGCAGCGGCGCAAAATCTCCAATAACGCAGTAGCCACCCGTTACATGAAGCGTAATTTCACCACACGGGTTGGTCGTAACCGGGAAATGTGCCTCAGCCGCGCAACCCGCCAGCTCTGCCAGTAATGCCGCAGCATGCGTTGCCTGATAACGCGACGAACGGAAATCCCTGCCATCCGCATGCACGGGCTTACGGCGGGCACTGCCCGTGCGGTTATCTTCCAGTTTATCGCCGTTAATAAAACCGGGCTCACCATTAATCCATGCACAGCGGGTTGCTTCTGCAAACACTGCTCTTGCATGCTCGGCAAGCGGCCCGACCTGCGCTGGGTCATTCACACACTGCCAGAATTCCTGATCCACCATGACCGAATGGTTGGCTGTCCATAGCCCCCCTTCCTCCTTGGCACGAATAAAACGGAGGACTTCCGTATCCCGCCAGGATTTGGTGGCCATGCGCGCAGCACGGCGAGCACCACCTACCTGCACCTCAACAGACAAATAGTGGTCCACACGTAGCGCCTGCTCCCATTTGGGCATGCCGTTGCTACGTGCGGGTTCAATCACATGGACGCGCACATTCAACAGCCCACGCAGGAGCGAGATCGGGCCAGAGGCCGGCCGCCCCTGCATGCCGGCAATAGGGCTACCCGCGCAGCGAATGCGGCTGAAGTCCAGCACCAGAGAGCGCCCCAGCGCGCCCTGAAAGGCCATGGCTTCGATCACTTCGACCGCTTTGGCCCATCCTTCGCGGCTATCTTCTATAACATGCACAAGCGCATTGGGCTGTGCTGGCATGGAAGTGTGAACAAACTGGTTTAAAAAACTGCTAACCTGCGCTTCCATGTCGGCATCAAACGTATCCAGCAGTGTGCCCCAGGGCAATATCTGCATTTCCAGACCAAAATGGAGCAACCCTGCCCGGTCATGCGGGTAGTCCGGATGATCTCTCCCCAGCACAAAATGTAGGTCTGGGGCCTGTGCCCAATCTACAATGCAGAGTTCATCGTCATACGCACGGCCTACCCCCGAGCCATTTAGCAGCAGGTAGAACTTGGCAAAGGAGCAGATAGCCGTCGCGCAATTGGTAAACACTTCCATATTGCGGCCCGGTTGATCCTCATCCCCGTGCTGAAGGTGCCTGCCGGATGTTAGCAACGCACCGGTGGCAATGGCATTGCGGAGTTGCTGGGTTTCCCTCTCATCCACACAGGCAAGCAGGCCCGTGTTGCCTGCAGCTACTCTGCTGGCCACTGTCCCAAAACTTTCATGATCCGATGGACGGAAGACTGTCCGCCGCCCGACCGCCTCCCCCATGCCCCGGTCAAGTGCACGGGCCGGGGCTGGGCGCAGGCCAAAAGCCTCTTCAAACGGGTAACGCGGCGCTGCCACAGGTCGCGCGGCCAGAGTGCTCGCGTGTAAAAAATGCCCGTTCATTGATTGACTCCATCATCTCGCCCAGCCGCAGAAAATCGGCCAAAAATCGTTCATGTTGTGTCTTGTTGATGATGATTGCACCATATCTGGTATTTGGCACGTACAAAATTCCGCACAAAACCCCGGCTTTGCAACAAAGACCGGACTTCCCTAGCCTTCCGCTTTATTTTTTGCGAATGCGGCGCATTCTAAATATTTAAGGTAGGGGGGCGACTCATCCTTTATGGCTCCCCCGCTTATAGCAAGAGCGGCTCATGCGTCGGGAGCAATGCCAGCAATCCTCCCGCTACAGGGCATGATACGTCTTGTATCTTGCCATCCCGCCTTATGGGCTTATGCTGCTTTGCGTTGTTACCGTGTACGTTTCTGCTGGGAGCTTGTGTCCGTTGTCCACACCTCAACTTGTTGATCCAAAACTGACTCAGGCCGCAGTTTTTCTGGTTCTGACCCTTGATAGCGATACTTCGGTCAACCCACAGGTTCTGGACCTTCTGGGGGATATTTCGTCTCTTGTGCGAGGAATTGGCTTTCGGATTCCAGATGGCAAGCTGAGTTGCGTAACCGGAATTGGGTCACAGGCATGGGACCAGCTTTTTGGTGCACCACGCCCCAAAGAACTTCACCCCTTCCGTGAGATCAATGGCGTGCACCATGCGCCTGCAACGCCGGGGGACCTGCTTTTTCATATCCGTGCAACCCAGATGGACCTCTGCTTTGAACTGGCAGCAGCGCTTGTAGCCCGGCTGGAAGGTGCTGCAAGCGTTGTGGATGAAGTCCACGGTTTTAAATATTTTGATGCTCGCGACCTGCTCGGCTTTGTGGACGGCACGGAAAACCCTTCTGGTCAGGCTGCCACGAATGCCACAATCATTGGTGAAGAAGATCCCGCTTTTGCAGGGGGAAGCTACGTGATTGTGCAAAAATACCTGCACGACATCAAAAAATGGGATGCTATTCCCACCGAGGTGCAGGAGCACATTATTGGTCGCAAAAAGGTATCGGATATAGAACTGCCCGAAGCCGCAAAGCCCAGCTACGCCCATAATGTTCTCACCAATATTGAAGAGAACGGTGAGCAACTCCAGATCGTGCGTGAAAACATGCCATTTGGCACCGTAGGTAAAGGGGAGTTTGGCACATACTTTATTGGTTATGCCCGCTCCCCGGCCCGAACGGAGCAGATGCTCCAGAACATGTTTATCGGCAAACCACCGGGCAATTATGACAGACTGCTGGACGTGAGCACCGCAGTCACCGGTTCGCTGTTCTTTACGCCTACCTGCGAATTTCTGGACGCTGCCCCGGATATGGAAGGACCGGCTCAACCCGCCTCCCCTGCCCCTCAGCTTCCACCGCGTGACAAGCAAGACGGTTCCCTCGGCATTGGATCACTCAAGAATTAAGGACGCCAGACATGAACAACCTGCACAAACACCTTGCCCCCATTTCCGCCGAAGCCTGGTCCCAGATTGAGGAGGAAGCCACCCGCACTATCCGCCGCCATCTGGCTGGCCGCCGTGTGGTAGATACACCAGACCCCAAAGGCACCGCTTTTGCAGGCGTTGGAACCGGGCGTGGCAAAAAAATCGACACCTCGGATACCGGTGTTCTGGCCACCCAGCGCGAAGTGCTGCCGCTGGTTGAACTGCGCGTTCCCTTCACTCTATCCCGTGAAGAAATTGATGCCGTAGAACGCGGCGCTCTGGATTCAGACTGGCAGACCGTCAAGGACGCCGCGCAAAAAATTGCTTTTGCCGAAGACCACGCAATATTCGACGGCTTTGAAGCCGCTGGTATTTGTGGGCTGCGTAAAGGCACTTCCAACCCCCACCTCAAACTGCCGCCACAGGCCAAGGACTACCCGCACGCCATTGCGGAGGCCCTGAATAGCCTGCGCCTTGCTGGCGTCAATGGCCCCTATTCAGTTGTGCTGGGTGCACAGGCGCATCTGGCGGTTAGCAGCGGGGATGATGATGGCTATCCCGTTCGCAAGCATATTGAGAGCATGATTGACGGCAAAATCATCTGGGCACCAGCACTTGAAGGCGCTTTTGTCGTCTCCATGCGTGGTGGGGATTTTGTGCTTGATATCGGGCAGGATCTCTCCATTGGCTATCTGAGCCATACGGCAGAAACCGTGGAACTCTACCTGCAGGAAAGCTTTATGTTTCGCGTGCTGACCAGCGAGGCAACGGTTACTCTGGATCATTCTACGGCCTCTGCTTAACAGCGTTCCCCGCAGCCTATCTGCCGGTCAGGTAGGCTGATAAAGGCGGCATATGCCCGGTACGGGAGCAACCAGAACGCCCCACCGGGCCATGCCGCCTTTTTTGTGCGCATGTCAGCCCGTGCTCAAAGCGTGGCCCGCGCAAAACTTAATGCCCGCAGCAGTTTACGAAGCCCCGGTGTTACGCGATAAGACTGCTTTGCTGTTCCCCCATATGCGCGTTTTTCCTGAGGTTCCATGATCCGTCTCGACAATATCAGTAAACATAATGGTCACCGTGTGATCTTTATCGAGGCGTCGGCTGCCTTGCAAAAGGGCGAAAAAATCGGACTGGTTGGCCCCAATGGTGCGGGCAAGACCACGCTTTTCCGCCTGATTACGGGGCAGGAGGAACCGGACGAAGGGCATGTGCTGACCGACCGGGGCGTTACCATCGGCTTTTTCAACCAAGACGTAGGGGAGATGGCAGGCCGCAGCGCGGTTGCCGAGGTCATGGATGGTGCTGGCCCCGTAGCCGAAGTGGGAGCAGAACTTGCCAGACTGGAAACCGCTCTGGCTGACCCCGAGCGGTTTGACGAGCTGGATACCATACTGGAGCAGTTTGGCGAGGTTCAGGCCCGCTTTGAAGAGCTTGGTGGCTACGCACTGGATGGCCGCGCGCGTGAAGTGCTGCATGGGCTGGGCTTTAGCCAGGAAATGATGGACGGAGACGTGGCACTCTTGTCCGGTGGCTGGAAAATGCGTGTCGCACTTGCCCGTATTCTCCTGATGAAGCCCGACGTGATGCTGCTGGATGAACCAAGCAACCATCTGGACCTCGAAAGCCTGATCTGGCTGGAGCAGTTTCTGGCAGGTTATGATGGTGCCTTGCTCATGACATCACATGACCGGGCGTTCATGAACCGGATCATCAACAAGGTGATCGAAATTGATGGGGGCGCCCTGACCAGTTTTTCAGGCGATTACGAGTTCTACGAACAACAGCGCGCCCTGAATGAAAAACACCAGCAGGCCCAGTTTGACCGGCAGCAGGCCATGCTGGCCAAGGAAGTCGCGTTTATTGAACGGTTCAAGGCACGTGCCTCCCATGCAGCACAGGTGCAGAGCCGGGTTAAAAAGCTGGATAAAATTGATCGGGTGGAACCACCAAAGCGCCGACAGGCTTTGTCTTTTACATTCCCGCAGGCGCCCCGCTCGGGTGATTCCGTGGTCAACCTGCGTGGCGTGGATAAAAGCTACGGCTCGCGTGTTATCTATAAAGGTCTGGACCTGTTAATCCGGCGGCAGGAACGCTGCTGTGTGCTGGGCGTGAATGGCGCGGGCAAATCCACCCTGCTCAAGCTGGTAACAGGCACCACCGAGTCCGATGCAGGCACCGTTACGCTAGGTGGCAGTGTTAAAATGGGCTACTTTGCCCAACATGCCATGGACCTGCTGGACGGCGAGCGCACGGTGTTTGAAACATTGTGCGATACCTTCCCACTGGCCAATCAAGGGGCTTTGCGCACGGTTGCTGGCGGGTTCGGCTTTTCCGGTGATGACGTGGACAAAAGCTGCAAGGTGCTATCGGGGGGTGAAAAAGCCCGGCTGGTCATGGCGTTGATGCTGTATGATCCGCCGAACTTTCTGGTGCTCGACGAACCAACCAACCATCTGGATATCGCGACAAAGGAAATGCTGATTGCCGCACTGGCGGATTATGATGGCACCATGCTCTTTGTCTCGCATGACCGGCATTTTCTGGCAGCCCTTTCCAACCGTGTGCTGGAGCTCACTCCAGATGGCCTGCACCGCTATGATGGGGGATATACGGAATATGTCGCCCGAACCGGACGGGAAGCACCGGGACTGCACGAGTAGAAACACCAGCAGAACCCGGCAACCGATTAAGGTTTGAAAGGCCATTCGGATATGAAGCACTATTCCGCAGCCCAGACCGCAGAATACCTGCCCTTTGCCAGTCTGGTTGATGCGCTGGCTGTTGCGGTACAGGACTACGCCAATGGTGCCATAACCTGCCCCGAGCGCACGGTTGTTGGTGCGCCGGGCGGGACTGGCCTGCTCATGGCCATGCCCTGTGCAAGCCCGGATATTCTGGTCACCAAGCTTTTGACCATATGCCCCGATAACGCTGGCACATCACGCCCGACCATTCAGGGGCAGGTAACCTGTGCAGATGCAAAAACGGGCGAGCTCCTGTTCTCGCTCGATGGCCCAACAGTAACCATGCGCCGCACCGCAGGCATAAGTATGCTGGGCATACGCCTGCTAGCCCGCAAACCTGTCCGTAAAGTGCTTATTATTGGCACAGGTGCACAGGCCAGTGCCCATTGTGCAGCCTTGGCCAGCCTACACCCCCAGACAACAGTCTTTGTACGCGGACGAACCCCAGAACGGGCAAAAGAGTTTTGCGAACGGCACCAGGCCCTGCCTCTCGACCTGCGCCCGGCAGCCCCGCAGGATACCCGGTTTGATGTCATTATCACTGTGACACCAAGCAGGGAGTGCCTGTACAATGAACAACCAGCTCCAGAAAGCCTGATTATTGGCGTTGGTGCTTTTCGGCCAGATATGATCGAAGTTGGACCGCGCACTGTACACGCAAGCCAGCTTTATGTTGATGACCCAATAGGCGCCCCCAGCGAAGCAGGGGATCTGCTTCAGGCTGGTGTAGACTGGTCGCAGGTGCGCCCTCTTGCTTCAGCACTCCATACTCCACCCTCTTTGGAGCGGGCTGTTTTTTTCAAGTCCGTTGGGTGTGCCGCGTGGGATCTGGCTGCCTGCCGCGTTGTGCCGCACTAACCCAGCCTGAGTGTACCCTACAGTCCATGCCCTCTTACACGAGGCCATGGACTGTAGGGAATATTGTATTTACGCAGGAATATTCTGCACAATGGCAGCGCCAAGTTCACGCGTACCCGCAGTGCCGCCCATATCTGGGGTGCGGGGTGTTGCCGGATTTTCCAATGTTTTTTCAATTGCCTGCATCACCAGCCCTGCGGCTTCTGGCTCGCCCAGATGCTCCAGCATCATGGCCGCAGCCCATATCTGCCCTACGGGGTTGGCAATAAAGCGGCCTGCAATATCGGGGGCGGAGCCGTGAACGGGTTCAAACATGGAGGGGTAAGCCCGTTCGGGGTTAATATTGGCCGAGGGAGCAACAGCAATTGTGCCTGTAATGCCCGGCCCCAGATCAGACAGAATATCCCCGAACAGATTACTGCCAACAACCACATCAAACCGTTCAGGAGACATGACAAACCGTGCGGCCAGAATATCAATATGGTACTGGTCCATCCGCACATCCGGATACTCTTTGCCAATCGCTTCAAACCGGGAATCCCAGTAGGGCATGGAATGGAACAGACCATTGGATTTGGTGGCAGACGTTACATGCAAACGCCCTAGTTTACGGGCATATTCAAATGCGTAGCGGAGAATACGGTCTGTGCCATAACGGGTGAAGACCGCAGTCTGCATAGCTCCTTCGGATGGTGTACCTTCACCAAACACGCCACCTATCTGGGAATATTCACCTTCACAGTTTTCACGCACAATCCAGAAATCTATATCGCCGGGCTTTTTATTAGCCAATGGGCACGGGATACCCGGCAAAAGCCGGACCGGGCGCAGATTGACATACTGGTGGAACTCCCGGCGAATGGGAATAAGCAGCCCCCAAAGCGAAATGTGGTCTGGAACGGACGGAAAGCCCACAGCACCCAGCAAAATGGAATCACTTTGCGAGAGCTGGTCAATACCGTCCTTTGGCATCATCTGCCCGGTGCGCAGCCATGTTTCGCAGTTCCAGTCATAATTGCGAAATTTTATTCCAAAATCGCAAACTTCTGCCACACGCTCCAGTACATTCAGGGCTTGCGGCATAACTTCCGTGCCAATACCATCCCCCGGAATAACGGCTATTTCATAAGTCTTCACGCGGTTTTATCCTTATTACCAGATTAACAAACACGTCTTTTTCAATCAGAGGGTATGCTCTTGCGCGGCACATGTATGGGCAAGAATATGCCAGTAGCGCACCCCTCTGGTTATGATTGAATCGTCAAAATCATAATCAGGAGAATGGAGTTTATGAGACTCCCCATTCCCGATCATGGCATAGGCTCCAGGCTTCTTTTGCAGCATGAAGCCAAAATCCTCGGAGGCCAGACTGGGAGTAATATCCATATCCGGCACTGGGCCACCCATTTGTGCTTCCATTACACGCATGGTTTTGCGTGCAAGCTGGGTGGCATGGTGCTCGTTAACTGTAACGGGATAAGGCTGATGAAAATTAACCTGTATGGTAACACCATGGGCCACCTGTAGCCCATGGCACAGGCGTTGCAGCCCATCCTTGAGTTCATCAAGCACCACCGGGTCCAGAGCACGCAGGGTACCTGCCAGCCGGGCTGTTTCTGGCAATATGTTATCCGTTGTTCCTGCATCAAAAACACAAAAGGACACCACAGCAGGAATGGTGGGGTCCGTGCGACGGGCCACCAGTAACTGGGCCTCCTGCACCAATGCTGCCCCAATGGTCAGCGGGTCCGTGCCCAGATGTGGCTGGGCCGCGTGGGACCCCTTGCCTGTAATCTGGATTGCAAAGCGCCAGCCACCCGCCATAATCGGGCCAGAACGAACCCCCATGCGCCCGGCTTCCAGCCCCGGCCAGTTATGCAGGCCAAAACAGTAATCCGTTGGGAACAGATCAAACAGACCTTCATCTATCATAACCTGTGCACCAGCCCCGCCCTCTTCCGCAGGCTGGAAAACAAAGTGTACCCGGCCGCATGGCGGTGGGTCTGCTTTAAGCAGTGCCGCAGCACCAAGCAGCATGGCGGTATGCCCATCATGCCCACAGGCATGCATAACCCCGGGTGTGCAGGATGCCCACGGCGCTTGCCCTGCCTCGCTTACTGGCAGGGCATCCATATCGGCGCGCAGCATAATGGCAGGGCCTGCAATCCCCGTATCCAGCGTGGCGACAACCCCTGTTCCGGCAAGGCCAATATGGGGCGCGTAACCCAGATTTTGCAGATACTCGGCAACAAGGGCCGACGTTCTGTGCTCCTCAAACCTGAGTTCGGGGTGCGCATGCAAATCCCTGCGTAGTTCAGCCAGAAAAGTCACATCAACAGTCAATGGCTTCATAACTGTTTACTCCGCCGCCATCAGCACGCTTTTAAGCCTCAGATTAGCTTCAAACGCCTGCCTGCCGAGGTCTTTGCCAATCCCGGAACCGCCAAACCCGCCAGTTGGAATAACAAAGTCTGAAGAACGGCCATAACGGTTAACCCATACCGTGCCAGCCTTGAGCGTACGAATGGCGCGCATGGCTCTGGGCAGGGAGGCAGTATGCACACCGGCTGCCAGCCCATAAACAGGGTGTTCAGCCAGTGCAAATGCCTGATCATCCTCATCAAACACCTGTATGGCCAGAACGGGGCCAAAGACCTCCTCCTGCCATAAGGGGCATTCTGCATTCTGGACCATTACCATACCGGGGGAGAGGAAAACGCCACCGGTATTCGTATCCATACGTTTGCAGGCCACCAGTTCCTGCGCACCTGCATGCACACTGCCTTGCACCAGTGCGAGAATACGGTTTGCCTGTGGTTCTGAAATAATGGGGGAATACCCAGCGTTTTCATCCCACGGGGCTAATGCCTTTACTTGCCCGCACCGTGCAACAAGCGCTGCAATCAGAGGTTCGGCCACACCACGCTGCACAATAAGGCGGGAGCCGGTTACACACACCTGCCCGGCATTGCCCGTAAAGGCGCGGAAAATGCGGTCCGCCACATCATCCACACTCGGAATATCATCAAACACCAGTTGCGGGCTTTTCCCGCCCAGTTCCAGCGTAACCGGTTTTGGCCCGCTTTCAGCAGCGGCTTTCATGACAGCAATACCCGTGCGGGTGGACCCGGTAAAACTGAGTTTGCCAATAGCCGGATGTCGGCAAATGGCCTCCCCCGTTGCAAGGCCCGTGCCTTGCACAACATTGAACAACCCTGCGGGCATTCCGGCCTCAACCGCCAGCGCCGCCAGCCTGACCACTGAAAACGGCGTCATTTCAGATGGCTTGAGCACCGTGCCATTCCCTGCGGCAAGAGCTGGCACTACTTTCCAGCTTGCCATGACCAGCGGAAAGTTCCACGGCGCAATGGCCCCAGTAACACCGTAGGGCTCATACACGGTCATGCCCAAAAGATTGGTGGCTGTTACGGCCACGTCTCCACCAACTTTATCACAATACTCTGCAAAAAACCTTATACCTTCAGCAAGGAAAGGAATATCCCACCCAACTGTCTGGGCAATGGGGCGGGTGGAACAGACTGTTTCCAGTCTGGCTAGTTCCATGGCGTTGCGCTCGACCAGATCAGCCCAGCGGCGCAGAACTTTTGCACGCTCGCGCGGGGCGCAACTTGCCCACCCACTCTGGCGCTGCACACAGGCAGCAGTTTGTGCGGCCTTGTCCACCAGATCAGCCCCGCATTCTGGCAGATGTGCCAGAATGCGGCCATTCCCTGGGCTGGTTACGGCAATATCCGCCCCACCGGGCACAAGCTTGCCTGCCAGAAAATGCCCAACGGGCAGCGCTACATCTTCTGGACGAAAACCAAGATTGTTCACGCTCTACTCCCCTGCACTGTGGCTGTTGCAAACGCCATTCAGGTCATTGCGGTATCGTAGTTTTTCTTATCCATACTGTTGGCGCAAATACTAAAACGGGGTGAATGGCAATTTAATGCTTTCTTACAGCCCCTGCCTCCAGAACAGCACAATCCGCTATCGCAACGACTGGTTACGGCACCATATTTTCCGCCCGTACCAGCATAGGAAAAACAAGGCCAACAACACAACGGATACCAACAGCCATGACTCCAGAGACACTTGTATCACTCGATCGTGCCCACCTGATCCATCCCGTCTCATCATGGCGTGATCAGGAAGAGCATGGACCGCGCATCCTGCAATCCGGTCAAGGATCATGGCTGACGGATATTCATGGCAACAAGCTGCTCGACGGGTTTGCAGGGCTCTGGTGCGTTAACGTGGGTTACGGCCAGCAAAGTGTTGTGCAGGCCGCCGCAGAACAGATGACCCGCCTACCCTACGCCACCGGCTATTTTGGCTTTGCAAGCGAGAGCGCCATTACCCTTGCCTCCCGCCTTGCGGCCGTAACGCCGGGTGACCTTAACCGGGTCTTTTTCTCCCAAGGTGGATCGGATGCCGTGGATAGCGCCCTGCGCTTTATCCGCTTTTACCAGCATGCCCGCGGCACACCGGAAAAACGCCACGTAATTGGTCTGGCCCGTGGCTACCATGGCAGCACTTACACAGGGGCTGGCCTTACAGCCCTTGCTGCGTTCCATCGCAATGCGGATGTGCCTCTAGCCTGGCAGCATCACATCCCCAGCCCAGACCCCTACCGCCACCCCAAAGGGCCGGATGCCGCCGCCATTATTGCCGCCTGTGTAGCCGACCTGCACAACAAGGTGGCCGAACTTGGCGGGCCAGAACACGTCGCCGCATTCTTCTGTGAGCCTGTGCAGGGTTCGGGTGGTGTTGCCGTGCCGCCGGTTGGGTGGCTGAGCGCCATGCGCAACGCCTGCCGGGAACTGGATATTCTGTTTGTAACGGATGAAGTGATTACCGGTTTTGGCCGCACAGGCCCCCTGTTTGCCTGTGAGCATGAAAATGTTGTGCCGGATATGATGACCGTAGCCAAGGGCCTGACATCTGGCTACGCCCCCATGGGAGCCGTATTCATGAGCGAGGGCATGTATGCCACAATCCGCGATGCAACCCCCGCAGGTGTTGCCGTAGGCCACGGCATGACCTACAGCGCTCACCCCGTTAGTGCTGCCATTGGCCTTGCCGTGCTGGACCTTTACCAGAACGGGCTGCTTGAAAACGGCGTACGCTCCGGTGTGCATCTGGCTGAGCGCCTTGCCAGCATGAAGAACCACCCGCTTGTGGGCGATACCCGGTCCATGGGCATGCTTGCAGCCATTGAACTGGTGACAGACAAACAGGCCAAAACCAAGCCTGCGGCCTCGTTGGGTATTTCCAAAAAACTGGCCAGAATTGGTTACGAAAATGGCGTTCTGTTCCGCGCCTTTGGGGATGACATCATCGGGCTGGCTCCTCCGCTGTGCATGACGCTGGAAGAAACAGATATTCTGTGCGATCGTATCGAAATCGTATTAAACACATTGCTGGACGACAGGGACATAGCCGCAGCAATTGCCTGAGACACCGAGCCGTGGCGCACATGCGCCGCCACGGCCATGGCAGGAGATTCACCCTCATGAAGGGACTTTTCCGACGTGTGTCCGAAACACAGCGGTCACCCATTACCATAACAGTGAACGGGCAACCCGTTACAGCGCTTGAGGGGGACACCATTCTAACCGCCCTCCTTCTGGCTGGCAGGCAGCTCCGTGTGAATGAGTTTGATCAAAAACCAAGGGCAGGTTTCTGCCTTATGGGAGCCTGTCAGGATTGCCGCGTATGGACCGAAAGCGGTGATGAACTGCGCGCCTGTTCCACCCCCGCCACCCCCGGCCTACGTATAGTGACAGCAGAGGTGCCATGGACAAGCCAGTAGTTATTGTTGTCGGGGCGGGGCCTGCTGGCACACGCGCGGCACAAACCCTTACTCAGGCCGGCTTGCGCCCGATTGTGCTGGATGAAAACCGCCAGCAGGGTGGCCAGATATACCGCAGGCAGCCGGAAAATTTTGTGCGGCCAGCATCAAAGCTCTATGGGGCTTCCGCACGTTCCGCCACGGCACTGCATACAGCTTTTGCAGAGTTACTCCCGCATATAGAATACCGCCCAGAAACGCTGGCATGGGGTGTTGTGGACCAGCAGGTGCTGGTGGAACATAACCAGCGGGTAGAGGCCATTCCCTATGATGCGCTGATCATTGCCACCGGGGCTACCGACCGCATTATGCCCTGCCCCGGCTGGACATTACCCGGCGTATTTACCCTTGGGGGTGCCCAGATCGCGCTCAAAGCACAGGCCTGCGCCGTTGGTGCAGCCCCAGTCTTTATGGGCACGGGGCCACTTCTGTATCTGGTGGCGTGGCAGTACCTCAAGGCTGGCATCAAGCCACGGGCGGTGCTGGACACGTCATCCCTCAAAACACGTATTAAAGGCCTGCGTGGCCTGCGCCACCGACCCGCCATACTGGCACAGGGTGTGCGTTATATGGCCGAGCTCATGCGTGCTGGCGTGGCCCTGCATGCCGGCATTCAGCCCGTGCGCATAGAAGAACGGGATGATGAAGATGGCTTGCGTGTAAGAGGTGTAACCTGGCGCAACAGCCGTGGTCAGTTACGCCATACCGTGGGCGATGCCGTAGGCATGGGGTATGGCCTGCGCTCGGAAACGCAGCTGGCCGATCTGCTGAAATGCGACTTCGCTTTTGACCCCATATCCCGCCAGTGGCTACCTGTTACGGACGAGGATGGCGCAACATCGCAGCAAGGCGTTTACACAGCAGGGGATGGTGCAGGCATACGCGGTGCAGATGGCGCGGAATATGCCGGTGCTCTGGCCGCCCTGCGCTGCCTTGCTGATCTGGGCTTGACTGTGTCTGCACAGGAAGTCGCTCGTTTGCGCAAGGCGCTGGAGCCTATGACGGCTTTCCGCACCGGGTTGGAAACGGGTTTTCCCTGGCCATGGCGGAATGCTGCCGCCTTACCGGACGAGACTGTTATCTGCCGCTGCGAGAACGTGACAGCAGGTGATATTCGCCGGGCAGCCAGCTCGCTGGATGCACCGGAACTCAACCGTGTCAAAGCTTTTGTGCGTGTGGGCATGGGCCGTTGTCAGGGGCGCATGTGCGGCCTTGCCGGCGCGGAAGTTCTGGCAGCTGCCCGTAACATACCCATTGAACAGGCAGGCCGTATCCGCAGTGCGGCACCCATTAAACCCTTACCCGCCAAAATCCGGGGTATTATGACATGAGCCAGCCTGTTACCAACACCACTGCACGGGCCGATGTTATTATTATTGGCGGCGGCATTATGGGGGCTGCAACCGCGTTTTTTGCGCGCCAGCGGGGTTTGTCCGTTATTCTGCTTGAGCGCGATCTGGTCGGCCAATATGCCTCGGGCACCAATTTTGGCAATGTGCGCCGTCAGGGCCGCTTTTTGCCCCAGCTCCCCCTTGCCAACAGGTCCCGCGCCCTGTGGGGCGACCTCCCCCGCCTGATTGGCGAAAATGTTGAATTTCTGCCCAGTGGGCATGTGCGTGTTGCTTTTAAAGCCGAGGACAGCGCCCGACTGGAAAAATACGCACAGGACTGTAAACCCTATGGGCTGGAACTGGAACTTTACAGTGGCCGCAAGGCTGTAGAGCGCTTTCCCATGCTCGCGGCAGATGTGGACTGCGCGTCTTTTTCCCCGCTTGACGGGCACGCCAACCCCCGCCTTGCCGCCCCGGCGTTTGGCCGTGCTGCACGGCGGGCGGGGGCAACTGTGCGAGAGGGGGCCGAAGTCAGCAATATTACACGCACGGCAGAAGATTTTGTGGTGGAAACAGCTGATGGCCTGCGCTTTACCGCCCCCCTGCTCCAGATTTCGAGCGGAGCATGGGGGCAAAAAATGGCTGCCGCGTTTGGCGAAAACCTGCCGCTAACCCCCAAAGCTCCGCAGATGGGGGTAACAGAACCTGTTCCCTACCGTATTCACCCGGTTATTGGCTATGCCTCATGGGTGGAGGAGGAAGGCGTTTATCTGCGGCAGGTGGAACGCGGTAATATTGTATTTGGTGGCGGGCTACGGGGCACTGTGGACCTGAACACCAAACGGGCACAGCTTAACCCGCTGAACACTGTCAGGCAGATGCCGCATCTGGAGCGTATTCTGCCTGACTTTGCACGCTTGCGCATTATTCGGACATGGACCGGCATTGAAGGTTATACCGATGATGATCTACCCGTTATGGGGCCAAGTGCCCGCGTGCCGGGCCTGTATTATGCCTTTGGATTCTGCGGTCACGGTTTTCAGCTCGGGCCGGGTGTAGGGGCAACCATGGCGGACCTTCTGGCTACAGGCAAAACCGAAATTCCCCTTGAACCCTTCAGCATTGCCCGTTTTGCGGCTCCGGTCAGCCTATAATAATCCCTGATCTGCCTGCCGGTTCTGGGCGGGCAGATCAGGCCAAATATGCCCACGGCATTATCTGTGGTCCTTTTTCCAACATACAGAAGGCTCTGCTGCATAAACCAAGAAAGCAGTAGCATTCTCCATTCAGTTTATGTTGTCATATCGTAACGTTAATCAGACGGACAAAAACATCATGACGACGTTCAGGCCAAAATTCGTAACATTTGACTGCTACGGCACCCTGACCCGCTTTCGTATGAGCGACATGGCGCGTGAGCTTTACGCAGATGTTGTTCCCCCCGAAGGCATGGAACAGTTCTGCAAGGACTTTGCCGCCTACCGGCTGGACGAAGTTCTGGGCCCATGGCAGCCCTACCGCTACGTGCTGCTCAATGCCGTGGAACGCACCTGCAAAAAATGGAATGTTCCCTTTGCACCCGAAGTAGCCAACAAGTTTTATGAAGCCGTTCCCACATGGGGGCCTTGGGACGATGTGCCCGCAGGGCTGGCAAAGGTTGCCAAGGAAGTGCCTCTGGTCATCCTTTCCAATGCTTCCAACACGCAAATTCACTCCAATGTGGCCAAGCTTGGCGCACCTGTGCACGCTGTATTCACGGCGGAAGACGCACAGGCTTACAAGCCGCATATGCGTGCATTTGAATACATGCTGGACAAGCTGGGCTGTGGTCCGGAGGACATCCTGCATGTTTCATCCTCCCTGCGCTATGACCTGATGACCGCGCATGATCTGGGTATTCGCAACAAGGTTTTTGTTGCGCGCGGGCATGAACCCTCCACGCCGTATTACGGTTACACCGAAATCCCCAACATTGGTGGCCTGCCCGGCGTGCTGGGCCTGTAAACCTTTAGCCCGGATGCGGGGCGATTATTCCCATACAATATTCGCCCCGTTCTGTTTGTTCCTTCCCCCTGTTTTCCCCCAGTTGGAGCGTGTTGATGCTGAACCGACGCAACATGATAAAACAGGGAACACGCCTGCTCGCTACAGGGGTTTGCGCGGCTCAACCTTGGCTCGGCACAACGTGGGCAGAGGATAACAATGCTGTTGGAGCCGGTTTTGCACAAGCCGGGCAGCAGGGCACACAGCCCCGCACCGGCGGACACGTGCGGGCGGCCTCCACATCGGGCTCCCTGAGCGACACACTGGACCCTGCGCGCCAGTCCATGGCGACTGATTACATGCGGGGCAACATGTTTTACGATGGTCTTGTCGCACTGGACGAGACCCTGACCCCACACCCGGCTCTTGCCCAAAGCATAGAGAGCTCCGATTTTAGAACATGGCATATCCGGCTACGCAGTGGCGTGTGCTTCCATGATGGAGCCCCCCTGACATCAGCCGATGTTGTGTATTCCATCCTTCGCCATAAAGCGCCCGAGCTTGGATCACAGGTCCATTATCATGCCATGACCATGCGCACCGTAAAAGCCGATGGCCCGCTTGGCGTTGTGATTGAACTGGATGTACCCAATATCGCGTTCCCCTCAGTTCTGGGGTTAACCAATTTTGCCATCATCCGTGAGGGCACAACCCAGTTTCATAAAGCCAATGGCACCGGCCCGTTTACCTGCGCCGTTTTCCAGCCGGGTATTCGTTCAGTAGCCCTGCGTAACCCCAATTTTTGGCAACCCGGTGGTGTGTGGGTGGATTCCCTTGAACTCATTTCCATCAGTGATGATATGGCCCGGCATAATGCCCTACTCTCAGGCGATGTAGATATTATTGCTGCCGTGGACCCCCGGCTTGTAGCGCTCATCCGCAAACGCAATATCGCAGTGCTGGAAAGCCCGACAGGCACCTACACCAATCTGGCTATTCGGCAGGATGTGGGGCCGGGCCAGAACCCGGATTTTGTGCAGGCCATGAAGCTGCTGTTCAACCGCGAACAGATGCGCAATTCCATTTATCTGGGTTTTTGCCGCACAGGTAATGACCAGCCTCTGCCCCCCGAACACCGCGACTGCAACACAACCCTGCCCCAGACCGAGTTTGAGCCGGACAAGGCGCGCTTCCTGTTCAAAAAGAATGGTTTTCTCAACCAGAGCCTGCCACCGCTCATCTGTTCCCCCGCCGCTAACGGCTCGGTAGAGATGGCAGTGCTCCTGCAGAATGCGGCACAGAATATTGGGGTCAAGCTGGATGTGCGCCGCATGCCAGCAGATGGGTACTGGACGCAGTCTTGGATGCGTTTTCCCATGGGGTTTGGCAATGTTAACCCCCGTGCCTCCGCAGACATGACCTTTGCCGTCAGCTTTGCATCAACAGCCCCATGGAACGAATCCCACTGGCGCGACCCACGGTTTGACCAGTTACTCGCCCTGAGCCGCCAGGAGCCAGACACTGCCAAACGGCACGCACTGTATAACGACATGCAGGCCATGATCCGCGCAGGCTCAGGCGTGTGCATCCCCAGCTTTATTACCAGTCTGGACGGCTTTCATCCCCGGATACAGGGTTTACGCCCGCATCAGGGCGGGCAGTTGATGGGGTATAATTTTGCCCGCCACATCTGGGTAGATGAACAGCCTACCCGCTCCACAGCAGGGGGGGCGGCTCCATGAATGCCAAGCTTGGCATAGCCATTGCCCGCAGGCTTGGCGCATCCTGCGTATCGCTTGTTTTTGTCGTGGTCGCGGTCTTTTTTATTACCTCGGCCCTGCCCGGTGATGTTGCGCAATCCCTGCTGGGGCAGGCTGCAACGCCTGATGCAGTTGCCGCCCTGCGCCACAGCCTGCGGCTGGATGAGCCTGTTCTTCTGCGTTTTGCAAGCTGGGCTGGCGGGTTGCTCCGGGGGGATTTTGGCATGTCTCTGGTCAGCCACCAGTCTGTCATGAGCATGGTGCATGAGCGCCTGTTGCACTCGCTTTTGCTCGCGGGCATTACAACGCTGTTTGCCGTTCCCACGGCTTTGCTGCTTGGTACGCTTTCGGCCATATTCCGCAATACGGTTTTTGACCGTTGTGTATCCGTGCTGACACTCTGCGTTGTGTCTGTTCCCGAGTTTCTGGTCGCAACGCTGGCGGTGCTGGTGTTTGCCGTGCAGCTGCACCTGCTGCCCGCCCTTGCCAGTATTAGCGATATTCATTCCATCGGGTCGTTTCTGGCGGCGTTCTCCATGCCAGTCGCCACACTGGGGTGTGTGATTGTGGGGCAAATGGCACGCATGACACGCGCCGTTATGGTGAATGTGCTCAGCTCATCATGGGTGGAAATGGCCGTGCTCAAGGGGGTGTCCCCCACCGCCATTATCCTGCGCCACGTTTTGCCCAATGTTGTGGCACCACTGTTCAATGTCATGGCGCTCAGCCTTTCCTACCTGCTTGGAGGCGTGGTCATTGTGGAATCTGTTTTTCATTATCCCGGGATTGCCAGCCTGATGGTGGATAGCGTGGCATCGCGCGATATTCCGCTGGTACAAACCTGTGCACTCATCTTCTGTGCTGCGTATCTGCTGCTGACTACGCTAGCCGATGTTGTGGCCCTGTTTTCCACACAGGAAAGGAGCCGTGCATGATGCTTGCGTTCCCCCTGCCACGTTACCTGAGCCCGTTTTTGCAGGCCCCAGCACTACTCGCCCTGCTGTGGCTTCTGTTAGCCCTTGCTGGACCATGGGTTGCCCCCTACCTGCCCGGAGAAGTGGTCAGCACCACCGTATTTGCGCCCATATCCGCCAGGCATTGGCTCGGAACGGACTATCTGGGCCGCGATGTGCTGACCCGCCTGCTCTATGGCACCAGCAGCACCGTACTGCTCTGTGCCACTTCAACAGTCATGGCCTGTGGCGCGGGGGCCTTTCTGGGCATGATGGCAGCCCTTAAACGGGGCATGACCGATACCCTGCTCTCGCGCTTTATGGATGGTGTTATTTCCATACCCTCCCTGTTAAGCGGGCTTGTGGCGGTGGCGACCTTTGGCTCCTCCGTGCCGGTGCTTGTGCTGGCAATGGCGTGCATTTACCTGCCCGGCTCCTACCGCACATGCCGCATGCTGGCACTGTCCATCGTGCAAAAGGATTTCATTCTTGCAGCACGCATGCGGGGAGAAAAAACCAGCTATCTGGTGGTGCGGGAAATCCTGCCGAACATGGCTGGTCCCGTGCTGACCGATGTGGGGCTGAGGTTTATTTACGCCGTAAGGTTATTGAGCAATCTCAGCTTTCTGGGGGTCGGGTTACAGCCCCCACAGACCGACCTGGGCTCCCTCACGCGGGAAAATCTGCTTGGCCTTGTTTACGGCGCACCAGCAGTTATCGCGCCCGCACTGGCCATTGCGTTCCTGACCGTGGGGCTCAATCTTGCATTGGATGGTAAAGGGCGACACCAATGAGCGGGCACTCCCCCCCTCCCCTTATTACAGTCCGGAATCTCTGCCTGACCGGCCGCAGGGCCACAGGACCGGAAACCACCATTGTCTCCAATGTCAGCTTTGACGTGGCAGAAGGTGAGATGCTGGCCCTGATCGGTGAATCCGGGTCAGGCAAAACCAGCATTGCTCTGGCCCTGACCGGCTATGCCCGCACAGGCTGCCGCATAGCGCAGGGGGAATTACGGGTCGCCGGGCATGATGTGCGCACCATGGGAGCTAGCGAGTTACGCAGCTTTAGGGGCAAAACCATTGCCTATATTGCCCAGAATGCCGGGGCTGCCTTTAACCCGGCCCTGCCCCTTATGGAGCAGGTGATCGAACCCGCCCTGACCCACCACATTCTCCCCCGCAAGGAAGCTGTGGACCACGCCATTGCGCTGTTCGAGATGATGGCCCTGCCCACGCCGCACACCATTGGCGCACGCTACCCGCATGAATGTTCGGGGGGGCAACTCCAGCGGATCATGGCGGCCATGGCGCTGATAACCGAGCCTGAAGTGGTCATTTTTGATGAGCCGACCACTGCGCTGGATGTCACAACGCAAATAGAAGTGCTGGAAGCTTTTAGGGTCGCCATGCGCCAATGTGGGTTTACCGGTGTTTACGTAACCCACGATCTGGCCATTGTAGCCCAGATGGCCGACCGTGCTGTTGTGCTCAAAAACGGCAGCGTGCAAGAGGAAGGTCCAACCGGGCAGATCCTGAACAAACCCACACAATCCTACACCCGGCAGCTTGTTGCCGCCAGCCAGCCACACCTGCGCAACCATGATGCGTTGCCCCCGGCAACACCATTGCTGGATGTGCAGAACCTGATGGTCGGTTATGGGGCCATCATGCCCAATGGCCACCCCAGACATACCATTGTCAACTCCGTAAGCCTGCCTGTCCGCGCGGGAGAAACACTGGGGATTATTGGCGAATCAGGTTGCGGCAAAAGCACTCTTATCCGCGCCATAGCCGGTATTCAGCCCTGGTCAGGGGGGAACATGCTCTTTGCTGGTGAGCCCCTCGCCCCCAGAATTGAGGACCGCACGCCCCAGCAGCGCCAGCACCTGCAACTGGTCGCGCAGAACGCGGATCTGGTGCTTAACCCGGCCCTGAGCGTAGGTGCTACGCTCCGCCGTGTTCTGACATTCTATAACGAGGATGCCTCGGACGCGGCCCTTAACCGGGTTCTGGACATGGTGCGCCTGCCTGCTGCCGTTGCCGGGCGTTACCCGACCCAGCTTTCCGGCGGCCAGAAACAGCGCGTCAACCTTGCGCGCGCACTGGCTGCCCGCCCCCGCCTTGTACTCTGCGATGAAATAACCGCAGCGCTCGATACCGTTGTAGCCGCCGCCATTTTGGACCTGATGATGGAACTCAAGCGCGAGCTGGGGGTATCGTGGCTTTTTGTTACGCATGACCTGCACGCACTGCGTTCTGTCTGTGACCATGTGGCGGTTCTGTATGCCGGGCATTGCGTGGAGTTCTCTACCGCTTCCGCCCTGAACGCCCCCCCACGCCACCCTTATACCCGCAAGCTGGAAAGCTCGGTACCGGAAATGCACCCAGGCTGGCTGGACGGAGTCATTCGGCAGAACGGGCTCAAACCTGGCAGGGTGGCCCCTGTTCCCGCCCATGGCTGCTGCTACATGCCGCGTTGCCCGGTTGCTGTTGCGGACTGTGCACAAATCCCTCCCCCAATGTGGCAGGCCCCCTCTGGCGCGCTGATTAACTGCCACTTACAGGCACCAGACCTATCCTGATCCCCCTTTTGTTAGGACAAACATCATGGCGCTACTCGACCTGAATGATCCCACGCTCTTCCGCCAGCAGGCTTTTATTGCCGGCATCTGGTCTGATGGGCAGGACAGCCAGCGGATTGACGTGGATAACCCCGCAACGGGGGGCATTATTGGCTCTGTACCCGCCTGCACTGCACAGGATACCCAAAAAGCAGTGGAAGCTGCACGCGTAGCCCAGCTGGACTGGAAGCGTAAAACCGGCACACAGCGGGCCGAGGTTCTGGCCACGTGGTACCAGCTTGTCATGGACAATGTGGAAGACCTTGCCATGATCATGACCGCAGAACAGGGTAAGGTTCTGGCCGAAGCAAGGGGCGAAGTGCGCTACGCGGCCTCTTTCCTCAAATGGTATGCCGAAGAAGCTCGCCGGAGCGAGGGGAGTATCCTGAGCACGGCAGACCCTGCCCGACGCGTTCTGGTGCTGAAACAGCCCATTGGGGTCACGGCCGCCATTACGCCCTGGAACTTCCCACTGGCCATGATCACCCGCAAATGCGGCCCCGCCATTGCCGCAGGGTGCAGCATGGTGATCAAACCTTCCGAGCTAACGCCTTTTTCCGCCCTTGCCCTTGCTGTGCTGGGCGAACGTGCAGGCCTGCCCGCAGGGTTGCTAAGTGTCATTACCGGCCTGCCCGCAGCCGTGGGCAAAGTGCTGACCGAAAGCCCGGTTGTGCGTAAACTCACCTTTACCGGCTCTACGGGGGTTGGCAAAATCCTGCTCGAACAATCTGCCTCAACCGTCAAAAAATGCAGCATGGAACTGGGCGGCAACGCTCCATTCCTTGTGTTTGATGATGCGGATGTGGACGCCGCAGCCGAAGGCATTATGCAAAGCAAGTTCCGCAATGCCGGGCAAACCTGCGTTTGCGCCAACCGCGTGCTGGTGCAGGACGGTATATGGGACCATCTGCTGGAGGCCGTCATACGTAAGGTTGAAGCCTTGCAGGTTGGAGCTGGCATGGATGCAGGCAGCACCATTGGGCCACTCATTAACGAATCTGCCGTAGCCAAAGTGCGGGCCCATGTGGAAGACGCATTGAGCAAGGGAGCACGTTACGTAGGTGCACCCCTACGCACGGAGGGCCGCTTTGTGTGGCCGGTGGTGCTTGAAGGTGTCACCACCGAAATGCGCGTGGCTCACGAGGAAACATTTGGCCCCGTGCTGCCCCTGTTCCGTTTTAAAACGGAAGAAGAGGCCGTCAACATTGCCAATAATACGCCTTTTGGACTGGCAAGCTACTTTTTTACCAATGACATCCGCCGTTTGTGGCGCGTGGGTGAAGCGCTGGAATTTGGCATGATCGGGCACAATACCGGCGCCATTTCCATGGAAAGCGTGCCTTTTGGCGGGGTTAAGGAGTCTGGCCTCGGGCGCGAAGGGGGGCATGCGGGCATGGAAGAATTCATGGAAACGAAAAGTCTGCATCTTGGCGGGCTTGACGTTTAACATCCGGAACATTCTGATCAGTGTTCCATCAGCCCCGCAACGGGGCTGACCCATCCTTGCTCTGGAGATCATCTCTGCCATGCAGCCCACGCCAAAGCTGGACAGAATTGACCTTAAAATTCTCACGCAGTTGCAGCGCAATGGTCGCCTGACCAATGTTGAGCTTGCCAACAGGGTTGGTCTTTCGGCCAGTCCGTGCCTTATCCGTGTCAAACGGCTCGAGGCTGCTGGCTACATAACGGGCTACGGCGCTCAGATTGATATCCGTAAGATTACGTCCATCCTGACCGTGTTTACGGAAATCACCCTCTCTGACCACAGGCGCCATGATTTTGCGCGCTTTGAAAGCCATGTCAGCAAGCTGGATACCGTTGTGGAGTGCCACCTTATTAGCGGGGGGTATGACTATCTGGTCAAGTTTATTACCCGCGATGTGGAGCACTACCAGATTATCATGGAAAATCTTCTTGAACTGAACATCGGGATCGAGAAGTACTTCAGTTACATCGTGATAAAATCCCCAATTGTAAAAGAGTCTTTTCCAATTCAGGACTTTTTCCCGGAGCAGAAAATTTGACCCAGACTGCGACCTCCCCCCCAATCCTGCAAACCCAGATTGCATTCCGCCCCATAACTCCGGAGGATCTTCCTCAGGCGTGGCAGCTCTCCAAGGATCTGGCATGGCCCCACAGGCTGGAAGACTGGGAGCAGATGCTTGCTCTGGGTAATGGTTTTGTTGCCACTACCACAGATGGCTCCGTTATTGGCACGCTCCTGTGGTGGGCATGGGGCCCTCAGGCAGCCAGTCTGGGCATGATCATTGTCAGCCCAGCTTGGCAGGGGCATGGTATTGGCAAGCACCTTATGGCGCTGGCCCGGCAGGCCCTGCCAGGTTACCGGCTCCACCTGAACGCCACATCCGCCGGTGTGCCGCTATACGAAAAAAGCGGTTTCCATTCCACAGGTGTAGTTATGCAGCATCAGGGCAATGTTTCCACCGTGCCCTTGATCCCCCTGCCGGAAGGCTGCCGTATGCGGCCCATGGGGGCGGCTGATCTAACCGCAATCTGTGACATGGATAAAGCGGCTCTCAAGCTTGACCGTTCTGCCCTGCTCACGCGGCTGATGGAAGATGGACGCGGGATTCTGGTGGATTCAGAAAAGGGTATTCTGGGCTTTTCCTTCTGCCGCAAATTCGGCTGGGGGCAGGCCACAGGCCCGATAATTGCGCTGGATCAGGCTTTTGCCCTGCCCATGCTGGCATATTGGGCAGGCACCTGTGCCGGGCAGTTCCTGCGCGTGGACATTCCACAGGACGAAACCGTGGCAGGCCTGCTGGACCAGTGGGGCCTGCTGCGGGTGGGTTCTGTTGTGTCCATGTCCACCGAAGTGGTGGAAACAGGTGATGCAGCAACACAGCCCCCCATCTGCTTTGCACTGTGCAGTCAGGCGCTGTGCTGAACCCGGCACGGCTGTTCTTATTTTGTAGGAAACTACGTTATGTCTTTTCTACTCAAATCCACCCGTGAGCGCGCAGAAGTCTGGAAGCCACTGTTCCAAAAGGCGCTACCAGACCTTGCCTTCCATATCTGGCCGGAAACCGGAAACCCCGAGGACGTCCGGTTTATGGCGGCATGGGAGCCTCCGGCGGACCTGCTCCAGCGTTTTCCCAACCTTGAAGTCCTGTTTTCGGTCGGGGCGGGTGTTGACCAGTTTGATATGAGCGCAATACCCGAGCATGTGACCATTATTCGCATGATCGAACCCGGCTTAACTGACGGCATGGTTGACTACGTTTTGTGGGCAACCCTGACATTGCACCGCGAAATACTAACCTATCTGGCCCAGCAGAAGCAGCATGTCTGGAAAACCCGGCATAACAAAATAGCTTCACAGCGCCGGGTCGGCGTTATGGGCTTAGGCACACTGGGCACGCCTGTAGCCAGAGCTTTGGCCCATGCCGGGTTTAACTGCCGCGGCTGGTCGCGCTCACGCCATGCTGTGCCCGACGTAACCTGTTACGCCGGTGGGGAGGAGCTGGACGCGTTTTTGGCTGAAACAGATATTCTGGTCTGCCTGCTCCCGCTAACAGACGCCACGCGGGGCATGCTCAACGCCGATCTGTTTGCAAAACTGCCCAAAGGTGCGCAGGTCATCAATGTTGCTCGCGGGGCGCATCTGGTTACGCAAGACCTGCTTGCTGCACTTGATTGTGGGCAGATTGGCGCAGCCATTCTGGACGTAACAGACCCAGAACCCCTGCCTGCGGAGAGCCCTTTATGGGCACACCCCAATGTTCTGGTCACACCCCATGTAGCAAGTAACAGCCAGACAGAAACCGCAGGGCGTGTGCTCCTTGATACCGTGCAACGCTACCTGGCCGGGGAGCGGGACTTCCCTTCCAAAGTCGATCGCTCCAAAGGGTATTGAGCTTTAATCCGCATTACAAAAAACAGGCAGGGATAACTATCCCTGCCTGTTCCGCCGTCCTGTTCAGTTACCCGTAGCTGTAAGTAACGCTCCGGCCACACCAATATGGGAGTGACCGGATGGCGGTATCAGGGTTCCAGATTCTGCACGTAATCCTTGGCCCGGTAGTATGCCCCCACGACTGGCAGAAAGTGTGACGCCAAACCATAAAACGGAATCTTCGGCCATGACCGCCCTGCCAGAGGATTGGTGCTGGGCATGCCACTCATGGCCTCAGCCATCCGCTGGCCCATGTAAACAGACATCTGTGTACCATGTCCGCTATACCCCATGGTGTAATACACACCATTACACTGGCCTGCACGGGGCAGACGATCAACGGTCATATCCACATCCCCGCCCCAACAGTAGTCTATCTTAACGTCTGGCAAGGCTGGAAGTGTGCGCCGCATGGCGGCAAGCAGCATATGCCCGCTTGCAATATCCGTTGTGGTCCGTGAACGCGAAAAACTGGCCCGGCCGCCAAAAATAAGCCGGTTATCCGCTGTTGCCCTAAAGTAGTTGTGGATGTTCTGCATGGTCACAACATTGCGGCCACCGGGCATGACCTGCTCAAGGGTTGTGGCATCCATGGGCTCGGTCGCAACAATAAAGCTCCCCACCGGCATAATGCGCTGGCGGAACCAGGATGGACCATGCCTGCTGGTGCCAGTTGCCATAAGCACGTTTTTTGCAAAAATCCGGCCATGCGGGGTTGAGACCTCAAACCCACCCTTACCAGATTTAATGGCGGTCATGGGCGTGTTTTCAAAAATCAGGCCACCCGCCTTCATAACAGACTGGGCCAGCCCTACACCAAAACGGCCCATATGCATGCGCGCACTCTGGGGGTAGATCAGCCCGCTGTTAAACAGGTCTGATGCCAGTTCACTCCGGATCTGCTGCCCATCTATAAACTTTACGTCTGGGTCGGCTTCTTTCTGGAGTTTTTCGTAATCAGACAACAGAGCAGCCCGATGGGCCTGCAAGTTGCCAACCTTGAGTTTGCCGCAGCGCTCAAAATCGCAGTCAATCGCGTTATCCCGCACAACGGCCTCAACCGTATCAACCGCCGCGTTGAAGACCTTGTAAAGGGATGTTGCTTTATCCACACCCATATTTTTGCATGCGAGGGAAAAACTGCCCGCAAGGCCATTGTTCACATGGCCACCATTCCTGCCCGATGCCTCGCCTACCACGCGCTCTCGCTCAAGCAGCACAACAGATGCATCCAGCTGGCGTAACCGCAGGGCAGCGGAAAGGCCGCTAAATCCCCCCCCTACCACCACAGCATCCACTGAACCGGGCAGAGCGGCAATGGAACTGGCTGTGAATGATGGGGCTGTTTCCAGCCAATAAGAGGTTAACTTCATAACGCGTTCCTCATAACCGTATCAGGAAAGGGTAATATGACTAGCCTGAGAAAGACTAAGCCCTGCTGTTTCTGGTGCCCAACGCCAGGATATAAGTGCCCCAAGGGCAAGAAGAGCAAAAGCGCCAAAAAGAGTTGCCTGCACGCCAAAATGGGCTACCCCAACAGGGAGCAGAAAAGTACCCAAAGCAGCCCCCAGCCGACTGGCAGAGGAGGCAAAACCAACCGCAGTGCCGCGTATTTCTGTGGGGAACAGTTCATTGGGATACACGAACTGAAGGCCACTCCCCGCAGCTTCCACGGCTGAATACACAATAAACGCAACCAGAACCGCCCACCCGGCCTGCCCTGGCCAGACAACAATAAAGAGCAGAGAGAGTGCCGCCAGCACAAAAGACCAGATCAGGAGTGTTCTACGCCCGATCTTGTTAATCAACCCGAATGTGACCGGCAGAATACCAAGGAATGTAAAACATGTGACCACACAGGCCGCCAGAACAGGGTTGGTCAGGTGCATTTGCGCCAGAATTTGCGCCTGCAAAGTATGGATGGAAAATGCAGGAGCACTTTGCAGTATCCAGAACGCACTCACAAAAAGCAGTAACCCCCGGTAACGTGGGCTGCACAGCAGGGCCATAACCTGCCGTATTCCCCCTGCCGCAACCGTAGGGGAAGGTGCTTCAAACGCAACATCCATTTTCAGGAATGTTTTAACAATATGCCGTGCTTCCGCCGCCCGCCCAACACTAAGCAGCCACAGAGGAGATTCCGGCATACCCGCACGGCATAGCAGCAAAAAGAGTGACGGTACAAAGCTGGAACCCAGAATAAGCTGCCAATTACCGGGAAAAAACGAAAGCAGCGCATACCCGATAATAAAACTGCACACATACCCCAACCACCAGAAGGTGATTAGCCCGCTCAGTGCCGGTCCACGCCAGCGCCGGGGCATGAACTCGGTCACGTAAGCTGTCGCAATCGGATAGTCCGCGCCAATGGCAATGCCGATAAGAAAACGCCAGACCAGCAGCCCCGTAAAGCTGGCACAAAAAAACTGGGCAGCGGAAAAGACCGTGAACATAAGAATATTCACGGTATAGAGGATCTTGCGCCCGAACCGGTCGGAGGTGACCCCTCCAGCCAGCCCTCCCACAAAAACACCGGCCAGAGAGGCAGCGCCCACAAGCCCCGTAGCGTTGGCTCCCAGATGGAAGCTGGAAACCAGCAACGGCAGCACAACGCCAATAATGCCCAGAATATAGCCATCGCAAAAAGGCCCGCCACCAGCAATAAGCGCTAGACGTAAATGAAAGGCCGATGCTGGTATGTCATCAAGGGTCCGGACTTCCATGCCTTGTATCCTCTCAGGAGTATAACATCTGCAGGCCGCCCTGGTCTGCCAGGTCTGCGAGTTCCTTCAAGGTGGAAAAATGGTAGTCTGGTTTTGTCAGGGTTTCGACCGCAATGGTGCCTCCAAACCCGCCAATGGCTTTACGCCGCTCGATCCAGCATACCGTGTAGCCCAGTTTGCGGGCTATTCCGATGTCATGGTACTGGCTTTGCGCAACATGCAGAATATCTCCTTGCAAAATGCCATCCCGGCTCAGGCGACCCCGGGCAAAACCAAAAAAAGCGGTATCTGGCTTTTCGCACAGCGCATCATCCACCGTAATGGAATCATGGAATGGCATGCCGAGTGTTTTTTCCATACCGGAAAAAGCCCAACGCTGCGTGTTGGTCATGGCCACGAGCTTGAAGTGCCTGCCAAGGCGCTGCATGGCTTCCACGCTATCTGCAAACGCGGGCCAGTCTTTGGCGGCGTAAACAAATGCGTCGGCATAGGCTTCTGTTTCAGGCAGGCCAAACTGCGCAGCAAGTTGCAGGTAAATGGGCTTTAAGTCCTGCGGAAAAGGCAGGGTCTGCCCGCGTGCGCGCATACCTCTGTAAGCACTCAGGAATGCCTCACGCTCGATGGCAACCCCACACAACTTCTGCAGCGCATCCATCATGCCGCTTTCAAAGTCGATCAGGGTACCGACAACATCAAAGGTTAATGCTTTGGGAAAACGGGCCACGTCACAATCTCCGTTATTTAGTGCTTAAAAACCTGTTGAGAAGGAAAGAACACCGGCAAAACCACCGCCGACATAATACTGCGGAGCACTCCCCGCGACCGTATGGCCATTCACCACCATGCTCCGGGCATTGGTTTTGATGCTGCTTGTGCCAGACAGATATCCGCTATTGCCAATATTGAGCAGGTTCAGCTGGATCTGAGGGTGCTTTGCGAGCCACATATTCTTGAAGCGATAGCCAATGTTGGCATTAAACGTCTCGTAGCTCGGGATGGATTCATCGTTCATGAACGTTGAATACTGTTTGCCGATGTAGTTCATGTTGAACCCACCAAAAATGGATCCATCATCATAGTTCAGGCCAATTGCCGCCGTGAATTCGGGGGTATTGACAGCCCGCTTACCTTTGGTTGGCAGGGCAACCGTTGTGTTGGAGCCATCGCTGGTACCCGCAGACAGGTTGCTGTCGATGGTTGCGTGTTCATACTGCCCCGAAACGTATGGGCTGAAGTGGTGCCACCGGCGCAGCCCGACTTCCAGCTGCACACCGCGCATGGTCTGCCCACCTGCATCAATGGATTCAGAAACAGGCAACCCACCTTGATAAGTGGTTGTGCTCAGTTGCCGGTGCGTAAAGTTATAGTTGAACAGAGCGACAGATACGTTGGCAAAACCCGTGTGTCTGTAACCAATTTCCTCACCAATTGCGAACTCCGGATTAATCTTGGTCGCATGCCGGGAGGACAGTTTGCCACTGCTGATGCTGTAGCGGTCCGCATAGGTCATGATCGAGGCAGGCATACGGAAGGAAGAGGTGCCGTTAATATAGATCTGGTCATGTGGCGTAATTTTAAAGCTGGCCATGAACTGCGGCAGCGGCTCTGCAACACTCTGCCCGGTTGCGTAAGTTACTCCCGGCACGTTGTTGGTTTGCGAACGTGTGACCATGACTTCCTTGAACCCGGCCGTGAGTGTCAGCCGGTCATGGAATGCCTTGTACGTATCGTTAATGAACAGCGCGTTAGTTTGCTGGATGAGATGAATGTCATATGTCCGCAGCACACTGCCATTGGCGGTCAGGATGGGGTTGTCGCCCCACATGCTTGGAACACTGCCATTGGCGTTAACAGCCTGATAGCTCTGCGGCTCGGACTGGTCAAAATAGGAATACCATGCACCGCCGGTAACCGTATTGTGCCCACGCGTCCAGGACAGGGCTGCGTTAATACCCGAATATGCCAGCGTGTAGGTATCAATAGAGTCCGCGACAATCGTGTTGTTTGTGCCCGGAACCTGGAGTGGCCCTGCCGGGTTGGGGCCCAGAAAGCTGTTGTTCCGATCAAGCGTGGTGCCTCCGTTATCATACCCCCACGAGTAGGTGAAATATGGCGTAACATCCAGCGCAAGCCCGTGGTCGAACTTCATGTTGATCGGCGCACCCAGAATGAACTTCTTCATCCTGTTTTCATAATACTTGTAGTAATTCCCGGGGGAGGAACCAAAAGGTGTATCGTTGTAGTTGAAATTGACACCCTGTGCATCCCACTGGGCCTTGGTGGGGGCACGCAGGTAATACTGCTGGGCATCGTTGTAGCTCATGACAAAGGCTGCGTGGTTATCGCGGCCCCAGTCTTTCACAAACTTCATATCAACATGGTAACGCTGGGTTCCACCCACTCCGCGCCATTCGTCCGCCACACGGTGCGAGAAGGAGATAAAGCCACGCACACCTGTTTTGCCAATATCACCCGTTTCAACACGAATAAAATGACGGCGCAGGCTAAAGGAGCCATAAGACGCATCAATCAACCCACCAAAATGGTGTGAAGGATCATGCATGGTTTCAGACAGCTCCCCCCCAACCGCGTTGTAGAGCGGGGAGCGTGTATCTGGTGAACCCTGTGTCAGTGTAAGGGACTGGATGTTTTCGTTATCCGCTGCGGCAGATGTATAGGGCAGCAAATACACGGGAGCCGCCGCGGGAATGCCTTCAAACAGAAAGCCGATTTCCTGCTGGTTAAGCCCGCGCACGGTCAGGCCCTGCTGGTCATCATTCGTTCCAAGCGGGTCGTTGCCTGCATACACAACACCGGGAAGGCTGGCCACAAGGGCTGCCGGGTTGCTGGTCGGGCTCTGCTTGGCAATATAGTCACGCGTCAGACCACTGCGGGATTTGGCAATGGTTTGCGGTGGCATCATACCCCCACCGGGCGTTCTGTTGGTAACACCATTGGACAGGGTAACATGGCCTGTTACACCGACTTCTTCCGTTTTTGCCGATTCAACCGCAGTTGTTTTGCGCGCGGCTGGGTCTGCCTTGGACACATCGGAGTTTTTGCGCGGCGTTGCTTTGGCATGCCGTTTTGCTGCTGGTGTGGAGTGATCTGTCTCCGCCCACGCTGTTCCGATACCGGAACAATATAGTCCGCCAAAACTGGCAAAAGAGGAGACCGAGAGCAGCAGTGCCAGAGAACGGGACATACCCCTCTGTGCTACATTGCGCGGAAACCGCGCCAGCGTACAGTTCCGCGAAACAAAAGAAGTTTGAGTGTTTGCCATGCCTATCCTCCGGAACACCCAAAATAGGGCGGTAAAGCGTGAGACAGCGCCAGTTGTCCGAATGATTATGTGCGGATCGGTGCAGCGGAATACTCCGATTTCCTATGCTATACAGTACATCATATCGTTTTTATAACGGAATGAGTAAAATCCTCCCGAAGCCTGATATTCCCCTATTATGGCCAAAGCCCCCTTACCTGCCTGCACGAAATATGGCCTGCTGCGGGTGATATGCCCTGTTCAAAAACACCCCGAATTTCCTTGGAATGGAGCATATAAAAAAAGGCTGCCATTTTGCATGGCAGCCCGTTTGATGTTTTTGCGGAACCCGGTTTTTATACCCCGCTCTCCAGACGTTCCTCGTTTTACGGTTCTGTGGGACGAAAAATAACATAGACTTTTTTCACCATCTCAAGACTTTCCCAAGAACAGCTTGCCCCCCGGCAGATCAGGAAGGCATCCCCGGCTTTAAAAGTCTGTTTTTCTCCCGCCTCGTTCACAAAGGATACGCAACCTTCAAGCAGGTACATGAACTCGTCATGCACATAAGGAACCTTTTTCCTGTAATAGGGAGTTGCCGACCATGTACCACCATAGAACTGCCCTTTGCACGACCGCCACGCAGGCGCACTCTGGCACTCCGGTGTTGGGCCAGTCAGATACTCGGCTGGCGGCGGATTAGAAGGAGACATAACCGCGGCGGGGTCAATGGCAACCACGCCGGACTCGCCCTTTTCCGCTTCTGTTACCCCCATCGCAAACAGGCGGGTGCCGGGTGTGGCAGACCAGTCAAACGCTGTGCCAGCGCTTACCTTGCTCCCCTGCCCTTCCGTCATGCCAGTACCGTTTATGGAAAACTGTCCATCCAGCACAAACAGAAAAACATCTTCATTGCCAGCATCAACATGGCCCGTGCCTTGTGGTGCTACCAGTTCGAGCGAAACTGCCCCATCAGCCACGGGCAGCGCGTAGCGGGCTGTTTTGTAATCTCCGGCGGTAAGCGGGCATGTTGCTGCCAGTGCCTTCAGGTCCAGAGCACGTTGCATGTCGAGCATTTTTCTTAAATCCTGCGTTGCATGGGTTCAAATGGGTCAGGCCGGGCAAAGCCCATTCCCATGAGGATAACCCCATCCATTACGCAGGATATGGTGGTTTTAGCGCCAAAAACGCCATTTCCATTTTATTACGGGTCCGCATCCAATAGATCACCCCTGTTCAACCTATGGAATTTGAACTCCCACCTTGCGCAATATGCAGACCGGAGTGCCAGATGAACAGAGATGCGGCATGCTCCTTATTTTGATTGCCCCGCCGCTTGCCTTAACTTTCATAAACGGTCAGTCTAAAGGCCAAGCGTGTTCCTTCCATTTTGATTTCGAGAATGTGTGTGCCCTCTTTTAAAGCTTCCTGCGCGGTCTCCGTCGCGTTCTGCCTTCTTGCGGGCTGCACACCACCTAATTTTAACACCCCCGGCCCCTTGCCGCAGGAAAGCACCTACAACGCGCTATTCCCCCAGTGGGCCGAACTCTGTGCCGTTTCACAAATCTCCAAAAAACCCGGTTATGGGGCAGATATTGCCGGGGGACCGGGTGGGCATGCCGTCCTGTTCCTGCATGGGGCCTGCCTAGACCCTTCCTCCCCCTACCCGGTGCTCAAAGCCTGCCCGCAGGGTGAGACCGGGGTGAGCATGAACGCCCATTTTGTAAACGCAAACTGGGTTGGCATACCCGGACGTGCGTTTTTTTATAATGGTATTCTCAAACCCGGAGAAGGTCTGACGCGGGAAGCCTACCAGAACACGAAAATGGAGGCACAAAAGCGCGACCTTTACAGTGCCATTACATTCCGGGACTGGGCGTTGGCAGACAGGCCAGCCAGCACCCCGGCAGAAGACTGGAAATACGAAGTTTCCATCGGCACAGATTACGCCGTAAGTTACGGACGCGCCCGATACTGCGCCCGATTGCCGGTCAGTTCGACCCAGATGGTCCAGATTGTGGACTTTCTAAACAGCCGCAACGCACTGTACCGCTACGGTCCCAAGACATTTGAAACCAATGTCATGCAGGATAACTGCAACCATCTTATCCATAATGCACTCGCGGCAACGGACTTCTGGCATGAACTGCCTGTTCATCAGTTCATTCTGCAGGCGGCGCTGACCTTCCCTGTTCCCAAAAACGAGGTGGTCAACCTGCTGGACCGGGCAGATCGCCACAAACCGGGTGACCTCCACGCCCTGTTCCATGACCCGCAAACCCGCCAGACCCTGTTGCGTGATGGTTGGCTACCGGGGGAGCCGGGGGTTATTCTGGACTCTAACCCTGTACAGACCCCCAATGCGGTCTATAACACCAACTTGTCCCTTATTTTTTATGATGACCCGCTGCTTGGCCACTACAACCGGGCATTCAGCCGTTATCTGGCTCAACCGCGTTACCATGATCTGCGTGCCAACCTGCTCTGGTATCAAGCACTTTACGCACAAATCGCGGCGGAACGCCGGCCTTTAGCTGAGTGGCTGAAAAAAGAGCCTGCGGGTTTTGCTGCGTTTTATAATGCCTATTACATATGGCTCGGCAACCAGCAGGCTCTTGTAGCAAAAGGGCTTAGTTTGCTGCCCGCTTCTTCGCCCATTTCCAGCGCATGGCCGCCAGCACGGAGCGAAACGCCAGCAGAGGCGCCTGCACCCGCCAGCGCCCCACAAAGTCCCCCGCCAGTAGCGAAATAATAGCGTCACGCATCCGCAGGATATTCCGGGGGTTGAGGAATAACTCCCGTTGCACCGGGTCGTTAATCCCGTAAATCAGCCAGGCGACGCGGCGCATTTCCTGTCGTGTGCAGTATTCCTCACGCCGGGCGGCCTTGCGCCCCTGTGCGGGGCTGCGCAGCCATGCCCGCGCCACCCGTGCTCCACGGTAAGCACTCTTCATGGCCAGCAGCACACCGGACGAAAACACAGGATCCAGGAACGCAAACGCATCCCCGATCATGTAATACCCTTCCCCCCATGTTTTGTCCGCGCAATAGGAGTAGTTTCCGGTGGTTGTCAGTTCCCCCAACTGTTCTGCTGGTGCCAGACGCTGTGAGACACTCGGGCTTTCCGCCACCTTTTTCCAGAATAGGTCTGTTTTGGGGCCGGTATGGGAGCTGAACGCATTTTTATCCCCCACAAAACCAACGCTCATAATGTTGTCACGCAGGGGGATCATCCAGAACCATCCGTCATCCACCAGATGGATGGAAATATAGCCTTCCATATCCGCTTCACGGCGTTCAACATTGCGGAAATGCGCAAAAATGGCTGCTGTAGAGTTGTTTTTATCAGCGTGCCGCGTATGCAAACGCCGCGCCAGAAATCCGTCCCGCCCAGATGCATCCAGCACAAAGCGGGGCGTAAAGGTGTGGGTTTGCCCGGCCTCGTCCTGCGCAACAACCTGCGTTGGCTGGCGGGGCGTAAAACGGGCTTCTGTTACCCGCAGACCTTCAAGGGCCTCCACCCCATGCGCCTGAGCATTGCGGAACAGGATTTCATCAAACTCAGAGCGCCTGACCTGATACGCATGTGTATCCTTCGGGCTGATCGCATGGCTGAAGGGAAAAGCCAGCCGCCCCTCCCCCCGGTCTGATACAAATTCGGCACCGGGTTTAAATACCCCGATCTCGCGCACCTTATCCAGCACGCCAATGTCTCGGAGCAGCTCCATGTTGCAGGGCAGCAGGGATTCACCAATATGGAAGCGGGGATGCAGATCTTTTTCCAGCATAATGACCGACACACCCTGCCGGGCCAGCAATGTGGCGGCTGTGCTCCCCGCAGGCCCGCCACCAATAACCAGAACATCGCATTCCCGCGCAGACATATCCGAACCACTCATGCCATACCCCCATTAACCCCAATGGTCTGCCCCGAAATGTAGGCAGCCTGTTCCGAGGCCAAAAACCCTACCAGATGAGCCACTTCTTCCGGTTGCCCCGCACGGCGGGCCGGAACCATAGAGGCAATATCTGCATCGCTCACAACCGCTGCCGTAGCAGGGGAAGCAATAATGCCCGGCGCTATGGCATTCACTGTAATGCCGCGGCTGCCAACTTCGCGCGCAAGGGAGCGCACTGCCCCCTCCAGCCCGGCTTTTGCCGCGCCGTAATTGACCTGCCCCCTGTTCCCCATCTGCGCGGTAATGGACGACAGGGCAATAATACGCCCCCAGCGGGTACGGGTCAGGGGGAGCAGCAGCGGTTGCACCACATTAAAAAAACCATCCAGCGATACGGCCAGCACATCCCGCCACTGGGCTGGGGCCATACCCGCCATTGTTACGTCGTCATGGGTGCCTGCGTTATGGACAATAACCTGCGGAACGCCCGCTTCCAGCACTGGAGCCAAGGCTTGTCTGGTCGCATTGGCATCTGTCAGGTCGCAGCACCATAATTCAGCGGAGCCACCTTCGGCCCGTATGCGCTCCACAACCTCCTGCGCCCTGCTGCGTGAGGCATGGGCATGCACCAGAACATGCAAGCCATTCCCCGCCAGTTTATGGCAAATAGCGGCCCCAATCGGGCTGCTACCACCGGTTACAAGTGCGCGCTTCATTCAGCCCGCCCCGCACCAGCTACAGCGCGTTGAAACATGACTGTCCCGCGACCTTGCAAAAGCAGATCCCCCGGCTGGGAATGAACGGAAAAACCATAAACCATACCAGCGCTATCGACCTGCTCGCGCAGGACGTCAATCTGCAACAGGCCATATTCTGCACAATCCAGCCGGTCGCACTGAGCCTGCAGGTCACGCAGGGCTGCCAGATAACCGCCTGTTCTGGCCATGGTCTGCCCTGTAAGGGCACCATGGAGTGCCGCGGCCTGCATGGCCATTTCCGCCCCGACCAGCACCCCCAGCTGCCCAGCATGGCGCAACGGGTTATCCGGGTACAAATGGGCCGCTGTATGCGCGCGCAATGTAGTATCCGACCAGAAGGAGCAGGTATCCAGCAGGCAACTCGCACCCTGATGCGGGATTAAGGCCAGAATATCCACGC
The DNA here is from genome assembly GCF_058505085.1 of Acetobacter sp. ESL1128. Lineage (NCBI taxonomy): Bacteria > Pseudomonadati > Pseudomonadota > Alphaproteobacteria > Acetobacterales > Acetobacteraceae > Acetobacter > Acetobacter sp. ESL1128. The sequence continues at coordinate 1,338,233 of NZ_CP196369.1, read as the reverse complement.
GCTCCAGCTTTACACGCTCTAACATGGCTTTACCTCCGCCAGAATGGTCCCCGGCTGGCAGGTCACATGCACAATGCCCTCCTGCCCTCTGGCAATCTGCTGGAGTAATGCCAGCCCCCCGGCCGCGGGGTTACTCCGCGCAAGCTCTGCAAGTTGGGGGGGCAAGGTTGTATCCTGCGCCACGGCTCCGGGAGCATGGGTTATCTCCAGCGTGCAAACCGCGCCCTGCGTAGCCTGTGGCACCAGCACAAAGGCGCAACCAAATGTGTTGTGCGTAATACGGACTTTGCCAATTGGCCCAGGTATGGGCAGGTCATAGGCCACAAACAGCACGGGCGCATTTTCCACCACACATTCGGCAGCCGCCTTGAGCAACCCTTGCGCAAAAGACCAGTCATAACACCCCAATGCCACAACGGGGGCCAGACTGGCGTGCCCTATGGTCCAGTACCCTGCAGGCGCATTATGCACCGAGTTATGAAACTGGGTCGGAGAAACCTCTCCTCCGGGCATGCTCAGGGCGGTTAAAATACTATCCACCACAGCTCCATCCCCATTGGAACTGGCGAATACCCCCCTTATGTCTGCCGCCTGTACGCCTGCCTGCGCGCAGGCTTCCTCCGCCAGCGCAATTGCCAGGCGGGTTAACGGGCCACAACGCCGCCGCTCATTGGCGGGCAGGCAGGTAGCAGGCGGAACCTGTACCGGTGCGGGTGCCCAGTCTTCCTGCCCTTGCAAAACACGTGCGGCATGTGGCCACCCAGACAAACCCGGTCCCCAGACCGAAATCCCTTGCACAGAAACCCGCATCACACGCCCTCAAAAATCAGGCTGCAATTGGTTCCACCAAAACCAAAAGCATTGCTCATTACCCGCTGGACCGGCTTATGGAGTGTGTCTGTCAGCACATGGCTGTTAAATGTGGGGTCAATCTGCTGCACATTCAGGCAGCCCGGCGTAAATCCCGCCCGCATCATCACAAGAGCAAACATGGCCTCGATAATCCCGGAGGCTCCCAGAGTATGCCCCGTCCAGCCTTTGGTGGAAGAACAGGGTACGCTACGGCCAAACAGGGTATGCACGGCATGGTCCTCCATGGCGTCATTCACAACCGTACCGGTCCCATGCAGATTGATATAGTCTAGTTGCGAGGCATCTAGCCCGGCCCGTTCCAGTGCCTCACACATGGCTGCCACAGCCCCGCGTGCCAGCGGATCGGGGGAGGACATATGGTGGCCATCACTACTCACCCCATAACCGACCCACCGCCCCATGACGTCAGCACCAGAGCGCGCTCCTTCACGCTCGAGCAGAACAAAGCCTGCCCCTTCCCCTACGGAAATGCCGGTGCGTTGCGCATCGCACGGGCGGGTTGGTTCCGCACTCACCAGCCCGAGGGCAGCAAACCCCCTTAATGTCATACGGCACAGGCTGTCTGCCCCGCCAACGACAACGGCATCACACAGCCCGGCCTCCAGCCAGTGACGGGCATCCACAAATGCACGGGATGAAGAGGCACAGGCGTTGGAAACACTCAGTATTGGCCCTTCCAGCCCCAGCCGGGCCGCCACAAACCGGGGCAGTGAGAACAGGTCCTGCGTATGGGCCTGATCAAACTCCGGGGGCGGTGCACCAGTTACCGGGTCCAGTGCTTCATAAGCATCTTCGGCTGAGAGAATACCAGACGTGGAAGTGCCCAGCACCACGGCAATCCTGTGAGCACCATAAAACTGGCGGGCTTTCTGCACTGCCTGCGCAAACCCATCCTGCGCACAAGCCATATCCGCCAACTGGTTGTTGCGGCACGTAAAGCCGGGGGCAACTCCCTCCAGCACATGCGTGCTAGCTTGTGGCACACAGCCGACATAGCCTGTTTTTATTCCGGCAAAGTCACATGGTGTTAGCCCCGAACGGCGCGCCAGCAGCGCATCTTCGGTCGCGGCCAATCCTCGCCCGATTGCGCTCAGGACTGTTCCAGCGGTTATGGCGAGTGGTTTCATGGTCGGTCTGGTGGTCCAATATTCGGGCGTTGTCCAGCCAGAAGAAAGCCGTAGATCATGGCTAACGCAACACCAAAAGCAACGGTTATCCCAATTTCGCGCAGTAATGGGGTCTGGCAGGCTGCCAGAAGGCCAAAAGTCAGCACGGTCATGGCATTGCAGGTCAGCAATGTGCGCATGGTTCTGGCCCGTTCTTCCGCGTCCAACTGGGGGCGCGCAAAGAACAGAGCGTAATCCAGACTAACCCCCAGCACAAACTGTAGGGCAATCAGATGAATGAGTGTAAGGGGCTGATGTAACAGGGCAAACGCCCCCAGCACCGTAATCTGCACCGCTCCCACAGCCCCGATCACGCGGAACATACGCCTGGCATTGCGCAGGCCAACCAGCAGCACAACAAACGCCAGCACACACCCGACGGCCATCCAACGCAGTGTACGGCCTGTATGGTAGGCCGAGAGGCTATCCACCTCCCTGCGCATATCCAGCACCAGAACATCCGGCTGCCCAGCCAGCGCGCGTTCTACAGCCTGATGGTCCTTCACACTTTCCGGAAAAACGAGGCCGAACCATTGCCCGCCCCGTGCAAACAACAAGGGAGCCATTGCCGCCCCAACCGGCGTGCCCAGCATATCCTGCGGTAACAACGGGGGCATTTGCCGTGCACGCACCACATCAGCCACAAATGCATCAAAGGCTGTCGCACGGAAGGGTAGTCCCTCCCTTGCCTGTGCAATAGCAACCTGCAACACGGCCGGGGGCGGCAACTGGCTGGCCCGGCTGCGCTGCATCTGCACCGAAGGCAGCAAACGTACAGCCTCCTGCACACCTGCCAGTGCGCCCTTTTGCTGCAATTGCGCCCATACTGGTGCCAGAGCCTCCTCCCGCTCCAGCACTGCCTGCGCATTCTGCCCTGAGACTGCCAGCATGAGTGAAGAGTCCGGCACACCAAGATCACGGCGTAATGAATCGTCCAGTCGCAGGGTTTTCTCTGGCAGGGGGCTAAGGGCTGTAAGGCGAGTGTCCATAAGCGGGGGAGAACGCCATAACGCCACCGCGCAGAACATAACAGGCAGGCAGACCAGAACCCGGTAGCGCCGCCAGCCTTCTGCCACAGCCAAAGGCCCGGACGGCCCACTCACATGCGGTGCCAGATCTGCCGCAACGACCAGTCTGGGCATGATATGCAGGGTAACAAGCGCTGCCACTACGAGCCCTACGGCAGCAAACACGCCCAGTTGCGCCAGCCCGGGCAGCCCGCAAAACACCATGCCGGTTAGCCCCAGCACAGCCGTTGCAACACCCAGCCGCAAACTATGGCCAATACGACGCAGGGTTGCCTGTGGGCCTTCACCATGGTCACGGTGCCCGATAAGCAGCACCGGGTAATCCAGCGCCACACCCAGCATGGTCATGCCAAAGCCGAATGCAATGCCATGCACAAAGCCAAAGGCCAGACGCACGACAAGCATGGCAACACTCAACGAGAGCAAAAACGGCACACCAATAGCTGCCAGCACCCACAGCGAGCGGAACCGCCAGTAAAGAATACTCACAACCAGCGCAAAGGAGCACAGCGCCATCATATCCACATCGCGCCGCATGCCCGCCGCACTGGACACGGCAAAAACTGACGGGCCGCTCATGAGCAGTCTGGCCGAACCGGGGTGCAAGGCGGCAAATGCTGCCGTTATGGTCTGTTCAACATGAGCCTGCCGGGCAAGGTCCATACCCGGGGCCTGCGTGCGCAACAACAGCAGGGCACGTGCCCGGTCCGGCGCAAACCAGACGCCCTGCACCACCCGAACACGCACATCCGGCTCCAATGCGCGCACGGTCTGCACAAACGCGTTTGTCGGGTCCCGCAGGAGTGCATCCGACAAAACGGAGCCTGCGGCGGAATCCAGCCCATCCAGAACATTGGAAAATGCCTGCCCCAGTGCCTGTGCATCCAGCTTGCGCACAGAATTATCGGGGGCAAGCTGGTAGCGATGCTCAAACAGGAGATTACGCAAGGCCTCGGCCTGATCCGTGGCAAAAACACCATTCAGGACAGAAACAAACTGGGAATCCCCTGCAAGGGCTGTGTGCAGGCCCAGGCTAAGCCGGGCAAGTTCGGGCTCAGGAGCTCCCTCCACCCCCAGCATGATAACAGTGCCTGCCACACCGCCCTGCACTTCGCGTAATAAAAAGCGTGTTCCGTCATCATGGCCTTTGGGCAAAAAACCCGCCATATCCATCCGCAGCGGGATATTCAGGAACACCAGCACGGCAAACAGAACCGAAGCCGCCAGCGTTATGGCCAGAACCCCGGGTTTTCTACGCGGCCTCACGGGTCGAGGGTCAGGGTTTGCACATCCCCATTAGCCTGCACAATCTTCAGGCTCTGTATGGCGTTATTGCGCCCCTTCAGCACGACCAGACGCACCAGATGCACCGCCTGCGGGGAAAGAGGCGCCATATTAAGTGTCCATGCGCCAAGGTCGCCCTGTGCGCTCAGGGTGTAATCATGCGTCAGGCTTGCCATGTCCCCTTCCAGCGGTGCGCGCATGGTTGTGACCAGCAGTGCAAGAGCAGGGCTTTGCGACAGCGGCACATTATGCACACTCCCCGCCCCCCGCTGGATGGAGACCATACTCCCGTCGATCACCAGTTTTTCGGGGCGTGGGGCCTGCGTGTTTTTCTCCAGATATGCGGGGCGATGGAACAGCAGCACGCCACTGGAGAGCAATGGGTGCGTAAGAGCCGCCATATCCTTTTGTTCATGGAAAGGCTGCGCACGCTCGGGCACCTGCCCCAGATGTGCAATAATCTGCCCGGTCAGGTCTGTTCCGTTATCGACCGCCCATGCCTGCCCCATGCCTGCAAGCAGCCCCCATGCCACCAGAAGAGAAAAAACTTTCACGGCAGGTCTTTCCAGTAATCATAAAAATTAAACCATGAGAACGGGTGCCTGCGGCACAGCGCCTCCATCCAGCCCGCGTATCGCTCCGCCGCCTGTTGCACAAAAGCGGATCGCCCCTGCCGGGATGTGGGGTATGCCACACCAAACGGCACAAAATTTACGTCATAAACACCATCTGCTGCACGTATGGCGCTTACGAGCACAATGGGAGCGCCTGTAGCCATCCCCAGCCGGAAAGGCCCTTCAGGGAGCAAAACATCCCCTCCCAGCATTTTTGTGCGGATACACCGGTCTGTATCGGGCGTTCTATCCCCCAGAATACCAACTACCTCCCCCCGCCCCAGACTTTCCGCAACGCGGAGCATGGTATCCACCTGCCCGATGGCAATAATAGTCTGTGCGTAAGTAGGGTCCAGCGTCTCCAGCACATCTGTGGCTCCCCCCAGATTGGAGCGGTACATGAGCATACGCAATGTTATGCCGTGCTCCCGCCCCAGAGCCCTGAGCGCTTCAAACGACCCGATATGTGCTCCCAGCAAAAGACACCCTCGCCCACCCGCCAGAGCCTGCAAAAAGCACTCCCGCCCCGTAACCCGCACATGTGGCATGTCCGTGGTGTTTTGCAGAAAAAAAATACGGTCCAGCACAACCTGTGCGAAGCACCGCATATGCCGCATAATGGTGGTTATTGTAGGGCGAACAGGCAAAGCACGACGCAAATAAGCGCGCGATGCCCGACGGGCCGCCCCGTTATGCAGAAAAAAATACAGCGTAATGGGGCCAAGAAGCCACTCCAGCCGCCGCCTTCCAACCTTGCGGGCCAGAAGCAGCGCAACCTGCATGGCAAACCGGTTACCCCGCTCCGGCACAACCCAGCGCCTGTCAGCCGTGCGTAGCATGCTCTTGTTTTGCCTTTAACACGGCCCGCATGACAGGCTGATCATTCAACTTGGCGGTCAGGCGCACAACAGAGCCTGTACTCCGGGCCAGAAAAATCACTTTCTGGCCCGGAAGAACCGGATGCAGAAATTTGACCATATCCACATGCAAGCCGGCCTGCCCCAACTGTTCCAGCCCGGCCTCCAGCAGCAAAACACCGGGGACAACCGGATTGCCGGGAAAATGGCCCGGCAGGCAGGAATGATCAGAAGGCAGCGTAAAAGACCCGACTTCCTCCTCCTGCATGGCCTGCCCTGCCATGGCACGCAACGCCTGTAAGGTGAGCTTACCCAACGCATTGCGGGGTAAGGCAGGTACCAGTCTGACGCTACGCGGCAGAAAAACCGGCTCAATCTGCTCCCGCAGGGACAGCAGAATGCTCTGGGCACTCAAGGTGGAGGATACGGCAAAAACCTGCATCCGGGCCAGAACATTGGTGGCTTCACCTTCAGGAGGCAGAAATGCCCCATCCTCCACACCGGGAATGGCGTTTAACACTGCATTCAGCGCAGCAAGAGACGTCCGCTTGCCACCCAGCTTGACCACATCCTTCATGCGGCCCAGCAGCAAAAATGTGCCATCGCTCTGAGTTTGAATAAAATCGGCGAGCAGATAGCTCGGCACACCCGGTGCTGAAACTTCAACACCGTCCGCACGTTCATGCGGAGTGACACCTTTATACCACTGCCAGTGTGCCCCGCTCACCGTCCGCCGGATGGCCATGGAGCCTGTTTCTGTCGAACCGTAGATTTCGGTCACTTCTGTCCCAAGCACTTCTTCCGCCTCAGCGGCAAGCTCAGGCGCAAGCGGGGCCGAGGCCGAGACCACCCGCCGGATAGCTGGCCAAGCCAGCCCCGAACGCAACATGGTGCGCAACTGCAAAGGTGTTGTGACCAGAATGCGCGGGGCAAAAGCCCGGTTCAGGCTGGCCTGCCAGTCCGCCGGGTAACCACCGCCCCCGGCAACCACGGTAACGCGCGTATTCAGGCATTGCAGCACCAATGCCTCAAACCCGTACATATGGTACGGCGGCACAGTGCCAACCAGACAGGCCGGGGCATCATCCGGGTCCAGCAGCACGCGTGCTGTTACGCTGCGTGTAACCAGCCCACCCCAATATTTACGATGCCCGACCGGTTGCCCTGTGCTCCCCGAGGTAAAAACCAGCGCCACCAGTGTATCCGGCTTGATGACAGGGTTATGGCAGGGCTGAGCCGCACTTTCAGCCGACGGAGGCATAGCCAGAACATCTGGCACCGTTAGCCCGCTACCGGCGAGCAATGCGCTCTCGGCATCTCCCTCAACACTGACACAGACGGCATTATGCTCCTGCGCGAGCTCTGCCAGCCGGGCGGGATTACGCTCGCTGCTCAACAGCACATGCTGCCCCCGCAGCAAGGTTGCTGCAAACAGGAGTGTAAAATGGCTCACACCTGAGCAGACAGGCACAATCGGGCAGTCTGGCAGCAAGGCAGCCACCGCATGGGCGGCATGCAGAAAACTCCACCCTGTAACAGCCCCCTGATCGGTCAGAAAAAGCGATCTGTCAGGAGCATAAACAAGGGAAAGATCAGGCCATTGCTGGTCAGGCCTCATATTGGGCATCAGATTCACCCAACAGTGCGATTTGCCTGCACAAATGCGCACAAAGACCGCAAGGAGCTAAAAATCTTTTTGTTATCCGGGTCTTCCGACCGCAGGGCCACGCCGTAATCACGCCCGACAAACAGGGCAATTTCCAGCGCATCAATGGAATCAAGACCCAGCCCTTCCCCAAACAGGGGGGCCTCGGGAGCAATTTCTTCAGCCGTGACTTCAAGCTGAAGTGCTGCAACAAGCCGTTCCGCAACTTCATGCTCAAAAGGCGTTTGTATTGTTGTCGAGCGGGTCGTATTCACAGCATGTCTCATGTTAAGTGCAGATATCATGAGTGAGCTAACACAAACACGCATTATCGCAAAGCCAACATGGCTGGAAAGACACACAGCTTTCCGGCGTGGGGCTGGTGCTATGCTTGTGTCCCTATCAATTCTTCTTGGGCATATACCCTATACACCTTACGCAGCAATTCCCGTTAGTATTATCTCGCTTCTCATGCAGTGCATGGCGTTTGCTCTACTAAGCCTGCACCTTAAAACAAGTGCTGTTATGGCTATCTGCCTTGTGCCTTTGGCCGTGCACTGGCCACACCAGGCAACAGTTGCCGATGGCTGCGTGCTTTATGCGGCTTCTCTGGGGATGATGCTGTTCGTTTTTGGCCGTTCCCTTTTGCCATCCCGGCAGCCGCTTGTTGCTGTTATGGCCAGCCGGGTACATGGCCCCTTGCGGGCGGATATTGCACTCTACACGCACGCACTAACGGTTTTTTGGACCATGTTTTTTGCCGCAGCCCTGTCCACACCGCCGCTGCTGTTCTGGTTCGGACCTGCTGGCATATGGCAATGGCCGCTCTCTGGGGGCACATTTGCCATGGCGCTGTTGTTCATGGTTATGGAGGCAGGTGTCAGGCGCCTTGTCATACGCAACTTCCAGCACGTATCGCTCAGGACGACGATAGCGGCTTTCCGCAACACACACGCCTCGCCCATGCCAACAACAACCTCAGATGCATAAAAACGAGCCGTGTGTTGTCCCGCACATAATGGAAATGGGAAATCCCTCCTTCGGCTGCGTTAAAATACTGCACAGCGGCGGGTTTATTGAGCGCGGGCACTCCCTGCCAGACCATACGCGCGGCAACCTCCGGGTCAAAATCAAAGCCGCGCATAAAGCGTGATGCCTGAAGAACCATGACCAGTGGTTTGAGTGGATAAACCCTAAAACCAAACAGGCAATCTTTAACAGCGCCCCCTGTTTCCATACCAATGAAGATATTGGATAACTTGCGCCCCCATACGCGCAGAGCGGGTGCTTCTGGCCCAAAGACCGGCACGCCCAGTACCAGAGCCTGCGGAGCGGAACGGGAGAGCGCAATAAAATCCGGCACAGCCTGCGCTGGGTGCTGGCCATCTGCATCCATGGTCAAGGCATGCGTGTAGCCTGCCTGCAAGGCCCATAATGCCCCTTGCAAAACCGCGTGCCCCTTGCCCCCATTTTGCGCCAGATGCAGAATTTTGAGCCCTGCATGCGCTGGCAGCATATCATCCAGTGTACGGTCGCTGCCATCGGTGCTGCCATCTGTAACCACCACCACATCCGGCCAGACCGCCAGCACGGCAGAAACCGTGCTCCGCAGCAAAAGCCCGGAGTTATAGGATGGAACAAGAACAATACAGCGGAACATGGCAGGCATACCTGTGGGTCAAAACCAGAATAAAATACAGCAAGACTGGTCCACATACCTCAATTACGGTAAGAACCGAATACCAAGATCATTGAACCGGAAATGGCAATGTCTGAGCGCATACCCTGCCCACCTCACCCTGTCCTGCCTGACTATTACCGCACCAAGGGGGAACACAGGCAGTTTGTTCGCTCTATTTTTGATAAAACCGCCGGTTATTATGACCGGATTAACGCTGTTTTTTCACTCGGGTCCGGCAAATGGTACCGGCGTTGGATGTTGCGCATGGCCGGGCTGCGTGCCGAGCAGACATTGCTGGATGTTGCTACCGGCACGGGCCTTGTTGCGCAGGAAGCCGCAACCATAACAGATGCCGCCAATATTATCGGGCTGGATATGAGCGCAGGCATGCTCCAGCAATGCCGTAACAAACTGCCCATTCAGGTTGTGCTGGCAGATGCTCAGGCCCTGCCAGTTGCCCCTGCCAGCATGGACATGCTGAGCATGGGCTACGCCTTACGGCATGTGCAGGACCTTAGAGCAACGTTTGCAGGTTATCTGGATGTGCTCAAACCCGGCGGCCATGTGCTGATCCTTGAGATCGGGCGGGCTGACAACCGGCTTATCCAACTTATGCTGCGGTTTTACCTCGGCCGGGTTGTCCCGCTGCTGTCCGGCGTTGCGGCATCGCAGGACAGCAGGAGACTTATGGCCTATTACTGGGACACAATAGAAGAATGTGTTCCCCCCGCCCGTATTCTGGGCACCATGCAGTCTGTCGGTTTTAGCAACGTGCGCAAACACACATCGTTTGGTGTGTTCCACGCGTATATGGCCGAGCGGCCACTATAAACACCTTCAACACACCCCAAGGTGCAGCCCTGTAATTTGGGCATGCACCTTGCTGGCTGCGGTTTAAGCTGCACCTGATGGCAGGCACACCCCATGGAATTCACGATTGGGATGTTCCTGCTGTTCACGGAAAAACTTCAATGCATCTTCACAGGCTGCTTTGGTATAAAATGAAGCCGTAATCATGGCATCTTCATTGTCCGGGCCACGCTGCGCTACCAGCACCCATAACGGACGCATGGAATGGCCATTTTCCACGCCATTTTGCGCAGTATCCACAATCACATCCGGTTGGGCATCGGCCATAACCGGATACGTGGCTGCCGCCAGCCCCACCGCGACAAAACACCCGGATACATAAAGCATCATACGCTTAAAATTGACCTTCATTCACCAAACTCCCGTATATAATATCAACAGGAACTTCTTACTCTATTGATCGGAATATGTGCCCCTTTGTATTACTCTATCTGGGATACAGAATTATCAATACTGCCTATGGTGCCGCTTGCTCCATAAGCAAGGCTGCGGCAAATTACGGGCATGATCCGTATTTTTATCGATTCCGATGCCTGCCCCGTCAAAGACGAAGTGTACCGTGTTGCCACGCGCTATAAATTGCATGTTTTTGTTGTTTCCAACCGCATGATGGCTGTCCCCGCCTCTCCACTTATTGAGCGGATTGTTGTGGATGCCGGTCCCGACATAGCTGATGACTGGATAGCCGAGCGCGTTCACAGCCGGGATATTGTCATAACCGCTGATATTCCCTTAGCTGCACGGTGCGTGGAAAAAGGTGCTTATGTTCTTGAACACAAAGGCCGGTTGCTGGATGGGGATGCCATAGGCATGGCATTGGCCATGCGGAACCTGATGACTGACCTGCGCTCGGCTGGAATGATCACCCCCGGAAGCGCTACATTCGGCAAGGCAGATCGCTCCCGCTTTCTGTCTGAGCTTGATACATTGGTCGTCAAGGCACGCAAAAAGCCCATTCGCCTGTTACCACCTAACGGATAACAGGCGGGCGGCAGCCCAGCGCTTTTGCGCGACAATAACGCAGAGTCACGTCTGACTGATGTAATGCTTACTGCGCTTCTGCAGCAAAAATGTTAGCGCCCAGTGCCTGCGCAATAAACTGCACGGCAAGCTGCCCGCGCACACTGTTGCCAGCCGCATCAAGGCGGGACGAATAAACACCAATGGCCAACTTACCGGGGACCACGGCTACAATACCGCCCCCTACCCCGCTTTTTCCTGGCAGGCCAACCTTGAATAGCCATTCGCCAGACGTATTGTACAAACCTGCGGTTGCCATAACTGCCAGTACATGGGCGCTTGTTGCGGCATCAACCACGGCATGATGGGTACGCGGGTTTGTCCCTCCATTTGCCAGAGTGGCCCCCATGGTTGCCAGATCAACCGCATCTACATCGTAGGAACATTCACGCGTATAAAGATCCACTGTTTCCGATACATCGGCATATAAATGGTCATAACTTTGCAGCAGCATCGCAATGGCCTGATTGTGCTGATTACTGGCCATTTCTGAGCGGTAAACATTATCGTTCAAATGCAAGGTATGCCCTGCAAATGCAGATGCTGTATCTATAACGCTCTGCCATTTTGCATCCAGCGTTTTGCCTTCGACCAGACTGGCTGTTGCCATGGCCCCCGCATTAACCAGCGGATTACCGGGGGGCGGGCTGCCACCCAGCTTGTCATTATTCAGCTCTACCGCCAGTGCAGAATTAAACGGCAAACCGGTGGCATTCACGCCGATCTTATGCAGAACACTCTCTGCTCCCTGTTTATGCAGAACATCCGCCAGCGTAAAAATTTTAGAAACAGATTCCACAGGGAACGGATGCCCAGTATCCCCAACCCGGAAAACCCGCCCATCCACCGTTACAACAGCAATGCCGTAGAGTTTACCGTCTGCCTTGGCCAGATAGGGAATATAACTGGCATTTTTCCCATCCATAACAGGCTTGTATTTGTCATAAGCCTGTTCAATCACTTTTTGGATAACAGCAGAAGATGCTGGCTGAGGCTTATCCCGTGCACTTACATTATTGGTAGGCAACACTGCAAAACAGGTTGTTAAGATCAACGAAGCGGATATTTTAATAAAAAAATTATTGCGCACAGGATCTATCTTTCATCAGCATTCATGTAATGCGTTACTACAATACACTTAATGAAAAATAAAATCCCGCGCCACAGCCTATGTAGTTCCCCCTTTGGTTCCGCCCGAGCGTAATGTTCCCTTCACACTCACAAGCACCAAAGAGGGAAAAACTTTTTAGCTGCAATCAATCAGTTACAATACTGGGTGTCAGAAACATGCTCCAGCCAATCAACCGGGGAGCCATTCTGCTTTTCCTGAATTGCAATATGGCTCATCGCCGTCGTTGCTGTCGCACCATGCCAGTGTTTTTCACCCGGGGCGAACCAGATTGTATCGCCGGGATGAATTTCCTCAATCGGGCTACCTTCGCGCTGCACCCAGCCACACCCTGCCGTCACGATAAGCATTTGCCCAAGCGGGTGAGTATGCCAGGCAGTGCGGGCTCCCGGCTCAAACGTAACCAGCGCAGTGGTTACCTGGGAAGGCTCCGACGGATTAAAAAGCGGGTCTATACGTACTGTCCCTGTAAACCAATCGACCGGTCCTTTAGCGGAGGGTTGGGTCCCTATGCGTTTGATCTCCATAAGCACTCTATCCTGTATGTGGTTCAAAAATGTTAAATCCGGTTGCCTGTCCTGCCTGAATGCCTGACAGGTTTTATGCTCCTCGACCGGCCAATCGCCTTGTCATGGCCGCCAGCAGCGCCGCAACCGCAAGCACCACTGCACTGGCCGCAAATGTGGCCTGATACCCAACCCCGTCAAAAAGGATTCCACCACAGGTCGCTCCTAGCGTAATGGCAAGTTGGACAACTGCCACCATAAGTCCCCCACCGGCTTCAGCATCCTGCGGAAGTGTTCGGGCAAGCCAGGTCCACCAGCCCACAGGGGCAGACGTGGCGAACAAACCCCACGCCGTAAGTATAACAGCGGAAACAGTAACCCACTTACCCAGAACAATAAGAGCAGCAGCCAGAAAAGCCATGAGGACAGGAATAATAATCAGCGCTGGATAAACACTGTTTTTTAGAACATTCCCGATCAGTACAGTGCCAACAAAGCCAGAAATACCCATCAGGAGCAGGATTAACGACAAAGTGGATACGTCCACATGAGCAACATCTTCAAGAAATGGCCTGACATAAGTAAAAAGCGTAAACTGGCCTATAAAAAACAGGCTGACCGCCAGCATGCCAACAGCCACAATCGGTCGTGTCAGCAAAGAAAATACACTGGCCGGCTGCTGATGCCGCGCGCTCGCCATAGATGGGAGACTGACAAACTGCCAGACAAAAACAACAACAGCCACAGGCACCACACAGAAAAACGCACCACGCCAGCCAATAAGACCGCCTAAAAAACTACCAGCAGGTGCAGCAATAACGGTAGCCAGAGCGTTTCCGCCATTCAGGATTGCAAGCGCACGGGGAACGTGGTGGTCCTCCACAAGCCGCATAGCCGTAGCGGCAGACATGGACCAGAAGCCGCCAATAACAACACCGATCATTGCCCGCCCGAGCATGAACACCACATAATTAGGAGCAAGGGAAACAACACTCCCCGACACGATCATCATGGCTATTAGGGCCAGTAACAGGGTTTTACGGTTAATTCCCTTGGCCAGTGTGGAAATAAAGAGGCTGGTCAGCACCGCAAATGCGCCAGAAACTGAAATAGCCTGCCCTGCCTGCCCTTCTGTAATATGCAGATCAGCCGCAATCGGGGTTAAAAGACTAACAGGCATAAACTCGGATGCGACAAGTGCAAACGCACCCAGAGACATGGCCAGCACCGCCCCCCAACCCCCGGCTGACTGATTGGCACTCCTAGTTATTTTAGAAACTGTTTGAGAGATATTATCCATTCCGCCTCGGTATTATAGCAATCCGTAGCCATGATTTTCCCTACAGCGCACATAAGCAGCAAACAGCATTAACCTGAAAAACTGTAGCAGCGACTGAGGTTGCTTTAGGACATAAGGAACGAACTCTCTCAGGACTAGCCCCAATAAAACGAGCATGATCATGAATTATACTCATGAATAGACGTTTTGGGGTGTTTAGAGGCTACATGCCTGCTGGTAATGGGAGAAAAGGTCTGAGCATCGCGGCGCATGCTCTCCAGACGGCTGAGCATCTGGATCCCCAGCCCGCAACCTATGAATGATATTTATGGATAAATGAAATTAAATCATTTTTATTCAATATTGTGTTCAGGCATAAAGAGTTCAGCACAGCTTAAACGCAGAACACTACTAAACATAACCTGAAAAACAGAAGCATAAACCGTGAGGTTCTCAACTCCCGGAAGATGAAATCTGCTTTCTGACAAAACAGGAGGGAGTTCGACCATGATTACAGAGTCCTCATTCCAAATTAAGAGCATCCCGTTTGATGAGAACTATCACCCTTCAAACGACACACGTCTCACAACCAATTTTGCCAATCTGGCCAGAGGGGACAATCGTCAGGAAAACCTGCGCAACGTGCTCCGGATGATCAATAATCGGTTTAATGATCTGGCACATTGGGATAATCCCAAGGCCAACCGCTATTCTGTTGCGCTCGATATTGTTTCTGTGGGGCTCCATATCAACCATGACAGCACAAACAGTATTTTTCCCCTGATCGAAATCCTGAACACAACAATTATTGATCAAAAAAGCAATCAGCAGATTAAAGGGCTTGCCGGGAATAATTTTTCTTCTTACGTCCGTGATTATGATTTCAGCGTCTTATTGCCAAATTACAACAAGAATAAGCCTGAATTCCACGTTCCACATGATTTTGGTTATCTGCACGGAAATCTTTTTAAGAGTTTTGTACACTCTTCGGCCTACAAGAAAAACTTCAATAAGCTCCCGGTTATATGCCTGAGCGTTTCTACTAACAAAACCTATTGCCGAACAGATAACCATCACCCTGTTCTGGGGGTTGAATACAGGCAACAGGAACACTCGTTAACTGATCATTATTTTGAAAAAATGGGCATGCAGGTCCGTTATTTTATGCCCTATCGCAGTGTGGCTCCACTGGCTTTCTATTTCTTTGGTGATTTACTTTCCGATTACACAACGCTGGAACTTATCAGTACAATCAGCACAATGGAGGCGTTTCAAAAAATTTATCGCCCTGAAATATATAATGCCAATTCTGTAGCACCACAAAGCTACCAACCCAGCCTGAGCCATCAGGATTATTCCCTTACCCGCATTGTTTATGACCGGGAAGAACGCAGCAAACTGGCAACAGCTCAAGGCAAATACACGGAGGAGAGTTTTATCAAGCCATATCACGCGCGTCTTGAGCAGTGGTCTGCCAGTTACTCTGCCTGATTAACCAGAACAACAAGGTCTTACTCCCATGACAACAGCACTCCTCCCCACAGCAACAGCGGGCAGCTTGCCCAAGCCCTCCTGGCTTGCAGAGCCCGAAACGCTCTGGTCACCCTGGAAACTACACGGGCAGGAATTAATCGAGGGCAAACAGGATGCATTGCGCCTGACACTGGATGATCAAAATCGTGCAGGCATTGATATTGTCAGCGATGGTGAACAGACACGGCAGCATTTTGTCACTACGTTTATTGAGCACCTGAGTGGTGTTGACTTTAAAAACCGCCAGACAGTCAAAATCCGCAACCGGTATGATGCAAGTGTGCCGTCTGTTGTCAGTGCCGTGAGCCGCGAAAAGCCAATTTTTGTTGATGATGCAAGGTTTTTACGCACACTCACACAAAAACCAATCAAATGGGCTCTACCCGGCCCCATGACGATGGTCGATACACTCTACGATGGCCACTACAAAAGCCGCGAAAAACTGGCATGGGAATTTGCCAAAATTCTTAATCAGGAGGCCAGAGAGTTAGAAGCCGCAGGCGTGGGTATTATCCAGTTTGATGAACCCGCTTTTAACGTTTTTTTTGATGAAGTGAATGACTGGGGCATCGCTGCATTAGAAAGAGCTATTGAAGGCCTTAAATGCGAAACAGCCGTTCATATCTGCTATGGTTACGGCATAAAAGCCAATATTGACTGGAAAAATACACTGGGCACACAGTGGCGGCAGTATGAAGAGATTTTTCCTAATCTCCAGAAATCCAATATCTCCATGGTTTCTCTGGAGTGTCAGAACTCTCGGGTTCCAATGGATCTGATTGAACTGCTGCGCGGTAAGAAAGTGATGGTTGGCGCGATTGATGTCGCAACCCATGCTATTGAAACACCAGATGATGTTGCCAACACCCTGCGCAAGGCCCTTAAATTTGTGGATGCAGACAAACTCTACCCGTGCACCAATTGCGGCATGGCACCTCTTCCGCGCCATGTGGCCACAGCCAAGCTCCACGCTTTAGGTGCCGGTGCAAAAATTGTCCGTCACGAACTCTCTGCCTGAAGGGCTTATGGAACCATAGGCCATAAAAGCAATGCAGGATAAAACATAGGGAGCGTGTTTATGAGAATGAACAAAACTGATACGTTTATACAATAACGTGAATCTTTTGTATCAATAAGGTGTGGCATGGGTATCCTTGAGCGCAGTCATCTGGCCATTATTCAAGCCGTCGCACGAGAAGGCTCGTTGACGGCTGCCGGAATGCGCCTGAACCTTACCCAGCCCGCCCTGAGCCATGCCATACGCAAGATTGAAAGCCAGCTAGACGTAAAAATATGGCGCCGGGAAGGACGCTCTCTTGTTCTTACCCAAGCTGGCGAGTGGCTGTTATCCTTGGCAAACCGCATGCTCCCCCAATTTGAGCTTGCAGAAAAACGGCTTGAACAATTTGCCAATGGTGAGCGTGGCACTCTTCGCATCGGCATGGAATGCCATCCCTGCTATCAGTGGCTACTTAAAGTCGTTTCTCCTTATCTGGAACAATGGCCAAAGGTTGACGTGGATGTACGGCAAAAGTTCCAGTTTGGCGGTATTGGCGCTTTGTTCAGTAATGAAATAGATATTCTGGTTACACCAGACCCGCTTTATAAACCGGGATTAAAGTTTACGCCGGTTTTTGATTATGAACTTGTCCTGGTGGTGGGTCCCCAACACCCTTTACGGAACACAAAGTTCATTCTGCCAGAACAACTTGCGGGTGAAACCCTGATTACCTACCCGGTACCACCTGAGCGTTTGGACATATACACGCAATTCCTGCAACCAGCAGGTATTGGCCCACGGCAGCAAAAGCAGATCGAAACAACGGATATTATGCTGGTTATGGTGGCACATGGCCGTGGTGTGGCCGCACTCCCGGGGTGGCTGGTGGAAGAATACGCCCCCCGCTTTGAACTCCACCCCATTAAACTTGGCAAAAAAGGCATTGCGAAGCAGATATTCCTTGGATACCGCGAAACCGATGAAGATATTCACTATCTGCGCAATTTTATTGAATTTGCAGCTACGTCTTGATCCCGCCTTTTAGGAGGCTCGGCTCTCGATTTAATGCAACAAGGCGCTCCCGCAACTTCTGGGCAACATAATCCTCTAAAAATTGTACTGATTGTATGGTATGAGATCGAATATATTTTTCGAACATACGGAACCCCCGTCGCATGCCCGAACAGTCCTACCTCGCCCATTGGAAAGAGGAAATCAGCCAGAGCCCGAATGCCATTTATCTGACTCTGGTCGATGCCCTTGCCCACTCCATTCGCAAAGGCGACCTCAGGGACGGCGATAAACTGCCCCCGCAAAGGACAATTGCAGAGCATCTTGGCACCAACCTGACAACCGTTACGCGCGCTTTTACCGAGGCGCGCAGACGAGGGCTGATTGACGCAACAGTCGGCCGAGGCACCTTCATTCGTGTTGGTGCGGGGGAAAGCCACTGGCGCCACACAGGCCCTGCGGTGGTTGACCTGACCATGAACCTTCCTCCCATCCCGCAAGACCCGCCTTTGCAGCGGATTATTCAGACAGACATCGCAGCGATCCTCAAGCAGCAGGACCTGAACAGCCTGATGTCTTACCGTGTGACCGGTGGAACCGTTGAAGAGCGCCAGTTGGGTGCAAAATGGGTTGCCCCGATAATCGGCCAACGCCGGACAGACGAGATCATGATCTCACCAGGTGGCCAGAGCGCACTGGCCGCCATTGTCAGCACGCATACGCAACCGGGTGATGTGATTGTCACGGACCGCATTGCTTACCCCGGCATCCGGACCATTGCCGCACAGTTTGATCTTATTCTGGTTGGTGTGGACAGCGACACAGAAGGCATGATGCCAGACCAGCTTGACCGGGTCTGTGCGCAGCATCACCCCCGTCTGCTTTATTGCATTCCAACAATCCACAACCCTACAACAGCCACAATGTCCCTACAGCGGCGCAAGGATATTCTTGCAGTCGCACAACGGCACCACCTCCATATTGCGGAGGACGACCCTTACAGCCTACTTATGGATAATCCTCTGCCAGCACTGGCGGCCCTTGACCATAGCCGGGTCAGTTACGTGGCAACATTGGCCAAAACACTCAGCCCCGGTTTGCGCACGGCGTATGTCGCCCTCCCCAATGCCGACATGACCCGGCGGGTAACGGCTGCCATCCGAGCCATTGCCCTCACCAATGCGGGGCTGCTCAGCGCCCTGACCGCACGATGGATGCAGACAGGACAGGCCCATACAATCCTGCACGCAATTCAGAAAGAGCTGCGGTTACGCCAGTCTATCGCACGCACCGTTCTGGGTGAGCAGCACTGCACGAACCCTGACGGCCCCCATGTCTGGCTCAAACTCCCGGCATGGTGGGGGAGCGCGGATTTTGTTGCCTACGCCCGCAGGCGCGGTCTGGCACTGGTGCCCAGCACCGTTTTTACCATTAATGGGGAACCCCCGCAGCGGGCACGTATTGCCCTGGGCAGTGCGCCCGATGCCGCAAGCCTGGAAGAGTCCCTCCGTGGCGTTGTCTCAGTCCTCCAGCACAAGCGCTCCCCCGGCTTTGCCGATATTGTTTAACCCGTTGCAGCACTCAGCAGGCCACGTTTTACCCAAAGGCAAACGTGGTCTGCCAGAACAAACCCACAGCAACATCACGAATGCGCGAGGTAAATATAAAGCAAAACCAGTATGTTAGCTGAGTGCTGCAGAATTGTATGACATTGTAAAATAAACTGTATGCTTCTGTACCCGCAAAAAGAGCTTATCCGGGAAAAATTGTTTTTTTTGTCATGCCAACGGATGCCATACAAAATTTTGCGTCAGACTTAACCCGTGTCACGTTTGCTCCAGCCAAGTGGTCAGGCCGGCTTCCTGCCGGAGACCGCAGCACACGGGAGACATACCATGCCAACACTCGAGCACGCTCCGCATAAAGATGGCGACTGCTTCGTTAACTATGAAAACAAGGTTTTTGAGGACGTCAAAGCCCAGCCGGGTGAAAAAGCCCTTATCACCTTTCATACCGTTGCCAATGAAGGTTCAGTCGGGTTTGTAAATCTGCTGCAGGCCACACGCTTGATCCGCAAGGGGTTTGAAACCTCAGTGCTGCTTTATGGTCCGGGCGTCACTCTTGGCGTGCAGCGCGGCTTTCCCCGTCTGGGTGATGAAGCTTTTCCGGGGCACATGAACTGCAACAAGCAGATTGCAAAAATCCTTGAAGAAGGTGGCAAAGTTTATGCCTGCCGCTTCGCACTTCAGGCACTTTACGGCTACGGCGAGCAAAACCTTATTCCCGGGATAACCCCCATCAATCCGCAGGATGTGCTGGACATCATTCTGCTGGCCCGGCGGGACAACGCCTTTATTCTGAATACCTGGACTCTCTAAAGGCCAAAGGGAGGACCGCAAGCCATGTCCCGTATCGTTCGCGCCGCAGCTATCCAGATCAGCCCCATCCTTGGTGACGATGGTCTGGGCACTGCACGGAAAGTCTGTCAGGCCATCCGCGATGCCGCCGAGAAAGGTGTAAAGCTGGCGGTCTTTCCCGAAACCCTTGTGCCTTATTACCCCTATTTTTCGTTCATCCAGCCTGCATTCCGCTTTGGTGGTGAGCATCTTGAACTCTACAAACGCGCCGTTGTTGTCCCCGGCCCGGTAACGGACATGGTGGCCGAAGCTGCGCGCGACACCGGCATGGTTGTTGTGCTGGGTGTAAATGAACGGGATTACGGCACACTCTACAATACACAGATTGTGTTTGATGCCACGGGAGAAATCCTGCTCAAACGCCGCAAGATCACCCCCACTTACCACGAACGCATGGTATGGGGGCAAGGGGATGGTGCTGGCCTGAAGGTCGTGGAGAGTGCAGCCGGTCGCATTGGAGCACTGGCCTGCTGGGAACACTATAACCCCCTCGCCCGCTACGCGCTGATGACCCAGCACGAGGAAATCCACTGCGCACAGTTCCCCGGTTCACTGGTGGGACCAATTTTTGCAGACCAGATGGAAGTGACCATTCGCCACCATGCGCTGGAATCCGGCTGCTTTGTCGTAAACGCCACAGGATGGCTTACGGAAGAGCATATCCAGAACATAGCGCGTGACCCGGGGCTTGAAGGCCCCCTACGGG
This sequence comes from Acetobacter sp. ESL1128, assembly GCF_058505085.1. Lineage (NCBI taxonomy): Bacteria > Pseudomonadati > Pseudomonadota > Alphaproteobacteria > Acetobacterales > Acetobacteraceae > Acetobacter > Acetobacter sp. ESL1128. Next base: position 1,317,614 of record NZ_CP196369.1, on the reverse strand, counting down.
GCGGTTGCTTTACTGCCATAGTCTCGCCCGAAGGCAAACTGCTCGCTCCCCCGCTCACGGAAGGCGAAGGGATGGTCATAGCCGATCTCGACTTTGCCCTGATTACCAAGCGCAAACGTATGATGGATTCCGTAGGGCATTATGCACGCCCGGAACTGCTGAGCCTGCTGCAGGACCGCCGCCCCGCTCATACCGTGCATTACGTTGGTGAAAATGAACCTTACTCTGCCCTGACAGACGAGGTGGCACCATGACCATTCCAACACTCGGCACCTTTTCTGGTCGCAAGCTTATCACCGACCTGCAATCCTTCGGGTTACAGATTGATGAGCAGAGCAACGGCATGACACGCAAGGGCGGAGCCGGTCCCTCCGACCACAAGACAATCACCATTGCGGGCCAAACCGTTATGGTCCCGGTTTATACATCCGGAGCACAGCGCTCTCCTTTTCAGGCCAGCCCGCCAGACCGGAGTGGAACCAGCACGCTGCTACGTGATGGCCAGACGCTCGGCACAATCCACTTTCCTGCTGCTCCACGCTTTTATGGGCTAAGCACGGCAGACGGTATTCCCTACTGGAAGATTGCCCTGCTCCACGGGCGCGACACGCTGGCAACCACGGTGCACCAGACCTGCATCCGCTATGCCGACCGGCGTACATCCTGCCAGTTCTGCGCCATTGGTCAGTCACTGGAGGCCGAGCGCACCATTGCCTACAAAACGCCTGCACAACTGGCCGAAGTTGCCAAAGCCGCCGTGGAACTGGATGGCGTGCGGGATATGGTGCTGACAACCGGCACCCCCAACGTTATTGACCGGGGTGCTGCGGTGCTTGCGGACTCTGCGCGTGCCATCCGTGCTGCGGTTGATCTGCCGCTTCAGGTCCAGTGCGAGCCACCACGTGATCACGGCTGGTTCCAGCGCCTGCGTGATGCGGGAGCCGACAGTCTGGGCATGCATCTTGAAGCCGCCACACAGGCCGTGCGCGAAAAAATCATGCCCGGCAAAGCAACAGTAAGCGTTGACCGCTACATGGAAGCTTTTGCCAGCGCCGTGCCGGTTTTTGGGCGCGGGCAGGTCAACACCTATATTCTGGCTGGTCTTGGCGATAGTGCCGAAGATATTCTTGGTTTGGCTGAACGCCTTATTGCATTGGGTGTTTATCCCTTCGTGGTGCCGTTCGTGCCTATTTCCGGCACACCATTGGAAAACCACGCACCGCCTACCGCTGATTTCATGAAGTCGGTTCTGGCACCACTTGGGCGGATGCTACGCGATGCCAACATGAAATCCACCGACATCCGAGCCGGATGTGGCCGGTGTGGTGCGTGCTCCTCCCTCTCGGCCTATGAACAATGAGTGCTTTACTCGAAGGCGTGGAACACCGCCCGTTCATCCCGACGGAATATGTCGTGCGCCTTGCCCGTACACCGTGGGAACGCGCAGGTTATCATGCCCTCCGCCGCGAGGTATTCTGCACCGAACAGCAGGTCTTTGCCGAGGATGATCGGGACGGCATTGATGACGTAGCCATCCCCATTATTGCAGCCTGCTGTATGGCAGGCATGCCAGACCGGATTGTAGGGGCCGTACGCATCCATGAAGCCGAACCCGGTGTCTGGCGCGGTTCCCGTCTGGCTGTGCATGAAGACCATCGCAAGCTGGGGCGGATCGGGGCGGAACTGATCCGCATGGCTGTCAGCACAGCACACGGGCTTGGGGCCACGCGCTTTCTGGCCCAGGTGCAGGAGCAGAATGTACTGTTCTTCCGCCGCCTGCACTGGAAAAGCCTCGGGGTAATCTCCCTGCATGGTCTGCCACACCATGACATGCAGGCCGACCTTTCCCGCTATCCGGCACATGGCCTGAACCAGACATGGCTGCTGCGCCCACAACCGCGCACCAGACAGGTGGCATAATGGCAGGCAAGCTCACCGCGCTGCTGCATACCCTACGCCACAGCCGCGCCCTTGCATGCAAGCAGGATATTGCCGAAGCAGCGGCAATCCTTAAACCCACCGACCCCAACGCCATCCGCCTTGGCGATGACTGTGCCGCCATACGGGATGGAGATGGTTACCTCCTGCTGGCCAGCGAGGGTTTTCAGGACAGTTTTGTACGCGCCATGCCGTGGTTTGCCGGTTACTGCGGTGTCATGGTCAATATCAGCGATATTGCGGCAATGGGTGGCCGCCCCGTTGCGGTGGTCAATGCCTTATGGAGCGATACCTCTGAATCCGCAGCATCCGTCCTACAAGGTTTGCAGGATGGAGCACTGACCTATGGCGTACCCGTTGCTGGCGGGCATACCAACATGCGCAGCACTCACAACTCGCTTTCGGTCGCAATTCTGGGGCGGGCACGCCATCTGCTCACCAGTTTTGACGCCCGCCCCGGCGAGGTGCTGATTGCCGCCATTGATCTGCGCGGCCGCTGGCATGACCCACACCCGTTCTGGGACAGTAGTTCCGCGCTGTGCGGCACCGATGCGATTACCCGGTTACAGGCCGACATAGACCTTCTGCCACAAATAGCCGAGGACGGGCTGAGCCGTGCAGCCAAGGACATCAGCATGGCTGGCGTGCTGGGTACAGCCCTTATGCTGGCCGAGTGTTCTGGCGTGGGCATGCACATCACGCTGGATGATATTCCACGCCCAGAACATGCCCCCATGGCCCGCTGGCTGGTGGCTTTCCCCAGCTATGGCTATTTGCTGAGCGCCCGGCCAGAGGATGCACAGGCCGTTATGGCGCGCTTTCATGGGCGGGACATTGCTGCGGCCGTTATCGGCCAGTGCAACAATACCCGCAGGCTGGATGTTACCTGGGGAGACGAGACAGACACTTTCTGGGATCTTGCACAAACGCCGCTCATGGGGTTTGCGCCATGAGCCTGTCCATTGGCATTCTGACGCACTCGACCCTTCCGCGCGGTGGCGTGGTGCATGGCATGGCGCTGGCAGAGGCGTTGTGTGACGCAGGGCATAAAGCAACCCTGATCGCCCCGGATGTGACAGGTGCAGGCTTTTTCCGCCAACCCCGCTGCGCTACGCGTTACATTGCAGCCCGAGCGGAGCAGAACCTGCCTGCTCTGGTGGAACGCCGTATATGCGAGATCACGGACGCGCTCAGGAATGAAGCACCATTTGACGTTCTTCATGCGCAAGACCCCATAAGTGCTAACGCGCTGGCTGAACTGGTAGCGCAAGGCCGGATACCGGGCTTTGCCCGCACGGTTCACCACCTCGACCGTTTTGCCCACCCGGGCCTTGCAATGCGGCAGGAACGCGGGTTCATGGCCGCGGCCGAGCTGTTCACTGTCAGCACCATGTGGGAGGGCATCCTGCGCGGCGAGCATGGTCGTGAAGCACCTGTTGTTGGCAACGGCGTTGATCCTGAACATTTTTCACCCGCACCGGGCCCGCAGGACAGCTCACTGCGGGCCCGTTACCACCTGCCGGTTGGCCGCCGCCTGATTCTGGCGGTCGGTGGGGTTGAGCGCCGCAAGAATACGCTGCACCTGCTGGAAGCTTTTCTGGCCCTGCGGCGTGACCAGCCCGATGTGCATCTGGTTGTGGTAGGCGGGGCTTCATTGCTGGATCATTCGGCCTACCGCGCGCTGTTTGATATGCGGTTGCGCCAGAGCGATGCAGCCGAGCATGTCACCCTCACCGGGGCGGTGGCGGATGAGGATATGCCTGCATTTTACCGGCAGGCAGCCGTGCTGGCCTACCCGTCCGTAACCGAGGGGTTTGGTCTGTGCCCGCTGGAAGCCCTCTCCTGCGGCACGCCAGCCATTGTGCCGAAGGTTGCCCCCTTTACCGAGCACCTTCAGGCGTCAGACGTGCTCTGGTGCAACCCCAAGCACCCGGACACCCTGTTTTTAGCCTTGCGTGACGCCCTTAGCGCCAAAAACCGCGAGCACTTCCGGCTCAGCGGCCCCGCAACGGCCCGTCGTTTCGATTGGCACGGCGTTGCCAGTCGGCACCTCCCCGCATACCGGCGGCTGGCGGCCTTGTCGCACGCTGGCATTCCGGCTTCTGGAGCTTTGTCATCATGCCCGAAATGATTTTTCGTGTGCGCTGGCCCGATGGGCAAGAGAGCGATTGCTACTCTCCATCGCTGGTCATCAAGGACCACTTTACACCGGGTGAGGATTACCCGGTTCGCACTTTTCTGGAACAGGCCGATACAGCCCTGACACAGGCCAGCGAGCGGGTGCGTGCACGCTACGGCTTTGCCTGTAGCCGTGCCCTTGGCCAGCTCCAGGCGATCCGCCAGACCTGCACGCCCTTCCTCAATCAACCTGATGCGCAGGTGCGTATCCTGTCTTTCAGCCTCTGAAACGAAAGAACGACCATGACACAGAATGAAAAAAGCATCCCCGTCATTATCGTGGGTGGTGGTCAGGCTGGCCTGTCCATGAGCTGGTATCTCTGCCGTGAGAACGTGGACCACGTGGTGTTCGAGGCCAAAACCGCCTGCCATTCGTGGGATGATGAGCGCTGGGACAACTTCTGTCTGGTGACACCCAACTGGCAGTGCGAACTGCCCGGGCACCCCTACAGGGGGAGCGACCCGCACGGCTTTATGGTAAAGCAGGAAATTATTGACTACGTAAAAGGGTTTACGGACTCCTTCACCGCCCCTTTGCGCGAACATACGCCAGTCACGTCCATTACACGCCATGAAAACGGTGGCTACCGCGTAGTGGCCGGGGCGGAACTCTGGCACGCACAGCATGTTGTGATTGCTTCGGGCGCGTACCATGACGCCGTTATTCCCGGTTACGCCAGCGCCATTGATCCTTCCATTTATCAGGTTCACTCCCAGGATTATCGCAACGCGGCCCAACTGCCTGATGGTGCCGTGCTGGTGGTGGGGAGTGGCCAGTCCGGCGCACAGATTGTAGAAGACCTGTTTATTGAAAACCGCAAAATTCATCTATGTGTCGGTTCTGCCCCTCGTGTCTCACGCTTTTATCGTGGGCGGGATGTTGTGGACTGGCTTGCAGACATGCAGTTTTACGACCTGACAGTAGACAACCATCCGCTGCGTGATGGTGCGCGTGACAAAACCAACCATTATGTCACCGGCCGGAATGGTGGGCATGACCTTGATCTACGGCTGTTTGCCAAAGACGGTGTGGGCCTGCACGGCACGCTGGAAACCATTCGGGACGAGGTAGCCCATTTTGCACCGGACCTGCGGGACAATCTGGATGATGCCGACAAGACCAATGCCGACATCAAAAAATCCATTGACGCCTACATTGCCCGTGAAGGTATTACCGCCCCAACCGAAGCACCTTACGTGCCAGCCTGGGAACCCGATGGCAGCAATACGCCACTGGACCTGAAGGCTGCGGGCATTACCTCAATCATCTGGTGCATTGGTTTTCGCCCGAATTATCGCTGGATCGACGTACCCGTGTTTAATGGTGCCAACAAGCCGCTCTGGCATCGGGGGGTAACAGATGCACCCGGCTTCTACTTCCTTGGGCTGCCGTGGCTGCATACATGGGGCTCCGGCCGGTTTTCCGGTATCTCGCGCGATGCGGCGTGGCTGGCCAGCCAGATTACCGGCAAAGACGTGCCTGTAGCCTGAGGAAAGGAAAAGCCCCATGCTGCCATGGACCACTTATGAGGCAATGTATGATGCGGCCCTGAACCAGCCAGAAGCATTCTGGCTGGAAGCAGCCCAACGCATTACATGGCAGCAACAGCCCGGCATGGCTTGCCGGGCACGGGCGGATGGCTGGCATGACTGGTTCCCCAATGCTACGCTCAATACCTGTTACAATGCCGTGGACAGGCACGTGGAGCAGGGCCACGGCGCGCAGGCAGCCTTGGTCTGGCACTCCTGCGCCACAAAAGAACGGCAAACCATCACCTACAAGGAATTGCTCGGCAGGGTGGCCGGGTTTGCTGGCGGCCTGCGTGCACTAGGGGTGGAAAAAGGCGACCGTGTCCTGATCGCCATGCCAACCATGATTGAAACAACCATAGCCATGCTGGCCTGCGCACGGATAGGCGCCGTGCATGTTGTGGTATTTGCCGGTTACGCAGGCCCCGAACTGGCCCGCCGGATCGACGATGTAGCCCCCAAGGTCGTGATTATCGCCAGTTGCAGCTTTCAGGGGCAAACCGCCATTCCGTCCGTCCCGGCCCTTAACGTTGCACTCACGCACGCCACGCACGAGCCGCAGGCATGTATTATCGTGCAGCGCAACGCCTGCCCCGCGGCACTTATTCCCGCGCGGGACCATGACTTCCACACCCTGGAACACTCGCCACCTGTGGCACCCGTCATGCTGCGTTCTGAAGACCCGCTCTATATCCTGCATACATCAGGCACAACGGGAACATCGAAGGGCATTGTGCGGGACAATGGCGGGCATGCCGTGGCCCTCGCCCTGTCCATGGAGCTGATCTATGGTTGCAGGAGCGGAGATACGTTTTTTACAACGTCTGATCTGGGGTGGGTGGTTGGCCATTCTTACGGTGTTTACGCGCCATTGATCAACGGTTGCACCAGTGTGATTGTGGAAGGTGCTACAACCTCTGCCGCATTGCGCACGCTTTGCCACGAGCACGCAGTGACATGCCTGTTTACGACCCCGACACAGATGCGGCTCCTGCGGCAGGAAAACCGTAACCTGCCCGCACCCCCACCAGCAGCACTGGCCCGTGTTTTTGTGGCGGGGGAATATGCCGACCCAACATTGCTGGACTGGGCACGCGCATATTTTCAAAAACCCGTGGTCAACCACTGGTGGCAGACTGAAACCGGGTGGAGCATTACAGCCCATTTTTTCGGCCTGCCGGAATGCGAGCCCATAACGCTCATGAACGACATAGGACGCCCCGCACCGGGGTTTCATCCAGCTATTGTGCCCTCCGTGCCGGGTGAACCCTGCGGGGAGATTGTTCTTGCACTCCCCCTGCCCCCCGGTTGTCTGGCAGGAGTGTGGCAGAACAGGGCCATCCAGCCACCCACAGCCTGCATTGATGAAACAGGACGGTTTTACCGCACATTTGACGAAGGTATGATTGGCACCGGACGTGCCGTTCACATGCTCGGTCGCTCTGATGATGTTATCAAGGTCGCGGGGCGCCGGATTTCAGGCGTGCAGATCGAAAAAATCATTGCCGCACACCCTGCTGTTCATGCCTGCGCCGTTGTTGCCGTGCCCGATGGGCTGAGGGGGCAGCGACCTGTTGCCTATGTGGTGCCCGACACCGCCACACAAAGCATACCTGCGACTGACGAAATTCTCGGGCAGGTTCACCGGGCGCTGGGCCGGTGGGTTGGACTGAAGGAAGTGCGGTTTGTCCAGCACTTACCTACAACCGTATCTGGCAAGATCACACGCAGACATCTGCTGGCTCTCTGATATGAACCATCTTGGCCCCTCCCCCGCCTCATAGCGAAAATATGGAAACCATACGTTTCCATTGTTGTTATTTCTTGCCCATATTTTCGACGGTAATGAAGAACTCAGCGGAACAGCGCACGCCATGCCCCTCCGAGCATGACCGCACTGTTTTTCAAACGAGTTTGTTATGACCAACCGGAGTATGATCCCATGAAATACAGCCTTCTTTCTCTCCCCGCCGCTGCTCTTGCCTTTGGCCTGCTCGCAGGCAATCCGGCCTTTGCGCAGGTTGTTACCAACGCCACGCAGGCACAGTCCGGCACGTATGATGTTGAACCGGGGCACACACAGGTCGGTTTTTCCGTTCTGCATTTTGGTTTCACCAATTATCTTGGTGTGTTCTCCAACGTTTCGGGCACACTGACACTGAACACCAAGACCCCATCCGCTTCCAGGCTGTCCGTGACTATTCCGGTTGATTCCGTGCAGACAACCAGCGCCAAGCTCAATGATGAGCTCAAGGGTGACCAGTGGTTCGATGCTGCAAAGTTCCCCAATGCCACGTTTGAATCCACGTCTGTCCGCATTACCGGCCGGAATGATGCGGTTGTGACCGGCAACCTGACCCTGCACGGCGTCACACAGCCTGAAACCCTGAAAGTGCATTTTATCGGTGCGGGCGTAAACGCACTGGACAAGAAATACACCACCGGGTTTGAAGCCACCGGCACCATCCAGCGCAGCGATTTTGGCGTAAAAATGTACGTGCCCTACGTGTCGGATGAAGTGCAGCTGCGCATTGCCGGCGCGTTTGAAAAACAGGGCTAAATACCATGCCAACGCCCGCACGCGCAGCGAGCGGGACCACGCGGTATTCCACAGTCGCGATCATCCTTCACTGGTTGATCGCGCTGGGAATACTGACCCTGATCGCGATGGGTCTGGTCATGGACCATCTCCACCTCGATACGATGCGTGTGTTCCAGCTCTATCAGCTGCACAAATCCATCGGCATTAGCGTGATGTTCCTGATCCTGCTGCGTATCGGCTGGCGCCTGACGCACCAAGCCCCACCTTTGCCGGGCGACATGCCGCCGATTGAAAAAACAGCCGCGCGTCTTGCCCATACCGCACTTTATGGCCTGCAGGTGCTGCTACCCCTGAGTGGCTGGGCAATGGTCTCTGTCTCAGTGCTGGGTATTCCGACCGTGCTGTTCGGCACGGTGCCATGGCCCGACCTTCCCGTGCTGTCGACCTTGCCTGACAAGGCACCGGTCGAAACCGCGCTGAAGATGATCCACCACTGGGCCTCGTGGGGATTGCTGGCTCTGATCATGCTGCATATTGCAGCCGCTCTCAGGCATCAGTTCGTGCTGCACGACCATGTTCTTCGTCAGATTCTGCCGTCCTTTCGTGCATCCTCCACACCTCGCCACAAGGGAGAAACCCCATGAAGGCCTTTCACAAGTTTCTACCAGTCGCTACTGTAGCTGGTCTCCTGCTCTCAGCCCCGACCTTTGCTGCCGACTGGACACTTGCTTCGGGCAACGGCACGCTGGGCTTTGCCGGGACCCAGACCGGCCGGGCATTCGAAGGGCATTTCGGGAAGTATGATGGCACGATCTCGTTTGATCCGGCCCACCCTGAAGCGGGTCACGCAAAGATCAGCATCGACATGGCAAGCGCCATAACAGGGGACAGCCAGCGTGATGGCGCCTTGCCCGGACATGACTGGTTTGACACCAAAGAATTTCCGTCAGCACTTTTTGAAGTAAAAGACTTCAAGGCCAAAGGCGGCAATACTTATGACGCCGAAGGCACATTGACCATCAAAGGGGTCAGCAAACCCGTTACCCTTCCCCTCACCATCGACATTGCAGGCTCTGCCCTGCATGCCAAAGGCCATCTTCAGCTCGTCCGCTCCGTGTTCAATGTGGGTATTGGTCCCTGGACCACGGGCCAGTGGGTGGCACTCGAAGTAGGCGTAGATGTTGATGTTACGGCGCATGGCGGCTGAAACACCAGATGTTCTTCGCACGCCCATCTGGTTGAACATCCGCCCTGCTGCGACGATAGCAGGTTCATGACATCCCTGCCCTCACATCGCGGCTCAGAAACCAGCAGCGGGCTTTTTGCCTCGCCTGCCGGTTCTTCTGTGTCTGGGGGCTGTCTCACGTTCCCATTACCGGCAGAACTCTAGCCTCGCGGTCAGACCTACTCCCTTCAGGCAGAACAGAGCTGCGGGAAGAGGCAGATGACTATATAGCTATTTTTTAGACCGCTTGGCCCATAATCAGCCCACCTGAAACCACCCCATTTGCCAGCCTCCCATGCACACCATCTCTTTGGTGGCTGGGCCAGCCCACACCCACAAAAGACAATAAATGGAAACATTGTGTTTGTTCCATTTCTATTTATTGCACCTTTAAAGGCTCTTAAAAACAGGCACCGGCAGCACAGAACCCGCTGCTTTTCTTTTGATGAAAGATATGCCGCCATGACTTCACCTCTCCTGCGTGATCTGATCCTCCTTGCATCCCGCCTGCTCCTTGCCACGCTTTTTGTCTTGATGGGCTGGGGAAAACTGACTGGTTTTTCAGGCACAGTCGCTTACATGACGGCAACAGGCGCGCCTTTGCCTTACCTGTCTTCCATTATGGCCATTCTGGTTGAACTGGGTTTAGGCCTGTTTGTCGCACTGGGGCGCCTGACCTCACCCATTGCTATTCTTTTCGCGCTCTACACGATCGTCACGGCGTTTATCGGCCACCATTACTGGACATTTTCAGGCATGGAGCGGTACGACATGTGGATTCATTTTTATAAAAATTTCAGTATTTCTGGTGGGTTTCTGGCCCTTGCAGCGGCGGGTCCCGGCCGTTTTTCGCTTGATGCCGTGATGAAAAACGCCTCTGCGGGCACTTCACGCATAAAATCCTGAAACTACTCCATGCCAAAATCGGAAACTGAGAGTTTCCAGCTTTGACCTATCCATCCCTTACACAGGACGTATCGTCATGGCGTTTCTGAACACGTTACGGAAACTGTTTTCAACACCAACGGAGGATTCCAAGGTGGCTAAAGTTCTTGTTCTTTATTACTCCTCTTACGGACACATCGAAACCATGGCCAATGCCGTGGCCGAAGGGGTCCGGGCCGCGGGCCTTGAGGTCGATATCAAGCGGGTTCCGGAACTGGTGCCTGAAGATGTTGCCAGGGCACACCACTTTAAAACGGAGCAGGGCGCACCGGTTGCAACAACGGACGACCTGCCCAATTATGACGCGATCATTATTGGTGCCCCCACGCGGTTTGGGCGTCTTCCGGCCCAAATGGCAAATTTTTGGGACCAGACTGGCGGGCTGTGGCTCAAAGGGGCACTGATCGGCAAGGTTGGCGCTGTCTTTACCTCAACCGCATCCCAGCATGGCGGGCAGGAGACAACTCTGTATTCCCTGATGTCCAACCTGATCCACCACGGCATGCTCATTAGTGGTCTGCCCTACAGCTTTCAGGGCCAGCTCAAGCTGGATGAAGTAACTGGTGGTTCACCTTACGGTGCCACGACGATTGCCGCGGGTGACGGGTCACGCCAGCCAAGTGCTAACGAACTGGACGGGGCCAGATTCCTCGGTCAGCACGTTGCGGGAATTGCAAAAAAACTGAGCTGACAACACATTGGCAGGCCACGGGCCTGCCACCTCTCCCCGTATCGGTTCCATGCTGATACGGGGAGTTTTATTGATATGACGTTATTTATCGTTTTTTGAACTCACACAGATTAATAGGGACACTGGGCGATTAAACGCACCCGACCCATTCAGCCTGACCAAAGCATTCCACCAGATAGTCAAGTAGCGCTGTCACCCGCACGGGCCTGAGCGAACTGGACGGTGTGACCAGATACAGCGCAATAGCTGGAGCCTCCCAATCGGGTAATACCCGTTCAAACTGGCCGGACGCCAACCCTTCCCCCACCATAAATTCAGGGAACACACCAAACCCCAGACCTGCGGCAAGAGCAGGCAGAAAAGCCACGGCATTATCCGCCCGGAAGCGGGATGTCTGCGTTAGAACAAACTCGTTCCCGCTTTTAATCTGCCGAAGCCGAACTTTTCCGGGGGCGGAAGTATTGGTGTAAACAAAACTCTTCTGCCCCTCCAGATCACGCGGGTGAGTAGGACGCCCTACCCGGTCCAGATACTCGGGGCTCGCCGCCAGCAGCAGCCGGACTTCACACAGTTTGCGGGCCCGCAGGGATGAATCTGCAAGGGAGGCAATACGCAATGCAACATCATACCCATCGGCCACAAGGTCCACGAGTGCATCACTAAAATCAACCGTAATATCAATATCCGGATACTGTGCAAGAAAAGCAGGCAGAACGGGGGACAGATGGCGGATGCCAAATGTCATGGGGGCTGCAATCCTGATAAGACCGGATGGGCGCTGTGTGCCCCCTCTGGCCTCTGTTTCCGCTGCCTCTGCTTCTGCCAGAATACGGTTGGCATGCCCCAGTAGCGTCCGCCCTGTTTCTGTCAGGGAGATATGGCGGGAATTACGGCTGAAAAGTGCTACCCCAAGAGCCTGCTCCAAGCGCCCTATGGCTTTGGAGACGGTGGGTTTTGAAAGCTGGATGTCTTCTGCCGCTCTGGCAAACGACCCCAGTTCAGCCACTTTTGCAAAAATAGCCCATGCTTCAAAGTCAGGAAGGCGCATGATATTGCCCTGAGAAACAGTTGATGGTTACAGTTTCCATATCTTGTTTTCAGTCGCCTGTCGCCATGCTGTATGCCAAAATCAGAAACAATACCTTTCCATGATTGCCATATCTAATATCCTGCACTGCGAATAACCTGATCCCAGAAAAACATCACACGATTGATCAGGAGAAAACAGACCATGATTGAAGTCCGTCCCTATAACAAACTCGGCCACGCCAACCATGGCTGGCTGGATGCAAAACACCACTTTTCCTTCGCCAATTATTATGATCCCGCACGCATGAACTGGGGCGCTCTACGCGTCTGGAATGATGATACCATTGCCCCGGGCACGGGCTTTGGCACTCACCCGCATGAGAACATGGAAATCATTACCTATGTGCGGGAAGGTGCGATTACTCATCAGGATAGTCTGGGCAACAAAGGGCGCACTGTTGCAGGGGATGTGCAGGTTATGTCCGCAGGCACCGGGATCCGGCACAGCGAACATAATCTGGAGGATGAAACCACCCGTATCTTCCAGATCTGGATCATGCCGAACCGGGCCGGGCATGCCCCATCATGGGGCACCCGCGCTTTTCCAAAAGACGACCGTGCAGGCAGGTTCGTTACTCTGGCATCGGGTTACCAGAATGACGGTGACGCCCTTCCCATTCACACCGATGCACGTGTGCTGGGTGCAACGTTGAGGAAGGACGAGGCCACCGAATACCATCTGGGTATCGAAAGGCTGGCTTATCTTGTCGTTGCCAAAGGCGCTGTCGAGATAGAGGGCCAGACCGTGCACGAGCGTGATGGCGCTGCAATTGCGGATACGGATATCCTAAAGGTGCGGGCACTCACAGACGCAGAAGTGGTTCTGGTTGATACAGCTCCATAAGGGTGGGCAGAGCAGTGCTCCGCTCCCCTTATCCGTAACGCATGATCAGAGAATATGATCTGCGAGCCGCGTTTTAGGGGGCCGTATGATCTGGCCCCAACCGCCCCCTAAGGTCTTGTACAAGGTCACATTGTTAGAGAGAGCCTGAAGCTGCGTCGTAATCGCGCTTAATTGCGCCGTATAGAGCGCTCTCTGTGCCACAAGCGTCTCCAGATAAGGGTCATACCCGGCTTTGTAGCGCTGCAACGCCAGAGCATACTGCCGCTTGTTGGCGGCAACGGCATTTTGCTGTGCGGTTGTCTGCCGCACATATGTTTCCCGCCCGATCAGGGCATCCGCCACCTCCCGGAAGCTCTGCTGAATAGCTTTTTCATACCGCGCTATTTCCTCACGTTTGCGGCTATGGGCCTGCTTTAACTGAGCCATTAAGCGGCCTGCATCAAACAAAGGCACGGTAATCTGCGGCGCTACGTTCCACGCCCCCATACCGCTCTGGAACAGGCGCGTGATATTGTTGCTTGCCGTGCCATTAGCAGCAGTAATTTGAATTTTCGGGAAAAATTCGGCACGGGCCGCACCAATGTCATCATTGGCAGCACGCAGTTCAGCTTCCGCAGCACGAATATCCGGCCGACGTGCAATCATCTCCGAAGGTAAACCCGCGGGCACATCAGGAAAAGCACTGACAGAATCAAGGGATGCTCGTGTGTTGAGAGATTGCACGGTCGCATCCGATAACGGCATCCCCACAAGGAGGGTCAACTGGTTAAACGCTTCGGCCTTCTGGCGGGTGTAAATCTCAACATTCGTTTCCACATCATGCAGGGCAGATTCAGCCTCTGCAACATCCAGTTGCGTTCCGGTGCCAACATCCACCGTCTGCCTGACCAGATCGTAAGTGTGCTGCCTGTTGGCAAGAACCGCCTGTGTTAAAGCCAATGCTTGCGTATTAGCCACCCAGTTCAGCATGGCCGTTGCTACACTGGAAATAATGCTCAGGCGCATGGCCTGCTGCTTCAGCGCACTGGCCATATAGTGATCAAACGAAGCCCGGGAGGCACTGCGTATGCGCCCCCACAGGTCTACCTCGTAGGCGGAAACACCAAACCCCACAGCGTATTGCCGCATGTAAATCGGCTCATTTGTCTGTGAGAGGCTCCAGATATGAGAGTTCATTTTCTGGATATTGGCACCGGCAGTGCCATTGAGTGTTGGAAAGAGAGCCGCGTTTTCTATATCAAACTGGGAACTGGCAGCCGCAGCCTGCTGCTGGGCTATACGCAGGTCGCGGTTATTCTCCAACGCGCTCGCAATCAGGGTTTGCATCACTGGGTCCCGATAAAAAGACCGCCAGTCTTGCAGGAGCGCAGAGGCATCCTGCCCGGCAACGCCCTTCCCCGGCCCCTGTGGCCAGCCATCGGCAACAGGAGCCTCCGGTTTGTGATAGTTCGGGATCATGGTGCAGCCACCAAGAAGAGTCAGCAGCAGCGCTCCACACACAGAAGAACCCCGCACGATCAGAGCACCTTCAGCGATTTGTCGAGTTGAGGGGCCACAATGCTTCCCTCATGCAAGGCAGAAGGCGGATGGACTACAAGCTGGCTGCCATCGGGCAAACCATCCAGAATTTCCAGGTGATCGCCATAATCCCGACCAATCCTGACCTTGCGGACCACAACCTTGTTATCTGCCTCAACAGTTTCCACAGACAGGCCATCGGCCTCGTAGTTGAGTGCTTCTGAGGGCACCATAATAACGGGGGCTGCCCGTGGCAGGTCAAAATGGATTTCCGCATACAATCCGGCTGTCAGGCGGCTGTCATGATTATCAATTTCGATTTCAACAGGCAGCATACGGCTCCCCGGTTCCAAGGCATGGCCTGTGCGCGTTACTGTGCCTGTAAAGGTCTGGCCCGGACGCTCCGGCACCACAATGGAGGCCGGCTCACCCACTTTAACAGTCAGTGCAGCATCTTGTGGAACATGGACACGTACGCGCAACCGGTCGGTGCGGGTAACCACAAACAGGGGGCGTGCAGTGGCGTTATCGGCACTGACCAGATCGCCTGCTTCAATATTCCTGGCCGTCACCACACCGTCATAAGGTGCCGTTACTGTTGTGTAGGCCTGACGTTGTGCGCTTTCCGCCAGAACAGCATCGGCGGCTTTCTGCTCGGCCTGCCGGGCATTTTGTGTCAATCGATCGACATCGAAATTCTGCCGGCTAACTGCCCCTCCCCCAACCAGACCACTAGAGCGGTGGGCGGTAATCTGCGCCAGAGCCAGATTGGCGCGCGCCTGCGCCAGCGTGGCCTGTGCCTGCTCAACGCGATGATCAAGCTCAGGCGCCCGAATAATAGCCAGCACCTGCCCTGCGCGCACAGGTGTTCCAATATCGACAAACCGCTTCTCAATATAGCCCGAAGCACGGGCACCAATGGGTGTGGTTTCAATCCCTACTGTCTCGCCCGGCAGGTCCAGGGGCAGAGGTTGTGTGGAGGCTCGCGCGATCATGGTTCGCACATCCGGAACCTGCCGGGCGCGTTCCTCTGCTGTTGCCGTAACCGCATGCGCACGCTCGATATGGGCGTAAACGCCATAGCCAACGGCAACCATAACACCCAGCCCTGCCACCAGCCCCGCAGAAAGAGGGCGACGGCCTGCGCCGGAACGGGAGAGAGTGGAATCAGACATTCTCGTATTCCTCAAGCATGCGGCTTTCACGGCGGCGCAGACGGCTATAGAGCCACGGGACAACAAAAAGCGTGGTGCAGGTGCCAATCATCAACCCACCAATTACGGCGCGGCCCAGAGGTGCGTTCTGCTCACCACCATCCCCCAGACCGAGGGACATCGGCAGCATGCCAATGACCATGGCCAGCGATGTCATCAAAATGGGCCTCAGGCGCTCCCGCCCGGCTTCCATGGCGGCCTCCATGGCGTTCATGCCATGGGCACGGCTTTCCTTGGCAAACGTGACAAGCAGGATGGAATTCGCACTCGCCACGCCAACGCTCATGATTGCCCCCATAAGTGAGGGCACGGAGAAGGTTGTTCCCGTAACGAAAAGCATGAGCACAATGCCGCACATGGCACCCGGCAGCCCCAGTATGACCACCAGCGGGTCCATGAAAGACTGGAAGTTCACGACCATCAGCAGATAAACCACAACCGCCGCCACCAGCAGGCCGATTTCAAGACGCGTGAACGATGTGTTCATGCTATCAATCTGCCCTGCCACCTCAATGCTGTTGCCGGTTTTCAGTTCTTTTTTATGGCGCTCGATAATCTTCCCAATATCCCGGGCAATACTGCCAAGGTCACGGTCCTCCGCACTGGCGTCTATGTCCAGAACCGGCTGGATATTGCTGTGAGAGATCACGTCTGGCGCAACCGTGCGCTCAATGGTTGCCACATTCCTCAACAGGGTTGGAATGGCAGTGGCCTGTGACGCATTGCCTGCCACGACCAGTTTGCCCAGATCATCAACCGTGTTGACCTGATACTGCGGCGTCTGCACGGCAACCGGGTAAAGTGTGCCCATCTGCGGGTCAGGCCAGAAGTTGGGTGTAACCGTGTTGGATGACGCCTGCGAGACCATGACGCTACGCGCCACATCGTTCAGCACCAGATTAAGGTCCTGTGCGCGTTCGCGGTCGATCGCAATGTTCAGCGCCGGGGCGGCTAACTGCTGGTGCAGGTGCACATCCACCAGGCCGCTTACATGGCGCATGTCCTCCATAATCCGGCCCATGACCACACGGTTGTTCGCCTGATCATACCCAGTGATCCGCACGTCAATCTGGGATGTCAGCCCAAAGTTCAGGATCTGCGTCACCATGTCAGCAGGCTGGAAATAGAACACAACATCGGGGAAACGCTTGGCCAGAACCGTGCGTAAACGGTTGACATACTGTGCTGTGGGCCGATGGTTTTCCTTCAATGCCACCATGATCTGCCCATCATTCGGGCCAATGGTCGAACCATCATCAAACGGCATGGAATAACGAAAGGGAATGCCGATATCATCAAGCACCATTTCCCGCTCGTTTTGGGGAACCACCTCCCGAATGGTGTCCTCGACCTGATCAAAAATCCGTTCTGTCGTTTCAATCCGCGTTCCGGCAGGCGCGCGGACATGAAGCTTGAACTCCCCCGCATCAATGCTTGGAAAAAAGTCCTGCCCCACCTGCGTTGCAAGAAGCACCGCGCCCAGAACAAAAGCGCCGCCTATGGCCGGGATTTTCCACGCGCTGTGCATGAGGCCGGACAATGTTTTCTCATAACGGTGGCGCAGGCGTTCAAACCGGGAATCAAATTGCGTGCCAAAACGCTCAAAGATGGTGGGGGGCTTTCCCGCTGCCTGACGGCGCTTTGTAGCCTGATCTTCCGAACGGAGAAGTAGGGCAGCAAAGATTGGCACAAGCGTCCGACTAATGGCGTAGGACGCCAGCATGGCATACACCACGGCAAGCGCCATGGGGGTAAACAGGAAGCGCGATGGCCCCGTCAGAAACTCCACGGAGACGAACACACAGGAGATAGCCAGTGTGGACACAAGCGTGGGCAACGCAATGCCCGCCGCACCATCCAGCACGGCTTTACGCAAGTCGGCTCCGTCATGATGCAGGCGGTGGATGTTCTCAATCGTCACCGTCGCATCATCGACCAGAATACCCACGGCCAGCGCAAGACCGCCCAATGTCATCAGATTCAGCGTCTCTCCCGTGGCGGAGAGAATGGCAATGGATGACAGAATGGCAAGTGGAATGGAGACCGCCACAATTAGCGTGGAGCGCCAGCTTGCCAGAAAAGCAAGGATCATGGCCGCCGTAAGCAGACCAGCGATTACAGCTTCCGATGCCACGCCCTTGATAGCCGCTTTTACGAACAGGGATTGATCAAACAGCTCATCAATCTTCATGCCCGGAGGCGCTGCAGCGCGCGAAATGGGCAGAACCGTGTCGCGCATGGCGTTGACAACCGCGAGCGTGGACGCGTTCCCGGCTTTCATGATCCGCAACAAAACCGAGCGCTGCCCTTCCCGGCGGACCACATTATGCTGCACCTCCCAGCCATCACGGACCTGCGCAACGTCACGGATACGGATGATAGCCCCCGTATTCGGGTCTTTGCGCAGCGGAATGTTGTTAAGCTGCTTTGAGAAATACGGAATACCGTTCATCTGGATGTTGTATTGGGATGGCCCGAATTTTACCGTCCCACCCGGGAGTGTCAGGTTCTGGGCGTTAATGGCGTTGGAGACATCCAGCGGGCTAATTTTCATTGCCTGCAATTTGGTCGGGTCAATATCAACCATGATCTGCCGGATCTTGCCGCCATGTGGCGGAGGCAGAAGCGTACCGGGGACAGGCGCCATCTGCTGCCGCAGACGATACACGCCGTAATCATACAACTCGCTTTCCGTCAGCTTGTCAGAAGAGAGGGAGAGCTGGAGGACCGCCACGCTGGACGCACTGTACTGCATGATAATGGGCGGCTGAACACCTGGCGGCAACTGCGCGCGGATAGATTGCGTGGCCGCAACGGTCTGCCCAAGAGCAACCCCGATGTCCACTCCTGGCTGGAAATACAGCTTCTGCAACACAAGACCCGGTGTGGTCTGGCTTTCGATCGTCCGCAGATTATTGACAAAAAAGCTGTGCGAGAACTCTGTATAAGTACTGATGCGTTTTTCGGTTTCCGGTGCCGAAAGGCCATCGTAGTACCAGACAACAGTCACGACCGGAATATCAATATTGGGGAAGATATCGGTCGGTGTGCGGAATATGGAAGAAATACCCAGAAGAAGAACAAGTATGGCAGCAACAATAAATGTATAGGGCTTCCGCAGCGCAAGACCAACAATGCCCATGTCGTCTGAAAATCCTGTTTTTAACCGAGAGCGCACGCAGCCATAATGATTTTGTCCTGAAGACAATCAATCATCTTGGAATGTACACTGCACATTTATGGAACAATTAGAGGCACAGAATATTCATAAACCGCATAATGAGACTAGTAGGTTTTTTTCGAACATGATGATGAGGCAAATTCATCAATCATAGCCACTGAGATCAAAATCAGGCTTATTCGCCTCGCGCCCACCCTGCCGGGAATATCCTTGAGATGAAATGCGGTATGGTTATAAAAAACAAAGCAATAAAACGCACTGATGACAGTGCAACACAAAATCATCGTGATAAGGAAGAGATCGATACGACCAACTTTTTGCAGATAATGTCAGAAAATCGCGGTTTTTAGGATTATATACCCCCATAACCATTTAAGACGACTAAACTATTTACGTATGGATCTAGGAAAATGCAAATATTCGGGGACTGGGATAGATTTTGCATAGTGACACAACTCGATACCGATTACTGCGGTGTATGGTTAAATGGAACACTCTTTTTCAGAATTTCCGGAAATAATATTGGCGACCCTCAAGAAGATAACTCTCTAAGAGAGGCTTATTATATATTAAATTCCATTGCATATAGAAAACAAAGCAGGATAAGCAAAACCATATTCCAAATGGATTACAAAAATATTTTTAAAATAATTGACAAAGCTATTTATAGAGATGGCGAAGATATATTCAAATATATTGACGAAGCTATATTCCCATCTGATTTTTCCATATGCGTAAACGTACAGTCCATATTGCGTTGTAGAGTATATTCTGTTTCTGACGGTGAAAAAACCAAGGTTGTTTATCAAAAAGAATATAGTTCAGAGATTGTAGGAGTGACGTTTTGCGATGATCTTGTTGAACACTCCTTAACTGAGGTTCTTGGGTATTTAGAAATACACCCATAAAATTGAAGTCGATAAAGAAAACACATAGGGTAAGCATCCTGCTCTCAGCTTGTTGTACCTGAGCCAATTGCCTGCGGTTACGATGTAAATACCGGTAAACACAACAGCATAGCTTTTTGCGGCAATGCCCCCTTCCTTTAGACGATCCCCAACACTCTTAGCGAAATGCAGCATTAGCAGGTCCGACTGAACCAAACTGCTACGTACTACGCCGTATGGCTGCAATAAGGTTCCCCGCCCAATGCAGAAAGCCGTGTGTTGCGATTCCGCAACGGTGTGCAAAATAGGCAAGGCTGATATGTTTTTTTATGTCATTTCTATGTCGAAATGTAATACGGAGGACGAGTAATAATTCTTTACAAGTGGGACATGAAATATGCGATTAGCACGCCGCTTTTCTCTGCTTGCCTCCACACTCTGCACCGTTTTGCCTTCGCTTTCTGTGGCAGAAACGACCGGAACGGCTACGACGCATCGGAAAGCTTCACACGAACATTCCGCTAAAATAACGAACGAATCGACCGCTCGCGTTACTACGCCAACGTCAACATCTTCTGCCCGTAAAAAGGATAACACCAAGGCATTGTACGCCGCGGACGTTGAAACCGTTAATGTTTCAACCGGCACGCATTCCACCAACCGCAAGGCAAGACAAAGCTCATCTCCTGTAACCGTATTAACGGCCGCAACATTGCGCCGTTCCGGTCAGGTTAATCTGGCTGATTCATTGGTGCGCACATACGCATCAATCAATGTGCAGGCCATGGCGGCAGATAGTGCTGCGCTAACATCCTCCATCCAGATGCGTGGCCTTAACCCGAACGAAGTGCTGGTTCTTGTCGATGGCAAGCGCCGCCATTCCACGGCAAACATTGTTGCGGACGCTGGCCCCCAGTTTGGTTCTACCGGTGTGGACTTAAATATGATCCCGGCAAATGCCATTGATCATATTGAAGTACTGGAAGATGGCGCTGCCGCTATGTACGGTTCAGATGCCATAGCGGGCGTTGTGAACATTATTACCAAAAAAGATGACCACGGCCTGCATATGTCAGCCCAGACCGGAGCCAATGCCTATAATGGTGATGGTTGGCAGTATCAGCTGAACGCAGATGGCGGTTTGAAGCTGGGTGAGGATGGTTATATTCACCTTTCAGGCCAGATCACACACACAGATCATTACGTTGTCAAAACCAAAGACCACCGGCTCTTGGGGTATTGGCCCGATGGTGCGACCACCACAGGTTATTATAATGGTGTAGTGGCCAACGCCATGAAGTTGCCGCTTGATTCCAACAAAATCATGAGCACCCCGGAAGAAACGCGGGAAAACCTTGCTATTGATTTTGGCAAAAAAATTAACGACGACATTCAGTTCTATGGCCTGATCACTTACGCGCATCGTTATGGCGAGGCATACGAAAACTACCGTATTCCCACCATTGCCCCGACTTATTACCCTTCCGGTTTTTCACCGCTCGAAACCATCCGCGAGAACGACTACGCCGCAACAATCGGCCTTAAGGGCGATGATTTTTTTGGCTTTGACTGGGATCTGAGCACCACTTACGGTGCTGACGAAACCAAAATCGGCAATAAAAACACCGCCAATACCGGCATGCTGTCGTCCGACTGTTCGCTGGATAGCACATCTGCCAATTATTCATCCCTCGGCTGCGGCTGGACACCGACCAACGTGCGCGCAGAAACATACAGGCTTGCGCAATGGACCAATAACCTCGACTTCCGGCGGCACTTCAACATCGCTCAAAAAGTGCCAATGCTGCTGGCTTTTGGCGCGGAACACCGGTTGGAAACATACGACCTGACAGCGGGTGACGCGGCTTCCTACCTTCTGGGCGGCACGCAGGGCTATGCAGGCATTGGCCCGCAGAGCGCTGGAAGCTGGAGCCGTGACATCTGGGCCGGCTACGTGGATGGAGACTTTCATCCGCTTAAAAACTGGGACCTGGATTTTGCCGGGCGCTTTGAGCACTATACGGACGTCGGCAATGCGGAAAACGGCAAGGTTTCCACCCGTTATGATGTGACGCGGCGCATTGCCTTCCGTGGAACCATTAGCACGGGTTTCCGCGCCCCTACCCTGCCGGAACAGCATTATTCCGCCATGAACGTGGACCCCAACGGTGCTTCCGGCCTGTTGCCTGTTGATTCAGCGGCAGCCCGCACACTGGGCGCCAGCAAGCTTAAACCGGAACGTTCCGTCAGCGCCAGCGGTGGTGTTGTGATTGAACCTATCCGCGGCCTCCATGTTGAAGCAGACGTTTACCAGATCAACCTGCGTGACCGTATTGTTGGTGGGGGCACGGTCAATGGTAACAGCGCTATTTCGGCCATTGAGCAGCTTGGTTATCTGCTCCCTTCCAATGGTCTGATTGCCGACAACGTATCTGCATACTTCATGACCAACGGCGCCAGCACCCGCACACAGGGGTTGGATATTAAAGCCGATTATACCTTCCGCTTCCGCACGGCCGGCACTCTGGCGCTGACACTGGCGCTTGATCTCAACCGCACCCGTCTGCACCACAATGCACTGGATACAAATGGTAATCCTTTGCTCAATGCACAGAACATTTCCTACATCACAACGGCCTACCCACGTAGCAAGATTATCCTGAACGCATTCTACCGTTACAAAAACTGGGACTTTAACGTGCGTGAAACCCGGTATGGCGAAACAACGTCCATGCTGACCTACTATGACTGGCAGAACCAGAACACACCCTGCGCAAGTGGAGGAAAGCTGGCTTACTCGAATACCTGCTTCAACCAGTTCAAGAACACACCGCGCTGGATGACAGATATTGAAATTGGCTACCGCTTTAACAAAAACTGGCACATGGCGGTTGGTGTCAACAACATTTCCGATGTCAAACCCCGCATGGTTGCGCAGATCAACAACTCCCGTGGCGCGCAACCTTACGACCAGTTTTCCCTTCAGGTGCCAATCACCGGTGCCTACTACTACGGCCGCCTGAACGCGGATTTCTAAAACATATTATGGATGACGTCTGTTTTTTCAAACGTCATCCATATTTGTCGGTTTGGCTTTTGTTGAACCGTGAGTAAAAGAAAAAGCAGGGATACTCAATGGCAAGCCCATCAAACACCCATTCACAAACACGGCGGCAACTTTTGAGCCGCATAGGTAAGTTGGCGGGAAGTGTGGCACTGTATCAGGCCATGACCAGCATGGGCCATGCAATGGGCACGGATTTTGCAGGCCCTCCCAAATTATCTGGCGCAAAAAAAGGAACATCAGTTCTGGTGCTGGGTGCTGGCCTTGCAGGTATGCTGAGTGCGTACGAACTGCGCAAAGCGGGCTATAATGTCAAAATCATTGAATTCCAGACACGCAGCGGTGGCCGCAACATCAGCCTGCGCGGAGGAGACACAGTAACAGAACTGGGTGGTGCAACTCAAAAGGTTGGCTTTGCACCGGGGAATTACATAAATCCTGGCCCGTGGCGTATTCCTTACCATCATCAGGGGCTTTTGTACTACTGCCGTGAGTTTGGTGTGCAACTGGAACCCTTTATTGAGCTGAACCATAATAGCTGGCTCCATTCGACGGGTTCTTTCGGTGGCAAAGCCGTGCGCTACCGGGAGCTGGCTGCGGATTTTACCGGTTTTACGGCAGAGCTTCTGGCCAAAGCCGTGGACCAGCATAAACTCGATGATCTGGTTACCCCAGATGAGGTGGCGCATCTGAAAGATGCCATGCAGGGCTGGGGCGCCCTCACCCCGGAACTGGCTTACACAAAGGGTAACATCAGCTCGTTACGCCGCGGATTTGAAAAGCCACAAGGCGGCGGACTGAACGGAGCCCCGATCCCTTCTGACCTGATGAACCGGGGAGAAGTCTGGAAATCCGGTCTATGGAACTGGATGGCATTCCACGAGCGGCTGGATATGCAGACAACGATGTTCCAACCCGTAGGGGGGATGGACAATATTGGTAAGGCTTTTACCAGACAGGTAAAGGACCTGCTGCAACTCAACTGCAAGGTCACGGCCATTCATCAGGATGATCATGGCGTCAGTGTTACCTATAACGACATGCAGCATGGTGGTGTGGTTCGTCAGGCAAAGGCTGATTATTGCGTTTGCACAATTCCCCTGTCCATTCTGTCACAGCTGGATGTGCAGGTGAGCGACGGCATGAAAGCCGCCATTGGTGCAGTGCCCTATGCCTCTTCTGTTAAGCTTGGCCTAGAATTCAAACGCCGTTTTTGGGAGGAAGATGACCAGATTTACGGTGGCATCAGCTTTACGGATCAACCTATCAGTCAGATTTCCTACCCGAGCCACGGCATTTTTTCCAAGGGACCGGCGGTGCTGCTTGGCGGCTATATGTTTGGCCCTGCGGCATATGACTTTGCAGGAATGTCGCCTCAGGAGCGGCTGGAACAGGGTATAAAACAGGGGCTGGCTTTTCATCCTCAATACCGGAAGGAATTCCTCAATGGCGTGAGTTTCGCATGGAGCCGGGTGCCGTGGACTTTAGGGTGCTGCTCGATGTGGAGCGAGGAAGCACGCAAAACACACTATAAAACGCTGTGTTCCATTGATCAGAGGGTTGTTCTGGCGGGCGAGCATGCATCGTATGTCGGGTGCTGGCAGGAAGGCGCCATCCTATCCGCACTGGATGCGGTCACGCGTTTGCATAAACGAGCCTTGGGAGCGGCCTGATGCGAAAATTTCTTCTTTTGTCGACGCTCGTGGCTGCTACGACACCAGCCGGTTTTGCACAGGCAGATAGCGCGAGTGCAATTTCTGGTAAAATGGAAGCCTTGCCATCGGGCGAGGCAGTCTACCGCCACATCTGCCAGAGCTGCCATATGGCAGAGGGTCAAGGCGCTGTTGGTGCCGGGGCGCAAATCCCTGCTTTGGCCCATAATCCGCGCTTGCAGGTTGCCAGCTACCCTGCAACCGTTATCCTTAACGGTTATGGAGCCATGCCGTGGTTTTCCGGTTTGTTGAATGACAAACAGATTGCGGATGTGGTGGACTATATTCGTACACATTTTGGCAACCATTACACAGATAAACTTAACCCGTCAGAGGTCGCTCTTATGCGCCCGCACCTGACAGCCGAGGAGCAATAAGACTATGCGTGTATTCAAGGCCGGAAGGGTTTCTGCCCTTTTTGCAACAACTGTTCTGGCGGCGTCCGTATCCTTTGCACAAGCGCATGCTCAAAGTGACATTGTAAGGCATAACGAAGCCACTTTTCCTATTGCCTCAGCAATTGAAGTGCCTGCTGGTTCTTCCACCATCTACCTGAGCGGCATGGGCGCCCCTGTCGTCAATACGAAAGCACCCCAGAAAAGTCTGGAAGCGTATGGTGACATGGCCACACAGACGGAAGGGGCTCTCAAACGAATAGAGGAGACACTTGCAGGCATGGGGCTGACCATGGGCGACGTAGTGCAGATGCATGTTTTCATGGTGGCGGACGCAAAAACCAAAAAGCTTGATTTTGAAGGCATGATGAAAGGCTACACGAAGTTTTTTGGCACCGCGTCACAGCCCAACCTGCCGGTTCGCTCTGCTTTTGGTGTTGCGCAACTCGCCAACCCAGGGTGGCTGGTAGAAATTGAGGTTACCGCGGTCAGGCCGTCTCACCACTAACAACGCAAGACATGCTCACAAGTCGAGAGAGTTGTGGGCATGTCAAAAATCGTATTTTGGTTCATAATTGTCTGGTTAAATTAAGATCAAAAGCAATACACTCTCATTGCGATGAGACCATAATTCTGCTTAATCAATAATATTGCTGTAGATTAAAGCCTTCACAAATAATCTCGATTTTATCACCACTTTGTATTTCCATTTGTATGCACAATCCCCCATCGATGTCATACGCTTTAACTTCATTTATCGAGACACTTGCACCCCATGGGTGTTTTCTGGGGCAGGTCAGTTTTTTGACTCTATCTGCCACCAAGATTACTGGCCCCTCTCCAGTATTGAGACGACAAGACAACAAACCCGATCGCCAATCCAACGTTAACTGGATTAAGCTAGAATCATGCAATTCACTTAACTTCACATTAACTCCTATAAAAAACGGGATTCCGGAAATCCTAGTGGAATTGAATGTTTATTAATGCCGGGAAGTGTCCCAAAAGCACTCTTTATGTTTACCTATAGAAAATTAGAAGCAACTCTGCCCCTCTCGTCTGACTACAGACCAGATTAGACGCTATTAGAACTTAATCAAGCCATGGCGGTAGGATGAATAAATTGGATTATAAGCCTTTCCCCAAGTTCACCAAAGAGTTCGTCGAACAGAATATTAAAGTCGATTGGGGAGACTTGGCATGGGCCTTGACTAACCACTGGCTTGATGTGAGCTCAATTGCAGAATTAGCTGAGGTTCTCGCTCTGAAAAATGAATATTTATATACTTCATTAGCTATCGCTAGAATAAACAATGATGTACCAGCCCTAAAGGCATTGGTCTTTCAGCAAGCGCAGAAATATACGGTTCCCGATGAATTGGTGCGCGAACGCTGGATGTTATTAGCTGTAAGATGGTTGTATCAACATCGAAATACTTTCGATAATCCATGGCTAGTGATTGAAGAATTATGGGCGGCATTTGGTTACCCTTCTTCTTTGAACTGCCTGATTAGATGGATGCCTATTCCGTCGGATAGAAAAGTAGGTGAAGAAACAATGCTTGAAAAATGGCACACACTCGCAACATCATAACGGCACCATTTTCACTAGAGTCTTATTTATCTGCCATACGGTCTCATTGCGCTAGCGACCATCAGTAGCTTCAATTATAGCGCGAGCAAGAGCGGTCGCCAAAGCGCCTCCACACCGATCCTGTCTCTCCGACACAGAGGCCATCCCTCTTATAGCTCTCTTCCCATCGCTTCTTCTGTGTTGCGCAGGTGCAGTTTGTATTGGCTGGTCGCGCCTGAGGCGACACATCAGACGAGTATGGGGTTGTTATGGTCCGTTGCTGCACTTTTGTCTTGGACCACCTATGCCGTCGGCAATAGTCGCAGTCTTGCCCGCCTAAGCACAGTATCAATTCATGATTGGAACCTTCTTGTGGGTCTTGTAACTGGCGCTCAGGTCATTTGTCTTATCCCCGTTGCGTTCCTTATTGGCTACTTAAAGCACGATCTCACCTCATGGGGTAGGTTTGTGGAGGTCTCTACGGCAGTTGCAATCATTGCCTCCTTTTTTGGCAATGTTTTATGGAACCAAATGAGCCGTTTACTTCCTTTGACCATGACGGGACAGATGATTCTTTTTGAAACGCTTTTTGCCCTTATCTACGGTTTTCTCTGGGAACATCGGTGGCCGCGTCCCATTGAAGTGGCCGCATTTACATTCGTTGTTTGTAGTGTAATGACATGCGTATCAGTGCATCGAAAACATCATCGCGATCTCAATAACGCTGCAACAGCATCACACAAAAGTGGAGTATAAAATTGTGACACTCATTTCTTTCGATGTTTTTCAGAAGACTGATATTCGCGTAGGTACCATAATTGAAGTTGACCCTTTTCCAGAAGCACGGAAACCGGCATGGAAACTGAAGATTGATTTTGGCCCTGACATTGGATTAAAAAAATCTAGTGCTCAAATTACGGATTTATATACTTCTGTTGATTTAATTGGCCGACAAGTGACCTGTGTTGTGAATCTCGCACCTCGACAGATTGGGCCGTTTATTTCGGAAGTCTTGACGCTTGGGTTTTATGATACCCAGAAGAACGTCGTGCTGATTGAACCTGAACGTCAAGTCCCCAATGGTAGTCGATTGTTTTAACAAACAAACCTTACCTCATAATTTCCAACAACCCTGAAGCAGACAGGAGGCAGTCGCCTACAGTCCGGGTATTTGTTTATAAGCTCCGAAAACGGACCGGCGACATCCCCATCAGGTTCGTAAACGCTTTTGCGAATGCACTAAGCGATGCGTAACCGACACCAGCTGCCACATCCGTTACCCGTTGCCCTTCGGCAAGCAGGTTTGCTGCGTGGAAGAGACGGGCCTGGGCGATCCACTCCTGCCATGTCATGCCAGTTTCTGCATGGAAATGGCGGCGGAAACTACGCTCCGACATTCCAGCATGATGCAACATCAAGCTCAGATTTGCCTGTCCGGGGCTGGCAAGGGCTGCGTCCATAGCCCGCACGATAGACGGGTGGGTGGCACGCGGTAGCGTGAAAACCCGTGTTGTTTTCGCCTGCATTTGCTCCATACAGAGCAAACCAACGGTTTGAAAAAAACTTCGGGCAATGGGATCATGTTCGGCTGAGCCGGACTGCCAACGCACAGTGTGGAGCAACATCTCCTGCAACATGGTCGTTATGGGGAATGTGTGGATATGCTCCATGTGGCCATGCGGGAAATACGCCGGATCAAAATAGACGGAAACACCGTCCAGATCTCGGATCATGGTCCGATGGCGTGTTTCTGCCGGAATCCATACGGCATGCGCCGCGGGTAACAGATGATGTCCGTCCGGACCTTCGATCTGTGTCGTGCCGCGTCTTGCATATGTAATCTGGTGGCATGGATGCGCGTGCCAGTCATAAAAGATGGCGGAAGATGGATTACGGAATGCAAAGCCGGGCTGGCCCGGGCCATCCAGCCTGTTCTCGACAAGAACACTTTGTGTCTCTCTGGAGGTCAGATTTTTCATTGGCCGGTATCCGCTCATTTATGGCCGGATGGCGTTAGACGGCCACCTGTCCTTTCCTTATCCTGAAACGCCTAGGAAAGGAATAGAGATGTCTGCTTCACGCACACCGCATGATACCCGGATCGTTGACCAGTTTACACGCTGGGCAAAACCATTTGCCGAGTTGGCTATTCACGCAGAGACGGAAAGCATGGCCCAGACGCTTGCTGCCTGCGCAGTTACCAAAGACATGAAGGTGCTTGATGTCGCCTGCGGCCCAGGGATTGTCGCGTGTGAACTGGCCCGCGTTGGCGCAGAGGTCACAGGCATCGACCTGACCCCCGCTATGATCAAACAGGCACGCCTGCGTGCAGACAGGGAGAACGTGAGGGTGGCGTATCATATTGGCAATGCGCTGCATTTACCGTTTCAGGCCAACAGCTTCGACCGGGTCGTGACACGCTACAGCTTTCACCACATGCAAAAACCCGAGAAAGTTCTGGCGGAAATGGTGCGCGTCTGCCGTCCCGGAGGCCGGGTCATTGTGATTGACGCCACCCCTACTCCGGAATGCCAGAAAGACTATGACCGTGCGGAAACGCTCCGTGATCCTTCGCATACAAGCGCCCTGACACTGCATCAGTTACTCTCGCTGGGAGCGGATGCAGGCCTCGAACCTGTTGTGGTACATCAATATCGCCTTGAGTCCCGCCTGCAGGACCAAGTCGCCCCGGAGGACTGGAGTGCTCTGGAAGCGATGTTTGCCAAGGATATTGCAGAAGGGCAGGATAGTCTGGGCATGGGCGCATGGGAAGATGCAGACGGGATCCATTTCTATTTCCCTGTCTCAATCGTGGCATGGAGCAAAAGCATGCATGAAAAGCCCCTCCCCTGCTTTTGAGAGAAAGAGCTATCAACTCACTCCGCAGCGACAACGGCGCCCTGCGTTGGGGACCGCCCGATCCGCAGCGCCATGAGCGCGGCGGCTACCCCGACAAACCCGGCCATCACCAGCATGTCACGATAGTTTCCCTGTGCCTGCCGCAACACACCTGCAAGCGATGCCGCGATGGCCGCGCCGATTTGATGGCCGAACACGATCCACCCGAATACAACCGGTGCTCGTGCCTCGCCGAATGCGGCGTTGGCGAGACGCAACGTTGGTGGTACCGTAGCGATCCAGTCCAGGCCGTAGAAAACGCCGAACAGCGTCAGGCTTGCACCGTGAAAGTCTACGAACGGCAGCGCCATCAACGACAGGCCGCGCAGTCCGTAATAGGCAAAAAGCAGCCGCCGCGCATCCACTCGATCAGTGAGCCAGCCCGAGGCAGTGGTGCCGAACAGGTCAAAGAACCCCATAAGCGCAAGGCACCCTGCCGCCGGAACCGCGCCGATGCCGTGATCAGCGCAGATCGCGATAAAATGCGTGCCGATCAACCCGTTTGTCGTGAATCCGCACACGAAGAACGTCAGGAACAACAGCCAGAAATCCCGCGTGCCCATCGCCTCACGCAGCGCCAACACCGCAATGCGCAACGGATGACCCGACGGACGCGCGGGAGGGACATATCCTTCCTGCGCCCCGTGCGGCACCAGCCCCAGACGCTCGGGATGCTCTGGCAGGAATAGTGCGACGAGCGGCACAAGACCCAGACACACAACTGTCACAGCAACAATTGGCCCTCGCCAGCCATACGTCTGCGCGAGGGAAGCCAGCACAGGCAGGAACAGCAGCGACCCCGTCGCCGTACTCGCAGCAAGCAGCCCCATGACCATGCCGCGACGCGCCACGAACCAGCGGTTAACAACTGTAGCGCCAAGCACCATTGCAACGGCCCCCGTGCCAAAACCGGTCAGCAGGCCCCAGGTGAGAAAAAATTGCCACGGCGCTGTCATAAACAGCGAAAGCCCGGACGCAGCACCGATCAGCAGGAGTGCCCCGATTAGTGTGCGCCGGATGCCGATCGACTGCATCAGTGCCGCCGAGAACGGCCCCACAAAACCGTAAAGGAAAATACCGAATGCGGCGACTGACGAAACCATGGCCCTGCTCCACCCCAACTCCATTTGCAGGGGCATCATCAGAACACCGGGTGTTGAGCGCACGCCAGCCGATGCCAGCAAGGAAAGAAAGGTGAGTGCCACGACCGCTGTAAAGACGGTACCCTTGCGGATATGAAGGTTTCTGCTCATATGACTGACCGGTAAGTTACAATGCGTGCAGCGTAGGTACCGGTCGGTAACATCGTCAAGCGGAAAATATGTCATGAAGCGACCCATCACCGGCGTTAGTGCCGCCGAACGCATTCGGGCCTCAGCACGCGAACTGTTCTACAGCAATGGAATACGCGGCGTTGGTGTTGAGGAGATCGTGCAGAACGCGGGCGTCACCAAGCCATCGCTCTACCGCGCTTATGAGTCCAAGGACGGCTTGGCGGCGGTCTATCTTGATGAATTTTACCAAACCTGTCGCACTCGCTTCGAGGACGCTGAGGCCGCCTACCCTGACGATCCACGCGGCCAGCTCCTCGCCTATTTCGACGGTCTGGCTGAGCGGGCCTCCCGTCCGGCCTATCGCGGCTGTGGGCTGACAAACGCAATTCTGGAGTTCCCCGATCACGACCACCCTGTTCGCAGGGAGGCCGCGCGACTGAAACAGGCGATGGCCGACTGGATTGCCTCTCGCGTTGCACTTCTGGGCGCACGAGAGCCTGAGTCACTGACCGCCGGTCTGGTGTTGCTCATGGAAGGTGTATTTGTCGCGGGACAGGCCTTTGTGCCACCAGGTCCGGCGGCTCGCGCAGGCATGGTAGCCCGCCTCCTCCTGGGCGATGTATAAATGTTATGAAGCGCCTTTGGCAGAGAAAACAGCCATTTACGCCGAAAGGTCATGTCGGGTGATCTTCGCTGATTGGCTCTGCAATGGATATTTTTTCCGCACAGCAGGTACCCGAGCTTAAATATCCAGAACCAGCAACGGTGCGCGATTGAGAGAGTGGCTGCTAGATAAAACCAATACGACCTCAACAGCCTGGGCTGACACGACCTATCGCTCAAAAGCCAATGAGGACTTCATGGAAAAGCAGGGCTTTGTCTCAAAGGTTCACAGGAAAAAGCTGCATCTCAAGCCTATACCCGGTCATATCCAGCAATCGAATGCTGGAAAGTCCGTGATCCGATCCCGCGTCGAGCATGTCTTTGCCGACCAGAAATCGCAGACGGGATTGTTCCCAGACCACGGAAACGTATAAAAGACAGGCGATCGTTGATCAGGTATTCCGTCCGCACGTCTGACAAATTGTTCAGCGTCTGAATGACCAGAATTTTGAACACCAGCACCGGATCAAACGGGGGACGACCGCCTTTGCTTCCGTCTGAATCGGCTAGAGTTTTTTCCAGATCAGGGCGGCACACCTCAAAATCCACAGTCCGGGAAAACGCTTCGAGTTGGCCACTAAGCCCGCTCAAACGAGCAAAGCGCTCTTCAACATCCAAGAAACCCGGCTGCTTCATTATTCATCTACCCCATTACCATAGGAGGCATGGAAACACAGATACGAACACAGAACCATGGAGTTTTTACAACCCTTCAGGTTGCGGTCCCGACAAGTGTATCGAACACATGGAAAGCGTATGAAAACGGATCTGCCGGAACGGCTCAGCCACCCCTGCCTGAAGGCTATAGCTGGGTTAAAAATGCTAAGGGCGATCTGGGTATTAAAACACCAGAGGAGAAGGTCGTTCTGATAGCCAGAGTAAGAGAGAGAGATTATTGCATGTGAAGATCAACTGCCGAGTAGTCCTATCGTTTTAGGGGGGCTTCAGACACATGAGAGTGCTGGAGGTCATCTGATAGAAAAAACACGTTGGGAAAACGGATGATGAGTTTGTAAACAGGTTGCCTCGAGAGGCAAAGATAACAGGATCTTCCTCATTTCCTGATCGGGCTACAGCGGAAAGAGCAGTCTTTGAGATTATTGATGCAAATCAGGTGCAGATTCCACAGTTTTTGCCTGGAAAAGGTAAAACACTTGTGCTTAAGTATGATACTGTTCACTATGTAGGTAATATTATTTCTAAAAGACAAACAACGCCAATAGGCACATCAAAAGTGATTATTTTAATCAAAAGAGACGCATCTACGCTATTTAGCCATCGTATACAGGCAGGGTATACTTAAAAATGACACGTAAATTTAAAATGTTTGATTATTTCATTCAAGGATATTTTCATCAAGATTGGGATGAAGATGGAAATTCTGATGAAGATATTGTAAATTTTTTTTGCAAATCGGAAGGGTGTGATATTATATCTAGTGTTATTGAGAGTTTTTATTTGTTTATTGAATTTTATAGTAACAATAAAAGTGGAATAGATAGTTATTTTGATAAAATATCATGTGAATATTATTATAAATCTGATGGAATCACGGGCTATGAATGGGCTGAGAGGTTGAAAGTACTTCTTGAAAAAGGTTTTGCAAGTAAGAAGTGTGCATAAGATGTAGGCGCAGCGGTTCCTGATTTGCGACTCTGGAGCAGAACAGCACGACGCAGACGGTCATGCACAAGGACAAGAACATCGGGGCCACGGGCGGTGTCTCGTCTGGCTCGTTAGTCGGGCTGGCGATCAACGGAGCGCTTGGGGCGAAACGAAACAATCCGGCGTGGCGTGCAGTCCGCGCTTACGGGGATTCAGACCGGGCTGGGCGAGGCGATGTCGGTTGTTGGAGGGGCGAGCACCAACAACGTCATCGGCGGACAGGTTTCTGTTGTATTTGTCCGGTGTAGGACAAGGCTTCTGGAATGAGTGGAAGGCGTCAGAAGATGATGGATTTTACTGGCAAAAATTGAACCATATTTTTAATAAGTATTGTTTTGGTTTTAATAAATCCAATTTTGTTGAGATAAAATTTCAATATACCAAGAAATACAATTTTTATCTGACGTGGAACAGCGTAGAAGTCTCCGGATGCCGCGTGGATGTGTCGGTAGGCTCCCTGAGTATCACTAGCCTGCAGAACATGCCGGGCCGGGAGTCTGACAGAGATGGATGTCAGGCAGGCGAACCAGACCTGGACAAACGAGTTTGACGCACAGAAGCTGAATAACCAGCTTGTTGGTGAAGTTGGCGGACAGATTTCGGACAAGCTCAATAAGATAGGTGTGGCCGTGTTTGACACCAAGGATGTGATCAACGTTTTGGGCGCATAGGAAGCGTCAATCAAATCGTCAAAAGCCTGAAATCACGCGCCAAGCGCATCAACTAACGGTTCTTCGATCCTTCCATCTGGGTATTAAAATGCCAGAGGGGAAGATTGTTTCTGATAGTCAGGGTAAGAGAGAGATTACTGCTGGTGGAAAGGCTTCTGGAGAAGAAATTGCGTCAACAGGTTTTGATAATTTACCTAAAGAAATTCATGACGGTGCTCAAGGTAAACATATAGAAGGACATAACAATTATAAACTTAATAAAGTAAGAAGTATCCTTGACGTTGATCCAAGAGAGATTTTATTAGGAATTCATAGTGGGAAATATAAAATTATTCGAAATGCCAGAGGAAAGCCAATTGTTGATTTTGGTAAGCCAATAGAACGATTTGGAGAAGAAAAAGGTCCCGTAGCTTCGTTTGGTATTATACATAATGGAAAACTAGGCACTCATATTGTGCCAGAAAATCCAGTGCAGAGGTGAGAAAAAAATGGATAGGGATTTTGGTATGGTTGCTCGAGGAGTAGAAAGAGCACTTTTTTTGGAGAAGGTGAGTAATATTTCATACTCAATCTTAAAAAAGCATAAGAGAAATTTTTTAATGATTTATGGTTTTCACTCTGCGCCTACAGATGTCGCCTTGGAGGCATTATCTCTAATAGATAACTGAAATATTAGCATATTCTTTGAGAGTTATTGATAGTATACCATATGAATGGAATATTTCATCTATTATTCTTAGAATAGATGAAAAAAATGAAATTTTGTTTGTGTAGAATATTTTTGTCTAGAAATTTTTCCTAGATTGCAAGATCGAAGAAGACGCTCGGCATACCGCGAGCAAGAAAGTATCAGCTATCAAGTTGGGAACTTTCATATTGCCATATACGAACATCACCTAGCCGGGAGAGCCTTACAAAAGGCTTAGTCTGTTGTAATTGGGACTGGATCTCTCGTAGTATGATCGTTATGCCTGAGGGTAAGTCTGAGGAAGTTGCTGCGATTGAACATCGGCACCCGTTACCGGCTCCCGGGACCGCAAATGAGGCTATTTCGTGGGTTGAGGTTGGTAAGCTGTTTCTAACGGCGGGCACCATGTTTCCCGGGTTTCCTGGCACGGTGTTTTCCACGAGACTTATCGCAGTGCGGTTGTGGGAAGGGGATAAAACCGGTGCGCTACTGACGGCGTTACAGGGACCTCTGAATCTGATGGGGGTGGATGTCGCAGCGCTTAATGTGGTGCTGAATCTGAAGAAAGAGACAGGCCATTGCGACCGTCGGTCTTGATGCTGCCCAGGGAGGTGAGGCTGCTGCCCTGACCAGATTAATAACGTTATGACTCATGGAGGGCTCAGATGACTGCTGCGACATCTGATAATGATGGTATTCATTTAAATTTATCAAAGCAGGAGGCTTTAGTCCTGTTTGAATGGCTTTCTCGGAATTGGGAAAAAAGCAAATGGGGAAACGATGATCTTTTTTTGGATCCTGCAGAAAAGCAGATTCTTGTTTGGATTGAAAACGATTTGTCATCAGTTTTAGGAAATGTTTTCGACCAAAATTATCAAGACGAATTAGTAAATGCATATAAAAATATCGTAGATGAAGGGTTGTAAAAACTCCATGGTTCTGTGTTCGTATCTGTGTTTCCATGCCTCCTATGGTAATGGGGTAGATGAATAATGAAGCAGCCGGGTTTCTTGGATGTTGAAGAGCGCTTTGCTCGTTTGAGCGGGCTTAGTGGCCAACTCGAAGCGTTTTCCCGGACTGTGGATTTTGAGGTGTGCCGCCCTGATCTGGAAAAAACTCTAGCCGATTCAGACGGAAGCAAAGGCGGTCGTCCCCCGTTTGATCCGGTGCTGGTGTTCAAAATTCTGGTCATTCAGACGCTGAACAATTTGTCAGACGTGCGGACGGAATACCTGATCAACGATCGCCTGTCTTTTATACGTTTCCGTGGTCTGGGAACAATCCCGTCTGCGATTTCTGGTCGGCAAAGACATGCTCGACGCGGGATCGGATCACGGACTTTCCAGCATTCGATTGCTGGATATGACCGGGTATAGGCTTGAGATGCAGCTTTTTCCTGTGAACCTTTGAGACAAAGCCCTGCTTTTCCATGAAGTCCTCATTGGCTTTTGAGCGATAGGTCGTGTCAGCCCAGGCTGTTGAGGTCGTATTGGTTTTATCTAGCAGCCACTCTCTCAATCGCGCACCATCACTGGCGGCGGCATCCGTCGTCTTCCATTTCCGGATGAACCGGAACTTCCGGTCGATGGAGAGGTGGGATTTGTAGTCAAAGAACGGGATGGCGAGATCGCTGGATGGCATGGTTCCATCGTCCTGCCGCTTCGCTTTCATGAACTTCAGCGTCCAGCGTGCATGACGATCTTGGTGCGACAGCTTTGCGGGTCTGTCCTGCCAGTCTTCGGGAATACGTTTTGCCCGGAGATCCGCTTTCTCAGCATTGGTGTTACGTTGCTTTGGATCCGCCACCAGCGTTGCATCCAGGATCTGGCCCGACATCGGGAGATAACCTGCGTTCCGCAGGATCGCGTCAAAGCAATTGAACAGGCCATCAATCGCACCAGCCTGGGTCAGGCGTTCACGGAACAGCCAGATTGTTTTGGTTGGCATCAGTCACGCGGTCCGACAGCCATCCGAACTGTTGGTATCACCCGGGCCACCATGAGGATCGGGTTCGCTAATATCGTCTACAACATGCGCCGCTTCCTCTTCCTGGAACGGATCAGCACCACAGCGTAGCTATCAAACGGTAACAGCTCCCAATCTGCTCAAAACGCAGATCAAAAGTGACCCAAAGAAACGTCAATCAGCAGGCCAATGAGAACGGCGGTGGAAAAGTCGACCACGGCAGCGGCGGGATAGTCCTGCTGCGGGCGGCGTAAAAGTCGTCCACTTTTTCCCTTTTCTGCGCGGCGCAGGGAGGGACGAGGGATCTACACCGTGGAATTATATCTGAAGGTTCGCATGGCTTGCGATGGGGGCATGAGCCAGCGCGAGGCATCCAGGCATTTTGGCATCTCGCGCGATACGGTTCGCAAGATGATGGCGTATTCGGCCCCACTGGGCTATCGGCGGCAGGCGCCTGTGCGACGCCCGAAACTGGACGCGTTCATCGCTGTCATTGATCGGTGGCTTGATGAGGACCGGACGGTCCCGCGCAAGCAGCGCCATACGGCCAAACGGGTGTTCGATCGGCTACGGGACGAGCAAGGATTTACCGGCGGCTACACGATCATCAAGGATTACATGCGCGATCGGTTACGGCGCGGCCAGGAGATGTTCGTGCCGCTGGCGCACCCGGCCGGGCACGCACAGGCGGACTTCGGGGAGGCTGTGGTTGTCATCGGTGGCGTTGAGCAGAAGGCGTACTTCTTCGTGCTTGATCTGCCGCACAGCGACGCCTGCTATGTTCGCGCCTATCCTGCGGCGGTGGCCGAAGCATGGGTGGACGGTCATATCCATGCGTTTTCCTTCTTTGAGGCCGTGCCGCAGTCGATCGTCTACGACAATGACCGCTGCCTGGTGGCGAAGATTCTGCCCGACGGCACACGCAAGCGGGCAGCGCTGTTCAGCGGCTTTCTGTCCCACTACCTGGTCCAGGACCGCTATGGCCGACCTGGCAAGGGCAATGACAAGGGCAGCGTCGAAGGACTGGTCGGCTATGCCCGGCGCAACTTCATGGTGCCGATCCCGCACTTTACGACGTGGGATGCGTTCAACCTGTGGCTCGAGGCTCAGTGTCGTAAGCGCCAGGGGGACCGGCTGCGCGGCGAGACTGAGACGATCTGCGACCGGCTGCAACGCGATCTGGCGGCGATGCGGCCGCTGCCAGCCTCTCCCTTCGATGCCTGCGACCATGCCAGCGGTCGGGTCTCCTCGCAGGCGCTAGTGCGCTTCAAGACCAACGACTACTCCGTTCCGGTCGCCTTCGGCCACCAGGACGTCTGGATCCGTGGCTATGTCGATGCGGTGGTGATCGGCTGCGGCGGGGGGATCATTGCCCGTCATTCGCGCAGTTATGAGCGCGAAGAGGTGATCTTCGATCCACTGCATTACCTGCCGCTGATCGAACACAAGATCAACGCGCTCGACCAGGCGGCACCCTTGCAAGGCTGGGAACTACCAGAGGCGTTCCCGACAATGCGCCGCCTCATGGAAGCACGGATGGGCAAACAGGGCAGACGCGCCTACGTGCAGTTGCTGCGCCTGCTGGAAAACTTCGATCTGGCCGATCTGCATGTGGCCGTGAAGCAGGCTCTGCATCTGGGCGCTATCAGCTTCGACGCCGTGAAGCACCTCGTCCTGTGCCGGGCCGAGCGCAGGCCGCCCAGACTGGACCTCGACATTTATCCCTATTTGCCCAGAGCCACCGTGGAGACGACCTCGGCCAAAGCCTATATGCGCCTGCTGGATCGTGAGGAGGAGCCAGCATGAGCAGCGATGTTCCCGAGATCCTGCTGGCTCATCACCTGAAGACCCTGAAGCTGCCGACCTTCCTGCGCGAGCATCAGAAGCTTGCCCGGCAATGCGCGGTCGAGGGCGTGGATCATGTTCGCTACCTTGCCCGGTTGGTCGAACTGGAACTGATCGACCGGGAGCGCAGGACAGTCGAGCGCCGCATCAGGGCTGCGAAGTTCCCGGCCGCCAAGAGCCTCGACAGCTTCAACTTCACCGCCATCCCGAAGCTCAACAAGATGTTGGTGCTGGAACTGGCGCGCTGCGAGTGGATCGAAAGGCGCGAGAACGTCATCGCGCTCGGCCCCAGCGGCACGGGCAAGACCCATGTCGCGATCGGTCTCGGCCTGGCAGCCTGCCAGAAGGGATTGTCCGTCGGCTTCACCACGGCGGCTGCGCTCGTCAGCGAGATGATGGAGGCCCGCGATGAACGTCGTCTGCTACGTTTCCAGAAACAGATGGCCGGCTACAAGCTGCTCATCATCGACGAGTTAGGCTTCGTGCCGCTGTCAAAGACCGGGGCAGAGTTGCTGTTTGAGCTGATCTCGCAGCGTTACGAGCGAGGCTCCACCCTGATCACCAGCAATCTGCCCTTCGATGAATGGACCGAAACCTTCGGGTCCGAGCGCCTCACAGGCGCACTCCTCGACCGTCTGACCCACCACGTCAGCATCCTCGAGGTAAATGGCGACAGCTATCGCCTCGCCCAAAGCCGGGCACGAAAAGCCGCCGACGCCACCCCATAAGAACGCCGACGCCGCATTCGGGGAACTCTGGTCGGGCTACGCCCTCCCGACGCTCCCCGAATGCGGCACCAGACGGCCTACTTTTGCGCCGCCTAATGGCCTACTTTTACTCCGCCGTTGACAGGCCAAAGACTCAAAATCACAAGCAAGGCACACCAATTAACGGTTCTGAGAACCCTCCAAGAGAAAACCCCAGCCCCTTACGGGACTGGGGTTCGTGATGCGTTAGCATCGCAAGTTCATCTGGTTGCGGGGGCAGAATTAATTCTCAAATTGCGACAATCCCAATTTGAAAACCAATCAATTTTAGATGCTTGCTTTAATCGAATTTTCAATGCCTCTGCATAACCCGTTTTCTAAATCATGCACCCCTTTCTTAAATTCCACCGCCATATCAAGAGCATTTCTACCGAAAACCGGTTCGGTGAAAATGCTCTCGTTTATTACTTTTACGGGCATTTTCACCTGTTTGAATACACGTATTCAAACGGCATCTGCTCTAGCCAACGGTATCAGTAGCAAAGATCGCTGTTGGCGTATTAGCCTGCGCACGGATCACAGGCCAATAAAATGGCGTGTCTCGCCAGCCTTTGTCGGCCTTTCCCTCCTGCCGCAACAAAAACAGAATTGGAGTATCAATGGCGTACGTCTTAGCAAGTCGACCTTCTGTTTTCTCTGAGTCTGGAGTTTCAATATACTTTGCGTGCGAACTGGAGCTTGCCAGACGCGCCGAATTACGTCCTGTGGCTGCCCATAACCATATTTTTCCCCGCTGTTTTTTTTCAGGGTTCTGAGCGCTCAAATGAGCGATCGCAGCGCATGCGGCTTCCCAATCAAATGGAGACACGTCATCTGCATCCTCGAACAGCAATGTCGATGCTATCTGACGTAGCAATCCCTGCGCCACCTCTACCGAGACTAGTACTGGCTTAGGTGCACCGAATTGCACGATTTTCTCCATCTCGGCATCTAAATGTTCGATAGTTTTGCCAATACCTTTGGCGCCAGTACGATAACCAGTTTGGAAGCCTATCGGAAGTAGACGCTTGTACGGACGTAATGTTTGCGTAGTGGAAACTAAAATTTTATTAGGACTACATGGTACGATCGTACCGTCCTTTCCTTGCCGGATAAACTGCACCGACTTGTCAGCACCTGTTTCAATAGCCTTACGTAACGTAGAATCAAATTCTTCCATTTGCTGCATAGCTGCACGAATTGACTGCGAAGTATAAAATCTCGTAACGGCCAAATTATCCCGGCGATATCCGTACATACGCGAATGCTGTAGCACCGTATCTTGCTGGAATCTATTAGGACGACGTCCATAATAAAAGCCTATTAGATTAGTCAAAGTAATGCCGCGATCAAGAACCTGGCCTCCCAAGAAGATATTCAACGGACTTCGAAGCTTAAGTTGTCCGGCATCATCAAGCATATCGATGACATTTTCTTCCGAATTAACCTTAGTTATAGTTATATAATCATCAGAAAGTGCTTTAACTACCTCACAAAATACATCTTCAAAACTTGGTACGGGCTTATCATCTAATTTAAGTGATCGCGACAAATCATTATATGAGGTTTGTATCAAGTCCCGCAATACCACGTTTCCGGCCTTAGCGGCCTCTACGAGTTGTCGGACAAGTTCATTGGTCAACTGTTCCTGCCAGTCATGGGCACTCTTTCCAGCCTCTGAATGTAGCAGAAAGGAATAAAGTAGTTTCTTCGAATTTTTACCGGCATTGCTGCCATTAATCCGCTGGATACAACTCCCGACGATAAATGTGATCACTGCTGTGCGGTACCCTTTAATTTTTGGAGAAACCAAAGAATCCTCTAGTTTAAATACCCGCCCATCAAATTTTTTTAGACGATCGAATTCATAGTGATCCACGCGATAATGAATAAGGCTTTCCAGCGTGTCATCCGCTCTCTGAGATAGTTCACCAAAATACGTATCACCGCCCACATACTCCTTCGGTACAGGAACTAGCTTTGTAAAAACGGGCCGCACGGGCTTGAATTCAAGCACGTTGCTAACTTCTACCTCTGTTGGCTGCAAATATAGTGAGTATGGAGTTGCTGTAACCTGAAGAAAAGAGACTTGAGAAATTAGAGAGCGTAGTTCACTAATTTGCATTGCGATCTTGTTTGCATTTTTGATATCTCCTTTTCTTGAGTAACCTATTGATGCACTATCGGCCTCATCATCAACAATAATGACCCTCTTATCAGCCATACTCTTATGGAATTCGAACAAATCAATCAAACGTTGCAAGTTATCATCTTGCTTTTTAGAAACAAATATTAATTTTGACTCCAGCTCAAACTTGCTAAATTTTCTGGGGGCACTCATGATATCGTATATTTCGAGTTCTTTTTCATCAACAAAAGTCTCAAAATCTTTACGTAATCGTTTATAAGTCTGCTGAATTAATGCTTTAGAATTTTTACTCAGAACAATAGCAATATCAAAATCATTATCGAACGCCAGTGCGAGAACACTAATAAAAGTACGCGTTTTTCCACTTTGGACTTTACCAAGAAGCATTCCTGGTCGATCAGATGTTGTAGGTTTATTTAGAAGCGCCTCAACCGCATCTTCCGCACAACGAAAAGTTTCTTTGCTGAATTTTGGGTTTTTTTCTTTGAATTTTTTGTAAAATTGACCATTTTTTTTAAGAACTATGCTCATTATGCTCTCCTGAACTCTCTTTTGATAAATTACACACGGATAATAAAAAACACCCTCACGCTATTTTATATACTGCCTTCACATGGCTTATTTGTAATTTTATTACACTACCTCCAGGAGATGAGATATTTCCTGAATAGGCTTCAGTCCGTGACCAAAGCGCTCAATTGCCTTACGATCCGTCTCAAGCGCTCCATAAGGTAGATATCGGACTTTCAGATCGACGATCCTACTGAAGGCCGGTCGCTTCAACTGTTCCCGCACATCGGCTTCTCTCTTATCCGGCGCAACAAGGAATAGTCCCTCCAGAGCCTGCGCCTCTGACCCGAGAGCACGATCCGGCATCCGCACAATGCCGGAATAGATGGTCGTTGAATGCTCGACCTCGAATGCAGCAACAATCCGGTGGCTTTCCCGGTCCGGCCACAGGACATCAATCAGACGCACGGATCTGCTCCCTGCGTTTTCGTCGTGAACCCAGGCAACACCGACAAGCAGCCATCCCCCAATTTACCGTCCTGCCATGGACGACTGCGATCATTGGCCGCAATCCAGACATTATACCCCAGAGAAAGCCCCAGATCGCGAAGCCATCCCTGAATTTCGGTATGGGTATGATCCGTCTCCTGCTCCGCAGCGAAGATCCGCGCCTCTTTTACGCTCTGCTCGCTCACCTGGTGAAGATCGGCTTCCCAGAGTTTTCGCGCTGTTTCGTCATCCTCGAGAGGTGGCGCTGAATAGCGTCCGCTTCCGAGATCAAACAGCAGTCCTCCGATAGCGCCAAGATCATTGGAAAGCAGCGAACGATAGGTCACATTCAGCTTCAGAATGCCCTGCCGCATGGCAAGATATTCCTCCCATCGCCCCAGCTTCACCTTTGATCCGGTCAGGGCATTATAACCTTTCACGATCGCCGTATTGAAAGGTGGCATGATCGTGGGATGCAGGAAATACAGCAGATTGGCGACGGCTGGTCCCAGTCCCTTGATCTTACGGGCATCAATCGCATAAATGGCCGAGACCACGTGCTCTTCTGTATTGCAACACAGGCAGGTATCGAGAAGCTGCCCGAATGTTTTCTGGTTGGCAGGATTTTCATAGATATCGGGAATGCGTAGCTTCGGCTTCCACAGGAATGCATGATCCGCCCCCTTGAATATCTGGCGCTGCTCAGCAATCGAATGAACAACCGTTTCCAGGGAGGAGCCACGATAGGCGACCCCGAATGTGCCAGCGGTGATCTCCGCAAC
Organism: Acetobacter sp. ESL1128; assembly: GCF_058505085.1. Taxonomy (NCBI): domain Bacteria; kingdom Pseudomonadati; phylum Pseudomonadota; class Alphaproteobacteria; order Acetobacterales; family Acetobacteraceae; genus Acetobacter; species Acetobacter sp. ESL1128. The sequence continues at coordinate 1,274,743 of NZ_CP196369.1, read as the reverse complement.
GACCTGCTGCGAGCCACAACGGATAGACCGGAAGTTCTTGATACGCTCGTCCCAAAGAAACCAGCTCTGATAGGTACCTGCGGGATCGTCCCTCCAGCGAAGGATAAGGTCTCGAATAAGGTCCATCATCAATCCAGAAGCTAAAATTACATTTGCTTCTGAGCCTGATTGTAACAGCGGCTCACGTCAATGCGGATAATCGCAAGTGGTTGCGAGGTATGATACCCTCGATTTGAACCTACCTCCGTAAGTCTCTGGAATTAAACAGTTCTCGAGGAGATGGCCTCAATTTGCGCATAGCAAAACCCCGCTAAGCAGTTGACTTAGCGGGGTTTCAAAAACTGCAAGTGGTTGTGGGGGCTGGATTGCTTCTCAGCTTGCAGCGATCACAAATTGAGAGCAAAGCGGGATTAAAATTCTGTTTTAATGAACTTTTTTCTGCCCATGCATGAACTCTTACTGAAAATAAATCGCCCCTGCCCTCATAAAACGTAGAATTTATGCATCCAAAGCCACGTCAGATTCCGCCTCATCTCAGACATACATGTCTCTGATTAGCTTTCCACATAGCCGACGTGTTTCAATTATTCTGATGAGAAAATAAATTTGATTTCGAAGCCCCTAGAGAACTTTACTTTTACGCTTTGAGAAGAATAGCTCCCATAGCCTGCCGGGATGCGAGACGCTTATAAGCTTGCTCAAATTCCTTCAGTGTCCATGCACTATCAATGACTGGGCGAACAGCAGCTCCCTGACCAGCCGTAAGGGAAGATACAACATCTGACAGAATCTCAGTTGAGAGGTCTACAACTGCCGCCGCTCCACTCTTACGGGCAGCTTCTGCCTTCAGGGGACTGGAAACGACTGCAACAGGCCTCGCCCCCAAAGCTCGCGAAAGCTGGATCAAGGCGTGACCGACTGCTCCGGCTGCTCCTGAAATCAGGATTGTCTGCCCCGATTCAATGCGTCCGACGCGGGTTAAGGCCTGATACGCAGTCACATAATTGATAGGGAGCGCCGCGCCTTCGTCCAAACTGATCGTGTCAGGTAATTCGAAGACCTGGCTGTTTTTGACGGACACATATTCCTGTTGCAAACCGTCTTCCGTGATCCCTAATTGGCCGCCGCCGTAAATTGCAACACGTGTTCCAGATTCAAAGAGGTCACTATCCTCTACCGTAGCTTCGTCTGCTCTGCGCGTGAATGGCGCGGATATGTGCAATCAGACTATCATCCTGTCTTCCGCGGGTACAGACCGGACGTCGTCGCCAGGCCCTGAAACCCCGGTCGCTGACGCCAAAAAGGCGGTAGACCCTTTCGCGTGAAAGTGGCCCATGATACCGAGCGATAAAGGCAAACCTCACGACCTTTGACTCGCGAAGAACTGCGTCGCCTTTTTTAGGAGCTCCCTCTCCTCCCACAGCAGAAGATTCTCACGGCGTAATCTTTCATTCTCACGCAATAGCGCCGTATGATCCGTTGCGTCAGCAACCACAGTGTCGTGCTTCTGCGTATCACGGATCCATTTCTTCAAGGTCGAAGACCCAATACCCAGATCCTGGGCAATACGCTCACGCGATAGACCGCTGCTCAGAGCTAAACACACCGCTTCGTGCCTGAACTCAGCTTTATAAACTCGTCCCATTCCACGTCTCCTTCATGACCATCTTCGGTCTTAAAGGTCCGGAACTAAACCGTGACACGTCCACAATAAGTCATCAGTTATTTGTGCCGAACGGTACGATCAATGGTGTGTCTATCAAGACATAGCGCAAGGAGAAAATAGTTGGATTACAAACCTACTCCGAAACTTAAAAAAGAATTCATCGAAGAAAAGATTAAAGTCAATTGGTGGGATTTAGCATGGGTCTTGTCTAACCACTGGCTTGACGTAAGAGTAATAGCAGATTTAGCAGAAGGTATTGCTGTCAAAGACGAAAATCTAAAAAGTTCATTAGCTATTGCTGGGATAAATGGTGATGAGAAAACCTTAAAGGTTTTAATCAATCAACAATTGCAGAGTTATACAGCACCCGATGAAACTGTACGAGAACGATGGATGTTGTTAGCCGTTGCATGGTTATATCAAAATCGTCATGCCCTCAATGATCCATGGCTAGCTATCGAAGAGCTATGGGAGGCATTTGATCATCCTGCTGCTTTAAACGGTCTGATTAGATGGATGCCTGCAGCGCCGGGGATGAAGATTGGTGAAGAAGCAATGCTTAAGAGATGGCAGGTTCTTGCGACATCGCTTGATAGGGGCTGTCATCTCAGATAAAAATTATTCAGAAGTGGATGGCTCTAGGGTCAGGGCTCATTCTTTGAGGTAAAAGATGAGGCTCGCTACGATGTGGATTGCTGACATGAGTGTATGAGCGCAGCGGTCGTATCGTGTCGCCACCCGCCGCCAGCACACGAGTTCGGAGCTCAACTGATAGAGCTTTCGGCATGGCGGCCGGCCTTGCTGAACAGCCTCCCCAAGGCAGAACGGCTTCTGGCAGACCGGGGTTATGATGCTGACTGGTTCAGGGATGCCCTGGAAGAGAAGGATATCAAACCCTGCATTCCAGGACGGAAATCCCGAGCAAGGCCCATCAGATACGACAGGCGGAAATACAAACGCCGCAACCGCATCGAAATTATGTTTGGACGTCTCAAGGACTGGCGGCGTGTCGCAACACGCTATGACAGATGCCCGAATGTATTTTCTCGGCCATCTGCCTCGTAGCAACCGTCATGTTCTGACTATGAGTCCTGAGCCTAGGGGCAACGGACCCGTCGGGAATGCTCTGGTGGCCGAAGTGGTTAGACGATAAGCCAATACTCGATGCGTTGGGATTGATGCTACTGTTGGGCCGGCCAGAGGACCCACTGGCGGACGTTCTGGCTTTGGCGCCCTTTTATGACGAAGCGGCTGCAGTTGCGGCAGAAGTGGCCGAAGGGATTGGAACTGAAGCGGTAGATCTGGTCTCCTCCAGTATCGGGGAAGGTGCTACCGCAGAAGGTGTAGACGCTCTCGAACTTGATACCGCTGAGAGTTGGGGTAATCCGAGCACGCTGGCGGATCACTTTGCACGGCACGGTGCTGACTTCGGCGCAACCAGCGAAGTGGACTATCCAACTCTGAATGAGTTGCCTCGGAGCGAAGAGACAGGTGGCTCATATAAAATATGCCCATCCTGCGGTTTTCAATTCGGAATATCTGATGAGGATGAAGGGGTCAGCGATGATCAATGGCGCACGACTTGGATACAGGCGGGTATGCCGTGGAACTCTGTTGGGAAACTGCGTCCGCTCCATTGGAACCCGAGTGAGCAGTTAAATCGTATCTTGGGTTTTACGTGCCAAGTCAAAAGAGTTCAGTAATTTTATTGCGATATTGGAGGTTTCCCGGCTTTGTTGCAGAAATACTGGCAAGGGTTTCCCTGTTTGAATCCAGTTTGTTAGCTGTGAGTGATGAGCAAGCCGCCATCGCCGATCTACCGCACGACAAATTGGCCTTCGTGTAATGCCGCGCTGAAGCAGTGAGGTTCGCCTTCATCCACAGACATAGGCATGAATGACCAATCGAGAGGCTATGCCATGTTTCCAGATCTAGGCACGGGATTACCGCGCCTGAACATCCCGGCTTTCCCGTCAGTGCCAGCGCACCGTTCTGAAAGTGCTGGCGCATATCTGTGGCGCAGAACATCACTTTTAATGGTGGTTCATTGAATGCTCTGGGTGATGCCTCTCTGGTATCTGGTCAGGGAATTACGCTTAGTTCGGTTACGGCACAGGTGTCTCAGGATATCGAACGGCATACTACAGTCGTCGAGCCAGCCAGACCAGTGGAAAGACTGCGTCTGGAGGCCGCAGGGAAGCGTGTTGAAAGATCAACGCCATTGCTGCCATGACCGACTTTCACGATCATGAGCGGATGCGGCGTGCTTTCCTGCGTGAGTTCCACCAACCGTCCTGGGCTGTTCGGTGGAATGTCACGGCCAATCCGAACTGAAACAGCATCTCAGCTTTACAGAGCAGGGAACCGAAGAACTTTTAACTAAATATTTTTTTGGTAGTTTTCTGATCGTTAGCTTAGCCTGAAGAGGGAGCACACTCAAAATGTACCATTGCTAAAAATGCTTCAAATCAAGCATCAAACTGGCCCCAACAGGTAAGACGCTAAACCATCTATCTGTTAACCGACGAGCATGTTTAAGTAATACGCCCTATTTTGTTGTCATAAGATATATTACGCGATTAATTTGCCCCTGCGTATATTTGGAATTTTCACCTACAGCAAAGCAAAAATTTTCGATTTGACGTTCTCTCCCCCTTGGGATGTACTAAATTAATTTGTATTATGGATAAATGCTAGACTCAAGGCATATAGCCAGAAGATGAAGGTTGCGGCGAGACAGATGACTGAAAAGAAGACAGTCGGACGTCTGTCGTAGCGGGTTACGACCTACCGCCAGTTCTTGATTCGTCAGAACATGATCTTGCTGCGATTGCGGCGTTTATATTTTCTCTTATTGCATTTGACCGATTTTCCGCGAGATTTGCGTCCTGGAATGCAGGGCTTTATATCTTTTTCTTTCAGGGTGTCCCTGAACCAGTCGGTGTCATACCTGCGATCTCCCTGCACCTGTTGTGCTGCAGGAAGACTGTCCAGCGAAGCAGCGGCACCGGTATAATCGCTGATCAGCCCCACAGTCATGAAAAAGCTCAGCGGTCATCTGTTCTGATCGGCGGCCGCATGCAGTTTGGTATTCATACCGCCTTTGGTGTGACCGATCAGGCGGCCTGAATCCCCTTTTATAGCTGCAGGCTCGAAGCCATGCGGTGCATCTTGAGATACATCGCATCAATCATAATCGTCTGAGGTTCGGTTTTCGCGGCAGACAGGCCATCCATCATCCGCACAAAAATGCCAATGTTGTCCCAACGCTTCCAGCGGTTGTAGAGCGTCTTGCTTGGGCCGTATTCCCGGGGGCATCACGCCAGCGCAGACCATTTCTGTTCACGAAGATGATCCCGCTCAACACACGACGGACATCAACGCGAGGTTTACCATGGCTCTTCGGGAAAAAGGACCGCAGACAATCCATCTGCTCTTCCGCTAGCCAATACAGGTCATTCATCTTCAATCTCCTCAAGGAGCCTGAATCACATCCTGTCGCACATATCAATGGGGACTGAGCCTGGATTATGGGGAACATTTCTTAATACTGCGCGCCCCTACCCATGACACATAAGGAACAGTCTGCCCCTCAATAGTGGTTATTTTTTGCACGGTAACTGCCACAGCGTTATCTTCTTTTGTCGCATTATATCCAGCTACTATATACCAATTTCCTGCAGGAAGATTATTGAAAATAAAATGTCCTCTCGATGTACAAATATCGGGCCCATCTGCAGGACAAGAAATATGAGGAATAAAAGGAATAACCGAAGGTTCAACCCATCGGGAATCATTTAATGTATGGTAGCTATTTAATAAATAATATTGCTCCATTTTTTGTGCGAGGATCCACATATAGTCACTTTCAGGGAGGAGGTCTATTGTGAAATTTCTGGACGGATTTTCACGATATGAACTTTCTATTGGGTAAGAATCATAGTTTCCATCAGGTACTTGGTAAGTATAATATTTTGTAAATTCGCCGCCACTGACGCATCCTTTAATGGTAGCACGACCCGGTTTTTGGGCCCATGCGACTTCAACACTATTGAATGGTATTTTAGGGGGCGTTGGATGCACGCAGCCTGTCAGCAGCAACAAAGGAGATAAGGTAAAGAATAGTCTTTTGACACTTTTATTTTGCGTCATTTTTTGCTCTTTCTTCATCTGTTAAACTTTTATTGGTTATCATTTTTTGTATCCCTTGTGGCTCATGGTATGCATCTCTGGCTGAGTTTTCGAAACTATTTGTTAAGGACAGAATTTCTCCTGCTTCGTTTGCCTCGAAATCATTGTCTAGTGCGTGATTTGCTGATGCGGGATCATGGAGCAGAGTGCCTGATGTTGAACCGGAATGAACTGCAATATTCGAACCAATAGCAGACTGGCTTGTTGAGCTCTGCAGGTCTATGAGGGCGGACGCCACACCATTTACGTTTAAATTTCCATCAAAAGTCTTTCTCTTTGTGCCTTCTATTCCTTTACCTGGCCCTGTATTGCCTCCGCTTCCTAGATTTCCATAGGAGATACTAGCCGATGCTCCGGCATATTCCGATTTGTTCTGCTCACCATGAGCCGTCAGGCTACCTGTAGTAACCGTATTGCCAGATGCAGCCGTACTTTCCATCACACCAGCATTCAGCGTCGTATTGTGTGCAACAGTCACATTAAGTCCATTCCCGCCGGCATACAGGCCTGACAGGCCACTTGCTTCCGTCGAAGCACAAGTGTGATACAAAAATCCCGATGCTGCATTCACCGAAAAGCCCATCTCCCCGCCCGTGCCATAAACAGGAACGGCGAAACTGACCCCCGCACTCTCCTGCGTGCTGAGATAGCTGGCCGTATTCTGGGCCGAAGTAATATTCAGATTTCCCGCCGTAACATCCACAGAACCACCAGATATTTTCGCACCATCCAGTGTGGTGGTGCCTGTTCGGTTCTCAATAGTCACATGGAGGGTTCGCAAACCCCTCTGGTTTTGGATATTTCTCTGTGATTCACTCTCTTGTGTGATGACTGGAGGACTGGTGATATGAAACAGCCGGGTTTCTTTGATGTTGAGGAGCGGCTGGCGCGTCTGAGCGGGCTTGGTGACCAACTTGAAGCCTTTTCCCGGACTGTGAATTTTGAGGTGTTCCGTCCGGAGCTGAACAAATCACTGGTGTATTCAGACGGAAGCAAAGGCGGGCGTCCTCCCGTTTGATCCAGTGCTGATGTTCAAAATTCTGGTGATCTAGACGCTGAACAATCTTTCCGATGAGCGGACGGAGTATTTGATCAACGACCGTCTCTCCTTCATGCGCTTTCTTGGTCTGGGGCGTCAGACCGCGTGCCGGATGCCAAAACCGTCTGGCTGTTTCGTGAGCGTCTGACATAGGCTGGGGCGATTGAAAGACTATTCAATCGCTTCGATGCCACCCTGTGCGACGCAGGCTATCTGCCGATGTCGGGCCAGATCCTGGATGCTACACTCGTGGTGGCTCCCAAACAGCGCAATACCAATGCGGAGAAGGCGGATCTCCGGGCTGGGCGTATTCCTGAAGACTGGCAGGACAAGCCGTCAAAGCTGTCCCACAAAGACCGTCATGCGCGATGGACACTGAAGTTTACCAAGGCAAAGCGTCAGGATGACGGGAGTATGCCCGCAACGGATCTCGCCATCCCGTTCTTTGGCTACAAATCCCAAGTCTCCATCGACCGAAAGTTTTGACTGATCCGCAAATGGAAGACGACGGATGCTGCCGCCAGCGATGGCGCCAGACTACGCGAGGGTCTGTTGGATAAAACCAATATGGCATCAGCAGTCTGGGCAGATACAGCCTACCGCTCAAAAGCCAATGAGGACCTCATGGAAAAGCATGGCTTTGTCTCGAAGGTTCACAGGAAAAAGCCGCATCTCAAGCCCATGCCACGACATATCCAGAAATCGAATGCAGGAAAGTTCGTTATCCGGTCGCGTGTCGGGCATGTTTTTGCCGATCAGAAATCGTAGACAGGACTGTTCATACGAACCGTAGGCATAACGCGAGCCACCATGAGGGTCGGGCTGGCCAATATTATCTATAATATGCGTCGCTTTCTCCTTCTGGAGCGGATTAACGCCGCCGCGTAGAAATCCAGGGTATGAGACCCTCTCTCTGCTCAAAATGCAGAGTGAAAATCAGGTCCAGGAACCAGCAATCAACACACCAAAAACCCGAAATCAGGCAAAAGGGAAACCAATCAACGGTTCTTCGATCCCTCCATCTGTCTGTCCCGCAGAACCGTCTTTTCGTCATTAATATTTTACAGGATAGAAAGCATGTTTATCGAAACCAACGTTATGGGCATTGAATATATCAATCAGTTTCTGACTATAAAAATTATCATCGCCAGAACGCTGCCACGCGTCTAAAAAATGCTGCCCTTGTTCCGTTAAATACAGCTGATATGATGACCAGAGTGCACCACCTTCAGCTTCACTAGGAGAATTTTGAGACATCTGTTCAAAAATATTATTCAGCTCTTCAGGTGTTGGACCATCATCAGGGTAATCAATTCCCATAAAACCTATTTTTATTACTCTGAAGGCAAAATCCAGCGCTTCTTGGCACCATATTTTGTTATATTCAATTCCATATATTTCCCGAAGCTGAACTCTTTTATATCCAAAAAAATATAATAGAGTATAAACATCATGTTGACATAGCTCAAAAAAATCTTTGTATTGAATTAATATTTCCATTTTCTACTCCTTTGGAAATTTTAATTTCAAATTTTTGCTGTTGTTTATTTTATCTATATCATCTGATTTTACTTCCACAGTTGCCATATCGCTTGGTGTGCGAATACCTGCCGCTCCAGCAGGTCTATATGTTACAACACTCCCATTGGCAAATGTTGCGTACCACGCTCCTGTTTGTCCCTTAACTGTCAAAGGTATGATTTTTAAAGGAACCTTATTCCCAAAAGCCTGCTTTGCAAAGGCTTCTGCCGTAACATTAGGGTCGCTACTTGCCGGCATTACCTGGGCATTACCTGTACCTTTTGTGCCTATAAAGCTGCCATTTGGATTGATCAGATAGGATAAATGCGAATTTCGCAAATCATTTAACGCTGCCTGTTTTTCAACCTGTCTTAAAATATCCCTGCCTGTTTCTGGGTCAACCTGCTCTCTGGCATCGTCTGTCTGTTGTAAACCGCTGTAACTGCCCTTAATTCTTTGTGGGAGCGATGGTATCTGTAGCTTTCCATCAACAAAAACATAATAATCTCCAGTTGCTTTTTCACGGAATATCGCTTTTCCATTGTCATCATGAACCGGAAAAGTGCCGTCTCGCACCAAATTGTATTCTTTTTTATAACCTTCGCTATAAACAACAGTTATAAGTTGATCTTTCTGGTTATTAGGATATGCGCCAATCCACCCTTCAGGTAAGTCTTTCTCCTTAATGGTTTTTTCATTTTCGTTTGCCTGATTAAACTGCTGTATGGCTGATGCGTAGCCAGAGCCAGCCAATGCATTAAGCATGGTGTGCCCAGAACCACCCGCAGCGGCTCCCCCCGCAGCTCCGGCACCGGTCCCAATCGCATTGCTCAGCATGTTCTCAATCACAAGCTGAACATTCCCATCATTCGTGATGGCTTGTGCGACTGAGCCTGCCCACTCACGCGTTGCTATCGCAGCCGCATCTCCCGCTGCCGTACCGGCAGCCGTTGCTCCGATATTCCCACCAGACAGCCCGGCGACCAGAGCGCTTCCTGCGGTTTCCAGCCCTATGCGCCCCCAGGAATTGCCGACATCTGTTGTACCAAAACCGGAAATTCCGGCATGATCCAGCGTATCGGAAATAACCCCGCCGACTTCGCCCACGACCTGTGGATCCGACCTGCTGGATCTGCAGGTCGTTCTGCATCTTCTGTGCATCAAAGCTGTTCGTCAGCGGATGATTGGCACTCGAAGGATCACGCGAGAGTGTGCCGCTTACACTCCCCGCCGTGACCACCACGTTTGCCCCGATTGCTGACCGGGTTACAGAACTGGCATCCTGATGCACCGCAGCGCCCAGAAGACCTCCCGCGTTGGACGCCATGCCCGCACCAATCGCCGTCAGCATGCCGCCTGTACCACCAGCCGACGTGATGCAGACATGAGGCAAGAATGATGTAAACTGCTGTCAATCAATGAATGATTTTGAGGCGTTAAGCGGGATGAATACCAAGAAACTCAACGAGACCAGCAAATTTCTTAGCTATGTTCTCAGGCATGAACCACACGCCATCGGCTTGCAGCTAGACAGCGAGGGCTGGGCAAATGTCGAATCCTTGGTAGCCGGTGCAGCTAAAGATGGGCGAATTTTAGATATTGCCCTGATTCAGGCTGTTGTCAGCAGCAGCGATAAAAAACGCTTCAGTCTCTCGGAAGATGGCCTGCGTATTCGCGCCGTACAGGGCCACTCAACTGCCAGTGTGAGCCTTCAGCACGTAGAGAAAGAGCCGCCAGAGTTTCTCTACCACGGCACCGCCACGCGCTTCTTGGAATCGATCCGCCAGCAAGGCTTGATCGCAGGCGCTCGCCACCATGTACACCTGTCGCAAGACATAACTACGGCTACTGCTGTCGGGCAACGCTATGGCAAACCTGTGGTACTAAAAATTGAAGCCCTGCGGATGCACCAACAGGGCTTCAAGTTTTTTCAGGCAGAGAATGGAGTCTGGTTAACCACACATGTACACGCTGGGTTCATAAGTCAACATAGCGATGACCTATAATCTGACGACTCCTTCTTGGCCGCCTCAAGCCAATCTGAGAAACTCTGATAAGACCTATTCTCCCAAGGCGACGCTGTGGGATTGGAGTAGTCATATATTCTTACCGGCGGATTACCCGAGAAATCCGCCCCATCAAAACACGCCAAAACAACCCACCCGTCATTATACAAGCCCGACTCATCATCAATTATTGCAAAGGGCACCAAGGGGTTATTAGGAAACTTCAAAAGCATCGAGCCAAAATAACACAGAGAGACAGCCATATCTGCCGCCAGAACCCTCCAAGGATACAAATCTCGAGAGCAGCCACTAACAGCAAAATCAATATATTCTTGTGGCAATTTGAAACCATCAGGTAAGATGGAAGAGTCATACAGATATGCTTTCACTTCTTGCTCCCTGTAATTCGCGGAACCTCTGAAGCCCCATAAGCGTTACTACTAGCAAATCCACCACTTTGCTTATTTATACGCCCCATGATGGCCTCACCCCAAGTACTGTACTGTTGCCAACCTCTGGTCTCCTGAACAGCCGGAGTTAAAGGATCGTCAAAACCTCGCACAGTTGCTTTCACGTCAATTTCGGCCTCTCTAGCTGCTGCAATACGGGTGTTATCCATACTCGTCAACTTTCCATCGGGCATTTTCACTACATCGACAGGGTCACCTTTCCAACCACTGGTTCGCATACTTTGAACTAGGTCGCCGTAGGTATATTTAGCGCCATTACCTCGATCCGTCTTATTGAACGACACTGTATTCTGTGAGAAGCGAATATCACCAGCCGCGTGAGAAGTAGCATTTCCTGCTGCTTTTGCACCTACATCAGTAGCCCTCTCGCTTTTTACGAGATTTTTTGCGACATCTCGCAGATTTTCCGTTCCGACTGGTGCCTTTTCGAAAAGTTCCTTTCTTCCCTCTGGTGTCGTCAACAGTCGGTTGACTTCACGAGCCTCTAAAAGTGCATTCTCCATCCTTGAAACGTCATTGTCACTAATAACCCGCGGCTGATTGGGATCTGTTAATGTTTGTAGTTCGGGGTTAGATGGATCCAGTCTTGCCAGTTCATGTGCATCAGTATCGTAAGTCTGTTCTCTGAATTCTTCCGTGACGTCTCTTGAACTGGGGCCTAACACCCAGTCCAGAGCCTCTCTCGTATTACGAGGCCCCTTATTCGCTTCTTTTTCATCATTTTCGTTTGCCTGATTGAACTGCTGTATGGCTGACGCGTAACCAGCACCCGCCAATGCATTGAGCATGGTGTGCCCAGAACCACCCGCAGCGGCTCCCCCCGCAGCTCCAGCGCTGGCCCCTATTGCATTACTCAGCATGTTCTCAATCACACGCTGGGCATTTCCATCAGTCGTGATGGCTTGTGCGACTGAGCCTGCCCACTCACGCGTTGCTATCGCAGCCGCATCTCCCGCTGCCGTACCGGCAGCCGTTGCTCCGATATTCCCACCAGACAGCCCGGCGACCAGAGCGCTCCCTGCGGTTTCTAACCCGATGCGCCCCCAGGCATTACCGACATCTGTTGTACCAAAACCGGAAATCCCGGCATGATCCAGCGCATCGGAAATAACCCCGCCGACTTCACCTACGACCTGTGATCCGACCTGCTGGATCTGCAGGTCGTTCTGCATCTTCTGCGCATCAAAGCTGTTCGTCAGCGGATGATTGGCACTCGAAGGGTCACGCGAGAGTGTGCCGCTTACACTCCCCGCCGTGACCACCACGTTTGCCCCGATTGCTGACTGGGTTACAGAACTGGCATCCTGATGCACCGCAGCGCCCAGAAGACCTCCCGCGTTGGACGCCATACCCGTACCAATCGCCGTCAGCATGCCGCCTGTGCCACCACCCGTTGCACCACCGGGATTCATGACATTGGCCTGATACCCCATCGTCTTCGCACTTGCATCGGCATAATTGGCAATGTCGTTGGCGATCAGCAAACCGGTTGTCACATGGTTCAGTGCCGCATCGGCCGTGCTTTCGATAACGCTCCCGTTCAGCGTCGTCGTATCCGCCACAGAAACAGTCAGGCCTCCTGCACCCGCATAAAACCCGGACTGGGTCGCTTCCGTTGACGCGTAACTGTCTGTCGTCTTGCTGTGGCTGAAACTCGCACTCCCGCCTATATCTCCTGCTCCCCACACGGGAACAGAAAAGCTTGCATTCACACCAGTGGTTTTGGAGTTGTAGCGAGACGTATCCTGCGCTGTAGTGATCGTCAGATCTTTAGCTGCAACATCAATAGAGTTCCCGTTGACCTCAGCTCCGTCCAGTGTTGTCGTGCCCGCAGCATTGGCAATAGTGACGTTATCAGTGCCAACAACGGTCGTATCTACTGCTGTGCTGGATGATGCGTTGGTCTTGGTTTTGGAAAAACCGAACTGTCCCTCAACGCTGACACCAGCTCCTTGTGTACCAATACTAGCGGAAGCTCCAACACTGGCAGAAAGCGACTTGGAGTTCGCAACCTCATGCGTCGTGTCATACCCCGCCTGAAGCGTTACATTCCCAGGAGCGGTCAAAATCACATTCTGTCCGGACAGCTTCGAAGCTGTCGCAATAATGTCGCCTGATTGAGCGTCCGTTGGTGTGCCTCCCGTAGCCGTCACGGACAGGGTATTCCCGGCTTCCGCCGATGAACCCTCGACTTTGCTGGTCGTCAGCGTTGTTTTCGATTTTTCAAGGTCAAATCCGACATTTGACCTGACTGCAATCAGATCAATGTTGCCGTCGGGGGTATCACCTTTTTTGAATAAGTTCGACAGGGATGTAACTTGCGATATGCTTCCTGCGGTACTGGCCTGAATGCCTGTCATTACACCGGTCATGGCGGCCTGTGCGCCATCTGCGGCCGCCAGCTTGCCGCTATCTTTCCCAGATGCCTGAGACGCGGCAAGCGCCATGTCCACCATCTGACCGACAATAGAGTTCGGATCGAGACCAGTCGTGTTCCCGATAAACATCGACTTATGAGTCTGGGTCTGGGTTGTTACGTCATTCAGGGCATTGAATGCGACCGAAGACCCGGTAATGACTGCTTCTTTCGCGGCACCCAGATCAGACGCGTTAATCGTGACTGCGCCATTCGCTGTGATACTCAGATTGCCGCCAGTTGATGCAATCTCACTGGGGCTCCATGTCGTTTGAGAATAAGTATCCGTATCTTTGGTTTTGCCAAACCCGATCTTGGCTTCTGCTCCACTGGTTCCAAGGAACAGTCCAGACGATTTCTTTTCGTAAAACGCGCTGACAGTATTCTGAAGTGCATTTTCAGTAAATTTGCTACCGGCCTGAAGAGCGACATCCCCCCCGCCTGCGATAGTCCCTGTTATCGACAGATCTTTGCCTGAAACCACAGTGACATTATCATTTGCTGCTACAGTACTCCCGACCTGATCGGTTGAGCTCTCGCTCCGGGTTGTAGAAGTCTTGTTCAGGAATCCATGTTCAACTGTATGCGTATAAGACGATTGGCTGTCTGTTACCGCATTGAGGGCCACATTGCCCGTTGCCAACAGGGTTGCAGACTTCCCTGCTGACACATTTGCACCTGCAAGCGTGAGATCACCACCAAGAGCTGCGGCCGTCAGGTTGCCCCCGGCGGTGACGGAAGAGCCAAAGTTCTCCGTCTGGCTAGCCCGATGGCTGTAGTCATGCCCTTCGATATCCTCAGACGCCTGTGCCGCAACCGAATTAAGCGTAATTCCCTGACCAGCTACCAGAGAAGCGTTACCCAGAGCATTCAGTGAACCACCATTAAAAGTAATGCGCTGCGCCGCAGATATCTGCGCATTTCCACCTGATGAAATGTTGCCCTGCGCACCAATGGACTGTGCTGAGCCACCATTCACCATGAACGTATTCAACTGGTCTTCATTGATCACGGAGCCGTTCAGCGCAGCGAGCGTCACACTCCCGCCGGAAATGGACCCACCTGCATTGACGATATCGCCACTGTTCGCGGTCGCTGCAAGTGCTGTAGTCGCGTTCAGCGTTCCGGTATTATTGATATCTGAACCGGTCAGGGTCACATTGGCTGCAGTAATTTCCGCTCCGTCAGAAAGCGTTGCCTGCCCGGGGGCAAGATAGAGCCTGGGAGTGAGAACGGTCTTCCCATTCACAGTCTCGGGCACATACCAGACAATATTCTGCGTTAGCGCCGCCTGCTGCGCAGTTGTCAGCGCCGTTCCGAATGTCAGACCAAGCGTATTGGACTCTGAGGCTGCATTATCGAGCAGAAGAGCCATCTGCTGATTGCTTGTCTCGTAACTGCTTCCCAGGAAAGTTTGCCCCGTAGCCGCGACAATCTGCTGCTGGATGAATTCGGTATCAAAATTCGCATCACCCAAAAACTGATAATCTGCCGTATTATTACCCAGACGGTTCAGCAGATACTGCGAACCATAAAGTCCCGAGAGAGCCGCATAATTCGGGTTGGTCTCAATCAGATAATGTGCGGCAGGATTGGGATCAGGAATAAATAGCGCACTGCCACCGGGAATAGATGCAATGACATTGGGAACGGTCGGGTCACTACTGCCAGCAAAACCCGGCAGCGTCATGCTCGCTTCCTGCGCGGAAGAGGATGCCTTCACCTGAGCCGTCTCTACTCCCTGATAAGCCAGAACGCCAGTGGCCGTTGCAAGAGCTTCCGTACCCGCTCCTTCCAATGTTGTATTCGTTGCAACGTTGTTTGCGCCTGACGTGGAGGCAACCGGCGAAAGACCGCCGGGGGCTTCACCCGTGTAGGTCGTATATTCACTCGGACTGGCGTTAACGATTTTTGTCTGGTTATTGATCGCTCCTGTGAAGTCACCAACGATATTGTCTTTGGCAACAATAGTCCCTGTCGGGCCATAATAGGTTTCTGTCGAACCCCATTGTTCCTTGGGCTGAGGAGCGGCTGTATAGTAATGACCGGTCGTGATCGGACCAAATTTCTTTTTGTGCCGTTTTGCGGCAGTTGCCCCACCAGTAAATGCGGGGTCAGACTGGCTACTCCAGGAACACCCCCAGAAATTCCTGCAGGTAACATAAAAAACATGCTGAACTACATAGCCAACATTATTGAGACTACCGCCTCTCAGGTTAATATCTCGCCCCGCAGAGATATGGCTGGCATCGTTGACGATCCCGCCTGTGGTCGTGATATCAATGTCCCGTCCAGCCGAAATCAGGGAAGCAGCATTATTGAGGGTGGCGAGCCCCCCATCTTCTTCCACATAGATTGTACCGCCGTTGGCATGACCGACAAGCTGGCCTGTTCCCTGTAGTCCAGTCGTTGTGTTCAACAGTCCCAGAGGGACGATGATATTGACATTGCTGCTTCCGCCGTAGCTCTGGCTCCATAAAACCTTGTTGTTGGCGACAGAGACCCCGCTCAACACATCATTGGTGACAGAGCCAGCATTAATCCGAACGTCACCATCGGCACTATCGGCAGCAATCTCACCAGAGCGGTTGATAACGGCGCTTGCTGGACCATTATTGTTTGCACCGATCCCGATTGATCCATTCTGGGAAAGAATGGCTCCCAACTGGTTAGTCAATGTTCCAGGCAGCTCCAGCGTAACACCAGCAGCACCATCAATCAGGCCTGTGTTAAAGATCGCACTGCCCGATGCTACATCGAGAACGCCACCATTAGCCATCAATGCGCCATTATTTGTCACTGCCGAGGCAAGAATGCTGGCATTACCTCCAGCGGATAGCCCGCCACCGGAAGCGGCTGTATAATTCCCGGCGACTGTCAGACGGGCATCACCGCCAGACTGGAACAGAGTATCACTGCTCAGATCGCTGCTGACAGTGACGTCAAGATTGCGTCCCGCAACCAGTCTGGATGCCCCATCAAGGGAAGTGGTATCAATTTTCAGGTCACCTGCAGCCTGCAAAATACCACCAGCGTCGCTAAAATCATTAACCGCACTCCCACTTCCATTTGTCAGTAAAAGCGTTCGTGTTCCTGAGCGTTCGATGATACTGCCACCGTCATTGTCCAGGCCAGCCACCGTCAGGCCCAGATCATTCAATGACTGCAAAGTGCCTTTGGCATTATTGATTTTGGCAGTTGCAGTCGGGCCTCCTGCGGAGATAGTCAGGCCACCGCTTACTGCATTAATTAATGCACCGGATCCGTTATTGAGATTATTGGCCACGAGAACAATATTGTTCTCTGCCTGCAGTGCGCCGTTGTTATTGGCGATCAGCGTCATTGCCTGACCACCTATGTTCTGGATATTCAGGGTGCCAGCATTACTGATGATTTTCCCTGCGTTCTCATTATCAAGCGAGGCGGCAGTCAGCGTAACATCACCTGCTGCCTGAATAACCCCTTCTTCATTACTCACGCCGCCTGCCGCTGACACCAGCAGAGCTCCGACCCCGGTAATAATGTCCCCACTCGTGTTGGTCAGGCTGGCCCCTGATACCGCAATGGTGCCATTGGCCCCGATACGACCATTCGTATTATCAATCTGCTCCCCACTCTTCAGGTTTATGCCCTGCGTGCCGTAAATCAGCCCCGTGTTCACGGCAGAACCAGTCAGAGTTGCATTGACCTGTTGGGCCGCTACCAATCTGCCTATATTGAGGAGAGACGCGGCGGTCAGGTTAGCCTGCCCGGTTAACGAGCCAACCTGACCGCTATTGCTAAGATCTTGCGCTGCAAGTGCAACATCACCCTGAGAAACAAGTGTTCCACTATTGGTAATGTTCCCCTGTGTCGTGACATTAAGGAGAGCTCCGGTGCCCGCTGTTTCGATCCGGCCAGAGTTGGAAAGCCCCTCTCCTGTGCCTGTTCCATTCAGGACAAGGTCCAGCGTGCCATTCTCGGTCGCGATCAGCCCGCTTGCAGCATTCGTCAGACCTGTTGCATCAAGGTACAGGCCCTGCCCTCCTACCAGAACGCCCTCGGTCCTCAGGTCTTCAGAGGCCTGTACAGAAAGATCTTTCCCCGAACTCATGACGCCATTGGCATCATCACGCCAGTTCCCCGTCACCAGGATCAGGTTTCCTGCCGCTTTTACTGCTCCTCCCACATTAGAGAAGGACAGTGCGGAAGAGGGCGCACTCACCGCGTTCAGCGCAATATCGCCGTTCAGCGCCAGAACGCTGCCAGCGTCATTGCTGATAGTGGAAGCAGCTACTGAAACAGTTCCACCAGCCTGAATGATACCCCCAGATGTATTATCGAGCGCTGTCATCATTGCGCCGGAGCTTCTAGCTGCAAGAGTCACATCGCCGCTAATGCCAAGAAGAGTTCCCGCCGTGTTGGCTAGGCTCGTTGTCTCAACATCCAGGTTATTTCCTGCCTGCATCAGGCCGTTGTGGTTATCGAGAATAGAAAGCGGTGCTGAGGTAATGCTATTATTAATCCCGAGATCGTGCCCTGCCAGAAGCTTCCCGAATGTGTTGCTCAACGCTGTCGAGGCAACCCTTAGATCGGTCCCGGCCCTGATCGTACCGTTATCGTTGGAAAAGGCCCCCGTACTCGTCAGGCTCATTCCACCGGCACTATAAAGTATACCTGTATTGCTTACTGTCCCGGCAACTGTATTGCCGGATACGCCATCAAACAGAAAACTGTCATTTGCTGCCTGTCTTTGACGATCACCCACGTTCAGACTGAGAGAACCACCTGTCGCAAGCAGAAGACCAGACGCCGCATTCGTGAGGTTGTCGGCTGTTACAAGGACATCTGTGCTTCCGCCAAGGGTGCCTTCATTGTCCAGATTGCCAGACATTGTGACAGCCAGTGCCTGTTCTGCTGTGAAGAAAGAGTGAGCATTAGAGCTGTAGCTGCCCAATGCTGCCGTTAGATTACCACCAGCCTGAATGACACCCTCATTATTGGTGACATCCTGCGCCGATAATATCATGTTGCCAGATTGGTTGAGGACCGTCCCCCCAGTGTTATCCAGCGCGTCAACCGCTTCAATTGAAGCCAGGCCTGCCGTATTCGATATCTTCCCGCCAACATTTGAGAGAGAACTGGCACTGTTCAGTGTCAGGTCTGCCTTTGATGCGATTGTTCCGGTATTTGCGATAGACGCTGCCCTGGCAGACAGACTACCATTCGATGCGCCAATACCACCGCTATTGGTCAGGAGGCCCTGTGCTGCAAGAGACAGCATACCGCCTCCCGCTGAAATCGTCCCACTATTACCGATTGTTTCCGCTTGTGCGGTTAGTGCTATGCCCGCACTGATGCTGCCACTATTAGCCAGTGCATTGGCCGCCTCAAGTTGCAGACTGGTACCCGACTGCAGGCTGCCGGCATTAGTGATCTGACCACTGGCCTGAGCCTGAATAGTATCGCTGGCAGCCAGATTACCATTCAGTACCAGATCACCTGTATCGGTGAGGGTCATGTCTCCGGCATTGGCGGCCATGGCGCCGTCGACCCTTACACCTGCCCCAGCTTCGTTAACCACCATGTAGATACGGTTTGCATAGAGTCCACCCAAGGCGGCCGTATCAATGGCAAATTCGGGAGTAGCTGTCCCATCGGAAGCTAGTGTGTGGGCAACGTTGGTGCCATAATCAACCCGGTTACGTCCAGCTACAATATTGGCTGTCTGAGCATTCACCTGTGCCTTCAGCGTCACGGATCGCGAAAGGACATCCAGCACTGGCACCGTGGTGAAATCCCCACCCGGCCCTGAAAAAGTGATGTTACCTCCCCGAACAGCTATATCCTTGAGTGCACCACTCGCATCCATCTCCGGCTTGCCTGTCGCAAGGGTGACACGTGCCGTATTGATGAAACCACAGCCTGAACAGGTAATTCCGTTTGGATTAGCAACAACGACCGAGGCTTGATGCCCGGCTACTTCCGTATAACCCAGCATCAGAGTTGGAAGGGAACCCGTCACCTCATTCAGAATGAGGTTCGCCGAATGGCCATTAAGATTACTATTGCCGTAAACTGCGCCACCGATCTTCGTCTCTGTCGCTGACGTAGCATTATTCAGAATGACACCACGTTCAGGTACCCCGTATTCCAGAAAGTCATTATGCGACACACCAGCAGTATTCGGAGTGGCGATGTTGACCTGATCGATCCCATTCTGGGTTTTATCCAACGTCGGCTCAGGTCCTGCTGCATGCGGATCAATTACGATCTGCGGTTCTGCCTGCTGAGCTGATGCGACTGAAATGGTTGACGTAAAAAGCAGGCAGGTTGCGACCAGAACACGCAGACAACGCTGCATCAATGTTGTGTTGGGGAGCATTTCGAGAACAGTATGCCTATAGGCCGTATTCATTACATCTTCGCTCCCACCTGAAACAGCGTAACCAAACCTTCAGAAGGGAGAGGGCCGGTATAGATCGAATGTGTAAGGGAGACGTTCCAGAAAAATGGACCAGTGGTCTTCCTGAGGCCGAGGCCTCCCCCTGCCATTTCTCCGCCTTTAAGTGCCGGAGGCATGGACGAAGAAGTAAACCCCGCCCGCACGACACCGACGTCCAGAGCAGCATAAAGCTGCGTGCCTTCGATGACATGGTGACAGAGAAAAGCGAACTTCCCACATTTCTGGTCCAACGATGGAAGCTGCCATGAAAAATCATTGCGCATATAGCCGCCATCGTTACCCAGCAGGACCTGTTCCAGGAAACCCCGAACTGAATAAGGCCCGCCCACCTGTAACTCGTTGGTCGGAAACTGGTCTCGGGTGCTGTATTCAGCATGTAACGATGTATGCCATAACACGTTGGGCATAAGAGGTTTATACCCATCTATATCCAGTGAAGGCTTAAGATAAGACGAATGGGGCTCCTGCAAGCCAGGATGAGCAATGTTGGACCACGTCCCGGCCCCGGCTACGGCAACCTTGAGACCGCCTGTGATGTACCAGACCCCGCCCCATCCTTTGAGAGATTCACTGACTTGCAGGTTAACGAAGGACTGCCGCGCGGTTTCAGTATCAATCACGGTATGATTGATTTCAGAACCGAATGATTTTCGTTCGTAACTGACCTGGAAAGACGTAATGCCAAGGCTGTTGCGCAGCAGCACCCGTGAAATTCCCAAACGCCAGTCTCGCCGACCACCAGAAAGATGATAGAGATCGCTCAGGCCGCGCAGGGGGTATTCATCTTCTGAGTGCCACCATGAACCGAAAACAGTCCAATAACCAAAAGGGATTGAGCCATTAACGGAGAGATAGGATGTTCCCCGCTGCCCGGCCTGGCCCACGAGTGAGTGATCATATTCAACTGACCACAGATCCAGAAGTCCCAAGGGGTTCTCTGCCGTCAGCATGGCATGCCCTGTTTCCTGTCCCGTGATTTTCTGGCCATAATTGTCAAACCAGACTTGGCCATGCAGCACACCGCGCTTTGGCGCGCTGATCACAACAGTTGAGGTGCCTGCTTTCCCGCCGGGGATAATACGCATGCGGGCCCCCCAGTGGCTCAGCCTGTTCATAGCTTCTATCCCCTGCTCCAGGTCACGGAGATTGAGGATTTTCCCATGTAGAGCAGGAAAGGCCATGGCAATTGCCAGCCGGGTTGGGCGCCCTTCCAGCTTGAGCTCTGTCAGTTTTCCCTCAATGACGACTATTCTGAGGTGTCCGGAGGAAAGCTTCTGTTCTGGCAGATAAGCGCGGGAGGTAATATATCCTTGCTGGACATAGGCTGCGTTCAGTGCGTCAATCAGGCTATTAAGATCTCGCACAGTCATGCAACTACCCACATGAGGCTGTGTCATATGCCCGATATCTGCTTGAGAAAGCCGTGAAATTCCTTCCACAGTAATACTATGAATTGTCACGCATCCCCTGGAGCCCTGCGCTGGAGATGCGGGTTTATGAAGATCAATATCACCCGATGGCGGCGGTAAAGCGTCCAGTTGTTCTTGATGCTGTTCAAAGCGCTGATACTGATCCTGTGCGGATCCTGGCCCTGCCGGCATAATCCCACCGGGCAACCCCGAGACCTGCCCCATTGCCAGATCTGGCATAGTCATGATGACCAAACCAGTGAGAATCTGCCATCGCATACGCTGCGGCCCGAACTATGCGACGGCTCAGGAAGGGGCTTTCTGCGTAGCCCATGTCTCGAGAGCACCTAAAGCATCGGAAAAATGATTCATGCTATAATTTATTGTTACACTGCCCCCTCCTTGTGAAGGAACACGAGTGACACGAATATGACCTGTTTTGGCAGTTTTCAGACCAGCCATGGTGGACAGAGTTGTTTGCGTGGTCGCAAGACAGCCTGAAGCATTGCAGACCAGATAAGGTAAATTCAAAGGCTTACCATTATCCATCGTGAGCGTTGGAAGCTTGGTCAGGTCAAACCCGAGTGGAACCATAAGACTCAATTCATATGGACGTGTCGTAATTGGTTCCTTGGTTGATGCAGCTCGAGCGACAATAACCATACCCAGTGCGACTGACTTGCCATCCTGCTGCATCGTCAGCTGTTGGGCTGCAATACACAATGACGCGGCCCGGGTTGCCGGAGCATAAGTGCAGCTTGCTTTCCATGCTCCGAAATTACTCTGGATGGTAGGGGAGACCGTTGGGGCTTTAGATACAGAAGAATCTGCATGTGCAACAAAAGAAATTTCAGAAAAAACGATAATAGAAGAAAGCAGTAATTTTTTATTCACTTTATCGCGCCTTAAATAATTCTAAATTTATAATATTGAAAATATTAATGGTAGAAGACATTCTTAAATATCTATCTCCGAAAAATTTTCTTCCAAAAAATCACAGCGATAAGAACATTCAGACATCTCCCGTTAAGACATTCTTCATGTGTTCTAGCAATGTCTGCTTGAAACAAGAGTCTGAGAGAACAGCATGGAAACAAATTATGTCTTTCTAGATCAGTTCCAACCTTTTGCCGATCTAGCGATATTGATAGGTCATTTTAGAGGGGAAGATATAAGAGTATAAAAATTATAAGTTTATTTGATATTTCTGTAGAGAGAATATCGATGAGCGCCTTGCTACATTCCTATATTGATGTCGAAAAAGATGTTTATACAGAAATAATTCATCCTTTTATTATTGAATCGATTGATGTTTTGGCATCTGTACTCAAAAATACAGATATGATCGGTCGGCGCCATTTTATAGATATGGTATACCACGAAAGTAATCGTAGAACTGAGTTTGCACTTAAGCTGGCAGCTTTTGTTTTGCACGAAGTGAGTAAAATTTCACCACCGGATGCTGGAGCAGTGGCAGCCAACATTATCCAATTAAGTCCGGACCTCGGGATTGGAACAATTAGTACAGGACAATTGCTTTATGCCAGTGCATTGCACGAGGGACGTAGTAAAATAACAAATTTCGACCTCGAGCCTATCCCGTATAATGATAATACAGAAAACACATCACTTGGTTTTCAAGTGGGGAAATATCTAGCATCCAACTGTATTACAAGTTGGGTGTGCATGCTGTCTGTCAGTTCGGAATATGACGTATCTGGCGTTCTGCGTCTCGGTGGGCGCGAAAGCAAAAACGTTATAAACCAGCTGTTTATTTATAACTGTATTAAATCTATCAATGTTTTTTCTGGCATATCTTCTGCGTTTGATGAAATTTATAAACGGGCTAAACTTATATCAACCCGAATTTAATTGCTTTTGCCACAGCCCCACAGGTCGTTTGTGCACAAAGTTTATGCCGAGCCGTCGCAAGATAAAGTCTTACAGTCGCTTCAGAGATATTCAGTCTGTAAGACACTTCCTGCGTCATCAAACCCTCGCCATGGTAAGCAAGACATTCTCGTTCGCGAATGGATAACCGAGGAGGCGCCAGAGCCTCTCGACGCCCTCCATAATTAGCAAACCATTCATGCATGTATGCACCAATCTGAGAGAATGTTGCCGCATAAACCCTTCGCCGATCTTGCCCGAAATCATGGATATTGCGACTTGTTATAGTCAGAAGACCCACTTCACCACGTAACCCTCTTAACGGAATGGACATTCCATCCTTGCCCATATTCTGTTCAGAAAAAAGCTGCATGACCCGTTTCTCTTTCTGAGAAAGTATCTTTATTTCTGACCACAAAAAAGGAAGTGCGCTGGTTAGTGCAGTACGGACTACCGGATCTGAATGAACAAGATTTTTTTCAGTATATAAGATTTGCCATGACAGCGGGTATGTCGTGACCCCCAATTCTCCTCCCTCTCTAACCCAAGGGTTGGATAGAAAGTGGTAGGTAAGATGGGCCGCGCCACTATTATCCCTGATCTCGAATGCCAACTCCTGCATTGTCGAGATGCTTTCGCATGACTGAATGCGTTCGAGAAGGGTATCCCCTAGGGGAAGAAGCGCATTGTGTGTGTCAGGAACCATTACGATTAAGGCCAGCCAAGATGTTCTTGGCTGGCATATAAGATTTTAAGCGGCCAATGCAAATTTTTTATTAATTTCGTCAAGACGCGCCTGCGACACATCAAACGTGGCAAGCGTAATCATCTTCCCGTCGAGTTGAGCACTCATAATAGGTTCAGGTGGCCAGCCCGCACGCTCATAAATCCGTAACATTGGCCGAAAAAAGATACCTGTAAGATGAGTAATTCCGTTTTCGAGGCACGTTTGACACAGAGTGCGTGCTAACTCACCTGTATAATGTATCTCACCAGGTCGTAATGTTGCACAGTAACGGGTGCTTTCCCATATTGTTGGACTATAGATATCCGGGCAATCTGGAAAAAATGAATGAAATTTGTCACGCAACATTGTCGGCCCCGTGGTGGGGATGATACGCATGGATGTTGCGTGTGAACCATCAGGCCGCTCTGCTACGAAATAGAGTGGGTTATACTCCCGGTCATATTCGTCTTCTTCTTTTCCATCTACAACATTAACATCCCAATTCAAGCGTCCTGAAAAAACAACAGCACGTGCTCTAAGCATTTTTTCATATGTTGGAGCGTGAAAATGTCTTTGATTGTAACTAAATACTCTTATCATCACAAAACCTCCCTATGGAGATTTTGGTTTATTCTACACCAATATTATTTATAATTAGTTAATATTGATAGGTTAACTAATTATAAATTAATTATATAATTGAATTTTTGGCGCATCCCTGAAATGGCTGATGATCGACAGTATGATCGTTCGCACACCAGCATGCCGCTGCCGCACGCATCGCCAAAGGCGAGCGGATACCCAAGGGCTGGGTCAATCTCGCGGCGGGTTAAGCAGCAAGATCCACCTTGCCGCCGACGCTTTGGGCAATCTGGTGCGGATGACCTTCACCGGCAGGCAGCGCAACGACATTACAAAGGCACACGACCTGATTGAAGGACTCGATCCTGACGCGGTCATCGCCGACAATGGATACGACGCCGATCACCTGCGCGACGCGGTTGAAGACGCCGGCGGCGAACCAGTCATTCCGCCAAAATCAAACCGCAAAACGCCCAAAAACTATGACAGGGCGCTCTACAAGGACGCAATCTCGTCGAGCGTTTCTTCATCAAGCTCAAGGATTTCAGGCATGTCGCAACCCGATATGACAAGCTCCTCGCCAATTACCGGGGCTTCGTCCTCATCACTTCAATAGCCATCATCCTGCGATAAATCGTAACTACAACCTAGCAACAATTGCCTTGATTTTACCGTTCACGATCTCTTTGCCTTCC
Source organism: Acetobacter sp. ESL1128 (assembly GCF_058505085.1). Lineage (NCBI taxonomy): Bacteria > Pseudomonadati > Pseudomonadota > Alphaproteobacteria > Acetobacterales > Acetobacteraceae > Acetobacter > Acetobacter sp. ESL1128. The sequence continues at coordinate 1,249,686 of NZ_CP196369.1, read as the reverse complement.
CATAACGAAATTGCACGGCCAAAAGCGAGATGTGGCAGCGCCAGGTCTCGAAAGAGGAAATGGACTTCCAGATCATAGGTATGACCAAGCTTAATCCTTTTATCACCCAGTAATATGCGACAATCGAATGCCGCTCCATCGATCAACAACGGGCAGGAATAAACATTACCACTTATCGATGATTTTCGTCCCCCCCTCTGAGGGAGTGTTGAACCTAACTTCTATGATTATATCTGCGTTCTTATTCATTGCACACCAAGAATTGGGCTATAGTTCATGATATTCGGCGTTAGATTTGGAAGGCTTTCATTCGGTATCACATAGGCAGGTATCCCGCTATCGACGTTCACGGGAGGCATGCCTTTCAGCACGCTGTTTGGAATATTCGGCTGGACGACAGTGTAGGGCCTATCACCGATAGGAATTCACAACTTGGTGAGCATACAACGAAGCAGATTCACCCGCAGTGATGAAATACTTGCCCTCAGCCCATTGCAGGGGGTGTCCCGGCTCTGGGTCTGGTGTGCCTTCAGTCACACCGGTAACACCCAGAGCAGCTACCCATTCCTCAGTGTTTAAAACCATTCCTGCCGGTCAGAGATCGGCGCTTATGGAAAATTTGAAGGTCTCGGGGTCACCCATAATAAGATTGCTCTGGTAAACAGAAGCCCAGTAACGCTGGTTACCAATATTGGTAACCTCAAACCGGGCCGTAAGAGGCTTTTTATCCACCAGAAATGTGTAGCGCGCACCAAGGTCAAAGCGTGACCAAGCAGACAAGTGCGCCGTGTTGGCATTATTGAACTGCTGTTTGCCAGTGCTGATCACCCGCCCGACAAGTGTCATACCTTTGAGAAGGGGCACATCATATTCAAGGTTGCCGTTTATGGTGTAGTTGGGAATGCCAATAACTGTATTGCCGTTATACAGGTTGCCTGATGTACGGAGCTGTTTGGCGTCAATCAAGGTTAACCCACCATTAAAGCGCAGACCGTGCACGATCTCACCATTGAATGTGAGCTCCATACCCTGGTTACGCTGCCTGCCATCCTGAGTATAGATGGACTGGCTGGCGGAAACGCTCTGTGTCATGCCATAAGGCATGGACGTCTGAAAGAAGGCCACACCGGCTGCAAAACGCCCGACATCATACTTCGCGCCGACTTCGTACTGTGTGCTCTGATACGGCGCAAAAACCTGACCGGCATTGAGATAGGTTGACCCCACGGTCGTCCCCGCCGACAGCCCCTGAATACGGTTGAAATACAGCGCAGTATGCGTGGTGGGATGAATAACAAGACCAATAACAGGCGAAAAAGCATCCGAATTATAATGCGACAGGGGGCTCCCCGTACCATAGGCAAAAGAATTAGACAGAATGTTCTGGTACCGGAAGCCACCCGTAAGCGCGATGCGGTCATGCCAGAATGTCATGGTATCCGACAGGAAGAGGCTGTAGAGTTTGTTCCACGATACGCGACCGGGGTCATTCATGTTGCCTTGGGCATAACTTTCAGACGGTGTAAACTGTGTAGGGTTATAAATGTTACCCGCGTGTGATGTCAGGCTCATGGCATAAGCGGAATCCGATGCCTCCCATGTAGCGGCTCCACCGGCATTCAGTTCATGTTTGATCGGACCGGTCGTAACGTGCCCGCGCACCCCTGCCTGCGTTGCCTCGTTCATCACATTATAGGCGGTTGCCATGGCGCCTACTGTGCCATCGCCAGTAACGGAGTTGGTAAGTGTGGTGGTGGCGTAATTGCCCATTTCGTTACCACTTTGCGCACCAAACTTGCCGTAAGCAGTTATGTGGGACCCAAAATCATGCTCAAGATTCAGTGTGCCAAACACATAACCAAGATCCGTATAAGCCCAACGCTGCCCCCAGTTGGCGGACGGTGCCGTTGTTCTGGGTGTTGGCATGGTTGTTGCTAGACTGGAGACGATAATTGCGCTGCGACCACCAAAAACCTGCTGTTTCTGGTAATTCATGTTCATGTTGATCCGCGTATCATCATTGTGCCAGTCAAAAGCAAGGCCAAGTGCTACGTCATCACGCCGTTCGTTCCTGATCGGGGTATCTCCATCCATACCAGCGGCGTTAAAGCGCAAACCAAAAGTGTGGTCCCGACCAAAGCGGCGGCTGATATCAAAAGCACCTCCCCCCTGACCACTGCTCGTATAATCACCCGTAAGGCGCGTAATATCCGTAGTGCCTGCAATTTTGGGAACAAGATTCACGTTTCCACCAATGGCAGACCCACCTGGTGCTGCACCATTGAGGAAAGCACTGGCACCATTAAGCACCTGCACGGAATCATATAACTGGGGAGAAACCAACTGGCGTGGTGTTACGCCGTACAAGCCATCAATGGCCACATCATCCCCGTACAATGTAAAACCACGAATTTGAAAAAGCTGGGCATAATTCCCATAACCCGTGGTTGTCCGGACAGTCGGATCATTCAGCAAAACGTCTCCCAGCGTCTGTGACTGCTGGTTCAAAATCAGACTGGCATTGTAACTGCGGATATTAAAAGGCACATCCAGACCTTTTTTCTTTCCCAGCGCTCCAAGATCACCACCACTGGAAACGTACATACGGTTCTGACGCGCTGCCGTAACAACGATATTTTCGTTTTCGTGGCTTTGCTGATCCAGATTTTTGTTATCATGCCCCTGTTTATCAGACTTTTCAGCCTGACTGCCTGAAGACTTAACAACGGAACCTCCTGCCCGTTGCGCATTACGAGGAGCCAGGTCTGCATTAGCCGCGACAGCAATGGAAACCGCTGAGACCTCAAGGCCCATTAACAGGCCAGAAACTGAGAGTGTGTTCAGGCAGAATGCACGAAAACTCATCTTTAGGACTCATATGGTGATGGTGGGTCTGGCGCTTATGTCGTAACTGCGAGTTATTTGCAATAGCAACTGCCGTGGGGGAAAACCTCATCAAACACTCAAATCAAACAAGCGGGCAGACTTATCGGTTCAAGCCTTGCTATATATGAATATTTTGTAATGCTGTGGTTCAGTCCGAGCAGGATCAGACTTGTTTCATGTGCAAAACAGCACTATTGCACCTGACCCCACATGCTGGCCTAGGTGTTTGGTCCCGTGGTTTGATGGTGTGATATTTTCACGAGAGTGGAAGGAAGCATTATGGGACAGATACGTCATGGGAACGCCACGACCACGCACGCCGTGCGAGCTGCAATACAGCGATCGCAGGCTTCGCTCGCGGCGCTGAGCAAGGAGTTCGGGATCAACCCGAAAACAGTTGCAAAATGGCGTAAGCGCCAGACTGTCGAAGATCAGAAAACTGGTCCCAAGGAGCCGCGATCAACGGTTCTTTCCAAGACGGATGAAGCGATGATCGTAGCGTTTCACCGGCATACGTTGCTGCCGCTGGACGACTGCCTTTACGCCCTGCAGGCCAGCATTTCTCATCTGCCACGCTCGGCTCTGCATCGTTGCTTTCAGTGTCACGAGATCTCACGGCTGCCGGACATCGAGGGAGACAAGCCCAGACGCTACCCGATTGGGTTCTTTCATCTCGACATAGCGGAAGTCCAGACCGCTGAAGGCAAGCTGTACCCTTCGTTGCCATTGACCGGCCAAGCAAATTCGCTGTCACACAACTGGTCGAGAAAGCTGATCGAAAGACGGCCTGGGAATTCCGCGAACATCTCCTGAGCATCATCCCTTACCGGATCCACACCATCCTGACCGACAATGGGATCCAGTTCGCTGATCATCCCCGTAATCGCAATACAGCCTGGTCGCGTCCCATGCGCTTCGACATGATCTGCGAAGCTCACGGGATCGAACATCGCCTGACGAAACCCAATCATCCCTGGACCAATGGTCAGGTTGAACGGATGAACCGGACGATCAAGGAAGCAACCGTCAAACGCTTCCATTACGACTTCATGGCTGCCTATAATTCAGGCGAAGGCTCAAGATCCTCAGTGGCCTCCCCCCTTACGAATATGTCTGCAAAATATAGACTTCAGAGCCAGAAAGATTCATCATCAGTCCAAGCCATCAAACCACGGGACCAAACACCTAGAATCACGAGCCAAAGGCATCAATCATCGGTTTTCCAATCTCTCCACGGTCAAATAACATATCTCTTTTATTTTTTTTACATCATTGGTTGCGGCAAGGGCTTCATATAAGCAATCATAAAAAGAACCTAAATTTTTAGAATCTATGGCATACATCACTGAATTTAATGATCTGGCCTTCTGGAACCAATACATTGGCTTTTTTTCAACATCTATATGTCCACCATCTTCCACTATATCGAAATATTTATTGTCTATATGCTGTATTGTTTTTTCAAACTCTCTTCTCTCTGTTATGCTTATTAATTTTCCTGTTTCGAAGTATGACTGAATATCATCATTAAGGTAATCTTCTGAATGGCTAGTACTACATGCCCATTTCGCAATTAAACGCGCTATTAAAGCGCGTTCATCGCTTGTGAGTCTTTCTCCATATTCAACTAGTTCAGGAGAAACTTGATTGAGACGTATACTTAAATCCATTGTTTTTCTTTAATTTTTTTATTGAGGTAGCAGGCAATACGTTAACATTCTTTATCGCCAATGCACAAGACGAACAAAATTCTGGACTGACATCACAGTCCTCCTCAGCTGAAGCTGTTGGGGCTAACTCTTTGCCGCCTCATGATGATGAGCCCAATAAAGGTAATAAGGACTCATATTCTGGTGGCCCTCATAAAGACACGTCTAAGCCGACAAGAGATCGGCTTGATAGTCATCACTGTCCTGCTAAAAGTTGCTACAAAGATGTTCCAATTAGCTCAGAAGACGGGCCAGCCATAAAAATGGATCCAGAAGATCATCAGAAAACTAGTAGTTATGGTAATTCTGATTCTGCAAAAAATTAATGGATGAAGGAAAATTTCTTGATGCTGTCCAAATGGACATTGATGATATTAAGAATGTACAAGAAAAAAAATAGAGCAGTTTGGAAAATATGACAATGCAATAAAAGAAATTTTGGACTATTCAAATAACTTAAACGTTAACGATTTCAAAAGGAAATAAAAAAAATGAAATTGACTCCTTTCAGTAAAGTTATTCAAGTTCCACTCTATTCTATAGACTCTTTACGTCCTCAAAAATTTATCGATATTATGCAAGGAATGGACCTTGCGGATATTGCTAAAAATTTCAAAATAGAAATTGTTGATTCATTATTATACGATGATAAAGGTAGTGTATGTACATACGCTCTAGGGTCGAATTTAAGAATAGATTATAATTTAGAGTATAAAATAAAAAGTATAGAATTTAGGTTCTATAAATCGATTTTCAGTAATGAGAATTTAGAAATAGATGGAGTTAATTTATTTCAAAACACTCTTCTTTCGATAATACAAAAATTAAATGAAAAAATATCAAACATATTGTAACAGATGTTGGCATAGATATTTTGGAATGGGGGATATCGTACTTTTCAAGCGATTTTGAAAATGATTTTGATGTAAAAATAGATGCTGTAACAATTTTTTTCATATGAAAATTTATCGATAAAAGTTTATGGGTGTGTATGTCACTCTAAATTTTTCTCGTTATCTTGGGTTTAAAAATTCTTTTCGAAAATGATGGAAGGTAGTTCTATGCCTAGGTTCTGTTGACAAAAGACCTTTCCAGGTGGAGGGATCGAAGAACCGTTGATTGGTTTCCCTTTTGCCTGATTTCGGGTTTTTGGTGTGTTGATTGCTGGTTCCTGGACCTGATTTTCACTCTGCATTTTGAGCAGAGAGAGGGTCTCATACCCTGGATTTCTACGCGGCGGCGTTAATCCGCTCCAGAAGGAGAAAGCGACGCATATTATAGATAATATTGGCCAGCCCGATCCTCATGGTGGCTCGCGTTATGCCTACGGTTCGTATGAACAGTCCTGTCTACGATTTCTGATCGGCAAAAACATGCCCGACACGCAACCGGATAACGAACTTTCCTACGTCGGGATTTTTATGTTGAGTGCGAGGTCATTAATGACCTGAACCGTGACGTGGCGAATCTGTTCCGTATGCCGCCACCTCATTTTGACGGTGCGCCCGGCAGCTCAGGGCGGTAGGAGTTCTGTCAGCACGAAACGAAACAGGGGTTCCGTCCATATGATACCGCTCCGGCCAAACGCTCTCCGGCTGCATGCCCAGCTCACTGGCAATCAGCTTTTCAAGCGGAGCAGAATATCCCGGCTGGGATATCGCATTCGAGACTGTGCTGGGGCTACGCCGATGCAGCTTTGCGAACGCGGCCAGCGTTCCAAACTTCTTTCTCAAACGTGTTTTAATGTCTTCGGGGTGCAACCCGTCTGGCTTTCGTGCCATAAGACTCTCCTTAACTTCAGCCCGGCTGCAACCGGGCTCTCTTTTTCGTCAATCCGCGTGAGAACTAACGGGGAGTGAACACCGTGAGAATACGCATATCAAGCAAGAGGCAAAAAGCACTTCGCAGTTGTTAATGCGTATTTGCGGCTCTGCTTTGAGGGTAAACACCTGATATGATTACAGAAAATAATTCTAACACAGGTGCAAATACGCATTTCGCAGAAACGGACACGAACCGCGAAACGCAAACACGTTTTTTGCGCATGAAGTCAGCCGTAGAAAGGGCTGGGGGGAACCAAGCAGTCTCGGAAAAAGCGGATGTTGGCCTAACGACCCTAAGCACCTACATGAACGGGAAAGAATGGAAGCTAGGTATCGCGGAAAAGATCGCAGCAGCTTGCAACGTAAGTCTCCAATGGCTTCTGTTTGGTGACGATCCGCAGTCAATTTCAGACGGCACTTATGCATTGCCAAAAGATAACGAAAACATATCTTTCCCAAATTATGACATAAAACTGTCTGCCGGGCATGGAATTGACGTTGATGGTAAAATTGCAAAAGCATCTGTGAGTATACCAAAGGGAATTTTGCCCATAGATGTTCTTGACCACAGGAAAAATGTTTGCGCTCTTACTGTAAAAGGCGACAGTATGCAGCCATCTTTAGATGATGGAGACTTGGTTCTTATCAGAACAGACGTTGAAAGCATCAAGAGCGTGCAATCTATGCCATCCGCATAGACAATAGCCTCTTGGTCAAACGCCTGCGCCTGAAGGCTAACGGAAACGTGGAAGTCGTCAGCGACAACCCCAGCTACTCCACAGATGAGCTGAACGCCGCAGAAATCCGCCAGATGATCCGTGACGGCGGCACCCCCGCCAAGATCATAGGCCGCGTAGTCTGGCGCTCCGGCGCTATGACGGTATAACTCCTCAATATAAGGAAAATATTTATGGACACTGGTGAATATATTTATAAAAGTGGGAATATAAGCGTAGATAAATCACTAATTAAAATTGGAAGCGCAAGCTATTCCGTTTCATCTATCGGAAGCACAACAATTTTAAAAGCAATTGATCCCGCTCAAGTTTGGCTAGCAATCTTCGGCGGGATAATAGTTATTGTTGGCTTTTGCTTTTATGTTATCCCTGGAATAATTTTTGCCTTCATTTGGTATAAACTAGCTAAAAAAGCACCTTGGTATAAATATACAGTCCTGATTAAAAACTCTTCAGGAGATCATCCTGCTCTCGAAAATGCCGATTTAACTGTCGCCGCCCAGCTCCATCAGGCTATTGAACGCGCCATATCAACTCGTTAAGATTAGTTGGTTCTATCAGTCCTTTGAAAGGCCATTAAAGGCATTTGAAGGGCTGGCACCAAAATCAGGGTTGGTTCCAAATCATCTGGCTGAAAATACCCCTCAAGGCCAATTTCGTAGTTAGTTCCATCCAAAACCATCAGCCAGCTTTGACCCACCTCAGCCCCGGTTAAAACCAAAAAATCCCGGTCTCTCAACAGGTTTCGTCCCACGCAATCCCTGCTGGTCCCACACAATCCCGGTTTCGCAGTAGTTCCATCCTTCATGGTCGGTAACATCGAAGACTCACACGCGCGCTCCAGCGCGGTATACAAGTACAGAATAGTTATAATATTTAGTACCTTTAGGGAGCGCGAATTTCTCCTTTCATTCCAAATTGTTAGAGGGATTTCCCGTTCCTGATAGGTCGAGAATCCGATTCCTGATAGGTCGATGGGCATCAGGAGTCCTCCACATGGTTATCCACAAGGTCATGTGGATAAGTTTCTTTGCTGGGATCAGGGGAGAAGCGGAGCACCGGCACATTGCTGGCATCGGTCTCCAGACGCAGGCGGTAGCCCTACGAAACGGGCGCGCGCATCGGACGCCCGCACGGTCCTTTCTGTCAGCATGCGGCGGATGACGTAGGGTTCACGGTTATTCTCGGTCATGACTGCGTTTCGAGTGACGACGCCGTAGCGGTCTAAAAGCTCCTCAACCGTTGCAAGTGCTCGTGCGGTATCACTGGAGGATTCATTCTGGATCAGTGACCAACGCCCAGAAAGTGCCTGATCACCAAGTGTTGCAAAGGAATTTTTCGATCTCGTTCCGATGCCGATTGTTTCCCGATCGGGAAGTCCGCGCCGGCGTCGCCCGGAAACGTGAGAAGAACGGGAACGTCGAACGGGAGGTCCGCCGCAATAAGCACGCAGAGGAGCCCACGTATCTGTGGTGACATAGCCGCTCCATGCGAGGTCCCAGAGTGCCTGATGAATTTCAGCCGGTGTCGGCGGATCCTCGGGTTCAACCACAATCGTACTTTCCGCCATCTCACTGGATCTCGTTGGGTCTGTTTCCAGTCTCTCAAGGCGCTGGCATATCCCATCCGCATCCTGAGCGGCGTCGCTGGCGATGCGGTCGTAAAGCCGGGGGATGAAGCGCTCCGCTAACATCAGCTTAGCCAGCACAGTCCGTTTGAAATTGTCACCGAACTCTCGGCTTCGAGCGGTATGTTCGCGGAGCAATAGAGCGTTGAGAAACCGTTTGATCTGACGCGGGTTGCCGAACGCACCTCGAGCGAGCAGCGGGCCGATCTGATCGCTGAGCGTGAGCGCGGCGATAACTGCCTTACCCTTCTTCTCGTCGAGATTACCTAGATTGTCCCGAAGCATCGCGGCATCGACGCCGCCGCCTTTCCAAGGCTCTCGAAGGGCTGTCCGCGCTTTCGCGATCAGTTTCTGAAAGCCCTCGTGATCGTCGCCAAGCTCGGCACCGACCAGAAGGAGTGTCACATATGACCGGGTCTCGACATCGCCGAGCGCAGGAATCCGGAATGGGACCTGGATGAGTTTCTCGAGATAATTGCGCGCATAATCGCGCGGCCCCGTGCTGTCCGGCAGATCGGGGAAGTGCTTCCTGACAGAATATTCGATCATCGCCTCGTCGGCGGCGACAACGAAGGCGGTGCTGTCCGTGAAGAGGAACAAGCGAACCGCCTCAAGGGTTTCGATCGCAGTATCTGGAAGGCATCTATCGAGATCGTCGATGAGGATGACGAGCTGGTCGATTCCTGCAGTTCTGAGGAGACTGTTGAACGCTTTCCGGAAAGCCCTGATCTCCTCTGGGACCTTCTTCGACGAGGGTTTGAGCAAACCCTTTGCTTCATTGGCCGCTTCCTGAAGGTTTTCTTTGGTCGCGAGCTTCATCGGATCTTCGGCGAGATGGCTTAGTTTGCCGATTAGTCCACCGATCATATCTGATGACGGGATGCCAGTCGTCGCCGTCATAGCGAGTCCTCCCGCATGGCGCGCCAGTTTCAGCCAATCGATACGCTGGAAGATGTCCTTGACCGCTTCTCCGGCCTTTGTAAGCAGGGATCGCTTTGTGATCAGCGCCGTTACGATGCTCTCGATCAGTGCGATCTTCGCGTCCTCGAAGCCTTGATAACACCAACCGTTGAATTTAAGACAGAGCGCGTTTTCGTAGTCGGCGAAACTTGTTTCGATCATCTTGAGGATGCTCGATTTGCCGGCGCCCCAATCACCATGGATGCCGATGGTCATCGGCTTGGATGGGTTGTCGCGCAGCAGCGCGACGATCGATCTGGCGATCGGCTCGTTGTTGAGCAGATCGACCTCGGTTTCATTATCGAACAAAAACATCAATTTCCCCTCAGAGCACCATCCTCATTACGGGAACGTATAAGGTCAAAAGCGGGTATTGGAGATTGAACTGCCCCGGATCACCCCGTTCAGACCCATCTGCCGCATCAGGTGTTCGACAGTGCAGCGCACAACCTGCCGTTCCTCACGCTGCAGGCTGTTGCCAGATTGTCGCTCTGAGCGGCACAGCGATGGCCCTGGAAGAGGCTGTGATAGCCTCCGTGTATGGAGGGGAAAGTAGAAGGTCTGTTAATGGGTAGGAATCGTAATTGGCAGAAGTGAACTGCCTTAATAGGCCTTGGCATTTTAAGCCAGCGCCTTTGCGATCTGTTTGTTTTCTCGGTATAAGAGGCGATCTATTTCCCATCCTTCAATCGTAATTTCGGCCGCCAAAATGGCTAGAAATACCTCCTGTTCTTCGTAGTGGTTGGTACCTTGATAGCCAAGTAGGGGAAGCAACTTCTTTATTCGGCTGTCTATAGCAAAGCAGCCATCCCGAAATCGATGATCATAGATATCCATCATTATATTTCGGGCATATTTGTCGCCAATTTCAGGAAATTGTTTCCAAAAAGCGATAATTTGAGTGGCATCCATTGGATCCAGCGTCCTACGTATTGAGGCTGGGCCACCTTGTTCAAGAATGTGCTGGTATACTCGCTCCAACCAGTTGGCAGTCCTCCTCCAGAAACGGCCAACCGTTTCAAACCTTTTTTTACGCTCTTCGTCGCTAGTGCCCTCGAGACTTTGCCAAGATAATTCGCTATCGTAGCGTAGTTTCACGTTCCGATCCCAGCGGGCCGAACCGCCTCGGGTCGCAGCCGACAATACAAGTCCGTTCCAAGGCCAGTCAGCATAACCACCCCATGCCTGAGCATTGGCTTTCATCAGTATAAGTTGATCACGATGTTCCAAAAATTTAGCTTGCAGAAATTTTATAGTCTCATTCCGCTCCATATCTTAGGCCTCAATTATTTCTTGTCAGAGGATTGTATCAGGTTTTCAATGTAATGGTGGGGGCGAACAGAAGGTTGGTTCTCGGACAGAAATGATAGAAAGCAGCCATTGCCTGCGCTCATTTCCATAATGCCTGCCGACCGACAAACGCGGCTCACTATATTAAACAGCAAGTTGTACCGAAAGTTGTCACAGGCTCTAACCGAATGGTCTGGTCGACAACGTCTGCACCAGTTTTACATCGCAAATCCGGAATAGGCCTCGCCGCTAGACATTTTTGTATATCTTTTCGCGCTCAGCGCTTTTTCTCAAGAAATTGCCAAAAAACTTTTGGCATTCGCCCGTGCCTTTGTTCGGGATCGATCACGCAAATAAAACTTCGCGTATCTGTTCCAAAAGCTTTCTGAAGGCGCTTGTACCACTGCTCTGGAGAGGACGACGTCCAAATAAGCCAACTATTAGGACCCACCTCAATCCAGTCAAGGGCCTTATTTAGGACAGTATGGATACTCTCCATCACCACCTTTGGGTGCCCAGGCAGTTGTAACAGCATAAAACGTGCGTCAGCCATCAGCGGTCACCTTGATCATCGTCATCATCAGAAATCTGATCTACTGTATTTCTTCCCTCAGGATCTTCCACGTCTGGAGAGGGAGATAATTCACCTGCTTTCGAATCCAGTATATTTCCAAGAGCCTTCATTTTACGCCTGATTTTTATAGCGGAAATCAGAGATGTGATAGCTCCAAATACCGAAAGAGAGATTCCTATGATTGCCAAAGTATTAAACATCAGCGATCTCCGAAACGGCTATACAGCTTGTTGATACAACTAACGTGCTGACAAAGAAAATAATAGAAGTTACTATCTGCATAGTTAAAGGATTTATGGATGACCTCATCATAACATACAAGGATATACTTAATATGATATTTATTGTTGATAATCCGGTTAATTCAATTTCCTTATTCTCGTCTTTTATATTTACTCCCTGAATTTCACCCAAGCCTACCGCCGAAAAAGCAACGGCCAACAGACAAAGTTCTCCTTTGCCAATGATTTCTGCAAATCCTGGCATTGATCCACTGGCTGCGCGAGAGACGGCCATAAAATAATCAATTCCGAGAGGAAGTAGCGAGACGATAATAGTGAATATTATCCATCTCCATAATCTTGGTGACATCTCCCCCCCCCACGGCTTAATAAAACTACTTGATTTTTGAATATACCATTTGGAAGGCTCGAAAAACCCATTTTCTGCACATTTAGTGCATAACAATATCAATGAATTATGATTCTGGCTCGGTTGAAAACGAGGGTTTTCGCACCCTCCATTTTTCAGTTTAGGCAATTAAATTCGCGCTCTGCTCCGAAAAATGACATTAATGAATGCCGTTATGAAAAGGCGGCCTTAGTCTAAAAGACATATATCGCGGTTCGCCTAACAATGTCGGCTTTCGGGCAACAACCATTCCCACTTTGATGTCTGCCATGAAGGCGACTGCCGCCTGTCTGCTCCTGCATCACTGAGCGGACAGGCAGATTAGGGGGGGAAACCGGTCGGTCCGGGTTTAGGTGGAATTTTTTTGAAAGCGGACGTCTCCGCCAATCCCTAGGCGGTTCACTCATGGAATTGCTGTTCGCCCGGACATCCTTCTGGTCTGATGCATTGACACTGGATGACCTTCTTCCGCAGCTGACATCAGGCCGGATGATCCAAGTTCATGACGAATACCGGAAGGCAGGTCTACCACTCAATGTGATTGCAGAACACGTTCTCTTCTATAAAAGACCAATCCGATCCGATGAGCAGCGCGATGTTGCTTGCGCTTTGAGGGATCTTGGTCGGACACAGCATCGCACGGCTAAGGCCCGACTTTGGATAGCACCCCCTGATTTTCCATCGCGAGATCGAAACAAGCCTTGATGGCATCACAGGTAAAGACATCTCGTAAAGCGCTACGATTTCTCCAGTGTCTTTCTTTGCCCAGCCGTCGTTTTCTTGGTCATCTGCCTCACTGCAACCATATGTTCTGACACTAAATCCTGAGCCTAGGGGACGCATATGTTTACATGTCAAAGGGCATTTTGTAACAAAAAGCGTCACTACATAGGGTTCTAAAACGGATGTCGTCGAAGCCAAGCCATCATTCGGTCCTTTCGTACTGGCATTCCGCTCTTCTTGATGATGCCCAGATGAAGATCTCCTTTAGCCGGGATAATCTGGTTGCTCTTGACGAAGAGGGTTTTGAAAAAGGCCAGCTGCCGCCAGACAAAACCCAGGCACTGAGAAAGATGCATCCTGCCTCCCGTGACCTGGCTCCCGACGATTCCATTATCGCGATGGCCGGTATCCGCATTCTTCTCGGACAGGTCAGTCATTCCACCGAGCATTCGAGACAGCCTGCCCTTTTCTGTATGGCCATGCTCGTCAACGTCAGTCCGGGAGGCACCATCCAGCCGCTCAAGGATGCCCCGCCCTGGATAAATCGAGAGCTTCTCGAACCGTCGGATGGTGACGTCCTGATTGGTGATTTGGCCACCATGGACACCTGGCTCCAGCTCAATCCGTTTGAAGGAGGCAGTCTCGGCAAGACCCTGGAGTGGGCGGAAAAGCTTTGGAACGCAGTGACCGGAGAAGACGGATTACCCGACGGCTACGAACTCTGGGAGCGCGTGGCCCTTCAGCCTGCGGAGGCCAGCATCGGGATGATTGCGACCCTCCATCAGCGACGGTTTTACGATACCGTTCTGGCTGACACCGATCTCGTAACACCTCTGCTCGCACGGTATGTCGATGGTGGACCGGAACCGGCCGTCGTGGATGAGTCCCAGAAGTGGGCTGCAGCGGGCCGAGCCAGGGGAACGATGACTTTCGCCTATGGAATGTCATCCAACCAGTCTGAAGCCATGACGGCGTTCTGCTCGGTGAAAGATGGTGACATTCTCGCCGTGAACGGCCCCCCGGGCACCGGCAAGACGACACTTCTGCAAGGTATCGTCGCAACGGAGCTGGTGACACGTGCCCTCGAGGGTGGTGATCCGGCTGTCATCGTCGGGACCTCGACCAACAACCAGGCTGTCACCAACATCATTGATGCCATGAAAAAAGCCATGGCTTCCAAGGACAGCCGGCCATGGGCGAGAAGATGGATTGAGGGTGCCGATGCGCTGGGTCTGTATTTCCCGTCCGGAGAGAAAGAAAAGGAGGCTCTGAAAGCCGGCTACCTGATCGCGTCTCCGGGAAGAGGCCTGGGCACGATGGAGTGGAAAGGCTTCCCCGAACGTGAACGGGACACGGTCGATGCCTGGGCCTCCCGTGACGCTTGGATTAACGGCTACTACAGTTCTTTCTATCCGGGCGTCACTCCGCCAGTCCGCAAGGAGCACCTTTCAGGTCACGGTCCTCAGGGGGCGCGTCACGACATCAGCCTTGTTGAAGATGGCATCGCGAAAATCCGCGCCCGTATGAAAGTGCTTGTCGAAACAGGGCAGGTCTGTGCTGGAGAAGCCAGAAAGCTGAATCAGCTTTACGTGGCCTCGGGCTATGGAACATATCCCGACATCACAAAGGCCATCGCCCAACGGGAAGCCCTTCTTCAGGAGCGCAGACCAAGGGAAGACGCTCTCAAATCCGACCTCAAGGAAAAAGAGGCCGCTGCCGCCGTTCCGCGCGCTAGGATCAATGAGGAGAACCGGAAAACCCGGGACCTCCTGAAGCAGCGTGATGATGCTGTGCATGCTGCCGGGCAGAAAGTCGAAGAGGTGGGAGCACATGCCGTCGCGCTCATTGCTGCATTGCCGGAGGGCGGTTTCTTTTCGAACCTGATGAGTGGACGCAACTGGGCGAATGTTGAAAGGCTTGTCGCCGAGGGTAGACAGGGCAGCTTCTTTCGGCCGCTCATGCAGGCTCAGGTCAAGTCCAAGCTCGAATGGATGAATGCCATCAATGAGATGACGGCATCAGCCGAGAGGGAACTCGCAACAGTCCGGGAATCCCGGGAAGAGACGCGTCAGGCTCGAGATACCCTGGTCCAGAAGTTGGAACGCGAGGTTGCCGCTGCCGACCTGGTGAGCAAGACCGCCCGAGCAGAGTACGATCACTATGTGGGAGGCTCCTATGTTCTGGCCGGTCGCGAGCTTGAAAAGCTCGTCACCCTCAAGCATCAGATACTCCAGCAACTTCAGGATTGCTGCACGTCCATTGAAACGGTTCTGGAACCGTCCGACTGGGCCGAGATGTTCGACATGCCGGAAGAAAAACTTCCCTGGCGCCAGAGCAACTGGACAGGAAGGCTAGATGTCATCGAGGATTTCCTGGACCGGACAATACGCTACGCTCTGTTCCAGTATGCTTTGCGCTACTGGGAAGGTCGGTGGGTCCTTGAAGTTCAGGCTCTTCAGGATGCGCTCGAGCAGAACGACAACAAGGTCTATCCGTTCAAGGTTGGCGGCAGAGCCATGGAGGCCATGTATCGTCGATGGGCGATGCTGACACCGCTCTTCATCGTGACGGCAGCCAGCCTTCCGAAGTTTCCCAAATGCACGATGATGGAAAAGGGCAAATTCGTCGAACGTTTCATGGCAGGTTTTTTCGACCTGCTCATTGTTGACGAAGCCGGACAGATAGCCCCCTACCAAATGGTCCCGGCCATGGCCTTCTCGAAGAAAGCCGTTGTGGTCGGGGATGTCTTCCAGATTGAGCCGGTTGTCACCAGTTCCTATGCAACGGATACTGGCAATGCCCGAAAGGCCGGCGTTCAGGAATACTTCTGGGATGACGACGGACCGGTTGATCCCCGCGTCGTCACGGCCGCCCCGGGAAACAATAACATCATGGGCTCCGTGATGCGCGTGGCCCAGACGGGCACCAGTCACTCCTCACCGGACAGCCCTGTTCCCGGCATCTTCTTGACCGAGCACCGCCGTTGTCGACCGGACATCATCGAGATCTGCAACGAACTCGTTTATAACGGCCGCCTGAAACCCATGACCGCAGAACCGGACAGGGAACCTCCTCTGCCCCCTCTTGCTTGGGCCAATGTCAATGGAACGTCGGAGCGTCTGGGGCGCAGTCAGCGCAATCCCCGTGAAGCGGAGGCCATCGCGCGGTGGATTGTCAGTAAAGCGGATGAATGGAAGGACTTCTACGACAAGCCGGTGAACGAGATTGTCGCGGTGATTGCCCCCTATGGACCGCAGAGAGACGCCATCCGGCGGGCGTTGCGCAAGTTCAGCATGGCCCATACGGACAAGAACATCTCGAAAATCAAGGTCGGCACGGTCAACGCCATGCAGGGCGCAGAACGGGACATCATCATCTTCTCGCCAACATGCGACCGCAAGGCGAGCACGGGATTCCTGGATGGCAAGCGCAGTCTTCTCAACGTCGCCATCTCACGAGCCGTCCATTCGTTCGTCGTCATTGGCACGATGGAAATCTTCGAGCGGAATCCTGCATCGGCCCTGGGAATTCTGGGGAGAGCCTTGTTTTCCAAGGGCTATGAACTCGGGGATGTGACTGGCAACTGGGCGGCAGATACGTCTCTCATCCTCCGTGGCAAGAGGCTGTCATCCGTAAGCGAGCACCACGCGCAACTGGATAAAGCCCTCGCGGACCTGAAAGACGGCGAGGAAATTGTCATTGTCTCCCCCTTCCTGTCCCTGTCCGGCGTCAACGCACCTGAACTCCAGGATAGCATCCGCGAGGCCGTTGGCAGAGGGGCCGTGGTCAATATCGTGACGCGCGCTCCCAACGCTCCCGGTTATTCCAACGGAACATCACCTGCGTGCAGAAAAGCACTCGAGGAGACGGGAGCAAGGCTGCACGACATCAAGCTCCTACATTCGAAGACGCTGATGACGCAGAGCTTCATTGCAGAAGGGTCCTTCAACTGGCTGAGCGTCATGCGCGACAAACCTGAGGGCGCCAATCTGGATACATCATGGGTGCTGACCGGGGAGGATGCCCATAAAGCCGCCCGAGAAGCCATTGATGAGCTCAACCTTCTTCTGAAAGAGAGCAAGCCCCCGTCCGAAATAGGGCATGGAATAATGGCGGCCTTTGTCAGTCTGAACTGCCCCGGGTTTACCGGAGAGTAAAACTCTCGGAGGATGAGCCCTATGGTAGAGAAGAAGAAAACATCGCGTTATTCGCCTGAGTTCCGTGAGCGCGCCGTGCGCCTTCTGGATGAGCATCGCTCGGATTACCCGAGCTTATCAGCGGCCCGTCGCGAGATTGGTGGCAAGCTTGGCTGCTCGGGCGACAGCCTGCATGACTGGTGGAAGCCGGCCCGGCGGGACGCGGGTGCGCAGCCGGGGCCAACCACGGCCGAGACGGCACGGATCACCGTCGGTCGCGAAGAACTGGAAGAGCGCGTGCTGACCGGCCTCAAGAAAAGGCTGCTCGCACCGGAGGCTGCCGCCGAGGCGATGCGCGCCTATGTCGAGGAAACCAACCGGCTGAATCATGAACGGCGCGCCAGCATCAGCGCCTGGAAAACCGAGCTGGGCAAGATCGAGAAAGGCGTGAAAGGCATTTTCGATGCGATCGAGAATGGTCTTTACGACGAAGGCATCAAGCAACGCCTGGGCGAGCTGCGGCAGCGGGAACAGGAACTCAGGGCCAGCCTGAAAGACGCGGATGACAACACGCTGGACATCCATCCGCAGGTCGCGGAGATCTTCCGGCAGAAAGTCGAACGCCTCGCCGCCTCCCTCAACGATCCGGAGGACCGGCCGGAAGCGACACAGGCGCTACGGGCGCTGATCGAAAAGATTGTGATCACACCGGGCCGCAAGCGGGGTGAGTCCTTCGCGGTCCTGCACGGCGAGCTGGGTCGCATTCTGCGTTTCACCGCGCAGAAAGGCGCTGAAACGACAAAGGCCCGGGCGAATGCCGGGCCTTTGTGGAACTCAGTGGTTGCGGGGGCAGGATTGCTTCTCAGCTTGCAAAAATCGCAAGTTGAGAGCAAAGCGGGATTAAAAGACTGTTTTATTGAACTTTTTTCTGCCCATGCATGAAATCTTACTGAAATAAATCACCCCTGCCCTCATAAAACGTAGAATTTATGCATCCAAAGCCACGTCAGCTTCCGCCTCACGGCAGACATCAAATTGGTGATGGTGCTTCTCCGAAAGCCGACATTGTTAGGCGAACCGTCATAGACCGAGTTTGGGACATTGCCGCCGTTCCCAGGCCGCTCATCGAGCGGCAGAGTTGGCCAAAAGCCGACGTCAGGTCGCAACGCTCTAAATGGCCGGGGCTTCACAACATGACGAAACGACATGCACCGGTGCCTTTACCTCTCGGCCTGGACATGAACGACGACACCTCGGAAACCGGGGTGCCCCGAGAGCGCTTTCGATCCGTTGGGTTGTGAAGGCCGGCGCTGCCCTCGCAACGCGGAAATGTGACTAGCAGGCTGGTGGGATTGCGCCAAGGCAGGAGGCGTCGATGACCACGTTCATCTTGCCCGAACCAATCGACAGGACTCGGCCAGAAACTAAGTAGCGCCTCCCTCCGAGGCTGACGCATGCCGATTAACGATCACAACTCCTTGTCATGCAAGCGTTCGTGTATCTTCTCCAAGTTCCAGTAGGGGCGGTCCGTTTCGGTCTTTATGGCTATGAAACGCTCCATCGGGGTCTTTCTCCGCATGTCCTCAACCAGAGCGAGAACTGCATCACGCAGCGCCACTGCGCTAGCGGTGCAGCACAGTCCCATCTCTTCTGATGGTGACGCTTTATTGCTGGCCACGCCCTCCGGTCCCACGAAGAGGAGACCGAGAAGCTCGAAATCGGAGTGGTTCTTTTCTAGCCATTCGATGTGGTTGTGACCCTGACCGATATCGTCTTTGGAATAGGCGCCCGGCTCGTCCTTGTCAGTTTTAAGCTCGAACGCCAGCATCTGAGCGTTCTTCTCATCCCGCCAGAGAACGTCCGGCCCAATGCCTTCATCGTTGTCAGGTCGCGTCGAGGTTAAGCCGAGCAATTCGCCCAACGCTCGCATGCCGGCTTCGGCTTGATTGGGCGTGCCACTGTCAATGAGGTTGAGGGGCTTGGTGAACTTCGCAAGTTCCTTTTCGTATTTCGCGCCAGCCGCATGGCTCAGCAAATCCCATATCGACTTGCCGAATTCGTTCAGCTCCTGCCCGTCATTTTTGACTGGCTGCACTGTCGCCCTGGGAAGCGTCATCGACCGGCCCAGACGCTTCATCGCGATCGCATATTCTCGCAGCGCGGCATCTCGGTCGCCTTCGCGCTCATAGGCGGCACCCAGCCACAGGGTATGCCAGCCCCCTAAAGGCGTATCATGCGTTGCAGTCTGATCAACCGTCTTTTCCAGCTCTCGCCGGGCCGTGGCAGGGTCGCCGCTCCACATGGCTGCAGCGTAGCGCGCTTCGGACAACGCTGCCTCAATGAGAAACGGCTCGGCAGCCTCAGCCCGTGCCAGCTGATCCTTGTCTAGTTCGCCGAGTTTTACCTCGCGCTCGTAATAATCCAACCATCCCTTGTCCCGGCCGAGAACGGAATCGACCAAGGCAATGACATCCTTCTGACTTTCGAGTTGGCCGGAATCATGTACTTCCCTTCCAACGTGGACCTGCTTTTGCAGCAGTGGCGGAAGCAAAGACAGGTTCCTGTCGTTGTCCAGCCACTTGTTGATATCCTCCCCCTCAAGCAGAAAGGCGCCATAGTCATTCCGGCCGCGGTTGATCCGTCCGAAAAGCTGAGCGAGACGGTTAGCCACGCGGACCGCATGGACATTTTTCATGCGGAGATATTCCCATTGGAATCGCTCGATCAGAGACATGCCCGATGGAAGCCCGTCGACCACCATGATTCGGCATGTTTCATGCGGGAGGTCGATCCCATCCACGCGAGAAACCAACGCGAAGGCACCGTGCTTCGCTTTTCTGAATTCAGTAAGCTCCTGGGAGAAGTCCTCCGTTTCCGGCGGTTTGGCAACGTCCTCCCATTTGGTCGCGGAGTTATAGTCCGGGATCGCGATCACGACCTTACGCGTATCGACAAGCTTGCTGACGAAAGCCGGTCCTAGTCCTTTTTTTACGCGGCGGCCGTTGATGATTAGCCGCTCGCCGTTACCCGCATCGTTCGAGGGCATGACGGTGGCCTTGGGCAAGCGCCCGAACGCGCGGACGAATTCAGTCTGGCTTTGCAGCGTGGCAGAGAGATACACGCGGCGAAGTGGCTGCTCGAAAATATCCAGAGCGAGGGAAGGCAGAAACGGCGGACCGATTTCAAACACACCCCGTGTGAACAGGGCGGCGCAGGCGTCGAGATTGTCCTCTAGCCATGCAAACGGAAATTTCAGATCCGCATGCTGGCCAAGCTTGTACCGATTGAATATCTCCAGCAGGCGTTCGCTTCGCTCGTACAGGCCGCCAGGAGCCACAAAGGCGGTCGAATGGTGTTCCTGGCTTAGGCTGTCCCGGAAACGCGAGCGAATCCCCAGTTCCTTGAAATGGGGTTCGAACAGGTCGGCGATCTCGCCGAACAGGTCTTTCTGCTCCCGGATATCGATCCTTATTGTAAAAGCGCTGCGCAACGTCGCCTCAGCGACATGCGCGTCATCGAAGATGATCGCGCCTGGGAAGTACCGTTTTCTGATCGAACTATGGCCGTTGAAGAGCGCCGAATAGGTAGTGATGCAGAACGCTTTCCCGGTTTCGAAAAGTTCGTTCGAATACGAGCTGTAAACACGTGTCGTGTGATCGATCCCAATGCGGTCGGCCTCGTTTGAGGTCTGATTTACAAGGTCGATGGTCGAGCAAACGTAGATGACATTGTCGACACCTTCATTCACTAGGCTTTGAGCAACCAACAGGCCCACGATTGTCTTGCCTGCGCCGGTGTTCAGAGAGATCAAGACATCGTTTTTAGTCCTAACGTCGTTCCAACCGGAGAGCGCCCGATCCTGGCCGCGCCACAGATCGTTGGGCGTCCCTTTCAAACTAGGTAGCGATTCGAAGATTTTGATAGGATCGGTGGGAGCCTGCTTCGATTTTGCGCTTCCCAGTTTCGAAAAGTCAAAAACCAACTTACTCACTCCCTTTTCAACACCATCGCGTGGGGCTGTAACTCACCGTTTTTTGAGTAACAGGCTACCGTAGCATGTTGGATTTCAGGCGCAGGCACAACACCGATAGACGGTCAGGATCAGGATGTCTTCGATCTCCTCATAGTATCCCTTCCGAACAGCGTGCCTTAAAGTGCTTACCTAGTCCTCGGAATGGGCGCTCTTCAGCGAGCTTGGACTTACAGCTCGAAGGGCGGAGAACAGCAGGTATCGGCGTAAGCGGACATTCCCAATACCGCTTCGGAACGGCGTATGTTGGTCGGTAGGCGTCATGAATATGGGCGCAGTGTATGGCGGCTTTCGGTTATTTTTACCCGATAATCGACATTCAACTCACCCCCCAAATCTGCCAGTCGGCTTCAAGAATTAAGCAGACTGGCGGCAGTCGCCCTCATCTCAGATATAAGCAAAGCAGAAGTAATCTCCGCATAGGAGACATTATCCGTTCAAAACTTTATATGCAGTAGGGTAGAAGCCAGATTGCCTATTCTGCAAATATTCACACTAACAAATGTGGTGAATACTGCTCTAATGACCACGCCAGCTCCTGTCCATTTTATTTAACGAGGCTGCCTTTTTATCTAGTGTTATCAGTGCGTTTCTCTTTGAATAAGCAATTCGGAAACTATGTTGTCTTTGTCGGATATTTTTTCTTTCCAATCAGGAATGAATTCCGAAAGTTCAGTATCAACATTTGTTACTTCGAGACGACAACTGGCATTTAGGACGAGCGGGATAGTGAACGAATCGCTATAAATTCGAGCACTGATCTCAAGAGTACATGATATAGGGCTAGAAATATACAAGACAGGCTTGACGATTCGCTTCCGTTGGGGCTGGACGGCGTCCCACGACTGGGAAAGCTGCCAACTTTCGCCTATTTTTTGCAATGAGCCTGGTTCTGACTGCTGGATTATCTCGTCGATTTGATCATCATTCTCGCTACCCCATAGGAGATTGAAGGAAACGCGTCTAGATCCAAGCTGTCGACGGTTTGTTAAAATAAATTCAGATGAGTCGGCTCTAAAATAAAACTCTACATAAGTATTTCTTATGCCTACTGATCCTGTATTCTCTATAGCAAGAAGTATAGGGATATATGAATCCCTCTGCATCTTCTTTTGTAGCAGCTTATCTAAATCGTTTCGAAGCTCAGTTGGCACACAATCTAAATCTTTAAAAATTGGTTTTTGGTAGAATTTTTTCTCAAAGTTTCCTAACTGGCTTCCATCATCAACAGACAGAAAAGTAAATGACAGTGGTGATTTGCCACTCGCTTCCGCGTCCTGAAGTTGCCTTACTTTCATTTCTAATTGCCTAGAAAACTTGTCTCTAAAGTCGCTAATACGACTGTAAGTCTCGACTAAACCTTTTGGGTAAGTTTTCTGTTTGAAATCTTGCAGTTTTTCAAACTGTGCAAAATCCATTTTGTCAGGCTCTATAGGTATCCTTGAAAAATATAACATCACAGGTTTTCCGGCATTCCCGACGCGTTCAATTTCCTCAAGGGTACCACTATCTGCAACACCCGTTGGAGAACCTATCCGGCACCAAAAAATACCGACAAGTAGATCGCACTCATCAATGATTGCGCGGTTAACTACTTCTTGAGGACGAGTTCCATACTCGGGCGCGGTATGTGTTTCCCATTTTAAAGGCAGTAACACTGTCTTTCGAGTACTTGAATAAAGATCGTTCCAAGATTGTATTAGAGAAGACACTAGATCGCGCTCTTCCTCGACGTCCGAGGGAGAAGCAATAACGATTCGATAAACCTTTGCATCAAATGCCATTGAGTCCTCCAAGCATAAGAGGTTTATTATATCAGGTTCTTTAGTCGTCCCATAATTTTGTGAGCAGACTACGGCGTGTCGTCAGTTAACCGCTGATCCTGATGGCTGAGGGTTGTACTTTCTGTCTCTCTGTGCTGATTGTTTCCCCTTCTTTGGGGAGACAGACGGATGCGACGCTACGGTTTACGCGTTGATCAGTGGGAGCGGATAAAGGATCTTCTTCCCGGTCGTGAAGGTCATGTCGGCGACACGGCTGCGGACAACCGTCTGTTTGTGGAAGCCGTGCTGTATCGTTACCGTGCAGGCATCCCCTGGCGTGACCTTCCTGCCCGCTTTGGCGACTGGAAAAACGTGCACCGTCGTCTGCGCCGCTGGTGCGAAAGTGGCGTGATTGAAAGGATCTTTCGTTATCGGGCAGCAGATCACGATAATGAATACATGATGATCGACAGCACGATTGTCCGGGCACATCAGCATAGTGCTGGAGCCTTGAAAAAGGGGGTGCGGATCAGGCCATCGGACGATCACGAGGCGGACTGACTACAAAAATCCATGCCATCTGCGATGCTCTGGGCAATCCGGTGGAACTCGATATCACGCCTGGACAGAATGCCGATATCACCAGGGCAGAACCGCTGCTGGAAAACATCGACCCGGATGCCTTCCTCGCCGACAGGGCCTATGACGCAGACAGGCGGATCGATCGGCTGGCAGAACGCGGGATTACCCCGGTCATTCCACCCAGACGCAACAGAACGACACAACGGAACACAGATTTCGCTCTACAGAGAGCGAAATCTGATCGAAAGGTTCTTCAATAAACTCAAATAGTTCCGCGCTATTGCAACCCGCTATGACAAATTGAAATCGACCTTCCTCGCAGCAGTTCAGTTCGCTTCAATTATCATCCTTCTTAACTGACGACACGCCGTAGTCCATTTTTTACTATATGGCGTAATGTTTTAAAATTTTCCTGTTTTGGGAAGGGTATTTATTGATAATCAATTAAGGAGATGATATCGAAATCCAGCTTCATTACCATTCTCACGTATGCCCGCTTTTCTTTTGATGCAACCTTAAGCTGACCGTCAGCTTCCCTCCCAAATGTGCTTGTCGGCTTCAAGAATTAAGCAGACAGGCGGCCATCGCCTCATGTCGGTCATCCTGGCGGTTGGGAAAGTTTCCCGAAAGCTGACATGAATTATTCGACGCTCTGCCGGAAAAGGCGGATAGCGGACGAGGCGCGCCAGAACCGGATGAGAACTACGTCTACGCCATAGCCCTCTTCAGCCCGCCTTCGGTAATTGGCTGCCGTCGCGACAGTCTGAGTTTCGGGAAAACATATGGCTAACTAGGCGTCAGCACCATTCCTTAGCCAAGTCTGAGAGCTCTCGCTCAGCATATTCTAGAACTGTGGCTCCGCTAACCTGCATGAGCGATGTCTCGCGGTCGTCGGATACGATAGCGACCGGTCGGCGCTCAACGACCGTCCAGACGTTCTCGTGCAGGGGGTCCCCCAACTTCGCGCGTCTGCACGCGAAGAGGAGACAATCCTCTTCCACGATGTCGAGAATATCCTCGTGGAAGTTCAGATGAGAGCCGTGATGCGGAAGCATCAGTGCGCCGATGCGGCTTTTTAACGGCTTGTAAAAAGTGCACCAGTCGTTACGCCTGCCGACCTGCGCAAGCTTCGCATCGCCCGTTAGCAACCAGCCGGGACCAGCCTCGTGTCTTTTCTGGCCTGCCCGCAATGGCTTGCGGCTAAAGTAGACCCCATCCCGGAACGGCCCGACGTAGAGCGACATGGATACTGCATTCGCGTCGCCCAGTTCGTGCTCTTTGTAGGTAGCTTTAACCTTGGTCGGAAAGTCTGTCTCTTCCATCTTGCGATGGAAGGCCGCTATCATGGTTTCGTCCTCTCGTCGCTCGAGCAGTCCGTCAAACGCCGCTCTGAACGCGTCACGCGCACTCTGCTTAGCCGACGTTACATACGGGAGGAAACACCAATCCCCGAACCGGCGACCGAAATGCGTCACCATCCAACCCGAACCAGAGTCGACCACACTGTGATCATCCGCGGCGTTGACCGCATCGTCACTCTGACGAACAAGTACAGGCTTCGCACCTTCGACGTCCTCTGATAACTCAGGCCCGTCGCCGGGGCCGTAACTCAGAAGCCTGGCCCCATCAAAGCCCGGTCCCCCCGGGCGAACCTGTATCACCGACTTCGCACCAAGCTCAGTCAGCCAAGCGACCGGGTCGAACAGCGCCTGGGTCAGTCCCGGCGCCACGCTAGCCCCCGCTTCCTCGCGGTCCGCTAGTGCGCCAGCGAGAATTATCGCACGCTGGAGATCGTCAAGATACGGGATCACGACCGTGTCGACCTCCAGCGCAGACATCAGCTGCACGATCCCGGAGATATGATCTCGATCGAAGTGCGAAATGAACAAGAGGTCGATGCGCCGCTTCGCGTCGCCTGGCTCGCCCGCCAAAATGCCGATCTCCTCTGAGAGTCTCTGCAGTCCCTCGGTTCGAGAAGCGCCACAGTCGTAAACCCAACGGAGGCGCGCACTGCCACGCCCCATCGCACCGGTGTGGAATCCCCCGTGCCCGACGCTGTGCTGGCGCATAACGACGAGCGGAGTGAATGCCAACTCCGCCAGCGGGGAAAGTATCAAGTCCACCAAACTCGCGCCGCGCTCTTCCAGAGCGGCCACCAGTTCTTCGCCCGCTTCGGAATTGTCTGAGTGCCGTTCGAACTCCCTCATGAACTGAAGCCCGTCGGCTCCATGCGACCAGTTGTTGCCTTGTTTAGATAGCGCAATGAAATCTTCGGCAAGGGCGGCAATCGACTTTCGTGAGTTCGAGATCACCTGTCATTTTTCCCTTCGACTAAATTGATTCTGCGTTGCGCTCGGTCGGTTCGTGCGAACCGAGTGACATATTCCAGCATAAGCTGTTGCTCACATCAACTCTTCTAAATGTCTTAAAGGTAGTCGAAAGCTGCCGTACTGCCGGGCAGGGTAAGCAGTTATCAAGCAATAGCATGGAAACGGCGGCTTGCTATACTGCACGAGATATGCGGTGATCGGCGGCAATATCGGGTTATGGAGGGCAATCGGCGAACTATGTAGGTTCGAACACTCAAACTGAATCAATTGCCTGACGCTTGGCTGTTTTATGAGTAAATGTCCGATTTTATCGATCGCCCTACACAAAGTCGACCTTCCGTTCTCCCCCCATAGTTGCCATCAGACGCTTCTATCTTTCCCCCACTGTGCACATCGTCCCACCAGCAGATAGAGCGCCGGCGTGGTGAACATGGTCTGGGCCTGACTGACGAGCAGGCCACCAATCAGCGCAATGCCCAGCGGCTGGCGCAGTTCCATGCCATAGCCGCCCATCAGCACCAGCGGCAGTGCGCCAAGAGCGGCGGCAAAGGTGGTCATGACAATCGGGCGCAGACGCAGCAGACACGCCTCGCGGATGGCGTCCCGTGGCGTCATGCCGCGTTCGCGTTCGGCATGGATGGCGAAATCCACCAGCAGGATCGCGTTCTTGAGCGAGATGCCGGTGAGCAGCAGCATGGCGATCACCGCCATGCCCGAGAACAGCAGCCCGAACAGGTCGAGCGCCATGACAGCCCCGATCCCGGCCGAGGGGATGGTGGAGAGAATGGTCACGGTCCCGCCCCCGTTTGTCGGTAAGGCGCTGGCGGCAAAGGACGGGAAGCGTCTCACCGTAGCGGGACTGGTGCTGGTCCGGCAGCGACCAGGATCGGCGGAAGGCGTAGTATTCCTAACGCTGGAGGATGAGACGGCCAACATGAACGTCATCATCTGGCCGGACATGTTTGACGCCAACCGACGGGTGGTGCTGAGCGGGCAAATGCTGGCCGTGAAAGGCATGCTGCAGAAAGAAGGCGACGTCGTGCATCTGGTCGCGAAGGAGATCACCGATCTGTCAATATTGCTAGCGGACGTCGGGAACCGATCCTCCGTAGATACCAGCGCCAGCATAGACTCAGGCAGTGAACGTCTCGTCGTCCGATCGCGCAATTTCCACTGAGCAATGAGGCTTGGAACGGACATCACGCTATCGTGATAATGCCACGCTTTGAGCTCTAACTACGCTGCGCTTTCAGTCCCAATTGCATCCTATACGCATCCTGTGCGTAGAGCAGAAACGCAAAAGGCCGCCCGTAAGGCGGCCTAAGCGTTCAATATTAAACGTAATTTCTGGTTGCGGGGGCAGGATTGCTTCTCAGCTTGCGGCAACCGCAAGTTGAGAACAAAGCGGGATTAATAGGCTGTTTTAATGAACTTTTTTCGGCACACGCATGACCTTTTACTGAAATAAATGCCCCCTACCCTCACAAAGCGTAAAGCTTATGCATCCAGAGTTATGTCCGCTTCCGCCTCATCCCCGTCATCCGCTCGGTCATAGCCCGTTCCGCAAAGCAGACGTGGCCATGACGAGCAGCGAGAGAGTGGAAAGCGGAAATGATCTGATCAGGAGGGAAGAACTACGCTTTTCCCACCATCGGCCATTGTGATTGACCCGACCATGAAGCTGGCCTCGTCAGATGCGAGAAAGGCTATCACCCTTGCGATCTCCTCTGGCTGAGCCGCACGTCCGATGGGGGCGTGTTTGCCATAGTCTGCAAGGGCTGCTCGGCCGTCTGCATGAATATGGTTGAGAATATTGGTCACGGTATCTCCAGCGCCCACGGCATTCACCCGGATCCCATGACCGATTGCTTCCACTGCAAGGGTTCGGGTGAACTGTGCGAGAGCCCCTTTTGATGCGGCATAAGCTGCGATCGATGGAAATGCCTGAAAGCATGCGTAAGATCCCACATTGACGATAGCTCCGCTACCGTTCGGGATCATCGCACGCATCGCCTCACGCGAGTGCAGGAATACGCCCCTGATATTGACGGCGAAGATGCGGTCCCAGTCCTCAAGAGTCATGTCCACCACCAGTTTGTTGATGATGATGCCCGCATTATTTACGAGAATATCCAGCTGACCGAACTTCTCGACCGCCGTTGCCACGGCCAGTCGGGCAGCGCCTTCTTCTGTCACGTCCCCGACGAGCGGGACGATGCCAGGCCGGGCCAGAGTGTTGACACTGGGATCGCGGTCTTCCGCAATAACCGATGCTCCACGCGCATGAAGTAGTTCCACAGTTGCGCGACCGATCCCGCTTGCAGCGCCGGTGACAATCGCGACTTTGCCTGCAAAATTTCCTGATGTGTTTTCCGGATCCATACAAACCTCCTGTGATGTCGAGGACATTATCTGGAGTGACCGGGCCATAAGTTTAATCCCGGATATTCGGGATGAGTTATACGGCTGGGCAGGTACAATCTGTTACGGCTTCTTTGCACCGCGCACGGCGGCAATAAAGGTCTTCACCGCAGTCGACCGATGACGGTGTGGGTGATAGTAAAGCGCAAAGCCAGGAAAAGCGGCGGAATACTCCGTCAGCAGGGGAACAAGATGGCCGGCCTCAATGAGCGGCTGGACCTCGCTCTCAACCCATAATGCAATGCCCGCACCAGCAACGGCGGCATCAAGTGCGGCCCGCTGATCATTGAAGGTCAGCGGGCCGGATACGGCTACGGAGAACCAGACGCCATTTTCGTAGAATTCCCAGTTGTACAAGGCAGCGTGCCCCGGCCAGCGAAAGCCGATGCAGAGATGATCGCGGAGTTCACGCGGATGGAGTGGTACCCCGTGCTGATTAAGGTAGGACGGGGCGGCAACGGCAATCTGCCGCAAACCGGGCTGAAGCGGAAACGCAATAGCATCCTGATCCAGCATCTCTCCAAGCCGTATGCCTACGTCGAACCGTTCGTGTACGATGTCCACGCTAGCATCATCGATCTGCACCTCGACGCTGATCCGGGGGAAACGTCGGACAAAGTCAGGCAAGAGCGATTTTAGGAAGAGCTCATAACCAAGACGTTGGGCGTGAACTCTCACCGGACCAGCGATTTCGCCGCCCATTGCACCGGCCTCGCTTATAGCGGCCCCGATTTCTTCGAACGCCACGCCGAACCGCGCCGCGAGACGTTCACCGGCGGGCGTGGGGCTGACACTGCGTGTCGTTCGGTTCAGGAGCT
The DNA here is from genome assembly GCF_058505085.1 of Acetobacter sp. ESL1128. Classification (NCBI taxonomy): domain Bacteria; kingdom Pseudomonadati; phylum Pseudomonadota; class Alphaproteobacteria; order Acetobacterales; family Acetobacteraceae; genus Acetobacter; species Acetobacter sp. ESL1128. Next base: position 1,220,647 of record NZ_CP196369.1, on the reverse strand, counting down.
GGACGCCAACAAAGTTTTCCAGTCGGCGGATCGTTTCACTGAGCGTTGAACGCGATACACAAAGTTCTCTCGCAGCGGCGACAAAACTGCCGCGATCGATAATACAGCACAGTGCGCGAAGATCAGAATAATAGCGGTCAGACATATCCTTCTTTAGCACAAATCGACCAGTTTATGGGGCCAAGGGCGATTGATCGTCCCAACCCAGAGGATCCGTCAGTTGGGAGTGTGGCGGATTGACGGGATACGCCTCATGTCGGACATTCGAGCGTTAATGGTAATGCCGCGAAAGCGGATATTGCTAAGCTAAGCGCGATAGACTGAGTTTTGGTGCATTTCTGCCATTCCGTCGCGGCTTGTTGCAGGGCAGGTCTAGCCAAGATACCGGTTTGTCTAATCGTAATACGAAGGGTGACCCAATGAACCGTCCGTTGATCGTGCTGCACGGCATCCATCTCAATAACTATGACGGCAGCCTGGAAGGATTCTATGCGGGCGGCTTCAAGTGGGCGGCGGAGAATGGATGGGGCGGGGAGGTCCTGAATTTCAAGCCGACCTCTGGTCGCTGCTATGGGCATGTCGAAATACTTGAGAATTCGCTCCACATCGAAAAGCTCGGGACCACGCCCACGAGCGATTCCATCGACAATGTTTTGGTCGTCTGGACCGCGCCGGATCCGTCGCCTCGTCGAGGGAGGATCGTCGTTGGGTGGTACGACAACGCCACGGTCTATCGTGATCGCCAGCAACCCAAGGGCGCGCTGAAGCGAGCGAGGACCTATCGCGATCCGTACTCGCATGAGCCGCACACGCTGTCGTTTCAGGTCGAGGCGGATGAAAAGGATTGCCATCTGCTTGCGCCAGAGGAGCGGGTTCTTTGGATCCCGCCGCGCAAGAAAGGCGACAAGGGTATCCCCGGCCAGAGCCCAGTCTACTTTCCTGAGCTGCAGGCAGAGGTCGGGCCTGAGATCGCACGTCGCATCCGTCATTTCATTGAGACCGGTAAAGCATTGCCGCTTGCGGAGGCCGTCTCGCCGAAGTCCGGAAGCAAGGGGCATCGCTTCCAACCAGATCCGGAAAGGCGCAAGGAGATCGAAGGTGCCGCGATGCGGATCGTGACCGACCACTTCAAGGTGCTTGGCTACAACGTTGACGACGTCTCGACAGCGAATCGGGGATATGACCTCGTCGCCGTTCAAGGCGACGCTACGCTTTGCATCGAGGTGAAGGGCCGGTCCGGCAGCGCGGTGGTGGCAGATTTCACCTCCAACGAGTTTGACAAGATACGTCTCGAGGAACGCGGGAAGTTCCTCGATGGGAGCTATCGAATCTGCATCGTCACCGATGCACTAGGCGAGCGTGCCAGCCAGAAACTGCACCATTTCTGGTGTGTCACGCCGCCCAACGTAGCGCAAACTGCCTCGCGGCAACGCATTTGGCAAAACGTCGACGGAAAAGGAACGCTTGAGCTTACACCGCGTGAAGCCGCCCAGGGTCGGGTGCGCTGAGTAACTAGGTGAAGTATGACGCGGTCTCCGTGTCGGCCACCATCGCTGCGACGTTACCGAGAAGATTTTCACCAATCGAAGCGGGCTGTGGGTGATACTTAAGGATCGCCGCATCCACTTGAACGTGGTGAGCCTTGGTCTGACCGAGACCGTCGGGCTCGACGATCTATTCGTCGACGGCGGCCAAAGGGCGAAGGCGCGAAGCGCTTCTATGAGCGAGAGAGTTTTTTACCATTTTCAGATCAGCCGATGAAGCTTTTCCGGCCTATGGCGGATATTGAAGTATTGTTCAACTAAGGGGGGGGCGTGGCGGATTCCGACGGAGAAGAGCCTGAGAAATTGACATTCAAATTTCTGCGGGGCGTAGAGGCTGATGCCGGCGATCTTGAATGGCCGGCCGGTGCCGATGTCGTCAGGAAAGCGTTGTCGGAATCTCTGAATGCAAAGAACGTAGCGTTCCTGCTTGGGGCAGGATGTTCGTCGTATTACGTCAAGGAAACTGACGACGTGCTCGGCGATGACTGGCGGGAGGTTGGCATCCCGACCATGGTGCCTCTTGCCAAGGAGTTCACGAAGGCGCGGGCCGCCGACGAGGCGGGGTTCCCGACCGCAGTCGAACGGAAAGTCCTTTCTGACGAGTTGGGGATAGATATCGGCGGGAAAGAGTATGCCCGCAACCTTGAACGGTTGATGGAACTGCTGTTCAGCCTTCGGTTCTCGCTTTCTCGAAGCACGCTTGCGAAGGCGGAAGGTAATCTGAAGGTCGTCAATTCGATCATTAAGAAGGTGCAGGCTTTCCTCTGGGACAAATGCACGAACGGAGCGTTTGCCAATGGCGACAGCACCGTCGGGACGCTCTACGAAACATTCTACAGAAAGCTGGTCCTGCGTGATCGCTCGCTACCGCGTCCGTGGATTTTTACCACCAACTACGACCTTTTCAACGAAACGGCGATGGACCGGCTTGGCCTGCCCTATGCCAACGGCTTCTCCGGTGTGGTTGAACGCCGCTTCAATCCGGCGACCTTCCGTTATGCGCTTGCCGAGCAGCTTGATCTGACCAACAGGAAATGGTCGGCTGTCGATGGCTTTGTCTATCTCGGCAATCCTTGCGCAAGAACTGCCGAGAATGCACGTTCCGGCTCTTGTCAGGCTGCTGGATCGTGCACGCCTGCCAACCTGGCGGATCTGGGCCGAAAATTCGCCGTTCGAATTCAAAGATCTCCTGAAGGCTCGGGGATATCGTTGGAACGGCGAAGATAATGGCAAGCCCCGGTCTTGGTATTTCGATGTTGCTGACGCTGAAAAGGATGCAGAAATATCCTATCTTCTACGTGAAATATATCGATACAAAGCAGATATAAAAACTGTTCGTGTTACTGCATACGATCGTTTTTCTAGCAGAGTTTAGGCGATGTATCGTCTCGATTTCCGATTAAGATGAACATTTGTTATTGGGTATGAGTGCAGACCGGCAGTGAGCTAAATCTATCTTTGTTGGGGGCGATTTTGAAGAATCCGGCCGTGAGGCTATCTCAGTTGCACGCTTGGCGTCATGAAACTGAATTGCGCGGTTTACAACCTCGGCTCGATGCTTATTGGGCAGTCGATAGTAATAGGCCGGACGGTACCGACGCAGAGCGGGAAAACTATTACCGACAGGTGGTGGCGCCTCACGAAGATGCCTTTCTTGCCGATTTCCCTCAAGGTGTGCCGGAAAGAACCGCCTGGGAGGTTATCCTGCGTGAAGAGAATTGGCGCTCGGTGCTCCGAAACTGGCGCCACGATGGTCAACAAATATTCGAGTTTGCGCCCGACCTGTTGGCAATGCTGGCCGATACGGACGTGGATGAGTTACCCATCCAGAATCTGCGGATGCCATACGACACGTTCTATGTCGCTCTTGCGCCGGGACATTTTTTGCCCGACTACAATCGCGACTGGGTCATCGATGGATTCTATGTCACGGCTGAAATTTGCCTGGTTGACTCTCTCCGGATGAAGCCCCGTCCTCCGAACGAACTGATCGCTGAGCAGAGGAAGCAATGGGCGGATCTTGAGCGAATACCAGGCGCTCTGGAGAGTCTGCGTAAGGACGACTCAGAAAGTTTTGCAAGCTTTGACAGTTATATTGCGAAGCTATTGGCCGAAAATACGGCTGCCCAACAGCTTTACGACCGATACCTGCTAGATCCCGATGCGGTGATGGATGAAATCGCAGAAAAGGTGGATATCCGCGGTTCGGGTGAGTGGTGCTCATACTTGATGTTCACGGTGGATTTCACGTTCCGTCGGCGTAATCATGCTCCGGCGTCACTTTCATTGACCGATCTTTTGGGCCAGCCAACGCTCCGTGCGCACTACGATTTTGTCTCGCACCGCAATACGGTTGGAGATGGCATCGAACGCGGTCGTCGATCGGCGATTCCAATGGATACCTTTAGAGAAGAAGACGGGCATCCTGACGATCTTCGCAACGTGATTTCCGATCCGACGGTGCTGAAGGAGGTCACGAGACTGGTGTTCAACCTCGTCTGCTACTTGAATTATCCCGAGCGCGCTCAGGAAAAACGACTAAACGATCCGCGTGTCCATGAAAAAGTCGGGCAGGCCAAGGGCAAAGCCAGAAAAATGGCAGAAGCGCGAGCACGTCAGGACGGTTGCCGCTGGATCAATTTCTGCGGCTATCGAACGTCATTCGAGAAGCGAAAGACGCTCGGCGGGACAGCCGTTGGTCACTGGCGCCGAGGACACTGGCGGAATCAACGGTTTGGGAAGGCGCTGGCAGAAAGCAGGTTGCTGTGGATTCGCCCAACGATGGTTGGAGCCGACAAGAATATCATTGACAGCCGTCCGACGCTTTACGGAACGTCCTAGATGATGCTTGGGACGTCATGATAATGGCCGGGATAGTAAGGCATCCGGCATGAAAGAAGAGATTTCTTTTTCAATGTCATGGCTGGCTGCTCGACTTTCTCTGCGTGATTTGGGGGCTCTTGGCTATAATCCGAAAAGAGTTCGCCAATAGAGTAAACCGCACCGGGATTGTTAGATAGGTCTGCAACTGGTTGCACTGCCCCTAAAGCAGACCGACCGCTATCTCCTTCTGAACTGCCTGTCCGCTCAAGGAATATGAAGCAGACAGGCGTTACTCGCCTTCTTATCGGACATCGAAAGCATTAAAGATCTGACCCAAAAGTGGACACGAGCATGCCTGCTTCTAGCTTCGGAAGATCGTTGCGGGCTTTAGTGCCGCTTGCTTGCCGACGCCTTTCGCTGAGCATCTATTACAATGATTTCGGACGCCCGCTCGCCCGCATCTAGACGTGCATTCCGTATGCGTTTGATTTCACTTAGCTTCGTACCAAGATCGCCGTAATCTATGATGACAAACAGGGCAAATTCGGTCTGCGAAGCAACCTTGTAGAACTCAAGCTGCTTCTCATAGCCATGTACAACCGTGCCGCCGGATCGCTTCATTTCCACCAGTACACGGGCCGAATAACCGCTCGAGAATTTGAAGTCGATCGGTCCGCCGCCCATATTCGCCTCAGGCGAAATGTCGAGGTCGTTCGCCTTACAGAAAGCATCAGCGATCGCGTAATAGATGAGCTGAGAAGCGCGCTCCTTTTTCGGCTTATCACCTAGCCAAAGCTCTTCCCACAGGTTTCCTGCCTCCACGTGCCGCTTGAACTGCGCAACCGTGTCCTTGACCACTCGCATAATTTCGTTAGGTCCGAGCTTCAGGTCGTAGGCCGATGCCTGCTTCAGCCCTGGGAACCCGTCCGCAACGATCCCCTTTAGCCGGTAGTAACCGAGCGCGTCTAAATTGGAATCGTAGTTGCTGACATTTGCCTTCACGGCTGCCAAGAAGAAGTCGAATTCCTCCGGTGATTCTAGTGCCGCGTTCCGCAGCGCCTGCTTACGGTCGACAACTGTCGGCCGGATGATACCGCCGAGAAATTTATTGACCCGGTCGCGGATGCGCGCATTCTCCATCGCGGCTCGCTCGATATCCGACCAATCATTGGCAATCGGCAGTTCGCGCACAATGTCTTCGGGCACCAGCACGATCGAGATTGTGCGGCCGGACAACGTTTTGAACCGGGGCAGCTTATGGCCCATGTCGGTTTCGAACAACGGCACCCCGTTCGCCTGACAGAAAGCTTCAGTGATCGCGGCGAGGTCATTCATGATGACGGTGGTAGTTAGGTCGCTGATAGTGTCTGGCCCGACATCTTCCTCGAAGAATCCCATTAAAGAGATCATCTCAGGGTCTCTTGCGCCAAGCGTGATGATTTCTTTGCTCGTACGCAGGATTGCCTCACAGATGTACTGAGGGCGTGAACTACCTGAGCGTCCACTTCCTCCATAGCCTAGGCCGTTTTCAGGCGGCTCGCTCAGGTCGAGTTGGCGGCGAGCGCCCTTCCATGCGGCATCGTTCTCGGCCCCTGAGATCGCCAGCATTCGGACCAGCACCTCGAAATGGCGGCGGAAACGGTTAATGGCCGACGTGGCAATCGTAGTATTACTGGATTTTTCGAGCAGCACTGGGTCGATAAAGAGCGGCACATCGACATTGAGGAAAGGATCGATAAGACCGGCAGCCGTTATCGTTTGCGCCGGTACGTCGAAGTAAGTTGAAAATAAGATTGGGTTTTGTACGAGAGCCATTATCTAAGGATAGCGCAACTTGCGCCCAATCACCAGCAACACATCACCAATCGTCTTCATTCTGGACACTTAGGTAAGAATTTAGTTTTCGAAAACAATCCATAAATAAAAAAGTAAAAATTGGTCGATCCAATAACAGTCACCAGCACCCACATCATCTCGAGCGCAATAAAACATTATCTGGGTGCTGGAGCGCATACATAAAAACCTATTAATATGCATTCCATTTTCTACGATCAAATTTGTAATGATTCGGAACGTAACCGAGCGTATTGTAGATACATTCGTAGCTTTCCGGGTATATCTGCTCGATCATTTTTCTTGTGAAATCTTTTATATTGTCAAAATGGGCTCTCATAAGATTACTATATGATAATTCGTGTTGAAAAGAATTATATTCATTGTTAAAATTATATGTCAGTGTTTGATCGGAACTATGCGACAAAATACTGTGAAGAGAAGAAATGGTATCCTTCACTGAGCTCATGTGTCTATCGATATGTGCCAGTGTATTGCGTGCGTCACTCGTAATGCGCAATAGTCTTTTCATATTTTCGTTTGTATTGAGCACGGTAGCGTTATTTTGACATTCCCCGATACATTCAAATTCAACGGATCGCGCAATAGTCGCAGGACTGATAGTCTGCGGGGCTTCTCGAAAAAAATCTAAGCCTAAATTCTCGTAACAGAGAGCCACGAGCCAAGAACAGAAAACACCATCGAATTCTGATGTCTTAGATTGTCGAGCCGCTTCAGCGAGTGCTCTAATTGGGCTTAAATTGCCTATTCCCCATTTGAGAAGAGGTAAAAAATGCTCTGGTTCCGCGTAATTGAGCAGGTAAAAAATCGATAACATCCTTATTAGATTTAGAGCAATTTCGTCAAAATCAATATATTTTGACGTTCCATTAATACTCCTTGATCTATATACATAATATTTTTCACCATTACCGGGGTGTGATCCAATAAAAACTCCACACTGACCTCTTGCCATTACGGGTTCAATGATTTTGTATCGAATATTTGGCTTTACTGCCTCGAACCATATTACTGGATTTATAACTATCAAGGCGTGTGATGCTTTTAAATTACCTGTGAGCGTTCGGATAGCAAACGAAGAAGGTGTCTTCGATGACGAAAGAATTATGTCTCCTGGGAGTGTATCGGAGATATTAAGTATTTTCATTTGAACGCTCTGCTTCCCTGTATGATCTTTACTGATTTATAAATATTCATAGCGCAAGATGGATAACCGAAGTTACTGTAGTGATAGTCTGCCTTCTTACGCAATATATGGACGATGGCGGCTTTCAGGCTCGCCTATTGGATGCAGGGAATCTTGAGGCGCGAAGCAATCTGGTTGTAAGGATGTCGGCTGTCTCATGCTGCCTGCCCAATACCGGACTGTCTCAAATCCCCGCCTTACTGCCATCAAACGCTTTTACCATGTTTCTCCCGCGACAATCGCCCCACCAGCAGATAGAGAGCCGGGGTCGTGAACATGGTCTGGACCTGGCTGACGAGCAGGCCACCGATCAGCGCAATGCCCAGCGGCTAGCGCAGTTCCATGCCATAGCCGCCCATCAGCACCAGAGGCAGTGCGCCAAGAGCGGCGGCAAAGGTGGTCATGACAATCGGGCGCAGACGCAGCAGACACGCCTCGCGGATGGCGTCCCGTGGCGTCATACCGCGTTCGCGCTCGGCGTGGATGGCGAAATCCACCAGCAGGATGGCGTTCTTGAGCGAGATGCCGGTCAGCAGCAGCATGGCAATGACCGCCATGCCCGAGAACGGCAGGCCGAACAGGTTCAGTGCCATCACCGCCCCGATCCCGGCCGAGGGAATGGTGGAGAGAATGGTCAGCGGGTGCCACATGCTTTCATACAGCATGCCCAATGTCAGATAGACGGCCAGCACAGCGCCGACGATCAGGATCTCGCTGTCATGGGTGCTTTTGCCGACGTCACCCTCATCACTCTGCAGTTCACCGTTTATGGTCTCCGGCAGATGCAGATTTCGCCATTCCTGATCGATAACGGATTGTGCCTGTGACAGGCTGACGCCGGGAGCCAGCTCCAGCGCCAGCGAGGCGGAACTGGCATAGCCGATATGGGTGACCGCCACCGGGTCGAGACTGGGGGCAATGCGAGCCACGACGGACAGTGGCACCAGCGTTTCCGCCCCGGTCGCTACAGCCGAACCGGTTGAAGCATTCGCCCCGCCCGCCAGAGAATTGGCAATCTGGTTCCTGAATGCCGTCGCACCGGTTGAGGTTGTGGTGCTGGCTGTCGCCGATGTCACCACCAGATCATACAGGTGGGACATGGATTGCATGCCCGGTGTCACGGCAAGGATCAGCACAGGCGTCGCATTTGGGTTACCATAAATGGTTAAAGATAAAGTCGTCCTCATCACGGGCGCTTCCTCAGGGATTGGCGAAGCAGCGGCAAAGTTACTGGCAGCAAAGGGGGCAAAAGTTGTCCTCGGTGCGCGCCGGGAAAGCCAGCTGAAGCAGATCGTGGCTGACATTGAGAAAGCCGGCGGTCAGGCTCGGTCGTTCCATGCGTCAAACTCAGCATTCCGGCAAAAGGTGCGATATAGGTGTAAAGAGCATAATGCGCGATGATGCCCAACAGCGTCACCAGCAACACCTGCCGCATTCCCGGAATACGTGCGACATGTTTTATGGAAGACGCCTGCTCTTCCTCCAGACCGGACACAGACGGAAGAATAGCCAGCACCCATGCGACAATGCCGAGCGCCACAGCCGACAGCAACGCGTAACTGACACGCCAGCCCAATACTCCCCCCATCATGGTCCCGAGAGGCAAGCCCGCGACCATCGCAACCGTGCTCCCCACAAGCGTCATTGCAACGGCCCGCCCGACATTCCTGCCGTCGCTGATCCTGACTGCGAACCCGATCACGACAGGCCATGCAACGCCCGCTGCAAGACCAGCAATGATCCTTGCCGCCACTGTAAGAGCATAAGACGCTGACAGCGCCGTCACGCTGTTTGCCAGCGCAAAACAGAACAGCAGAGCATCGTCTCTTTCGCTTCGAGCGGTGTCATGGAGGAAGCAAGACGATGTCCAATACTCCGTCTCTGACGCTGGAAGATGTGCGCGGTGTATCTCCCGGTCTGCACGGAGCGTAGCGCAGGAAGATCGGGGACACCCCATCGGACGGCGTCAGCGCGCTGACGCGCACCCTTGTCGGCGCGAGGGCGGAGCCATTAGCTTTTTTCGACACTCTATGTTTCGGGTTGGCTGCTATGGGGGGTGAGCAGATTGTCCGCTGTATGGCAAATGAGTTAGATATCGGACATCGGCGTAAGGGCCTTTTCTACCAGCTAGGTCTGGGGCCAAAAGATATATAAATTGAAGTGAATTCAATGAGATACTATTTCCTTTAAACTCAAAGCGCGATGCTTTAGACTTGATATATGCAAGATTTGATTGAGAGCCCCGCCCGTTATCTCGCAACGGTCGAAGAACTGCTTGCCGCCGAACGAATGAACCAAGCCGCGGATCTGTTGCGCTCGGCCGCGCCGCGCATTGAGCGGACCGGGTTCGACAACTGGAACGGTGGGACCGAGTCGTGGACTGTTTACCTTGCCATCGATGCTGCCGACTACGCGCTCCTTGGCGCCGCTAAGACTGGCGTCGAGGAGCAAATCACCCAGCGCCTTAAAGCCGTTCTGGAGCCCTATAGCGAAGATTGGTATAGGGCCAAGATCGTCCCACGCCTTGCTGAGCCGGGTGCTGCCGCTAAGCCCAGTGTTCGAATTAGACGACAAACCCGGCTGAACATTATCGACGGCCTCCGGATTGAGAAAGTCAGATGGTGCGGTAACCTCGACGAAGTCGATTTCCTCGCACGCATCTATGATCTACAGGCGTTGCCGTCCTACGACTCCCGATACAAAGACGCGGCTGGCGACATCTATCAGCATCGCGTTAACAACTGTGATTGGTCCGAGAATTGGATCTATGACGATGTGCGTTTAGGTCTTCAAGGCGGCCCGGATGATGTATTTTTGCGCTTCCTTTGCGAAACTGTCCATCCGGTCGTCCGACCTGACAAGGATGCGTCGATAAGGCTAATTACACAATATAATGACCAACTCCGACAGGACGGTTGGTCCTTGGTCGAGGAGGAACGCATCGCAAGTAGGCCGCTCTTCGTTGCTCGTAGAGCCGGGCTTGCGGGACAATTAGCAGTCTCCCGTGCCAGAACTGTCGCCGATGCCCTTGACGCAGGCTGGATGCAGAAAGAGATTGAACGTCTTGTTGTGGCGTTCGAAGCTGACCCAGCATTAGCTATAGGCACTGCAAAAGACTTGGTTGAAAGCTGCTGTAAGTCGATCCTTACTCGACAGCAAGTTCCATTCACCAAGACCGCGAGCTTACCCGAACTCACAAAACTTCTCACAAAAGAGCTACGACTCGTTCCGGAAGGTATCTCGGAAGAAGCCAAGGGGGCCGAGACGATCCGTCTTCTACTTCGTAATTTGACAACAATCACCCAATATTTGGCCGAAATTCGCAGCCTCTACGGTTCTGGCCATGGTCGCGACGGCAAGCACCGAGGTCTAGAGCCACGGCACGCTCGCCTCGCAGTCAGCGCGGCCGCGGCCTTCATCGACTTCATGTCGGAAACCTATCACCAGCGTATTTTACCCACCGCGCTGCCTCAGATCGATCCATCTTCGATACAGAAAGCAACGTCCTGAAATGTAATCTGCTCGCTTTTCACTTGAAGGATCAGAAAAGAAGAACGTCCGCAATTTAACTACCCCGGTGCTCCACGGCGCATTCATAAAGGCGCGCAATAGGTTACGTGGAAGTTCTGTAACCTGATATGGTCCTACGATGATCAAAGCTTCTTATGGTAATCGGCAAGCCCATGCCCTATGCACGATGTCATATAGTGCACGGCTCGACTTCATCGCGGAAGGCTTGCCTATCATCCTCAAAAGCGCTCAAGGTTTTTGGAACGCTTCTCGCCAACTTGATCGGTCCCCGCGTGAGGCTCGCGTGTTGGAATGCTTTGCGGAGGAAGAGGCGGCCAAGACGCTCATTTTGCTCGACTTAGTGCGATGCCCATCTACTCACTTGAGCAGCCGGATTGGGCGCATCGTCAAGAAGGTCTTTTATGATCATCTTGCGCGTCTGATCTACGCCGAGGCCCAAAGCTGGAAGCCTGTCAATGTCACCCAGCTACAGGAATATGTCGATACGAAGCGTCAGAGGCATTATCTCGAAGGGAGAATGAACGAGTACATAATGCCAAATTGGGCGCTCTACAGCCGCGAAAGCGCGATGTATGCGGACATAGAGGTTTACGAGGACGGAAAGCCGCAATGGAGTGATCCACATCAATGGTCAGAAGTAATGATAGGGACGAAACCTATATCCTTGCTGCTGACAGAGGCGCTCAGCGCCCTCGGCTTGTTCTCGCGCGCGGGGGTGCAGGCGACGGCTGACGTTTGGAGGGCGGTCAATTTTGTCGACAGTCAAGGGTACTCGGAAGCGCGCAATCTGACTCACCGACTTGCAGCACGGCTGGACAAGGAGGGACTTGTCACAGAACAGGCTAATGAAAGTCACGTTCACGCATTTTACAACCTCTGGCAACTACCAATGTATAGCATCGACTTTAATAAAATCGACGTTTCACTAGAGCAACTGAAGGCTGAACGAGAGGCTGCATATCGGGCCGAGGTCGGTTATGAGCATTACGACGATTATTAAGAGTGATGACGGCTATGCCGACGGGGATTTTTCTCTACTCGGGAGACATTTGCGCCTTCTCGACCTTGAGCTGACCCGACTTAATGCGGCTATTGCTGCGTCTCAGGACCCCGAGACGGATGGCCTCTGCGACAGTGCCGAATACTTTATCGGACACGGCTTTGTGGCCATCCAACGCTACATAACGGCGACGCGAACAGGACTCGGTATCAGGATGGCGGAAGCGTTTGACGCACCGCCAATGACGAAAAGCGGATTGTCGCTGGCCACCGCGATCAACGCGGGGGCGAACTACTGGAAGCACATAGAAGAATGGATTGAGACGATCAACAAATCGGACTACGCTGATTTGAGGGGAAGTGCCCTGAAAACGCTTAAACAGATCGAGGCAATCACACCTTGGGCAGAATATACCTGCTCCAATCTGTTAGCCGTCTTGTTGGAGGGGCAGGCGCCGGAACTATCGCACCTCCTTCCAAAAATTGAGGAATGGCGAGACAACGTCTTCGCCCGTCTGACACCATTGCGGAACTCGTGAAGCTACGACGTCTGACTGAACGGTTGGTATGAAGGCGTCTGCCGCCTGTCTGGCCCCTTTTTAGCTAGAAAATCTGTATATCTGTTTTCTGATAGACATACTCAAAAGAGTAAGTCACCTCCAATCCCGATACGGTCCAGAGCTTCTTGGTCGCTCGTGGGTAATTCACTAAATAAAAATTTCAGATCCTCTTCAATTTGAGCGGAGGTAGCATGCACAACCAATGTCTCATCCACCGCTGCACCGAATGTTGAAAAGCCATGGACAAAATTAGGGAGCCTCTCCTCTCCGCACGTGTATCGCAGATTAGAAACATGCCGTCCTAATCGGGCGAGTTCCTCGTCGATGCGTTGTAGATAATCGTTCAATGCAACTGCCGACCGCATGTCAGATATTTTTGAGGGAAAGGTAACTGTGGCACCGATCTGGTCAAACGTGTCCACAGGCATCCACCGCCAATGAAGCGTTTGGGACGGATAACCTCGCCGGTTATGAGATTCGATCTCAATTTCGTACCGAACCGGCATGACTTGGTAAAGTGGAAGTTTGTACGCAAGTAGCGGGAAACTGGTTTCCACAATTTCTCTGTACGCGAGCTGCATTCGCCGGTAATACGTATCCAGAAGTTCGCTCAGTCGAGTTCGGCCCTCTGGATTACCCAAATCAAAAGCGTCGCATGTGCCCCACCAGGGATTAAGGTGCGTTCGCCCTTCCGTGATTAAAAACTCGATCTCGGCCACGAGGTCGTCAATTGCAAATGTTTGACCCGCTCGAAATGCGCCAGGCGCAACCCAACTTCCAGCACTCTGGATAAGAAGATCTCTTGCTTGCTCAAGACTCATTCCTGAAATGTAGGGGAAGTCATAATTGCGAACGAGATGCCGCAATCGACCGAGGGTCCTTTCCTCCGCCCAAACAATGCCGCCGTCGAGGCGACGCCCCTTTACCAATGTGAGTAGACCATCCCGAATGTGGCTCATGCCAATGAGGCGGCCACTGTCGAGCCTTAACCCCATTGCGGTAAGATGCATACCGTAGCTAGAGTTGGCATTAACGGCTTGACCAACCTTAACTTGGTCTTCGCCTTGACCACATGCTACAAACGAATAGCTTAAATGGCCACTCTTCGGTTCAATGGTTCCAATGATGCCCAAGCGTTGTGTATCAGATCCCACGAGATCAAACTGGATCCGGGACGCCAGACGAGGGACGTAAACCTCTAAAGGCAGCTCTATCCCTTGCAAGATTTCAGAAAGGCAGTCTCGAGAGAGTCCCGCAGGATCGGCCGCGTTGGAATCCGGAGTGAGGTCCGCACGATACCGTAATGCTCCCATTGCCGCAGTGATGTCGGCGGATACAACTTCTCTCCATATAAGGTGCTGCATTTCTGCGCTCTTGGCGACCGCCATCAGAAGAGCGGGCAGTTGCGATCCTTCTAGTAAAGGAAGCTTTTTTAGTCTTAATGTCACATCGGCTAATGTATGTTTAACTATATCAAGGGCCCGAAGGTAATCGGCTAGCGCTTCGTGTTGGAGTTCCACCGTCGCCCCTCTCTGTGTCAGGGCGTCAGCGTCGAGAAGTGATTGCAAGAGACTGTCTGAGAAACCCTCACTCCGAACGAGTTCGACCGCAGCATCTTCTGAAAGTGGCCCGTTGACGGTCGCGTTCGCGAAAGAGGTTAGCAATCTCTTAAGTTCTGTCCGGCGCGCAAGTGGAAGTGATCTCGGCAGTAAGCGGTCGAGCCAAGCCTGAAACAGGGGTTCAATTTGGCTCGGTAGCTGACCTTGTTCCTTGTAAAGCAGAAGGGTCAGTTGCAGAATAAGTGGGTGGCTACACAGCTCCCGCAGCATACTCGATGCACGATACCAGAACGACGCGCCGGTGCGCTTCTCTGCAAGCAAGAAGCGCTCGACTAAAGCATGTTGCTCGTCTCCATTCAGCTCTAGAAGTTCCACGCTGGACAGCGCCAAACGCTCTGGGCGCGAAATCGCGCGTGTGAATAAAAAAAGCTGTGTCTTTGGGAAATCACGTCGAAATGTGATAAGCGCGCTTTCGGTAACTGACTGATGCTCGGCTGGGACGCGGTCAAAGCCATCTGCAAGGAGAACAATCCCATCTTCGCGCAAGCAATCCCTGAACGCGGAAAGGCTAATTTGAGGGCAGTGCGCGGCCACCCTTGTATAAAGGAAGATTTCCAGGCTCTCTCGGTGGGACACCAGATCAGGCAGAAAAACCTCAACTGGAAGTTTGCTGCTCTCGCCGGACCATCGCCTTTCCAAGGCTTGTCGACGCAATTCACGTGCTAAGGTCGTCTTACCGTAGCCTGACGCTGCGAAGAGCGCTGCACCATCGGGGTAGTTTGTCAGAAGATCAGTCGAGGCGAATTCGCACGAACCCGAATCCATGTTCTTCAACCTCCGCGAAATCGCGATTCCAGCACCGTCCCCTCTTTCGAACTCCGCCCGCTCATATGCCCCGAGATCTCGGGCCCAAACCCCGAAAGACTTGTGCCTCATCGTTCGTATGTGAGCGAGGACTGCCTCCCTAGCTAGAAGCGCTTCGATCTTACCCCGCAGTGCTGGGAGTTCGGTGACCGAGCAGTTTAGGACTAGTTCACTCTCGTAAGTCGGCTGGTATTGCCAGATTTGGATACATCGCCCGTTCGTAATAATCAGGAGCGGCGTGCGGATGTTGGCGGCATATGATTCGCCCTGCTCCTTTCCTCCCGAAAGCTCTTCGTTCGGATGCTTCGCTTCTACGGTTATGAGGGAAGTGGCGCGCGAGTGCGGTCGCTCGGCAAACACGATGAAGTCTGCTTCAGGCCTGCGCCCTTTCCGCCCCTCTTGGAAAATCACTGGGTACTTGGGAACTATATGGTCCGTCTCGTTATGGCCAAGGGCACGCAGTAACGGCACGACGAGGCGGGTCTCAACCGCAGCTTCGTTCTCGAAACTTAAGCTAGGCGCTTGGCTCCAAATATCGTCGTCGATAGACAAAAGTCCCCACAGGTTTTGTAGAGTATTATATCGTTTCTTCGTTCTAATACCAAAAAAAGTGATTGTAGGCTGATGTTAGTCACACAGGAACATTAGAACAAGAGCGCTTGCTGCGTTGCTTAACCCTTCCGCAACCACTCTTGTCCGCTAAGCGGAAAGCCATTGGGGGCACCATATGTCTGAGATGCGGACGATAGCCGACATGACATGGAGCCAGCCATCGTGGCTGCGGACACAGAATCGGTAGCAAGTCCTTACCGCCGAAAGCACGGCTTTCCCATATCGTTCATGACTCCCCCTTCCCTTTCGTAACGCCGCCATACACCAGTATTTGTGCGACGCGCGTCTATCCGGGACTACCCATGACTACGATTCCGCACGCTGGAGCACGCTCGGGTACGCCCTCCCGTATTACCATTTTTCATTGAAATAACAATCATCTGTCTGGATCGTGTCTCTGTTTTCCTTGCCATATGCGCGGAAGAGAGCCACGATGACGGACAAACCCAGCCAGTCCATTGCCCCGGCGTATCGGCCGCCCGAGCCCGAATTACGGCTTGTCATCCGCCCCAATGCCCCCGACCCGCGCCTGATTGCGCTGGTCCGCCTCATGGCAAGCCGCGCGGCACGGGACTGGTTCCGGTCTCAGCAACAGGAGCAGCGCCGCCGCTCCGGACCGTAAGGGAAGCCTCGTCATGAAGGTCGCGCTCTACGCCCGCTATTCCTCCGACAACCAGCGCGACGCCTCGATCGCCGATCAGCTTCGGGTCTGCCGCACCCACGCGGAGAAACAGGGCTGGAGCATCGTCGAGGACTATACAGACCACGCCATTTCGGGCGCGTCTTTAATGCGGCCTGGCATCCAGGCGCTGATCGCCGATGCACAGCGCGGGCGTTTTGCGATCGTGCTGGCCGAAGCGATGGACCGCCTGTCCCGCGACCAGGAAGATATCGCCGGCGTCTTCAAGCGCATGAACTATGCCGGCGTGCGGATCGTCACCCTCTCCGAGGGCGAGGTGTCCCACCTTCACGTCGGCCTCAAGGGCACGATGAACGCCCTGTTCCTGAAAGACCTGGCCGAGAAGACCCATCGCGGTTTGCGGGGGCGCGTGGAACTGGGCAAGTCCGGCGGCGGTAACGCCTACGGCTACGACGTAGTGCGCAGGCTCGACGCCAATGGGGAGCCGATCCGGGGAGACCGGAGCATCAACGTGGTGGAGGCCGAGGTGGTCCGTCGCATCTTCCGCGACTTCGCGGCCGGACTGGGGCCGCGCGCCATCGCCTTCCGTCTCAACGACGAAGGCATCCCGGCACCGGGCAGTGGTGCGTGGGGCTTCTCGACCATCACCGGCAACCGGGCGCGCGGCACCGGCATCCTTAATAACGAGATGTATATCGGAAAATTGGTGTGGAACCGCCAGCGCTTCATCAAGGATCCTGATACGGGCAAACGCCAGGCCCGCCCCAACCCGGAAACCGAATGGGTGATCCAGGATGTGCCGGAACTGCGGATCGTCGATCAGGATCTGTGGGACGCGGTCAAGGCGCGGCAGGCCAGCGTCAGCGCCAGCCGGAACACAAGCGACACATCATCACCCGACCATTTCCGAGAGAAACGCCGCCCACGCTATCTCTTCTCCGGCCTGAGCAAATGCGGCTGTTGCGGAGGCGGCTATTCCATGATCTCCGGCACATTACTCGGCTGCTCGACGGCACGTAACAAAGGCACCTGCGGCAACCGGACCAATATCCGCCGCGAGGAACTGGAACGACGCGTCCTCGACGCCCTGCGTCACCACCTCATGGACCCGGACCTGTTCGCCGAGTTCTGCACCGCGTTCACGGACGAGATGAACCGCCTGCGCATGGAGGCGTCAGCCGACATCGGCGCAGCGGAATCAGAACTGAAGCGGGTCGAGCGCGATATCCAGCGCCTGATGGACCTCTACCTTTCGGAAGCGATCTCGATCGAAACGGTCAAAGAACGCGGATCGAAGCTCGAAGCCCGCAAGGCGGAACTCAAGGAGTTCCTCACCACCGCCGAAGCGCCGCCGCCCCTGCTCCATCCCCAGATGGCGGAGTTCTACCACCGGCAACTCGCGCGCCTGCACGACATGCTGCATTCCGAGCTGGACGAGAAACGTCAGGAGGCGGCCGAGGTGATCCGCTCGCTGATCGAGGCGATCATCCTCACGCCATCCGACAAGGGTTTACAGATCGATGTCCAGGGCGATCTTGCCGGCATCCTGACGATGGCGTCGGGCAGCGGACAAACGAAAACCCCAGCCCGTTTCGGGACTGGGGTTCGTGATGCGTTCGCATCGCAAGTTCAGATGGTTGCGGGGGCAGGATTTGAACCTGCGGCCTTCAGGTTATGAGCCTGACGAGCTACCGGGCTGCTCCACCCCGCGGTTGAGAGAGTGCTGATTTTGTTTTGGCTTAGTTTTGTGAGGGTAGACTGGAAGACCTGGCGGCGACCGACTTTCCCGCGGCTTAAGCCGCAGTATCATAGGCGCTGGGGGTTTTCACGGCCGAGTTCGGGATGGGATCGGGTGGAACTCTCCCCGCCATGGCCACCAGGTCATCCAGACTACCCTATAAGGGTGTGTGGATGCGGTTGGTGCGTTTTGGTGTTTTGCGTGTGACGTGGTTATGGATGATTTCTGTGCACGGGCTATCCGTAAGGATAGTGTGAGAGTGAGCCTATTGGGTGATTAGGACCAGTTAGCTGCACGTGTTACCACGCTTTCACATCTGGCCTATTAACGTGGTGGTCTACCACGACCCTCAGGGAGATCTAGTTTTGAGGTGGGTTTCCCGCTTAGATGCTTTCAGCGGTTATCCCGTCCATACTTAGCTACCCGGCTGTGCCGCTGGCGCGACAACCGGTGCACCAGAGGTATGTTCATCCCGGTCCTCTCGTACTAGGGACAAATCCTCTCAAATCTCCAACATCCACGGCAGATAGGGACCGAACTGTCTCACGACGTTCTAAACCCAGCTCACGTACCACTTTAATCGGCGAACAGCCGAACCCTTGGGACCTGCTCCAGCCCCAGGATGTGATGAGCCGACATCGAGGTGCCAAACCTCCCCGTCGATGTGGACTCTTGGGGGAGATCAGCCTGTTATCCCTAGAGTACCTTTTATCCGTTGAGCGATGGCCCTTCCACGCGGGACCACCGGATCACTATGGCCGACTTTCGTCTCTGCTCGAGCTGTCACTCTCGCAGTCAGGCGGGCTTATGCCATTGCACTCAACAGCCGGTTTCCGACCGGCCTGAGCCCACCATCGCGCGCCTCCGTTACACTTTGGGAGGCGACCGCCCCAGTCAAACTGCCCACCATACAGGGTCCCGGACCAGGCTTACTGGCCGCGGTTAGACATCAGAAAAATTCAGGGTGGTATTTCAAGGATGGCTCCACAGGAACTGGCGCCCCTGCTTCAAAGCCTCCCACCTATCCTACACAGAATGTCTCTGATGCCACTGTAAAGCTACAGTAAAGGTTCATAGGGTCTTTCCGTCTGACCGCGGATACCCCGCATCTTCACGGGGAATTCAATTTCGCTGAGCCGATGCTGGAGACAGCGGGGAAGTCGTTACGCCATTCGTGCAGGTCGGAACTTACCCGACAAGGAATTTCGCTACCTTAGGACCGTTATAGTTACGGCCGCCGTTTACCGGGGCTTCAATTCAGTGCTCTCACACCTCCTCTTAACCTTCCGGCACCGGGCAGGCGTCAGACCCTATACGTCGTCTTTCGACTTCGCAGAGTCCTGTGTTTTTACTAAACAGTCGCTACCCCCTGGTCTGTGCCACCCACAAATGGTTGCCCAAATGTGGGTCTCGCTTATCCCGAAGTTACACGAGTAATTTGCCTAGTTCCTTCAGCATCGTTCTCTCAAGCGCCTTGGTATGCTCTACCAGTCCACCTGTGTCGGTTTAGGGTACGGTCTATACGCCAGAGCTATTTCCTGGAATGCTCCAAAAGCCGGTCCAATCCGTTAAGGACCAACAACATATCGCATTCGTCACTTCTGGCAGGTTCAGGAATATTCACCTGATTCCCATCGACTACGGCTTTCGCCCTCGCCTTAGGGGCCGACTAACCCTGCGTGGATTAACCTTGCGCAGGAACCCTTGGACTTTCGGCGACAGTGTTTCTCGCACTGTTTGTCGCTACTCATGTCAGCATTCGCACTTCCGATATCTCCAGAAGGGGTCACCCCGCTTCCTTCACAGACCTACGGAACGCTCCGCTACCGCGCATACATAGTATGCACCCACAGCTTCGGCACGTGGCTTGAGCCCCGTTACATTTTCGGCGCAGGGTTTCTATTAGACCAGTGAGCTATTACGCTTTCTTTAAAGGATGGCTGCTTCTAAGCCAACCTCCTGGTTGTTATGGAATCCCCACATCCTTTCCCACTTAGCCACGATTTAGGGGCCTTAGCTGGTGGTCTGGGCTGTTTCCCTCTCGACAATGGACCTTAGCACCCACTGTCTGTCTGCCAGGCTAAACTTCCGGGTATTCGGAGTTTGGTTGGGTTTGGTAAGGCTTTGGGCCCCCCTAGCCCATCCAGTGCTCTACCCCCCGGGGTCAACACCTGACGGTCTACCTCAATAGATTTCGCGGAGAACCAGCTATCTCCGAGTTTGATTGGCCTTTCACCCCTAGCCACAGCTCATCCCCGACTTTTTCAACAGGCGTGGGTTCGGCCCTCCAGTGCGTGTTACCGCACCTTCAGCCTGGCCATGGCTAGATCACTCGGTTTCGGGTCTTCTGCCAGCAACTATGCGCCCTATTCAGACTCGCTTTCGCTACGCCTACACCTATCGGCTTAAGCTCGCTGCAAACAGAAACTCGCTGACCCATTATACAAAAGGTACGCCGTCACCCCATAAGAGGCTCCGACTGCTTGTAGGCATCCGGTTTCAGGTCTATTTCACTCCCCTCGTCGGGGTGCTTTTCACCTTTCCCTCACGGTACTTGTTCACTATCGGTCACCAGGGAGTATTTAGGCTTGGAGGGTGGTCCCCCCATGTTCAGACAGGGTTTCACGTGCCCCGCCCTACTCAAGGATCTTTAAAAGCACTACGCATACGGGACTATCACCCACTATGGCCGACCTTTCCAGATCGTTCTGCTTCTCTTCTAAAGACCACTGGCCTG